>JBDRPN010000001.1:0-60071 GCA_043826925.1 Pseudomonadota bacterium
CTCAACAACAAGATTCGCGTGCTCCAGCGACGGGCATATGGACTCCGCGATGAAGAGTATCTCCGCCTCAAGGTGCTCACCTCCATGCTGCCCGCGATCTGATCGTCATGCGATTTCACCCACACTATTCCGAGAAGACCCGAACAATCTGGCGGAAGGGTTCACGAATAAACACGGGGTTCATACCTTGGCCTGGTTCGAGGCGCACGAAACGATGGAATCCGCGATTGCGCGAGAAAAGACGATCAAGGGTTGGCAGCGCAAATGGAAGCTTGATCTGATCGAGTCTACAAATCCTGCGTGGCGTGATTTGTATGGGGATATCGTTTGAAGTTCCGTCATTCCGGCCTTCGCCGGAATAGCCTGCCCTGGACTTGATCCGGGGACGGGGGGAGTGGGATAGCCAGCCCCCGACGAGCATCGGAGGCCGCAACGACGCTTGATAAACACAACACATGTGTTTATTATTGCCCCCATGAATTCCAAGCAGATGAAGAAATGGCTGGAGCAGCAAGGCTGCTACGTTCCTGCCGGCCAAGGGCTCTCATCTGAAGGTTTTTCTGAATGGGCGGCAAACCATCCTGCCCATGCACGGCACGGCGGAACTCGGCAGGGGCCTGGAGGCCGCCATCAAACGCCAGCTTGGCTTGAAGTGAGGACAGATCATGTTTGACTACCCCGTAATCCTGACCCCCGACGATGGCACGATGCTGGTGACCTTTCCTGATGTGCCGGAGGCCATTACCTTTGGTGCCGATACCGACGAGGCCCTGATGTACGCGGTCGACGCGCTTGAATCTGCGCTGTCGTTCTATGTGGATGATCGCAAACCGTTGCCGGTGCCGAGCAAGCCCAAGCGCGGGCAAAAGACGGTGCGTCCGTCCGCGCTGGAATGCGCGAAGCTCGGTGTGTATCGAGCGATGACCGAACAGGGCATCAAGAAGGCCGAACTGGCGCGCCGCCTGGGCTGGCATATGCCGCAGGTGGATCGGCTGTTCGATCTCAAACATGCTTCGCGGCTCGACCAGATCGAGGCGGCGGCGCGGGCGCTGGGAAGGCATGTCGAGGTGTCGGTTACATAAGGAATTGCTGAATATGCCGTCACACCGGCGAATGCCGGTGTCCAGAACGCGCGCAGGAGAGCCCGCTGGATTCCGGCTTTCGCCGGAATGACGACCGAGGAGGCGTTCGCCGGAATAGCCTGCCCCGGACTTGATCCGGGGACGGGTTAAATTGGGCGTCGCGCGAATTGACATGTTGGCTACCCCTGCTGCAACCTATGCAGCCGCGAGTAGTGTCCGGCTTCATGCCGTAGCAGTTCGGCATGGCTGCCCTGTTCGACGATCTGGCCACGATCCAGCACTACGATGCGGTTGGCGTCGCGCACTGCGGACAATCGGTGGGCGATGATCAGTACGGTGCGGCCCTGGCAGATGGCCTTCATGTTGTTCTGGATGATGCGTTCGGACTCGTAGTCGAGCGCGCTGGTGGCTTCGTCGAAGATCAGGATGCGCGGGTTGCCGATCAGGGCGCGGGCAATGGCGATCCTCTGGCGCTGGCCGCCCGAGAGCGTGGAGCCGTGTTCGCCGACCAGGGTGTCGTAGCCTTCGGTCAGTTCGAGGATGAATTCGTGCGCGCCAGCGAGTTTCGCCGCCGTCATCACGGCTTCGATCGGCAGGCCAGGATCGGCCAGCGCGATGTTGTCGCGGATGCTGCGGTTGAACAGCATGTTCTCCTGCAGCACGACGCCGATCTGGCGGCGCAGGCTGGAACTGTCGGCCATCGCGAGATCGATGCCATCGACCAGCACGCGACCTCGCTCGGGCAGGTAGAGCCGTTGCGCCAACTTGGCCAGCGTGCTTTTGCCGGAACCGGAACGGCCGACGATGCCGATGACTTCGCCAGGCGCGATGGCGAGGTCGATGCCGCGCAGAACTTCGGGGCCGTCGGGGCGGTAGCGGAACACGACTTCATCGAACTCGATCCTGCCGGCCAGGGACGGCAAAGTGGTGCCGGAACGTACCCCCTGGCCGCCCTGTCCGCTTGACTTGGCCAGTTCGGTGCGGGTGTTGAGAATGTCGCCCAGACGCTGCACCGAGATGCCGGTTTGCTGGAAATCGGTCCAGAGTTGCGCGAGACGCATGACTGGCGTGGCGACCCGGCCGGCGAGCATGTTGAAGGCGATCAGTTGTCCCACGCTGAGGCTGCCTTCCACCACCAGGCGGGCGCCGAGCCACATGGTAACCAAGGTCACCAGCTTGCCGATCAGCGAGACGCCTTCATGCGCCAAGGTGCCCAAGGTCGCCGTGCGAAAGCCCGCGGCGACATAGGCGGCAACCTGGCTGTCCCAGCGACGGATCATTTGCGGTTCGACTGCCATCGCCTTGACGGTGTCGATACCGTTGATGGTCTCGACCAGAAAGGCCTGGTTCTCGGCACCGCGATTGAATTTTTCGTGTAGCCGCGCCCGCAGAAGCGGCGTGATACCGACGGAAAGGATCACATAGCAGGGCAGCGAGATCACGACCACCAGCGTCAGCCAGCCGCTATAGACCAGCATCACGCCGATGAAGACCACCGAGAACAGCAGGTCGAGCACCAGGGTAATCGCGTTGCCGGTGAGGAACTGGCGAATGTTCTCCAGTTCGCGCACCCGTGCCACGGTGTCGCCGACGCGACGCGCCTGAAAGTAGGCCAGCGGCAGGTTGAGCAGATGACGGAACAGGCGTGCGCCGAGTTCGACGTCGATGCGACTGGTGGTGTGGGCGAAGACAAAGCTGCGTATGCCAGAGAGCACAACTTCGAACAGCATGACGACCAGGAGGCCGATGGCGATGACGTCGAGCGTGGTCATGCCGCGATGCACCAGCACCTTGTCCATCACCACCTGGAAGAACAAGGGTGTGACCAGCGCGAAGAGTTGCAGGACGAAGGAGACCAGCAGGACTTCGCCGAGCATCTTGCGATACTTGACCACCGCAGGGATGAACCAGGTGAAGTCGAATTTGGCCAGTTCGCCAGCGAGGGAGGCGCGCGAGGTGAACAGGATCAACTCACCGCTCCAGCGTGCAGAGAATTCGGCGGTGGAAAGTACCTGCGGGCGTTCGACGCGCGGGTCGTGGATCAGGATTTGCTCGCCATCAACGCGCGCGAGGATGACGAAGCGACCGTCGTTATCGACAGCCATCGCCGGCAACGGCGTTTGCGGTAGACGCGGAAGTTCGGTGCGCACCCGGCGTGCCTTGAGGCCGAGCTGTTTGGCAGCAAGCAGAATCTGGGGTATGCCGAAGTTGCGCCCCGGTTCGCGAAAGTCGTGCGCCAGTTGATCGGCGTCGGCGGCGATGTTGTGAAAGCGTGCCAGCATGACCAGGCCGATGAGGCCCGTGTCGGGTTCGTGCGGCGAACCTGCTGAAGATCCAGCGCCCGCGGGCTCCGACACGAGAGTCAGGGATACGTCACTCATGTGCAGCCATGGGCGGCGTTGCGTGGCAAAAAGCTGGCTTCACAGAAAATGGCAATCGGCAATCCTTAATTACAAGCGCACAGCGAATCCGAATTCGCGTGTCGATTCGTCGGTAAGTCAAACGCTTGCTGGAGGAATAAAGCCGCATCGACTGACGCTTGGTCGCGTCGCCAATTATCCATTATTATTTTATGGGTATAAGCATAACAGCTAGTGGGAATGCGATTCAATATGCGGCGTCATTCTGTACCGCAATACATATCCCAAAGGTCATAGCCAGACTCGTGCGGAACTACGGCAGAGTCCTATGTACGCCAATCAGGAAATAAATTTCGTGCGGCCGGCCGGGCGACCTCGCCGCGACACATTGCTCCTGGGGCCGACATGCAAAGGCAGGCTCACTCCCGCTGCAGCTCGATTTCCTCGCGGTGGCCGAAGCCCTGGCTGTTGTCGATGAAATGCATGCGTTCGGGCAGCAGGCGGTACCAGCGCACCTTGGCCAGCGCCTTGACGATGGCCGGCGGCATTTTCGCCAGCGGGCCGACGATGGGAAACTTTTCGCCATAGAGCCGCTGGGCGCGCTTTTCCTCCTCGCCCTGCAGTTCGACGACGCGGCCTTCGAGCTGGATGCCCTTGATCTTGGCCCAGTCGCTGTAGTCCTCCTGGATCGTCGCCGCACAGCGCGGATCGAGCGCCAGGTTCTGGCAGTGGCGCGTGGTCGGCGAAGACAGGAAGATCAGCGACGCCCCTTCGCTGGCGTAGAACACGGCCGCCGCCCAGGGGCCTGCGGCGCCGTGGGTGGCCAGGGTCATGACATGGTGGCCGGCGAGGTAGTCGGCCACCGCCTGCGGCAATGCCGTGGGCATCAGGCCGCGCCTGCCGGCGTCGGGTCGAGGGACGCGGGGCCGAAATCGTCGGCGCCTTCCTTGCCTTCGTGCAGGCGCTTGAGGCGATAGGCGATCTGCGGCCGGGTCAGGCCCAGCATGCGCGCGGCGGAAGACAGGTTGCCGCGCGCCTTGTCGACGGCGGTTTCGAGCAGCATGGCTTCGACCTGGTCCAGCGTCAGCGAGCCGTTGAACACCGCCTCGCGCAGGTCCTTGCCGGTCTCCCAGCAATTGATGTCGAGGCCGCCGGTGGGGTCGAGCCCGAATTCCTGCGGCTGGTCGTCGTTGCAGGACATGAACAGATGCCCGACCTCGATTCGGGTGCCGCTGGGCGCCAGGATCACGCCGCGCTCGACGGCATTCTGCAGTTCGCGGATGTTGCCCGGCCAGGGGTAGCCGAGCAAGGCGCGCTTGGCCTTGTCGGTGAAGCCGCGCAGCTTCTTGCCGTGGATCGCGCTGTGCTTGGCCAGGAAATGCTTGGACAGCAGCGGGATGTCCTGCTTGCGCTCGCGCAGCGGCGGAATCACGATCTGGTAGGCGTTGAGGCGGTAGTAGAGGTCGGAACGGAAACGCCCTTCCTTGACCAGTTGCTGGAGGTTGGCATTGGTGGCGGCGACCAGGCGCACATTGATCTTGCGCGTCTTCTGGTCGCCCAGGCGTTCGATCTCGCCTTCCTGCAGCACGCGCAACAGCTTGGCCTGGGCCGAGGCCGGCAGGTCGCCGATCTCGTCGAGGAACAGCGTGCCGCCGTCGGCGCGCTCGAAGCGTCCGGGGCGCGACACCAGGGCGCCGGTGAAGGCGCCCTTCTCGACGCCGAAGAGTTCGGATTCGACCAGTTCGTGGGGGATCGCTGCGCAATTCACGGCGACGAAGGACTTGCCGTTGCGCGAGCTCATTTCGTGCAGGCTGCGCGCGAAGACTTCCTTGCCGACGCCGGTTTCGCCGCGCAGCAGGACGCTGATGTGGCTGCCGGCGGCCTGCTTGAGCAGCTCGTACGCGGCGCGGAATCCCGGCGAAGCGCCGGTGACGTCCTCGGGCAACTGGTCGCGGTCGCCGATCGAGGAGCGCAGCTGCACCACCTGGGTCTGCAGGTCGATCAACTGGTCGGCGATCGACTCGCTGTTGAAGTAGCGCATCTGCAGGGCGGCGTCCTCCCATTCCTCGGCCGGCTTGCCGATGATGCGGCAGTTGTTGTGGCCCATCCCGGTGCACTCGACCTCCTTGTAGAGGATGGTGCGGCCCATGAAGGCCGAGGTATAGCCGCAGGCATAGCCGATCTGGGTCCAGCACACCGGCTCGCTGTGGATGCCGTAATGGTGGCGATGCCACTGCCCTTCCCAGGAATGCTCCCAGAGAATCTCGGCGTAGAACTGCCCGGCATGGCGGTTGAGTTCGACCTTGATCGGGGTGACGCGCACGATGCCTTCCAGGGTGTGCAGCTGCGGCCCGGTCATGAAGGCTTCGAGGTCGGTCAAATCCTCGGCGCGGGTGCGCGCCAGCTCGGCGTCGCGCACGCCGGAGGCGTAGCCCATGCGCGTCAGCAGGCCGCGCGCGCGATCCATGCCCAGGGTGTCGATCAGTTCCTTGCGCAGGGTCGCCTGCGCCTCGGCATGCACCAGCAGCATGCGGTGCTCATGCAACCAGATCTGTCCGGTCTCGGCACAAAAATGCACGCGGGCGCGCAAATCCTCGCTGCTCGAACTGCTGGTACGCCCGACACTGCGGAGCTTGGTCATGGCCTCACTCTCACTCTGTCTACTCCTCAATCCGCCCTTTTAATGCCTGATCGTGAACGCAGCCTTGATGGATGTCAAACAATCATTTTCCGGCCGGCGGCGGTCGCGATTCCGGCTCTTGCTCGAAACATCAAAAACCCGGACTGGCAACGTGGAATTTTATCAAATGATCAAGGGTCGATTCTCGTCCGCGGCGCCGCAAGCCCCCTTCCGCGGGTTTGCCCATGTCATTTTTGCTGCGGGCGCGCAAGGCGCTGCATCGGCTTTTTGACGTCGTTCCGAACGCGCCGCACGCAGTCCACCACCCCCGCATATTGCACCGCCACATCGCGGCTGGCCCGTGGCTTGCGTTACATGGCCTGCTCCGGGCATCCGACCGGGACCAAACAATCCGAAATTCAAAATAATTACAGAAGGAGACATTCAATGAAGTTTCCAGTACCGCACGACGTGAAGGCCGCCACGATTCCCGGCACCGAAGGCTGGGAGAGGATGTACCCGTACCAGTACCAGTTCGTCACCGACGATCCGGAACGCAACCAGTACGAAAAGGAGACGTTCTGGTTCTACGACGGATTGCACTACCCGGAGCCGCTGTATCCCTTCGACACGATCTGGGACGAAGCCTGGTTCCTCGCCCTGTCGCAGTTCAACAACCGCATCTTCCAGGTGCCGCCGGTGCGCGGCGTCGACCACCGCATGATCAACGGCTATGTCTATATCTCGCCGGTGCCGGTCAAGGACGGCGCGGAGATCGGCAGCCGGGTGCCCAACTTCATGGAGCGCGCCGGTTACTACTACAAGAACTGGGATGCGCTGGAAGCCAAGTGGAAGACCAAGATGGAGGCCACCATCAAGGAGCTGGAAGACCTGCAGATCTCGCCGCTGCCGGACCTCGAGGACATCTCGGTGGTGACCGACGCGATCGGCGAATCCAAGGGCTACCACCTGATCAAGAACTACGACGACCTGATCAACCTCGGCATCAAGTGCTGGCAGTACCACTTCGAGTTCCTCAACCTCGGCTATGCGGCCTACGTCTTCTTCATGGACTTCACGCAGAAGCTGTTCCCCAGCATCCCGCTGCAGCGCATCACGCAGATGATCTCGGGCATCGACGTGATCATGTACAAGCCGGATGACGAGCTCAAGGAACTGGCGAAGAAGGCCGTCGCCATGGGCGTCGACGCCGCCGTGGTCGGCAACCGCGACTGGGTCGCCGTCAAGCTGGCCGTGGAAAAGCTGCCGCAAGGCGCCGAGTGGCTGGCCGCCTTCGAGAAGGCCCGCTATCCGTGGTTCAACATCTCCACCGGCACCGGCTGGTTCCACACCGACCGCAGCTGGAACGACACGCTCGACATTCCGCTGTCCGGCATCCAGACCTACATCGGCAAGATCAAGGCCGGCGTCAGCATCGACCGTCCGGTCGAGGCCGTGCGCGCCGAACGCGACCGCATCACCGCCGAGTACCGCGCGCTGATCACCAACGAAGCCGACCTCAAGCAGTTCGACGAGCTGCTGGGCTGCGCCAAGACCGTGTTCCCCTATGTCGAGAACCACCTGTTCTACGTCGAGCACTGGTTCCACTCGGTGTTCTGGAACAAGATGCGCGAAGTCGCGGCGATCATGAAGGATCACGGCATGATCAACGACATCGAGGACATCTGGTACATGCGCCGCGACGAGATCAAGCAGGCCTTGTGGGACGTCGTCACCGCCTGGGCCACCGGCGTCAAGCCGCGCGGCACCTTCACCTGGCCGCCGGAAATCGAGTGGCGCAAGGGCGTCATGGAGAAGTTCCGCCAGTGGAGCGCGCCGCCTGCGATCGGCATCGCGCCCGAGGTGATCCAGGAGCCCTTCACCATCGTGCTCTGGGGCGTCACCAACAAGTCGCTGGCCGACTGGGCCTCGGTGCAGGATGCCGGCGATCCCGACAGCATCACCGAGCTCAAGGGCTTTGCCGGCAGCCCCGGCATCGTCGAGGGCAAGGCGCGCGTCTGTCGCAGCGCGCAGGATATCCGCGATCTGCAGGAAGGCGAGATTCTCGTCGCGCCGACCACGTCACCTTCGTGGGCGCCGGCCTTCGCCAAGATCAATGCCTGCGTCACCGACGTCGGCGGGGTCATGAGCCACGCCGCCATCGTCTGCCGCGAATACGGCATGCCGGCGGTGGTGGGTACCGGTCACGCGACCAAGGTGATCAAGACCGGAATGATGCTGCGCGTCGACGGTTCCTCGGGTTCGATCACCATCACGCGCTAAGACGTCACCAAAGGTACCGACCATGGGCAGCATTTTGGCAATCGAAGAGGCTCGCAGGGAGGCTGGAATGAATGAAACCACGCCATTAGTGTGCTGGTTCGAGGAGGTCAACAAGGACTCCGTGGCTCTGGTGGGGGGCAAATGCTCCTCGCTCGGAGAACTCATCAATGCGGGGGTGCGCGTGCCGCCGGGCTTTGCCCTGACGACACAGGGCTACGCGCAGTTCATGCGCGACGCCGGCATCCTGTCCGAAGTGAATGCCCTGCTCAAGGGCCTCGATCACCAGGACATGGACAAGCTGGAGGAAGCCTCCCGCGTCATCCGCGAGATGATCGAATCGCGCCCGATCTCCATCGAGCTCGAAGACCTGATTGCCGAGTCCTACCGCAAGTTGTCGGTACGTTGTTGCATACCGGCGGTCCCGGTCGCGGTGCGTTCCAGCGCCACGGCCGAGGACCTGCCCGGCGCAAGCTTTGCAGGACAGCAGGACACTTATCTCTGGGTGCGCGGCGTCGATAGCGTGATGCATCACGTGCGGCGCTGCATTTCCAGTCTCTATACCGGGCGGGCCATCGCCTATCGCATGAAGATGGGCTTTCCCCACGAGCAGGTGGCGATCAGCGTGGGCATCCAGAAGATGGCCAATTCACTGACCGCCGGCGTGATGTTCACCATTCATCCGACCAACGGCGACCGTTCGGTCATCGTCATCGACTCGAACTTCGGCTTCGGCGAATCGGTGGTTTCGGGCGAGGTGACGCCGGACCACTTCGTGGTCAACAAGGTCGCGCTGGACATCATGGAGCGCACCATCTCGACCAAGACGGTCTGCTACACGGTGGATTTCAAGGAACAGAAGTCGGTGGCGCTCGAAGTGCCTTTCGAACGCCAGAACATCCAGTCCATCGTCGACGACGAAATCACCCAACTGGCCTGGATGGGCAAGCAGATCGAAAAGCACTACGGCCGCCCGATGGACATCGAGTGGGCGATCGACAAGGACCTGCCGGCCGGCGGCAACATATTCATTCTGCAGGCGCGGCCGGAAACCATCTGGAGCGACAAGCCCAAGGTGGCCGCCTCGGCAGGCGCCACCTCGGCGATGGATTACATCGTGTCGAGCCTGATTGCCGGCAAGAAGCTGAGCTAGGAGAGCACAACAATGATCGTCAGAAACTGGATGCGGGCCCATCCGATGGTGGTCGACAGCGACATCCTGCTGTCGGAAGCCAAACGGATACTCACCGAGAACAATTTGCACGGCTTGCCGGTGGTCGACAACGGCCGCCTGCGCGGCCTGATCACGCGCGCCAACTGCCTGCGCGCGGCCCACTTCGCGCTGCGCACGCAGAACACCGATGAACTGAATTTCTTTTCCGGCCGGCTCAAGGTCAAGGACCTGATGGTGCGCAACCCGGCCACCGTCGACGCCGACGACACCATGGAGCATTGCCTGCAGCTCGGCCAGAAGCTCGGCATCGCCCAGTTTCCGGTGATGGACCAGGACCAGGTGGTCGGCATCATCTCGGCCAACGAGGTTTTTTCCCTCGCCGCCCACTTTCTCGGCGCCTGGGAAAAACGCAGCGGCGTGACCCTGGCGCCGCTTGCACTCGGGCCCGGCGTGATCGGCAGGATCACCGACGTCGTCGAAGGTGCGGGCGCCGAAGTGCAGGCGATCTACCCGATCGGCAAACCCGAGGACATCGATCCGCAGCAACACCACCGCAAGCGGGTCATCGTGCGCTTTCACTGCGAAGACACGCGCAACGTGGTCAAGGCACTCGAAGACGCCGGCTTCCCGGTGATCGAGTCGGTGCAGGCCAGGCATTGAACAGCACCGTCATCAACCAATTTCAAACAAAGGAGTCTCCCCGATGGACCTGAGGTATTTCATCAACCAATGCGAAGCCGCCAACGAACTGAAACGGGTGTCCGCCGAAGTCGACTGGAACCTGGAAATCTCCCATGTCTCGAAGCTGACCGAGGAGAAGAAGGGCCCGGCCCTGCTGTTCGAGAACATCAAGGGCTATAGCTCGCCCGTATTCACCGGCGCCTTCGCCACCACCAAGCGCCTGGCGATCATGCTGGGCCTGCCGCATCACCTGTCGATGTGCGAATCGGCGCGGGCCTGGATGAAGAAGACCATCACCTCCGAGGGCCTGATCAAGGCCAAGGAAGTCAAGGACGGCCCGGTGCTGGAGAACATCATCAGCGGCGACAAGGTCGACCTCAACATGTTCCCGGTGCCGAAGTTCTTCCCGCTCGACGGCGGCCGCTACATCGGCACCATGGTGTTCCTGGTGCTGCGCGACCCGGAGACCGGCGAAACCAACCTGGGCACCTACCGCATGCAGATGCTCGACAGCAAGACCTGCGGCGTGCAGATCCTGCCCGGCAAGCGCGGCGAGCGCATCATGAAGAAGTACGCCAAGCTGGGCAAGAAAATGCCGGCCGCCGCGGTGATCGGCTGCGATCCGCTGATCTTCATGGCCGGCACGCTGATGCACAAGGGCGCCAACGACTTCGACATCACCGGCACGGTGCGCGGCCAGCCCGCCGAATTCCTCATGGCGCCGCTGACCGGCCTGCCGATTCCGGCCGGCGCCGAGATCGTGCTGGAAGGCGAGATCGACCCCAACAACTTCCGCCCCGAAGGCCCCTTCGCCGAATACACGGGCTACTACACCGACGAGCTGCACAAGGTGATCAACAAGCCGGCGCTCGAAGTGAAGCAGATTCTCCACCGCAACAACCCGGTGCTGTGGGCCACCGGCCAGGGCCGCCCGGTCACCGACGTGCATATGCTGCTGGCCTTCACGCGCACCGCGACCCTGTGGACCGAACTGGAACAGATGAAGATTCCGGGCATCAGCTCGGTCTGCGTGCTGCCGGAATCGGCCGGCCGCTTCTGGGCCGTGGTCTCGGTCAAGCAGATGTACCCGGGGCACTCCAACCAGGTGGCCAACGCGGTGATCGGCAGCAACACGGGTTCCTACGGCATCAAGGGCATCATCACGGTCGACGACGACATCATGGCCGACGACCTGCAGCGCGTGTTCTGGGCGCTGTCCTGCCGCTACGATCCGGCGCGCGGCACCGACATCCAGAAGCGCGGCCGCTCGACGCCGCTCGACCCGGCGCTCGATCCCGATTCGAACAAGCTGACCACCTCGCGCATCATCATGGACGCCTGCATTCCGTATGAATGGAAGCAGAAGCCGGTCGAGGCGCGCATGGACGAGGAAATGCTGGCCAAGATCAAGGGCCGCTGGGCCGAATACGGAATCGATTGAGGACAAAAACATGGACAAGGCAAAAGACATCAAGCTGGTCATCCTCGACGTCGATGGCGTCATGACCGACGGCCGCATCGTGATCGACGACAACGGCGTCGAAACGCGCAACTTCGACATCAAGGACGGCATGGGCGTCGTGGTGCTGATGATGAGCGGCGTCGAAGTCGCGATCATCACCTCGAAGAAATCCGGCGCGGTACGTCATCGCGCCGAGGAACTGAAGATCAAGCGCTTCCACGAGGGCATCAAGAAGAAGACCGAGCCCTACGAGGAAATGCTCAAGGAAATGGGCATCACCGACGCCCAGGTGGCCTACGTCGGCGACGACCTGGTCGACCTGTCGATGATGAAGCGCGTCGGCTTGGCCGTAGCGGTCGGCGACGCCGTCGAGGACGTGAAGAAGCACGCGGCCTATGTCACCAAGGCGCGCGGCGGCTACGGCGCGGTACGCGAAGTGGCCGAGATGATCCTCAAGGCGCAGGACAAGTGGGACAAGGTTCTCGCCAAGGTCGGATAGAAAAAATCTTCACCACAGAGACACAGAGGCACAGAGAAAAACAAGAAATCCTCGATGAAATCGCTCGCAACCGGTTTCTCTCTGGTCTTCTCTGTGTCTCTGTGTCTCTGTGGTTCAAATGCTTTAAGTTTTTTCTAGGAGCAAGACGTGTCAAAAATATCAGCACCAAGAAGCAATCGCGAGTTCGTCGAGGCCTGCATCAAGTCGGGCGACGCCGTGCGCATCAAGCAGCAGGTCGACTGGGACAACGAGGCCGGCGCCATCGTGCGCCGCGTCTGCGAGCTGGGCCAGGCCGCGCCCTTCATGGAAAACATCAAGGACTATCCGGGCTTCAGCTATTTCGGCGCGCCCTTGTCCACCTATCGCCGCATGGCGATTTCCCTGGGCATGGACCCTGCCTCGACCCTGCCCGAGATCGGCAAGGAATACCTGAAGCGCACCAACAGCGAGCCGATCGCCCCGGTGACCATAGCCCGCAAGGACGCACCGTGCAAGGAGAACATCCTGCTCGGCGACGACGTCGACCTGTGCAAGCTACCGGTGCCGCTGGTGCATGACGGCGACGGCGGCCGCTATGTCGGCACCTGGCATGCGGTGGTGACCAAGCATCCGGTGCGCGGCGACGTGAACTGGGGCATGTACCGGCAGATGATGTGGGACGGCCGCACCATGTCGGGCGCCGTGTTCCCCTTCTCCGACCTGGGCAAGGCGCTGACCGAGTACTACCTGCCGCGCGGCGAGGGCTGCCCCTTTGCCACCGCCATCGGCCTTTCGCCGCTGGCGGCGATGGCCGCCTGCGCGCCCTCGCCGATTCCGGAACCGGAACTGGTCGGCATGCTCTCCGGCGAACCGGCGCGCCTGGTCAAGTGCGAGACCAACGACCTCGAAGTGCCGGCCGATGCCGAGATCATCCTCGAAGGCGTGATCCTGCCCGACTACAAGGTCGAGGAAGGCCCCTTCGGCGAATACACCGGCTACCGCACCAGCCCGCGCGATTTCCGCGTCACCTTCCGCGTCAATGCGATCACGTATCGCAACAACGCGACGATGACGATTTCCAACATGGGCACGCCGCAGGATGAGGGCCAGATGCTGCGCTCCTTCTCGCTCGGCCTCGAACTGGAAAAGCTGCTCAGGAGCCAGGGCATTCCGATCACCGGCGTGTATATGCATCCGCGCTCGACGCACCACATGATGATCGTCGGCGTCAAGCCGACCTATGCCGGCGTCGCCAGCCAGATCGCCCACCTCGCCTTCGGCAGCAAGCTCGGCCCCTGGTTCCACATGGTCATGGTGGTGGACGACAAGACCGACATCTACAACTGGGACGAGGTCTATCACGCCTTCTGCACGCGCTGCCATCCGGCGAACGGCATCCACATCTACAAGAACACCGTGGGCACCCCGCTCTACCCGTTTGCGACGCCGCACGAGCGCAAATATTCCATTGGTTCCAAGGTGTTGTTCGACTGCCTGTGGCCGGTCGATTGGGACCCGATCAACGACGTGCCGACACCCGTCTCCTTCAAGAACGTGTATTCGAAGGAAATCCAGGACCAGGTCACCAGCAACTGGACCGCCTACGGCTATCCGCCCGTCAAGTAAGGAGCACATGCGATGAACCAATGGGAAGTATTTGTCATGGATGTGGCGGAACTGGTCGAAGGCACGGATCTCGAACTCACCATCCGCACCCTCAACCCCGGCCTGCAGAAGTACACCTACAAGCGCGTCAGGGCGCAGGTGTCGACCGCGCTCGACCAGTTCGCCGATCAGTTGCAGGTGCGGCTGGGACGCGGCCAGTTGAGCAAGGCGCGCTTCTCGATCAAGGTGATCGAGGAAATCCAGCGCTGTCCCGCAAAGTATCTCTGATCAGGGAGGAGCGAAAGTGGCGCCGGCGCCGTAGCGCCAGCGCCAACTTTCCAGCGACATGAGTTACACCGACCTGCGTGCTTTTCTCGCCGACCTCGGCAGCGACCTGCTGAAGGTCGGCCAGGCTTTCGATCCGAAGCATGAAATGGCGGCGCTGCTGCGCGCCATGCCGGCCAACGGGCCGGCAGTATTGTTCGAGAACGTCACTGGTCATCCCGGAGCGCGCGTGGTCGGCAACCTGGTCGCCAGCCGCAAGCGCGTGGCCAAGGCGCTCGACACCAGCGAAGCCGAACTGGCGGCGACCTATCTGCAGCGCACGCGGCAGGGCATCGCGCCGCGACTCACGAGCGACGCGCCGGTCAAGGAGGTGCTGCATCTGGCGCCGGCGGATCTGGGCGCACTTCTGCCGGTGCTGACCCACTACGCCGGCGACGGCGGCCCCTTCATCACCACCGGCGTGGTGCTGTGCACCGATCCGGCGACGGGCCGGCGCGGCATGGGCATCCATCGCATGATGGTCAAGGGCGGCAGGCGCATGGGCATCCTGCTGGCCAATCCGCCCTTGTCCACATTCCTCGCCAATGCGGAAGCGGCGGGCAAGCCGCTGGACATCGCCGTGGCGCTCGGCGTCGAACCGGCGCTGCTGATCGCGGCGGTGGTCAAGACCGGGCCGCTGGGACCGGACAAGATGGACCTGGCCGGCGCGCTGCGCGGCGCACCGGTGGACATGATCCGCGCCGAAACCGTCGCCGTCGATGTGCCGGCGCGCGCCGAGATCGTCATCGAAGGCCGCGTGCTGCCCGGGCTGCGCGAAGCCGAAGGCCCCTTCGGCGAAAACACCGGCTATTACTTTTCCAACCTCAGCCCGGTGGTCGAAGTCAGCGCCGTCACCCACCGCCGCGACTTCATCTATCCGGCCCTGTGCCCCTGGACCGCCGATGTCGACGCCCTGCTCTCGCTGGCCGCCGGCACCGAGTTGCTGGGCCAGTTGCGCACCCAGATGGCCGGCATCGCCGACCTCGACCTGACCACCGGCACCTGCGGCTTCACCGCCGTCGTCGCCCTGGCCAAGGTCAAGCCGACCGAGGTGCGGCGCCTGATCCACCTCGTGTTCGGCATGGACAAGCGCGTCAAGCTGGTCACCGTGGTCGACGACGACGTCGATATCCGCGATTCGCGCGAGGTGGCCTGGGCCCTGGCGACGCGCTTCCAGCCCGAGCGCGACACGGTGATCCTCTCCGGCATGGAAGGCTACGTGATCGATCCTTCCTGCGGCGGCGGCACGGGCTCGCGCATGGGCATGGACGCCACGCGCGGCAGCGGCCCCGAGTTCGATAAGATCACCATTCCGGCTGCCGCGGCAGCCAAGGCCAGGACCGTCCTGGCCGAAATCGGTTTTGTTGCGGGGTGAGCCATGCGCGCACCTGACCGGAACAAGGCCCCACACGAGGACAAGAAAATGAAGCTGGTAGTCGGAATTTCCGGAGCAAGCGGTGCGATCTACGGACTGCGCATCCTGGAGGTGCTCAAACAGGCCGGTATCGAAACCCACCTGGTGATGTCGGATTCGGCCAAGCGCACCATCGTCTATGAAACCGACTACACGATAGACCGGGTCAAGAGCCTGGCCAGCCATGTGCACGACATCAACGACGTCGGCGCCTGCATTTCCTCGGGCTCGTTCAAGCATGCCGGCATGGTCATCGCGCCCTGCTCGATCAAGACGCTCTCCGCGATCGCCAATTCCTTCAACACCAACCTGCTGATCCGCGGCGCCGACGTCTGCCTCAAGGAAAGGCGCAAGCTGGTGCTGATGCTGCGCGAAACGCCGCTGCACCACGGCCACCTGCGCCTGATGAGCCAGGTCACGGAAGCCGGCGCGGTGCTGGTGCCGCCGCTGCCGGCCTTCTACCACCGGCCGAAGACGCTCGAAGACATCATCGACCAGTCGGTCAACAAGGCACTCGACCAGTTCGATCTCGGCGTCGAGCTGAACCTCTTCAAGCGCTGGACCGGCAATGAAGAACGCGAGAAAGCCAAATCCGGCCAGTGACGTCATGCGCATGACGCTCGAGGGCACCCTGTGCAGCGGCCTCGGTGAAGGCGCAGGCTTCATCGCACTCGACTGGGTCGATCGCCAGTTCCGCGACAAGCTGGGCTATCGGCCCTACCCCGGCACGCTGAACCTGAGCCTGGAAGGCGCCGACTGGATCGCCGCGCGCGAGGCGATGCAACTGGCGACCGGTATCGCCATCGAGCCGCAGGCCGGCTTCTGCGCCGCCAAGTGTTTTGCCGTGCTGATCGACGGCTCGGTCGCCGGTGCAGCGGTGCTGCCTGAAGTCGGCGACTACCCCGAACACAAGCTGGAGATCGTCGCGCCGGTGGCGGTGCGCCAGGAACTGCGCCTGAACGACGGCGATCGCGTGCGTCTGTTGCTGCAGATCGAATGACTTACGCATACTGCAGCCAGTGCGCGACACCGATGGCCGCGGCCACGCTGGGCGGCAAGGAGCGCCCGCAGTGCCCCGCCTGCGGCTTTGTGGCCTGGCGCAACCCGGCCCCGGTCGGCATGGCGGTGATCGAACACGAGGGACAACTCGTCATGATCCGGCGCAGCGCAGCGCCGCTGGCCGATTACTGGGCACCGCCCGCCGGCTATGTCGAATGCGGCGAATCGGTACCCGCAGCGGTCAGGCGCGAGGCGCGCGAGGAATGCGGCCTCGACATCGAACTCGACGGCCTGATCGGCGTCTACTCACAGGCCGATGTCGATGTGCTGATCGTCGCCTACCGGGCGCGGTCGATCGGCGGCAGCCTGCGCGCCGGCGACGACGCCAGCGACGTGCGCCTGTTCGCCGCGCAGCAACTGCCGCTGCAGGCAAGCCCCGTGGATGGCAGCGCGACCGACCTGTGGCTTTACGGCGTGATCCAGGAAGCCACCGCGGGCTGGCGTCCGGCATGACCGACATTGCACCGCCCCGAGGATTTGATCATGCCCAACGAAATCACCCCGACCCTGCCGCAAAAGCTCGTGGACTACCTGCGCCCCGGCGTCCCGGCCCTGATGCTGACCACCGGGGCCGATGGCTATCCGAGTTCCGCCTTCACCTGGGTGGTCTGCCTCGACCCGCGGCGCCTGCGCTTCGGCGTGGACCACGGCGGATCGGCCATGGCCAACCTGCAGCGCACGGGACAGGCATCGATCCAGATCATCGGTCCGGGCGACCTGACCTACCTGGTCAAGGGCCGCTCGCGCAAGATCAGGGAACACATCGAGGCCGCGATGCCGGCGGCGCTGATGCTCTACGAAATGGATGTCATGGGCGCCAAGGACCAGTCCTGGGCCGGCGTCAGCACCTCGGCCCTGGCCTATGAGTGGCCGGCCGAACAGCGCGCGGCCCTGCTCGGCATGGAGCAGGCGGTGTATGCCGAAATGCGCGATTTCGCGGCCTGAATCCGCCGCGACGTCCTGCTTCGGAATGACGCAGGGGCACGATTGATGGATCGCCACACGCCGGACGACACGGTGATCTATGCCGTCGGCGACCTGCATGGCCGGCTCGACCTGCTGACCGCGATCCAGGCACGCATCGCGGCCGACGCGGGCCGGCGCGCGGCGGCGCGCCGGCTGCTGGTCTATCTCGGCGACTATGTCAGTCGCGGCGCGAATTCGCGCGCGGTGGTGGACCGGGTGCGCAGTTGGCGGCCCGAGGGCTTCGAGCCGGTATGGCTCAAGGGCAACCACGAAGACCTGCTGCTGCGCTTTCTCGGCGGCGAGAACGATGCAGGCAAGCACTGGTTCGACTACGACGGACTCGACACCCTGGCCGACTACGGCGTGGCGATCGGCGACCGCCGGGCGCGCGACGACGCCAGCGTGATTACGCTGCGCGAGCGCTTTGCGGCGGCCTTGCCGCAGGAGGACCTGGCGTTCTTCCGTGCCTTGCGCGTCAGCTACCGGGCCGGCGACTACTGCTTCGTCCATGGCGGCGTGCGCCCCGGCGTGCGCCTGGAGCAGCAGCGCGACCACGACTGCATGTGGATACGCAAATCCTTTCTCGATTCGGATCTGGAGCACGGCGCGATGATCGTCCACGGCCACAGCATCAGCGCCCAGCCGGAGGTCCGCCACAACCGCATCGGCATCGACACCGGCGCCTACCGCAGCGGCGTCCTGACCTGCCTGGTGCTCGACGGCAACAGCCGCGATTTTCTGCAGACCTGAGTTGATGGAAACCGCCCGCGCGACCTGCCTTACGCAAGAGTTGGCGCTTGCCGGCTCGCGCAGCGAAATTCCCGGCAGACAGAGTCCGGCACGGCGACCTGTATCAGCGTTTTATGATGGACCGCAAATGATTTGACTTCCACCATTCTTGCGTTTATTCTCTCCTGACAGTAGGGTTATTTAGCCCTGATTTAATTAGGGTTCAACGAAAGCAGGCGGATCAAACCGCGGCGAAATTCGATAGGAGGAAGAAGCTCGTGACAATCAACAGTGTCTCGCTCGTCATCGCCGGCAGCGGCGGCGCGGGCGTCGTTACCGCCGGCTCGCTGTTGCTCGACGCGGCGGCCCAGGCCGGCTGGTATGCCCTGATGAGCCGCTCCTCGGGCCCGCAGATCCGCGGCGGCGAAGCCGCCGCCATGCTGCGTTTCGCCACCGAGCCGATCATGTCGCACGACGACAGCTTCCATCTGCTGATGGCCATCGACTGGGACAACATCGGCCGCTTCTCGGCGGAAATTCCGCTGGTTGCCGACAGCCTGATCGTCGGCGATCCGGCCCACGGCGACGCGCCGGCCGCCCTGCTCGCCGGCAAGCCACGGCAGGCCGCGCTGGCCATGACCGAGATCGCCGGCAAGATCGAGAACGGCCGCCCCAACATGGTGGCGCTGGGCGCCATTGCCGGCCTGATCGGCCTGCCGCCGGAAGCCATGCAGGCGGTGGTCGAGAACAACCTGAAGCGCAAGGGCCAGGCCGCGATCGACGCCAGCATGGCCGCCTTCCACGCCGGCTTTGCCGCGGCCGCCGATCTGCCGGCGATTCCGAAGCTGCCGACGGTGGCAACATCGGTTGCCGCCGCAACAGAACCGCGCTGGAGCATCACCGGCAACGAGGCCACCGGGCTGGGCGTGATCCGCGGCGGCGTGCGCTTCGTCGCCGCCTACCCGATCACCCCCGCCACCGAGGTGCTGGAATGGCTGGCGCCGTCGCTGGCCAAGGTCGGCGGCATGCTGGTGCAGGCCGAGGACGAACTGGCATCGATCAACCAGATCATCGGCGCCTCCTACGGCGGCGTGCCGGCGATGACCGCCACCTCCGGCCCAGGCTTGTCGCTGATGATCGAATCGCTGGGCCTCGCGGTCGCCGCCGAGGTGCCGCTGGTGGTGGTTGATGTGATGCGCGTCGGGCCTTCGACCGGCATCGCCACCAAGTCGGAACAGAGCGACCTCAACATCGCGGTCTACGGCCTGCACGGCGACGCGCCGCATATCGTGGTCGCCGCCAACTCGGTGCCCGACTGTCTGTTCACCACGCAGTGGGCCGTGCATCTGGCCGAGGCCATGCAGGCGCCCGCCCTGGTGCTCACCGACCAGGCCATGGGCCAGGCCCGCGCCATCGTGCCCAAGCCGGCCGAGCTGGCTTTCATCGGCCAACGCCTGACGGCCACCGCCCCCGCCGTCGAGGGCGAGCGCTACAAGCGCTACGCAATGACCGCCTCCGGCATTTCGCCGATGGCCATTCCCGGCACGCCGGGCCTGACCCACACGGCCGACGGCCTGGAGCACAACGAGTTCGGCACGCCGTCCTCGCAGGCTTCCGACCACCAGGCGCAGATGGACAAGCGCAGCCGCAAACTGACCCAGTTCAACTACGGCGACCACTGGGCCGACATCGAGGATGCGGAAGTTGGCGCTGGCGACACGGCGATCATCACCTGGGGCTCCTCGACCGGCCCGGCGCGCGAGGCGCTGCGCCGTTATTCGGCCGCCGGCGGCAAGGCGCGACTGATCTCGGTACGCCTGATTGCGCCAGTGCAGCCGGAAAAGATGGCCGAAGCGCTCGCCGGCATCAAGCGCGCGGTGGTCGTCGAACAGTCGCACAGCGGCCAGTTCTACCGCATGTTGCGCGCCTTCTACGATCTGCCGGCAAAGACGGTTTCGCTGCACCACGGCGGTCCGCTGGCCTTCGGCCCGAAGCAGATCCTGGATCAACTGAACCAACTCAACGCAGGGAGCGCGTGATGGAAAGCTGTGCGCAGAAAAAGAAATACGCCGCCAAGGACTACAAGTCCGACCTGAAACCGATCTGGTGCCCCGGCTGCGGCGACTACACCGTGCTCAATGCGATCACCCGCGCGCTGGCCGAACTCGCCCTGCCGCCGGAAGAGGTCGCGGTCGTCTCCGGCATCGGCTGTTCCTCGCGGATTCCCGCCTACACCGCCGTGTATGGCTTCCACGGCGTGCATGGCCGCGCCCTGCCGGTCGCAACCGGCCTCAAGCTGGCGCGCCCCGACCTGACGGTGCTGGTCACCGGCGGCGACGGCGACGGCTTCTCGATCGGCGGCAACCATTTTCTGCATGCCTGCCGGCGCAATGTCGACATGACCTACATCGTCATGGACAACCAGGTCTATGGCATGACCAAGGGTCAGGCCTCGCCGACCACCGCGCCCGACTGGGAAGGCAGCAAGCTGACGCCGGAAGGCACCGGCATCAACCCCTTCCAGCCGCTGGTGGTGGGCCTCGCCTCGGGTGCGAATTTCATCGCCCGCGTATCCTCCAGCGACCCGGTCAACATGGCCAGGATCATCGTCGAAGCGATCCGGCATCCGGGTTTCTCGCTGGTGCAGGTATTGAGCCCCTGCGTCACCTTCCGCCCCGAGCAGCAGGAATGGCGCGACATCGTGCGCACCGCCGTGGTCGATTACACCGACGATGCCGCGCGCGCCGCGCGGCGCCTGATGACCGACGACGGTTTCAACGTCGGCAAGGTGCTGTACAAGGGCTCGCGCCCTCCGTTCCGGCCGGAATTCGAAAACACCAACGGCTCGGTGACCGAACTCGAAGCAAGGTTTGCGCTATGAGCGACGATCCGCAAAACACCGATCCCATCGATACCCTGCCCGTACTGCTGGCCCATGCGCTGGCCATGGAGTCCGAGGCCGCCGAGCGCTACGGCGAACTCGCCGACCAGATGGAAGTCCATCGCCGGACCGCGGTCGCGGCGATCTTCCGCCGCCTGGAACAGGCCGAAAAGGCCCATCTCGGCGATCTGACCGAGATGTGCAGCAAGTTCGAACTGCCGCATATCGCGCCCTGGGATTTCAAGTGGCGCCACAGCGAAAGCCCGGAAGCCATCGACTTCACCAAGGTGCATTACCAGCTGTCGGTGCGGGAAGCCATCCTGCTCGCCTTCGAGCACGAGCGCAGGGCGGCGGAGTTCTATGCCGGCATTGCGCAAAGCGCGACCGACCCCGAAGTGCAGAAGCTGGCACGCGAGTTTGCCGCCGAAGAACAGCAGCACATCGGCTGGCTCGAAGCCTGGCTGGCCGAATGCGGCCCCGGCGACGCGCTGTCGATCGAGGATCCCGACCCGCCGCTGTGCCAGGAATAGCCGCACCCATTCAATTCATACCGCAATCGAGGAGAACACGACATGGCACTAATGATCAACGACCTTTGCATCGCCTGCGACGTCTGCCTGGCCGCCTGCCCGAACAAGGCGATCACGGCCGGCGAGGACATCTTCGTCATCGACCCGGATCTGTGCACGGAATGCGTCGGCCACCACGCGGTGAGCCAGTGCGTCAAGGTCTGCCCGGTGCGCGCTTGCGTGCCCGACCCCGACCACAAGGAAAGCAAGGAAGAACTTCAGGCCAAGTACGACCGCCTGCAAGCACTGAAGGCAGCCTGAGGGCAGCCTGAAGGCCGCCTGACCAAACCAACACAGGAGCAGCAAATGGGAATCAGGGAAAAGCTGGAGCGACTCGTCGCCCGCATGCACGACACGCCGCAGTACAACTCGCAGGGCGCCGTGCTCTTCGTCGACCTCGAACAGAGGAAGACGCTCAAGAAATACCTGCCGCTGGAAGTGCTGAAGAACTTCCTCGGCGGGCGCGGCGCCAACATGTGGCTGCTCTACAACCTGGTCGAAGAGGAGCGTGACGCGCTCGATCCCGAGATTCCGCTGATCTTCGGTTCCGGCGTGCTGACCAGCAGCATGCCCTCGGCCACGCGCGGCAACATCACCAGCAAGTCGCCCGACAGCTACGCGATCCTCGACGCCAACGCCGGCGATTACTTCCCTTCCTTCCTGCGCTGCCACGGCTATGACCACGTCGTGCTCTACGGCCGCGCCGCCGAGTGGACGTTGCTGAAGATCGCCTACGAGGCGGTCGAGTTCGTCGACGCCGCGCCCTACGTCGGCCTCGACAACCTCGACATGGCCGCGGCGATCCAGCGCGACTTCAACTGCGTCGAGCGCGAGGACATGGCGCTGGCGCGCATCACCACCTCGGGCGAAAACCAGGTGCTGTGCAGCGGCATCATGGGCGGCATCAAGGCGATCTGGGCGCGCGGCGGCGGCGGCGCCAAGATGGGTTCCTTGCGCATCAAGGGCATCATGATCCACGGCGCGCCGAAGGACCTGCAGCCGGTGCAGCCGATGGCCAAGTACAACAAGGTGATCGGCAAGAAGATCATCGGCACCAGCGTGATCAAGAACGCGCTGAAAATGGTCGGCACGCCCTTCCTCTACAAGCCCAGCCGCGTGCTCTGCGCGCTCGGCACCAAGAACAACCAGCAGACCAGCTGGAAGCCGACCCTGGATGCCGACAACTTCGATCCCTATCGTCCCGGCATGGACGGCTGCTATCTCTGCCCGGTGCATTGCCGCAACCAGAACGACATGACCCCCGGCGCCGCCAGCGGCTGGGGCGCCGCGGCGCTCAAGGGCCTCACCGGCAATGCCAGCTACGACAAGGCGCAGGCCGAGGTCGAGCACGGCAAGCAACGCACCTACAACGGCATCCACAACGACGGCAAATTCGACAAGTACGACAAGGGCGACGGCCCGGAGTACGTCACGGTCGGCAAGTTCGGCCCGATGATCGGCATTGCCGAACCCGAGCAGGTGCTGCGCCTCAACAACATCCTCAACGACCTCGGCCTCGACTCGGCCTCCACCGGCAGCTCCATCGCCTGGGCCATGGAGCTCTACCAGCGCGGCATCATCACGCAGAAGGAAACCGGCGGCCTCGACCTGACCTGGGGCAATTACGAACTGATCGAAAAGCTGCTGTTCATGACCGCGAAGCGCGAAGGTTTCGGCGACACCATCGCCGACTCGGCGCGCGCCGTCGAGCGCGGCAAGTATCCGCAGGAGGCGCTCGACTACCGCATGACGGTCAAGGGCCTGTTCCAGTCCGATCCGCACGATTCGCGCATCCTCAAGGCCTTCGCGCTGGGCCTCTCGGTCGCCACGCGCGGCATGGACCACCTGAGGAATCGCGTCACGCTGGAAATCAACGCCCGCATCAACGACGATCCGGCGTTCAAGACCGCCTTGTACAACGGCACCGTGTCGGCCCAGCCCAACAGCTACGAAGGCAAGGAATACGCGGTCAGGAAGTGCGAGAACAACTACGCGGTCGGCGATTCCGTCGGCATGTGCCGCTTCAACACCAAGCTCTTCAACTCGCCCACCCTGCCCGACCTCAACGACTTCGCCACCCAGCTCACCTCGCTGACCGGCGAAACCTTCGTCGAAGACGAACTCAACGAGATCGGCCGCAACGTGACGGGCGTCGAGCGCATGCTGAACTTCCGCTTCGGCCTGCGCGCCAAGGACGACACCCTGCCGCGCCGCTGGTTCGAGGAAGCCCTGACCGAGGGCCCCTTTGCCGGCGAGAAGATCGAGCGCAAGGAGTTCGACGGCATGAAGTCGCGCTTCTACGCGCTGACCGGCCTCAACGCCGAAGGCACGCCGGCCGCCGAATGGCACGAAAAGCTGTCGCGCGCGATCACCGGCTTTGCGGTGCGCGTCGACCTGCCGAAGCCGCTGCCGGGCGCACCGGAACAGTCGGTGGTGATCGACGAACCGGTGAGCGACGTCACGGCACTGCGCCGGGCCTTGTTGCGCAAGCTGCCGGAAGCAGCGGCGGACCTCAACGACAGCACCTGGAATGTCGCGGTCAATGGCGACATGGTGCTCTCGGGCGAAGGCGGCGCGCGCATCGCCAGCGGCGACCGGGTGAGCCTGGTGCCGATCATCGCCGGCGGCTGAAAAGCCCGATTGCCTTGCCCCACGAATGCCACACTCACAGACGGTGACACTCACATGACATTTTTCGACGAAGCGACCGAAACCCTGCCGCGCGAGCAACTGGCGGCACTGCAACTGGACAAGCTGCAAAAGATGATGGCCGAGCTGTGGGGCCGCAACAAGTTCTATACGGCCAAGTGGCAGGCCGCCGGCGTGTCGCCGTCCGACATCAGGACCCTGGACGATCTGGCCAAACTGCCGATGACCAAGAAGGGTGAACTGATGGACGACCAGGCCGCCCATGGCCCCTTCGGCAGCAACCTGACTTATCCGGTCGAAGCCTACGTGCGCATGCACCAGACATCCGGCACCACCGGCGTGCCGCTCAAGGTGATGGACACCCACGAATCCTGGGACTGGTGGGGCCGCTGTTGGGGCCACGTGCTGGCCGGCGCCGGCGTCACGGCTTCCGACCGCCTGTTCATGGCCTTCGCCTTCGGCCCCTTCATCGGCTTCTGGGCCGCGGTCGAAGGCGCGCGCAAGATCGGCGCGGTGATGATTCCCGGCGGCGGGCGCGATTCGCAGCAGCGCCTGGAACTGATGCGCGAAGCCGGCGCCACGATCCTCTGCTGCACGCCGACCTACGCGTTGCGCCTGGCCGAAGTGGCCAACGAAATCGGCTTCGACATCAAGTCGATCCCGATGAAGGCCACGGTGCACGCCGGCGAGCCCGGTGCCAACATCCCGGCCACCAAGCAGCGCATCGAAAACGCCTGGACCGCCAAGTGCTTCGACCATGCCGGCGCCTCGGAAGTCGGCGCCCATTCCTTCGAATGCGCCGAGCAGCCCGGCGGCACGCATCTGATTGAGAGCGAATACATCGCCGAAGTCATCAATCCGCTGACCGGCGAGGCCGTCGCCCCGGGCGAGCGCGGCGAACTGGTGATCACCAATCTCGGCCGCTGGGGTTTCCCGGTGATCCGTTACCGCACCGGCGACCTGGTGCGGGCGAATCTAGATCGCTGCAAATGCGGCCGCAGCTTCATGCGCTTCGAAGGCGGCGTCCTCGGCCGCGCCGACGACATGGTCACGGTGCGCGGCGTCAATGTCTTCCCGGCCGGCGTGGAGAACATCATCCGCAAGTTCACCGAAGTCGATGAGTTCCGCATCACGGTGAACAAGGTCAAGCAGATGGACGAGATGGACATCGAGGTCGAACTCTGCGAAGGCGCCGATCCCGAAGTAGTGCACGAGATCGCCGTCAAGCTGGATTCGATGCTGGCCTTCCGTCCGCGCGTGCATCACGTCGCGCGCAATTTCCTGCCGCGCTTCGAGATGAAGGCCAAGCGCTTTCATGTGAAGCTCGCCGAATAGGTCGCCGGATCGCCAGCGCCAACTGTTGGTGGCGCTGGCGCCCCGGCGCGCACCCCCCGGCCTTTGCCGGCGGCCGCGGCGGAGTTGCTGACACTCCGACTATTTGACTCACGGCATTTTCAGCGGTCATAATCGGGCTGCGGATTCAGCAAATTCGCATACCTCCCCGAACTGACCAGACCACGACATGCCCGCCATTCCTGCCGCCAAGAAAAAATCCTCCATCAATTACGGATTGCTGCCCGACCTGGTCGGCTACCAGTTGCGCATGGCGCAGATCGCCCTGTTCAAGGATTTCGCCCACGGCCCCGGCGAGGAGGATGTCACGCCGGGCCTGTTCGGCGTGCTGGTGATCATCGAGGCCAACCCCGATCTCAAGCAAAGCGAACTGGCCCGCGCCACCCACCTCGATCGCTCGACCGTGGTCACGGTCATCGACAATCTCGAACGGCGCGGCCTGGTGGAACGGCGGGTGGCGCTGCACGACCGCCGCTCCAACGCGATCCGCCTGACCGCCGCCGGCACCGCGCTGCTGCGCAAGCTGAAACGCCAGGTCACGCAGCACGAAAAACGCCTGCTGGACAACTTCAGCGAGGCCGAGCGCGCGAGCTTCATCGCGCTGCTGCAGAAAGTCTTCCCGCAACATCGCTGAAGCCGGTCCGTCGCCTCACCGGCCGCCCCCGCCGCAGCCGATAATGATGGACTTCCAATCATTGACGTCGTATACTAATCGCCATCGCCGGACCTTGGCCATGGAGCGTTGACGATGAGCGTCAGGAACAAAATCGATCGGTTGTGCTCACGCATGCACGACACGCCGCAGTACCCGACCCAGGGCGCCGTGCTGTTCGTCGATCTGGAGCGCCGCGCAATCCGCAGCAAGTACCTTCCCGTCGAAATCATGCGCAGCTTCCTCGGCGGCCGCGGCGCCAACATGGTGCTGCTCTACAACCTGCTCGATGAAGAGAAGAGCGCGCTCGATCCCGACGTTCCCCTGATCTTCGGCGCCGGCACGCTGACCGGCGACATGCCCTCCGCCACGCGCGGCAATTTCACCAGCCGCTCGCCCGACAGCGACGCCTTCCTCGATTCCAGCGCCGGCGACTATTTCCCGGCCTTCACCAAGCGCCTCGGCTACGACCACATCGTGCTGCACGGCCTGGCGCCGCAATGGACGCTGCTGAAGATTTCGCGCGAGGGCGTCGAATTCCTCGATGCGGCCCCCTATGTCGGCCTCGACAATCTCGACACCGCCGCCGCCATCGAGCGCGATTTCCATTGCACCGAGCGCAAGGACATGGCGCTGGCACGCATCACCACGGCCGGCGAAAACCTGGCGCTGTGCAGCGGCATCATGGGCGGCATCAAGTCGATCTGGGCGCGCGGCGGCGCCGGCGCCAAGATGGGTTCGCTCAAGCTCAAGGCCATCATGATCGCCGGCAAGCCCGGCGACCCGCCGCTGCAGAAAGAGCTCAAGGAACACAACAAGGTGATCGGCAAGAAGATCACCTCGACCTCGGTGATCAAGAACGCGCTGAAGCAGGTCGGCACCCCCTTCCTCTACAAGCCTTCGCGCGTACTCGGCGCCCTGGGCACGCTGAACAACCAGACCACCGCCTGGCACGCATCGCTCGACGCCGACAATTTCGATCCCTACCGTCCAGGCATGGACGGCTGCTTCAAATGCCCCGTGCATTGCCGCAACCAGAACGACATGACGCCCGAGGGCAAGGGCGGCTGGGGCTCCGCCGCGCTGATGGGGCTCAAGGGCAATGCCAGCTACGACAAGGCCCAGGCCGACGTCGATCATCACAAGCTGCGCACCTACAACGGCATCAAGGGCGACGGAAAGTTCGACAAATACGACAAGGGCGACGGCCCCGAGTACGTCACGGTCGGCAAGTTCGGCCCGATGATCGGCCTCTCCGAACCCGAACACGTCCTGCGCCTCAACAACATCCTCAACGACCTCGGCCTCGACTCGGCCTCCACCGGCAGCGCGATATCCTGGGCCATGGAACTGTGGCAGCGCGGCATCATCGACGTCAGCCACACCGGTGGCCTCGATCTTTCGTGGGGCAATTACGAGACCATCGAAAAGCTGCTGTTCATGACCGCCAGGCGCGAAGGCTTCGGCGACACCATCGCCGATTCGGCGCGCGCCGTCGAACGCGGCAAGTACCCGCCGGAAGCGCTTGACTACCGCATGGCGGTCAAGGGCCTGTTCCAGTCCGACCCGCATGACGCGCGCATCCTCAAGGCCTTCGCGCTGGGTCTCTCGGTTGCCACGCGCGGCATGGATCACCTGCGAAACCGCGTCACGCTGGAAATCAACGCCCGCGTCAACGACGACGCGCCGTTCAAGACCCAGCTCTACGGCGGCACCGTGGCGCCGCAGCCGAACAGCTACGAAGGCAAGGAAATCGCCGTGCGCCGCTGCGAAAACACCTTCGCCGTCGGCGACTCGGTCGGCATGTGCCGCTTCAACACCAAGCTGTTCAACTCGCCGACCCTGCCCGACTGCGGCGACTTCGCCGCCCAGCTCAGCACCATGACCGGCCTGCCGGTGACGGCCGAAGAACTCGACGAGGTCGGGCGCAACATCACCGGCCTCGAACACCTGCTGAATTTCCGCCTCGGCCTGCGCGCGAAGGACGACACATTGCCCCGCCGCTGGTTCGAGGAAAGCATAGACACAGGCCCGTTCAAGGGCGAGAAGATCGAGCGCAAGGAATTCGACGCCATGAAGGCGCGCTTCTATGAACTGACCGGCCTCAATGCCGAAGGCGTGCCACGGGCCGACTGGCACCAGCAACTGGCGCTGGCCGCCACCGGCTTCGCCCTGCGCGTCGAACTGCCGCAGCCGCTGCCCGGCGCACCCGAGAAGTCCATCGTCATCGATCAGCCGGTCGCCAACGTCGCCGAACTGCGCGACGCCCTGCGCCGCCACCTGCCCGAAGCCCGCAAGCAACTCGACGATCCCACATGGAACGTCACGGTCAACGGCGAAATGCTGCTCTTCGGCGAATCCGCCAAGGCCCTGCACAGCGGCGACCGCGTGCAACTGGTGCCGATCATCGCCGGCGGCTAGGCTTTACACGGCCGCGGGCGGCAAGAGTTGGCGCTTGCCGGCCCGCGAAGCGGAATCCCCGGCAGACAGAGTCCGATACGGCGAAGCAGACAAGCGGACCGGAAACGTGCAAGGACCTTAGACCTCACTCGCGGGTCGATGCCTCATCGATGATCGCGATCCCGTTGTCACGGCACCATTCGCGCAAGGCCTCCTCGATTCTGAGCGCCCGAAAGTCGTACCAGCGCTGCAGCAGCCTGCGGGTTTCCAGAAAATTCGTGAAACGAGCATAGGCGCCCTTCTTGCGGAAGAAGGCGGCCACGGTGCCATAGTCGTTCGGAAGTTCGCGGTCGATGAAAGACAAGACCAGGTGGCGGCCGAGGTCCAGGACGTACTTGTTTGGAACGGCGATGTATCGATTGGAAGATTCAAGGTCCGGCGGAAGCTCCTCGTCGAAATCGAAGTCGGGCGACACGAAATGGGTTGCCCCCGTGTCGCGATCGATATAGGCAGCGCTGTCGATAGACCCGCCGGCGCTGGCAAACTCGAATGCAACGAGCAGATCGGCGTATCGAAGCTTGGTGACGGAAGAAGATGAACTCATCGACAGGCACAATTGTCTTCGTGCGCTAGGCGGCCTGCAACAGGAACTCGACTTTCACAGCCTCGAACGGAAAAACTATCTGACCGTCCGCCGTGCGGTCGAGCACGCCGACGTTAAGCAAAGCCGTGACGTCGCCGTGCACCGCCTTTACGTCGCGCCCCACGCGGCGAGCCGCTTCGCGAATGGACACCGGCCCCGTACCGCAAAGCGCCTTGAGCAGTTCCCACCGCTTTTCGGTCAACACCTTCCAAAGCAGTTCCGGGGTGGCAAAGCTGATACGCGCGGTCTTTTGCGCCTTCCCCGACTTCCAGGCACGCGAAAAATCGGCCATCGATTCGGCAGGCGTTCGTACATCAAGAGTCAGGGTTTTCATGGTTCCACCTCGCAATATCATCCTGAAAGTCGGCGATCAACTGATCCGGTGTCGTAAAAATGTATGCACTTTCATTGCCGCCGAAATGCCGGTGGTCGCCCTTGCCTATCTCGTTGTCGTAG
Source organism: Pseudomonadota bacterium (assembly GCA_043826925.1). Lineage (GTDB taxonomy): Bacteria > Pseudomonadota > Gammaproteobacteria > Burkholderiales > Rhodocyclaceae > Sulfuritalea. The sequence continues at coordinate 29,838 of JBDRPN010000001.1, forward strand.
CGCAGAACGCATTCTCCGCGTACGACATACGCCAATCTGTACTTGAAGCCATGCGACGAGCCCTTGATCGGGTTTGGTAGGCGCCACAGCACCAATTCCGCAAACGCCGATTCCGAGTAGGCGATGCGATTGCAAATGAGTTCAGCAGCCTTCATGTTGGAGATAATGCCAACACTGGTGGTCGTTGTCAATAACTCCAACAGACGAGCACATCACGAGGCACCGTGCCGATGTCGCCGGAGCTTGGGCAACATCCGGCTGGGAGCGCCTGGAGTTGGCGCTGGCGGCACGGCGCTCGCATGAGCAATGAAGCTCGCTCAAACATTCGCAAACCAATGTGGAGCTGACTCGTTCAGTCGCGCTAGTTTAACGGCGCTTGTGTAGCGCTTGCGAAATGGCCGTTGCATTGTTGGGCGGACTTCAGTCCGCCATCCCTCTCGGCCGGCTGAAGCCGGCCCTACAGGTTCACATCACTCTCGAAGCAGACCACTGGCTGAGGTAGCAACCCACCCTCGCCGTACCGCCAGCGCCAACTCTTGCCCTTGCTCCTGCATGGTTCAAGCGATTGGACTATCATGGATTTGCTGACACACAACTCAGCCAAACCTATATTCATCGGAGGCGACCATGGCAAAGAAATCGAAGAACGAGAATCCCGTCTACAAGATCGTGGAAGTTGTCGGTTCCAGCCCGACATCCTGGGAAGATGCCGCGCGCGCGGCGGTGGAATCGGCGGCCAAGACCTTGCGCGATTTGCGCGTGGCGGAGATCACCAAGCTCGACATGAAGATCGACGGCGGCAAGGTGGTGGCTTATCGCGCGCGCGTTTCGATGTCCTTCAAGTACGAAGACTAAGCGGAGTCATCCGTCTTGTGACAACGGGGACCGCGGTCCCCGTTCTTGTTTTGACGATGGCCGACTGAAGTCGGCCCTACAGCTTGCGCAGCACGTGCACCGTCTGCCAGTCGTCGGGATCGTGCTCCGCTTTGAAACCGAGCTGGCGCGCGAACTTCAGCATCTTGTGGTTGGCGGACAGCACGAAGCCTTCCATTTCGGTCAGGCCCTTTTTCTGCGCGATGTCGATCAGCGCGGCCATCAGGCTGCCGGCCAGGCCCGAGCCCTGCCAGGCGTCGTCCACCGCGATCGCGAATTCGCAGCGGGTGGTGCCGGGGGCGACGACATAACGCGCGACGCCGACCTCGATTTCGCTGCCGGTGTGGGCTTCCGTCGCCACCAGCGCCATGTGGTGTTCGTAATCGACATTGGTCAGGTATTTGAGCTTGGCCGGCGACAGTTCGTTCATGCTGACCATGAAGCGCTCGTAGCGCGATTCGGTCGACAAGTGGCGCACGAAGTCGGCCTCGATCCTGGCGTCGTCGGGGCGGATCGGACGGATGCGCACCTGCCGGCCGTCGAACAGCGTGCAGGGATGGTCGAGGCCGCAGGGATAACCCGCGCTGTCCGCGGCCGGCGCGGCGGCGGGCGCCGCCAGATGTTCGCCGACGCAGCCGACCAGGCCGTCCAGCGTGGCGACGCTGGCGTAATCGCCGACCGCGATATCGACGTCGAGTTTTTCGTGCAGGCCGGCGATCACGTTCTGCCAGTCCATCGAATCGAGATCCACCTGGCGCCGCAGCGGCTGATCGGGTTTGAGTTGGCCGACATCCAGTTCCGGCGCGATCGACTTCAGGGTTTCCAGCACAGCCTGCCTGATTTGCCGCTCATCCATGCCTGCGGTCCTTTGCGTTTGGGAAGCGCCTGCCCGATTCAGGCGGCATGCCTGAACACCAGGTGCATTTTGCCACCGGCAGCATCCATTTCTTCGACGACGCAATCCAGATGCATTTCCCCTGCCAGCAGTATCAGTCCGGCAGCGGCAGCCCCGAGTTGAAATGCCTCGCCGCCCGAGCGCAGCGTGCAAACCACGCCGAGCCTGCCTTCCTCCCCGCCTGTAGCCGCGTGCTGCAACTGCAGCGACAGGCTGCCGGCCCAATCGAAAGGCAGGCGGCGTTCGAGTTCGGCGCGCAACTGGTCGAAACAGGCGGCCAGCGCAGTCTGTGCGGGCGCCGCCGGGCCGGGCCGGGCCAAGGGCGGCGCGCTGCGGGCGCGGCTCAGCACGGCCTCGGCCAGCGCGGCGATGCCCTCGCCGGAAAGCGCGCTGACCGGATGGATCGGCGGTGCGTTGCGCCACAGCGGCGCGACGGTCTGCAGGGCCTGGCAGGCGCGCCTGGCGCCGTCGGTATCGCACTTGGTCACCACCAGCAGATCCGCCAGTTCGAGGATGCCGGCCTTGATCGCCTGCATCTCGTCGCCGAGTCCGGGCGGGAACACCACCAGCAGCAAATCGGCCAGCCGCGCGACGTCGATCTCGGACTGGCCGGTGCCGACGGTTTCCACCAGCACCAGGTCGTAGCCGGCGGCATCCATCAATTGCACCATCTGGCGCGCGGCGCCGGTCAGGCCGCCGAGGCTGCCGCGCGTGGCGGTGGAGCGGATGAAGGAGCGATTGTCGTCGTCGGCTTCGCCGATGCGAAAGCGGTCGCCGAGCAAGGCTCCGCCGCTGACCGGGCTCGACGGATCGACCGCCAGCACGGCCACGCGCTGCCCGAGTTGCAGGAAATGCCGCACCATGACGCCGACCAGCGTGGACTTGCCGGCGCCCGGCGGCCCGGTAATGCCGATTACATGAGCCCGGCCCAGCCTCTGCGCCAGCCGCGCCAGCAGCGCGGCGGCGGCGGTGGGATCGCGCTCGGCCAGCGACAGCGCCCGCGCCAGAGCCGGCCGTTCTGCCGCCGCGATGCCGCGCGCCAATTCATCAAGCGAAACACCCATCTTTTGCCACCTGTCCTATTGACACTCCCGATGTACTGCGTATACAGTATCCAGTATTCCATGACGCGAGCGCAATAGCGCAAATGATTCTGCCATGAACACGTCAATCAAACCCCTAGAAAGACCCGCCGGCCTGGCCGATCGCGTGTATCACCAGTTGCGCGACAACATCGGCAGCCACCAGATTCGACCCGGCGAACGCCTGCAGGAAGTCAGCCTCGCCGCACAGCTCGGCGTCTCGCGCACCCCCGTGCGCGAAGCCCTGGCGCGGCTCGAAAGCGAAGGCATGATCGCGGTCGAGGGACGCGGCTTCGTGGTGCCGGAACTGACCGACGCCGACATCGAGGAAATCTACCAACTGCGTTTCCTGCTGGAGCCCGCCGCGGCCCGCACCGCCGTCGCCGAGATCAGCAGCCCTACCGATCTGGCCAGCATGGCCGCGGCGATCGACGAAGCCACGGCCGCCGACAAGAACGGCGACTTCCGCGCTTTCCTCGAAGCCAACAGCCGCTTCCACAACGCCTGGCGCGCGCTGATTCCGAATCGGCGCATGTCCAAGCTGCTCGACCAGTATGTGGGCCATGTGCGCTTCCTGCGGGTACTGACCCTGGGCGACGCGAGCGCCCGCAAGACTGCGCTGACCGGCATGAAGAACATTCATGCCGCATTCAAGAAACGGGATCCGGATGCCGCTGCCGCGGCGATGCACAAGCACCTCGAAGCGGCCAAGCACTTTCTCATCACGGCCATTGAAGAGATCGACCAGGAAAAAGAGGCGGAACAGAGCGCCTCGGTGCGCTAAGACCGCCCTTCCCCGGCGATCACCGGCGCGGCGGCAGGACCCCGCCGGGCCTCCCCGATATCACGCATGAATGGACTAGCGAAATGACCTACAAAGCAGAAATTCCCTACGGCGCTTATTGGAGCACGCCCTTCGCCCGCTGGCAGGGCAGCTTCGCCAACCTGCACAGCATCGAATTCGCCGCCCATGTGGCGAAACTGGAACTGGCCAAGCGCAAGATCGACCCGAAGTGCTTCGACTACGGCGCGCTCGGCTTCTCCGTGCCGCAAAAATATTCCTTCTACGGCCTGCCCTGGCTCACCGGCATGATCGGCGCCAGCCAGGCCGGCGGCCCGACGCTGATGCAGGCCTGCGCCACCGGCGTGCGCACGCTGCTCGCCGCAACGCAGGAAATCGAGACCGGCATGGCGACCACCGCGCTCGCCATCAATTGCGACCGCACCTCGAACGGACCCCACCTTTACTACCCGAATCCGCGCGGCCCCGGCGGCACCGGCTTGGCGGAAGACTGGGTCATGGACAATTTCGGCTGCGACCCGCTGGGCGGCCACGCCATGCTGCAGACCGCGGAGAACGTCGCCAAGAAACACGGCATCGGCACCGCCGAACAGCACGAGCTGGTGCTGCGCCGCGAGGAGCAGTACCGCCAGTCGCTGGAGAACGACTCGGCCTTTTTGCGCCGCTACATGACCCTGCCCTTCGATGTGCCGGCGCCGAACTTCAAGAAGACCGCCAGCACCATGGCCGGCGACGAAGGCGTCTCGCAATCGACGGTCGAAGGCCTGGCCAAGCTGAAGCCGGTGATGGAAGGTGGCACCGTGACCTACGGCGGCCAGACCCATCCGGCCGACGGCAACGCGGCGATCGTCGTCACCACGCGTGAAAAAGCCCGCGAGCTGTCCACCGATCCGAAGATCGCCGTGCGCCTGCATGGCTTCGGCCTGGCCCGCGTGCCGCTGGCCTACATGCCGGAAGCCATGCTGCCCGCCGCACAACGCGCGCTGGCGCAGGCCGGCAAGAAGGTCGCCGACATGAAGGCGATCAAGACCCACAACCCGTTTGCGGTGAACGACCTGTTCTTCGCCAAGGAAACCGGCTGCGACCTCAAGACCATGAACAACTACGGCTGCTCGCTGGTCTGGGGCCATCCGCAGGCGCCGATGGGCACCCGCGCCATCATCGAGCTGATCGAGGAACTAGCCCTCAGGGGCGGCGGCTACGGCCTATTCACCGGCTGCGCCGCGGGCGACACGGCGATGTCGGTCGTACTCGAAGTCTGCGACGCCTAGTCGCGGAAATCGCATGAGCCTGCCTGACTGGATAGACCACAATGCCGGGCTGACACCCGACAAGGCGGCCATTCGTTTTCCCGGCCGCGATGTTTCCTATGCGCAACTGGCGGCAAAGATCGAACAACTCGCTGCGGCGCTGGCCGCCTCGGGTGTCAGGCGCGGCGGCTGTGTCGCCTACCTCGGCTTCAACAGCCCGGAAATGCTCGCGTTGCTGTTTGCCTGCGCGCGCCTCGGCGCCATGTTCATGCCGCTCAACTGGCGCCTGGCCGCGCCCGAACACCGGCAGATGCTGGAAGACTGCCCGCCCACGCTGCTGTTTGTCGAGCCGCAGTACCTCGCCCAGACCGACGCCTTCCGCGACGCCTTGGGCGCCATGACGCTGGTCAGCTTCGGCGCGGCCGGCGCCGGCTGGATTTCCTGGGCGGACTTCTGCGGGCGCGCCGCCGGCCCCGCTCCGCGCGACGCGGAGATCGGCGCGGACGCCCCGCAGGAAGTCCCCTTGGGGGACGACACACTGCTGATCTGCTACACCTCGGGCTCCACCGGCAAGCCCAAGGGCGTGCTGCTGACGCAGCGCGCGATTGCATGCAACGCTGCCAACAGCGCCGACATGCACGATCTGACGGCCGACGACGTGATACTCACCACCCTGCCGCTGTTCCATGTCGGCGGGCTCAACAACCAGACCACGCCCGCCCTGCAGGCCGGCTGCACGGTGGTGCTGCATCCCAAGTTCGATGCCGACGCCACCTTCGATGCCATCGAACAGGACGGCATCACGCTGACGGTGCTGGTGCCGGCGCAACTCGACATGATGATGGCGCATCGCCGGTGGGCCAGCGCCAACTTTTCCGGCCTGCGCATGATCACCACCGGCTCGACCATCGTGCCGCGCCACGTGATCCATGCCGTGCATGCCAAGGGCGTGCCGCTGGTGCAGGTCTATGGCTCCACCGAGACCTGCCCGATCGCCGTGTATCTGAAGGCCGAGGATGCGCTGCGCAAGGTCGGCTCCACCGGCAAGGTCGCAGCGCGCTGCCGACTGCGCATCGTCGAGCGCTTCGGCGCCGACGTGGTGCCCGGTGCCACCGGCGAGATCGTGGTGCAAGGCGACAACGTCATGTCCGGCTACTGGAAGGCGCCGCAGACCACCGCCGCGGTGCTGGTCGACGGCTGGTTCCATACCGGCGACATGGGCCATCAGGACGAGGAAGGCTTTCTCTACGTCGATGGCCGCAGCAAGGACATGATCATTTCGGGCGGCGAGAACATCTACCCGGCCGAGATCGAGAACCTGCTGATCGAATCACCCGAGATCGCCGAAGCCTCGGTGATCGGCCGGCCCGACGAACGCTGGGGCGAGATCGTGGTCGCGGTGGTGGTGCCCAGGGCCGATTGCCGGCTCACCGCCGAGCAGGTGCTGAAGCTGCTCGACGGCCGCATTGCCCGCTACAAGCATCCCAAGGAAGTCATCGTGGTCGAGGCCTTGCCGAAGACCGCGCTGGGCAAGATACGCAAGGAAGACGTGCGGCAGATGGTCGCGCGCGCAAGCTGTTCCCAATCAACATAGTCCAGCAATGACGGAGAAAACTTTATGGCGCTAAAGATCGGAATCGACGTCGGCGGCACCTTCACCGACTTCGTGGTCACACGCGACGACGCCGAACCGGCAATCTTCAAGACCCTGTCGACACCGTCCGATCCCTCGATCGCCGTGGTCAACGGCCTCACCGACATCGCCGCCAGCATGAGCCCGCCCATGTCGCTGGAAGCCTTCGCACCGGCCATCGACACCATCGTGCACGGCACGACCGTGACCACTAACGCCACGCTGACCGGCACCGGCGCCAAGTGCGGCCTGCTGACCACCGAAGGCGTGCGCGATGCGCTGGAAATGCGCCGCGGCATCCGTGAGGAGCAGTACAACAACCGCTACACCAACGTCAAACCGCTGGTGCCGCGCTACCTGCGCGCCGGCATCCGCGGCCGCCTCGACCGCCACGGCGCCGAAACCGCAGCACTCGATCTGGCGCAGATCCAGCAGGCGATCGATCTGTTCAAGCAGGAAGGCGTGCAAGCGGTGTCGATCTGCTTCATGAACTCCTTCGCCAATCCCGCCCACGAAAAAGCGGCGGCGGAACTGGTGCGGAAAAAAATGCCTGGCGCCTATCTTTCGGTGTCCACCGACCTGCTGCCCTCGATCCGCTTCTACGAGCGCGTCAGCACCACGGCGCTGAATTCCTACGTCGGCCCCAAGCTCAACCATTACCTCGACCAGCTGGTCGGCCGCCTCAAAGGCATCGGCTTCAAAAACCTGCTCTTGATCATGCAGTCCAACGGCGGCGTCATCACGCCCCAGCTGGCGCGCGAGAAAGCGGCACTGACGCTGCTCTCCGGCCCCGCCGGCGGCCCCGGCGCCGGGCTGTTCTATGTGCGTCTGCATGGCCAGAACAAGTGCATCACCACCGACATGGGCGGAACAAGTTTTGAAGCCTCGGTCGCGGTGGATGCGCCGATGATCAAGAACGACGGCGAGATCGCGCGCCACAAGATCGCCCTGCCGATGCTCGACATCCACACCATCGGCGCCGGCGGCGGCTCGATCGGCTGGCTCGACGAAGGCGGCATGCTGCGCATGGGTCCGCAAAGCGCCGGCGCCGATCCCGGCCCGGCCTGTTACAGCAAGGGCGGCCGGCTGCCGGCCACGACCGACGCCAACGTCGTGCTGGGCTACCTCGACCCCGGCTTCTTCGCCGGCGGCAAGATGAAGCTCGACGCCGCCGCCGCCCGCGCCGCGATCGAGGAGCACATCGCCAAACCGATGGGCCTGTCGGTCGAGGAAGCCGCGGCCGGCATGTACCGCGTCGCCTGCAACAACATGGCCCAGGGCGTGCGCGAAGTCACCATCAAGCGCGGCTTTGATCCGCGCGAATTTCCCTTCATTCCCGCCGGCGGCGCCGGCCCGATCCATTCCTGCCTGATCTGCAGCGAACTCGAAATCCCGCTGCAGATCGTGCCGCGCGAATCCTCGGTGCTGTGCGCCTTCGGCATGCTGATGAGTGAACTCAAGCACGACTTCGTGCGCACCTTCGTTTCCCGCCTCGAAGCCATCGACTGGCCGCGCCTTACCGCCATGATCGACGAGATGTCAGCCGACGGCACACGCCAGCTGGTCGAGGAACGCATCGCCGAGGAACGCCGTCGCTACGACGTCAAGTTCGATTGCCGCTACATCAAGCAGTACCACGAGGTTTCCTTCACGGTGCCGCGCGAACTGATCGACAGCCGCGACACCGTCGCCATCGCCCACGCCTTCAACGCCGAGCACAACCGGCTCTACGGCTATTCGCTGGAAGGCGAAAAGACGCCGATCGAAATCATCAACGTCCGCGTCCAGGCCATCGGCATCACCGACAAGCCGACCTACCGCACGGACACCTGGAGTGGCGTGGACGCGTCGGGCGCGCTGAAAGGCAAGCGCAGCATGTACATCCCGGAGACCAAGAGCTTCCGCGAAACGCCGGTCTACGACGGCCACAGGATGCATTACGGCAACCGCGTCGCCGGTCCCGCCATGATCGAACAGGAAACCACGGCGATTTTCGTCAGCGATTCCTACGACTGCGCCGTCGATGCCCTGGGTTCCTTCGTCATCTGGCAGAAGGGCCGCGAGGATCTCGCCGCGGCCTGCTTCAAGCAACAACAGGAGGCACTGGCATGAGCGCCGCAAAAATCGACCCGATTCTGCTTTCCGTCTATGCGCGGACCTTCAAGTCGATCACCGACGAGATGAGCATTTCGATGGAGCAGACCACGCGTTCGCCCATCCTCTGCGAGGCCAAGGACTACGTCACCGGCCTCTACGACGCCGACGGCAATATGCTCGAGCAGACCGAGAACCTGCCGATCCTGGCTTTCTCGCTGGCGCCGGTGTGCAAGTACATCAAGGAATATTTCGGCGACGAGATTTATCCCGGCGACGTGATCTTCCACAACGACGTGTTCAGCCTGGGCAACCAGAACAACGACGTCGCCGCCTTCAAGCCGGTGTTCTTCGGCGACGAGCTGGTGGCCTGGACGGCGGTCAAGGGCCACCAGGCCGACATCGGCGGCAATGTCGCCGGCGGCTACAACCCGAACGCGGTCGAGGTCTGGCAGGAAGCCCTGCGCATTCCGCCGGTCAAGGTGGTCGAACGCGGCAAGCTGCGCAAGGACGTCTGGAATTTGATCTTCGCCAACGTGCGCCTGGACATCGTGCAGCACGACATGAAGGCCGAAATGGGCGCCTGCACCGTCGGCGAACGCCGCCTGCTGGAGCTGCTGAAGAAATACGGCGTCGAGAGCTACGAATCGCACAAGCAGGCGCTGTTCGAGGCCACGCGCAAGATGATGGAAGCCGAGATCGCCAAGATCCCCAACGGCAACTACTCGGGCGAAGGCTACGTGTATTACGACGGCCGCTTCGTCGGCTCGAAATACACCATCCGCGTGGACATCGAGGTCAAGGACAAGCACATCAAGTTCGACTACTCGAAGACCGACCCGCAGACCAACGGCTTCGTGAACGGCACCTTCACCTCCAGCGCCTCGGCCACCATCCTGACCCTGCTGCAGATGGTGAACCCGGACATCCCGCACAACGAAGGCATGGTGCAGCCGATCGAGATCGTGATCCCGAGCGGCACCATACTGAATGCGGCCTACCCCAAGGCCACCACCTTCGGCAACCACCTCTGCCCGCCCAACGCCGACGCCATCCAGCGCGCGCTGGCCCCCGTGATGCCCGACCGCGTCACCGCCGGCTGGAACAACCTGCTGGCCTCGCTGACCACCGGCATCGACCCGAAGAACAACGAGAAGTATGTCGACATCGGCTTCATGGGCCTCAAGGGCGGCTCCGGCGCGATGCTCGGCACCGACGGCTACGACCACATCGGCATGATCGACGCCTCGGGTGGCGTGCTCGACCAGGACTACGAAATGTTCGAGCAACAGACGCCGCACACCCTGATCAAGCACGAGCTGCTGACCGACTCGGCCGGTGCCGGCCAGTGGCGCGGCGGGCTTGGCGTCGAGACAATTTTCAAGATCGGCTCCGACGACACGCAACTGGTGACCTTCGGCGACGGCGATTTCGAGCCGGCCTTCGGCCTCTTCGGCGGCGGTGAAGGCGGCCTCAATTTCATCCGCCTGCACTACCCCGACGGCCAGACCGTGGTGCCGAAGAACAAGGACCTGATCACCGGCGTGCCCAAGGGCACCACCTACCATCAGGTCGCCAGTGGCGGAGGTGGCTACGGCGATCCGAAAATGCGCGACCGCAATCTGCTGGCCGAGGAGATTCGCAACGGCGTGATCACCCCCGAAGCGGCGAAGCGCGACTACGGCTACGAGGCTTCGTGAAAACATGAATCAAAAACCTTCACCACAGAGACACAGAGACACAGAGGAAGACAAGAATCTGTGTCTTCCTGAACTGCATTTCTCTGTGTCTCTGTGTCTCTGTGGTTCAAGCCTTTTATGAACTTCGAACTCACCGAAGACCAGCAGCAGATCCGCGATACCTTCGCCCGCTTCTGCGACGAACGCATCGCGCCGCAGGCCGCCGCGCTGGATGAAGCGAAGCAGTATCCGCACGCCCTGTTCCAGGAACTGGCGGCGCTCGGCTTCTTCGGCATGCGTTATCCCGAAGAAGTTGGCGGTAGCGGTACGGCGCTGACCGAGTTCGCCCTCGCGCTGCAGGAAATCGCCCGCGGTTCGATGTCGTTGGCCGGCGCCGTGGCCATGCAATCGCTGATGGGCACCAAGTTCCTGCATCTGCTGGGCAACGAAGACATCATCGAGCGCCTGTTCAAGCCGGCCTTGCGCGGCGAGAAGATCGGCGCGATCTGCATGACCGAACCGAACTCAGGTTCGGATCTGGATTCCATCGCCACCACGGCGAAGAAGGTCGACGGCGGTTACGTCATCAACGGTCAGAAGACCTGGATCACCTCGGCGCCGGTCGCGGATTTCTTCACCGTGTTCGCCAAGGCCGGCGAGGAGAAAAAGCTGACCATCTTCCTCGTCGAGAAACACTTCAAGGGCCTCACAGTCGGCCGCGAAATCCACAAGATGGGCGTCTGGGCGCTGCCGACCTCCGAAGTCGCCTTCGACGAATGCTTCGTCCCCGACAGCCATCGCCTGTCCAAGGAAGAAGGCGACGGCGAAGGCCACCTGCGCAAGACCCTGGGCGAGATCCGCATCATCACCGGCGCCATGGGTCTCGGCGTGGCGCGCGCGGCGCTGAGCGAAGCGGTGCGCTATGCCGGCGAGCGCAAGCAGTTCGGCAAGGCGATCAACCGCTACCAGGCGATCCAGATGAAGCTGGCCGAAATGGCCACCGAACTCGAAGCCGCCGAGCATCTGGTGTATTACGCGGCGTGGCGGCGCGACGCGGGCAAGCCGTATCACAAGGAAGCGGCGATGGCCAAGCTGTTCGCCACCGAAACCGCCGCCACCGTCTGCGACAAGGCGGCGCGGGTCTTCGCCTCCTATGGCTATGCCATGGAATACCCGGTTCAACGCTACCTGCGCGATGTCCGCTTTACCCTGATCGGCGGCGGCACCAGCGAGATTTTGAAATTGATTATCGCCAAGGAGGTATCGGCGTGAATGAACGTCGCATCAAGGTTCTACTAGGCAAACCCGGCCTCGACGGCCACGACCAGGGCGCCAAGGTCGTCGCGCGCGCCATGATGGACGCCGGCTTCGAAGTGATCTACACCGGCCTGCGCCAGACGCCGGAACAGATCGCGCGCATCGCCCTCGAAGAGGACGTGGACGTGATTTCGCTGTCCTCCATGGCCGGCTCGCACATCCCCTTCTGCCGCAAGCTGAAGCCCCTGCTCGAAGCCAACGGCCTGACCGACAAGCTCTGGGTCATCGGCGGCAACCTGCCGGCGCAGGACCACGACGCGCTGCGCGAACTCGGCTTCAAGGGCATTTTTCCCTCGGGCTCGAAGCTCGACGCCATCACCGAGTACATCCGCAAGGAAGTCAAATGAACATTCAAATTCAACTTGAGCCACAGAGACACAGAGGCACAGAGGAAACACAGAGGCTCTCTGACATTTGCCTTTCTCTGTGTCTCTGTGTCTCTGTGGTGAAGGTTTTTACATGAACGCCCCGCAGAAACCCGCCATGAAGAAGGTCATCAACGAATCCGGCATCGAGGTCAAGCCGCTCTACACCGCGGAAGACGTGGCAGCCAGCGGCGGCATGGAGATGGTCGGCGATCCTGGCCAGTATCCCTTCACCCGCGGCATCCACCGCGAGATGTACCGCAAGCAGCCCTGGACCATGCGCCAGTACGCCGGCTTCGGCAATCCGGCCGATACCAACCAGCGCTTCAAATACCTGATCGCCAACGGCCAGACCGGACTCAACGTCGCCTTCGACTTGCCGACCCAGATCGGCCTCGATTCCGACGACCCGCTGGCCGAGGGCGAGATCGGCCGCGTCGGCATGTCGATCGATACGCTGCGCGACTTCGAAATTGCCTTCGACGGCATCGACCTGAAGAAGATCACCGTCTCGCTGACCATCAACGGCGCCGCGGCGATCCTGATCGCCATGTACCTGGCGATGGCCGAGAAGCGCGGCTACGACGTCAAGGAATTGCGCGGCACGGCGCAGAACGACATCCTCAAGGAATTCATCGGCCGCGGCACCTGGATATTCCCGGTCGAGCCCTCGATCCGCCTGGTCGGCGACACCATCGAATACTGCGCCAAGGAGGCGCCGAAATACACCCCGGTCTCGGTCTGCGGTTATCACATCCGCGAATCCGGGGCGACGCCGGCGCAGGAAATCGCCTATGCCTTCTGCATCGCCAAGGCCTATGCCGACGATGCGATCCGGCGCGGCCTGCCGGTGGACGAGTTCGCCGGGCGCCTGTCCTACAACTTCAATATCTTCGGCAACATCTTCGAGCAGGTTTGCAAATTCCGCGCCGGGCGCGGGCTGTGGGCCAAGATCATGAAGGAGCAGTACGGCGCCGAGAAGCCGGGTTCGATGTGGCTGCGCATGATCGCGGCCGGTGGCGGCGGCGGCCTGACCTTCGAGCAGCCCGAAGTCAATATCGTGCGCGGCGCCTATTACGCGCTGATCTCGGCGCTCTCGGGCACGCAGACCATGGCCCTGTGTTCCTACGACGAGGCCTACACGATACCCACCGAGTATTCGGCGCGCCTGTCGCTGCGCACCATGCAGCTGCTGATCGAGGAAATGGGCCTGACCGAAACCGTCGACCCACTGGCGGGTTCTTTCTACGTCGAGACCATGACCAACGAGATGCGCAAGAAGATGGAGGAGATCATGGATGAGGTCGATGCCCAGGGCGGCATCGTCAAGATGGTCGCCGAGGGCACGATCCAGGCCAAGGTCTCGGCCCAGGCCTACGGCATGCAGCGCAAGATCGAATCCGGCGAGTTCCCCAAGGTCGGCGTCAACTGCTACAAGAACGAGCAGGAAGAAGACCATCCGGTCGAATTCCACCCCTACAACGAAGACGACGCGCGGGTGCAGATCGAGAGCCTCCAGCGCATCCGCGCCGAGCGCGACAACCAGGCCGTGGCTGAAGCGCTGACCCGTCTGCGCGGCGACGCCGCCGCCGGCCGCAACGTCATGCCGGCGCTGGTCGAGGCGGTCAAGGCCTACGCCAGCGTCGGCGAAATGACAAAAGAACTGGTCAGCGTATTTGGCCGCTACCAGGAACCGATCCGTTTTTAGATATGGACACCGCTATCAACACAGAGAGCGCAGGGCCGCAGGGATCGCATCTCCTCCCCCTTCAAGGGGGAGGCCGGGAGGGGGATGGGGAACGAATCGGGCGTTCTATCGGCCCTTGCACTGCCAGTTTGCCCCATCCCCACCCCAGCCCTCCCCTTGAAGGGGAGGGAGTTGGCGCTTCATGCGTTGCCTTGGTGTCCTCCGTTTCAAATGAGGAAATAACATGACCGAACTCAAACACTATTTCGCACCGACCAGCCTCGATCAGGCAGTCGAGTGCCTCAAGGACGGCGACGTGACCATACTCGCCGGCGGCACCGACCTGACGCCGCAAAGTCAGGCCGGCCGGGTCAAGATCAAGCACACGCTGATGAACATCCGCCATATTCCGCAACTGACCGGCATCACGCTGGAAGGCCGGGAGATCCGCATCGGCGCGCTGGCCACGATCACCGAGATCATGGAGCACCCGCTGGTCAGGGAGCATCTGCCGGTGCTGGTCGAGGCCTGCGACCATTTCGCCAGCGACCAGATCCGCAACGCCGGCACCATCGGCGGCAACATCTGCAATGCCTCGCCGGCCGGCGACACCCTGATTCCGCTGCTGGTGCTCGACGCCTCGGTCGAACTGGCCTCGATGCCGGAAGCCAAGCTCTATCGCCACAGCATGCCGCTATCGACCTTCTTCGTCGGCCCGGGCAAGACGCGCAAGTCGCTCTGCGAACTGGTGACCGGCGTACGCATTCCGCTGCCGGCGCCGGGCCACGTCGCGCGTTTCTTCAAGCTCGGGACGCGCCCGGCGCTCGACATCTCGACGATTTCGATCGGCGTCGCCGGAACGCTCAAGGACGGCGTGCTGTCCAATGCAAGAGTGGCCTTCGGCGCCGTGGCGCCAACGCCAACTCGCGCGGCACAGACCGAGCAGGCGCTGGAAGGCCAGCGGCTGGACGCAGCCACGATAGAAAAGGTTGCGGCAACCGCCCGCGACGAAGTCAAGCCGATCGACGACGTGCGCGCCACCGCGTGGTACCGCAAGGAAATGATCCACAACATCACCAAAAGGATACTCAGCCATGTCGCTCAAGCATGACATCGAATTCACCCTGAACGGCGTCAAGCGGCGCGTCAGCGTAGACGTCACCATGAATGCCCTCGCCATGCTGCGCGACGTCATCGGCCTCACCGGCACCAAGTACGGCTGCGGCGAAGGCGAATGCGGCGCCTGCACCATCCAGGTCGATGGCGTCTCGCTGAATTCCTGCCTGATGTTCGCCGTCGATTGCGATGGCCGCAATGTCACCACCATCGAAGGCCTGGCCAACGACAGCAAGGCCGACGCCCTGCGCGAATCCTTCGTCGAGCACGGTGCGGTGCAGTGCGGCTTCTGCACGCCCGGCATGATCATGCAGGCCGACCACCTGCTGCACAAGCACGAGCATCCCGACGAGGCCTGCGTGAAGCGCGGCATTGAAGGCAACCTGTGCCGCTGCACCGGCTACAAGAAGATCGTCGACGCCATCGTCGCGGTCGACGGCGCCTAAGGACAAGGACACGACCATGAACGTTGCAGAAAAGAAAGCCAGGGTCATCGAGCCCGACTCGCTGATCGGCAAGCGCATCCCGAAAATGGATGCCCCCGAGAAGGCCAGCGGCAAGACGCGCTACATCCACGACATCAATCTGTCGGGGCAGCTCTACGGCAAGATCCTGCGCTCGGCCCGTATCCATGCCCTGATCAAGTCGATCGACGTCTCCGCCGCGCGGGCCCTGCCCGGCGTGCATGTCGTGATCACGGCCGCCGACATTCCCGACCAGCGTCCGATCGGCGTCGCCAAGGACCACTTTCCGCTCAAGGTCGGCCGCGTCCGCAGCCAGCGCGACGAGATCGCCGCCGTGGCGGCCGAGTCGGAAGAGATCGCCGAAGCCGCGCTGAAACTGATCAAGGTCGAATACGAAGACCTGCCGGTGATTTCCAATCCGGAAGACGCCATCAAGCCCGGTGCGGCCCTGATCCATCCCGAACCGCATGGCGCCGACGGCAGCCATCTGCACCTGAAGCAGGGCATGTCGATCGCCCACAAGGGCAAGCCGGACAACATCGCGATGCGCTTCGACTATGTGCACGGCGACGTGGTGCAGGGCGAGGCCGAATCCGACGTGGTGGTCGAGGACACCTTCAAGCTGCACTACGTCACGCACTGCTGCATGGGCGTCTCAGGCATGATCGCGGAGTTCGACGCCTCGGGCAATCTGCTGATGTACTCGAACACCCAGGTGCCCTTCCTGCACAAGCGCGAGTTCGCCGACTACCTGAACATGGACCCGGCGCGCATCCGCATCATCCAGCCGCCGATCGGCGGCGGCTTCGGCTCCAAGCTCGACATCTATCCCTTCGAGGTGATCTGCCTTTACCTGGCCCGCGCCGCCAAGCGGCCGGTGAAAATGCTGTTCACCCGCGAAGAGGAATTCCTCGCCTCGCCGACGCGCCAGCCGGTGCTGCTGACGCTGCGTTCGGGCTGCAAGAAGGACGGCACGCTGACTTTCCGCCAGGTACATACGCTGCATGACAACGGTGCCTACACTTCGTGGGGTGCGACCACACCGTTCGTCATGATGCAGACCTTCTCCTCGCTCTACCGCGTGCCGCATTGCGACTATCACACGGCCGCGGTGTACACCAACAATCCCTATGCCGGGTCGTTCCGCGGCTACGGCAACCTGCAGGCCACCTTCGCCATCGAACAGCACATGGACATGCTGGCCGAAAAGATCGGCATGGACCCGCTGGAGTTCCGCCTCAAGAACGCCCAGGACGCCGGCGAAACCACCGGTCAGGGCATGAGCTTCAAGAGCTGCGGCTTCAAGGACTGCATCACCACGGCGGCAAGCCGCAGCGATTACGCACGCAAAGCCAGGGAGAACGCCGCGAATCGCAGCAAGCCCGGCAACATCAAGCGCGGCATCGGCATGGCCTCGATGCTGCACGTCGGCGGCGGCGCCAAGATCTACCCGTCGGACGGCTGCGGCACCATTCTTAAGATGGACGATTTCGCCAACGTGACGCTGATCACCGGCGCTTCGGAAATCGGCCAGGGTTCGGAGACCGTGCTCTCGCAACTGGTCTGCGAGGAACTCGGCCTGCCGATTTCGGCCATCACCGTGGTCAATAACGACACCGCGATCACGCCCTGGGACGTCGGCGTGCATGCCAGCCGCACCACCTTCATCGCCGGCAACTCGGCGATCGGCGCGGCGAAGAAGGCCAAGTCCAAGATCCTTGCCGTGGCGGCGAAGAAATACGAGTGCGCCGAGGACGAACTCGACCTGCGCGGCGGCTTCGTGATCCAGGCCGCCAGCGGCGAAGTCGTGGTCGAACTGTCCAAGCTGCTGCGCAACCTGCACTTCCAGGACAAGGCCGAACTGGTGATGACCACCTTCTATTACGAGCCGCCCAGCGTGCATCAGGACAAGGGCTTCAAGGGCGACGTCTCGGCGGCTTACGCCTGGGGCAGCCAGGTGGTGGAAGTCGAGGTCGACACCGATACCGGCATCGTCAGGATGACCAAGGTCACCGGCGCCCACGACGTCGGCCGGGTACTGAACCGGCTCGGCATCGAAGGCCAGATCGAGGGCGGCGTGGTCATGGGCCAGGGCTATGCGCTGACCGAAGACCTGCTGATCCAGAACGGCGTCATGAAGAATCCGAACTTCCGCGACTACAAGCTGGTCACCGCGCCCGAGATTCCCGAAATGGACATCGCCTTCATCGAATCGATGGACGGCGAAGGTCCGCAAGGCGCCAAGGGCGTCGGCGAAGCGCCCTCGATCTGCATCGCCGCGGCCACCGCCAACGCCATCGCCAACGCCACCGGCGTGCGCATGTACGAGCTGCCCTTCACCCCGGAAAAGGTCTACCGCGCACTCCACGGCCAAACGCCGAAGCTGTACTGGAAGCCGTGGAGAGCGGAGTGAAATTCGAAATGCGAACCAGAGAGACACAGAGGCACAGAGAAATGCAAAGACTTTGCATTTGCTCTGGTCTGGTTCTCTCTGTGCCTCTGTGTCTCTGTGGTGAAAGGTTTCAATGAAACGACGCACCGTACTCTCGATGGAGCAGGCGCTGTCGTTGCCTTATGCCACGCTCCGCTTTGCCCAGCTCGGCTGGCGCGTGATCCGCATCGAGTCGACGCCCAGCGGCGAGGGCCTGCCCGGCGACCCGAACCGCTACATCGGCGGCAAGGTGGTCGATGACGACCGTCGCACTTATTTCATTGCGCCCAACGTCGGCAAGGAAGCCATCGCGATCAACCTCAAGGACCCGCAGGGCCAGGCGCTCTTGCAGCGCCTGATCGTGGACCTCGACGTCGACGTGTTCTGCTGCAACACCGTGCCCAAGCGTTACAAGCAGCTCGGCATCGATTACGAAAGCCTCTCCGCCGTGAAGCCGGACCTGATCTGGGCCGGCATCTCGGCCATGGGCCCGGAATACCCGGATGCGCCCGGCTACGACCCGGTGATCCAGGCGATGGCCGGCTATATGGAACTGACCGGGCCCGCCGATGGCCCGCCGACGCTCGCCGGCGTGCCGCTGATCGACCTCAAGGCCGGCGATGAGGTCTACGCCGGCGTCATGATGGCGCTGCTGGAACGCGCGGAGTCCGGCCGTGGCAGCCGCATCGACGTCTCGATGCTGCAGGCGGCGGCCTCCTGGCTGATCACCACCCTGCCCCTGCTCGACTTCGATTGCGACCCGTCCGAAATCACGCGTTGCGGCAACGAGCATCGCAAGTTCATCCCGACCAATGTCTATCCGACAGCCGATGGCTTCATCTACATGGCCATCGGCAGCGACGTGCAGTGGCGGCGCCTGACCGAAATCCCCTGGTTCGCGCCGGTGGCCAACGCCGTGCGCGTCACCAACGAAGGCCGCCACCAGGAACGCGAGGCCATCCACCGCGACATGGCGGCGGTAACGCGGCAGCACTCGACCGCGGCGATCGCCGCGGAGTTCGCCAGGGCGACCATCCCCCATGCGCCGATCCACGACATCCCGGCCGTGCGCGAAATGGCGGCCGTCAGCAGCCGCCTGACCACCACCCGGACGCCCGCCGGCAAGACCGTGCGCATGCAGCCGATGGCGGTCGATGTGCCGGGTGTCGCTACCGAATTGAGCTTCCCCGCCAAGTACGGCGCCGACACCCTGGCAGTGCTGCAGGAAGCAGGATTTACGGCGGCCGAGTGCACAGACCTCAAGGAACAGGGCATCATCGCCGGATGAGCAGCAGAATTCTCATGTAATCGCAGCACATACAACATCAATCAAGGAGGAGACACCATGCAAATCAGGAAACTCGTACTGGCGCTTTCGGGCCTGGCGCTGGCCGCATCCATGTCGGTGCAGGCGCAGGTCAAGATCGGCGTGATGGCATCGTCGACCGGACCCATCGCCTTCGTCGGCATTCCGCAGAAGAACGCGGTCGCCCTGCTGCCGAAGAAGATCGGCGATCTGAACATCGAATACATCACCTTCGACGACGCCAGCGACCCGACCCAGAGCGTGCAGCTGACCAAGAAGCTGCTCGGCGAGGAGAAGATCGATGCCCTGATCGGCCCCTCCGGCTCCGGCAACGCCATGGGCGTGCTGGCCTTCATGGCCGAAGGACAGACGCCGATGCTGGCGCCGGTAGGCACCTCGGCCGTGGTGCTGCCGATGGACGACAAGAAGCGCTGGGTGTTCAAGACCCACCCCAATGACGACGTGATCAGCGAGGGCGTCGTCGCGGGCATGACCAAGCGCGGCGTCAAGACCGTCGGCTTCATCGGTCGCGCCGATCCCTACGGCGAAAACTGGTACAAGACCTTCGTCCCGATGGCGGAAAAGGCCGGCATCAAGATCGTCGCCAACGAGCGCTACAGCCAGAAGGACACCAGCGTCGTGGCCCAGGCGCTGAAGCTGATCGCCGCCAAGCCCGATGCCATCCTGATCGCCGGCGTGGCCGCCGACGCCGCCATGCCGCACTCGCAACTGACCGATTCCGGCTACAAGGGTCACATTTTCCAGACCCATGGCGCGGCTTCGAGCGCCTTCATCAAGATCGGCGGCAAGAAGGTCGAAGGCGCGCTGATCGTCGGCCCGCTGCTGGCCGTGCCCGACGAAATCCCGGACAGCTTCCCGACCAAGAAGGTCACCCTGGAGATGGTCAATGGCTACGAGAAGCAGTTCGGATCCCGTCCGCCGATCTTCGCCGCCGGCACCTATGACGCCGGCCTGCTGCTGATCCGGGCCATCCCGGAAGCCGCCAAGAAGGGCAAGCCGGGCACGCAGGCGTTCCGCTCGGCGCTGCGCGACGCACTCGAAGGCACCAAGGAGATGCTGGCCTCGCAGGGCGTCATCAACATGTCGGCCAAGGACCACTCCGGCTTCGACCACCGCGGTCGCGTGCTGATGACCGTCAAAGACGGCAAGTTCACGATGCTCAAGGACTGATCGCATCGATCACGCCGGCCGCAGCTGCATGCGGCCGGCGCCAAGCCCCACGGCAAACCCGCTCATGACTCCCTCCTACCGCATCTCCACACGCTACAGAATGTGGTGGTGCATCACCGCACACAATTCCCGACCATCCCGCCATCACGCAGGATGATGAGCGTTGCGATCCTTCACGGATCGCAGCTGTGACGGACGGCGCAAGGTTTTCACCGCGCCACCAGCACAAAGGGAATGCGGATGAATCTGGCAAGCGTTTCACTCGACGACAAGTACCGGCTCGAACGCGGTCGCGTCTTTCTCACCGGCATGCAGGCCCTGGCGCGCCTGCCCATGCTGCAGCACGCGCTGGACCGCCAGGCCGGCCTGCATACCGCCGGCTACATCTCGGGCTATCGCGGCTCGCCGCTGGGCGGCCTCGACACCGCGCTGCACGCCGCCGAGCCCTTCCTCAAGCAGCGTGACATCAGTTTCCAGCCCGGCCTCAACGAGGACATCGCGGCCACCGCGATCTGGGGCACGCAGCAACTGCACCTGTTTCCCGAGCCGAAATTCGACGGCATCTTTTCCATGTGGTACGGCAAGGGCCCCGGCGTCGACCGCTGCGGCGACGTCTTCAAGCACGCCAACCATGCCGGCAGCGCCAGGCACGGCGGCGTGCTGCTGATCGCCGGCGACGACCCGTCGGCGCGCTCTTCGGCCGTCGCGCACCAGAGCGAGCACATGTTCTCGGCCTGCGGCATCCCGGTGCTGGCCCCCGCCGACTTGCAGGAATACCTCGACTTCGGCCTGCACGGCTGGGCCATGTCGCGCTATTCCGGCTGCTGGGTGGCCTTGAAAGTCACTTCGGACACGGCGGAAAGTTCGGCCACGGTCGAAATCGATCCCGAGCGCGTGCGCATCGTGATTCCCGAAGATTTCAGGCTGCCGGCCGACGGCGTGCATCTGCGCTGGCCCGATCCGCAGCTGGCGCAGGAACACCGGCTGCAGGAGTTCAAGGTCTACGCCGCGATCGCCTACGCGCGCGCCAACGGGCTCAACCGCCTGGTCTTCGACAGCCCGCGCCCGCGGCTGGGCATCATCGCCTGCGGCAAGGCCTGGCTCGACCTGCGCCAGGCGCTCGACGACCTCGGCATCGACGAGGCCTACGCGGCCGAAATCGGCCTGCGCCTGTTCAAGGTCGGCATGCCTTGGCCGCTGGAAGCCGATTCGGTACGGCACTTCGCCGAGGGCCTGGAAGAAATCCTGGTGGTCGAGGAGAAGCGCCAGATCATCGAATACCAGTTGAAGGAAATGCTCTACAACTGGCGCGAAGACGTGCGTCCGCGCGTGGTCGGCAAGTACGACGAGACCGGCGAATGGCCGGTGCCGGTGCACCGCTGGCTGCTGGCGCCGACCGCCGAGCTGACGCCGGCCCTGGTCGCACGCGCGATCGCCGCGCGCATCGGGCGCTTCCACCAGGCGCCGCGCATCGCCGATTACATCGCCTTCCTCGACGCGAAGGCGCAGGCCCTGGCCAAGCCCAAGGTCATCATGCTGCGCACGCCCTGGTTCTGCCCCGGCTGCCCGCACAACCAGTCGACCAAGGTGCCGGAGGGCAGTTGCGCGCTGGGCGGCGTCGGCTGCCACCTGATGGCGGTGGCGATGGAACGCAACACCATCACGATTTCCCAGATGGGCGGCGAAGGCGCGGCCTGGCTCGGCGTGGCGGGACACAGCGGCACGCAGCACGTCTTCGCCAACATGGGCGACGGCACTTATTTCCATTCCGGCGTGCTCGCGATCCGCGCTGCAGTCGCTGCTGGCGTGAACATCACCTTCAAGCTGCTCTATAACGATGCCGTCGCCATGACCGGCGGCCAGCCGCTGGACGGCACGCTGACCGTGCCGCAACTGACGCGCCAGCTCGCCGCCGAGGATGTCAAACGCATTATCGTGATGTCCGACGAACCCGAGAAGTATGGCAAGAACGCCGGTTTCGCCCCCGGCGTCGAGGTCCGCCACCGCGACGCACTCGAACGCACCCAGCGCGAGCTGCGCGAAACGCCCGGCGTCACGGCCCTGATCTACGACCAGACCTGCGCCGCGGAAAAACGCCGGCGGCGCAAGCGCGGCCGCTTCCCCGATCCCGCCGTGCGGATATTCATCAACGAGACGGTTTGCGAAGGCTGCGGCGACTGCAGCGCCAAGTCCAACTGCCTCGCCGTGGTGCCGGTCGAAACCGAGTTCGGGCGCAAGCGCGCGATCGACCAGCATGCCTGCAACAAGGACTATTCCTGCCTCGAAGGCTTCTGCCCCAGCATCGTCACCGTGCATGGCGGCCAGCCCCGGCGCGGCCGCGCCGTCGAGGCCGCGTCCGCCGGCTTTGCCGACCTGCCCGAACCCGCGCCACGGCAGCTCACCGAGCCCTACGGCATTCTGATCGCCGGCGTCGGCGGCACCGGCGTAGTCACCGTCGGCGCCCTGCTCGGCATGGCGGCGCACCTCGAAGGCAAAGGCGTCACGGTGCTCGACATGACCGGCCTGGCGCAAAAGGGCGGCGCCGTGATGTCGCATGTGCGCATCGCCGAACGCCAGGACCAGCTCCATGCGGTACGCATTGCCACGGGCGAAGCCCGCTTGCTGCTCGGCTGCGACATCGTGGTGTCGATCGGCGACGAGATCCTGTCGAAAACCGCGCCCGGCACCACCCGGGCGGTGGTCAACACGGCGCTGGCCATCACCGGCGAATTCATCCGCAACCCGGACCGGGCGTTTCCCGAGGGCGCCATGGAGCGCTCCATCGTCGACGCCATCGGCGCCGAGGCGACAACTTTCCTCGATGCCAGCAACATGGCGACGCGGCTGATGGGGCATTCCATCGCCACCAACCTGTTCATGCTCGGCTACGCTTTCCAGCATGGCCTGGTGCCGCTGTCCGCGGCGGCGCTGCTGCGGGCCATCGAACTCAACGGCGCGGGCGCCGAGGCGAACCGCCAGGCCTTCGCCTGGGGCCGGCGCACCGCCCTCGACCGGGCCGCCGTCGACGCCCTGCTCGGCGCCGACCAGGCTGCCGTGCCGGAGCGCAAGCTCTCGCTCGATCTCGACGAAACCATCGAGCGCCGCCGCGCCTGGCTGACGACCTACCAGGACGCCGCCTACGCCCGGCGCTACCTGGCGCTGGTGGACCAGGTGCGGCAGCACGAGGCAAGAGTTGCCGTTGGCGGTACGGCGCTGACCGATGCCGTCGCGCGCAACTACTTCAAGCTGCTGGCCTACAAGGACGAATACGAGGTCGCGCGGCTGTTCGCCGATCCCGCCTTCGGCCGCTCGCTGGAGCAGAACTTCGAGGGCGACTACCGGCTCAACTTCCACGTCACCCTGCCCTGGAGCCGCGGCGCGCATCCGGGCGAGGAGCCGAAAAAAATCCGCTTCGGCCCCTGGCTGCTGCCGGCCATGAAGCTCCTGACGCGGCTCAAGTTCCTGCGCGGCACCGCGCTCGATCCCTTCGGCTGGATGGCCGAGCGGCGTCAGGAGCGACAGCTCATCGCCGATTACGAGACGAGCATCGAGGACCTGCTGCCGCGACTCGACCGCGAAGGGCTCGCCGCCGCGATCGAGATCGCCGCGCTGCCGGACTGCATCCGCGGCTACGGCCCGGTCAAGCAGCGCTCGATTGCGCAGTTCGAGGCGCGCCGCGCGGAACTGCTGGCCCGCCTCGGCGCAGAGAACACGCACCAACAACAGATGGCCTGAGCCACCGCAGCAAACCCCGGGCAAGCGCCCGGCCAAGGAGGAGACAAAATGGATACAAGAACCGGAGATCATCGCGTTCTGCTCGGCAACGAAGCGATATCGCGCGGACTGGTCGAAGCGGGTTGCCAGTTCATGACGGCCTACCCCGGCACGCCCAGCTCGGAAATACTGCCGGCCGTGATCGAGTTCGGCCGCGAACTGGGCCTCAGGATTTACGCCGAATGGTCCACCAACGAAAAGGTTGCCCTCGAAACCGCGCTGGCCGCCGCCTATTCGGGCAAGCGCAGCGCCGTGGCGATGAAGCAGGTGGGCCTCAACGTCGCCGCCGACCCGGCGCTGTCCGCCGCCTACATCGGCGTGGTCGGCGGCCTGCTGCTGATCGTCGCCGACGATCCCGGCCTGCATTCCTCGCAGACCGAACAGGACTCGCGCCTGTTCGCGCTGTTCGCCAAGATACCGGCGCTCGACCCCTCCAGCCCGCAGGAAGCCCGGGACATGGTAGCGCTGGCCTTCGCGCTGTCCGAACGCCATCAAGTGCCGGTGATGCTGCGCCCGACGGTGCGCATCTGTCATTCCGAGCAGTCGATCGAATGCAAGGCGGCCGACGCGCCCTCCCGCGTCGCCGCCTTCGAAAAGAATCCGCGGCGCTGGGCCGCGACGCCGCGCGCCCGCGCCCTGCAGCACCAGCAGCTGAACCAGAAGCTGGCCGCGATCGAGCAGGAGTTCGAAACCTTCCCCGGCAACCACGCCTTCTTTCCGCCCGGCCTGGCCGAGCGCGCTCCGCTGGGCATCGTCGCCGCCGGCGTCAGCTACGCCTATCTCAACGACGTGCTGGGCGCGCTTGGCCTGGCGACGCAACTGCCCCTGCTCAAAATCGCCACGGCCTACCCGTTGCCGCGCCAGCTGGTCGCCGATTTCGCCAGCCGCTGCGAACGCCTGATCGTGTTCGAGGAAACCGACGCCGCGATCGAAATGCAGATCCGCCTGCCGCTGCCGGTCTGGGGCCGGCTCACCGGCCACGTGCCCTCGCACGGCGAGCTGACGCCGGGCGTGATCGAAAAACTCGTCGTCGCCGCCGCGCGCGAAGCCGGCCTGGAAGCCACCGAGCGCCCCGCCAATCGCCTGCAGGCGCTGGTCACCGGCATGGAACTGCCGATCCGCCGTCCCACCTTCTGCCCCGGCTGCGGCCATCGCTCGGTCTTCTACGCGCTGCGGCGCGCCTTCCCCGAAGCGATATTCCCCGGCGACATCGGCTGCTACACCCTGGGCCTCAACCAGGGTTCGGTCGATACGGTGCACGACATGGGCGCCTCGATTTCGATGGCCTCGGGCTTCTACCACGCCTATGCGCAGGACGGCAAAGCGCCGCCTATCTTCGCCACCATCGGCGACGGCACCTTCTTCCATTCCGGCGCCGCCGGCCTCGAAAGCGCGGTGTACAACGGCGCCCGCTTCGTCCTGCTGGTACTCGACAACGGCACCACCGGCATGACCGGCATGCAGCCGACGCCGGAATTCGGCGAGACCGCCGACGGCCATGCCGGCGGCATCGTGCACCTGGAAACCCTGATCCGCGGCTGTGGCGTCAATTACCTCGAACATGCCGACCCGAGCAACCTCGCCGCTTTCCAGCGCGTGTTGCTCGATGCCCTCGACCACAGCCGCGCCGCCGCCGGCGGCATCGCCGTGGTGCTTGCCCGCTATGCTTGCGTCACGCAGATGAAGGGCCTCGGTCCGAACAAGGTGCCGCTGCCGGTCGAAGTCCATCACGCGCCGCGCCCGCAAGCCAGCGCGGCGGCCGGCCTGCCGCGCCACCAGGACCGCCTCTCGCCCTGCGCCGAGGCCTGCCCGGCCGGCAACGACATCGAACGCCTGATGCGCCTCGCCGCCAGCGAATACTGGCCGGAAGCGGCGCGCCTGCTCTACGCCGAGCATCCCTTCCCGTCCACGCTCGGCCGCGTCTGCCCGCATCCCTGCGAAACCCGCTGCAATCGCGGCGTCCATGACGGCGCGCTGGCCATCAACGCCATCGAACGCCTCGTCGGCGATCGCGGCCATTCCGCCGCTGCCTTCGTCACGCGCGGGCAGGCAACCGGCAAGAGCGTCGCGGTGGTCGGCGGCGGCCCCTCCGGACTGACGGCGGCCTACCATCTGGCGCAGCGCGGCCATGAGGTCGAGATCATCGAAGCCCGCCCTGAGATCGGCGGCATGCTGCGCTGGGCCATCACCGAATACCGGCTGCCGCGCCAGGTGCTGCAACGCGAACTCGAAGTCTTCGCCGCGCTGGGCGTCAAGCTGCGCACCGGCGTGTGCCTGGGCCAGGACCTGGCCTGGTCCGCGCTCGACCGCTTCGATGCGGTCTACCTCGCCACCGGCGCCTGGCGGCAACGGCGCCTGAGCATCCCCGGCGAGGACCTGCCCGACGTCCTCAGCGGGCTCGACTATCTCGGCCTGGCGCGCGACGGCGACGCCCCCGTGCTGGGCCAGCGCGTGGCAATAGTTGGCGGTGGCAACACGGCGATCGACGCCGCCCGCACGGCGCGGCGCAAGGGCGCCAAGGCGGTGGACCTGTATTACGACGTGCTGCTGGCGATCCCCGAGGAAGTCGCCGCGGCACGCGCCGAAGGCATCGCCTTTCATCATGCCGTGGTGCCGACCGGCTTCGAGACCGGGCACAACGGCGGCATCAAGTTGCTGCTGCGCGACCTGGCCGCACCGGTGACGCCAGGACCGCAGGCCCAAGCCACAGTCCACACCGCGACCGCCAGGGCCGACAGCGTGCTGGTCTGCATCGGCGGCGACGCCGATCTCTCCTACCTGGCCGCGACGGAATCGGGCGACGAATTGAGCAGCGAATTGTGCAAGAACGGCCGCCTCGCCGTCGATGCCTGGGGCCGCACCGGCCAGCCGCGCGTCTTCGCCGGCGGCGACGCCGCCAGCACCGGCGCCGGCACCGTGACCGGCGCCATCAACGCCGGCAAGCGCGCCGCGCTGGCGATCGACGCCTACATCGGCGGCAAGCCGCTCGCCGCGCCGGCGCTGCAACTCGGCAGCGGCCCCGGCATCGCGGCCAGCACCGCCTGGTCCGGTTCCGGCTCGCCGCGCGCCGGACAGAATCCCTGCGCGCCGGGACCGCAGGAAATCCGGCTGCAGTATTTCCGCAAGACACCGCGCGCCGAGGTGCGCCACCGCGCCGCCGACGATTCGGTGTGGAACTTCGACGAGGTGAATCTCGGCCTCGGCTCCGCCGAAGCCGCCGCCGAGGCGCGCGAGCGCTGCTTCCACTGCGGCGTATGCACGCATTGCGACATCTGCGTCAATGTCTGCCCGACCGCCGCCATCAGCCAGGTCGACGGCGCCTACCGCATCGACGCCGCCAAATGCACCGGCTGCCGCATCTGCGCCGCCGAATGCCCGCGCAGCGCCATCGCCATGCCGCCCACCGGCGTCTGCACCGCCTGCGGCTACTGCACCACGATGTTCGAATGTCCGTCGCTGAAGAAAGGCCCGGACGGCAGGGTGGACATCGACCGACGCACCTGCATCGATTGCGGCATGTGCATCCAGGTCTGCGCCCAGGGCGCGATCCGGCCGAAACAAATCCAGACAGCGGAGCTATGCGCATGAAATGCCAGACCGTGATCGCCGGCATCGGCGGACAGGGCGTGCTGTTTGCCGCCAAGGTACTCACCGAAACCGCCCGCCGCAGAAAGCTGCAAGTGCTCGGCTCGCAGACCTTCGGCATGGCCCAGCGCGGCGGCTCGGTGATGACCCACCTCAAGATCGGCCCCTTCGAAAGCCCGCTGGTCTGCGAAGGCGACGCCGACCTGCTGCTGGCGCTGGACAGCGTCGAAGCGCACCGCACCCTGCCCTACCTCCACGCCCGGCGCGACGGCCATGCCGCCCTCTGCGTGGTCAACGCCGCGAACGCGCAAGGCTTTCTCGACCCGCGCCTGGCCGGCCTGGTCGCCGAAATGGGCATCGTCGTGCACGCCTGCAATGCCGACGCCGTGGCGCTGGAACTCAAGCAGCCGCTGGTCGCCAACCTGGTCCTGCTCGGCTACGGCGCCAGCCGCCAGGACTTCCCCTTCGGCTACGAAGAACTGTGGGAATCCACCGCGGCCCTCAGCGCCGACGCCCACCGCACCACCAACCTGGCGGCGCTGGAGCGGGGGCGCGCGCTTTGAAACGGGTGTCGCCGTAACGCTTGACGGTAATAACGCAATGGGTCATCATTAACCATGATCCGATCTTTCAAGGACAAGGACACCGAGGCGATCTTCAATGGCAGGTTCGTCCGACGCATCCCGAAGCAGGTCGCGCCACTGGCAGCGCGCAAGCTCAACCAGGTACATGCCGCCGGAAGCCTTGACGATTTGCGCATCCCGCCCCGCAATCGTCTGGAAGCCTTGAAGGGAGATCGGAAAGGGCAGCACAGCATCCGCATCAATGACCAGTGGCGCATCTGCTTCCGCTGGACCAATGCGGGACCGGATGCTGTCGAAATCGTGGATTACCACTAGCGAGGTCGAACATGGGACGACGTGACTTTTCCCCCATCCACCCCGGTGAAGTTCTGCTGCATGACTTCATGGAACCGATGGGGATTTCGCAATACCGGGTAGCCAAGGAAATTAGCGTGCCGCCACGCCGCATCAACCAGATCGTGCACGGCGAGCGCGCAATCAGCGCCGACACGGCCCTGCGGCTATCCCGTTACTTCGGCCTGACCGATCAATACTGGCTCAACCTGCAATCGCTATACGACTTGCAGGTGGCGAAAGAGCAACTGCAGGAAACGCTGGACTCGATCGAACCGCTCGCCGCTTGAATACTGCATCGGGTTCGGATCAGTTTGCCTGACCTTGTACCTGTCCAGGAAGTTGGCGCTGGCGGCACGGCGCGGAAACAAACTCCGGGGATGAAATGAGAAATGGCGCGGATGAGTCCGCGCCATTTTTGGCAATCAATTTCCGCCGAAAAGGGGTTTTTCTACAGCTTCAACGTCTGACATAACCGGCGCTGTGCAGCTTCATCTCGGCGCGTCCCCTGAAACGATGGGTTCGACCACACTTTCTGCACGGACTGCGCTCAAGCGGCCAACAATGGACAACGAGTAATACGCGAGAGGACTTCGCCCATGTTTTCGCGCGCGATCGCGGTGTCGTAGTTTGCCTGCCCGCGAAGCCACCATCCATCGCTGAGCCCAAAGTACCGGCACAGCCGTAGATCCGTGTCTGCGGTAATGGCCCTCTTGCCCGCCACGATATCTCCGATTCGTTGCGGGGGTACGCCGATGTCCTTGGCCAAGCGGTACTTCGTCAGGCCAAGCGGCTTCAAGAACTCTTCATCCAGCATTTCGCCGGGAGAAACAGGGGAAACAGTACGCATGTTTAAACTCCTTCAGTGGTAATCAACGATCTCCACGTTTTTCGGGCCTTCCACAGTCCAAACGAAGCACACGCGCCATTGATCGTTGATGCGAATGCTGTATTGCCCCTTGCGATTTCCTTTAAGCACCTCCAGTTGATTACCAGGGGGAACGCGCAAATCCTCCAACACCATAGACCAGTCCAGTTGCTCAAGCTTACGTAAGGCAGGCCGCTCAATGTTTACCCAGCGGCGAACCCGCTGACCAAGAAATAGCGCGTGCGTGTCTTTGCATTTGAAACTCTTGATCGGCATGCGCGAATATTAACGGCAGCCGTACATAACGTCAAGCGTGAATAGGCACAGGCAGGCCGGGATGTCTTGTGGGGTCGAATCGGGATAGGGGAAAGCCTCGCGGCCCCTCCCTCCCACACCACCGGACGTACGGGTCACGTATCCGGCGGTTCGGCAGATTAAGTCGATTGGCATTGTGGAAAGCATACCACCACGCCATTCAACCGGAGCTTCATCTCCTACCGCGCCAACGTCGGTTTCATTCCAGCCATGAGGCTTGCGCCCAATGGACTCGCCGAATGCAATACCGCTGTTCCTTGGCAAGCGACTTCTCCTCTCTTTCAATCCCCTTTCGGGGCACCGTTCGGGCCTTCAGTGGTCAGCTTTGCGGCGCGTGCATATCCGGGGCTACGTCTTTCAACATTGCAGTGCCTCACTAGCGTTGCCTGCCTCCCACCTACTATGCCCTCTGCTGACTTCTCCACGATATTCAGCCGCCGTTGCCGGACGCCCAGCTTCACTGTTCCGAAGCACCGGGGAGATCTCCCAGGGTAAGACGCGTTACCTTCACTGCATAGACGCCGGATTTACAAAATGCACTCTACTGCCGCAGATGGAGGACTTCGCGGTCACGTGCCCGCTCGTCCCGA
>JBDRPN010000002.1:0-93699 GCA_043826925.1 Pseudomonadota bacterium
CGCCGCTGGGTCTGCAAGCTTGGATGCGAAAAACCGTCGCATCCAACCTCGCATGAGCGTATCGGCGCTCCGGCCGCGTCAAGGGTGCGCTGCGCCAGGCTGCAAAAAACGCAGCCTGCCCTTGACCCGGCCGGAGCGCCAACCCACGGTTCGCCCATGCAGTATGGATTAGAGGAAAAAAGGCCACGACAAAAGCTTCAAAACGCTTGCGTAAAGTGGGGAAGCCCTTGTAGTGGAGGTGACCGGCGCTGCGCGGCTTCATCGCGCAGCGTCCAGAGAGCGAAGCGAACGGGGTCGACCGTCGGGTTAGGGCGCATTTATTTCTTCATGGGGCGCTGAATATATGGACGCAGCGCCTTGATGTGATCTGGCGTTCTTTCAAGATCACTCACGCCGTCTCGTAACCACTTCGCTAGCCCAAAGCAAAAACTCTCCGGCGGTGGCGCACCACCTTCAACACTGTGCCCTTTGAGCTGAAGCGAAAGGCGTTGTGTAGCCGCGTTTGCAGATGCACGCAGTAGCATTTGCAAATATTCCTGTTTTGCTGAATCGCCCCCTTCGGCCTTATACAAATCACCGAATTCGTTTAACGCCTGTGCCGCGCCACGTATATAGGCGCCATTTCGTTCTCTCCATGCGGAAAATTCGGTCTCGACATTGTGGGAAAGACTTCCACCAAGTCTTTTACAGAGTGTCTGGGCTGTCTCAAAGGTACCACCGGTCACCATTACGCTTAATGCATCTGTCTCCAGCAATCGAGTGAGATTGTCAGTGTACTTATTGAACTTCGAAGATTGAGCCCACGAAGGAAGTGCGACCAGTGCAACCAGTAGAACAAGATAACGGCGGAGATTCATGGTTTGCGCCTTAACCGTTATTCAGACGCAGAAACGTCCGGGCTATTGTCAATAATACGGACACGGTCGAAATGCCTTTAAGGTATTGAATGACGTAGAGATTATCCGATCCCGGTCTCCTTATCAATCTACAATCATACGGACAGGGCTCGAACGTCTGCTTCTCGGAAATTTTCCCACCGGCCGCTCATGGCCGTTCTGCGCCACTCGCTTACGGCCTTCGTTGGCAGTTCGATAGCTCGGCTTGAATCGGCAGCCGACGACAGGGCTGGCCCGGTTGTTTCAACCCACCGGCGGATCGGCCAACAGGAACGCGGTGACAAACTCGTGGCGGCCGAGCTGCACAAGCTCCAGCGCGCGCGCCATATCGATGTTCATGTAGTCATCCACGAGGTGCTTGCGCAGACCGACCACGGCATTCCGCGCCGGCAATTCATTCGCGAGCCCGACCGCGGCGGCGGTCCTGCCGGCGCCGAATTCGCTCCCAGAGCTTGTGAAGAAATCGTAGCGAGCGGGCCGCAGCGGGGTGCGGCCGGAGCGCAGCAACCGGAATGCACGTTTTGTGCATGAGGATTGCGAGCACCGCCCAAGCCCCGATCCGGCACGCGCAGTAGATTTATTCACAAGCTCTCAGTTCTCCTCCGCCACCATACGGATGGCGCCGCAGGGGCACTCGGTGGCGCAGATGCCGCAGCCTTTGCAGTAGTCGAAATTGAAGCGGAAGCGCTTGCCGGGACCGAGCTTGATCACGGCGTTGTCGGGGCAGACGCCGTAGCAGTTGTCGCACTCGAAGCAGTTGCCGCAGGACATGCAGCGGCGCGCCTCGAACAGCGCGTTGTTTTCGTCGAGGCCGCCCAGCACCTCCTCGAAGGTGGACTGGCGGCGGATAATGTCGAGCACCGGGCGCATGGTCTTCGGCGCGTCCGAGTAGTACCACGGGTTCATGCGCTCGATGGTGGCGACCTCGTGCTTTTCCGCCGGCGCGTACGCGGCGCCGCGCAGCCAGGCGTCGATCGCGCGCGCGGCTTTCTTGCCGTGACCCACGGCGACGGTCACGGTGCGTTCGCTGCCGGCCATGTCGCCGCCGGCGAAGACGCCTGGGTGGCCGGTCATCATGCCGCCATCGACCTGGATCATGCCGCCTTCGACCACCAGGCCCGGCACGTTTTCGAGCAGCGCGAGGTCGGCATCCTGGCCCAGCGCGAGCACCACCGAATCGGCCTCGATGCGCTCGAATTCGCCGGTCGGCTGCGGGAAGCCCTTATCGTCGAGCGCCATCTTCTCGACCATGATGTCCGACTCACCGGCTTCCTTGATGGTCGACAGCCACTTGATCGAGATGCCTTCCTGCAGCGCCTCCTCGACCTCGAAATCGTGGGCCGGCATCTTGTCGCGGGTGCGGCGGTAGACGATGATCGCCTCCTCCGCGCCGAGGCGCTTGGCGGTGCGCGCGACGTCGATCGCGGTGTTGCCGCCGCCATACACCACCACCTTGCGTCCCAGCATCGGCGCGTCGTGGTCCTCCATGCCGCGCAGCACGGCGAC
This sequence comes from Pseudomonadota bacterium, assembly GCA_043826925.1. Taxonomy (GTDB): domain Bacteria; phylum Pseudomonadota; class Gammaproteobacteria; order Burkholderiales; family Rhodocyclaceae; genus Sulfuritalea. The sequence continues at coordinate 2,403 of JBDRPN010000002.1, forward strand.
CGCGTCGAGCACCTTGTTGGCGTCGCCGGCCGGGATGTAGGCGCGCTTGGCGATATGGGCGCCGACGCCGAGGAAGACCGCGTCGAAGCCGTCCTTCAGCGCCTGCTGCACATCGCTGACCTTGGTCTGCAACTGGATCTCGACGCCGAACTCAATCAGGCGGTCGATCTCGGCATCGAGCACCTCGCGCGGCAGGCGGTATTTCGGGATGCCGAAGCGCATCATGCCGCCCGCGAGCGGTGCCGCCTCGTGGATCACCGCCTTGTGGCCCATGCGCGTCAGGTGGTAGGCGGCGGATAGTCCGGCCGGGCCCGAGCCGACCACCAGCACGCGCTTGCCGGTGGCGGCGGCGGGCGGGGCAAATTTCCAGCCCTGCTTGTTGGCCTCGTCGCCGAGGAAGCGCTCGACCGAATTGATGCCGACCGCGGCATCGACATGCTGGCGATTGCAGCCGCCCTCGCAGGGGTGGTAGCAGACGCGGCCCATGATCGCCGGCAGCGGATTGTTTTCCACCAGCGAGCGCCAGGCGGCTTCGTAATCGCCGCTTTCGGCATGGAACAGCCAGGCCTGGATGTTCTCGCCGGCGGGGCAGGCGACATTGCAGGGCGGCAGGCGGTCGACGTATTCGGGGCGGAAGGTGCGCCAGGAGCCGGTGTGGTTGGCCAGCGAGGAACCGGGATCGAGGGTGATGGCGAAGGGCTTGTCCATGTCAATGGCTTCCTTGGCGGGCTTCGAGGCGATACTTGCGGATGTTCCTGTCGGCCAGCGCCTGAATATGCGCAATGGTGTCCACCGCGGGGTTCTTGCCGAACAGGTGGGCGTAGCGCTTTTGCGGCCGCAGATACTCCTCGACCGGCAGCGGCCGCCGTATCGTCAGCACCGACTTTATCTCGCCGTGCTCGGCCTCGAACACCGGGAAGATTCCGGTTTCCTTGGCCAGCCGCGCCATGCGGATGGTGTCGTGCGAAGCCGTGCCCCAGCCCAGCGGGCAGGGCACCAGGATGTGGATGTAGCGCGCGCCGCGGATTTCCATGGCGCGGCTGACCTTGGCTTCGAGGTCGCGCAGGTCGGCCACGGTGGCCGTGGCGACGTAGGGAATGTCGTGGGCCATGGCGATCGCCGGCACGAATTTGCCCTGGCCGAAGACGTTACCGGGTTCAGGGCCGACTGCCATGGTGGTCGCCGTGCGCGCCGCCGGCGGCGTGGCCGACGAGCGCTGCACCCCCGTGTTCATGTAGCCGCCGTTGTCGTAGCAGATGTAGAGCACGTCGTCGTTGCGTTCGAACATGCCGGACAGGCAGCCGAAGCCGATGTCGGTGGTGCCGCCGTCGCCGCCCTGGGCCACGACGCGCACATCGTGCTTGCCCTTGACCTTGAGCGCGGCGGCGACGCCGGTGGCCACCGCGGCGGTGTTGCCGAACAGCGAGTGGATCCAGGGAATCTGCCAGGAGGTCTCGGGGTAGGGCGTCGAAAACACTTCGAGGCAGCCCGTCGCGTTGGCGGCGATGATCTGGCCGTCGGCCGCCTCCATCGCGGCGTCGATCGCATAGCGCGCGCCGAGCGCCTCGCCGCAGCCCTGGCAGGCGCGGTGGCCGGAGTTGATCGAGTTGTAGCGCTTCGCGCTGGCCTGCACGCTGCGCTCTTCGGGCGGCAGCAGGCGGTTGCCGACGGTGAAGGTGCCGGTCTGGTAGAACTTAACGGGTTGAAAACTCATGGTGTCGCCTCCGCAGGGCCGCCCCAAGGAGGCGACCAGTCAACGATCCGGAAGCCGCGAAGCGGCTGAACACCCGTCACCCCCCTTGCTTGCCAAGGGGGGCCGGGGGGGATGGGGAACGGGTTCATCGTTTCCCTGCTTAATAGTTGCGCGCGGCGACGACGCCGACGTCGCGCAGCAGGTTTTCCGCCACGGGGCCGGAACGGCGGTGCGTCTTCTCGCGCTCCAGCTGCTTGTTGACCATGTTCCAGTCGAGGTCGAGGAAGGTCACGCTCTCCAGCGCGTCCTGCTCGGCCTCGCGGAACAGGCCGTGCAGCGACTTCTTGGTGATGGCGCGGCCGCCGAGGCCGGCGATCACGGTATAGCCGTGCATGTGCAGGCCCGACAGCGCCATGCGCACGTTGGTCGACAGGATGCCGCCGAGGCCGATCGCCATACTCTTCTCCAGCACCACCACGCGCTTCGCGCCCTGCAGGCCCTCGCGCACGCGGGCGATCGGGAAGGGACGGAACAGCGTGATGCCGAGCACGCCTATCCTGTGGCCTTCCTCGCGCATCTCGTCCACCACGTCCTTGATGGTGCCGAGCACCGAGCCCATGGCGACGATGATTGTCTCGGCATCCTCGGTGCGGTAGGTGTGGGTCAGGCCGCCGCTGTCGCGGCCGAAGATCTGCCTGAACTCGGCGGCGAAGGCGGGGATGCGCTCCAGCGCCTGCAGTTGCTTGGCATGGGCGAGGTAGCGCACCTCCATGAAGGCCTCGGGACCGACCATGGCGCCGATCGACACCGGGTCGGCGGGATCGAGCACCTGGCGCGGTTCGTAGGTCGGCAGGTAGGCATCGACCTGGGCCTGGGTCGGCATGTCCACGCGCTCGTAGGCGTGGGTCAGGATGAAGCCGTCCATGCAGACCATCACCGGCAAGGAGAGTTCTTCGGCGAGGCGGAAGGCCTGGATGTGCAGGTCGAGCGCTTCCTGGTTGGTTTCGGCAAACAACTGCAGCCAGCCCGAGTCGCGCTGCGACAGCGCGTCGGAGTGGTCGTTCCAGATGTTGATCGGGGCGCCGATGGAGCGGTTGGCCACGGTCATGACGATCGGCAGGCCGAGGCCGGAGGCGTTGTACACCGCCTCGGCCATGTAGAGCAGGCCTTGCGAAGCCGTCGCCGTGTAGCTGCGCGCACCGGCGGCGGAGGCGCCGATCGCCACCGACATGGCGGCGAATTCCGATTCGACGTTGATGAACTCGCAGGGCGCGAGCGAGCCGTCCTTGACCATCTCGCCCAGCGCTTCGACGATATGGGTCTGCGGCGATATCGGGTAGGCGCAGATCACCTCGGGGCGGCACAGGGCCACCGCCTCGGCGACGGCGCGCGAGCCTTCGGTCTGTTTAAGCATGCTGGTTTTCCTTTCTGCGCGCTTCTTCCATCTCGGCAATGACGATCGCGTAGGCCTCTTTCGCCGCGGCGATGTTGCCCGCGGCCACCTTGCCGGAAAAGCGTTCACTGATCGCCTTGATCACCGACTCGATCTTCAGCACCCCGGCGATGGCGGCAAAGCCGCCCAGGAGCGGCACATTGGGCACCGGGCGGCCGACATGCTTGAGCGCCAGCTCCATCGCCGGCACCGTGCATAGCCGCTCGTGGCGCCAGTCGCGGATCATGTCGCCGAGGCCCAGTTGGTCGAAGGTCTTGTTGGTGTTGATCAGGATGTAGCCGTCCTGCTTGAGGCCGGCGAAGACGTCGACCTGGTGCAGCAGGGTCGGGTCCTGGATGATGATCGCGTCGGGTTCCATGATCGGCTCGCGCAGGCGGATCTCGCGGTCGGAAATGCGGCAGAAGGCCACCACCGGTGCGCCCATGCGCTCGGAGCCGAAACTGGGGAAGGCCTGGGCGTGGCGCCCTTCGTCGAAAGCCGCGACCGAAAGCATTTCCGCCGCGGTCACCACCCCCTGGCCGCCGCGGCCGTGGATGCGTACCTGGAACATGGTTTACCTCCCTCTTGATGCGACGAAAGCATACCCCTGTCGTGTGTGCTTGGGAAATCGGGCCGGCGCGGCGCCGGACTGCGGCCATGTCGCGGGCAGTGCGTCCGGTAGAATCACGCTTTTGCCCGCATCCAGGCCCAAGCATGAAGCATATAACCGACGACGTACGCATCCGTGAGATCAAGGAACTTTCGCCTCCCGGCCACATCCTGCGCGAGTTTCCCACCAGCGACGCGGCAGCCGAAACCACCTACCAGGCGCGTCAGGCCGTGCATCGCGTGCTGCACGGCGCCGATCCCCGGCTGGTGGTGGTGGTCGGCCCCTGCTCGATCCACGACTACGACGCGGCGATGGAGTACGCGCGCCGGCTGCGCCAGGAGGCGACGCGCTTTGCCGACGATCTGGTGATCGTGATGCGGGTGTATTTCGAGAAGCCGCGCACCACCGTGGGCTGGAAGGGGCTGATCAACGACCCGCGCATGGACGGCAGCTTCCGCATCAACGACGGCCTGCGTCTGGCGCGGAAGCTCCTGTGGGAGATCAATGAACTCGGCCTGCCCTGCGGCACCGAGTTTCTCGACACCATCACGCCGCAATACACGGCCGACCTCATCAGCTGGGGCGCGATCGGCGCGCGCACCACGGAATCGCAGGTGCATCGCGAGCTGGCTTCCGGCCTCTCGTGTCCGGTCGGCTTCAAGAACGGCACCGACGGCAACATCCGCATCGCCGTCGATGCAATCAAGGCGGCGGCCAGCCCGCACCATTTCCTTTCGGTGACCAAGGCCGGTCACTCGGCCATCGTCTCGACCAACGGCAACGAGGATTGCCACGTCATCCTGCGCGGCGGCAAGGCGCCGAACTACGACGCCGCCGCGGTCGACGCGGCCTGCATCGAACTGGGCAAGGCCGGCCTCGCCGCGCGCGTCATGGTCGACTTCTCGCACGCCAACAGCAGCAAGCAGTTCAAGCGCCAGATCGACGTCGCGCGCGATATCGCGGCGCAGATGGCGGCCGGCGAGGACCGCATTTTCGGCGTCATGATCGAATCGCATCTCAAGGAAGGCCGCCAGGACCTGACGCCGGGCAAGCCGCTCGAATACGGCGTTTCGGTCACCGATGCCTGCCTCGGCTGGGACGATACGCAGCTCGCGCTGGAAATTCTCGCGGACGCGGTCAAGGCTCGCCGCGTAGCCCTCGCCGAAAAGTAAACCGCATCGTGACCGGCCGCCTGTTTGCCGCGCTGCTGGTCCTCACGCTGGCCTTCCGCTTCTGGCTGGCGGCGGCATTTCCGATCACCGGCGACGAGGCCTATTTCATCTGGTGGGGCTGGAAGCCGGACTGGGGCTTCTACGACCATCCGCCGCTGATCGGCTGGTGGCTGGCGGCCCTGCTGCAGTTCGGCGACGCCGAATGGTGGCTGCGCCTGCCGGTGATCCTGCAGCCGGCCTTGCTGGCGCTCACCATCTATTGGGCGCTGCCGCGTCTGGTGGCCGGCATCGGCGAGGAACGCCGGCTGTGGGCTGCGACGCTGGTGCTACTGGCGCCGGTGAATGTCTGGAACGTGTTCATCACCACCGACACGCCGCTGATCTATTGCAGCGTGCTTTCGGGCCTGGCCTGGATCCGTGCGTCGCAGGACGACGCGCCAAGGTGGTATCTGGCCGCCGGGCTGCTGCTGGCCGGCGCTGTGCTCTCCAAGTATTTCGCGGCGATTCTCGGCTTTGCCTATCTGGTCGATGTGCTGCGGCGGCGCAGGTCCGGCGCCTGGGCGGGGCTGGCCATCGCCTACGCCTGCACGCTGCCGGCGCTGGCGCTGATGGCCTGGTGGAACAGCGCCAACTGCTGGCCGAACTACATGTTCAACTTCGTCAATCGCCACGGCGATGCCGGCTGGTCGATCAAGACGCCGCTGCTCTATGCCGTGACGCTGATCTATGTGCTGGGGCCGCCGGTGTTGTGGCTGGCGCTGAAAAATCGCCGCGAGGTTTACCGTGGAGCCAGCGCCAACTCTTCGATGCCGCCGGCGTTGGGCACGCTGGCCTGGCTGCCCTTTCTGCTGTTCGCGATTCTCGCGCTGGTCAAGCAGATCGGCCTGCACTGGCTGCTGTCCTTCGTCCCCTTCGCGCTGATCTGGCTGGCGCTGCGCCTGGCGCCGGCCAGCCTGAACCGGCTCGGGCTGTTCTTCGTCGGCTTCGCCACGCTGCATGTCGCCGCGATCCTGGTGGTGTCGCGCGTGCCGCTGGAAACCTGGCAGAAGACCCGGCTCTACGACGGGATCGTGTTGACGTTCGAGCATCTGGCGCTGGCCCGCGAACTTGAGCCCTACAGGAAAGATTGGGTGCTGGCGATGGACGGTTATTCGAATGCCGTGACCCTGGGCTACAACCTGCGCCAGTACGTGGTGGTCTTCGGCGAGGCGTCGAGCCATGCGCGGCATGACGATCTGATGACCGATTTCCGCGCCCTGGCCGGCCGCGATTTCCTGATCCTGCGCAAGTCGGCGCCGAATCTCGACGACTACCGCAAGTATTTCCGCGAGGTCGGCGCCGATAGCTTCGAGATCCGCGGCGCGCGCTTCTGGCGCGTCAAGGGCCAGGGTTTCGACTATGCGGCCTACCGCGAGGGCGTGCTGGCCGGCGTGCGGCGGAAGTACTATGCGATTCCCGCCTGGCTGCCGCAAACTGCCTGCTATATGTGCGATCGTTACTTTCCGGGGGAAGCATGCCGCCGCTGATCCAGCTATTGCGTCCGCACCAGTGGCTGAAGAACGGCTTCGTCTTCGTCGGCCTGCTGTTCGGCCATGCCTGGACCGATCCGCTCAGGCTCGGCCAGGCGCTGGCCGCCTTCGCCGCGTTCTGCCTGCTGGCCTCGGCCGTGTATGTGATGAACGACCTGATCGACCGCGAGCAGGACCGGCTGCATCCAAAAAAGAAGCGCCGGCCGCTGGCGGCGGGCACCGTGAGCGTGGCTGCCGCCGGCGTTCTGGCCGCCGTGCTGCTGCTGGCCGGCGGCAGCATCGCCTGGCTGTGGGCCGGGTCGGCGCCCTGGATCTTCCTCGTATATGTCGTGCTCAACATCGCCTACAGTTTCAAGCTCAAGCACGTCGTGATCCTCGACGTATTCATCATCGCCTCGGGTTTCATGCTGCGCATCCTCGCCGGCACGCTCGGGCTGGGCATCGCCCCGTCGCAATGGCTGCTGCTGTGCGGCCTGATGCTGACGCTGTTCCTCGGCTTCGCCAAGCGCCGCGCCGAACTCAACGCGCTGCTGGCGGAAAGCGCCGGCCATCGCCGCGTGCTGGAACACTACACGGCGCCGATGCTGGACCAGTTCATCGGCATCGCCGCAGCCGGCACGGTGATTTCCTACGCGCTGTACACGGTCAGCGCCGAGACCGTGGCCCTGCACGGCACGCGCGGACTGATCGCGACCGTGCCCTTCGTGCTCTACGGCATGCTGCGCTACCTGTGGCGCCTGCATACCCGCGGCGGCGGCGGCGATCCGGCGCAGGAACTGCTTTCCGACCCCCACCTGCTGGCAGCCACGGCGGGCTGGCTGCTACTGGTGCTGGCGCTGCTGGGCGGGGCTATAATGCCGCGGCCATGAGCGCAATCGACCACATCCCCAACGTCGAATATCTCGGCGATGCCGTGCCCTTCGTCGGCCGCATCCGCGAGATTATCGAGGTCATCCAGTTGTTCGAGGACTTCGAACCGGATGAGCTGGAAGGCCTCGCCCGCTACATGCGCTGCTATCGCGCGCCCTTGGGCACCGAGATCATCCACGAAGGCGACAGCGGCGATTTCATGCTGCTGCTGCTCGACGGCACGGTCGAGATCGTCAAGAAGGATGTCCGTGGCTCGGCGCAGGTCATGGCCACCGCCGGCGCCGGCAAGACGCTGGGTGAAATGTCCCTGATCGACGGCGAGCCGCGCTTCGCCAGCTGCGTCGCGCTCGATACGGTCGAAGTCGCCGTGCTCGATCGCGAAAGCCTGTCGCGCATCATCACCGAAGAGCCGCGCATCGGCGTCAAGCTGATGATGGAACTGCTGATGCTGCTCAATCAGCGGCTGCGCAGCGTCAGCGCCCAACTCATGGACTGCATGGAAGCGCGGCGCTCGCGCATCCGCTAGACCGGTCCCTGCCGGCGCCGCTTCACTGCCCGACCGGGCGCAGCACAAACACCTCGGGATCGTCGCCATGCTCCAGCAGCACTGCGCGTACCCGTGCCTGCCAGCATTCGCGAAACTCGGCGGCTTCGTCCGGCGTGGCGCTGCCGTCGAGGCACTTCTGCATCAGCTCGATGGTCTGCGGCGCGAAGGGCACCGACTGCAGGCGCGCCGCAATATCGACGGCCTGGCCGGTATCGATGCGGGTGAAGCGGATTTCCTCCCTGACGTCTGCCGAGAAATACAGCAGCCGGCGCCGGTCGAAACGTCCGCCGAGGCCCTTGAAGCCGGTGTCGTGGGTGGCGCCGGTGAGCAGGGTGATGACATTGGCCATGACGCCGGTGACCCCGGACAACTGATCCTGGCGGAATGCGACGCGAATTCCGCCGCGCTCCGGCAAGCTGTCCGGGTAGAGATGGGTCAGCGCCTTCAGCGTCATCCAGTAGGCGGAGGCCACGGTGGGGCAGGAGTGGCCGGCCAGCTTGACCGCATCGAGGTAAGCGTATTCGATGCGGCCATTTTCCGCCGCGCCGAGGAACTCGGCGAGCGGGTCATACACGCTCAGGCGGCGTACCTGGGCGTAGAAGGCCGGCGTCTGCACCGTCTTATTGCTTCTTGATGAAGTCGATCACGATGTTGCCCGCCTCGCGCTGGCGGTAGGTGATTTCCACGGCCTCGCCGTAGCGCTGCACCAGCTGGTCGAGCAAGGGCAGCGGGTCGTGGTCGTTGACGAAACGCATGGTTTCGCCGGCGCGCAGCGCGTCGAGCGCACCGAATATCGCGGCATGGCGGAAGCGCTTGGCGATGCCGCGGGCGTCGAAGGGATAGATCGAATCGGGGGAGAGATGAACATGCATGGCGTTTTACCTGTGGGTTAGGGGTGAGCCCACTATGCATCCTCCCTGCCGTCGATAAATTGATGTAAATCAGTTATAAAACATAAACTTAAAACCATACCAAAAAAGTAGGCTTTAGCTCGCCCCGGTTGCGGTGGCCGCGGGCTGGCCGCGACTTTGGCCGATTGCGGATGCTGAATGCCGGCGCGACAGAGGCGGGCGCCATGACGTAGCATGTACGGCACCGCACCGGTGGCCCATTCCCTATCCGTCATGATGGTCTCGCCATGAGCTTCCATTTCCTGCAAAGCCTGTTCAATCCGCAAAGCATTGCCGTGATCGGCGCCAGCGCCCGCCCGCAGCGGATCGGCAACGTGCTGATGCGCAACCTGCTGGCCGGCGGATTCGGCGGCGTCATCATGCCGGTGAACCCAAAGCGCGAGGCCGTCGCCGGGGTGCTGACCTACCCGTCGGTCGCCGCGCTGCCGCAGACGCCCGACCTGGCGATCATCTGCACGCCGGCGGCGACGATTCCCGTCCTGATCGAAGATATCGGCCGTCGCGGTACGCGTGCCGCGATCATCATGGCGGGCTACTTGTCGACCACGCTCAGCGCCGACGGGCGAGCGCTGGGCGAGGTGATTCTCGAAGTCGCGCGGCGCCACGGCGTGCGCCTGCTGGGCGGCAGCACGCTGGGCATCGTGGTGCCGAAGTCGGGAATCAACGCCACCTTTTCCCAGATGCGGGTGCAGCCGGGCAAGCTCGGTTTTGTGTCGCAGTCCGATGCCGTCGGCACCATGGTGCTCGACTGGGCGCTGCCGAAGAAGGTTGGCTTCTCCCACTTCGTCTCGCTGGGCGACGCGCTGGATATCGGCTTCGGCGAAGTCCTCGATTTTCTCGCCAGCGATCCGGATACCCAGGCCATCCTGCTCTACATCGAATCGATCCGCGACCGGCGCAGTTTCATGGCGGCGGCGCGGGCGGCGGCGCGCAACAAACCGGTGGTGGCGATCAAGGCCGGCCGCGCGCCGCACCAGCGCCTGCTGGGTATCTCCGATCCGCTGTTCCTGGATATGCCGAACCTGATCAGCAGCGACGATGTGTTCGACGCGGTCCTGCGCCGCGCCGGCATCCTGCGCGTCGAACATCTCGACGAACTGTTCGGCGCCGTGGAGACCGTGGTGCGTTCGCGGCCGATGAGCGGCAGCCGCCTGGTGGCCATCAGCAACGGCGGCGGTGGCGGCATCATGGCCGAGGACAGCCTCTACCTCGGCGGTTATACGATGCCCGCACTCAGCGAGCAGACCGTGGCGCGGCTGCGGCGCATCCTGCCGCCGAGCTGGGACGGCTGCAATCCCATCGACATGCTCGTGGATGCCAGCGCCGAACGCTATGCGGCGGTGCTCAAGGCGCTCTGCGAGGAAAACGCGGCGAACGCGATACTCGTGATGCATACGCCGAATGCGCTCACCAATAGCCGCGACATCGCCGAGACGGTGATCAAGGCCGCGAAAACCATCACCTGCAACCTGCTGACCTGCTGGATCGGCGACGAAAGCGTCGCCGCCGAACGCATGCGCTTCGTCGACGCCGGCATTCCGACCTTTTCCACGCCGGGGCACGGTGCGCGGGCTTTTCTCCACATCGACAATCATCGCTTGGCGCGCGAGCTGCTGATGCAGGTTCCGCCGTCGATCCCCAGCAGCTTCAGCCCCGACGTCGAAGGCGCGCGCAGCATTGTGAACGGTGCGCTGGGGGAGGGCAGAACACAGCTCAGCGAGGCGGAATCGAAAGCCGTCTTCTCTGCTTACGGCATCCCGGTGGTGCCGACTCATCCGGCAGCGGACCCGCAGCAGGCGGCCCAGGTCGCGCAGCGCATCGGCCTGCCGGTGGCGCTGACCGTGATGTCGCGCGACCTGCGCCGCAAGTGGGACATCGGCGGCGTGGCGCTCAACCTGGAAACCGCCGAGGCGGTGGAAGCCGCCGCCCGCGGCATGATAGAGCGGGCGCGCCTGATGTGCCCCGAGGTGACGATCGGCGGTTTCAACGTCCAGGCCATGGTTCCGCGCGGCCAGGCGCGGCAACTGATCGTCGGCGTCGCCAGCGATCCGCTGTTCGGTCCACTGATCATCTTCGGCGAGGGCGGACGCGCGGTGGAAGTCTACCGCGACATGTCGGTGGGATTGCCGCCGCTGAACATGCCGCTGGCCCATGACCTGATCGGCCGCAGCCGCGCCGCTGCCTTGCTGGAGAGCCACCACGGCTATCCGGCGGCGGATCGCGAGGCGATTGCCCTGGTGCTGACCAAGGTCTCGCAACTGCTGATCGACTTGCCGCAGATCGTCGAGCTCGACATCAATCCGCTGTTCGCCGACCACCTCGGCGTGACCGTGGTCGACGCTCACATCCAGCTATCGCCGGCGCCGATCGACCCTTACCGCCTGGCGATCCAGCCCTACCCGCAGGCGCTCGAAGCAGCCGCCACGCTGCGCAACGGACGGCCGGTGCTGTTCCGCCCGATACGCCCGGAGGACGAGGCGGCACACTACGCCTTCCTCGCGCAGATGAGCGAGCAGGATCTGGTCTACCGCTTCTTCCATTACGTCAAGGAGCTTCCGCGCCGCGACATGGCCAGGCTGACGCAGATCGATTACGACCGCGAAATGGCCTTCATCGCCAGCGCCACCGGCGCCGACGGCAAGCCGGAAACCCTCGGCGTGGTGCGCGCCGTCGCCGCACCGGACAGCCATGTCGCCGAATTCGCCATCATCATCCGCTCCGACTTGAAGGGCCAGGGCCTGGGCTCCGGCCTGCTGCGCAAGATGATCGACTATTCCGCCGCGCGCGGCATTCGCACATTCACCGGCGACGTGATGTACGACAACCAGCCGATGCTGAACCTGCTCAAGGCCTTCGGCTTCAGTTTCGGGCGCGCCGAAGAAGCCGGCATCGTGCGCTGCACGCTCGATCTGCAGCCCGCGCGTCCCGGCTAGCGGCGGCGCGCGCTTACGCGTTCTTGCCCTTCTGCCACAGCACGTCCCCCCCGCCGGCGGACTTGTTCAGCCAGCGGCCGAGCACGAACAGCAGGTCGGACAGGCGGTTGAGATACTGCCGTCCGGCATCCGACACGGCTTCCTCGGCGGCCAACGCCACGGTCATGCGCTCGGCGCGGCGGCAGACGGTGCGCGCGAGGTGCACGAGGGCCGCGGAACGACATCCGCCCGGCAGGATGAATTCCTTGAGCGGGCCAAGCCCGGCGTTGTAGCGGTCGATCGCGGCTTCGAGGCGGGCCGGCTGGGTGGCTTTCAGCAGCGTCGCGCCGGGTATCGAGATTTCGCCGCCGAGGTCGAACAGGTCGTGCTGGATGCCGGTGAACAGCTCGCGTATGTCGGCCGGCAGCTCTTCGCAGAGGATCACGCCGAGCAGCGAGTTGAGTTCATCGACGTCGCCCATCGCGGCGACGCGGGCGGAATTCTTGGATGTGCGCGAGCCGTCGCCGAGGCCGGTGGTGCCGGCATCGCCGGTGCGGGTGTAGATCTTCGAAAGGCGGTGTCCCATGGCGGGCTTCCTGTGGTGGGGGAGTGCCCGATTATGGCGCAGGCTTCGGAAAGTTGGCGCAGGCGAGACGGCGACGTGAGTCAGAAAGCCCCATCGCGATCGGCGGGGCGTGGCAAACTCGGAAGCGGTGGCGCCCAGGCCGCCCAAACCGGAACGCTCGAATGTCGCTGATCAATCCCGCCCGCCAAGCTTGTCGACCGCCGTCGGCCGGGCCGCGACTGCGCGCAGGCAGACCATGAGCCGGCTGGTGGTAGCGACGCTGCGCTGGATCCTGCGTCACTTCTTCAGTTTCGTGCTGATCGTTCTGGTGCTGGTCGCCGGCCAGTGGTTCCACAGCCGCTTGCAGGCGGCGCAAGCCGCCGTCGCCCAGGTGGAGCAGCTGCAGGCCGCCCGTGCGCGGCTCGGCACGAGCCTGCTGAGTGCTGCCGGGCAGTTGCAGGCACAGCTTGGGCAAGTCGCGCAGACCGGGCAGGGCGGCGGATTGACGCAGGCCATCGATCGCCTGATTGCCGAAAAGTCCATGGAGCGCGATGCCATCAGGTCGCTAAGTCCATTCGACGGACTCCCCGGCCTTGCCGACTTTCAGCGGCTGGCCGTGCTGGAAATGGAGCTTGCCGTGCTGGCCCGGGCCGCCGCCGATGCGCGACAACTGACGTTGCTGGCCGGCGATGTGGCGCATGGCAGCGAACGGCTCAAGTCCCTCGCCGTCGAGCGCCTGCGCCTGCGGGCTCAGGCGGCCAGGCATGAACTCGAAATCGCCGCGATATGCGAAACCCACCGCTTCAAGTGCCGGATTCCGGGCACGGCCGAGTATGAGCGGATCGATCGCCTCGCCGCCGAGCAAGCGCAGTTCCAGCAAAAGGCCAAGGAAATCGCCGATCGCATCGCGAACCTCAGGCTGACCGTCGAACTCAGCCAGCACCGCTACAGCGACGCCGTGCGCGGATTCGGCATCGATGCCGGCGCGGTCGAAGGCGCGCTGGAACGGGCCGACGCCGCGCTGGCCGCGCAGAGCCGCCGCCATGGGAGTTTTTTCTGGGCCGCGGCGCACAACTTCTGGCCCGCGATCAGCGCGCAGCTTCCCGCGGCAATCGGCATCCTGGCGCTGCTGGTGCTGGTACCGATCGGCATCAAGCTGCTGCTCTACTTCGCGATCGCCCCGTGGGCGGCGCGCCAGCCGCCGATCCAGGTGCTGTCGCGCAGCGCGGGGATCGCCGCCGAGCGACATGCGGCCTTGCTGCGCGCCTCGGCCGTGTCGATTCCGGTCGCGATCGAGCCGGGCGAGGAATTGCTGTTGCATTCGGCCTACCTGCAAAGCTCGTCGACGCACTCGGCCAAGACAAGCAAGTGGCTGCTGGACTGGAACTATCCCTTCACCAGTCTCGCCGCCGGCCTGTACGCGCTGATCCGCGTCTCCCCGCAACAGGACGAAACCGTGGTGGTCTCGGCGATCCGGGATCCGTTGCTGGAAGTTGCGGAGATCGAGGTCGCGGCCGGCTCGGCGATGGTGTTGCAGCCAAGGTCGCTGGTCGGACTGGTGCAGCCGCGCAGCGCGCCCTTGCGCATCACCAGTCACTGGCGGGTCGGCCACCTGCATGCCTGGCTGACATTCCAGTTCCGCTACCTGGCGTTTCACGGCCCGGTCCGGCTGATCGTCAGGGGCTGTCGTGGCGTTCGCCTGGAAGCGGCGGGGCACGGGCGTCTGATCAATCAGGCGGCGACCCTGGGCTTCAGTGCCGATGCGCTGTATTCCGTCAGGCGCTGCGAAACCTTCGTCTCCTACTGGCGCGGCGACGACGAATTGTTCAACGACCAGTTTGCCGGCGCAGAGTGCGTCTACGTTTACGAAGAGATGCCCGGCCTGCACCGACATGCCGGAGTGACCGGGCGCGGCCTGGAAGGCCTGACGGATTCGCTGTTGAAGTTGTTTGGCGTTTAACGTGAATTACGCTAGCCAGTGCGCATGCCAATTTTCGAGCGCAGCGAGCCGATCAGTAGCCTCCCCGTGAGGGGAGGATGGGAGGGGCGGGCCCACTTGCCAGCTTGAGGCCCATCGAAAGTGTGATATTTCATGATGCGGGGTGGCTCATCGAAGGCATGAGCGCTAGGCACGGTCAGGCCTGTTTCGCCACCGCGCTGTCGATATTCGGCGCGTCGGCGCCGGAACGCACCACCAGCACGGCGCAATCGAGGCGACCGATGATCTGGTCGGCCATGCCGCGGCCCAGGCTCTGCTGATAGCCGATCACCACCAGGTCGGCGCCGAGTTTCCGCGCCGCGGCGGGGATGGCCTGTTCCGGAGCGCCTTCGACGATCAGGCTTTCGCATTCGATGCCTTCGACGCGGATCCGGGCAGCCTTGAGCGCCAGGTCGTCGACAGCGTTTGCGCGGTCCTTGGCGGTGGCCACCGCCGCCACCAGGGTCAGCGGGGTGCGCGTGGTCTTGGCGATCTGCCCGGCGATTTCGGCGATGCGATCGCTGTCCATCGATCCGTCGCTGGCGACCAGGATGCGCTGCCGCCACATGTGCGATTGCCAGCCGGCGATCAGTACATGGCAGTGCGCCTGGTCGATGATCTGCTCGGCGATGTCGCCCAGCAGGCGCTCCTTGAGGTCGCCGCGCGGCGGACGGCGGCCGATGATCACAATGTTGGTGTCGGCAGTCGTTGCGGCGGCGACCACCTCCTTCACCGCCTGCTTGCCGTGGCACACGATCTCCTCGGTATGGACGCCGGCCACCAGCGCCGCGCGCGTGGCCACCGCGAGCCGGGCGCGGGCCATTTCGTCGTCCTCCGCGGTCGGCACCGAGGTCATCACGTCGAGCGTGACGCCGAAGCTCTTCGCCAGCGCGATGGCGATTTCCTGCGGCGCATGGCTGAATTCGCTGCCGTCGGTGGCCAGCAGCAGGCGCTGGCGGCGGAAGCCGTCGGGCAGCAGCTTGCCGGTGCAGGGCTTGAAGATGCGCGTCTTGCAGGTACGGCAGATGTCGGGGTCGAGGGTCCAGTAGAGCGCGCTGGTGACGTCGGTCATCACCGGGAAGAAGGCGCCTTCGCCGATATCCTTGGTATAGCCGCCCTGGCGCAGGAACTGGTAGTTCGCCTGGTTCAGGCGGTAGAAATACAGGCCGCCGCCCAGGCGCCGTCGCCGCCGCGCTTCCTGGGCCAGAATCTCGGCGCCGGCAATGTCGATGGTATTGAGGCTGGCGGCCGCGACCAGCACCGACTTCTGCTGCGGGTTGTCCTCGTCGATCTGCTGCAAGGCCTGCTGCACGTAGCTCGCGGCGCCGAAATAGACCGAACCGTTGATGCGCACGATGCGCATCTGCGGGCATTCCGGCCGTCCCTTGGCGCGCACGAAGTGGTAGGCGCCTTCCTCCGGTGCCGGCACCAGGGGCACGATCTCGGGCTTCGACGAGCGGTAGAGATACATCACCAGCGAAAGGAAGACGCCGATGAAAATACCGGCTTCGAGATTGAACAGCGTGCCGACCAGGGTCGCGGCGAGAATCGTCGACTCGGCCTTGCTGGTGTGCCAGATGTGGCTGATGTGGTGGAAGTCGATCAGGCCCCAGGCCACCAGGAACAGGATGCCGCCCATCGCGGCGTTGGGCAGGTAGGCGGCGAGCGGCGCCACCAGCAGCAGCACCAGCAGCAGGAAGGCCGTGGCGAAAATCGAGGCCAGCGGCGTGCGCGCGCCGGCTTCGTAGTTCACCCCGCTGCGGTTGAAGGAACCGCTCGATGCGTAGGCCGAGAAAAACGACCCGACCAGGTTGGACAGCCCCTGGCCGATGAATTCCTGGTTGGCGTCGATGCGCTGCTCGGAGCGCACCGCGATGGCGCGCGAGATCGACACCGCCTCGGTCAGCGCCAGCATGGTGATGACCAGCGCCGGGCCCAGGGTATGGCGCAGGGTGTCCAGCGAGAAGTCGGGCATCGACAGCGGTGGCAACTGGGCGGGCAGGGCGCCGACGGTCCTGATGCCGGTGGCATCCTGGCCCTGCCAGAGGTTGAGGATTTCCGCCACGATGCTGCCGACGATCATCGCCGCGATCATGTAGGGAATCTTCTTCAGGTAGCGCCGGGCGAGGATGCCGGTGGCCAGCGTGATGCCGCCGACGCCGGCGACCCAGGGGTTGATGTTGCCGGCCTGCACGATCAGCTGGCGGATGATTTCGTAGAAGGGCGTGCCGCGCGGGATGTCGATGCCGAAGAAATTGCGCACCTGGCTGGCCGCGATCAGGATCGCCGCGCCGGCGGTGAAGCCGATCACCACGGTATGCGAAATGAAATTCACCAGCGCGCCCATGCGCGCCAGTCCCAGCACCAGCTGGAACACGCCGACGAGGAAGGTCAGCGTCAGCACCAGGTTGATGTACTGCGCCGAGCCGGGCTCGGCCTGGTGCGACAGCGCGGCGAAAACGGCGATCGAAATCGCCGTGGTCGGTCCCGAGACCAGATGCCAGCTCGACCCGAACAGTGCGCCGATCACCGCCGGCATCATCGCCGCATAGAGGCCGTATTGCGGCGGCAGGCCGGCGATGGTGGCGAAGGCGACGCCCTGCGGCAGCACGATCAGCGCGCCGCTGAAGCCGGCCAGCAAGTCGTCCTTGAGGCTGCGCCGGGTGATCAGCGGCCACCACAGCAGGAAGGGGAAGAATTTGCCCAGCGGGCCGGCAGGCAGTTTCATGTTGGCGGGAGTCGGCGCGTCGCCGAGAGGCTGTGGCAGGGCGGAAGCCATGAATATTAGCAGATCGTAATGTTGGCTCAAAGCCGGCAGGATGCCGGGAGCAACCGATCATGCTAGGCGCTGCCGCGTGAAGGCAGCGTCAAGAAGTCGTGAAGTCCAAGGTTATCGTAGTGCCTTTTTCGAGATCGCTTCGCAGCGCGACCTGCCAGCCGAGGCGGTCGCAGACGCGTTTGACGAGGAACAGGCCGATGCCGGCGCCGGCGCTGTCGGGGCCCCGGTAGTGGCGCTCGAAGACGCGGGCGAGGGCCTCGTCGCCGATGCCACTGCCGCTGTCCCGCACTGTCAGCGACGCGGGGTCGAGCGCGACCACGATGACTCCATCGCGCGTATGGGCCACGGCGTTGTGCACCAAGTTAGCGATGACGATGGCAAACAGGGCCGGCGGCACCTTGAGTTCCACCGTCGTCCGCGCGTCGAGGTTCAGCGTCGTGCCGCGCGAAGCAGCCAGCGTTCGATAGCGCTCGATGCAGGCGGCGGCAATGCGCGTCGCATCGCAGGTTTCGTCGAGCGGCGCGTAGTCCTCGCGCGCCAGCAGCAGCAGCGCGGCGATCAGTTGCGCCATTTCCTCGGCCGCGCGTTCGATGCGCGCCACGCGCTCGCGCTGCGCCGCGTCCAGACCCGGGTCTTCGGCGAGCACCTCGGCGGCGCCGCGGATCACCGCCAGCGGCGTGCGCAGTTCATGGCTGGCATCGGCGGCGAAACTGCGTTCGCGCTCGACGAAGGCCGCCAGACGAGCCAGGTAGCGCTCGAAGGCATGCGCCAGTTCGTCGATCTCGTCGCCCGGGGCGGCCGCCGCCGCAATGGCCGGCAGGCGCGGCGGACTTTCCGGGTCGGCGTCGGTCACCGTGCGCGCCAGTTCGGTGACCGGTGCGATCACGCGCCCGGCCAGCCACAGGCCGCCCACTGCGGCGAGCAGCGTCATTAATACCGCGCCGGTCGCCAGGTAGCCGAGAAAGCGCTGCTCGCGGTGCTTTTGCCGCACCTCGTCGAACAGGATCACATAGCGGCTGCCGTCCTGTTCGGCGACCGCCGCGCGATACGGGATGCCGTCGAGTTCGATTTCGTGCTGGCCCACGGGCAGCGTGCGCAAGCTCGGCGGCAGGTCGGCACCGGTGGAACCGGACGCCATGGAGTAGCCGCGCAAGCTGGCGGCGGCCGGCGGCAGCGAGTTCGGATTGCGCGCGTGGCGCGCCATGTAGTCCTCCAGCTCGGCTTTCAGCGTCTGATCCATCAGCCGCTGCGAAACGTCGAGGGTGGCGAACCAGATGCCGAGGCTGAGCAGCAGGCTCAGCGCCGCGCCCAGGCCGGCGAAGGCCATGGCGACGCGCAGGCGAAGACTACGGCGGCGTGCCATCGTCGGCGGGTGCGGCCGGGTCGGCGGGGTCAGGTGCGGTGATCTGCCAGCCGAGCCCGCGCAGGGTGTGCAGCAAGGGTTGGCGGAAAGGCTTGTCGATCGCGGCGCGCAGCAGGTGCAGGTGGCTGCGCAGGGCGTCGGAATCCGGCGGCGCATCGTGCCAGATGGCGCGCTCCATTTCCTCGCGGCCGAGCACCCGCGGCGAGGCGCGCAGCAAGGTCTCCAGCATGCGCAGCGGGATCGGCGGCAGGGCGATGTCGCGGCCGCCGCGGGTGACGCGCAGGGTGGCGGTGTCGAAGCAGAGGTCGGCCACGCGCAACTCGCCCTGCGCCACGCTGGCCTGGGCGCGCCGGGCCAGCGCCACGATGCGTGCGGCCACCTCGCGCAGGGCGAAGGGCTTGACCAGGTAGTCGTCGGCGCCGGCTTCGAGGCCGGCGATCTTGTCGTCGAGGGTGTCGCGAGCCGTCAGCATCAGGATCGGGGTCGCCTTGCCGACCTCCTCGCGCAGGCGACGGCACAGGGCGATGCCGTCCATGCCGGGCAGGATCAGGTCGAGCAGGATCACGTCGAAACTTTGGCTGCTGGCCAGATGCAGGCCGGCGATGCCGTCGCCGGCCGCGTCGACCAGATGTCCCTTGGCCGTCAGGTAGTCGACCAGGTTGGCGGCGAGATCGGGGTTGTCCTCGACCACGAGGATCTTCAGCGGGGAAGTTTTGCGCGCAGGATTGGCGGTGGCTGGCAATGGGTTCATGCGTCGATTATCCCGCAGTGGTGCGCGGTGGTGCTCAGTGGTGCTCAGTGGCAAAGAGTTGGTGCTGGCGATACGGCGCCGC
Organism: Pseudomonadota bacterium; assembly: GCA_043826925.1. Classification (GTDB taxonomy): domain Bacteria; phylum Pseudomonadota; class Gammaproteobacteria; order Burkholderiales; family Rhodocyclaceae; genus Sulfuritalea. The sequence continues at coordinate 21,597 of JBDRPN010000002.1, forward strand.
GCTCAGAGTTTCACCGCCAGCACCGGGCAGGCGGCGAAGCCGATCACACGCTCGGCGACGCTGCCCATCAGCAGGCGGTCGAGCCCGGTGCGGCCGTGGGTGCCGATCACTATCAGGTCGACGCCGGCTTTGCTTGCCTGGTCGAGGATCACCTGCTCGGGGCGGCCTTCGGCGACGATGCCCGTCACCTGCACCGGTAGCGCTGCAAGGCCGGCCTTGACGCGGTCGATGGCAGTGACGGCCTCGCGCCTGCGCTGTTCGTTGTGGCTGGGCAGTACGGCTGAGACCACGGTCAGCGGCAATTGCCATTCCAGCGCGAGCTGGCCGGCCAGGCGTGCTGCAGCGTCGCCGTGGCGCGAGCCGTCGGTGGCGACCAGGATGCCCTGGTGCCACTGTGCCGCGCCGCGCGGCGCCACCAGCACATTGCAGGGCGCATGGCCGATCACGCGCGCCGTGGCATCGCCGACCATGGCCCGCGCCAGGCCGCGCTTGCCGCGCCGGCCCATGACGATCAGGTCGGCGCGGTCTTCGCTGGCGGCGTCCACAATGCCGCGATAGGGGTCCTCGGCCTCGGCGATCACCACTTCGTGCTCGATATCGGCGGCGGCAGCAACGGCGCCGGCGACATTGCGCCCGGCCTGGTCGAGCGCCACCTGTTCCAGTCCCGGCACGGTGCTGGCGTATTCGGGGTTGTAGACGGCGATGCTGGCGATGAACAGCCGTGCGTCGTTGCGCCGCGCCAGTGCGGCGGCGACGCGGATCGCGCCCTCGCTGTATTCGGAGCCGTCGGTGGCGAGCAGGATGCGGCGCCAGCGGCCGCCGCGCTCAAGCCCGCCCTGGGCCGGCGTGAAGGCGGCCATGCCCGCCGCCAGCTGGCGCGCGAAGTCGGCCTTGCGGTGTTCGGCGATGCCCTTGGTGAGCGAGGTCAGCACCGTCACCGCGCCGAGGATCAGTGCCACCGCCAGCACGCTGTCGCCCAGCGTCTTCAGCGTGGCGATGCTGCCGTGGTCGAGCGGCGCGATCATGCCGAGCTCTGACATGTAGCCCGGGATGTAGAACATGCGCGAGAACAGCACGGTCAGCATGATTACCGCCATCACCAGCTTGATCTGGTAGTCCTTGACGTAGGTGGTGCCGATGGCGCCGAGCTGGATGCCGAACAGCGAGCCGAGCAGGATCAGCATCGACAGGCGCACGTCGACTGCGCCTTCGAGGCCATAGAGGAAAGTGCCGCCCAGACCCATGACGAAGGCGATCACCAGTTCGGTGCCGGAGGCCAGCAACGCCGGCACGCCGAGGATGTAGATCATGGCCGGCACGCCGATGAAGCCGCCGACGGCGATGGCCGAGGCCAGCAGGCCGGTGGCGAAGCCGATCGGGATCACGAACAGCAGCGAGACGCGACCCTTGAGGGCGTCGAAATGCATCATGGTGCCGGGGATGACGATGGACCGCACCCACAGCGCGAGCGGCGGCACTACATGTTCGTCGTCCTGTGGTGCATGGCGCAGCTTGCGGTAGTCGCGCAGGACGAAGCCGCCGACTGCCGCCAGCACCACGATGAAAATCGCCGAGACGTAGAGATCGGTGCCGACCTTGCCGAAAGCCTGGCTGATGCCGACCATCAGGTGTTTGCCGGCGAGCATCCCGCCCTCGGCGAAAAGGCCGAGGATCAGGCCGAGCTTGACGTCCACCTGGCCGTACTTGTGGCGCTTGGTGGCACCCACCAGCGCTTTGGGGAATTTGTGGCAGATGTTCGAGGCCACCGCCACCATGGCCGGCGCGCCCAGCGCCATCATCGCCGGGGTCAGCACGAAGGCGCCGCCCGAGCCGATGAAGCCTGAGACCATGCCGCCGATGAAGCCGATCAGCACCAGCAGGAATACCGTCGCCGCATTGAGCTCGATGAACTGGGTGGCTTCCATGATTGGGCTATTTCCTGGTTTCGGCGTGGGAAGCGGGCTTGAGGCCCATCGCCTCCCAGAACAGCCCGGTGAAGGCGCCATGGACGATCGAAATGGCAAAGGCGAGCAGGATCGGGATCAGCACATGCCACCAGACGCCGGGTTCGATGTGGCCGTTCATGGCGCTGCAGGCAGCGGCATCGGCCTTGTGGTAGTAGAGGAAAGTGCCGCTCCGATCGACGATGCAGACATCGGGCGTGGTGTGCGCCAGGTGCAGGACCAGGTCGGAGTAGGAGAACATCGCCGTGTAAAGCGCTGCCGTGGCGACACCCCAGAAGATGGTCTTGCCCCAATGGGCTTTGTGCAGATCCATGATTCTCCTTAAAGCAAAAGTCCGATGCTGCGCTGCCGGAATGCCCCGGACCTGGAGAAGTCCTTTTCGATGTCAGGGTCTATTAAGGATTGCTAATATCACGGGCACCGTGAAGGGAGCGTCAAGATGGGACGCCGTACCGGACTTTGTCTGCCGGGGATTTCGCTTCGCGGGCCGGCAAGCGCCGACTTTCGGCGCAAGCCTGGCACGCCTGCGCCATGCGCTATGCTGGGCGCCGAACGGGGACAGGACATGCGACGAGCGATCTTCTTTGCGCCGGGGGGGCGATGATGGCCAGCGAGGCTGCTGCCGACATGGAAGGCTCGGCCTGGAATCCCGGTGTCGGCACCGGCATCCCCGCGGAGTTCCGCGCGCTCGAAACCATCTTGCGGCCCGAGTGCGTGTTCACCGGCGTCGGCGAGATCGACGAACTCGCCGCGCTGACCGGGCTGCCGCACGAGGAACTCACGCTGTTCCGCCCGCAAAGGCTGGCGCTGCATGAGATCATCATCCGCGTCACGGCCGACGTCGCGGTGGCCGAGGGCGAGGAGGAAGAGGATTTCGGGCGCAATTTCCGCCGCATCGCGACCAGGATCCGCGACGCCTACGTCGTTCCGCACATGGGCGAAATCGAGCAGGCCTATGCCGAACTGAGCCAGCGTGCCGCTGCGCTGGTAAGCCGGATCCTGGAGGACACGCTGTTCCTGCCGCCGCCACCGGCAGCCGCGCGCGGCTGGTTCGGCCGCTGGCGCCGGGACAAGCGCCCGAGCGCGCCGTCCGAGCCGGCCGCCGAGCGCGAGTACCGCATCGTCGCGGACTACAAGAGGCTGGGCCTGGGCACCGAAGATCCGCTACGGCGCGCCGCGTACAAGAGCCTCTACCGGGTGCTTGGCGCGATTGCCGGCAAGCGCGGCCGCCTCGGCGCGGACCGCGACCTGCTGGCGAAGCTGGTCGCGCGCCACGTCTGCAACAGCCAGGGCAGCCAGCTGATCGGCCAGATGATCGCGCCCTGGGTCGTCGCGGCGATCGACGCGGAAGGCTACGTCCGCGTCGCCACCCAGGCGGCGCCGGTGCTGATTAGCCTGAAAGGCGCCTCGGCGGCCGGCAAGAGTTCGCTGCGGCCCATGCTCAAGCAGGTCCTGCGCGAACAGGGCATCGCCGCCGACGGCTATGCCACGATCAGCCCGGATGTCTGGCGGCGCCAGCTGCTCGACTACGAATCGCTCGGGCGGGCGCGCAAATATGCCGGCCACCTGACCAGCCGCGAGCTGATGGTGATCGACGGCAAGCTCGATCGCTACATCCGCGACAAGGCCGATCGCGAGCACGCCATCCCGCACCTGCTGGTCGATCGCTTCCGCTTCGACAGTTTCACCGCCGAGAAGGTGGCGCGGGTGCTGCACGACACCTATGCGCGCTACGTGCACACCATGTACATGTACTTCATCGTCACGCCGCCCGAGACCACCGTGCTGCGCGGCTGGCAGCGGGCGCTGGAGCGCGGCCGCTACAAGGCGGTGGAGGATTTCCTGGCGCACGGTGTGGAGGCCTACCGCGGCATGCCGAAGATCCTGTTCAAATGGCTGGCCAGCCCGCGCCCCGACTACCGCTACGTCTTCCTCGACAACCGCGTGGCGCGCGGCAGCTTTCCCAAGACCATCGCCAGCGGCGACCGCGACCGGATGGTGATTTACGATCCGGCCGCCTTCATCGACATCGAGCGCTACCAGAAGGTCGACATCCATGCCGGCGCGCCGGCCGAGCTCTACCCGGCGTCGTCCGATCTGACGGTCGCCGCGAATTCCGGCTTCCTCAGGGAATGCGTGCGGCGCATCGCGACGCTGGAATTCGTCGATCGCGACAGCGGCCGTGCCTACCTGCGCGCGCACCGGGGCAGCTTCGAGGTACTCGACGCGGCACTGCTGGCGCGGCTTATGAGCGATGCGGAGTTCGCCGCTGCGCTGGGCGCGATCGCGCCCGGGTTGGCGGCGTCCGGGCAAGAGTTGGCGCTGGTGACACGGCGGAATACGCTTCCCTGATTGCGGAATAAAAACCTTGTTGGCCTCGGTGTAATAGGCGCTGCTACTATCTGACGCTTCGTCAAGAGAGCGTCAAGAACGGGTGTAGGCCGTACTCCCGGACGCTGCGCAACCTACCCCGGAATATGAGTTTTCCGCTGCTGCTGCAACGCTTCCTGCCCTTCCTGACCTGGTTTCCCTATTCCGGGGCGACGCTGCGTGCCGACTTCATTGCCGGCCTCACCGTGGCGCTGGTGCTGGTGCCGCAGTCGATGGCCTATGCCCAGCTGGCCGGTCTGCCGGCCTATTACGGACTCTATGCGGCTTTTCTGCCGGTGGTGGTGGCGGCGCTGTGGGGCTCGTCGCGCCAGCTCGGCACCGGGCCGGTGGCGGTCGCCTCGCTGCTCACCGCGTCCTCGCTGGCGCCGCTGGCGGCGCCGGGCTCGGACGCCTTCGTCGCGCTGGCGATCATGCTGGCCCTGCTGGTCGGCATCTTTCAGCTCGCGCTGGGCGTGTTCAAGCTCGGCGTGGTGGTGAATTTCCTGTCGCACCCGGTCATCGTCGGCTTCACCAATGCGGCGGCGATCATCATCGGCCTGTCCCAGGTGAACAAGCTGATCGGCGTGCCGATGGGGCGCTCCGAGTCCTTCGTCAGCGACATCTGGGGCGTCGTGCAGCTGGTCGGAGACACCCATCTGCCGACCCTGGCCATGGGCGCAACTGCGATCGCCATCATGTGGGCGATCCGCAGACAGGCGCCCAAGCTGCCCGGCGTGCTGATCGCGGTCGCCCTGACCACCGTGGTCTCGTGGCAGATCGGCTTCGAGCGCAGCGCCAGCGCGAGCATCGAGCAGATTGCCGAGCCCGAGGCGCAGACGCTGCTCGGCGAATTCGTGCGCACCGAGGCGCGCATCAGGGAGATCAACGACCAGCTTGCCGCCGGCAATGGCGAACTCAGGAAGCTGCAAAAGGCCGGCAGCGAATCGGCTCACGATGTAGCCCGGCTGCGCTATGAGATCGAACTGCTCAAGCTGCAGCTCAAGGATCGCGAGGATGAAAACCGCCGTCGCAGCCGCGCCATTCGCGCCACCGTGCTGGAGCAGGTGCCCGCCGGCGACGGCAAGCCGGCGGTCTACTTCGCCCAGGGCAAGGTGCCGGCGGGGCTGCAGACCGAAGGTCATCGCTGGCGCATCACCCGCACCGTCCATGGCGCGGGCGGCGAGATCACCCTGACCGGCGGTGGCCAGGTGGTCGGCCGCATTCCCGAGGGCCTGCCCTCCGTCAGCTTGCCAAAATTTTCCTGGGAAGCCTTTGTCAGCCTGCTCGCCGCGGCCATCGTGATTTCGCTGGTGGGCTTCATGGAGGCGATTTCCATCGCCAAGGCCATCGCCGCCAAGACTCGGCAGAAAATCGACCCCAACCAGGAACTGATTGGCCAGGGCCTGGCCAACCTGGTCGGCAGCCTGACCCAGTCCTTCCCGGTTTCCGGCTCCTTCTCGCGCTCGGCGGTGAATATCAACGCCGGGGCCAAGTCCGGCATGTCCTCGGTCATCACCGGGGCATTCGTGCTGCTGACCCTGCTGTTCCTGACGCCGCTGCTCTACCACCTGCCGCAGGCGGTGCTTGCCGCCGTCATCATCATGGCGGTGATCGGCCTGATCAACTTCGGCGCCATCAAGCACGCCTGGCAGGCCAACCGGCACGACGGCATCGCCTCGGTGGTCACCTTCGTCGCCACCCTGGCGGCGGCGCCCCACCTTGACAAGGGCATCATGCTCGGCGCCGGGCTGGCCATCCTGCTTTATCTCTATCGCACCATGACGCCGCGCGTCGCCATCCTCGGCCGTTATCACGACGGCACGCTGCGCGACGTGAAGGTGAACCAGTTGCCCGAATCGCGCGTGGTGGTCGCGGTGCGCTTCGACGGCCGACTCTACTTCGCCAATGTCTCCTACTTCGAGGACGCCCTGCTCGAAGCCGTCGCCAGCAACCCGCAGGTGGCCTACCTGCTGGTGGTCGGCGACGGCATCAACGAGCTCGATGCCTCGGGCGAGGAGGTGGTGCGCCACCTGGTCGAGCGCTTGCGTGCCAGCGGCATCACGGTGCTGTTCTCCGGCCTCAAGAAGCAGGTGATCGACGTCATGCATGCCACCGGCCTGTTCGACTACATCGGCCAGCCGAATATCTTCCCCACCGCCGACCTGGCCATCGAAGCTGCGTATGCGGCCGCGTCGGCGGCAGGCAGGGAGCACGCCTCGACCCTGCTCAAAAATCGACCTGTCGCCGCCGCGACAGCCCCGGCGCCGTAACGCCAGCACCAACTCTTCACCGTCCAGCCCGATCATGAAAAAACCGTCGCCCAAGATCCTCATCGCCGCCGCCTGCTTCCTGCTGATGTGGGGCGCCGCAGCTACGGTGGCCCCCGGTATCGAGGTAGCCGTGGTGCTCGGCATCCTGCTGCTGACGGTGTTCCTGTTCGCCTTCGAGGTGGTCGGCGTCGACGTCGCCGCGGTCAGCATCATGGTGATACTCGGCCTGATCAGCCATTTCGGTGCGGCATTGGGCATGGCCAAGCCTCTGGTGCCGCCCACCGAGTTGTTCCGCGGCTTCTCCAGCAACGCCGTGATTTCCATCATCGCCGTGATGATCATCGGCGCCGGACTGGACAAGACCGGCCTGATGGGCAAGGTGGCCGGCACCATCCTCAAATACGCCGGCCGCACCGAGGCGCGCATCATCCCGGCGATTTCGGGCTCGGTCGGCTTCATTTCCAGCTTCATGCAGAACGTCGGCGCCGCCGCGCTGTTCCTGCCGGTGGTGAGCCGCATTTCGGCGCGCACCGGACTCGCGATGTCGCGCCTGCTGATGCCCATGGGTTTCTGCGCAATCCTCGGCGGCACCATCACCATGGTCGGTTCGAGCCCGCTGATCCTGCTCAACGACCTGATCCTCACCTCCAACAAGGCCCTGCCGGCGGCACAGCAGATGGCGACCTGGTCGCTGTTTTCGGTAACGCCGATCGGCCTTGCGCTGCTCGGCACCGGCATCGCCTATTTCGTGCTCGCCGGACGCTTCGTGTTGCCGGGAAAGGCGGCAGTCGACGTGGTCAGCGGCGCCGATGCGGTGGATTACTTCCAGCAACTGTATGGGCTCGATTACGCGATCTACGAGGCGGTGGTGACGGCGGACAGTCCGCTGGTCGGCAAGCTGATCAATGACATCGAGGGCCCGAACCGGCTGCGCGTGATCGCCATCCTGCGCGGCAGCGACGACTTGCGCATGGGGCCGTCGCGCGACGTCCAGATCGTCGGCGGCAGCGTCCTGGGCCTGCTCGGCGCGCCGGAGCGCCTGCGTGAATTCGCCGCGAACAGCGGTCTGCGCCTGCGCGAAGATCTCGAAACCTTCGCCGAACAACTCGCGCCCACCAAGGCGGGCATTGCCGAGGTGGTGATTCCGCCGCGCTCGGACCTTATCGGCAAGAGCGCGCGCGATGTCTGGATGCGCAAGACCTATGGCATTTCCATGACGGCGCTGCACCGCGGCGGCGCGACGTTGCGCGAAGGCGACGGCATCCGCGACATGCCCTTGCAGGCCGGCGATGCGCTGGTGGTACATACCAGCTGGGAAGCCCTGGCGCACCTGGAACAGGACAAGAACTTCGTCGTCATCACCACCGAGTATCCGCACGAGGAACTGCGCCCGCACAAGGTCAGGCAGGCGCTGGCTTTTTTCGGCATCACGCTGGTGCTGATCCTGTTTACCGACATCCGCCTCTCGATCGCGCTGATGAGCGGTGCGATCGGCATGATTCTCGCGGGCGTGCTGAAGATCGAGGAGGCCTACCAAGCGGTGAGCTGGAAATCCGTGTTCCTGCTCGCCAGCCTGATTCCGCTCGGCCTTGCGGTGGAAACCAGCGGCACCGCGGCGTGGATCGCGCAACAGACGCTGGCGCTGCTCGGCGGCACGCCGATCTGGGTGATCCAGCTGGCCATCGCGGTGCTGGCGACTTTCTTCACGCTGGTGATGTCGAACGTCGGCGCCACCGTGCTGCTGGTGCCGCTGGCGGTGAATATCGCGATCGGCGCCGGCGCCAACCCGGCAGTGTTTGCGCTGACCGTGGCGCTGGCGACCTCCAACTCCTTCTTCCTGCCGACCCACCAGGTCAATGCACTCATCATGGGGCCGGCGGGCTACCGGGTGGCCGACTTCATGCGCGCCGGCGGCATCATGACGCTGCTGTTCATCGTGGTGCTGATGGTCATGATGAACCTGGTGTTCTGACCGCTCCATGACGCCAGCCTGCTGCCGATTGGCCATGGCGCGGCGTCTTGCCGGAGCGGCAGGATAGCCCGGCGCCGGCAGTGGGGCGCCTCGGGGCGGCTGACGCTGCTAGAATTGCGCCTGATCCCGCCACCATGACCAGCCTCCTGCACGTCGATTTCCTGCTGATTGCTTCTTGCGCCTGGCTGGCTGTCGGGCTGCTGGGGCTGGCGGCGCCGCGCAATACCTACTTCATCAGCAAGATCCTGTTTCCGCTCGGTGCGCTCGTCGCTATGCTGGTGGGATTGACGGCGCTGGCGTCGCTGGGCGGTCAGGCAGAGACCGCGGTGCTGGCCATCGGCCTGCCGGACCTGCCCTTCCACCTGCGCCTGGACAATCTGTCCGCCGTGTTCGCCCTGTTGCTGGGTTTCGCCTCGGTCGGCATCTCGATCTTCGCCGCCGGCTACTTCCGGGAAGGCGAGGGCACCGCGCCCGGCGTGCTCTGTCTCGAATACCACGTCTTTCTCGCCAGCATGCTGCTGGTGCTGCTGGCCGACGACGCCTACGCCTTCATGGTGGCCTGGGAGAGCATGGCGCTGTCGTCCTTCTTCCTCGTCACCACCAACCATCAGCACGCCGAGATACGCCGCGCCGGCTTTCTCTACCTGCTTATCGCCCATATCGGCGCCATATCCATCCTGCTCTCCTTCGGCGTGATGACCGGCGGCGCCGGCGACTACAGCTTTGCCGGCATGCGCGCCCAGGAGCTGTCGCCGTTCTGGGCCTCGGCGGCCTTCCTCCTGGCGCTGGCCGGCTTCGGCGCCAAGGCCGGCCTGGTGCCGCTGCACGTCTGGCTGCCCGAGGCGCATCCGGCGGCACCCTCGCCGGTCTCGGCGATGATGAGCGGCGTGATGCTGAAGACGGCAATCTACGGCCTGCTGCGGGTGAGCTTCGACTTGTTGCACACGACGATCTGGTGGTGGGGCGTGGTGGCGCTGGCGGTGGGTCTGGTCACGGCGCTTTTCGGCGTGCTCTACAGCACGGTGCAAAGCGACATGAAGAGGCTGCTGGCCTATTCGTCGATCGAGAATATCGGCCTGATAGCGGTCGGCATCGGCCTGACCCTGATCTTCCATGCCTACCGCATGGAGGCGCTGGCGGCCCTGGCCATGACGGCAGTGCTCTACCACTGCCTGGCCCATTCCGCCTTCAAGAGCCTGCTGTTCCTGTGCACCGGTTCGGTGCTGCACGCGACCAAGGAGCGCAGCCTGGGCAAGCTCGGCGGCCTGATCCATCGCATGCCCTGGGTGGCTTGGCTGGCCTTGGCGGGCGTGGTCGCCAGCGCCGGCTTGCCGCCCTTGTCGGGCTTTGTTTCGGAGTGGCTGCTGCTGCAAAGCTTCCTGTTTTCGCCGGGCCTGCCGCACCCCTGGCTCAACATGGTGGTGCCGGTGGCCGCCGCGCTGGTGGTCTTGGTCGCCGCATTGGCCGGCTTCGCCATGGTCAAGTTCTACGGCATCATCTTCCTCGGCCAGATGCGCGAGCCCGGGCTGAAGGACGCTCATGATGCCGGCAGCTGGGAAAAAGTCGGCTTGGTGTGGCTGGCGCTGATCACCTTGCTGCTGGGCATCTTTCCCTCGACGGTCATCCTGCGCATCGACGCGGCCACGCGCCAGTTGCTCGGCACGGGTCTGGCCGACAAGCTGAACGAGCAGGGCTGGTGGATGCTGGCGCCTATTTCGCCGGAACGCGCCAGCTACGAGCCGATGATCTTCCTGGTCACCATCGCGTCCACCTTGCTGCTCGGCCGCTGGCTGGTGCGCCATCTCTACCATGGACGCGTGCGTCGCACCACGGCATGGGACTGCGGCTACTACTTCCAGGGCCCGCGCGCGCAGGACACCGCCGAGGGCTTCAGCCAGCCGATCCGCCGCATCTTCGAGCCGATGTTCCGCATGCTCCGGCATTTCCCGACCGCGCGCGACACCGCACCGCATTACAGCGTCAAGGTCGAGGATCATTTCTGGTACTGGCTCTACCTGCCGCTGGCCCGCTTGGCCGCCCGGCTGTCGACGCTGATCGTCACCCTGCAGGGCGGGCGCATTGCCGTCTATCTGATGTACAGCTTCATCACCCTGCTGGTGCTCCTGCTGGTGGCGCGGCCATGATTTCCGTCTCGGGACTGTTTGGCCAGGCCTTCGCGATCCTGCTGGCGCTGGCGCTGGCGCCGCTGCTGTCGGGCTGGGTGGGGCAATGCCGGGCCTGGCTGCAAAGCCGCAGTGCGCCGCCGCTGCTGCAGCCCTACTACATGCTGCAGAAGCTGTTCCACAAGGATGTGGTACTGGCGCATGGCGCTTCGTCCCTGTTCCGCGTCGCGCCCTTCGTGGTCTTCGGTTGCATGGTGCTGGCCTGCGCCATTATTCCCACGCTGTCCACCGACCTGCCGCTGGCGCCGGCCGCCGACGCCCTCGCCCTGGTCGGCGTATTCGGTCTGGCGCGGATTTTCATTTCGCTCGCCGCGATGGATGTCGGCACTTCCTTCGGTAGCCTCGGTGGTCGCCGCGAAATGCTGATTGGATTTCTCGCCGAGCCGGCGCTGCTGATGGTGATTTTTACCCTGGCCATGATCGCCCAGTCGACCTCGGTCGCCACCATCGTCGATACCCTGGCCCATCGCGATCTGGTGATCTACCCGAGCCTGGCCTTTGCCGGCATCGCCTTCACCTTCGTCTCCTTCGCCGAGAATGCCCGCGTGCCGGTGGACAATCCGGCCACCCATCTCGAACTGACCATGATCCACGAGGCGATGATCCTCGAGTATTCCGGCCGCCATCTGGCGCTGCTCGAATGGGCGGCCAGCCTCAAGCTTTATGCCTACTCCTGTCTCGGCCTGGCGCTGTTTTTTCCCTGGGGCATCGCATCGGGCGACAGCTTCCTGGCGCTGGTCGCGGCGATACCGCTGCTGCTGTTCAAACTGAGCATCGGCGGCTTCCTGCTGGCCGTGATCGAGACCATCAACGCCAAGATGCGCATCTTCCGCGCGCCCGAGTTTCTCGGTACCGCCTTCATGCTGGCAGTGCTCGGACTGCTGGTGCGCCTGCTGCTGGAGAGCCGGGTATGAGTTCCGCAATTCCGTTTTCTGCGCAGCTCATCAATCTTTTCGCGGCGGTGATCCTGCTGCTGGCCTTCGCCATGCTGGCGCAGCGGCGGATACTGGCGCTGATCAACCTGTTCGCCCTGCAGGGGCTGACCCTGTGCCTGGCGACCCTGGTGGCGGCGGTGACCACCAGCCAGGTGCACCTGTATTACTCGGCCGGCCTCACGCTGCTGCTCAAGGTGCTGCTGCTGCCCTGGATCCTGCATCGGCTGGTGCGCAAGCTCAACGTCAAGAACGAGGTCGAGGCGCTGATCAACATCCCGACCACCATGCTGGTGGGAATCGTGCTGGTCATGGTCGCCTTCAATGTCGCGCTGCCGATTTCGGAGCTGTCCCACACCATCACGCGCGGCACCCTGGGCATTGCGCTGGCAGTGGTGATGCTGGCCTTCCTGATGATGATCACGCGGCAGAAGGCCATCACCCAGGTGGTCGGTTTCCTGTCGATGGAAAACGGCCTGTTCCTCGCCGCCACCAGCGCCACCTACGGCATGCCGATGGTGGTCGAACTGGGCATCGCGCTCGACGTGCTGGTCGGCGTGATCATCCTGGGCGTGTTCTTCTTCCAGATCCGCGACCAGTTCGACAGTCTCGACATTCGCAACATGGAACAGCTGAAAGACAACTAGAAGATGAAGAACTTTTCACCACAGAGACACAGAGACACAGAGGAAATCAAAAGCCTTTCTGCCTGTCTCTGTGTCTCTGTGTCTCTGTGGTCAATGATTTTGATCGGCATCTAGCCAATATGGATTTCTTCGTTCTCATGCTCGCGATTCCCCTGGTCAGCGGCGCGCTGCTGACGGTGGTCGGCGAACGCGAGTGGGCGCCCAACCTCAACATCATTGCCAGTCTCGGCACCTTTGCCGCGGCGGCCGGCCTGACCGTCGAGATCGTCGCCAGCGGTCCGCGCTTCGCCTTCGGCGAGCAATTCTTCATCGATTCGCTGAATGTGTTCTTCGTCGCGCTGACCGCCTTCGTCGGCCTGACCACCAGCATATTCTCCGGCCCCTACATGAAGAACGAGCGCGAGCACGGCAAGCTCAGCGCACCGCGCCTGCGGCTCTACAAAAGCATGTACCAGCTCTTCATGTTCACCATGCTGGCGGCGCTGACCACCAACAATCTCGGCATCCTCTGGGTCGCGATGGAAGCGGCGACGCTGACCACGGTGCTGCTGGTGTCGCTCTACCGCACGCCGGCCAGCCTGGAGGCGGCCTGGAAATACTTCATTCTGTGTGGCGTCGGCATCGCCCAGGCGCTGTTCGGTACCATCCTGCTCTACTTTGCCGCCGAGCGCGTGTTGGGCGAGTCCGGCAACGCGCTTTTGTGGACCCACCTGATCGACGTCAAGGGCCAGCTCGAGCCGACCATCATGGCCCTGTCCTTCATTTTTCTGCTGGTCGGCTACGGCACCAAGGTGGGTCTTGCGCCGCTGCACAACTGGCTGCCAGATGCCCACGCCGAAGGCCCGACGCCGGTCTCGGCGGTGCTTTCGGGCCTGCTGCTGAACGTCGCGCTCTACGCCATCCTGCGCTGCAAGGTACTGGCCGACGGCGCCATTCCCGGAAATTTCGCCGGCAACCTGATGATGGGCTTCGGCCTGTTCACGCTGCTCGTTGCGGCCTTCTTCCTGTCGCGGCAGAAGGATGTCAAGCGCATGTTCGCGTATTCCTCGATCGAGCACATGGGCCTCATCACCTTCGCCTTTGGCATGGGCGGTCCGGTGGCCAATTTCGCCGGCCTCTTGCACATGACCATGCATTCGCTGACCAAATCGGCGATCTTCTTCGCCGTCGGCCATGCCACGCAGAAGACCGGCACCCAGTTGATGGAGAACATCCGCGGCCTGATCAAGATCAATCCGCTGATCGGCTGGGGGCTGATGCTCGGAACGCTGGCCATTCTTGGCATGCCGCCCTTCGGCGTCTTCGCCAGCGAATTCATGATCCTCACCCATGCCATGAAATACCACCCGTGGGCGACGCCGATCCTGCTGCTGGGGCTGGGCGTGGCTTTCGCCGCGATCTTCGGCAAGGTCCAGCCCATGGTGTTCGGCGAGACCGAGGCCAAGCGCCTGCCGCATGCGCCGGCCATCACGCCGGTGTTCCTGCATCTGGGCATCGTGTTGACATTGGGACTCTATATTCCGCCCTATCTGACGCGCTGGTTCCACGAAGCCTCGCGCATGCTCGGCTAGGGTCTGTTCACAACCATGATCTTCCACGCCGAACCCATCGAATTCGTCCGCCAGCCAGGGCCAGGCGCCCCGGTGTGGCGCGGCCGCGCCGCGGACGGCGAAGACATGCTGCGCTTCGCGATTTCCGTCCATCGCCACCAGGGCCGCCTAGCCGCGCTGTGGGGCGAGGATAGGCGGCAGCAGGGCGCCGGCTATCGCCTGCATTGCGTGTTCGCCCTCGACGAGGGCTGGCCCTGGCTCAGCCTCGACCTGGCGGCCGAGGGTGACCAGTGCCCGGTCTATCCCGACCTGTCCGGCATTTTTCCGGCGGCGAATCGCATGCAGCGCGCCACCCGCGACCTGGTCGGCATCGCCAGCGACGGCAGCGACCAGCGGCCCTGGCTGCGCCACGGCGCCTGGCCGGCGGACTGGTATCCGCTGCGACACGATGCCGAAGCGGAAAAAGGGGCCAGGCTCGAATTTAACGAATCCAAAAATTCGAGCCTGGCCCCTTTTTCAGCCGGCTTCGACAATTTCCCCAGCGACTACGAGTTCGTCAAGGTCGGCGGCGAGGGCGCCCACGAAATTCCGGTCGGCCCGATCCATGCGGGCATCATCGAGCCCGGCCATTTCCGCTTCTCGGTCGTCGGCGAGCGCGTGCTGCGCCTGGAGCAGCGGCTGGGGTACCAGCACAAGGGCGTCGAGAAGCTGTTCATCGGCGCCGACCTCGCGCATGGCGCGCGTGTGGTCGGCCGCGTCTCCGGTGATTCGACCTGCGCCTACGCCTGGGCCTATGCCGACGCGGTGGAGTCCGCGTGCCGCGTCGAGCCGCCGCCGCGGGCCCTGATGCTGCGTGCGCTGATGCTCGAGCGCGAGCGCGTCGCCAATCATCTGGGCGACCTCGGTGCGCTGGGCAACGACGCCGCCTTTGCCTTCGGCCTGACCCAGTTCATGCGCCTCAAGGAAGACTGGCTGCGCCTGAACCAGCAGATGTTCGGTCACCGCTTCATGATGGATCGCATCGTGCCGGGCGGCGTCGTCATGGACGTCGACGCCGGTGCGCTTGGCGCGATGGTCGAACAGTGCGGAGTGGTGCGTGGCGAAGTCAGGAAACTGTGCAAACTCTATGACGAACACGCCGGCCTGCAGGATCGTTTCGCCACCACCGGCGCGCTCGACGCCACCCTGGCACGCGAGCTGTCGCTGTCCGGCATGGCCGCCCGTGCCAGCGGCATCCTGCTCGACGGCCGCGCCCACCGCCAGGGCTACACGCCGCCGGCGCCCTATGCCCAACTCGGCGTGCGTCCGGTCACCGACGAGCGCGGCGACGTGGCCGCGCGCGTCGCCGTGCGCTTCGGCGAGATTTACGAATCGCTGCGCCTGTTGCGCGAAATCGCGCTCGGCCTGCCGGGCGGTGTGATCCGGGTCGAAGTCGCGCCGACCGGCGACGCCAGCGGCCTCGGCGTGATCGAAGGCTGGCGCGGCGAGGTGTTGGTCGGCGTCCAGTTCGCCGGCGACGGCAGGCTGGCCCGGGTGCATCCGCACGACCCGTCATGGCAGGCCTGGCCGGCGCTGGAACACGCGGTGCTCAAGGACATCGTTCCCGACTTCCCGCTGATCAACAAGTCCTTCAACTTGTCTTATTCCGGAGTCGATCTGTGATCCCGCTTCTGCGCCACATCTTCCGCACCGGCATTCTGACCGAGCCCATGCCCGAAGCCGAGGGCGGGCCGCAGCGCGAGATCGACCGGCTGCACGACGAGATCCTGAATGTGCTCGGCCGCGCCCTGACCATACGTGAGGTCGATGCCGGTTCCTGCAACGGCTGCGAGCTGGAGATCCACGCCCTCAACAATCCCTATTACAACCTCGAAGGCCGCGGCATCAAGTTCGTCGCCAGTCCGCGCCATGCCGACATGCTGCTGGTGACCGGGCCGGTGACGCGGAACATGGAAAATGCGCTGCGCATCGCCTACGACTGCACGCCCGATCCCAAGCTGGTCGTGGCGGTGGGCGACTGCGGCTGCAACGGCGGGGTGTTCGGCGAGAGCTATGCGAGTTGCGGCGCGGTGGACAACGTGGTCGGCGTCGACCTGCGCATTCCCGGCTGTCCGCCGACGCCGCTGGCCCTGATGCAGGGCATCCTGGCGGCGATACGCACCACGAAGTAGCCGCGCAAGAGTTGCCGCTGATGAAGCACCTGCGCAGCAAGGCGGTCGAGCAAAGTACGCTCTCCTCGCCGCTGCGGATGGTACTACGGCGAAGCGTCGAGCAGCGCCGACCGATCCAGCGCCTTCGCATCGCTGACGCCGCACAGCGCCAGGGCCACGGCCATTTCGCTCTTCATCACCGACAACATGTGGGCCACGCCGGCTTCGCCGCGCGCGGCGACGGCGTAACCCCAGGCGCGGCCGAGCATGCAGGCCCTGGCGCCCAGCGCCAGCGCCTTGACCACGTCGAGTCCGCTCCTGACGCCGCCGTCCAGCAGCACTTCAAGCTTTTCGCCGACCGCATCGACGATGCGCGGCAAGGCATCGACGCTGGCCGCGACGCTGTCGAGCTGGCGTCCGCCGTGGTTGGAGACGACGATGCCGTCGGCCCCCGCAGCCGCCGCCAGGCGCGCGTCGTCCACGTCGAGGATGCCCTTGAGCAGGATCTTGCCCGGCCAGTTCTCGCGCACCCAGTCCAGGTCGGCCCAGGTGATGCGCGGGTCGAACTGGCTATCGACCCAGGCTTTGAAGGCCGGCAGGCTGTGTGCATCGGGCACCGCCATGGTCAGGTTGCCGAACATCAGCGGTTTGCCGCGGATGGCGACGTCGAGCAGCCAGCGCGGATGCGATGCCAGGTCCCAGGCCTTGGCCATTTTGCCCCCGGGCGACAGGCCGCCGCCCATGCCGTTGCGGATGTCGCGGTAGCGCGCACCCATCACCGCGAGGTCGACGGTCAGCACCAGCACCGGGCAGCCGGCGGCCTGCGCCCGGGCCATCAGCTCCCTGGCGTAGCCGCGGTCGCGCATGACATAAAGCTGGTACCAGAAAGGCGCCGCGGTGGCGGCACGCACCTCCTCGATCGAGCAGATGGACACCGTCGATTCGCAGAAGGGCACGCCGGCGCCTTCGGCGGCGCGCGCCGCCTGTACCTCGGCACGGCGCGCCATGACGCCGGCCAGGCCGAGCGGGGCGAGCACCAGCGGCAGCGCCAAGTCCTGGCCCAGCACGCGGGTGGCCAAGTTCAACTGCGAGACGTCGCGCATCACGCGCTGGCGCAGGCGCAGGCGCCGGAAGGCCTGCTGGTTCTCCTGCGCGGTGATCTCCTCATAGGCGGCGCCGTCGAGGTAGTCGAACAGGTGGCGCGGCAGCCGCCGGCGCGCCAGTTCGCGGTAGTCGCCCGCCGTGGCCGGCGCCAGTCCGAGTCCGCAAGTTTCGTTGTCGTTCGCGCTCATCTACGAGATCCTCGATTCATTCTGCCGGCAAGCCGTTTGGTGCCACGCAGCCCGTCATTCCCTGGCCAGGGCCGTGCCGCAGCTTCCTTCCTGGAATCGCCTGGCATCCTCCACCATGGCTTCCGAAAAGAACTGGTAAGTGCTCTTGCCCATCTGCTTGGCGTGGTACATCGCCAGGTCGGCGTTGCGCAGCGCGCTATCGATATCCGTCGCGGACTGCGGAATCATGCAGATGCCGATGCTGAATCCGATGTGCGCCGGGGCGCCGCCGGTAGCGAAGGGTTCGGCGGCAATTCGCACCAGGTTTGCCGCAACGCGCTCGACATCTTCGGCGATCGCGGTGTCGCTCAATATCACGGCAAACTCGTCGCCGCCGATGCGCGCGACGATATCGGCGCCGCGCAGCGCCCTTTCCAGCCGCACACCGACGGCTTTCAGCACCGCATCGCCGACCTGGTGGCCGAACTGGTCATTGACCGTCTTGAAACCGTCGACATCGATGTAAAGCAGGGCTGATCCGCCGCCGTTGCGCGCGTGACGCTGCAGCGCCTGGGCCAGGCTCAGCTCGAAGGCATGGCGATTGGGCAGCCCGGTAACCCGGTCGTACAGCGCCATGCGCTCGATCTCGTTTTCCGCCGCGATCATCTGCATGCGCATCTTGCGGCTGGCATAGGTTCCGAGCACGGCGGAAGCGGTCAGGATCAACAGCATGCTGCCGAAAACCCGGCCGAGTTCGCCATACAGATCACGCAACGAGGCGCGCAAGGCAATGCTGCCGACGACCCGTCCCTCCAGGTGCACGGGAAGCGTCAGGCGCAGATCGACGAATGACAACACATGCCCCGCGGCCGGGGCCTCCTCACCGAGCTGGCGTTGCGCTTCCGGGCGCTGGAAGCGTGCCATCAGGCTGCCGTTGGCGCGATAGACGGCAGCCTCGATGATGATCGGCGATGCGTCGGCGGTGCCGATGATCTCCGCGGCCGTGCGGCTGTCTTCGAACACGATGGCTGCCGTGAGATTGGCGCCCAGCAGGCGTGCCTGCATCGTCAGGTTGTTCTGCAGGTGCTCGCGCAGGCTGTGGGCGTGGTAGCCAAGCAGCATCAGCAGGGCAATCAGCAGGGCACTGCCGGTCGACACCAGACTGAGTCGCCAGTAGTTGAGCAGGCGGGTATGGGTCATGCACTCACTCGATCAAGGTGCGTGCAAGTTTCAGAATCTTGGAACTCGGTGCGAGGCCGCTCTTTTTCATCGCGCCATAGTTGATGTCGAAGGTCACGCGTCCGCCATCGGTATGCAGGCCGATCATGGCGCCGCGGTCGACGGCGTTGCTTCCCTCGGCGATCACCAGCAATGCGCGGGTGCGGGCCAACGCACCGAGTCGTGCGAGGAGGCCGGCGTTGCCGGCTTCCACCATCACTGCGGCACAACGGTCGAGCTCCTCGGGCGTGGTTCCGCTGCGCTGGACGGTAAGCGCCTGCCCCAGCACCTTCTTGCCGTCATGGCGACGCAAGGCCATGGTCAAAGCGCCTTCGTCCAGCACGCACAAGTGAAAGCCGGCCGACGTCGCCTGTGGCGGCCACTGGACAAACAGCAGCAAATTGTAGATTACCGCTGCCTTGACCTCGTTTTCGTCAGCCCGTTCAGCGGCCCATGCCGCATGGCAGGGCAAGGCCAGCAGCAATGCCGGCAGCATCGTCCGGCACAGCCGCCGCCACATCAGATCTCCAGTTCCCAGCGCAGGCGCCACTGTCGCCCGTCGCGTTCGAGGGTATCTATCGGTGCGTTTTCCGGACCGACCGGGTCGCGATAACGTGTGTCCCCCAGGTTGTATATGCCCAGGCTCCATTGGCCATAGCGGCGCTGCTGCGCCTGGCGCAGCACCAGATTGCCGGTGACATAGCCGGCGACGTCGCCCTGCAGGCTGCGGCGTGGGCCGACTGCCTGCAGATTGAGGCCCAGCGTCGCGCCTAGCGCGGCGAGCGGTCCGTCGACCAGCAGCTTGCCCAGGCGCCGCGGCGAATTGACTGCTTCGCCACCGGGCTGGGTGATAGCCTGCCAGGCCAGGCTGCCGCGCACGCGCCAGCCGCCGTCGAGCAGGGTTTCGAAATCGGTTTCCCAGCCGCGCGCCGAGAGTTGGTCGCGGTTGCGGAACACCAGCAGGCCGTCCGCAGGGTCGGTTTCCTGGTCGATCAGGTCGCGTAGCGTGTATTGATAGTGGCCGACGCCAAGGCGCAGTCTCGGCGTCGGCGTGTAGTCGAGCGCGAGCTCGCGGGTGCGGATGCGCTCGGGCTTCAGGTCGGGATTTCCCTTCTGCGAAAACCCGCTGTCCCCATAATGGCGTTCGTAGTCGTTGGGAGCGCGGAAGGCGCGACCGCCCATCAGCTTGACGGTGATATCGTCGCGCGGATGCCAGATCAGTGCCCCGCGCGGCGAGACGATCGAGGGCGCGGTACTTTGGCTATCGATGCGCAGGCCCAGATTGGCTAGCCAGCCCGGCGCGATGCGCCATTCGTCCTGCACGAAAATCGCCGCGGTGCGGCCTCGGTGGCGGTCGTCGAGGTAGTCGAAGCGGGGATCGAGGTCGAAGTTGCGCTGCTCCAGGCGCACGTAGCTGCGCGCTTCGATGCCGGCGAGCAGGCGGTGATTGCGCCAGCCGGTCCAGGTCAGTTGCCATTCGCCGCTCCACCAGTCGGCGCGCGCTTCGTCGCGGTTGGTGGCCGGGTACGGAAATTCGCCGTCGAACGCGTAGCGGCCGAAATGCACGCGCAACTGATGGTCCAGCGCCTCGGCCAGGGTCGAGGTCCGCGCCAGGTCGACGTGATATTCGGTCTCCTGCACGAAGTTGCCCGGCGCGTCGAACACGGTAGTGTAGTAGGCCGTGGGGACATCCTTGCGGCGTCGCGAGAAGGTCGCGCTGCCGCGCCAGTTTTCCCAACTGCCCTTGAATATGGCCTTGAGGTAGCGCTCGCCGTCGAGCTGGTGCGCAATGCCGTCGCCGACCCCCGGCGCGTCGTACTCAGCGAAATAGAGATCGTGGCCGTCGCGCTGGTAGGCGCTGACGCCGGCCACCCAGTCGAGGCCGGCGGCGCTGCGGCCGCCCGAAAGCAGGCTGGTGCGGCGTCCGCTGCCGTCGCTGGCATCGAGCGAAACGCGGCTGCCGTTGAGATCGGCGCCGGTCCATAGCACCGCATTGACGATGCCGAACAGGGCATTGCCGCCATAGCTGGCGGACGAGGGGCCGGGCACGAATTCGAGACGCTTGATCCAGTCGATGTCGAGCGGGGCTTCGTTGCCGATCATCGCCTGGTCGTAGATCGGATCGTTGCTGCGTGCGCCATCCACCAGCAGCAGGAAGCGCGAGTTGTAGTCGCCGGGCCGGCTGAAACCGCGCACACCGAGGTAGGCGTAGCCGCGGTCGTGGCTGGTGTAGACGCCGCGCGCCGACTGCAGCGCCTCGCCGATGTTGCGGAAGCCGAAGCGGCGCATGTCCTCGGCGGGAATCACCGTGGCGGTGGAGGGCGCTTCCGACAGCGGTTGCGCATAACGCGAGGCGCCCTGTACCTCGACCCCCAGCAGATCCTCCAGCTTCATGCCGGAGACATCATCCGCCGCAAGGAGCGCCGCCGGCATCCCGCAGGTCACGATGAGCCCCACCGAAAGTATCAGCCTGAATTGCATGCGCGTGGTCCGAACGATTGCTTCCCCAGGACGCCGATACTACCCTCTTTCGCGCGATATGCAGAGCGGCTCAGCGCCCGCGCAGAGGCAGTGCCGGCGCCGCTTCATAACGGATCACCAGGTCCAGCGTGCTGGCCACTGCCTGCGATCCCGCCTGCGCCGGGGTCAGGCGCGCCTGCGCGAAACGGCTCACCAGGCCGTCGAGCAATTCCTTCGGCACCGGGTCGCTATTGATCACCATGACGCGGTCAACCGCGCCCAGTGCGCTGACATGGAGACGCAGGGTCAGGCTGCCGGAAAACGGCACCGCTATCTCCTCCAGATCCGCAAGGTCGGGCTCGACCAGAAAACGGGCCTTGCGCGTCAGCTTGCCGGCGGCATCGGCCGGCGCGGCGGCGGTCTGCGCCGGCGGCGACGATGTGGGGGCGGGTTCTGCGGCCGCAAGCGCCGGGGCTTCGGTGACTTCCTTGCTTGCCAGGACCACGGTCAGCGTGACCGCCTTCGCACTGCGCGTCAGGTGACCGGCGAACTCGGCGGACAGCAGCCAGCCGAGGCCAAGGTGCAGCGCCAGCGAGATGGCCAGGGGCCAGGCCAGAGGCGAAGAATTCAATCGAAAAGCCTGTGTTCGATCGCGTAGCGGATCAGGTCGGCGTTGTTGCCGATGCCGAGTTTTTCCATCAGGTGGGTCTTGTGGGTGGTGACGGTCTTCGGGCTGAGATGCAGCAGTTCGGCGATCTGGTTCAGCATCACGCCCTGGGCGATCAGGCGCAGCACTTCCCATTCGCGCGGGCTCAGGCTCTGGTGCGCGGCGCCACCGGCGTGGGCAGCCGCGTCGAAAGCCAGCGAGGCGGCGACCGAGGGATCGATGAAGCGCTCGCCGGCGCCGACCCGGGTCACGGCAGTGAACAGCGTATCCGGACTCGATCCCTTGGTGATATAGCCGGAAGCGCCGGCCTGCAGCGCGCGCCGCACCGTTCCCGGTTCGTCGTGCATGCTCAGCACCAGGATCGGCAATGCGGGTTGCGCCTTGCGGATCTGCTCGATCAGGCTGGTGCCGGAGGCGCCGGGCATGGTCAGGTCCATGACGATCAGTTCGGCGCCACCGGCGTTCGCCGCCGCCAGCGCTTCCGCTGCATTGGTGGCTTCCTGCACCACTTCGATGCCGGCGAAGGAATGCAGCATCTGCCTGAGGCCGACGCGGAACAGCGTGTGGTCGTCGGCGATGATGATCCTGATCATGGTGAGTTCGTGCTCCCTTCTGCGTGGTCGGCCTTGAGTGGAACCTGCGGCAGTGTGACCGCCAGCCGCGTGCCGCTGCCGGGGCTGCTGTCGATTTCCAGCGTGCCGCCGAGCGCTGTGACGCGCTCGGATATGCCGAGCAAGCCGAAGTGCGCGGCATGGTCGACTTCCGGTACGTCGAAGCCCTTGCCGTCGTCTTCCAGCAGCAGTCGCATTTCACCCCGATCATGGCTCAGCGTGATGTCGACGTTCTGCGCGCCAGCGTGACGAACGATATTGGAAAGCGATTCCTGGACGATGCGGAACAATGCGATTGCATAATCGTCGTCGAGGCGATCGGCCGTCTGGGTAAATGAAATGCCGTAGCGGATGCCGGCCGCCCCGAGCATGCGCGCCGCCACCCATTCCACCGCGGCAGTGAGACCAAGGTTGAGCGCCGCCGGTCGCAGGTCGGAGGCGATCGCCTTCACGCTGCGGTAGGCTTCGGCGATCATCGTCTCGATGTTGCGCGCGGCCTCGCGTGCCGCCGCCGAATCGGCCGGCAGGCTGCGTTCGAGCAATTGCAGATGCATGCGCGCGGTGGTCAACACCTGGCCCAGTTCGTCGTGGAATTCGCGCGCCAGGCGTGCGCGCTCCTGCTCGATGCGTGCTTCACGATGACTGGCCAGTTGCCGCAATTCCTGGCGCGAGCGTTCGAGATCCTGCTGGGTCTGCTTGAGGGCCGTCACGTCGAGGATCACGCCATGCACCACGCGCGTGCCGTCTGCCGCGAACTCCGTCGTGGTGCGGATCTGCAACCAGCGCGGGCTGTCGCCGGCGAGCAGGCTGCGCCCGATCCATTCGAACTCGTGCGCCGCTGTCGCCGCCTGGCGCCAGACCAGGCCGGCAAGATCGTCGGGATGGATGCCGGCGAAAAATACCAGCGGATCGGCCAGCATTTCTGCCGCAGTACCCGGCAGCAAACGCACCACGCCGTCGCTGATGGAACGGAATCCGGGGGTCGGCGCGGCGACGTATTCGAACAAGGCCACCGGCAACTGGCTCGACAGCTGGCGCAGCCGGCCCTCAGAGGCGCGCAAGGCCAACTCGGCCTGGCGACGACGCGTCGTCAGCCCCTGACGCCGGCGCCACGACCAGAAGGCGAAGGCCATCATCACCGCCAGGGTGATGCCGATCAGCATCATCGCGGAAAGCGTCAGCTGCCGCGATGATGCGACGGTAATGTCCGTTGCGGCATGGGCGAGCGACAAGTGGCGAACTCCGGGAACAGGGCTTGCGGCGCATTATAGACAGCGGGATGCCAGGGAAGTCACGCTGTGGTGCCGGCGAACCGCAGTCGGCGTGTCGGCGGCGGCCGCGCATCGCCGCTGGCGGCGGCACAACGCCGTGCCGCCAGCGGCAACTCTGGCCGGGCACACCGTTCCGCCAGGGCCGGCAGTTGCGAGAATGGTGACGTCGGCATCGCGGAAGGTCAGGATTCCCTTATCGTCAATCCGCTTTCGCTGATGGCGCACAACGTCGGGAACGTGAATCATCAGCCTGTCTTCAAAGTACAGGCGGCGCAAGCAAATGAAATCCGGCGGAAGTGCCAGTGGCGGTTTCACATTGGTCGAACTAATCATCGTCATGGTGGTAATGGCGATTTTGTTCGCCATTGCGCTTCCCGCGTTCACGGATTTCACCAACAGTAGCCGCCGCACCTCGGCCATAACACTGCTCGTAAGCGACTTGAATCAGGCGCGCGCCGAGGCGATAAAGCGAAACCGGCGCGCCCTGGTCTGCGTGCGAAACGCCGGCGGAACTGCATGCGGGAGCGGTACGGACTGGCAAAACGGCTGGTTGGTGTGCGCCGATGAGGATAGCGACAATGATTGCGCTGCCGCCGACATCATCAACACCCGTCCCGCGCTCGACAGCAGGCTGACCCTTGTCGGCAGCGCTGCGGTGATGCGCTTCAATGCGAGCGGAAGTGCGGTGGCGGGGACATTGACCCTTGACGGTACATGGGCCGGCGCCACGCCGCGGGTTATCACCATAGCCGCGACCGGGCGCGTCTCCAGTCTGTAGCTCAATCCATCGTGAATATTTTCGCATCGGGATCCATAAGTCGAGATCGCCAACAAGGCATGTCGTTGATTGAAGTTATGGTCGCGATCGTGATCATCGCGATTGCCCTGTTCGGCACCGCAAGCCTGCAGATGTCGGCCATGCGGCTGGGGCAGGGCGGCGTGCTGCGCAGTCACGCGGTGTTTTTGGCGCAGGACATCGCCGAACGAATGGAAAGCAATGCAGCCGGCGCGATCGCAGGATCCTATGCGGTCACCCTGACAAGCACTCCGCCCGCTGTCGATACGACTTGTGAAACCGCAGCATGCGCCCAGGCGGCGTTGGCCGCCTATGACGTCGCGCAATGGGCCAATACCGTCAGCATGGCGCTGCCGCAAAGCTCCTGGTCGATCACCCACACGGTTACCGGTACGCCAAGCACCTACACGATCGTGGTGAGTTGGATCGACCGCCGTACCAAGACCTCTGACACAAGCGTCGGCGCGATCGCCGAATCCTTCACTCTGACGCGAACGATCCTCGATTGAAATCATGAATACGCCCGTTTCCGCACCGCGCCGGCGCTTTTCGATCCCGACGGGCCGGGCCAAGGGTTTCAGCCTGATCGAAATGATGGTTGCCATGACCATCGGCCTGGTGATTATCGTTGCCCTGCTCGGCATGCTGGCAAGCAGCTGGACTGGCGCAAGTTCAAATCGACGTACGTCGGAAATCGAATTCGATGGCCGCTATGCGCTCGATACGATACTCAACGACCTGCGTCATGCAGGGTTTCGCGGTAACAGTTGGGCCGAACCGACGGTGCCGACTACCGCGATCACGCCGATCACCGACGAGTGCCTCCCGGCGGGCGCCGCGGCCGGCAGTTTCGTTTCCAATCTCCGGCAAGGGGTGTGGGGCGCGAACGACAGCAATCCATTCAGTGCGAACTGCATTCCTGCGGCCTCCTATCTGCGCGGCGACATTCTGGTAATTCGCAAGGTGGCGAGCATTCCGGTCACTGCGCTGGCGGCCAATACGTTGTACTTTCGTTCCACCTACAACGCCGGGGAGATCTTCCGCGGAGTCCCCGCCACCGGCTGTGCGGCCCCTGTCTCGACCTATGCCGCCCCATTCGACAAGGTGCCCTGCATCGCCGGCACTCCGTCACAGGGTCTGGACGATTTCGCGCTCCAAACCTACGTGTACGGGATAGGTCCTTCGGCCGACGATGCAAGCGTGCCGGCGCTATACCGCATATCGTTGCAGGCCGATGGGTCTATGACTTCAGAGTTAATTGCCAATGGCATCGAACACCTGCAGGTGCAATACGGACGCCACACCACGGACCTGAACACCCGCTACTACAATGCCAATGCCATTGCCGGATCGTCGGTCGATACCTCGGTAACCGAATGGGATGACGTCGACACAGTGCGCGTGTGGATTCTGGCACGGAGCGCCACCGCAGAGCCTGGCTATACCAATACCGGCACCTATACGATGGGTGACACGAGCTATACGGTGAATGACGGATTCCGCCGCAACTTGCGGTCTGCTCTGGTTCACCTGCGCAACTGAGATCCACGTCATGGCGCCCAACTCCACTCTCGGTTCTCGCCTCGCACAAGACGGCTCGGCCCTGATTTCGAGCTTGCTGATCCTTATTCTGATCATGATCATCGGCGTCACGTCGATGAGTATTTCCGACATCCAGTTCAAACTCGCCGGCAATCTGCAGTTTCAGTCCACGGCGATGAGCAGTTCCGAAACCGCCGTGGTCGAGGCCGAGAACTGGCTGGCCACAGGGAGCAACTACCTGAATGGCGGGTTCACTACCTATTCCAGCGCAACCACACCGTATCTGCATCCCATCGGGCACGTGGCCGGCTTGACCGCTCCCGGTAATGACGTGCTGACCATGACTTGGGACAACAGTAATTCGATTGAGGCGGCCACCAGTGCCGGTGGGTCGCAACGCTACCTCATCGAACTGCTCGCGCAGAACGTCAAGCTGCTCGGCGACGACGTGTCGTCGGGGGGGCGCAAGAGTACGGCTTGCAGTCAGGTCAACATTTACCGGGTCACGGCTCGCGGCGTCAGTGCACGCAACGCGACCAGATTCGTACAGACGAATTACAGCGTATTGAGCTGTTAGAAAGGACGAGCATCATGATTGCGTCGACCAAGAAAGAGTACTGGGCGGGAGGCCTTTTCTTCCTGGTTCTCGCCACAGCAATGATCCGGCTTGCCATTGCGCTGACCGCGTTCAATCCGGCAACTCAACCAACCGGATACATTGCGCAGAACGAGGTCAGCAATTTCAACCTCAGGTCCGGTACCGAGACGCTTTTCCGCACCGAGTACGAGAAGGAGTTCTACAGCGGAAACCTGTATGCCTACAGGATAAATGCGGCGGGAGAGTTTTCTGCGGACGCGGAAACCTGGGCGGGCGGCGCCGCCGCGCATATCGATTTGCAGAATTTCGACACCGGGCGGCTCATTGCCACGATGAAGGACGATGGTACCGGGACTGCGTTTCGCTGGAGCGGGACGAGCAGCCTGTCTGCCGCGCAGGCGGCCTTGATCGGCGACGCCACACTGGGTCCGGATATCCTAAATTACCTGCGCGGCGACCGCAGCAACGAAGTTCAGCTCGGAGTTGGAAGCTTTCATCAAAGGGCATCTGCGCTGGGCGACATCGTGCATTCACGCCCCTTTTTCGTGAGCGACAGCACTGATCCGACGATATTCGTCGGTGCCAATGACGGCATGCTGCACGCCATCAATGCAGACCAGGTGAATGGTGGTGATGAGCGCTGGGCCTATGTGCCATCGATGCTGCTCTCCAAGATCAAGAGCCTTTCCACCATTCCATTCGTGCGTGACTACTATGTCGATGGCCAGATCAATGTCGCGACCATCTTGTCCGGCAGCAAGCGGATACTGGTGGGCGGCCTGGGGGCGGGCGGCAAGGGTCTGTATGCGCTGAATATCACCGGCAATGCCGGCCTGACGGCGGCCAGCGAAGCTGCTGTCGCCGCCAAGGTGCTCTGGGAAATCACGCCGACCACGGTCAATTACGCCGCGCCGGCCACCGTCGGCGCCTACGCCAATCTGGGCTATACCTATGGCACGCCGACCATCGCCAAGGTGGCGGGTACCGACGCCGTCATAATCGGCAATGGCTACAACAACGGTGGCGACTATGGCGCTTACCTGTACGTCATCGATGCCAATACCGGCCAGCGCATCAAGGGGATCAAAGCCGGAACCAACGGTACGGTGGCCAGCCCGAATGGCATCTTTACCCCGGTCGCGGTAGACACCGACAACGACGGCTCTGTCGATCTGGTCTTTGCCGGAGACCTCTACGGCACCCTGTGGAAGTTCACCCTGGCCACCGACACCGCGACAGCCCTGTTTGCATCCGGGCAACCGATCACCGGCACCCCTGCGGTTTCACTGCATCCGAACGGCGGCTACATGATCAATTTCGCCACGGGTGCGATGTTCACCACCGCGGATACCACCGACACCACAGTGCACTATGCCTACGGTATTTGGGATGGTGCAGTTGCCGGCAGTATAGTCACGCAGACCCTGACCGAGCGGGTCTTTGGCACCACGCGGGTGCGCCAGGTCACTACGAATCCGATGGACTGGACCACCGACAAGGGCTGGAGGGTCGCCCTGCCGGCGGGTGAAAAGGTGGTCGGTGAGGGCAGCTATGTCGCCAACCAGCGTTTTTACTTTACCTCCCACAATCCGAACGTCAGCACGTTGATCTCGGGTACCTCGACAACCGTGCACGGCGAGAACTGGCTGATGGAGCTGGATTATCTTTCCGGCGGCAACAAGAACCAGCCCTTCCTCGACCTGAGTGCCGATCTGTTGCTTAACGACAGCGACCGAATTCTCTATCTGGCCAGCGACACCTACGTCGCCACCGATGTTTATACAGCTTACGATGATCCACCGCCTCCGGGCAAGATCGTCGGCGACGTGATTGCCGCCGGACTGGTGGGAGACACCGTCGCCACCGGCCGCGTTGGCCGGCCCATACCCCACTCGGCGGGCATTCCGGTCGGCAAGTTTCTCGATATCGGTGTCGAATCGCAACCGATTCTGGTGCAACTGGTCACGCTCAACGACACCTTGTTCAACCAGAGCCCCGACGTCAGCTTCCCGGTGATCACCGAATTGACCGCGGGCGGACGCGGCGTCGCGGGCGGGCATTTCGACGTCGATAATTACTACAACGGGTCGTCGTCGACTTCCGGCGGCACCAAGGCCACGGCCACCATCACTGTCGGTACCACCGGTCAGCTCGCCGGCGTGGCAGCCACGCTCGGCATCATCTCGCTGGACGGCGTCACCGTCTTTCCTGCGCTGACGACCAGCGACATCACCAGTGGCACGGCCACCACCACCAATGCCACCACCATCAAGAACAAGGTCACGGGGGGCTTTTCCGCGACGGTCTCGGGTTCGACCATCACCATCAGCGCGCCGCAGATCGGCACCTTCTACAACGGCAAGACGCTCACCATCGCGGCGGGCACCTCGGAGCCCGTGGTCCCAGCCACGCCCGCGGTCAGCAAGATCGTCATCGGCGCCCAGCCCGTGGGGCAGAACACCCGCATCACGGATGTCAGCTTCGACGGCAGTTCGATTCTGCCCGGCACCGTTAACTTCCTCGCCGGATCGTCGGAAAGCGACATCGCGACTGCGCTTGCGGCAGCGCTGACGACCCCGAGCGGATTCGGCAAGACCATCACCACGACCAACGTTCCCAACGACACCATCACCTTCACCGCGACCACCGACGGCGGATCCGCCAAAGCGATCGTCGTCACCAGCAGCGCGGCGGCGCCAGTTGCGGCGGCTGCCGGTGTTCCGGCAACAAGACCGACCGGCTTCATCAGGTTCGACGGCGGAACCACCAATAATTTCGGAACACCGAGGATCAACGATGACGTTTCCGGCCGCAGCATCAGGGTCGGCGGTATCAACGTGAATAGCGGTGACATCGAGCCGGGCAGAAACAAGACGGCGGTACAGGTCGCCGCGGCGGTTGTTGCCGATACCGGAACCGGCGGGACGGTGAAGGCCTACATCGGCGGCAACAGCATTACGCCCCTGTGCGAGGCCGAGCCCAGTACCACCGTATGCCTGGTCCATACCGGGACCTACAGCAATGGCTCGAACGTACAGGTTGGGAGCAGCAGCGGTTTCAATTCGGTTACCTATACGACGTCCGCAACCTCGGGCGGTACTGCCGGCTCTGCTGCCGTGGCGGCGCAACCTGCCTATGACATACAGCCCACCACCGTGTCGTTTGTGGCGGGCGGCGGCGGCGGCTGGACCGATTTCGCCCCGGCGCTGACAACCGTTGCCTTCAGTGGCGGGGTCGACGGCACCACCACCGTGACGGGCACTGCGGCTTGTACAGGTGAGTCCGGCGCCAGATGCCAAACCAAGAATCACGTGCATGAGTACGACGACAAGTACGATCGTACCGGCATCAATTTCCTTGACGGTAGCGCGGGCGTGCACGATCTGGTCAGGGCCATCGGGACCGGCTCAAATGCCCAGTTCAAGGTCATCGTGCAGAATCAGTACCTGAGCCCCGCAGTGCAACTGCATATCGGCGATCCAAGCTACGTCTACAATGTTGACCAGGGATACATTCCGGTCAAGACCTACACGACCTCGGCGACGCTCGACCTGGCCGACCTGCCGACCTATACCCTTGCCACCATCGGCAGTCTTGCCTTCAACATGCCGACCGACGCCTTCGACCAGAAGGATTGGTGGGCCGGCTATCTGGGTCTGCCGGCGGATGTGCGGGTCGGCCTGCACCCGACCCAGGCGAGTTGTGTCATGTCTTCGGCCGGTATCTACGACGGCAACATGATCCGGCCGATCATTCCTCCGGCCACGGTGACAGCCTCGGGCAACGGCACCAGGGGTTACAACAGCGGTACCACGCCGTCGACGGCAACCGGCGTGCGTTTGAATGGCTCACTGGGCTTGCAGGTGATCAGCGCCAATACGGATAACAGCGAAATCGAACTGGCGGTGCCAGGGCGACCGGAGTATGGCTGGCGCCTCAAGTCCACCGCCTACCATAATCGCCTGCTGGCGGAATATGCCATTTACTGGCATAGCGAAACGCCGAGTCAGTGTTACGGAGATACCGGTTGGACCAAGCTCGGTGTGACGGATATGCGTCCCTGTGGCTCATCCGACACGACCACGCCGGCTCCCGGGACGCAAAGATGCACCGCGGCGTCGACCACCAACCTGGGTACTGACCCGAAAATCGAGAATTTCGGCACCGGGTGTACCACCACTTTCACCAGTACGGGGAATGTGGAGGTGCGGACCACGAGGTGTGACGACGGCAAGGTGCAGATCATCACCAAGACCCGCAACGAAGATGGAACGGTGACTATCCGCACGCAATACACGCCACCCACGGTTGATAACGGAACCGACCCCAACGTCGCCAGCGATACCACGGTCATCATTGCCGCCGATGGTGGGAAGACTACTTCGGGTGGCGACGAGCGCGGCCTGCAACCCCGTACCGGGCGCATTTCGTGGCGCGAGTTGATCCGGCCCTGACGGCCTGCCGACAACAATGCCGGGAATACACAACACATACGCAACATGAACAGCCATACACCGAGAGGAGTCACGGACGTGAAAAGAAGCGGAGCAAAGGGTTTCACCCTGATCGAACTGATGATTGCGGCAGCCGTGATCGGTATCCTGCTGGCGATCGCGGTGCCCAACTATCAGGACTACATCCGGAAGGCATCGCGTTCGGCGGCCCAGTCCGAATTGCTCGAACTGGCCAGCATCCAGGAGAAGATCTTTCTCAACTCGAGCGCCTATGCGCTGAATGTCACCAGCGCCTATACCGGAACTTCCGCCGGAGGCCTGGGACGGACCAGCGGCACCACCCAGGACGGCAAGTACACCCTCGCGGTGACGCCCAGCGCAGGTGCCACCTACACGCTCACCGCAACTCCTGTGGCGGGAACATCGCAGGCGACCGATGGGGCCATATCGATCAATGAAGCCGGGCAGCGCTTGTGGGGAACCGTCGCCTGGTGACTTGCGTGGCGCGCATGCCGCGCCGTTTCCAGTTTCACTTCATGACGGAGGTTTCAAAATGGGATTTGGTTCTTTGTTCGGAGGGCTGTTCGGCAAGCAGTCGGGGGCGAACTACGACAGCCTCTCTGTTGCCGAACTGACGGAACGCATCGCAGGCAAGCAGGAGCGCGCCGAGGAGATTCGTAATTTGCTGCTGCGCGCGGGAGGCGATCAGGCGGCCAGCGACAAGTCCCGCGACTGGTTGCTCAAGATGGAGCAAGCTGCCAGCGAGGCGGAAAAAAAGATGGACCTGGCTCTGCAGTCGAAAATCAAGGCCGAGATCGCCGAAGCGCAAAAACGTCGGAGAAAGATCGAAGAAGGCGCCAAAGGAATGAACGAGGAATTGCTTGCGGTCGAAGACGAGATTGAACTCCTGACGCGAGCACTGGATAGCAAACAGAAATAGCAGGGGCCAATCGGCTTCTCGATGCGGCGCCGATCAAACGCATTCCTGGCGTCGCCGTATTTGCGCGCAGGCCATGGCGCAATGGTCGCCCCAATTTCGCTGCTTCTCCCTGCCGCCGATGCTTCAGGAGCCCCGCCCTCCCTGAAGGATCTACCTGATGATCTGGTGCTGGATGGCGTACTGCGTCAGGCCGGCATTGGTGTCTATGCCCATCTTGTGCAAGATGCGGGCACGGTAGGTACTGATGGTGTTCGGGCTGCGCGACAGTCCTTCGGCGATCTCCGAGACCGATTTGCCGGCGGCCAGCAGGCACAGCACCTGGTACTCGCGATCGGAAAGCCGCTCGTGCGGCAGCACCTCGCGGCGGCCGCTGACATCCAGCGCCAGCCATTCGGCCAGCGAAGCGCTGATGTACTTCTTGCCGCGACGCAGGGTGGCGACGGCCTTGAGCAGTTCTTCCGGGGCGGCTTCCTTGCTCAGATAACCACTGGCGCCGAGTTTCAACGCGCGTACCGCCATGTGTTCCTCAGGCTGGATGCTCATGATCAGCACCGGCACCTCCGGTCTGCGCCGAATGGACTCCTGCAGCACCACCAGGCCATTTTGATCCGGAAGGTTCAGGTCGAGGATCACCAGGTCGATCATTAACTCGTTCTTGCGCAGGAGATCGATTGCTGCCGCCGCATTGACGGCTTCGGCGCAAATTTCGAGCTCGGGGTCGGTCATCAGCATGAGGCGGATTCCCTGGCGTACGACAGGATGGTCATCGACCAGCAGGATCTTCATGGTGTTTGCTCCGTAGATAGGCGCGCGCCGGTGCGGCCGCGGGGAATCATGATGTGAATGCGTGTGCCGCTCGGGTTTGCAGTGCCGTTCGCAGGCTCGATGTCGACGCGCCCGCCCCAGCTTTCCACTCGCTCGCGAATGCCCAGGAGGCCCAGCGCCGGCCTGTTCTGGTCGCGTGGCTGCATGCCGCGGCCATTATCCTTGACTTCCAGGTGAATGGTGTCGTCGGTTGCCTCGAGGATTATATCGACGCGGCTGGCGTGGGCGTGACGCGATACATTGGTCAGCAATTCCTGGCACACGCGGAACAGGTCGGTCGCCATTTCGGGCGCAATGTCGATTGCTTCATCCGGCAGGTCAACACCGCAACGGATACCCATGCGACGGGAAAAATCCTGGGCCTGCCATTCGATCGCCGCGACCAGTCCGAGCGAATCGAGCAGGCTGGGGCGCAAATCCCACGAGATGCTGCGCACCACCTTGATCAATTCATCGACCTGGGCAGCGATGCCGTTACCCGCCTTGCCGGCATCGAGTCGGGCTATCGCGAACTTCAGCGCTGTCAGGCGCTGGCCGAGCTCGTCGTGAATCTCGTGCGAGATTCGGGTGCGTTCCTCCTCGCGCACCGCGCGCATGCGTGCCGAAAGCGAGCGCAGGTTCTCGACCGTCTGCTCCAGCTGCTGCGCATGATCGCGTTCCAGCCGATCGTGGCGAATGATGGCGTCGAGCATCAGATCGAAAGCATCGGCCAGTTGCCCGACTTCGTCGGTGAATCCGGCCGTCGATTGCCGCACATCCTCAAGGCGGGCGTTGCGACTGGCTTGCTGCGCAATCGTGGTGGTGGCCCGGATCAGGCCGTCCAGCGGCGCGACTATCGATTTGACGATACGGCGAAACACGATCTGCCCCAGCAGGAAGGCAGCGACCAGCAGAATCACGGTGGCGATGCAGATTCTGACGAATTCAAACACCTCGAAGCGCAGGTCCAGTGCCAGCAGCAACTGACCACGTTCTATACCCTGGTGCGAAATCGGCGCGCGCACGACCAGGCTGAAGAGTTCCATGCGTTCCCGCTGGTCGGCGAGGCCGGCCAGAACGTCTGGCAGATCCACGGGGGTGGCGCCAAAGCGTATCGCCGATAGTGGCAGGTCGATGGCGGTCGGCACGATGGCCGCCCAATGCAAACCCTCCAGGCCCTTCAGCGACTCCAGGTTTTCCTGCAGCACCTGACTGTCGCCGAACATTAGTGCGGCCGAACTCTGGGTGGCCAGTATGCCGGCCGCCGCGTGGGCCGATTCGCGAACCTCTGCGCGCTCGGAAACAAAGATATAGAACAATCCGCCCAGCCCGACCACCAGCAGCAAGCTGCCGAGCATAAGCTTGTACGCCAGCATCAGGCGACTGTGAATGGTTTGACGGCGGCTGAACATCAATGCGCCGGCTGTGCCGGTTGCGCCAGGCTGAGCACGGCGCCGAGGATCGGCGCCAGGCAAAGCGAAAGGTTTTTGCGCCAAATCATCGGAAACCCACTCGGTATGGCATGAGCGCATCTTGCTACAGGACGCTTGACGCGTTAATCATGTTTAGCAAAGACAAACGCAGATAATTCTGTGACACTGACGTAGTTATTAGACTACTTTAATGCAGTGCTTGCGAAACAGCCGTTCCGTTGGAGGGGCGGATTTCGATTTGCCATGGCCGGCTGACGCCGGCCTCGCACGGGGCCGAGCACTTGTGAAGCAGACTTTCCAGCCGTGCAAGGCGCAGGGGAGGCTTGGGGCGATGCGGCAGCCGGTCTGGATTGGGGAGTTCGGCATTCCACGCACAAGGGGTGCGTTTGAAGTGGGCATCAGGTTTACCCTATGGCATTTAAGTGATTCCTGATTGCGGTGCTAGTTGATGCTTGTCAGCATGTCACCGAAACACGCCGCATTAATAGTGATACAACTACACGACCACAAGAATGTCAGCCCTTACCTTGAAAATTGCTCAAATGCGAAACAGGGCCTCTTCCGGTTTTAGCCTGGTTGAACTGATCGTCGTTGTGGCGATTATCGGCATCCTCGTCGCGATTGCCGTTCCCAGTTACAACCAATACTTGATCCGTTCCAACAAGGCGGCCGCCAAGGCTGTGCTGATGGAGATTGCCAGTCGCCAGGAGCAGTACGTTGTACAGAATCGGGGCTATTTTCTCAATTGCACCGCCGCCTGCCCTGCGGATCCGAGCACTTTGCCGACTGCCGACTGCACGGCAAGCTCGACGACGATGTTCTCGGCACTGGGCGTCACCTTGCCGCAGGAGGCCCTGGCGGCCTACAACTTTGCCATTTGCGCGCCGACGACGACGGCGACCAACGTCAATCTCGCCAGCATGCCGACCTTCCAGGCGACGGCGATCGCACGCAGCGACACGATTCAGGTCGGCGAGGCCACGCTGTATGTCAATCAGTTCGGCCTGCGCATGCCGCTGGCGCAATGGTGACGCGGCCATGAACCCGATCAACTACGCCCCGATCGCGCAGTTGCCCCCGCAGTTGCCCCAGCGGCGCGCAGACGCCGGCTTCACGCTGATCGAAGTGCTGGTGGTGACCGCCATCATGGGCATCCTGCTGGCCATCGGCATGCCCGGCCTGCGCAGCCTGATGGATAACCAGAAGATGAAAAGCGCCACCTTCGACCTGGTGACGACGGTCATGCAGGCGCGTAGCGAGGCCGTCAAGTACGGGACCACGTCGGGCGCATCGATTTCGATCGTGGCGCAGAGCGGCAACTACAACAATGGCTGGTGCATAGTATTCACCAGTAGTTCCACTTGCAGCGTCAGCGCTCCTGGGGGCGACGTCATGCGCGTCAATGCCGCAACGGCGAACGTCACCTATACCGTGTTTTCGTGCAGCGCCACGCCCTGCGTCATCACCTTCGGGCGCACCGGGCGTCTGAGCTCCGGCAGCGCGGTCAAGATCCGGGTGGATAACGACGACGCGAGCAACCTGCTGACCCGCTGCGTGACGATCGATACGGCGGGCAATGCCAGCACCAAGGTGGGGGTCTGCACATGACGCGCATAACCATATTGGCGAAGCATCGCGGCTATTCGTTGCTCGAAGTGCTGATCACCATGTTCGTGATCGCGGTCGGACTGCTCGGTCTGGTCGGATTGCAGGCTCGTGCGCTTACCGCCGAGGTCGAATCCGCCTCGCGCGGGCAGGCGCTGATGCTGGTCAACGAAATGGCCGATCGCATGGAATCCAACCTGGCCCAGCTCAAGGCGCCCGCCGGCAGCGCCACCTACGATCAGCGCAGCGGCGGCAGCAAGATCGTGTTCGGCACTGGATACACGAACTCATGCGTGACCGGCAACCCGTCCGATCTCGGCGATCAGGCCGAGTGCTGCAAGACCACGGCGCAGGGCGGCACGAAGAACTCGGTTGCCGAAAGCGATATCTGCGAGTGGGACCTGGCGCTCAAGGGCATTGGCGAAACTACCGGCGGCGCATCCAAGGTCGGCGGCCTGGCAGGTGCCCGTGGCTGCATCTTCCTGCAGGCCACCAGCGTCTATGAAATCAACGTCGTCTGGCAAGGCCGCGACGCCACCGGCGCCGTGGCCTCCGACCTGACTTGCGGCGACACGGCAATCACCGCGGGACGGCGCGGAATCAGCCGGCGTATCTGGGTTGCGGATCTCAGTGGATGAAACGATGAGCATCATGTGCGGATCGAATAGCGGACAGGCCGACACGCGGCGCCGGGTCGCCAGCGCCAACTTTCATGCGGGCGCACAAGCCGGCTTCACGCTCGCCGAAGTGCTGGTGGCGATGGGCATTGCCATGGTGCTGCTGTCGGCGCTGGCAGGGCTCTTCGCCTCGACCGTAACCACCCGTCAGCAAGTGGACCGCGAGGGCCAGAAGATTGAAAACGCGCGCTTCTCGATCGAGACCATGGCCGAGGACATCCGGCTGGCGGGATTCTGGGGTAACTACACGCCGGCCGGGCGCTGGAATTCGGTGCAATGGCAAGCCGTGTCGGCCCTGGAAGATGCCGGCAGCGGATGCACCGCCGCGGCCCTGACCCAGGGTTGGACCAATCTGGGCACCGGCACCGTGAGGCTACCCGTGCCGATACTCGGATTCGAGGCGCACGACGACGGCGGCGCCACCCAGACCATCGACGACGAGATCACCGACTGCCTGCCGAACTATCTGGCGGGCACCGACGTCCTGGTGATCCGGCGCGCCAAGACGGCGGCCGTCACGGCCGAGGCCATCGCCGGCACGCTCAATGCCGCCAAGACCTACCTGCAGGTGTCCGCATGTTCAACCGAACTCGGGACCAACGACTTTACGGTGACGACCGGCAGCACCTCGCCCGCCGGTCTGATGCGCCTGGGCTGTTCCGCGCTTGCCGCCGACCGCGCCCCGGTCTGGGAGCTGATCACCCGCATCTACTACGTCGCCTCGGAAAACGAGTCCGGCGACAACATTCCGACCCTGAAAATGATCGACACCAGTGCCGGTGCCACCACGCCGGTCACCATCGCGCCGCACGTGGTGGACTTGCATCTGGAATACGGCATCGACCCCTCGGGTTACCAGTGGACGGCGAACACGGTGGTCCTCGCCGGTGCCGGTCGCAGGAACCTCGATCGCCTCTACGTCACGGCGGCAGGCGGAACCACCGGCATCGCCGCGCCCACGCACACCAGCGGCACGGTGTCCGATGGCGGCGTCAGCTGGACCCCTTATGCGCTGATCGAGGGTTCGATCGATGCCTACGGCCGCTCGACCATCGATCCGGAGCGCCTGATGCCGAACGGTTCGACCACCGGTACGGCCTTGACCGACCCCTGGGGAGGCGCCACCAATTGGCAGGACGTCATGTCGATCAAATTGTGGGTGGTGGTGCGCGACCCCGAGGCGACCAGGAATTACACGAACAACAAGGAATTCGTGCTCGGGTCGATCTCCGTGCCGGCGGCGACCTTGAATGCCCGGGGCGTGAATGGCGGCAGCTACCGCTACAAGTCGTCCGGATCAACCATCAAGGTGGTCAACATGGCCGGACGCAGGGAGGATGTGGTGCCATGAAATCAATCCCATTCCGCATAGCGCCGCGGCGGCCTGCCGCGCAGCGTGGTTCGGTGCTGCTGTTGAGCCTGTTCATGCTGATGGTGATGACCCTGCTGGCGCTGTCGGCCATCAAGATGGGCACTGTGAATTTGCGCACCATCAACAACATGCAAATGCGCAGCGAGGCCATGGGTGCGGCCCAGCATGCCCTCGACCAGGTGATGAGCACCAATTTCACCGACGACGTCGCCGGCACGGAGCGCGCCTGGACCGTGGCGGTCGATGCCGGCAAAACCTACAACGTCGCGGTGGCCCGCCCCTGCATCCGCCAGGTGACGCCGATCATGAACACCGTGCTGGACATCGGCAACAGCGAAGACCTGAAATGCTACGACACGATTTCCAACCCGGTATCCGCCTGTTCCACCACGGTCTGGGAGATCACCGCCACCGTCAGTGAAGGCTGGTTCGGCGCCAACGTCGCGATCACCCAGGGCACCGGCATCCGCATGGACAACGGCGCGGCGACTGTGTACTCCAACGATTCTTCCTATCGTTGCTCATGAAGTCGGAGCTCATATCATGAACATTCCCCAATCCCTGCGCCACGGCGTCATCGCCGTGGCTGCCACCGTCGGTCTCGGGATGATGACCCCCTCGCTGGCGGAAGACATCGATCTCTATGTCGGCGGCGAAGCCGCCACCGGATCCCAGGCCAATGTGCTGATCGTGCTCGACAACTCGACCAACTGGGCCGCGGCCAATCAGGGCTGGCTTCCTTCCGGCACCAAGCAGGGCGAAGCGGAACTTCAAGCCCTTTCTGAAATCCTGTCCACCCTGGGCGATAACATCAATGTCGGCTTGCTGATGGCGGCGGGCTCCAACGGCGGCTACGTGCGCTTCGGCGTGCGCGAGATGAGCGGCACAAACAAGACCGCCTTCACCGGCATGCTCAACAACATGGTCGCCACCTTCGGCGGCGACGGCGACAACGACGACAAGGTCAATACCGCCTCCATCGTCTATGACAGCATGTTGAATGCGGCCTACCGCTATTTCAACGGCTTTGCCCGTTTCGGTACCACCGACCTGCCCAGCGGCAGTGTGCTTGACCTGCGCGATTACACCGGCAGCACGGTCAATACCACCAAACAGCCGGCCGGCGCGCTGGCCGGCAATTCCCTGGCCACCTCCACCTCCACCACCTATCTGCCGCCCGGCACCGCCAACGATGGCTGCGCCAAGAACTTCATCATTTTCATTGGCAACGGCTATCCGAACCAGGCCGGAACCACCACCGATCTGTCGGACGCTGCGGCGCTGGCCGGAATCACCACAGCGGCCACCGTCAGCGCCATCACCGCCCCGGTCTCCGGCGGCAGCCCGAAGATCGCCGACGAGTGGACGCGCTTCATGTACACCTACGGCGTCACGTCCACCGTGGACGACCCGAAGAGCACCAGCAGTCCGAAGGCCAAGCTGATTAACAAGATCGCCACCTACACCATCGATGTCTGCAAGGATGCCTGCGAAGCCGATCAGGCTACCTTGCTCAAGAGCATGGCCAAGGTCGGCGGCGGCAAGTACTACAAATCCACCAGCAAGCAGGAAATCAAGAATGCGATGTCCCTGATCTTCGCCGAGATCCAGGCCGTCAATAGCGTGTTCGCTTCGGCCACGCTGCCGATTTCGGTGAATACCCAGGGCACGTTCGAAAACCAGGTGTATATCGGCGTGTTCCGTCCCGACTCGGGCGCCCGTCCGCGCTGGTTCGGCAACCTCAAGGAATACAAGTTCGGCCGCTACTGCGACGCCGACCGCAACGACAAGGTACTGATCGACAACACCCGCGCGCTGGCCAACGGCATGGTGACCGCGACCCTGACCGGCAACGCCACCGGCACGGTGACGGGAAGCTTCAGCGGCACCCTGACCACGCTGAGCGGCAGCAGTGCAGTGAGCGGAACGGTGGCCGGCACCGTCAGCGGTACCTCGTCGGCCACTCTTGCGGCGACCTTCGGCGGTTCGCCGGGAACCACCGGCAGTCCCGCGGTCGATGCAGGCAGCGGCACGGTGACCGGAACCATTACCGGAACCGGCACGGGGACCGGCAGTTCGACCTTCACCGGCACCTTGAACGGCATCTCCTCACTGTCGGGAAGTTTCACTGCCACCGACGAGCGCATCGGCGACGACGTCCCGGCGCCCAGTTGCGGCTCCGATGCCTCGGGCGATATCCCCCTCAACCTCTACCTGGGCGACCAGCACGGCTACCGCGCGATCGACGAAGAAGGCAATACCGGCTTCATCGATCTGTCGGCCAAGAGCTATTGGACGTCCGCTTCGAGCTTCTGGACCGCAACGCCGAATGCGACCGGCGGCGCCAGCGATTCGCCGGACGGACCGGAAGTCGAGCGCGGCGCCGCGGCGCAGCGCCTGCGCACCGCGTGGGCGACCACGGCGACCTCGCCGCACCCGGACGGGCGCAGGGTGTACACCTGTCTCGGCACCTGCCTGGCTTCCGCTGCCACCACATCGCAGAAGACGCTGTCGAACAATGCGGTGACCACCAGCAATAGCGAAGTCACGGCCGCGCTGGCCGCGCCCAGCGGCTCGGCGACCGTGACCCTGGCCCGTTCCGGCAACACGGTGACGGCCACATCGACCGCGGCGCACGGTTTCGCGGACGGCGCCACGGTCACCATCGCCGGCGCCACGCCGACCGACTACAACGGCGCCAAGACCATTACCTTCGTCGATGCCACGCATTTCACCTACACCCTGAACGAGTCCCCGACCACCACCGATACCGCAACGGCGACCAAGCCCGGCGGCACGGTCACGGTTACCGACATTTCGCTGTCCGGCACCACGGCGGGCACGACCGTGACCGCCACGGTGACGACGAATCCCGCCCATGGCCTTGCGGCCGGCAATGTGACGACGATTGCGGGGGCCGCCCAGTCCTTCCTCAATGGCTCGCATACCGTGCTTGGCGCACCGGCGGTGACCGGCACCACCTTCGCCGTCAGCGTGACCTTGCCGGCCAATCCGGCGACGCCGGCGACGACCGCCGGCAGTGCGGTCGCCATCGGCCAGACGGCAACCCACAGCTCGATCAGTTATTCCACGGCGGCCTGTACTGCCGGTGCCGCGGCGGGCTGCGCCGTGGTCCTGGCGACTGGAAATCTCGGCAACAAGTTCGTCACCGGCAACACAGTCGTGGTCTCCAATGCGGCTCCCGATGCCTACAACACCGGAGCCGCCGGGACGACGATCCGCGCCACCGGCACCAGTTGCCCGAACACCGCGACGCTGACCGTCACCAACAGCAACAAGAACGCCGTCTACTGCTACACCGTGGCCGCGCAGCCGACGGTCGTGACGCCGGACGGGGGCGCGAGCAAGACGGCGACAAGTCCCGGCACCTCCTTCCCGGTCGACATCACGCGGACGCTGGGCAGCACCACGGCGACGGTGGTCACCAACCCGGCAGCGGCTCACGCCTTCACTACCGCCGACAGCATCACCATCAGCGGCGCCGCGCAAAGCCAGTACAACGGTGCCTGGACGCCGCTGAGCGTCAATGTGCCCGACGCCAATACCTTCACCTTCGGCCCGGTCACGCTGACGCCGGCCACGCCGCCGACCGGAACCATCACGGCCACCACCGGCACCGGCGTGGCCGGGCCGGACACCACCAACCTGATCCTGTGGACCCGCGGCAAGGATCTGTGGGAAGACGAGGACATCAATGCGTCGCTGACCAATGTGCGCGCCAGCATTCACGGCGACGTGCTGCATGCGCGGCCGGTAGTCGTCAACTACGGCAGCAGCATCGGCATCGTCGGCTTCTACGGCGCCAACGACGGCTTCCTGCGTGCGATTCACGGCGGCACGGCAGGTATCGACGGCGAGGAAAAGTGGGCCTTCATGCCCAGCGAATTCATGACCTACACCAAGCTGGCAAGGCTTTACAGCAACAGCGAAGTCGTGCGCTATCCCAACCTGTCCTGCAGCATCTCGCCGACGCCCACTGGGCGCAACTATTTCTGGGACGGCTCGCTGACCGCCTATCAGTCGCCGGACGGCACGGCATCCACGGCGCCGAGCAAGACCTGGCTGTTTGCCACCCTGCGCCGCGGCGGGCGCGCCCTGTATGCGCTGGATGTCACCGATCCGGACGTGCCCAAGTTCATGTGGCGCATCACCAATGCCAGCACCGGATTTTCCGAACTGGCGCAGACCTGGTCCGAGCCGAAGATCGCCAAGCTCAAGGGGACCTTCACCCGCGCCGACGCGACGGTGATCACCGATCCCGTGGTGCTGGTGTTCGGCGCCGGCTACGACGCTGCCCAGGAGGACAAGCCGACCGGCAGCCATATCACGCCGACCATGGGCCGCGGCGTGTTCGTGGTCGAGGCCGAGACCGGGCAGTTGATCCAGTTCCTGCAGCCCACCTCGGGCGTCACCGGCTACAGTTTTGCCGCCGACGTGAATGCCCTCGACCTGAACGCCGACGGTTACCTGGATCGCATTTACGCGGGCGACACCAATGCCAATCTGTTCCGCTTCGATACCCAGCAGACAGTGACCAATGTCGCCAGCAGCAGCTACTGGAAGCGCTATCACCTGGCCAAGGTGGGCGATGTCGATGCCAACGGCGGAGTCAACGCGCGGAAATTCCTCTTCGCGCCGGAAGTGCTGCCCTTCCTGCACAACGGCGTAATCAAGACCATGGTGCTGGTCGGCAGCGGCAACCGCGAAAAGCCGCTGCCCAACTTCCAGTCCGACGGCAGCCCGAATGCACTGACCTGCTCCAGCCTCTACACCGACACCTACTACCCGAGCTCGTCATCGAACAAGATCAACGACCGCTTCTTCGGCTTGCTCGATCCGGTGCAATCCGGCGCCACCGAGGCGACGGTGAATGCCGATCCAATTGTTTTCGGCGACCTGCAGCAGATCAATTCCAATACCCTGGCGACCACCACGCTGACGCCCTTCAGCTTGTCCAGCAGCGACCGCGGCTGGAACATCCTGCTGCGCAACGATCCCGACGGCAACGGCACGCGCAACGAGGAGAAGTCGGTGAATGCCGCCAAGGTGGTGGCCGGGGTGGTCTTCTTCGCCACCAACACACCCGTGTCGCCCAATCCGAGTGCGGGCGTCTGCTCCAATCTGGGCGAGGCGCTGGGCTACGCGGTCGATCCCTTCACCGGTCTGCCGGCGATCAACCGCGACGAATCGACCAGCGGCGGCGTGGCAACCTACACCAGCGTCGATTTCGCCACCAAGTTTTCCGGCGGCGGCCTGCCCCCGACCGTGACCGCGGGTGTGGTGTCGATCGGCGGCACGCCCTACCGCTTCATCATCGGCAGCGGCGGCGACACGCTGACCTCGGCGTCGTCGATCGCCGGCGCGCGCAGCGTGATCAATCTGCGGGGTACGCGCTCCCGGCTCTACTGGTCCTACGGCGCCGACTGACCGCGTGTGAATTAATCTACTGCGCGTGCCGGATCGGGGCTTGGGCGGTGCTCACTATCCTCATGTACAGAAACGTGCATTCCGGTAGCTGCGCTCCGGCCGCACCCCGCTGCGGCCCGCTCGCTACGATTTCTTCACAAGCTCTGAACGAAGGCCGCGCGCTGCTTGCGCGGATATGTTCCCATTAAGCTGGCGGGGACATATCCCGCCGGGGGATACCGTCTCCGCCC
Organism: Pseudomonadota bacterium; assembly: GCA_043826925.1. Lineage (GTDB taxonomy): Bacteria > Pseudomonadota > Gammaproteobacteria > Burkholderiales > Rhodocyclaceae > Sulfuritalea. The sequence goes on from JBDRPN010000002.1 coordinate 65,032, forward strand.
TCCGGTTGGAGACATAAAAATTTTGGAATTGCGCGGGCGGCGGCATTGCTATGCTTGCCGCCATGTCGCAACGGCTGACCCTTTCCCGCGCCGCGCATCTGCTCGGCATCTCGCGCATGGCGCTGCAAAAGCGCATCCGCGAGGGCGAGCTGCCGTCCTTCGACGGCATGGTGAGCGTTGATGAGCTGCAGCGCGTCTGGCCGCAACTCGATCTGGACGAGTCGGGCAGCTTCGAAAAGACCCGCGCGATTCGCGAGGATGCGTTCGCCAGGCGCCTGCGCGAGCGCGTGCTGCCCAGCCAGGAGGCGCTGGCCCGGCGCCTGTTTGCGCAGGGACAGGAACTGGCCGAACTGCAGCGCACCCTGACGCGCTACCACGCGCTGTTCGAGGCCTTGCAGGCGCGTCTGGCCGCCGCGCCGGCGCCGGGCGCGGAAGAACTGGCGCAACTGCTCGACGAAGGCCTGGCGCAGGCATTGGCGGTCCCGGCGCCGCGCGCGGACGTCAGCGCGCTCGATGCTATGCTGCGCGTCATGTCGGCGCACGTCACGGTCAGGCCATCGGGCCACGAGTTCTTCGTCGAGGGTTCCGAGACCCTCCTGAAGGCGGCATTGCGCGCCGGCCTGACGCCCAATTACGGTTGCGGCAACGGTTTGTGCGGCCTGTGCAAGGCGCGCGTGGTGGCCGGCGAGACGCGCGCCATGGCGCCTTCCGACTACCCTTTTTCCGCCGCCGAGAAGGCCCAGAACCATGTGCTGATGTGCGTGTGCACGGCGCTCAGTTCCGACCTGGTGCTGGAGGTGCTGGAAGCCGGCGCGCCGGAGGACATTCCCGAACAGCGCATCGTCGCCAAGCTGCGCAGCGTCGACCGGCTGAACGACGACATGCTGCGCCTGCATCTGCAGACCCCGCGCAGCAACCGCCTGCGCTTTCTCGCCGGGCAGCGGGTCACCCTCGGCCTTCCGGCCGGCGTCGCCAGCGGCGCCGACCTGCATGCCGAATACCCGATCGCAAGCTGCCCCTGCGACGACCGCAACCTGATTTTCCATATTCCGAGTCCGGCTCGCCGTGGCGGACTCTGTCCGCCGGGGATTCCGCTTCGCGGGCCGGCGAGCGCCAACTCTCAGGGCGATCCCGCGCAAGGCTTTGCCGAATGCCTGGAGGCCGGCCTGGTCAAGGCCGGCGACGATCTCTCGGTGTGGGGGCCGTGGGGCAGCTTCGTGCTCGACCGCGGCTCGACGCGGCTGGCGCTGGTATTCATCGCCATCGACGAGGGTTTTGCGCCGATCAACAGCCTGGTCGAACACGCGATTGCCGAGGATGCCGCCGAATCGATCACCCTCTACTGGGCCAGTTCCCGGCCGGGCGGCCAATATCTGCCCAACCAGTGCCGCGCCTGGGCCGCCGCGCTCGACGAATTCAGCTACCTGCCGCTGGACCTGGCCGAATTGCCGGCGGCGCTGGCGGCGAACGCCGCACTGGCCGCCAGCGACATCTATCTCGCCGGCGCGACGCAGCAGGTCGAACCGCTGGCGGCAACGCTGCGCGCGGCCGGCCTGCCGTCGCGCCAATTGCATATCGAGGCACTATGACCATGAGCGAACTTAAAGTGAAATACATTGCCAAGCACGCCGTGTCAGGTTCGAGCGCAGCGAGCCATTTGATAGCCTCCCCCGCGAGGGGGAGGACGGGAGGGGGCGGGCCCATTTGCCAGCTTGATGCGTTACGACAACAAGGTATTTCATAATGTGCGATAGTTCATCGAAGCCAAGGGCGTGCCCATGACCCAGACACGCCGCACCATACCGATACAAGCGCAGGGCGCGACTTTGGAAACCCCCGCCGAGCTCGATGCCTGTTCCTCGGCCGAGCCCTTCGCGCTGATGGTCCTGGGCGACAGCATGGCGCCGGAGTTTGTCGAAGGCGAGGTGATCCTGATCGAGCCCGAGGGGCTGGCGACCGACGGTTCCTTCGTCCTGGCGCAACTGGCCGGCGAGTGGATCTTCCGCCAGCTGGTCCGCCATGATGCGGGCTGGCGCCTGCAGGCGCTGAATCCGGCCTATCCCGCCGCGGATATTCCCGGCCTCGACGCGGTCAAAGGCGTCATCATCCAGAAATCGCAACCCGGGCGGCGCCGGGCCACCAAACGTTACGTAGACTAAAGCCCACCGAAAACCATGCCCTACTACATCTATCGTGTCACGCCCATCGGCCCCGTCCAGCAGCTCGCCAGGATCAGCCAGTTCGAGGTATTCAAGGACGCCTCGAACGAAGCCAAGCGCCTGCGCCGCGAAGCCGAACTCGGCGCCGGCGAAAAGATCAAGACCATCTTTGCCGCCAACGAACTCCAGGCGGAAGAGCTCCTCAACGAGCCACGCGGCGAGGAGCCGATGACCGGCGAGGACTATTAACGCCCATGACTTCGATGAACCACACCGCCTCATGAAATATCGCACTTTCGATAAGCTGCGGGCTGGCAAATTGGCCCGCCCCTCCCGTCCTCCCCTCACGGGGAGGCTACTGATTGGCTCGCTGCGCTCGAAAATTTGCATCCGCACTGGCCAAGGTATTTCAAGTTAGCCGTCGTGGTCGACGAAACCGCCTTTCGTCACACCAGGGAAGACATCAATCGCCTGCCCTGCGTCTTCGAGCGCGCGCTGCTGGCGCGCCACGCGGCCTGCGAGCTGGCGCAAAGTCACCAGATTGCCGAGCGCGAGAGCATCGCCTGCACGCAGGCGGCGGCGCACCAGGCCTGCAGCAGGATGTCGCAACTGCTGCGCGAGAAGTCCAGCTTCGCCCTGCACCTGACCGCCACCCAGCGCATCCTGCCGCACGCGATGATGATGAAAATCCAGTGCGGCGGCCTCGATGGCCTCAAGGCCCTGCTCGATGCCGACGCCGCGGCGCCGCAGGTTGATCGCCTGCTGCGCCTGGCGCAGGAGCGCTACGGCGATCTCGATGCACTGCCCTTCTCCGAGATCGTGCAGGGTGTGGCGGCATGGAAGGCGCGTCGTCGCCATCAAGGAGCGCCGCGATGATTGCCGGCATGGCGGCGCTGGTCAACGCCGTACAGACCAACTGCGACATCGCCGACGCCCGCCATGCGCGCGACGTCAGCCTGTGCACCTATCTGCTCGGCATGCGCGAGTTCTATCGCTGGGAACACCAGTTGCCCTACGGCGTGTCGCCGCCGCGCGAGGAAGTCGGGCGCTGGATTGCCGAGCGCGAGGCGCGCTGGGAACTGATCGCCGCCGATGACTTCGTCGCCGTGCCGGTCGCCGGTCGCGAGTTCGATCCCTTCGCCGCGCAGCAGGTCAATGCCGCGCTGGCCGGCAGCGGGCTGGTCTATGGCGCGGGGCTGGGGCGCTTCCACAAGCCGCACTTCTTCCTTGGCCAGCTCGACCGCGAGGAGCAGCGCGGCGAGGCGCACCTGCTGGTCTGCGGCTGCGAATATGCGCGCGACGTCTCGGCGATTCCGGCAGCATCGCAGGGTGCCACCCTGATCGTGCGCCGCGAGGCGCTGCGGCAGTGGCTGTGGGAAAAGGCCGAGGGCTGGAACGTCAAGCAGCAGGACGGTGCGCTGAAATCGGCCCTGCTCGCTTATGGCTTCGACGTCGATCCGCAGGCTGCCATCGAGCGCATGACGGACGGCGAGATCGAAACCCTGGTGCTGCACGAGGAAGGCGAATTCGCCGCGGGCCGCATGCTGGGCCACGAATGGACCGACAAGCTGGCCGGCTTCAGCGGCAAGCGCGCCGAACTGCTGGCGCGCGCGGTGCGCGACAACCTCGCGGATTGCCTGGTGACGCTGCCGGCACTGTTGCAGCGGGACGCGGCGGACTCGCTGCATTTCTGGTTTTCGACCTTCGACGGCCTGCGCCGCGAACTCTTTCCGCGCCTGGTCGAGGCCTATGGCTCAAGAGTTGGCGCTGGCGACCCGGCGATCCTGGCCGCGGCGGCGACTGCCGGCCGCACGCATTTCACCGCACTCGGCCGGCGCCTGCTCGATCTCGACGAAGCCGGCATCGAGGCGCTGTCCCACCAGCCTGCGGCAATCGCCCTGTAGGGCCGACTTCAGTCGGCCAGGGTGGATGGCGGACTGAAGCCGGCCCTACGCCCGCCCCAAGCCCTGTCCCACGGCAGAACCATTTTGCCGGCGCCGCTGCACTAGACTTCGCCGATGACTGTTCCCCGTTCCTCGCGTTCACTTCAGCGCGAACTGCTGCACCTGGCCTGGCCGGTGCTGATCGCACAGGCCGCAGTGATGGCCAATGGCGTGATCGACACGCTGATGGCCGGCCACCTGTCCTCGGTCGATCTGGCGGCGGTCGGCATCGGCGCCAGCATCTACATCACCATCATCATGGCGCTGATGGGCGTGCTGCTGGCGCTGACGCCGGTGGTGGCCCACCATTACGGCGCGCAACGCTACGCCGAGATCGGCGCCGACGTGCGGCAATGCGCCTGGCTGGCGTTGCTGCTCTCTGTGCTCGCCTTCGCCGCCCTGAAACATCCCGATCCGCTGCTGGCTTTTTCGCGCCTGACCCCCGCAGTGGAATTCAAGGTGCGCGCCTATCTCGAAGGCTCGGCCTGGGCGGTGCCGGGCGTGATGTTCTTCCGTGTCTTCTACGGTTTCACCAACGGCATCGGCCGGCCGCGTCCGGTGATGACGTTCAATCTGCTCGGGCTGGCGCTGAAGGCACCGCTCAACTGGGTCTTCATGTATGGCCATTTCGGGTTCCCGGCCATGGGCGGTGCGGGCTGCGGCTGGTCCTCCGCCGTCATCATGTGGACCCTTGCGAGCTTGTCCTGGCTGTGGTGCCGGCGCAATGCCGAATACGCACCCTACGGCGTCTTCGCCCGCTTCGAGTGGCCGCGCCTCACGGCCCTGCGCGGATTGCTGGTGCTGGGCCTGCCGATGGGCGCCACCTTCCTCGTCGATGTCACCGCCTTTACCTTCATGGCGCTGTTCATCGCCCGCCTCGGAGCGGAGGTGTCCGCCGCGCACCAGATCGCCGCCAATGTCGCTGTGTTCGTCTTCATGATGCCGCTGGCCCTGGGCGTCGCCACCGGCGTGGTGGTCGGCCAGGCGCTGGGCGCGGGCGACAGCCGACGCGCGCGGCACGCCGGTTTGCTCGGGCTGGGCGTCGGCTGCGGTGCGGCGGCGATTACCGGCGCGGCCATTGGCTTCGGCGCCGCGCCGCTGGCGCGCGCCTACACATCGGACCCGGTGGTTGCCGCCGCCGCCGCCACGCTGCTCGGCATCGTCGCCGTCTATCACCTCGCCGACGCCGTGCAGGCGGTCATGGCCCAGGTGCTGCGCGGCTACAAGCGCGCCATGGCGCCGATGGTGATCTATGCACTTTCGCTATGGGGTGTGGGCCTGGGCGGCGGCTATTTGCTGGGCCTCACCGACACCTTCGGCGCGGCGCGCGGCGCGGCCGGCTTCTGGATCGCGGCCGTGGCGAGCCTGTCGATCGCCGGGGCCGGTGTGCTGGCCTACTTCCTGCGGATTTCCGCTCAAACCATCCCGGCGCCGGCGGCCACCAGCGCATAGCGCGCGGCCTTGCCGGCCGCCATCCATGCCGTGCAGGCCAGCGGCGGCAGGCGCAGCCAGCCGGCGGCGGCGCACAGTGCGTCGCCGACGAGTGGCGCCCAGGCCAGGATCAGCAGCGGGGCGCCATGCCGGCGCAGGGCGTCCAGGCGATGGGTCGCCGTGGCGTCAGCGCCAACTCTTGCGGGCAGCAGGCGGGCCATGCCGTAGGTGCTCATGCCGCCCAGCGTATTGCCCAGCGTCGCCAGCAGCAGCGCCGCCAGCGTCTGTTCCGGATGCAGCCTGATCACGGCGAACAGCACGGCTTCAGAGCCCCCGGGCAACAGGGTCGCGGCAAGGAAGCTGGCGAGGAAAAGGCCGGCCAATCCGGCTTCGGCGGTGAATGCGAAGTCCATGGCGCATGTTACCCTTTGCGATTACCGAACCTTCTGCCCTCCTGTCATGGATTACCTCGAAAGAATACTCAACGCCCGTGTTTATGATGTCGCAATAGAAACGCCGCTGGAGCCGGCCTCGATCCTCTCGGCGCGCATCGGCAACCGCGTGCTGCTGAAGCGCGAGGACATGCAACCGGTGTTCAGCTTCAAGCTGCGCGGCGCCTACAACAAGATCGTCCATCTGACGGCGGCGCAGCGCAAGCATGGCGTGATCTGCGCTTCGGCCGGCAACCATGCCCAGGGCGTGGCGCTGTCGGCGCAGAAGCTGGGGCTGCGCGCCGTGATCGTGATGCCGACGACGACGCCGCAGATCAAGATCGATGCGGTGAAAAAGCTCGGCGGCGAGGTGGTGCTGGCCGGCGATTCCTTCGACGCCGCCTACACCCACGCACTGGAACTGGAGAAGAAGCAGAAACTCAACTTCGTCCATCCCTTCGACGATCCCGACGTGATCGCCGGCCAGGGCACGATCGGCATGGAGATCCTGCGCCAGCATCCCGATCCGATCGACGCGGTGTTCTGCTGCGTCGGCGGCGGCGGCCTGATTTCCGGCGTGGCGGCCTACATCAAGCGCCTGCGGCCCGAGGTCAGGATCATCGGCGTCGAGGCGGCCGATGCCGATGCCATGGCGCGCTCGCTGGCCGCGGGCAAGCGCGTGCGCCTGGAAAACGTCGGCCTGTTCGCCGACGGCGCGGCGGTCAAGTATGTCGGCGCCGAGACCTTCCGCCTGTGCCGCGAATATGTCGATGAAATGGTGCTGGTCGATACGGACGCGATCTGCGCCGCAATCAAGGACGTGTTCGAGGATACGCGCTCGATCCTCGAACCGGCCGGCGCGCTGGCGGTGGCCGGCGCCAAGGCCTGGGCGCACAGGCATGGCATGCGCGGCAAGACGCTGGTGGCGGTGGCCTCCGGCGCCAACATGAATTTCGACCGCCTGCGTTTCGTCGCCGAGCGCGCCGAAGTCGGCGAACAGCGCGAGGCGGTGCTGGCCGTGACGCTGCCGGAGACTCCGGGCGCCTACAAGAAATTCGTCGCCCTGATCGGCTCGCACAACATCACCGAATTCAATTACCGCTATCACGATGCGGCCGAGGCCCATGTCTTCGTCGGCATGCAGGTGGCCAACCGCAACGAGGCGACCAAGCTGGTCGCGCAACTGCAGAAGAACGGCTATCCGGCGCTGGACCTGACCGACGACGAAATGGCCAAGCTGCACATCCGCCACCTGGTCGGCGGCCATGCCGCGCATGTCAAGAACGAACTGATCTACCGCTTCGAGTTTCCCGAACGTCCCGGGGCGCTGATGCACTTCCTCAACAAGATGAGCGCCGGCTGGAACATCAGCCTGTTCCACTACCGCAACCACGGCGCCGACACCGGCCGCGTGCTGGTCGGCATGGAAGTGCCGCCGAAGGAGATGAAGGACTTCCGCTTCTTCCTCAAGAATCTCGGCTATCGCTGCTGGGACGAATCGAAGAACCCCGCCTACCGCCTGTTTCTCGGCTAGCGCTGCGGATTGCCACGTGCCGTACGTTTGCACATGAGCTTCGACTTCGACGCAATAGTGGACCGGTCCATCAGCGATTCGGTCAAATGGGCGAAGTACGCCGGGCGCGACGTCATCCCGCTGTGGGTCGCCGACATGGATTTCGCCGCGCCGCCGGCGGTGATCGCGGCTCTGCACCGCCGCATCGACCACGGCGTGTTCGGCTACAACCAGCCCACGGCGAGTCAGGTCGAGGCCGTGGCCGCCTACCTCGAACGCAAGTTTCATTGGCGCATCGATCCGGAATGGATCGTCTGGCTGCCGGGCCTGGTGTCGGGGCTCAATGTCGCCTGCCGCGCCGTCGGTGCGCCGGGCGATGCAGTGTTCACGGCGACGCCGATCTACCCGCCCTTCCTTTCGGCGCCGATCGATTCCGGCCGGCGCGTGGCCAGTGCGCCGCTGGTGCGCGATTCGGCCGGCTGGCTGTGGGATTTCCCGGCGGTCGATGCCGTGCTGCGCAGCAGCCGGGCCAAGCTCTTCCTGCTGTGCCATCCGCACAACCCGACCGGGCGCGCCTGGCACGCGGACGAGCTGTGGCAGATCGCGGCGCTGGCCGAAAAGCACGATCTGGTGGTCTGTTCGGACGAAATCCACAACGGCCTGGTGCTGTCGCCGCAGCGCCAGCACCAACTCTTCGCCACGCTCTCGCCCGAGCTTGCGGCGCGCACCATAACGCTCCTGGCGCCGTCCAAGACTTTCAACATTCCGGGACTGGGCTGCGCCTTCGCGATCATCTCCGACGCCGGCCTGCGCCAGGATTTTCGCCAGGCCATGCACGGCATCGTGCCCCACGTCAATGCGCTGGGCATGGTCGCGACCGAGGCCGCGCTGACGCTCTGCGACGACTGGCATGCGGCCCTGCTCGACTATCTGCGCGGCAACCTGCGCCTGGTCGAGCGTGCCGTCGCCGCCCTGCCGGGCCTCGACATGCGGCCGGTCGAGGCGACCTACCTGGCCTGGGTCGATGCGCGCGAATTTGCCGCCGACCGCGGCATCGGCAATCCGGCGCGCTGGTTCGAGCAACACGGCCTGGGCCTGTCCGACGGCGCGGATTTCGGCGCGCCAGGTTTTGTCCGCCTGAATTTTGGCACCCACCGCGCCCTGTTGGAACAAGCGCTGGAGCGCCTGGCGCGGGCGACGCTGTAGGGCCGGCTTCAGCCGGCCGGAGGTGGATGGCGGACTGAAGTCCGCCCTGCGGCCCGCCCGTGTCTTCGCTTCACGCGAAACGCAGGACGCCGGCCTCGGTGATGATCGCCGCGACGGGTATGTCGTGGGTCTGCGGCCGGATGTCGGCGACGCGGCCCAGTTCGTAGCCAATGCCGATTGCCAGCGGGCGGGGAACCAGTGCCGCCAGGGTGCGGTCGAAGTAACCACCGCCGTAGCCGAGGCGGAAGCCTTGGGCGTCGAAGGCCAGCAGCGGCAGCAGGACGACATCGGGAACGAGATCGGGGCCGTCCTGCGGAATAGGGATGTCGTAGCGGTCGACGCCCATCGCCGAAGCCGGGGTCCAGCCACGAAAGCGCATCGGCGCAGCGGTGTCGATCACGATTGGCATGGCGGCCTGCCAACCGCGGTCGATCAGGCGGGATGCCAGCGGTCGCGCGTCGAATTCGCCGCGCACCGGCGCGCAGAAGGCCAGCGTCTGTGGCGGCAGCGGCGCCAGCAGCATGGCGAGATGGGCCTCGATTCGTGCCGAGAATTCGGCGCGGGTTTTGTCGTCGAGGGCCATGCGGGCGGCGAGTTTCTCGCGCCGCAGGGCGGCGCGAGAAACCGTGCAATCGGCGATGTGTTCGCCAGACGGAGAGTGGGCGGTCATGTGCTAACGTGGAGCAGTCGGAAAGTAACCCTGAATGAACTATAAGCCCAAGTCTGCCCTGTCGGTATCGCGTATCGTCCTTGCTGCGTTCTCGCTCGCGGCCGCCGTGCTGTCGGCGCCGGTACTTGCCGAGCGCGGCGATGAGGCCCTGCTGGTGGCGCGCGACGCCTTTCGCGACGGCGAGCGGGTTCGGCTCGGGCGCCAGTTGCAGACGCTGCAAGGCCATCCGCTGCAACCCTGGGCCGAATACTGGGCCTTGCGCCTGCGCCTCGACGACGGCGATGCCGACGGCGTGGCGGATTTCCTGACGCGCCATGCCGGCAGCTACCTGGCCGAGAAACTGCGCGGCGACTGGCTGCGGGTGCTGGGCAAGGCGGGCGACTGGGAGAAATTCCGGCGCGAGCTGCCGGCGCTGGTCCTGCCCGATGCCGAAGTAAGCTGCTACGCCGCGCAGGCCGCAGGCAACGCCGACATGGTGCGCCCGCTGTGGAACAGCGGCCAGGATCTGCCTCAAGCTTGCGAGGCCGTGGTCGATCAGTTGGTTGCCGACGGCGGCCTGACGGTGGAGGAAGTCTGGCAGCGCGTGCGTCGCCTGTTCGAGGCCAAGCGGGTCGGCGCCGCACGCAGCGCGGCGGCTTATCTGCCCGCGGTCGAGGGCTTCGACGGGCGCGGCCTCGAAGCCATTGCGCAAAGGCCGACGCGCCATCTCGACAAGCTGCCGGCCGGCTTTGCCGCCAGGCGCGGTAGCCGCGAAGTGGCGCTGTTCGCCATACAGCGCGTGGCACGCAACGATCCTCAGGATGCGGCGGTGCGGCTGGCCCGCATCGAAACGCGGTTCGGCGACGAAGAGCGCGCCTATGCCTGGGGCCAGGTGGCCTGGCAGGCCGCGCTGCGCCACCAGCCCGAGGCCCTGGCCTGGTATGAAAAAGCCGCCGGCACCGCGCTTTCCGAGGAACAACAGGCTTGGCGTGTGCGCGCCGCGCTGCGCGCACACGACTGGAGCGCAGTCCGGCGTGCGATTACGGCGATGCCGCCGCCGCTCGCCGCCCAGCCGGAATGGACGTATTGGCAGGGCCGTGCCCTGGCAGCCGGCAACCAGCTCGACGCCGCGCGCCTGAACTACCTCAAAATCGGCGGCCAGCCGAATTTCTACGGCAACCTGGCCGACGAGGAGCTCGGCCGCGCGATCGACGTGCCGCCCCATGCACGGGCTCCCAGTACCGAGGAACTGGCCATCGCCGCAGCCAATCCGGGTCTGCAGCGCGCGCTGGCGCTGTTCCGCCTCGACATGCGCGTCGAAGGCGTGCGCGAATGGGTCTGGGCGCTGCGCGGCATGGACGACCGGGCCCTGCTCGCGGCGGCCGAATTCGCCAAGGGCAACGAGATCTGGGACCGCGCCATCAACACTGCCGACCGCACGCGGGCGCAGCACAATTTCAGCCTGCGCTACATCGCGCCCTTCAGCGATCGCGTGCTGCCCAAGGCTGACGAACTGGCGCTCGACAACGGCTGGGTGTACGGCCTGATGCGGCAGGAATCGCGCTTCGTGATGAACGCCAAATCCTCGGCCGGCGCCAAGGGCCTCATGCAGTTGATGCCGGCCACCGCGAAATGGGTGGCGAAGAAAATCAAGCTGGGCAATTTCCATCCGCGGCGAGTTGCCGAAATGGAGACCAATGTCACGCTCGGCACCCATTACCTGAAAATGGTCCTGGACTCGCTCGACAACCATCCAGTGCTGGCCTCCGCCGCCTACAACGCCGGCCCCGGCCGCGCCCGCCGCTGGCGCGCCGAGCAGCCCATGGAAGGCGCGATCTATGCCGAGACCATACCCTTTGCGGAAACCCGCGATTACGTGAAAAAGGTCATGAGCAACGCGGTGTATTACAACACCCTGTTTTCCGGCCATCCGCAGTCGCTGAAAGCCAGCCTGGGCGTGATCGGCGCGCGCGGACAGGGCGAAATCGGCGTGGAGCAACTGCCGTGAGCAACATCTTGCTGATCGGCGGCACGGGCTTCCTGGGCAGTGCGGTGGTGCGCGAACTGGCGCGCCGTCCCGCCAGCGCCAACTTTCAATTCAAGCTGCCGACGCGGCGGCGCGACAAGGCCAAGCATCTGCTGGTCCTGCCGACCGCCGATGTGGTCGATGCCGATGTGCATGACCCGGCCACGCTGGCGCGGCTGATGCAGGGTCAGGACGCGGTGGTCAGCCTGGTCGGCATCCTCAAGGGCGGCGAACCGGGGCGCCTTTCCCCCGGCCCCCTTCCCGGGGAAGGGGGTGACGATGGTTCGCCGCGTGGCGGCTCCGGGAATGTGGCTGGCCCGGCCTTGGGACGGCCCGGCGACCGGGCACCGTATGGCCCCGGCTTTGCCCGCGCCCACGTCGAACTGCCGCGGAAGATCGTCGCCGCAGCGAAGGCGGCCGGCGTGCGCCGGGTGCTGCACGTCTCGGCGCTGCAAGCCGCCGCCGATGCGCCTTCCGGCTACCTGCGCTCCAAGGCCGCGGGAGAGACGGTGTTGCGCGAAGCCGGCCTGGACCTGACGATCTTCCGGCCCTCGGTGATCTTCGGGCCGGGCGACGCCTTCCTCAATCTGTTCGCGCGCATGGCCAGGATCGCGCCGTTTTTCCCGCTCGCCGGCGCCGACGCGCGTTTCCAGCCGGTCTGGGTGGAGGACGTCGCCAACACGATCGCCGACAGCCTGCAGCGCGCCGAGAGCATAGGCGCCAGCTACGATCTGTGCGGCCCGCGGCAATACAGCCTGCGCCAACTGGTCAGGTATGCGGCCGCGGCCGGCGGCCATCCGCGGTTCGTGATCGGCCTGCCACAGGCCGTCGCCTGGCTGCAGGCCTGGGCCATGGAGTTCATCCCCAACGGCCCGATGACGCGCGACAACATCCGTTCCATGCGCGTCGCCAGCGTCTGCGACAGCGGCTGCAGCCTGCCTTTCGGCCGTGTCGCGACGCCGCTCGAACTCGTCGCGCCGACGTATTTGCGTGGCTGACGGCACTCCGCCCATGAAGACCTACGCCGTGGGCGGCGCGGTGCGCGACGAACTGCTCGGCCTGCCGGTCAAGGACCGCGACTGGGTGGTGGTCGGCGCCACCCCGCAGGACATGCTGGCGCAGGGTTTTCTCGCCGTCGGCCGCGATTTTCCGGTTTTCCTCCATCCGCAGACGCACGAGGAATATGCGCTGGCGCGCACCGAGCGCAAGACCGGACCGGGCTACACCGGCTTTGCCTTCCACGCCGCGCCGGGCGTGACGCTGGAGCAGGACCTGATCCGGCGCGACCTGACCATCAACGCCATCGCCAGGGACGAGGCCGGCGCCATCATCGATCCGCATGACGGCCGCGCCGACCTCGCCGCGCGCATCCTGCGCCACGTCTCGCCGGCCTTTGCCGAAGACCCGGTGCGCATCCTGCGCGTGGCGCGCTTCGCCGCGCGCTTTGCCGATTTCAGCATCGCCGCGGAAACCATGACGCTGATGCGCGGCATGGTCGCTGCGGGCGAAGTCGATGCGCTGGTGCCCGAACGGGTCTGGCAGGAACTCGCGCGCGGCCAGATGGAAGCGCGGCCCTCGCGCATGTTCGAGGTGCTGCGCGAATGCGGGGCGCTGGTCCGCCTGCTGCCCGAACTCGATGCGCTGTGGGGCGTGCCGCAGCGTGCCGACTACCATCCCGAAATCGACACCGGCGTGCATGTGATGATGGTGATCGACATGGCGGCCCGGCTCGGCGCCGCCTTGCCGGCGCGCTTCGCGGCCCTGACCCACGACCTGGGCAAGGGGCTGACGCCAGCCGAGATCCTGCCGCGGCATTACGGCCATGAAGCGAAAAGCGTGGCGCTGCTCGAAGGAATCTGCGAACGCCTGCGCGTGCCGGCGGAATGCCGCGAAGTGGCGCGCCTGGCGGCGCGTTTTCATGGCGACATGCACCGCGTCGCCGAGTTGCGCCCCGAAACCCGCCTGACCGTGCTCGAACGCTGCGATGCCTTGCGCCGGCCGGAGCGCTTCGAGCTGATCCTGCTCGCCTGCGAGGCCGATTATCGCGGCCGGCTGGGTTGGGAAGAACGCGATTACGCGCCGGCCGCCGCCTGGCGCGCCGGACTGGGCGCCGTGCGCGGCGTCGATGCGGGGGCGATCGCGCGGGCGACGACTGCCCGCGCCGGTCGGGCCGATCCGCAGGCCATCGCCCGCGACGTCAGCGCGGCGCGTGTCGAGGTCTTGCGGGAACTCAAGGCTAAAGCAGCCAGCCGATAAAGGCGGCGACCAGCGAAAACACGATCACCGAGGCGAAGGGGAAGGAATACTCCCTGCCGCGCAGCCGAAAGCGCAAATCGCCCGGCAGCCGGCCCAACTGCGGCAGGCGCTGTTGCATCAGGCCGATCACGAAAACCGTGGCGACCAGGACAATCAGCCATTTCAGCATGGGGGGCGCGCGGTAGAATTCATGGAAACCCGATCTTATCCCAGCAGAGGATACCGTCCGCCGACATGACTGTCGCCGGACATGCCGGAGCCCCGCATAATGATGCCGTCCCCCAACGTTTCCAGCCGATGAATCCACCCCGTTTCGCGCAACACGAAGTCCTGGTCCGCACCCCTGCCGTCCCGGCGCAGCCGACACCGCTGTTGTTCATCCACGGCGCCTATACCGCCGCCTGGTGCTGGGAGGAGCATTTCCTGCCCTTTTTTGCCGAAGCCGGCTACGCCGCTTATGCCGTGAGCCTGTCCGGCCACGGCAGCTCGCCGGGGCGCAAGCATCTCGACAGCTTTTCGATCGCCGACTATGTGCGCGACGTGGAGACCGTGGTCGCCGAACTGCCGGCCCCGCCGGTGCTGATCGGGCATTCGATGGGCGGCTTCGTGGTGCAGAAATATCTCGAAGACCATCAGGCGCCCGGCGCGGTGCTGATGTGCGCGGTGCCGCCGCAGGGCCTGATGTCGGCCGCGATGGGCATGATGTTTTCCAAGCCGGGCATGATGCAGGACTTGAACAGCCTGTTGAGCGGTGGCAAGGCCTCGCTGGAAACCCTGCGCGAGGCCCTGTTCGCCCAGCCGGTGTCGCTCGACGACCTGAAGCGCTTTTACAAGGGCTCGCAATCCGAATCGCATCGCGCGATCTGGGACATGTCGCTGTTCAGCATGCCGCGCACCGGGCGCGTCAAGCGTACGCCGCTCCTGGTCCAGGGCGCGGAATTCGACCACCTGATCGCGGCTTCGCTGGTGGAAATGACTGCGCGCTCCTACGACGTCGATGCCCATATCTTTTCCGGCATGGGCCACGGCCTGATGCTGGAGCGCGACTGGAAAAAGCCGGCGCAGCAGCGTCTCGACTGGCTCAAGGAGATTGACGCATGCGCGCTGCCGCAGCGCCGCCCCAAGGCGGCGCAAGCCAAATCCAGAGCCGGCGCAGCCGGCGAATCACAGCCACTCCCGCTCCTGGAGCGGGGGCGGGGGGAGAGCACTAATGATCGTCACTTTTCAATCCCCCGCATCCGGCGACGTCATCATGTTCGGCGATGTCGCGCAGCGCATGATGAGAATCATGGGCAAGGAGGCCAGCGACAAGGGCATCGTCACCGTCGAGCAACTGCCCGACGCGATCGCCCGGCTCAAGGCCGCGATCGAGGAAGACAAGCAGCAGCGCGCCGGCCTGCAGGAAGAAGACCTGCCGCGCACCGAACCCGACCACAGCGGCCACGCCCAGAGTTCACGGCCCTACGTCACCCTGACCCAGCGCGCCGTGCCGCTGCTGGAACTGCTGGAGTGGTCGCTGAAGAAGCAGAAGCCGGTGGTCTGGGGCGTCTGATTCTGTAGGGCCGACTTCAGCGTGGATGGCGGACTGAAGTTCGCCCTACGTCGGCCTTACAAGTCCGCCTGGCGCCCGGATTTACTCCTTGACGGCTTCGACGGCGATGCTGAGGCTGACTTCGTCGCTGACGTAGGGCACGTTCTTGCTCATGTTGAAGTCCGAACGCTTGACCTTGGTCACGGCGTTGGCACCGATCGCGTCCTTCTTCAGCATCGGATGCGGCATCGAATGGAAATTGGTCACGGTCAGGGTCACCGGCTTGGTCACGCCTTTGATGGTCAGGTTGCCGTCGATGGCCACCGGCTTGTCGCCGTCGAACTTCACGCTGGTCGATTTGAAGCTGATGTTCGGGTATTTCTCGGTATGGAAGAAGTCCTCGCCCTGGATGTGGCCGTTGAACAGTGCGAAGCCGGTGTTGACCGACTTG
Source organism: Pseudomonadota bacterium (assembly GCA_043826925.1). Classification (GTDB taxonomy): domain Bacteria; phylum Pseudomonadota; class Gammaproteobacteria; order Burkholderiales; family Rhodocyclaceae; genus Sulfuritalea. Next base: position 80,628 of record JBDRPN010000002.1, read on the forward strand.
GCATCGATGGTCACATCCACCGATCCGGTCCTGGCTGCGCGATCGAGCACGATCTTGCCGCTGGTCTTGTCGAAGCGGTGCTGCTGGAAGGAGTAGCCGAGATGGTTGTACTCGAAGCGCGGCAGGGTATGGCCGGCGTCGATGTTGAAGGTTTCGGGAGCGGCGAGGGCGGCGGCAGACAGGCTGGCAAGGGTGACTACGAGGGCGAGTTTCTTCATGGGTTTTCTCCTGGGGTGAAAAACGGAAATGCTACTTGGCGGCGGCCGCGGTGGCGACCAGACGGAACTTGATCTGGATTTCGTTGGCAACGGTGCCGAAGTCGGCCCAGATGCCGTCGCCTATGCCGTAGTCGGCCCGCTTCAGCACCAGGCTGCCGTCGAAAGTGGCGGCGTTGCCTTGCTGGGTCACGGTGACCGGTGTGACCAGATCCAGGGTCTTGCCCTTGATGCTCATCTTGCCGGCGAGTTCAACGCGGTTTCCGCCCAGCGGCTTGACCGAGGTCGCCACGAATTTGGCGATGGGGAAGGCCTTGGTGTTGAACCAGGCCTTGCCGGCCACCTCGTCGTTGGCGTCCTTCGACCCGGCATCGATGCTGGCCAGGTCGATTTCGAGCTCGGCCTTTGCCGCGGCGGGTTTCGCCGGGTCGTAGGCCAGCTTGCTGCGGAAGCTCTTGAATTGACCTTCGACCGGCACGTTCATTTGCTTGTATACGAAGCTGAGCGAACTCCTGTTGAGCTGCAACTGACTGAACTCGACGGCTTGCGCGGCGGGTGCCAGCACGGCCAGCGTGCAGGCCAGGACAAGGCTATTGGGCCAGAACTTCATTGTGTGTCTCCGGAGGGATTGCGCAGAAAGGGCAGCATGCGCGCGAGTATGTCGTCGCGGTCGATGAAATGATGTTTCAGCGCGGCGCCGAGGTGGGCGAACACCAGGGCCGCCATGCTGTAGTTGAGCAATTTGTGCATCTGTTGCAGCAGATCGCCCAGTTCGGCGTTCTTGGTGAGCAGATCCGGCAGCGGCAGCACGCCGAACCAGACGGTCTGAAAACCCTTGGCCGAGCTCATCAGCCAGCCGGACAGCGGCACCGCGACCATCAGCAGATAGAGCAGGACATGGGTTGCCGAGGCGACGGAACGCTGCCAGGCGGGCATCCCGGCAGGCAATTCGGGCGGCCGGTGCGTCAGGCGCCAGCCCAGGCGCAGCACCACGAACAGGAAAATCGTCACGCCGGCCCATTTGTGCCAGGAGTAGAACTTGAGTTTTTGCGGCGAGATCGGCAAGTCGGCCATATAGAAACCCAGCGCAAAGCTGCCGATGATCGCCAGCGCGATCAGCCAGTGCAGGCCGATGGCGGTGAAGGTATAGCTGTTGTCCGGACTGGGGGCGGCGGGGCGGGTACTCATGGCGTGGGTGCATACGACAAGCGCAAGTCAAGCGGCGCACTTTACGCGCCGTATCGATAATGGCAAAGAGGCGTGGCCACAAATGATTGATGCCTTATTTGCAACAATTCCCCGGAACTTTTGATTCCTCGCCGCATCGCGGCGCGCTGTTCACAGCCGGCAGGTGCCCCTGCCTTAAGCTGTCCGACTGAATACGGTATCCGATCAGACAGCATCCGAGTCATATAATTGCGCCATGCCACGCTTTGCCGCGAACCTTTCCTTCCTGTTCACCGAGCGTCCGTTTTTCGAACGCTTTGCCGCGGCCCGTGCCGCCGGCTTCGCGGCCGTCGAGTTTCATTTTCCCTACGAGCATGACCGCGCGGCCCTGGCCGAGGTGGTGCTGACCTCGGGCCTCGAAGTGGTGCTGTTCAACCTGCCGGCGGGCGACTGGACGGCCGGCGAACGCGGCATTGCCTGCCATCCGCGGCGCATCGCTGAGTTTCAGGATGGCGTCGGCCTGGCCATCGAATACGCCCGGCTGCTGGGTTGCAGCCGGCTCAACTGCCTGGCGGGCATCGCGCCCGGCGACCTTGCCCACGACAAGGCGCGCGAAACCCTGATCGAGAACCTGCGCTTTGCCGCCGCGGTGGCCAGACGCGCCGACATCCAGTTGCTGCTGGAGCCGCTAAACACCCGCGATACGCCGGGCTTCTTCGTCGCCACCCCGCGTGCCGGGCTGGCCTTGATCGACGCGGTCGGCAGCGAAAACCTGCGCCTGCAATACGACATCTACCACGCCCAGGTCATGGCGGGCGACCTGGCGCGCAGCCTGGAAGAAAACCTGCCGCGGATCGGCCACATCCAACTGGCGGACAATCCCGGCCGTCACGAGCCGGGCACCGGCGAAATCAATTTTCCCTTCCTGCTGCAGCATCTCGACCGCATCGGCTACGGCGGCTGGGTCGGTTGCGAATACCAGCCGAGCAGACGAACTGAAGATAGTCTGGGGTGGCTGGAGGCGTGGCGATGAACCACACCCGGCAGCGGGCATTCTTGCGCGACCTGTTCGACGCCGCAGTGGCGGCGGCCGATCCGGCGCGCTGCCTGCCGGCCTGGCTGCCCGCTGCGCCCAAAGGCCGCACCGTGATAGTTGGCGCTGGCAAGGCGGCGGCGGCCATGGCGCGGGCAGTCGAGGATCACTGGCGCGGCGACTTGCAGCGCCTGTCCGGCATCGTCGTCACGCGTTACGGACACGGCGCGCCGACTCGGCGCATCGAAGTCGTCGAGGCTTCGCACCCGGCGCCCGACGAAGCCGGCCAGCAAGCCGCCGCACGCGTGCTGGCAGCCGTAGCGGGACTCACGGCGGACGATCTGGTGCTGGTGCTGCTTTCGGGCGGCGGTTCGGCCCTGCTCGCGGCGCCGATGGCCGGCATCGCGCTGACCGAAAAGCGCGCCGTGACCAAGGCCTTGCTTGCCTGCGGCGCCAGCATCGGCGAAATCAACTGCGTCAGGAAACACCTGTCGGCGATCAAGGGCGGCCGTCTGGCGCTGGCCGCTCAGCCTGCGCGGGTGCTGACCCTGGCGATTTCCGACGTGCCCGGCGACGAGCTGTCCACCATCGCCTCCGGGCCTACCGTGCCCGATCCGACCACCTGTGCCGATGCGCTGGGGATCGTCGATCGCTACGGCATCGAACTGCCGGCCGCCGCGCGCCAGGCGCTCGCCAGCGGCGCTGCCGAAACGCCGAAGCCGGACCACCCGGGATTTGCCCGTTGCGAGTCGCAGATCATCGCCACGGCGCAAGGCTCGCTGGCAGCCGCCGCCGAACTGGCAAGCGCGCGCGGCATCACGCCGCTGGTGCTGGGTGACGCCATCGAGGGCGAGGCGCGCGAGGCGGCGCGGGTGCTGGGCGGCGTCGCGCTGTCCTGCGCCACGCACGGCCAGCCGCTGGCCGCACCCTGCGTGCTGCTTTCCGGCGGCGAAACCACGGTGACCGTGAAGGGCGGCGGGCGTGGCGGGCGCAATGCCGAGTTCCTGCTCGGACTGGCGCTGGCGCTGAGCGGGCATGGCCGGATCCATGCCATCGCCTGCGACACCGACGGCATCGACGGTTCGGAGGACAATGCCGGCGCGCTGCTGCTGCCCGACAGCGCGGCGCGTGCCGCCGCCGCCGGAATTGATTTGCGCGCGCGGCTGGCCGAGAATGACGCCTACAACGTGTTCGCGGCTCTGGGCGACCTGATCGTCACCGGGCCCACGCGCACCAATGTCAATGACTTCAGGGCGATCCTCATTGACCCCCATTGAACCGACGGAAGGTCTGCCATGACTCGACGCGAACACTCTGCCGATAGCGCTCAGGACTTTGCCGACACCAATTACTCGGCACTGCTGGCCGAGCTCGCGGGCCTGCTGCCGGCGAATTCGCTGCTGCAGGTGACCGAGGACGTGAAGCCCTACGAATGCGACGGCCTGTCGGCCTATCGCCAGGTGCCGATGGCCGTCGCCCTGCCGGAAACCGAGGCGCAGGTGATCGCGGTGATCAAGGCCTGTCGCGCCGCCGGGGCGCCGCTGGTGCCGCGCGGCGCCGGTACCGGGCTGTCGGCAGGCGCCTTGCCGCATCCGCAGGGTGTGGTGCTGTCCCTGGCGAAGATGAAGAAGATCCTCCATGTCGACCCGGTGGCGCGCGTCGCCGTGGTGCAGCCCGGCGTGCGCAACCTGGCGATTTCCGAGGCGGCCGCGCCGCTCGGACTGTATTACGCACCGGACCCGAGTTCGCAGATCGCCTGTTCGATCGGCGGCAACGTCGCCGAGAATTCCGGCGGCGTGCACTGCCTCAAATACGGCCTGACGCTGCACAACGTGCTGCGCGTGCGCGCCGTGCTGATCACCGGCGAGATCGTCGAGTTCGGCAACCATGCGCTGGACGCGCCCGGCTACGACCTGCTGGCGCTGACCATCGGCTCCGAGGGCCTGCTGGCGGTCGTTACCGAAGTCACGGTGAAGCTGGTGCCGAAGCCGGACCATGCCCAGGTCATCATCGCCAGCTTCGGCGACGTGATGACGGCCGGCAATGCGGTGGCGGACGTGATCGCCGCCGGCATCATTCCCGCGGGCCTGGAAATGATGGACAAGCCGGCCACCGCCGCGGTCGAGCCCTACGTCAAGGCCGGCTACGACCTGACGGCGGCGGCGATCCTGCTCTGCGAATCCGACGGCACGGCCGAGGAAGTCGCCGAGGAAATCGGCCGCATGCAGGCCGTGCTGGAAGCCAGCGGCGCCACCAAAATCCGCGTCTCGCATTCGGAAGCCGAGCGCCTGCTGTTCTGGGCCGGGCGCAAGGCGGCCTTCCCCGCCGCCGGCCGCATTTCGCCCGATTACTACTGCATGGACGGCACCATCCCGCGCAAGCGCCTCGGCGAAATGCTGATGGCAATCTACGGCATGGAAAAGAAATACGGCCTGCGCTGCATCAACGTGTTCCATGCCGGCGACGGCAACATGCATCCGCTGATCCTCTACGACGCCAACGTGCCCGGTGAACTGGAGCGCACCGAAGCCTTCGGCGCCGAAATCCTGCGCCTGTCGGTGCAGCTCGGCGGCACCATCACCGGCGAACACGGCGTCGGTTACGAGAAGATCAATTCCATGTGCGACCAGTTCTGCGCCGACGAAATCCGCGCCTTCCACGCGGTCAAGCGCGCCTTCGACCCGGAAGGCCTGCTCAATCCGGAGAAGGCCATCCCGACGCTGTATCGCTGCGCCGAATCGGGGCGCATGCATGTGCATGGGGGCGACATCCCGTTCCCGGAACTGGAGCGCCTGTGATGGAGGAACTCGTCGAAAAATTCCGCTCGCGCATTCTCGAACGCAAGCCGCTGCGCCTCAGGGGCGGCGGCAGCAAGGACTTCTATGGCGGGCCGCTGGCCGGCGAGGTGCTGGAGACCGGCGCCTACAGCGGCATCGTCAGCTATGAGCCGACCGAACTGGTGGTCACGGCGCGTTGCGGCACGCCGCTGGCCGAGCTGGAGTTGGCGCTGGCGGCACGGCGCCAGTTTCTCGCCTGCGAGCCGCCCGGCTTCGGTGCTGCAACCGTCGGCGGCGAGGTTGCTGGTGGCGCCACCGTCGGCGGCGCCGTCGCCGCCGGGCTTTCCGGCCCGCGCCGGGCGATGGCCGGCAGCCTGCGCGACTTCGTTCTCGGCGTGAAGATCATGGACGGCGAGGGCCGCGTGCTCAAATTCGGCGGCGAGGTGATCAAGAACGTGGCCGGCTTCGACGTCTCGCGCCTGATGACGGGCAGCCTCGGCACCCTGGGCCTGATCCTCGAAGTGTCGCTGAAGGTGATGCCGCTGCCGGTGGGCGACGCCACCCTGCGTTTCGAGATGCCGCAGGCTCAGGCCCTGGATGCCATGAATCGCTGGGCCGGCCAGCCGCTGCCGCTGGCGGCGGGCAGCTGGCAGGACGGCGTGCTCACGCTGCATTTGTCCGGCGCGCAGGCGGCGGTCGCCTCGGCCTGCCGGAAGCTCGGTGGCGAGCTGATCGAGGCAAGGGCGGCGGCCGAGTTCTGGCAGGCGCTGCGCGAGCAGAGCGCCGAATTTTTCGCCGGTGATATACCGCTGTGGCGATTTTCCGTGCCGTCAGTCGCTGTGCCGCTGGAACTGCCCGGTGAGCAACTGCTGGAGTGGGGCGGGGCGCAGCGCTGGCTGCGGGCCGACGCCGATGCGACGCAGCTGCGTGAAATCGCCGCCCGGGCCGGCGGACACGCGACGCTGTTTCGCGGCGGCCGCGGGGAACAGCGGACCGGCGGGGTGTTCGCGCCGCTGCAGCCGGCGCTGATGGAAGTGCATCGCCGGCTCAAGCAGAGCTTCGATCCCTACGGCGTGTTCAATCCTGGCCGGTTGTATCCGGAATTATGATGCCCCCCACACTCACATTCGTTCGCTGCCCCCCCGGGGAGGGCTCATGCCCTCTTGGGGCGGCCCGGCGAGGGCATGGCTGATGGAAACCCATCTCGCCGATTTCATCCGTCATACCACCGCCGGCCGCGAGGCCGAGGAAATCCTGCGGCGCTGCGTGCATTGCGGCTTCTGCACCGCGACCTGCCCGACCTATCAGCTGCTGGGCGACGAGCTCGACGGTCCGCGCGGGCGCATCTACCTGATCAAGCAGGTGCTGGAAGGCGCCACGCCGACCGAAAAAACCCGCCTGCATCTCGACCGCTGCCTCTCTTGCCGTTCCTGCGAGACCACCTGTCCTTCGGGCGTGCATTACACGCGCCTGCTCGACATCGGCCGCGAAGTGGTCGAGCGCATGGTGCCGCGCACGGGCAGCGATGCTTTCATGCGCGGCGCGCTGAAGAACCTGCTGCCGCGTGCGACCGTGTTCGGCGCCGCGATGAAGCTCGGCCAGTCGGTGCGCATGCTGCTGCCCGGCGCGCTGCGCGCCAAGGTGCCGCCGCTGTCCGCGGCCGGCCCGACGCCGCGGCGCAGCCATGCGCGGCAATTGATCGCACTGGCCGGCTGCGTGCAGCCCTCGATGTATCCCAATGTCAATGGCGCGACGCGGCGCGTGCTCGACCGCCTCGGCATCCAGATGGTCGAGGCGAAAGGCGCCGGCTGCTGCGGCGCGGTGCGCCTGCATCTGAACGAGGCCGAAGGCGCGCGCGACGACGCCCGGCGCAACATCGACGCCTGGTGGCCGCTGCTCGAAGCCGGCGCCGAAGGCCTGGTAATGACGGCCTCCGGTTGCGGCTCGCACGTGCTCGAATACGCCCACCTGCTGGAGGAGGATCCCGACTACGCGGTCAAGGCGGCGCGCGTGGTGTTGGCGACGCGCGACGTCAGCGAGGTCGTCGCGGCCGAAGTTGCCGCGCTGACGCCGCTGCTGCAGACTTGTCGTCCGCTGCCCGAGAGTGAACGCCTGCTGGCGTTCCAGAACCCCTGCAGCCTGCAGCACGGGCTCAAGATCCGCGGCACCGTCGAGTCCCTGCTCAGGGCCGCCGGCTATACGCTGACCGCGGTGGCCGATTCGCACCTGTGCTGCGGCTCGGCAGGCACCTACTCGGTGCTGCAGCCGGAACTGTCGAAGCGCCTGCAGGCCAACAAGATCGCCGCGCTGACGGCGGGTGGCCCGGCAGTCATCGCCAGCGCCAATGTCGGCTGCATGGGCCACCTGCAGGGCGCCACGACGCTGCCGGTCAGGCACTGGATCGAATTGCTCGACGAGCGTTTCTCGGCATGAGCGGGATCGGACTCGACAGCAAGGCGCGCGACTGGCAGACCCTGCGCGCTTCCTTCCGCTGGAACGTGCCGGCGCGCTACAACATCGCCCAGGCCTGTTGCGGCCGCTGGGCGGAGGATCGCACGCGATTCGCCTTGTATTACGAGGACGAGGCGGGGCATACGGAAGCCTGGAACTTCTGGGACGTGCAGCAGGCCGCCAACCGCCTGTCGAATGTGCTCGGCGCCATGGGCGTCATGGCCGGCGACCGCGTCGCCATCATCCTGCCGCAGCGGCCCGAAACCGGCATCGCGCACATGGCCTGCTACCAGATGGGCGCGATTGCCGTGCCGGTCTCGCATCTGTTCGGCGCCGACGCGCTCGAATTCCGCTTGTCCCACGCCGGCGTGCGCGTGGCCATCATCGACGAGGGCGGCCTGGAAAAGCTCGGCGCCGTGCGCGACAAGCTGCCGGATCTCAAGCATGTGATCGGCGTCGGCGGCGCGCGCGAATCCTGGGTGCGCGAGTGGACCACGCTGCTGCCCCTGGCCTCCTCGCGCTACACGCCAAAGGACACCGCCGCCGACGATGCGGCGATGATCATCTACACCAGCGGCACCACCGGCAATCCGAAGGGCGCGCTGATCGCCCAGCGCAGCCTGATCGGCAACCTTTCGGGCTTCGTCTGCTCGCACGATTTCTATCCGCAGCGCGGCGACATGTTCTGGTCGCCGGCCGACTGGGCGTGGACCGGCGGCTTGTTCGACGCGCTCTTGCCGAGCTGGAATTTCGGCCAGCCGCTCCTGGGTTACCGCGGCCGATTCGATCCCGAGAAGGCCTTCTGGCTCATGGAAAAGTACGGCGTGAAGAACAGTTTTCTGTTTCCCACGGCGCTGAAAATGATGATGAAGGCCGTGCCGCAGCCCAGGGAAAAATACGACCTGGCCCTGCGTAGCATCATGAGCGCCGGCGAAACCGTCGGTGAGGCCGTGTGCGGCTGGGCGCAGCAGGCGCTGGGCGTGACGGTCAACGAAATGTACGGCCAGACCGAGATCAACTACATCGTCGGCAACTGCGCCGCGGTGACGCCGCCCAAGCCCGGCGCCATGGGCCGCGGCTATCCCGGGCACCAGCTCGCGGTGCTCGACGATGCAGGCAATCCGGTGGCGCCCGGCGAGCTCGGCGAGGTCTGCGTGCAGCGCAGCTGCAACGGCGAGATGGACCCGGTGTTCATGCTCGGCTACTGGAACAACCCGCAGGCCACGGCGGAAAAATTCTTCGGCGGCGGCATCGACGACCCGCAGGCCTGGGGCCGCACCGGCGACCTGGCCAAGCAGGACGAGGACGGCGTGCTCTGGTACCAGGGTCGCTCTGATGACATGTTCAAGAGCGCCGGCTATCGCATCGGCCCGGGCGAGATCGAGAACTGCCTGGTCAAGCATGCGGCCGTGGCCAATGCCGCCGTGATCGGCGCCCCCGACGAGACGCGCGGCACTGTGGTCAAGGCCTTCATCGTGCTCGCCGCCGGCGAAAAGCCCTCGGCCGAACTCGAAGCCTCGCTGCAGCAGCACGTGCGCCAATACCTGGCGCCATACGAGTATCCCAGGATCATCGAGTTCATCGACGCACTGCCGATGACCACCACCGGCAAGGTGCAACGCCGCTTGCTGCGGGCGAGATAGAACGCCAGGCGTTCGCCGCCCGGCCCAAGCTCGGCAAACGAAAAGGGCGGGACAAGCTGGCGTCCCGCTGCCCAGTCACTACCGATGCCGTCGCCATCGGTGCCGCCTGCGACGGCTTGCGACAACCCCCTTCCGCGATCGCCGCGCCACTCCCGAGATATCCCGTCTGCACGATAGGGGCCCGGCCGGCCATGGCAAAAGAATATCCATCTGCCCTGTTGTTCTGCCTGTGTAAGTCATATATCATGACACGCATAAATAGTGGTGGAAGTATCGCACATCCGGTGAGGCGCCGGTTCCGCCAAGAACAAGAACACTGGGGGGGGGAGGCTTGGATCGATCGCTGTCGGGCGAACATCTGCTCTGGCTGCTTGGCAGCCTGTGCAATCTGCATCGCATCCCCTTCGATGCCGCGCTGGTGGCGCAGCAAATCCCGCCGCCGCACACCCTGGCGTCGTTCCACCACGGCGCAAGGGCTCTTGGCCTCAAGACAGGCTCGCGCAAGTTTGCTGGACTGGATTGGTCCAAGCTGCCGCTGCCGGCCATTGCCTTCCTCGACGCCGCAGGCAACACCACTGAGGATTCAACTCCCGCCACGCCTATCCTTATTCTCCAGCGCGACGCCGCAAGCCTGCTCTATTTCCTGCCGGGCAGCCAGACGCCGGAAACGCTCAGCGTCGAAGATGCCGCCATCCGAATCGGACCGGAACTGATCCTCGTCGCCAGGGAATCGTCTGCGGGCGCGGGCAAGGACGAGTCAGTTCCGGGATTCGAGTCCGAGAAGCAGCCCTTCGGTTTCCGCTGGTTCGTCCCCGAACTGCTCAAGCACCGGCGCATCTGGCGCGACATCCTGCTCGCCTCGCTGGTGATCCAGCTGGTCGGCCTGGCTACGCCGCTATTCACCCAGGTCATTATCGACAAGGTGGTCGTGCATCAGACGCAGAACACGCTCGTCGTGCTCGGCGCCGCGCTGGTGATGTTCATGCTCTTCACCAGCACCATGACCTGGTTGCGCCAGTACCTGGTGCTGCACACCGGCAACCGCATCGACGCCGTGCTCGGCAGCCAGGTGTTCCGCCACCTGCTGCACCTGCCGGCGCCCTATTTTGAACGCCGCCCCACCGGCACCCTGGTGGCCCGCCTGCAGGGCGTCGAGACCATCCGCGAGTTCGTTTCCGGCGCCGCCGTCACGCTGCTGCTCGATCTGCCCTTCCTGTTCATATTCCTCGCCGTGATGTTCTGGTATTCGTGGCAACTCTCGCTGATCGTGCTCGGCCTCTTGGGGCTCATCGCGGTGATGAGCCTGCTCATGGTGCCGGTGTTCCGCGAGCGCCTGAACCGGCAGTTCATGCTCGGCGCGCGCAACCAAGCTTTCCTCACCGAGTACATCGTCGGCATGGATACCGTGAAATCCCTGCAGATGGAACCCGACGTCGACCGCAAGTACGGCGACTTGCTGGCCGGCTATCTCGCCGCCGGCTTCAGTACCAAGCAGGTCGGCAACAGCTACAACGTCGTCGCCAACGGCGTCGAGCAGTTGATGACGCTGTCGATACTCATCGTCGGCGCGCTCTTGGTGATGCGGAACGAAGGCTTCACCATCGGCATGCTGGTCGCCTTCCAGATGTTCGCCAGCCGCATGAGCCAGCCGCTGCTGCGTCTGGTCGGCCTGTGGCAGGAGTTCCAGCAGGCCAACATCGCCGTCAAGCGCCTGGGCGACATTCTCGACATGCCGCAGGAACCCCACACCCTGATCCCGGCGCGGGAGAATACCGCCGGCAGCGGCCAGATCGAACTGGCCGATATCGGCTTCCGCTATTCCGAGAACCATCCCTGGCTTTACCGCAACCTGAATCTCGCCTTCAAGCCCGGCCGACTGACCGTGCTGATGGGCCCGTCGGGTTGCGGCAAGAGCACCCTGGCCAAGTTGCTCCTGGGCTTCTACCTGCCGCAGGAAGGGCAGATCCGCCTCGACGGCCGGGACATCCGCCACCTCGCCGCCAACGAGCTGCGCGCGAGCTTCGGCGTGGTGCCGCAGGAGACCGTGCTGTTCGCCGGCACGCTCTACGACAACCTGGCCATGGCCCAGCCCCATGCCAGCTTCGATGACGTGATCAAAGCCTGCAAGGCGGCCGAGATTCACGATCTCATCGACACGCTGCCCGACGGCTACCGGACCGAAATCGGCGAGCGCGGCGTCGGCCTCTCCGGCGGCCAGCGCCAGCGCATCGCGATCGCCCGCGCACTGCTCAAGCAACCGCGCATCCTGATCTTCGACGAGGCCGTATCCAACCTCGACCAGCACACCGCGGAACACTTCGCGCGCACCATCAATACGCTGAAGGGCACGGTGACCATGATTTTCATCACCCACCAGATTCCACGAGGACTGCAGGTCGACGAGGTGATCTCGCTCGGCGCGCACGGCGCGCGGATGGGGGTGGTGAGCGAGGGCGGACCCGGATCGACAACCAGGGAGGCGGCGGAATGAGCGAAGCGGACAGCGAGAACTCCGAACAAGACAAGGAGCTGAGTTATGTCATCAGCCTGATTCCCGGCAATCTCGCGGTCAGCCGCAGCGACGACGGGCAATACCTGTTGCTCTATGCAGGCCAGACCCTGCTGGCGATCTACGGCGCCATGGGCGCCGACCCGGAATTCGTCGAGTTCGCCGACGGCGGGCGGTTTGCGGTCGATGAGTTGCTCGACATGGTGGGCGGGACGTGAACAGGCAGGACGAAGGAAAACACCGATGCGGACCAGAGCGGACCGAAAACTGAAATGGCTGTATTGCCTGGCCTTGATCGGCGCGGTTCTGCCGGGCTTTCTCGCGGCATCGAGCTGGGTTGGACTGGCCATGGGGTGGGTAGGCATACTCCAGCTCCCGCTACTCCTTATTTACGGCTATCGCGTCCATCTCGTCATTCGGCACCCGACAACGCTGGATGCATTCATACCGAGCCGATGGCACGCAGCGCTGCGCAAGCTCGGCATCGGCCTGATGCTGGTGGGAACGCTGGCTGCAATTGGAATGGCATTCAGCGGTCCGCTGACGCAGGCGATCTTTGGCACCAAGGGGCCAAACGGCATCGCCGCGTTTGTCGTCGCCCTGCGGTTCGCCATGGCATCGGGTGCGGGCTTCTTCGGCGTGATCTGCTTCGAAATCAGCCGCCTGCTGGGATTCGAGGACATGCTCCGGCCGCAGGGCAGTCGCTAGTGTTGATTCAATTGGTTCTCGACAAAGTTGGCGCTGGCGGGACGGCGATACTGCGTGTGTGAATGCTCAATGGAGGATTGCGGTATGAAGCAAGAAGAAAGATTGTCTCTTGATCCTGGGACCAATTTCCGTCAAACGAAGGTAAGGCGGTATGTATTGGTTCTCAGCCTCGGTTGTGTCGCGTTTGCAGGCTATTTCCTGTTATTTGGTCTTTGGCCTCGATACTTTGATATCGAATGGGACGAGGAGGTGCAACTGCATGACGGAAGGACGATTGTGGTGCATGTCAAGCGGACGTATGAAAGACGAGGGATGCGCCTCGAGCAGTACCCGGAAAACCCTCGTCAAGTATCAATGAACTTTAGTTTCGATATGGGAAATCGAACAATCTTCGAACATACATTCATGCGAGGAACCCTTCATTTTTTGGGGTCTTCTCGGAATAGTGTGGGTGAAATCGCATGACGATCAGATCGCGGGGGCGGATTGGCATGGGGTGCGGGATTGACGGCGGCGGCGGTCATGGCAAGAATTCGCCATGGCTACCACACCCAAACGCAAGCGTCTGC
>JBDRPN010000003.1:0-2037 GCA_043826925.1 Pseudomonadota bacterium
GGGAGACCTACCAGGCGATGTGGGCGGAGCTGAGCGAAGGGCGGCCGTGGAAAGGCGAATTTCACAACCGACGCAAGGACGGCAGCGAATACGTCGAATTTGCCATCATCACGCCGCTGCGGCAGCCCGACGGCGCGATCACGCATTACGTCGCGGTGAAAGAAGACATCACCGAGAAAAAGCACCTGGGGCTCGAACTCGACCGGCACCGGCACCATCTGGAAGGGCTGGTCGCGCAGCGCACCGCGGAACTCGACGCGGCGCGGCAGCAGGCCGAAGCCGCCAACCTGGCCAAAAGCGCCTTCCTGGCCAACATGAGCCACGAAATCCGCACCCCGATGAACGCCATTCTCGGCCTCACCCACCTCATGCGGCGCAGCAGCGCCACCCCGCAACAAGCCGAACGGCTGGACAAGATCGACGGCGCCGGGCGGCACCTCCTGGCCATCATCAACGACATCCTCGACCTGTCCAAGATCGAAACCGGGCGGGTGCAACTCGAAACCATCGACTTCCCGCTGTCCTCCGTACTCGACAACGTCGCCTCGCTGATCGGCCAATCGGCGCGCGACAAAGGACTGCGCATCGACGTCGACGGCGACGACGTCCCGCCGTGGCTGCGCGGCGACCCCACGCGGCTGCGCCAGGCGCTGCTCAACTACGCCGGCAACGCCGTCAAATTCACCGAACGCGGCGCCATCACCCTGCGCGCGCGGCTGCTCGAAGAACACGGCGACGACCTCCTGGTGCGCTTCGAAGTCAGCGACACCGGCATCGGCATCGCCCCCGAGAACAAAGCGCGGCTGTTCCGCGTCTTCGAACAAGCCGACCCCACCATCACGCGCAAATACGGCGGCACCGGACTGGGCCTGGCCATCACCCACCGCCTGGCGCAGATGATGGGCGGCGACGTCGGCGCCGACAGCACGCCGCGGCTGGGCAGCACCTTCTGGTTCACCGTGCGGCTGCAACGCGGCCACGGCATCATGCCCAGCCCCGGCGAACTGGCCATGGCCGATGCCGAAACCCGGCTGCGCCAATACCACGCCGGCGCCCGGGTGCTGCTGGTCGAAGACAACCTGATCAACCGCGAAGTCGCGCTGGAACTGCTCTACGGCGCCGGCCTGGCGGTAGACACCGCGATCGACGGACAAGACGCCCTGGCCAAAGCCCGGGCCACCCGCTACGACCTGATCCTGATGGACATCCAGATGCCGCAGATGGACGGGCTCGAAGCCACGCGCGCCATCCGGGCCCTGCCTGCCGGCGGCCAGCTGCCGATCCTGGCGATGACCGCCAACGCCTTCGACGAAGACCGTCACGCCTGCGAAGAAGCCGGCATGAACGACTTCATCACCAAGCCGGTCGATCCGGCCATGCTCTACCAGACCCTGCTGCTGTGGCTATCGAGCACCGCGCAGCCCGGTGCCGAGGCGCGGCCGGCTGCCGTGCCGCCGCGGCCGCGGCGGATCGCGCAAAGCCTGCCGCCGGCCCTGACCGAATTCGACGGTCTGGTCGCCGACCGGGCGCTGGCCGCCCTGCGCGGCGACGCTCGCGCCTACCTGGGCCTGCTGGGGCAGTTTGCCGCCAACCATCGCGACGACCCCCGGCGGCTGCAAGACGACCTCGCGGCGGGGCAGAGCAACACGGCGCGGCAGCGGGCGCATGCGCTCAAGGGCGCGGCCGGCAGCCTGGGCGCGATCCGGCTGCAGGCCGCGGCGGCGGCCATCGAATACGCCCTGCGCGATGCCGACGCGCCGGCGACGCTGCCCGGCCTGCTGGCGACCTTGCAGAGCGCACAAGGCGAACTGGACGCGGTGCTGGCACGCGTGGCGGCGACCCCGGTGGACGCCGGCGGCTTTGCCGCCGACCCGGCGCGGGCCCAGGCGGTGCTGGCGCAACTGGAACCGCTGCTGGCCAGTGACGACACGGCGGCCGGCGAGCTGTTCGCCGCCCACCGCGCGCTGCTCCTGGCCAGCTTCGGCGCCGAGGCGATGCAGCTCGAACGCCAACTCGCGGCTTTCGACTTTCCGCAGG
>JBDRPN010000004.1:0-2784 GCA_043826925.1 Pseudomonadota bacterium
GATCGTGAAGAATTCCATCAGCGCCTGCAGCTGCGCGGCCTGGCCGCCCATCTCCTCGGCGGTGGCGGCGAGTTCCTCGGAGGCCGAAGCATTCTGCTGCGTGGCCTGGTTCAATTGCCCCATGGCGCCGTTGATCTGACCCACGCCCTGGCTCTGTTCCTGGCTCGCCGCGGCGATCTCCTGCACCAGGTCGGACGTCTTCTTGATGTTGGGCACCATTTCGTCGAGCAACTGGCCCGCCTGCTCGGCCAGCGTGACGCTGGAGCCGGCCAGTTGCCCGATCTCCTGCGCCGCGATCTGGCTGCGCTCGGCCAGCTTCCTGACTTCGGCGGCGACCACGGCAAAGCCCCGGCCGTGCTCGCCGGCGCGGGCCGCCTCGATTGCCGCGTTCAAGGCCAGCAGATTGGTCTGATAGGCGATGTCGTCGATGATGCCGATCTTGCCGGCGATCGATTTCATCGCCGTCACCGTGTCCCTGACCGCCTTGCCGCCTTCGACGGCTTGCGCCGAGGCTTTGGCGGCGATGCTGCCGGTCGTCATGGCGTTTTCGGTGTTATGGGTGATGGAGGCGGTCATCTGTTCGATGCTGGCGGTGGTTTCCTCGACCGATGCGGCCTGTTCGGAGGACGACTGCGACAGCGACTGCGCCGTGGCCGAGACCTGGCCCACGGCGTTGGACAACGAGCCGGCCGTATTCGCCACTTCGCCGATGGTCGCGGAAAGTTGGCGCGAGGTCTTGTCCAGCGAACTCAGCAGTGCGCCCATTTCGTCCTTTGAGCTGTCCGTCACCATGGCGGTCAGGTCGCCTTGCGCCAGACGCCCCGATATCGCCACGCCTTCCCGCAGGCGTCGCAGCATTCCCGTCAGCAGGCGGAAGAACAACGCGGCGACGACGACCAGGACCAGGGCAAGGACGGAGGAAACGACAATGCCGCGCAGGGCGATGCTGCCAAAGTGTCGGACCCGCGCCTGCAAGGCGGCGGCAAGCTTGTCCTCCAGTAGTTTCATGGCGTCGATCTTGGCCGTGATGGTGTTGAACCAGAGCGGCGGATCGATCTCGAAATTGCCCAGGAAGGCTTGTTCGATCACCGTGCCGCGCATGCGCAAGGTTTCCTGGGAGGGCTTTGCCGCCAGCAATGCATCGAGCGCCTGGGTGTCGTCCGTGGCTGCGAGGCTGCGGAAAGTGGCGAGATAGATGTCCTGTGCCGTGATGAGGGTCTGCAGGCGCTGGAACAGGGCCACGTTCATCGGCTGGTCGGCGGTCAGCACGCCATTCACCGTGGCGCGCTCCCGGCCGGCCTGCTCTTTGGCGTTGATGAACATGGCGTAGGCGAACAACTTCTGACTGATCTCGGCATCGTCGGTGGCCTTGGTCGCCTGACTGAGGACGCCGAGCAGCCGATCAATCGTCTGCGTGTAGAAGTTGAATGATTCGGGGCCGCCGAATTGCAGGCCACTGACCCGGCTGCGGGCGTCCGGCAGCTTGCCCAGAGCGGCGACTCCGCCATCCACGCTGCTGCGCAGCATGGCCGGCAGGGCACCGCTGCCAGCTGCCAGCCACTTGACCAATTCGTCCTGCCTGACATCCGTCAGGCCGCGCTGCTGCTTCAGTTCGTCGGCAAACTTTGCGCCTTTGCTGCCGATGAATCCCGCCGAAAGTCCGCGCTCTTTCTGCAGTTCATGCACCAGATTGCTGACGGCGACCACACTGTGGCCGACGGCGTCGATATCGCTGGCTTGGGCGATCCTGCGCCAGTCGGCGAAAAAGTTGGCGCCGGTGTGGAAGAGCGTTGCGGCAAGCAGCAGACAGAACAGCGCAATCAGCCGGACGCGAAGCGTAGTCAATGATTTTGGCATGGTCATGTAAGCTCGTTTGCCGTGGTGGTGTTTGCCTGAGGGCTCAGGGAACTTCGTTCCCCGCGGGGTTTTCGTGCGTGCCTGCCAGCGCGGCGATTTCATCGACGGAAAGCACTTTCTGGATGTCGAGGATGATCACGAACTTGCCGGCGACCTTGCCCATGCCGGCGATGAAGTCGGCGCGAATCCTGGCGCCGAAGGAAGGCGGCGGCTCGATTTCGCTGCTGGGGATTTCCAGCACCTCGGACACCGCATCGACCACCACGCCGATATCGTGGCGCTCTTCGCCGTGACTCAGTTCGACGATCACGATGCAGGTGCGGCGCGAGGTTTCGGTCTGCCTGCCGCCGAAGCGCGCGGCCAGGTCGATGACCGGCACCACGGCGCCGCGCAGGTTTATCACGCCGCGGATGAAGGCCGGCATCATCGGTATTTCGGTGAGATTGCCGTACTCGATGATCTCCTTGACGTTGAGGATGCCAACCGCGTACATCTCTCCCGAGAGCAGGAAGGTCAGATATTGATTGGCCTCGCCGGCTGCGGCCAGGTGCTGGGCGGCGGCCAGAGCTTGTTGGCTGGTGTGCTGCGTGGAAACCGGATTTGCCATGCTGTTCTCCTGGCTTAGAAGCGCTCGAAGTCGCCGTCGGCCGCGGCGGCCACGGCCAGACGACGCGCGGCATGCGGCCTGGGCGACCGGTTGCGCACCGCCGGGCTCGGCTGGGCACGCAGCGCCGTATCGCCAGCGCCAACTTTCGCGCCGGCATTGCGGTTGCCGCCCTGCGTCCCGATCGTGAAGAATTCCATCAGCGCCTGCAGCTGCGCGGCCTGGCCGCCCATCTCCTCGGCGGTGGCGGCGAGTTCCTCGGAGGCCGAAGCATTCTGCTGCGTGGCCTGGTTCAATTGCCCCATGGCGCCGTTGATCTGACC
>JBDRPN010000005.1:0-56206 GCA_043826925.1 Pseudomonadota bacterium
CGACCTGGTGCAGGAGATCGCCGCGGCAAGCCAGGAACAAAGCCAGGGCGTGGGCCAGATCAACGGCGCCATGGGTCAGTTGAACCAGGCCACGCAGCAGAACGCCGCGGCCTCCGAGGAACTCGCCGCCACCGCCGAGGAAATGGGCGGCCAGGCCGCGCAGCTGCAAGACCTGATGAAGAATTTCAGAGTTGCATGAAACTGTGCACGGACTGACTTTACGGTGATGAAACCATGATCAATATGCTCCGCAAAATGCCGCTCTGGCTGCGCCTGACGGCAACGGTGTTCCTCATGCTGGCGCTGCTGCTGGGCGGCACCATCACCTGGGGCAGCCGCCAGAACCGGGCTTCCGCCATCGAGCAGGCCGGCGATTTGTCGCTCAGTCTTTACGATGCGACCCTGGCAGGACTCACCGCCATGATGATTACCGACACCATGGACAAGCGGCACCTGCTGCTCGACCAGATCAAGCAAATGGCATCGGTACGCGAGCTTCGGGTGGTACCGGGCGAACTCGCACTGGAAGGCGTCGAAAGCTCCAAGAATATCGGTAAACCGCGCAACGACCTGACGCCGACCGATCTGGAAAGCCAGGTCATCAAATCCGGCCAGGAACTGGTCGAAGTGCGTGCGGACGGAAGCGGCACTTATCTGCATGTGATACGCCCGACCAAGAACGTCAAGAAGTATCTGGGCAAGAATTGTCTCGAATGCCACGACGCTCCGGAGAACGCCACGCTCGGCGTGATCAGCATGAAAATCTCGCTGGCCAAGGCCGATGCAGCGAGGGCAAGCTTTCTGTGGCAGAACATCTTGGTTGCCGGAGCGCTGGGCCTGTTCCTGCTGGCGATTCTCGGCCTCGTCATACGCCGCTTCCAGCAGCGCATCATCGGCAGCGAACCCGACTACGCGGTAGCCGTGACGCATCGCATCGCCAATGGCGATCTTTCGGAAGAAATCCGCTGCGATCGCCAGAATACCGGAAGCCTGCTGTATGCGATTACCGCAATGCAAACCCGGCTCGCCGACACCATCGCCGAGATCGAAATCGCCGCCGATGCATTATCGAGCGCATCCGGCCAGGTCTCCGCCACGGCGCAGTCGCTGTCGCAGTCATCCTCCGAGCAGGCCGCATCGGTCGAGGAGACCAGTGCCAGCATCGAAGTGATGGCAGCCTCGATCAACCGGAATAGCGAGAGTGCCGGCAAGACCGACAAGATGGCCGCCAAATCCTCGGCCGAGGCCGTCCAGGGCGGCACGGCGGTCAGGGACACGGTCGCGGCGATGAAATCGATCGCCGCCAAGATCGGCATCATCGACGACATCGCCTATCAGACCAACCTGCTGGCCTTGAACGCGGCGATCGAGGCGGCCCGCGCCGGCGAACACGGCCGGGGCTTTGCCGTGGTCGCTGCCGAAGTCAGGAAGCTGGCCGAGCGCAGCCAGGTCGCAGCGCAGGAGATCGGCCAGCTGGCCGGCTCCAGCGTCACGCTAGCCGAACAGGCGGGCCAGTTGCTCGATCAAATGCTGCCGTCGATCAAGACCACCTCGGAACTGGTGCAGGAGATCGCCGCGACGAGCCAGGAACAGAGCCAGGGCGTGGGCCAGATCAACGGCGCCATGGGGCAATTGAACCAGGCCACGCAGCAAAACGCCGCGGCCTCCGAGGAACTCGCCGCCACCGCCGAGGAGATGGGCGGCCAGGCCGCCCAGCTGCAAGCGTTGATGGAGTTCTTCAAGATCGACGGCCACAGAGTTGCCGCTGGCGACACGGCACGACGCCCGGCGCCAGCGGCATGACAAAGGGTACGGAGATGAACGATAGATTCGAGAATCCGTTGGTCCAGCCGTGCCCCTCGGCCGATGCCGTCAAGGGCTCGCTGCTGCTGATTGTGGATGACGTCCCCGCCAACCTGAGCGTGCTCGGCGATCTGCTGCACGACGCCGGTTACCAGGTCAAGGCCGCCACTTCCGGCCGGGCCGCGCTGCGCTATGCCGCCCAGAACCCGCAGCCGGCCCTGATCCTGCTTGACGTGATGATGCCGGAAATGGATGGCTACCAGGTGCTCGCCGCGTTGCGCAAGGATCCTGTCACCTGCGACATTCCGATCATCTTCCTCACCGCGCTGGACAACGCTCGCGACGAAGAGCGCGGGTTCCAGCACGGCGCCGCCGACTACATCACCAAGCCGATCAAGCCCGACGTCGTCCTCGCCCGGGTGCGCAGCCAGCTTCTGGCCCGCATCGCCGGCAACTGGCTGCGCGACCAGAATGCGGCGCTCGAAGCCGAAGTCACCCGGCGCATGGAAGAGAACGAACTGATCCAGGCCGTCAGCATCCGCGCCCTGGCCCACCTCGCCGAGACCCGCGACCCCGAAACCGGCAACCACATCCTGCGCACCCAGGGCTACGTGCGTCTGCTCGCGACCCGGCTGCAGCACCATCCGCGCTTCGCCGAGACGCTCGACGACAGCTATATCAAGATGCTGGCCGCCTCCGCGCCGCTCCATGACATTGGCAAGGTCGGAATTCCCGACTCGATCCTGCAAAAACCCGGCAAGCTCACCGCCGAGGAATGGGAGGTCATGAAGACCCACTCGCTGCTCGGCAGCGAGGCCATCGAACAGGCGGAGCACGACATCGCGAAGCCCGTCGAGTTCCTCGCCCTGGCCAAGGAAGTCGCCCGCTGGCACCACGAACGCTGGGACGGCAGCGGCTACCCCGATGGACTGTGCGGCGACGATATCCCGATTTCGGCGCGCCTGATGACCATCGCCGACGTCTTCGATGCGCTGATCTCGAAGCGGGTCTACAAGGAACCCATGCCGATCGGCCAGGTTCGCGAAATCATCGTCGCCGAACTCGGCCGCCAGTTCGACCCCGACGTGGCCGAGGTGTTCCTGACCCACTTCGTCGAATTCACCGCCATTGCCGCCCAGCACAGCGACGCGACGACATGAAGCCCACGCACGTCCCGGGCAGCCTGAGTCACACCGTCATCCTGACGGCGGTGCTCGGTTATGCGACATTCGGCGCCCTGTGGATACTGGTTTCCGATCAGTTCGTCGACACGCTGCTGGAGGACCCGGGGCTCAAACTCGTCGCCGGCACACTCAAGGGTTGGGCTTTCGTCGCCGTCACGGCACTGTTGCTCTACCTGCTGATGCAACACCAGTTCGCCCGGCCCCGCGCCCTGCCGACCGTACAGGACTCCTCGCGCCTGCATCTGGCGCTGGCGGCCGGGGTGATTCTGGCCATCACCGGCACGGCCATCCATTTCCGCTTCGAGCACCACCGCGCCGCCAAAGCCGACCACATGGAGACCATCGCGATTGTCAAGGCGCGACAGGTCGCCGACTGGCTCGCGGAGCGACAGGGTGATGTCGAGTTCCTGGCCGCCAACCGCAGCATCGCCGAGGATTACCGCCGCTGGCGCGAACGCGGCGATATCGCGAGCCAAAGGGAATTGACCGCACAGCTCGATCAGTTCCGCTCCCGCAAGGCTTATCTCAGCGCGATCCTGCTCGACGAGCAGGGCAAGCTGCTCTGGAGTTCATCGGCAGCAACGGACGCGATCGACGCCACGGCTCTCGCCTCCGCGAAACAGCAGGTGTCTCCGGGACGGACGGGGCTGCTGGCACCCTACCGCGACGCCGGCGGGCAATTGCGACTCGATTTCGTCGCCGCGATCCCGGGTCGGACGCAGGCAAATGGCCCGATCGTCATCCTGCGCGCCGACCCGACCAATTTCGTCTTTCCCATCCTTGAATCCTGGCCGGTACCCAGCGCCAATGCCGAAACCCTACTGTTCCGTCGCGTCGGCGACTCGGTGTTTTACCTGAATGACGTCCATCGGCAGTCGGCCGCCGCCGCAAGCTTCAACGCCCCGCTTGCCACCCCGGGATTGCTGGCGGCGCAAACGCTGCGCGGCGACGCTGTCGCGGGCCGCCTGTTTGGCGGCGAGGATTACCGCGGCGTGCCGGTCATGGGTGTGGCCCGCGCCGTGGCCGGTACCGACTGGTTCCTGATTACCAAGATCGATCGCACCGAATTCTTCGCCGACGCCGCACACGACAGCCTGTGGATTTCCCTGGCAGGCCTGCTCGGCCTGTTCATGTTGTTCATTGGAGCAGTGCTGCTGAGGCAACGCCAACACCTGCTGCGAGCGATACGCGAGCGCAATGCGCAGGCCGAGAAGCTGCGCGCACTGGAACTCCTCGACGCCATCGTAGACGGGTCCGACGACTGCATTTACGTCAAGGATACGGAAGGCCGCTATCTGATGTACAACCGTACCGCCTGCCGCCGTATCGGCAAGACAGCGCAGGAAGTGCTGGGACGCAATTGCAGCGAGTTGTTTCCGCCGGAGGAGGCGGCCAGACTGAACGCCATCGGCCAGCGGGTGATGGACGAAGACCGCATCCTCACCACCGAGGAAACCCGTACCCAGGAGAACGGCCTCAGGGTGCTGCATGCCACGCGCGGGCCGCTGCACAACGCGGAAGGCAAGGTCATAGGCATCTTCGGCATTTCCCGCGACATCACCGAGCGCAAACAGATGGAACTCGATTTGCGCGCTTCGGAAGCATCGCTCAGGGCCTCGCTCGCGCGCGCCCAATTGCTGCTCGATTCGGCCCTGGATGCGGTGATCTGCATCGATCAGAAAGGCCAGGTGATCGTCTGGAACCCGAACGCCGAGGCCTTGTTCGGCTACCCCGTGGAACAGGCAGTCGGTCGCGATTGCGCGGAACTGATCGTGCCGCCCGAAAGCCGCCCGCGGCATCGCGCAGGCCTCGCCCGTTTCATTGAAACCGGCAACGCCAAGGCCACCGGCAAGCGCCTGGAACTGACCGCCCTGCACGCCGACGGCACCGAGTTCCCGATCGAGATGACGGTCGGGGCGATGCAGCACGAGGGCAGCTACCTGTTCACCGCCTATATCCGCGACATCACCGATCGCAAGGAGGCCGAGCTGTCCTTGAAGGCCTCGCAACAGCGCTTTCGCGACCTGGTCGACACCACCGACGGCATCGTCTGGGAAGCCGACGCCACCACCTTCCTGTTCAGCTTCGTCAGCAAGAAGGCCGAGCGCCTGCTGGGATACCCTGCCGAAGACTGGGCGCATCCCGGTTTCTGGGTCGAACACATGCATCCCGAAGACCGCGCCTGGGCGCCGGAGTATTGCGCGGCCTGCACCGCCCGGCTCGAACCGCATGACTTCGAGTACCGCTTCATCGCCCAGGACGGGCGCATCGTCTGGCTCCACGACATCGTCACAGTGGTCGCCGAGAACGGCGCGCCGCGCTGGTTGCGCGGCATCATGATGGACGTCACCGAACGCAAGCAACGCGACGAACTGCTGGTCAAGCTGTCGCTGGCCGTCGAGCAAAGTCCGGAAAGCATCGTCATCACCAACGTCAAGGCGCAGATCGAGTATGTCAACGACGCCTTCGTCCGCACCACCGGCTACAGTCTGGACGAGGTCATCGGCAAGAACCCGAGGATGCTCCAGTCGGGACAGACCCGGCCCGAAACCTATGCCGCGATGTGGCAGCAACTGAGCCAGGGCAAGCCGTGGAAAGGCGACTTCTTCAACCGCCGCAAGGATGGCAGCGAATACGTCGAATTCGCCATCGTCACGCCGATCCATCAACGCGACGGCGCCATCTCCCATTACGTCGCGATCAAGGAAGACATCACCGAAAAGCGTCGGGTCGGCCGCGAACTGGACCAGCACCGCCACCATCTGGAAGAACTGGTGGCGAGTCGAACCGTGCAGCTCGAGGAACAGCGCGAACGCGCCGAAGCGGCCAATGTGGCGAAAAGCGCCTTCCTCGCCAACATGAGCCACGAAATACGCACGCCGATGAATGCGATCGTC
This sequence comes from Pseudomonadota bacterium, assembly GCA_043826925.1. Classification (GTDB taxonomy): domain Bacteria; phylum Pseudomonadota; class Gammaproteobacteria; order Burkholderiales; family Rhodocyclaceae; genus Sulfuritalea. Next base: position 5,885 of record JBDRPN010000005.1, read on the forward strand.
GGCCTCACCTATATTCTGCGCCGCACCCAGCCCACGCCGGAACAGGCGGACAAACTGTCCAAGATCGCCGATGCGGCCGAACATCTTCTGTCGATCACCAACGACATCCTCGACCTGTCGAAGATCGAGGCCGGCAAGCTGGCGCTGGAGCAGACAGACTTTTCGCTTTCGGCAATTCTCGATCACACGCGCTCGCTGATCGCCGAGCAGGCCCGCGTCAAGAACATTCAGATCTGCCTCGAATGCGAGAGCGTGCCGCACTGGTTGCGTGGCGATCCGACCCGGCTGCGCCAGGCACTGCTCAACTACGCCGGAAATGCAGTCAAGTTCACCAAGCGCGGCACCATCACTCTGCGCGCGATTCTGCTGGAGGACAACGGCGACGACGTCGGAATCCGCTTCGAAGTCGAAGATACCGGCATAGGCATCCCCGCCGAAAATCTGCCCAGCCTGTTCCAGCCTTTCGTCCAGGCCGACACCTCGACCACGCGCAACTATGGTGGCACCGGATTGGGGCTGGCCATCAGCCGCCGGCTGGCCTGCATGATGGACGGCGATGCGGGGGTCAAAAGCGAAGTCGGACGCGGCAGCACCTTCTGGTTCACGGCTCGCCTCAAGCACGGCCATGGCATCGTGCCGACCGCACCGATCGGAGACGCTTCGACTATCGGCGTCGAAGCCGACCTGCAGCGGCACCACGGCGGCGCGAGGCTGCTGCTGGTGGAAGACAACGAAATCAACCGCAACGTGGCACTCGAACTGATCCACGCCGCCGGACTGATCGCCGATACCGCGAAAACCGGCATAGAGGCCGTGGTCAAGACTGCCAATATCGCCTACGACCTGATCCTGATGGATATCCAGATGCCGCAAATGAACGGCCTCGACGCCTGCCGCGAGATTCGTTGCAGGCCGGGCGGTGCGCAGATACCCATCGTGGCCATGACCGCAAATGCCTTTGACGAAGACCGAATCGCCTGTAAGGAGGCTGGAATGAACGACTTTATTGCCAAGCCGGTAGATCCGCAGCAGTTCTACAGCACGCTGCTCAAGTGGCTCCCTGCCCCGGCGAGCGATGTCAAGCCCACGCCGACAGCGGCCGCGACCTCGCCTGGCGGCGACAATCCGCAACGGCGGCGCCTTGCCGCAATACCGGGACTCGATATCGATCGCGGACTGGCAACGATGCGTGGCAATGTAAACAAATACGCAAGACTGCTGAGCCTGTTCGCCGACGGCTACAACCAGCATGCCGACCAGATCCGCAAGCTGCTCGCTGCCAGGGATCTCTCACCCATAGAACCGATCGCCTACGCCCTACGCGGATCGACCGGCATGCTCGGTGCCGTATCGGTATCCGACGCAGCCACGGCTGCCCTCTCCGCCCTGGACCGCGACCCCACGGCGGAGGAAACGCGGCAAGCATGCGCAGCCCTCGCCGAGTACCTGACCCAGTTCATCGGCGGCATCCGCCGCGAGCAGAGCGCTTTCGTCGACCACGCGGATGCCGTCGCGGCACCGAATCGCTCGCTCGAGGTACTCGATCATCTGGAAGCGCTTCTCGAACAAGGCGACCTGGCGGCCAGTTATCTCGCCAAGGCAGAAGCCGAACTCCTTGCCGTGGCCCTGGGCGAAACGGCGCAAATGCTGCAGGCCCGAATCGAGACTTTCGATTACGAGTCCGCCGCCGCGACGCTGCGTGAATTCCGCAGGCAATAGCCTGTCGCGGCAGGGCCGATTTCAGCCGGCCGGGGTGGATGGCGGTGTAGGGCCGACTTCAGTCGGCCAGGGTGAATGGCGGACTGAAGTCCGCCCTACAAGTCCACCCAAGTCCGCCCTATTTCCGCCCAGCAACGGATCCCGCAAACGCTGCGCTAGCTTTTGCCGGGCATGAATTCCATGGTCAGGCGCACCAGTTCCGCGATCGACCCGGCTTGCAGCTTCTGCATGATCAGGTGCCGATAGGTTTCGGCGGTACGCTGGCTGATACCCAACTCATGGGCGATGGTCTTGGTCAGCTTGCCCTCGAAGACACCTTCCAGAACCTCGCGTTCACGCGGCGTCAGGAGCGCCATGCGCTCGCCGATTTCCCGGCTGCGGGCCTGGATTTCGGAGCGCGCCTTGTCGATGCGCAGGCCGTCCTGAATGCGATCGAGGACGCGCTGGGTGGAAAACGGCTTCTGAAAGAAGTCCAGAGCGCCGCCGCGCATGGCGCGTACCACCGAGGGCACCTCGGCATAACTCGATATGAAGATGATCGGCAGGTCGATCCCCTGATGCCGCAGTTCGTCCTGCAATTCGAGCCCGCTCATGCCCGGCATGCGCACGTCGGTCACGATGCAGCCGGCCAGATTGGAAAGATCCTGTTGCAGAAAGCTGTGCGCGTCGTTGAACACCGCATACGGCAAGCCCACCGACTCGACCAGATCAACCAGAAGAAAGGTGATTACCGGGTCGTCGTCGATCAGATAGACATTCGGCACCGGCCGATCAGATTTCTTGGATTGCATCAAAAAGCCAGACCTCTTTTGCGTTTCGGCAGACAGGAATCCCCGCACATGACACGCTATCGGCTAAACCTACGTAGATACCGCAGTTTGTAGCGTAATTTCCGGATGCACAAGTCGCGGGCCCTTTGAGAACATAGTCGAAAGGATTCGGCTTCAATATTGTATTGAAGCCGGATTTTAGCTGCGTTTGCGCCAGTAGTGGGTGGCGAAACTGTCAAAAACTTCAGTGACCTGACGCTTCGATTGACCTTCATGGCTGCCAACGACAATTCAGACATCAGCAATGCGGAGTTCGCGCAGTTTCAGAAGCTGATCTACAAGATCGCCGGGATCAGCCTGGCGGATACAAAAAAGGTGCTGCTGGTGGGCCGCCTCGGTCGGCGTTTGAGGGAATTGAAGCTCGCTTCCTTCGCCGACTATTTCCGGCTCGTCGCCAGCGGTAATGCAGCGGAGGAGTTGCAGACCATGGTCGATCTGCTCACTACCAACGAGACCTATTTTTTCCGCGAGGAAGCGCACTTTCAATTCCTGGCCAAGACCATTGCCGCCGACCACCCGCCGTCCAGCCCGTTCAAGGTATGGAGCGCCGCATCATCCACGGGCGAGGAGATCTACACCATAGCCTTCGTCCTCGCCGAAACCTTCGGTATCGATGCCCCATGGAGCGTCACCGGCTCGGATATTTCCACGGCTGTTCTGGGTACTGCGCAGCGCGGCCACTACTTGCTGGACCGCACTCGCGGCCTGCCCGAGAGCTATTTGCGCAAATATTGCCTGAAGGGCGTGCGCAGCCAGGAAGGCGGATTCATGATCGCCCCGGAGATCAAGCGTCACACGCACTTTCTGCAGGTGAATCTGAACCGGACGTTGCCCGCGCTAGGCAAGTTTCATGTGATCTTCCTGCGCAACGTGATGATCTATTTCGACGCTGAGACCAAACGCCAGGTGGTGGCGCGTCTGGTCGAACAACTTCATCCCGGCGGCTATTTCATCGTCGGCCATGCGGAAAGCCTGCATGGCCTGAGCGACACCCTGCACGCCGTCCAACCCACCATCTACCGATTGCCGTCCTAGCGTATGGCCAACAAGATCAAGGTCATGATCGTCGACGATTCGGCCGTGGTGCGCCAGGTCAATCGCGAAACCCTCGAACGCGAGCCGGATATCGAAGTGATCGGCGTTGCCGCCGATCCGCTGTATGCGCTGGACAAGATGAAGCTGCAGTGGCCCGACGTGCTGGTGATCGACATCGAGATGCCGCGCATGGACGGGCTGACCTTCCTGCGCAAGATCATGAGCGAGCGCCCGACGCCGACCATAGTCTGTTCGTCGCTTGCCGAGCAGCGGGCCGGCGCCACCATCGAGGCGCTGGCCGCGGGCGCGCTGGCGATCATTGCCAAACCGAAGCTGGGGGTGAAGCAGTTCCTCCAGGACGCCGGCAACGATCTCGTTGCCGCCGTGCGCGCCGCGGCGCGCGCCAACCTGAGCCACCTCGGCGGCGGCACGGCGCGGCCGTCCGCGCTTGCCCCGGGATTCGCCGCCGATGCGGTGCGGGCCGCTCAGGCGGCAAGCGCGCGCGCCATGACCACCACCACCGACCGGGTGGTCGCCATCGGCACCTCGACCGGCGGCACCCAGGCGCTGGAAGCCGTGTTGAGCAAATTGCCCAACGTCGGCAGCGGCATAGTCATCGTCCAGCATATGCCGGAAAGATTCACCGCGATGTTTGCCGAGCGCCTCAACAGCCTTTGCGCACTCGAAGTGCGCGAGGCGCAGAATGGCGACCGCGTCGCGCCCGGCCAGGCTCTGATCGCGCCCGGCGGCCGCCACATGATGCTGCGGCGCAGTGGCGCCCGCTACTACGTCGAAGTGGCGGACGGCCCGCCAGTGAATCGCCACAAACCCTCGGTCGATGTGCTGTTCCGTTCCGTCGCGCAAGTCGCCGGACGCAACGCGCTCGGCGTGATCATGACCGGCATGGGCGACGATGGTGCGCGTGGCATGAAGGAAATGCACGATGCCGGGGCACTGACGATCGCCGAGGATGAATCGAGCTGCGTCGTGTTCGGCATGCCGCGGGAGGCAATCCGCCACGGCGGCGTGGATCGGATAGTGCCGCTCGACCGCATTTCCGCCGAAATCATCGCCTACGGCTGATACCGGATCGCGACGCGCCCCACCATGCCGCCCACCAACCATGATCCGAAGGACCTCGAGCGTCGCGCGCGAAGCATCAACCCGGGCGGCTGGGCGGTCGAGACCGAACGGCCGATCGCCACATTGCTGGGTTCCTGCGTCGCGGTCTGCCTCTACGATCCAAAACTGCGGCTGGCCGGCATGAACCATTTTCTCCTGCCCAGCCGCACCACCTCGACCAGCGATGACACCGATGTGATAATGGCCGGCGACTATTCGATGGAAGTGCTGCTCAATACCATGCTGAACAAGGGTGCAGCCAAGCAGCGCATCATCGCCAAGGCCTTTGGCGGCGGCACCATCGTCACCTCGATCCTGATGGCCATCGGCCAGCGCAACTCGGAATTCGCCAAGGAATGGCTGGAAAGAGAGGGCATTCCTCTTGCGGCGCAGGATTTCGGCGGCGCCTGGTCGCGCAAGGTGTTGTTCACGCCCGATGGCGGAGACGCTTTCTGTCGCCGTCTGCCGATCAGCCAACCTGGCGTGCATGAAGTGGTCAAGGCCGAACGGGATTACGAACAATCGCTGGCCCGCCCGCTACGCCCGGGTGCCGAAAAAAAGATCGAACTGTTTTGACTCCCGCCATGAATCCAGACCAACCTCGATCCCAGTTGCTTCACCAGACTCCGGCACAAGGGTCGGGCATGGACGTGCCGGCGATACTGGCGCAGATCGCAGATGCGGCGAGCCGGGACGAAATGATCTTTCCGACCACGACCGAAATCGCCCTGAAACTGCAGCGGACTCTCGACGACCCGGACTGTTCCGTCGATCAACTCGCCAGGCTGGTCCAGGCCGATCCGCTGCTGGCCGCGCGCGTCGTGGCCGTAGCCAACTCGGTGATCTATAACCGCGCCGGGCGAACCATTGCGGATGTCAAGAGCGCAGTGGCACGGATTGGATTCAATACCTTGCGCGTGCTGGCCGCTGCCGTGGTGGTACGCCAGATGGAAGGCATGGCGGGCACCCCCGAGTATCGCCGGATGGCCGTGCGCTTATGGGAGCATACGGCGCACGTAGCGGCGCTGGCCCAGGTCATCGCGCGCCGCTTTACCCACGTCGATCCGGACATGGCATTTTTTGCCGGCATAATCCATGAAGTGGGCGGCTTCTACCTGATCGCCCGCGCCGGGGACTACCCCGGCCTGCTGGAGGCGGAACATGGCAGTCTGCTGGCTTGGGACAATGGCGGCGCGGCGCTGGTCGGACGGGCGGTATTGAAACATCTTGGAGCCCCCGAAGCAGTGCTGGGAGGAATCGAGGGAATGTGGCAAGGCTACCTGGCGCTGCCACCGCAGTCCCTGGCCGACACCCTGCTCCTGGCCGACCAGTTGGCCCCGCTGGAATCGCCGCTTTCCCAGCTTGCCGGCACAGGCAGTGAAGGCACCGTGGCCAGTATCGACGTCATGCTCGACGATCGGACCCTGAGCAGCATCCTTGAAGAATCGGCATTGGAAGTAGACTCCCTGACCAATGCCTTGCGTGCCTGAAACGACCGACATGTACCCGCTGAATCTTTCGACCGCCCGACAATGCAGCAATCATGAGGACACATAAAATGTTTAGTGCGAAAACCCGCGTTCCGCTGATCCATATCGTGGCCGGTCTGCTGATTGCCGCCGGCGGCGCCGGCGTCGTCATTTATGCCGACGGCAAACTCGGCATGGATGTCGTCCTGATTCTGGTCGCCCTCGGCGTGACGGTGGCGGTCCTGCCCGCGATCTACTTCCAGCGCGACCTCTCCGGGCCAATCGACCATTTGCGGCAAGTGATTGCCCAGACGCGCAACGACGGCGATCTGGCGCGTCGCATCGATGTTCCGCCGAATTCGGTGATCACGGCCACGGCCGGCGCCTACAACGGTTTGATGGCGACGCTACAGGGCATCATCACCCGCATACTGTTCGCCTCGACCCAGGTGGCACAGGCGGCGACCCGTCTGAATGTCGAGGCACGGGAAATTGCCGAGGGCTCCGAACAGCAGATCGAGGTGGCCCGGGAAGCTGCGGCAGGCGTGGCCGACGTGGTGCAGGGAGTCAATCAGGCGGCGGCTCGCGCCGAGGACGCGGCCCGCATTGCGCAACTGGCGCGGGCCGACTCGTCCCGCGGCGCGGCGATCGTGCTCGACGCGTCGAGTGAAATCGGACGCATCGCGCAATCGGTCGAACAATCCGCCAAGGTCATCGCCGCGCTGGGCGAACGCTCCAGTGAAATATCCGGCATCGTCAAGGTGATCCATGAGATTGCCGACCAGACCAACCTGCTGGCACTGAATGCCGCCATCGAGGCAGCCCGGGCCGGCGAGCAGGGGCGCGGCTTTGCGGTGGTGGCCGACGAGGTGAGAAAACTTGCGGAGCGAACCACTGCGGCAACCGGCGAAATCAGCAGCGTGATCGCCGCGATTCAGTCCGAAACCAACAGCGCGATCACCACCATCAAGGCCGGATCGCTGCAGGCCAAGAACGGCGCGCAACTGGCGCAGAAAGCCGCCGAAGCGCTCGAATCGATCAATCACGGGGCGCAGGACACGCTGGACAATGTTTCCGCCATCGCCAGCGCCATGAACCAGCAAAGCCGCCAGGCAGAGGCCATCGCCGGCAACGTAAACCGCATCATCGAACTGGCCGAGCGCAATGCCGGCAATGCGCGGAGCAACCTCACCGAGTCGACCCAGCTCACCTACCTGGCGGCCAACCTGCAGGAAGCCGGAAAGATTTTCAAGCTCGGCACCGCGGGAGAAGTCGCGATGAAACTGCACGAGCGCATGCCGACCCTCGTGCAGGGCATGGCCAAGGCAGTCGGCCAGGCCTTCGAGGAAGCCGTCAGGCGGGGCCAGATCTCGCTTGACGATCTGTTCGACGCCAACTACGAACCGATGCCGAATACCCGCCCGCAGAAATTCCATACCAAGAGCGACGCCTTCTGCGACCGGCTGCTGCCCGCACTGCAGGAACCGCCGCTGCAACAAGTGAAGGAACTGACCTACGCGATTGCCTGCGACCGGCGCGGCTACGTGCCGACGCACAATACGCGATTCTGTCAGCCACTTACCGGCGACGACAAAGTCGATATGATCGGCAACCGCACCAAGCGCATCTTCGACGATCCGGTCGGCAAGCGCTGCGGCGACCACGAACTACCCTTCCTGTTGCAGACCTACCGCCGCGATACTGGCGAGATAATGCATGACATGTCGGCCCCGGTGTATGTCCAGGGCCGGCATTGGGGCGGCGTACGCGTGGGTTACCGCACGGAATGAGAAAATACAGCCCCGCCGACGGCCTGCCCATGAATGACTTGAATAGCCAGTCCTGCATCCGCACCACTGAAAGGTTCGAACATGTCTGATCTCCTGAAAAGCATCGATGCACGCACGCGCCTGGCGGGAACCAACAAGCTGGAAATCCTGCTGTTCTCGCTCGGCCCGGACGCCCGCAGCGGGCGGCACGAGACCTTCGGCATCAATGTCTTCAAGGTGCGCGAAGTCATACGCACGCCGTCGATCACCAGCGCCCCGGAGATGTCGCCCGCCGTCAGGGGCATGGTCAGCCTGCGTGGCGCGCTGGTTCCCGTGGTCGACCTGAGCGACTATGTCGGCATCTCGGCTGAGACGCCGCGCGAGATCATGATCGTTACCGAGTACAACGGCCACACCCAGGGTTTCCTGGTCGAATCGGTGGATACCATCCTGCGCCTCGACTGGGCCCAGATGCGCGTGCCGCCGGAAATGCTGACCAGCCAACTGGGTGGCCTGGTGACTGCAGTCACCGAACTGCCGGATAGCCGCCTGGTCATGCTGCTCGACGTCGAGCGGATTCTGGCGGAGACGGTGAAGCCCGACGACAGCATGCTGTTCGAGAACATTTCCGTGCTCGGGCGCGAGGGCCTGACTGTGCTGTACGCCGATGATTCCTCGATCGCGCGCGGGCAGATCCAGCGCACCCTCGATGCCATGGGCGTGCAAGGCATCAGCGCGGTTAACGGCAGGGCTGCCTGGGACGAGCTGCGTCGCATTGCCGATCACGCCGAGCGATCCGGCCGGCCGGTCAGGGACATGCTGCAAGTGATCCTGACCGACATCGAAATGCCCGAGATGGACGGCTACCTGCTGACCCGCAACATCAAGTCCGATCCGCGCTTCAACGGCGTCCCGGTGCTGATGCATTCGTCGCTGTCGTCGATCTCCAACCGGCACCTCGGCCTTGCGGTCGGCGTGGACGAATACGTTCCGAAGTTCGAACCGCATCGCCTCTCCGAGTCCCTCACCCGCCTGCTGCTGGGCAAGGATGCCCCGCCGCCGTCCGAATCGGGTTCGGCCCTGGTTACCCTGGCGCGGGCCACCGCGACGCCAGCGCTGTCCCTGCTCGACAGCGTCGATGCCCGCACCAAACTGGCCGGCTCCAACCGCATGGAGATCCTGCTGTTTTCGCTCGGCACCCATGAACTGTTCGGCATCAACGTGTTCAAGGTGCGCGAAGTCGGCGATACGCCCGACATCACACGCACGCCGAACATGCCGCACGGCGTCGAGGGATTGATCAGCCTGCGCGGCAATGTCATCCCGGTGCTTTCGCTGGCGACGGTCATGCAGCTCAAGGACGCCCCCTCCGGGCGCGGGGCATCAATGATGGTGGCCGAGTACAGCAAGCGCAACCTCGGTTTCCTGGTGCATGACGTCGATCGCATCATCCGCGTCGATTGGGAGAAGGTACGCGCACCCGACGCCGCCAGCGGCAGCGCCCATGCCTATATCTCGGCGATCACCGAGCTGCCGGACGGGCGCCTGGTGTCAATACTCGACGTCGAACAGATCATGTCCAACACCTTTGGCGACAGCGTGGTCGGCCAGATCGATCCGATGGAAGGCGGCGAAGGCCTGAATGTGTTTTTCGTCGACGACTCCGTGGTCGCGCGCCGAAAGATCGCCGAGGTTCTCGACAAGCTCGCGGTCAAGCACAAATATGCGCACAACGGCATGGAGGCGTGGACCCGCCTGTCGGGCATGGCGGCGCACGCCCAGCAGGCAGGACACGAGGTACGCGACGAACTGGACCTGATCCTGGTGGATGCCGAAATGCCGGAAATGGACGGCTACGTCCTGACGCGCAACATAAAATCGGACAGGCGCTTTGACGGAATACCGGTCGTCATGCACTCGTCGCTGTCGTCCGAAGCCAACCATGCCATGGGCAAGAGCGTCGGTGTCGACGCCTACGTGGCCAAATTCGATGCGGAAGCCCTGTCGCACACATTGCGCTCGCAGCTACAGAAGCACGCAACGCACTGAGGAGAAAGCCTGTTATGACGATTGAAAAAGCCAAGCTGAAGTTTCTCGTGGTCGACGACTTCTCGACCATGCGCCGCATCGTGCGCAACCTGCTGAAGGAACTCGGCTTCACCACTGCCGACGAAGCCGAGGACGGCGCGGTCGCCTTGCACAAGCTCAAGAGCGGCGGATTCGATTTCGTCGTCACCGACTGGAACATGCCCAACATGGACGGCCTGACACTGCTGCAGTCGATACGTGCCGATCCGGCGCTGAAGCACCTGCCGGTGTTGATGATCACCGCCGAAGCCAAGCGCGAAAACATCATCCTCGCTGCACAGGCCGGCGCCTCCGGCTATATCGTCAAGCCCTTCACGGCGGCGACGCTGGGCGAAAAACTCGAAAAGATATTCGAAAAACTGGGATGGGCTGCCTGAGGCAGTTCAAAAAATCAAGCGGGGATCGGCACGATGGCAAATTCAATCACACATGACGCAAGCGGCGATTCCGCCGACCTGCAGGCGCTCTTCGACAGCATCGCGGCCGGCGTACCGCCCGCCGCGCCTGGCAATGCGCCGGCACCGCAGCCGGCACAGGCAGCCAACGACTCCGACGAATTGCAGACGCTGTTCGACAGCGTCGCCTGGCCCGACCAGCCGCCGGCCGCCGTGGCGCCAGCGCCAACTCTTGCAACCGACCCGCGCGATGCGGTATTCAACAGGCTCGGCCATCTTGCCCGCCAGCTGCATGACAGCCTGCACGGACTGGGCATGGACAAGCTGCTGCAGGATTCGGCGCAGAAGATTCCCGATGCCCGCGAGCGCCTCGCCTATATCGCGCAGATGACCGAACAGGCGGCCTCGCGCGTACTCAACGCAACCGACATCGCGCGGCCGGTGCAGGACGCGCTGATCGACAGCTCCAAGCTGCTTGGCCAGCGCTGGCAACGCATGTTCGCCAACCAATTGTCGGTCGATGAATTCAAGGCGCTGGCGGTCGACACCCACGGCTATTTCGCGGAGGCGCCCGAACGGCTCAAGCTGACCAACGATCAGTTGCTGGAAATCATGATGGCCCAGGATTTCCAGGACCTGACCGGCCAGGTCATCAAGAAGGTCGTGACGCTGGTACAGGACCTGGAAGCCCAGTTGCTGAACCTGCTGCTGGAAGCCATGCCCCAGGAGCGCAAGGCCGAGACGCCGGAAGGCCTGCTCAACGGCCCGGCGATCGGCAGCGCGGGACGCGTCGACATCGTCAGCAACCAAACGCAGGTCGATGATCTACTTGAAAGCCTGGGTTTCTGAATCGGCTGTCGTCGAGGAGTCGCAAATGAGCAATTTTCAGGGAATGGAAGGGCTGCTGCAGGATTTTCTGGTCGAGGCCGGAGACCTGCTGGCCGGGGTCGATAACAAATTGGTGGACCTTGAGCGGAACCCGGGCGACCACCACTTGCTCAACGAAATATTCCGCGGCTTTCACACCATCAAGGGCGGTGCCGGATTTCTCAATGCGGTCGAACTGGTAACGCTGTGCCATCTGACGGAGAATCTTTTCGATCGCCTGCGCAACAACGAATTGCGCCTCAATGGCGAAATCATGGACGTGATCCTGGCCGCCACGGGATCGGTACGCGACATGTTCGACATGCTGGAGCGCGGCCTGCAACCTGCTGCCGCCGACGCCATGCTGCTGGCCCGGCTGCAGGCCGCCCTGGCCGGCGAACTGAGTGCAGACGCGCCCAGCGTTGCGCCGCCCCCCGCCCCCGCCAAAGCGCCGCCGGTAGCTCCCGCGGGCGGTGCCTCAGGCCCGGACTGGGACACCCTGTTCACCGCCCTCACCAAGCCTGCAGGAACCGTAGGGACCGCGGCGGAAGCCAATAACCCGGCCGGCGCGTCGCCCACCCCACTGTCCCACGACGTCAGCGGCGAAACCCCCGAGCAAATCATTCATGCCGCGCTCGGTCGCCGCAGCACCGACCGGCCCGGTTCGAGCGCCCCCTCCGGGCGCCGCGAAAACGAAAAGACCCGCGACAGCTCGATCCGCGTCGATACGGCGCGGCTCGATCAGGTGCTGAATCTTTCGGGCGAAATCGGCCTGACCAAGAATCGCCTGAATGCCTTGCGCTCGCAGATCATCAACGGCCAATCCGACTCGGAGACGCTGCACGCGCTGGATCAGGCGGTGAGCCAGCTCGACCTGCTGGTGTCCGACATGCAGAACGCGGTGATGAAAACCCGCATGCAACCCATCGGCCGCCTGTTCCAGAAATACCCCCGCATCGCCCGCGATCTGGCCCGCAGCCTGGGCAAGGATGTCGAACTGGAACTGGTGGGCGAGGAGACGGAAATCGACAAGACCATGATCGAGGATCTTTCCGACCCGATCATCCACCTGATCCGCAACGCGGTCGATCACGGCGTTGAGTCGCCCGAGGAGCGCCGCGCCGCGGGCAAGCCGGAAAAATCCCAGGTACGGCTTGAGGCGCGACAGGAGGGCGATCACATCGTCATCATGATCGCCGACGACGGGCGCGGCATGCATGCTGAACGACTGCGCGCCAAGGCACTGGAAAAAGGCCTGATCACCGACGAGGAAGCCAACACCCTGGACGAGCGGCAGAGCTTCAACCTGATCCTGCTGCCGGGCTTCTCGACCAAGGACGCGGTCTCGGATGTTTCGGGACGCGGCGTCGGCATGGACGTGGTCAAGACCAACATCCAGAAGCTCAAGGGCCGCATCGACATCAAATCGACGCCCGGCCGCGGCTCGACTTTCGTCATCTCGCTGCCGCTGACGCTGGCGATACTGCCGGTATTGCTGGTGCAACTGGGCGAACAGCCCTTCGCCGTGCCGCTGTCGATGGTGCGCGAGATCATGCCGATCCAGCCCTCGGCGGTACAGGAAGTCGGCGGCTGCGCCACCATGGTAGTGCGCGGCACGGTGCTGCCCATGTATCCCCTCAACTCCCTGCTCGGCTGGCCTTCCGAGCAGGTGCCCACCTACGGGGTGTTGATGCAGACCGCCGAGCACGCCTTCATTCTCGCCATCGACGGTTTCATGGGGCGCGAGGACGCGGTGATCAAATCGCTCGACGACTTCCGACCCAAGGGAGTCGCCGGCGTCACCACCCTCTCCAACGGCAAGATCGTGCTGATCCTGGACATGAAGGAATTGTTCCAGATGACCGGCGAGGCGCGCGGGGTACCGCGTTCGGTCTTCATGCAGGCCATCGCCCAGGTCGCCTGAGCCGCCGATGACAGCCTATGGCAGCCGCAATGCAGAACCGCGCCGCATGCGGCGGCAGCTGGCCTGATCCTGCGACGACGCTTTTCCGATGCGCGCTGCTTCGACAGGCCGGGGCATAGACCGCGACGATCCGGCCCGGATTGCCGCACGATGGCTGGCCGGGCTGGCGACATCGTCGCTGGTGGCCGTCCTGCGCGACGAGGAGTTGCCCTCGCAACCGATCGCGACACTTGCCGCATTTGCCACCGTGGCCTTGCAGGCGGGACGCACGCTGCTGATTCTGGTGCCCGACGACGATCCGCTGCCGGAACTCTCCAATGCACTCGACATAGCCCTGCGTCCCCTCTGCCTGGTTCTACCGGCCGCGGACTTCGCCGCCCGCATCGCGCTGCGCGCCACGCTGTCGCTGCTGGGCAGCCGCCTGGCACGCGACACCGAAGCCACGCAGGGTGCGGCCTGGGTGCGCCAGCGCCAGCACATCGCCGACCACGCCGAACTGTGGCAGCAGGCCAGGGCCTGGGCCGCGCAGAACGATCGCAGCGACTGTCCCGTCGCTGTCGCCAGGCTGTTTCCGGTTCGCATCCTGCCGCTTGGGGCCTTCCGCAGCCTGCAGCAACAGGCGGCCGACATCACCCTGCTGTACCGCTGCCATGCTCCGGCGGAACTGGTCGCGCCCAGCGGTCGCATGCTGCGCGTCGGCCGGTGTGCCGCGGCGCGCAGCGGCCACGCGCTGGCGGCCAGCGACGAAAGTGCAAGGCTGATCCTCGAACGCGAGCAACTTACGCGCGACATCGGCGACCTGGAACTGGAACTGGCGACGGTCCAGGCCGAAGTGGCGGAATTCATGCGCTACTACTACGAACGGGTCGGCCAGCGCATGGCCCAACGCGACGCGCTGCAGGCGCGGCTCGCCGCCGCGGAAGCCGCACGTGCGCCGCAAGACGTCGGCATCGGCGCTACAGCCAAACAATGGCAGCAGCAGGCCGAGCAGTCGGCGCGCGAAACCGATCGATTTGCCGAGGCGGCGGCCGAGGAAGCTCCGGTGTTCCGCCCCGGCAACGACATCAAGCGGCTGTTCCGCCAGATCGCGCAGCAGATACACCCGGACCGCGCCGGCGACGAGGCCGACCGGGCGTGGCGCACACGGCTGATGAGCGAGGCCAATCGGGCCTATCGCCACGGCGACGTCGGCGCGCTGCACGAAGTCGCCGCCCTCTGGGCCGAGGGCAGCGCGGCGACCGCGCCGGACCCAGCGGCCACGGGCGGCGTCCGCCACGTTGCCCTTCTCGGCCAGCAGGTGGCACGCCTGCGCGTGCGGCTGGGCGAGATCGAGCGGGAGCTGCACCGCCTGTTCGGCTCGCGCCTGTACGAGCTGTTTATCGCCAACCGCCAGGCGCAACGCCAGGGGCGCGACCTGCTTGGCGAAATGGCCGCCCAACTCGATGCATCGATCGCCGAGCTGCGGCGCAGTTGCGGCACCGACGCCGCCTGATCGCCGGCAGCTTGCCGCTGGATCGATCGCGAAGCACCGCAAAGCGCTTCCGCTATCCGGTGCCCCCCAGTTGCAGCAACAGTGCCCGCGCCTCGGCATGACCCAGCCCCGCGGCATTGCGCAGCCATTTCACTGCCTGGCGTGAACTGCGCCTAACGCCCTCGCCGCGCTGGTAGGCGAGTCCAAGCTCGAAACAGGCGCCAGACTCGTCCTGTAAGGCGGCACGCCGCAACCAGTACACGCCGCGCTGCGCGTCGCGCTCGACGCCCTCGCCGTGCAGCAGGCAGTAGCCGCAACTGTACATGGCGTAGGCATCCTCATGCTGCAGCGCCGCCTGCTGGTACCAGTGAAATGCCTCGACCGGCCTGCGCGCCACGCCCTGGCCGAAATACAACAGGTCGCCGAGGATCAGTTTTGCATCGGGCAGCGCTGCGGCCCGGCGGTACCAATCCACCGCCGCCGCGGCATCGGCCGCCACCCCCGTGCCATGGCGCAGACACTCGGCAAGCATGAAGGCGGCGCGCCGGTGCCCGCGCGCCGCGGCCCGGCGCAAGCAGCTTACGGCAAGAGCCAGGGCCGGATCCGTCGCGGCAGTGGCCGACTCCAGCAGTTCGCGTCCGCGCTCATACCAGTAGCGCACCAGTTCGCCCCTGGCCTGCGGCCATCCGCCCTGCTCCGCCGCCAGCAGCAACGCCTCGCCGCGGTCGGCGTCGATCTCGCCGCCGATCCCCAGCAGCAGGCAACGCCCGTGTTCGGCCATGCCATGCGCATCGCCGCAGGCTGCCGCCTGGCGATAGGCGCGGCGCGCCATCACGGGATCGATCGCCGTACCTTCGCCGCGCTCGTGGCATTCGCCGAGCCAGACCCACGCCGCAGCATCGCCCAGTTCCGCTGCCGCGCGATACCAGGTCAATGCTGCGGCCTTGTCCTCGGCGATGCCGTCGCCCCAGCGATAGGCGTGAGCAATCTTGAGATGCGCCCGAACGTGCCCGTGCTGCGCCGCAGCGCGCCACCAGTGCAGTGCCGCGCCAAGGTCGCGACCGGCGGCACCAATGCCGTAGGCATGACACTCGCCCAGTTCGAACTCGGCATCGCGGCTGCCCCACTCCGCTGACCGGCCGTACCATTCCAGTGCGGCATCCGGATTGCGTGCCGCGCCGATGCCGAAGCAGGCCGATTGCCCGAGCAGGAACATCGCCCCCGCCACGCCCTGGTCGGCGGCTGCCCGGAAATGCACCACCGCGGCGGCGGGATCGGCGGCAATGCCTTCGCCGACATAGAGGCACATGCCGAGGCAGAAGCTCGCGCTGGCAATGCCGTCCGCGGCCGCCGCATGCCACAGGCGCAACGCCTCCTCGCGATTCTGCACAACGCCGCGGCCGAAGAAATGGCAGCGCGCCAGCAGGTCGCGCGACGCCGCATGCCCATGTCCGGCGGCACGCCGCAGCCAGTGTTCGGCGCGTGCGAAGTCAGGCGTGGCGCTAGAGCCTATGCCGAAATAATGCATGCGCCCGAGCCAATACAGGGCGAGGATCACCTCGCTTGCCGCGGCAAGGGTAAACAGGCGCAGCGCCTCGGCGTCATCGCGCGGCAAGCCCCAACCGTGATGCAGCAGCCAGGCCAGCACGGCAAGTCCCGACGGGCAATCCGCCTCCGCGCTTTGCAGTGCCCAGTGCACCGCCGCCGCCGGATCTTTCTGCTCGCGATCACCGTTGATATGGCGCCAGGCCAGTTCGGCCCTGGCACCGGCATTGCCGCCGGCGGCCATGCGGCGCAATTCGAGGGGCGCAAGCTGAGCCCAAAATTCCTCCGGACGCCCCAGCAATTCAAGCCCCTGCGCCGCGCCGCGCTCAACCAGGGCGCTGTCCAGCGCGCCGCGGAAAAATCCCAGCAGTGCCGCGGATGGCAGGGGAACCAGGGACTGTTTCATGCCCTGCGGATTTGTCGAACCATGCCAGGCAGGTTAACGCACGCCGTGCCCAACGAAAGCCACGATCAATAGCCGAGTTGATCGCATGCTTGCCGATTGCGGCCGGCCTCGCCGCCAGCTCGGCCGACGTCGGCCGGGACGGCAAAGCTGACGGAACTCGCCTGCCACGGCCGCGCCGGTCGCCGGAAAACCACCAGGCGACGGGATCTCAGGCCGGGACAACGCGGTTCTTGCCGACGCGCTTGGCCAGGTACATCGCACCGTCGGCGCGCTTGAGCGCCTCGTAAGGGTCTTCCGCATTGCGGATTTCGGCCACGCCGCAGCTGAAAGTGATCAGCACCTTTTCATTGTTGTTGAGGAAGAACTCGCGCGTCAGTTCGCGCTGCACCCGGGTCATCACCGACACGCCGTCCTCGACAGCGGTGTTCGGTAACAGCACGACGAACTCCTCGCCGCCATATCTGGCCAGCATGTCCTGGGGCCGCACCGTTTCGCGCACGACTTTCGACAAATGCACCAGGGCCGCGTCGCCCACGGCATGCCCGAGGGTATCGTTGAGTTTCTTGAAATTATCGATGTCGAGCAGCGCAATGCTCAATGTTCCGCTCTGCCGCTTGAGCCGGGCGATCTCCTTTTCCAGCGCATCGTCGAGGCCCTTGCGGTTGAGTGCGCCGGTCAATTGATCGAGCCGCACCAGTTCGCTGGCGCTCGACAGTTCGGTCTGCAGCCGCGCCACCACTTCCTCGGCGTCGCTGACCCGGCTGCGCATCGTGCTCAGTTCGTCGCGCGAGCGCGCCGCATTGACCTGGACCACCCGGGTCGCGCGCATCACCTCGTCGAGTACCTCGGTGAGTTCGGCGATATTGCCGGCCTTGCTGATCTTTTCCGAGTAGCCCTCGATCTTGCTGTGGTAATCGCCGGTCGCCTCGGAAAAATCGGCAAGGCGATCGACAAAGGTCGCCAGCATGAACTTGAGACGATCGTTGGCTTCGTGCAAGTTCTTCTTCAGCGAACTCTGCTTGACGATGACATCTTTCATGCGGCGCTCGACGTCGTCGATTCTGCGCAGACTGAGCGGTTGCTGGATCAGGTCGCGCACCACTTTGATCTGCCCGGTCAACCACTGATCCTCGACCACCAGCTCGCTGATGTTGTCGATGATCAGCTGGACCAGATGCATCAGCGCGGCGCTCAGTTCGGACTGGTCCTCGGCGACGAACAACGCCCGGTAGCTGAGTTTCTTCAGGCGTTCGGAGATTCCGGCGAGCGCCTCGGAAGTTTGCGCGGCGTGCACCGAGCGCGATATTTCGGCCGCCTCCGCGGCGAGATCGGGGCTGTCGCGCAACACGATCGAGAGCGTGTTGTCGAGCAGCTGGACGATGATTTCCCGCAACTCGTTGGTCCCCAATTGCCAGCCCGACGACGCGCTCGACGCGCTCCGCTCCGGTGTCGGCGCTGCGGCCGATGGCGTCGACGCAGGAACCGCTTCAACCATGGGCGCGGCGGTATCGGCCCTGTCGACGAACGCATTTTGCGACCAGGAACGGATCAAGGCCTGCAGCCGGCCAAGCTGCAGCTCGGGACTACCGGACCCGGCCAGCACGCGGTCCAGCGCCTCTTTTTTCTTGGCGGCAGTGAGCCCGGTATGGTGGGTTTCCAGTTGCAGCAGCAGCTCCCGGATCAGCCCCGGCCAATTGTGCGACTCGCTGCCCGACTTGCCCAGGAATTCGGTCAAGGCGCTGCCGATGCCTTCCCAGCTACCCTTGGCAACCCCGGCTTCGAACTGGCGCACGAAGCGCAGTTGCTCCGGACCGTTGCGCGGCAAGCCGGCAAGCAGGCTCTTCAGTTCGCGTTCGGGGAAGGACGCCGGTGCCGGTGCGCCCGATATCTCGAAATACACTGCCCGATAGTTGTCCGGGGTTGCAGGAATTTTTTTCGATGCGAGCCGACGCAGGGTTTCTCGCGCAAGTTCGGTCTCGGAAAGCGGAACAGAATCAGCCATGGTTTACCTTTGTCTCAACAGTGCGGCCCCTGGTCGCAATACCCTTGTCGCAATATCCGTGCCGCCACAATCGGGCCATGACGCATTCCGCCGGAATTCTTGCGGCCATGGCACCGATCGCTCGTCCCGCTCATTGCGGCCGGCCGCAATCATAGGTGTAAAAACACGTCTTGCGCGCGTCAGCCACGTCAATCACGTCCAGCGCCACCTGTCCCGGGATGGGGAAACTATTGCTGACCAGACGGGCGCAGGGGGACATCTCGGCGCGCGCCTTGATGCCGAGCGCCGGCATCGCCGCCGGCGAAAGAAACGCATAGACCAGGTCATAGCCGGCCAGCGAATGGCCCCAGAAGTCACCGCAGCGGATGCTCAGATTGTGCTGGCCGCGCGCCCGCAGCCACGCCCAGGCCCATGTCAGCGGCGCATGCTCGAAGCCGACAAAGCGGCAGTCCGGACGGGCGGCGGCCAGTTGACGCAGCACGGCACCATCGCCGCAGCCCAGGTCGATCATCCGGCAAGGACCGGCGGGCAACTGCAGTTGCAGGACGTCCCGGCTCCGGCGATTGGTCAGATACAGCGGCACGCGACTCCTGTCGGTGCGCCAGAAAACCAGCAGCAACAGCACGAATCCGCCGCCCCAGATCCAGCCGGGCAAGGCCATGCCGCGCGCCATGACGGCCAGCGGCAGGAAGCACAAATGTATCGGCAGCCACCATACAGGCGCGCGCAGACGCCAGGCGATGAGCAGCGCCAGCACGCCCTGCAGCGCGGCGAGCAGCAGCGGCTGCGCGAACAATGCGGGGGCCGCCAGCAGCGCCAGACCGCCCGCGATCAGCGCGCCCAGCACCTGGGCGAAAAACGCCGGCAGCAAGGGCAAGGGATGCCGGTTTCCGCACGGGATACCGTCGTTCCCGGCGGTGCCGTTCAGCGTCGGAGCGATCCGGGTCATGCTGGCGCGGTCCGGCCGTTGCGTGTCGGGCAGCCGCACTCAGGGCACCCAGAACCGCTCGATATCTTTCAGCCCCCAGCGGCTCGCATCCTCGCGACTGACTATCTTGTCCTTTGCGGCGGGAAGCGAAAGATCGATCACCTCGGGCGGGATATGCGACTGGGAACGGGTCGAGAAAAATACCTTGACGCAGGGGGTCAGCAACGAACCGCCGGACTGCTCGACGACGACACCCAGCCGCCCGGACGCCAGACGCACCAGCGAGCCGATCGGGTAGATGCCGATGCACTTGACGAAAGCCTGGAATACGCGACTGTCGAAGTGGTCGCCGCACCATTCGGCCATTTTGCGAATCGCATCGGCCGGGGCCCAGCCGTCCTTGTAGGGCCGGTTCGAGGTGATCGCGTCATAAACGTCGCAGACCGCCCCCATTTTTGCGTAGAGGCTTATCTCGTCGCCCTTGAAGCGCCGCGGATAACCGGCGCCATCCATCTTTTCGTGATGATGCAGCACCACGTCGAGCGGAATTTCGCCGCTTGCCGCGCCCGCCACCAGGATCCCGTGCCCATCTTCGGGGTGACGCTTGATGACGGCAAATTCCTCGTCGGTCAATTTGCCCGGCTTGTTGAGGATCTCGATCGGCGTCTTGGCCTTGCCCAGGTCATGCAGCAGGCCAGCCTTGCCGAGTTCGCGGGTGGTCGCCGCATCCAGCCCCAGTTGCCTGGCCAGCGCCACCATCAGCGCGGATACCGCCACCGAATGCAGGTAGGTGTAATCGTCGGCGGTTTTCAGCCGCGCCAGACTGATCAGGGCGCCGGGATTGCGCATCACCGAGTTCGAAATTTCATCGACCAGCGCGTCCGCCGCCGTGGTCGATATGGCCTTGCCCATGCGGGCTTCGTTAAACATCGAAACCACGGCACTCTTGCCGCGAGCGCAGATCCTCACGGCGCGCGCAAGCTCTTCGGTGGTGGCCACCGGCCCCTGCGTCGCGCCTTGCATGTCCGCCTGCGCCAAAGCCTGGTCCACCTCGGCCGCAACCTCGGCTTCGGTGCGCGCATTTGCGCGCGGCTCCGCCTGCAGCACATCGAGCCCCAGCGCGGTATCGATCCAGACTTCGGTAATGCCGCTTTCGCGCAGGCGGCGAATGTCCTCGGCATCGTCGAGAATGAAGCGCGTGCGCCAGAACGGATGATCCATCCACGATCCGCACAGTTCGTGAATGTGCATGCCGATGCGCAGATTCCCAACGCCGATGCGTTTCAGCATGCCGTTTCCGGAGCCGCTAAGCGCGACGGCAAGGCCGCTTCCGGATCGACGCGAATCCGGCCATCGCAGGACTCACCTGCCAGCCGCACGCGAACGGGAGGTGCCGCTCGTCGCGGAACGTCCGGCCGTCGCCGTGACATAGCGCAGGTCGCCATCACTGACTTCAAACCGGCCAGCGAGTTCGCCCGGTGCGGGCGGCGGCGTCTTGTAGGCCTGGAAACCGCAGTCCTGCAGTTCGGTCACGTACCAGTTGTTCTCGGCCTGGAGTATGAACACGCCGGGCTGCGGCCGATGGACATTCATGGCGAACTGGCGAGTGGTCTTTCCCGGCAGCGGATAGCGCCGCTGGCACCGTGGAGTGCCGGCGACTATCAAGGTCGTCTGCCAGGGCCCGGCAAGATAGGCCTGCTCACGAATCACGGACAGCGATTGTCCCGGGTCGCCTTCGGTGACGAAAGCCAGTTGGCTGTCGCCGCAGGCGCCGAGCAATGCCGCCGAACACAGAATTGCCAGTCGCCCGGCAGCGTGCAGGCCGCGCACTGCGGCAAGTCCGCGCCATCCGGCTGCATCCCCGTCCATCAACTTTCCGATTCCCACGCCTGAGCCCTCTATCCGATTGCGACTGTTGCCCTTGTCCAAGGTGGCTCTGCCGCCACGACAGCCGCCAACTTTAACCGAGATTCCTCGTGCCCAGTGGGGGCACATGCGGCAGTACATGCGACTGCGGACGGCGAGGAGAAGATGCTAAAGTTGCGCACACACGGTGTGCACACGGACGCAGGCCAGTTGGCTGCCGCGCCTCCCTGCTGTGCGATAGCCGCAATCGCCCCGGTGGCGTTCGCTGAACAGACTCAAAGGGGTGGAGAAGCGCATGAATTGGCATTTCCCGGAAAAATGGTCGCTCAAGGCGCGGGTGACCTTGTTTACCCTGGTGATCTTCCTGTTCGGCATCTGGTCGCTGGCGTTCTATGCCAGCCGCACCCTGCGCGAGGATATAGAAAGACTGCTCGGCGAGCAGCAGTTCTCCGCCGCGTCATTCATCGGCAAGAAGATCGATCAGGAATTGGCAAACCGGCTGGGCACGCTGACCGAATTCGCGCCGCTCGTCGTGCCGACCATTGCGCAGGACCCTGCCGCGGTCCAGGCATTGCTGGAACGGCGCCCCTACCTGGCAAGTCTGTTCAACGGCGGCGTCGGCGTCTACCGTCCGGACGGCACACTGATCGCCGCCGTTCCGAACGGTGCAGAGCGTCTCCAGACCGACACCGTCGAATTCGATAGCGTGGCCGCCGCTCTCAAGGAGGGGATCACCAGTGTCGGCCGGCCGTTCGCGGGCGGCAAGTCCCCCGGACCCGCCGTCGGCCTGGCGGCACCGATCCACGATGCGTCCGGCACGGTAATCGGCGCATTGGTCGGTGTGATCAATTTCGGCGAGTTGAATTTCCTCAACAACATAACCGGAGGCCGCTACGGCAAGACCGGCGGCTATTTGCTGGTCGCGCCGCAGCACCGCTTGATCGTCACCGCCACCGACGAGCAGCGCAACCTCGAATCCCTCCCCGCCCCCGGCATCAACCCGATCATGGACCGATTTTTCGACGGCTTCGAAGGTTCGGAGGTGTTCGTCAATCCGCTGGGCGAGGAAGTGCTGATCTCCGCCAAATCCGTCTCCGTCGCCGGCTGGTATCTGGCGGTCTCGCTGCCGACCGCGGAGGCCTTTGCCCCGATCCGCGCCTTGCAGCAGCGCATGCTGATCGCGACGATTTTTCTGACCCTGCTGGCCGGTGGGCTGACCTGGTGGATGATCAGGCGCCAACTGGCACCAGTGATCGCTGCAGCCCGCAGCCTGGTCGCAATGTCCTCGGCCAACAGCCGACCGGAGCCGCTGACCGTGACTCGCCAGGATGAAATAGGCGACCTGTTCCGCAGCTTCAATCAGTTGCTCGGAATCGTCGCCCAGCGGGAAGACGAACTGCGGGAAAGCGAGCATCTGCTCAGGGAGTCGCAGACCATCACCGGACTCGGCAGCTACTCCATCGATGCCGGCACCGCGCGATGGACCAGTTCGGAGGTATTCGACCGCATTTTCGGCATCGACGATTCCTATGAGCGGTCAATGGCCGGGTGGGCGGCGCTGATCCATCCGGATGACCGCGTCGCGGTGTTGGATTACCTGAAGGAAGACGTCCTCGGCCGCAACCAGTCTTTTGACCGGGAGTTCCGCATCCTGCGCCACAGCGACGGCGCCGAACGCTGGGTCCGCGGTCTCGGCGGCGTCGAGTTCGACGACACTGGTCGGCCGCTGAAAATGCGCGGCCTGATTCAGGATATTACCGAGCGCAAGTACACGGAACTCGCCTTGCTCGAATCGAACCAGATGAACCGGGAAATCATCGCCAGCGCCAGTGAAGGAATCATCGTGTATGGCCCCGACCTGCGTTACCGGGTATGGAACCCCTACATGGAGCAGCTCACCGGAATGTCAGCGCAAAACGTCGTCGGCCACGATCCCTGGGAGATCGTGCCTTTCATGGCGGAAAGCGGCATCATGCTACGGGTCGAACGTGCACTGGCCGGCGAAACCCCCGAAGCTATCGAGTTTCCCTTCGCGGTCAAGCGTACCGGGCGCGCGGGCTGGGCATCGGCCCTGACGGCGCCGCTGCGCAATACCCGGGGCGAAATCATCGGGGTCATCGGCACGGTGCGCGACGTTACCGAGGTCAAGCATGCTGAACTTGCGCTACGCGACCTGAATGATCGGCTCGAAGCGCGCGTCCGCGAACGCACCAGCGAACTGGCTGCCACCATGCGCCAGGCGGAAGCCGCAAACCTCGCCAAGAGCGCGTTCCTCGCCAACATGAGCCACGAGATTCGCACGCCGATGAACGCGATCATCGGCCTCACCCATATCCTGCGCCGCAGCAGCCCCACGGCTGAGCAGGCCGACAGGCTGGCCAAGATCGACACGACGGCGAATCACCTCCTCGCCGTCATCAACGACATCCTCGACATCTCGAAGATCGAAGCCGGCAAGCTGACCCTGGAGCAGGCAAACTTTCCGCTCTCGTCGATACTCGATCATGTCTCTTCGCTGATTTCCGACCGCGCCCGCGGCAAGGGACTCGGCATCACCGTGGATGTCGCCGGGGCCCCGGTGTGGCTGAGCGGCGACGCCACGCGCCTGCGCCAGGGCCTGCTCAACTATGCGATCAACGCCATCAAGTTCACCGAAAGCGGGGGCATCACGCTGCGCGCCCGGCTGCTGCACGAGGATGGCGACAATCTTCTGTTGCGCTTCGAAGTAACGGATACCGGGATCGGCGTCGCCACCGACAAGATCGCCACCCTGTTCCACGCCTTCGAACAGGGCGATGCCTCGACCACGCGCAAGTATGGTGGTACCGGGCTGGGCTTGGCCATCACCCGGAGGCTGGCCGAGTTGATGGGAGGAGAGGTCGGCGCAGAAAGCACGCCGGGGAGCGGCAGCACCTTCTGGTTCACGGCTCGGCTGCAGCGTGGCACGGGCGTAATGCCTGTCGTCAGCGAAGTCGCCATGGAGGACGTCGCTACGGAACTGCGCCGTCGCCACGGCGGCGCGCGCGTGCTCCTGGCCGAAGACAACGCCATCAACCGCGAAGTCGCGATGGAACTGCTGCACGGCGCCGGACTGGCCGTGGATATTGCCGTGGACGGCCTCGATGCCCTGGAGAAGGCCCGCGCCATTCCCTTCGATCTGATCCTGATGGACATGCAGATGCCACGCATGGACGGTATCGAGGCAACCCGCGCCATCCGCGCCCTGCCCAGCCGCGCCGACATTCCGATCCTGGCGATCACCGCCAATGTCTTCGAGGAAGACCGGCGCGCTTGCGCCGAGGCGGGTATGAACGACTTCGTCACCAAGCCGGTGAATCCCGACGACCTCTACGCGGCGCTGCTGAAATGGATGCCGAACACCGGACTGGCACCGACACCGGTCAGGGATATGGCGCCGAGTCAGGCGCCGCGGACCCGGATCGCTCCTGCTGAAATAGACGCCTGGCGACAACGGCTGGCGAACATTGCGGGTCTCAATATCGAGCATGGCCTGACGCTGCTGCGCGGCAGCGTCCCCAAACACCGGCAGATGCTAAGCCTGTTCGCCCAGACCCACGCGAACGATACCAAGGCGCTTGCCGAAGCCCTGCTTGCCGGTGATATGGCCGCCCTCCATCGACTGGCCCATACCCTCAAAGGCTCCACCGGCACCATTGGCGCGACTGCGGCAACCACTGCCGCGGCCTCGCTGCATGCGGCACTGCGCGAAAAAGCATCGAGCCATCAGATAGAAATCCGCTGCTGCGCGTTGATCGCCCAGATGCGTGCACTGGTTGAAGCGATCAACGCAGTGATTCCGGACACGGTCAGCGCCGCCAAGTGCGGCGGTCTGGGCGAGGTCTGAGCACACCGCACAGCCGCCGTGTCGCCAGCGCCAACTTTCCCTGGCTTTCGGCTCAGCGCGATTCCTTGATCAACCGACCGTTGGTTGCCTGCACCGGGCGGGCATTGCTGCGAAACACCCGCGAAAAGATTGCCAGTTGTTCCGCGCCGACCTGTGCCGGCTGCTTCAGCACCATCCACAGCACGCCCTCGGTGCAGGGCGGCATCGTCAGGGAACCCATATAGGTCCAATAGGCGCGATTCTCCGGCAACAGGCTGTTCGCGTCGATGGCGTCCTCGGAAACAAACTCGACACCCGGCTCCAGCGGCAGGTTGTTCCACAAGGTCTGGATCAGCGGATGCTCGCTACCTTTTTCGAACAGCACCGCGACAACGGCGATTTGTCCCTCCTCGTTCCGGTGCACGAGATGTGCCGACATGTCATAGCTGCGTCCGTTGATTCTTTCCTCCGCCGGCCTGTGGAATTGCAGTTGCTGCAATTCATAGCGCTTGCCCATAACGGTCAGACCCTGACCGGGCGCCAGCCTGACCTGCACGGTGTGACCGATATCGGTAATGCGGAACTGCGCCAGCCGGTAATCGAACTTGATGGATTCGAGATTGACCGCGATGCCATCGCGAATGTCTATCGGCGACTGACGCTTGCCGCTACCGCAGGCGGCGTAGTCGCTGCGCAAGCGTGCCCAGTGGGAAGGCCCGCCCTCGCCCTCGTAGGCCCATTCGATGCGCTTGGGCGCTGCCGGCGCGGTTGGCGCCGCCGCCGGCTTTTGTCGCGCAGCCTTGCGCGGACCGGAAGTTGCGTAATGCAATTCGCGCTGCCGCCTCGCGGCAGCGGAATCGACGTCGCGCGGGATGGCCGGCGCTGCCGCCACCGCAGGCTTTGCGGCCGCAGGCTTCGGCCCGCCGGCAGCCCCGGCCTTTGCCGCCGCCTGCGCAGCTTCGGCCGCCGCGGCCTTGTCGATGGGCGGCAGGACGATCAGTTTCGGCTTGTCCGCTGCCGGCACCGGCGCCGTATCGGCGACCGGCGTCAGCCGCCGCGCAGCGGTCGCGGCTGTCAGGCTGCGCATGTCGGCATGCATCGTGGCCGGACGTTCGACCGGCGTCACTTTCGCCGTTTCCACCGCCGCCGGAGCGGACACCGCATCCTGCGTGTCTGCGGCACCGGCAAGCCTGGCGCTGCAGGCGACATTGAACAAACGCTCGTCGATACTGCCGACCGCCACCGTATTGGCCCGTCGGCGCGTCACGACGTCTTCGCGCACAAGGCTGTCGCCGCTGAAATAAACCCTGCGCAGCGTGGTAAAGCGGCGGCCCGCGCAATCGTAGAGATTCTGGGCGTGAATCGTGTCATAGACGCCCCCGGGATCATTCACCGGGCGATCCAGCTTGACCCGGCTCCAGGCGGTGGTGCCGGCGGAGGCGGTTTCGATACGGGTGCGGTCGATTTCTATGGTTTCGCTGCGCCCGGCAAGAATGCCCTGCCAGTTGCCGCCAGCGCTCGCGCCCTGCCCGGCAACGGGCAGGGCCAGCAGCCCGACGGTGCACGCCACGCGCATTACAAACATGATTTCCCTTTTTTCTTTTCGGCCCAGCCCGATTTACGGCATCCAGGCGGCAGACTTGAGGCGCAGGCGACCAACCAAGGCGCTTGCCGGGGAGCCGTACTCAGACCTGCATGTTCATGATGTCGTGATAAGCCGACACCAACCGGTTGCGCACCTGGACCATTTGCTGGAAGGACAGGCTGGCCTTTTGCAGGTTGATCATCACATCCTGCAGGTTGACGTCGCTCTGGCCGCTGGAGAAATCTTCGGCCAGCTTGCGCGCGTCGACCTGGGCAGCGCTGACGTCGTCGATGGTGCTCTTGAGAACCTGCGCGAAATCGGGGCCGCCGGCAGTTGGCTCGCTGCCTGCGGGTTTCCCGCCCGCCAAGGAGGCCGCCGAGCGCAGCTCGGAAAGCATCTGGTCGATTTGTCGCGTGTCGATGGCCATGGCCGGAGGAACCCTGATAAGTTTGTTCAGTCGAGAAGCAGCAAATGGCGTGCCAACATGGCCTGTCGCCTCATTCGTCCTCGCTCCCTGCCAGCAGACCTTCGGCGCGATACTGGTTCAGCTTGTAGCGCAAGGTCCGTTCCGAGATGCCCAGGATGGCCACCGCCTTCTTGCGCGAACCGCCGACGCGGGCCAATACCTCCTGGATGTGCTGCCGTTCCAGATCCTTCATGTTCGGCGGCGCACTGCCGTCACCGGGGACAAGAGTTGGCGCTGGCGACACGGCGGCCGGGGCCGGCTCGGCAGCCGGATCGCCCACCCCGGCTGCCGCCGCAGTCGCTGCGGTCACTGCGGTCACTGCAGCCAGGCGATCGAGCGGCAGATTTTCCGCCCTGATCGATTCGCCGGGTTCGAGAATCAGCGCACGCTGCACGACATTCTCCAGTTCGCGCACGTTGCCCGGCCAGGCGTAGGCGGCCAGTCGCTCCTCGGCAGAAGCGGCAAAAGTTGCCGCCCTCCCTGCCGCGGCGGCCATTTTCGCCAGCGCCAGGCGCGCCAGGGGCACGATGTCGCCGGGACGCTCGCGCAAGGGCGGGATCTCGAGCGGAAACACGTTCAGACGATAGAACAGGTCTTCGCGAAAACGCCCGGTCCGCACTTCGCCGGCCATGTCGCGGTTTGAGGTCGCCAGCACGCGGATGTCGAGCGCGACCGGCTTCTTGCCGCCGACCCGTTCGACCTCGCGTTCCTGCAGCACGCGCAGCAACTTGGCCTGCAGGCCGAGCGGCATTTCGGAAATCTCGTCGAGCAGCAGGGTGCCGCCGTTGGCCTGCTCGAACTTGCCGGCCTGGGCCGTTTGCGCCCCGGTGAACGCGCCTTTTTCGTAGCCGAACAGGGTGGCTTCGAGGAGGTTGTCGGGAATCGCCGCGCAATTGATGGCGACGAAGGGGCCCTTGGCGCGCGCCGACTGATCGTGGATGTAGCGCGCGAAAACCTCCTTGCCGACGCCCGATTCGCCGGTCAGCAGCACCGTCGCGTCGGTGCGCGCCACGCGCGCGGCCAGGAGCAGCGTGGCGCGCGTCTTGGCATCGACGGCGACCACGCCTGCCGCCGGCGCGGGCGGCGTCGCATAGCGAGCGATCTGGTCGATCAGGGTCTTCGGTTCGAAGGGCTTGAGCATGAAGTCGCAGGCGCCGCCGCGCATCGCCGCAACGGCCTTGTCCACATCGCCGAAGGCGGTCATCAAAAGCACCGGCAAACCGGGATGGCGGTTGCGGATTTCGCCGAGCAGGACCAGGCCGTCCATCGGGCTCATGCGCAGGTCGGAAACCACCATGTTGAAGCTTTTGTCGCGCAGCGCCGCCAGCGCCGCGGCGCCGCCATCGCTGCCGGTCACCATGTGACCCGCCGCCTCCAGGGTGATCTGTAGCGCGTCGCGCAGGGCATCGTCATCCTCAACGACAAGGATGTTCAGTTTTTCGGACATGGCAGACTGACGATGAAACGGGCACCGGCCCCGGGGTTGGAGACGACATCGATGCCGCCGCCATGGGCACGCACCACCCCGCGCGCAATCGCCAGACCGAGGCCGGTGCCGTTGCTGCGGGTGGTGAAGAATGGCTCGAACAGGCGCGCCGCGGTCGCCGCGTCCATGCCGGGGCCGTTGTCGGCCACGGCCAGTTGCAGCGTTTGCTCTTCGCAGCGGGCCGACAGTTCGATGCGTCCGGCCGGGCGGCCGTCGACCGCCTGCAGGGCATTTTCCAGCAGGCTGGTCAGGGCGCTGACCAGCGACTTGCGCGTGCCGGTGAGCAAGCCGCCGTCGCTGTTATCGGCGACGACGAATCCGGCACTGGCGGACAGGGCCAACGGCTCGAAATTGCGCGCCAGTTCGGCCAGCAGATCGCTCACGGCGAAACGTTCGCGGCCCAGCACCTCGCCGCGGGCAAACAGCAGCATGTCCTGGATCAGGTGTTCGATGTGCTTGAGCTGCGCTACGGTCTTGCCGGCAATCGAGGCCCGGCTGTGCGCCGGTATGTCGGCGCTTTCGAGGTTCCCGGCATACAGCAAGGCGGCGGCCAGCGGCGTGCGCAGCTGGTGCGCCAGTTGCGCGGCCATTTCGCCCATCGCGGCCAGGCGCTGGGTGCGCGCAGCCTGGGTTTTCAGCTGTTGCGCCTCGGTGATGTCGTGCAGCAGCACAATGCGGCCGCCGGCCGAATCGAGCGGCGTGACGTCGACCGCGAGACGCCGTTCGCCGGCGATGAATTCGCCGGGTGTATCGCCGGGTGTCAGTGCCTCCGCATAAATCGCCGCCCAGCCGGCGTCGAGGTCCACGCCGCCGAGAAAGTCGCCGGCGGCGGGATTGGTCTGCACCACGTTGCCGACATCGTCCAGCACCACGACGCCGGCCGGCAGCGCATCGAGCAGCAGGCTCAGGCGTTCCGTCAGCGCGGCCTTTTCCTGGTACTGCTGGCGCAGAGCGCCGTTGGCGGCCGCCAGTTGCTCGGTAAGCCGCGCCACCTGCACCTGCAGTTCGCTGTAGGCCCCGCTCAGTTCCTCGGAGGCCTGGCTGAACATGCGGAAGGCCTCGGTCAGGCGCAAGGCCTCCTCGGGCGCAACCTGGGCGGCCGAGGCCGGAACGCTTGGAGGCTTGGCAGTGTCTGAGGGAAGTACCATGTGCTGCGATGATGGCAGAATCAAGGTTTGCAAACAAGGAAACGGGTATCCGATATACCGGTAAAAATTGCCGCTTCTTTCAGGAATCAGTCTTGCTGTGCCAATCCATACTCTGCACGCGGGTAGGCCGACCGCGGAAATCACGCTGAATACAGGACAGTACAGGACACAATGGCAGAAACCGCAACTGCAGCTACAGGCTTCCCGCTTTCGGTGGAGGCCTTTGCGCGCCTCGGCGCCGGCCAGAAGCTGATTGCCATGCTTGGCTTTGCCCTGTTCGTGGCGGTTCTGATCGGCGGCCTGCTATGGGCCAAGGAGCCCTCCTATGCGGTGCTGTTCTCGATCGCCGACGAAAAGGACGGCGGCAACATCGTCGCCGCCCTGCAGCAGCAGAACATCCCCTACCGCTTCAGCGAAGGCGGACACACCATCCTCGTGCCGCAGGCCGTGGTCCATGACACCCGCCTGCGCCTGGCCGCGCAGGGCCTGCCCAAGGGCGGACTGGTCGGCTTTGAACTGCTCGAAAACCAGAAAATGGGCATCAGCCAGTTTGCCGAGCAGGTCAATTACCAGCGCGGACTCGAAGGCGAACTGGCACGCTCGGTGCAGTCGCTCGCGGCAGTCAAGGGCGCCCGCGTGCATCTGGCCATCCCCAAGCAGTCCGCCTTCCTGCGCGACGATCAGAAGACCTCGGCTTCGGTGCTGGTAAGCCTGGTTCCCGGCCGCCGCCTCGAAGCCGCCCAGGTCGCCGGCATCGTCAATCTCGTCGCATCGAGCGTGCCGCAGCTGACCCCGGGCCGCGTCAGCGTGATCGACCAGGACGGCAACCTGCTGTCGCAGCAGAAGGATCCCCTGCGCGACGCCGGGCTCGATGCGTCGCAGATCAAGTATGTGCGCGACATCGAGGCGGCCTATGTGAAACGCATCGAGACGATCCTCTCGCCCATCGTCGGCGACAACAATGTCCGCGCCCAGGTGGCGGCCGATGTCGATTTCTCGCAAACCGACCAGATTGCGGAAACCTTCCGCCCCAATCCGCCGCCCGGCACCGCCATACGCAGCCAACTGACGGCCGAATCGAGCAGCGGCTCCCCCGCGGCGGCCGGAATTCCCGGCGCCCTCAGCAATCAGCCGCCGGCCCCGGCGACCGCGCCGATCCAGGGAGGCGAATCCGCGGGCTTCGCGTCCGGCGCCGCGGGCTTGCAGAATTTCAGCAAGAGCGCGACGACAAACTACGAGGTCGACAAAACCGTGCGCCATACCAAGGTCGCGCCCGGCGCCATTCGCCGCCTGTCGGTGGCCGTGGTGGTCAATTACCGGACTGCAGCGCCGGCCACAACGCAGGCCGCGAGCCGGGCGCCGGCCAAGCCGCTGCCCCTGTCCGAGGCAGACATGAAACAGATCAATGACCTTGCGCGCGAAGCCATGGGCTACAACCAGGAACGCGGCGACACGCTCAACGTTGCCAATGCGCCATTCACGGTGATCGCAAGAGAGGTCGTGCCCGAACCGCCGCTGTGGGCCGCGCTATGGGGCAATGCCGAACTGATTGCGACGCTGAAGGATCTCGGCAAGTACCTGCTCGTCATTATCGGGGTATTCTGGGTATGGACCCGCATGCTCAAGCCCTTGCTGCTGCAATTGTCCGAAGCGGCCTCGCGCGCCGCCGCGCGCCAGGCGGCCGCGGGCGCCGAGCGCGTGCCCAGCGCCGCCGCCTACTCCTACGAAACCAAGCTCGCTGCAGCGCGCGAAATGGCCAAGCAGGATCCCAAGGCGGTCGCTGCGATGATCAAGGAATGGGTTGGCCGCGGTGAGAGCTGAAAGCGAAGGCATCGAAAAAAGTGCCATCCTGCTGTTGTCGCTGGGCAAGGACGAAGCGGCCGAGATCCTGCGCAATCTCGGGCCCAAGGAAGTGCAGAAAATCGGCCACGCCATGGCGGCGCTCAAGCAGGTGGCCCGCGACCGCGTCGAGTCGGTGATCGACGAGTTTACCGAGCAGACCGCCAGAGGTTCGCCGGTCGCCGTCGACAATGAAACCATCAAGGCGATGCTGACCAAGGCCCTCGGCGACGACCGGGCCGGCGCGCTGATCAACCGCATCATGTCGGGTAACGACACCGCCGGCATCGAAGGCCTGAAATGGCTCGATGCCGCCAGCGTCGCCGAACTGATCCGCAACGAGCACCCGCAGATCATCGCCACGATTCTGGTGCACCTCGAGTACGACCATGCCGGCGACATCCTCAAGCATTTCACCGACCGCCTGCGCAACGATGTCCTGCTGCGCATCGCCACGCTGGACGGGGTGCAGCCCACCGCCTTGCGCGAGCTCAACGAGGCCCTGACGCGGATACTCTCCAGCGCCTCGGGCAACATCAAGAAGACCGCCATGGGCGGCATTCGGCACGCCGCTGAAATCCTCAACTTCGTCGGCCAGACCAACGAAACGGCCATCATCGACAACGTTCGCGAATACGACGCGGACCTGGCACAGAAGATCCTCGACGAAATGTTCATCTTCGAGAACCTGCTCGATGTCGACGATCGCGGCATCCAGTTGCTGCTGCGCGAGGTTCAGTCGGATGCGCTGATCATCGCCCTCAAGGGATCGTCGCCGGAACTGCGCGAGAAGATTTTCAAGAACATGTCGCAGCGCGCCGCCGAAATGCTGCGGGAAGACCTCGAATCCAAAGGTCCCGTGCGCCTTTCCGAAGTCGAAAACGAGCAGAAGGAAATCCTCAAGGTCGCACGCCGCCTGGCCGAGGAAGGGCAGATCCAGCTCGGCGGTGGCGGCGAAGGCGACGCCTTCGTCTGAGCGCCGGTCACTTCACCGACGGTGGTGTCGGCGGCGTTGGCGGCGTCGGTGCGATCGGCTGGATGGGGCCGGGCCGCCGGGGTGCCGGATTCGCGGCTTGCGGAATGGCGCCGAACACGGCCATCCATAGTTCATTGGCACGGGCCTGGGGAACCGTCGGCGGCTCGGCAGGCAACGTAGATTCGTCCTGGTTGGCCCAGGCCGCAGCCACGGCATAGGCCGTGCGCCAGTTCCTGAGAACCTGGGCCATCACCTCGTCCTGCGTCGGCACCTCCAGCGTGCAGACTTTGGATTCGCTGACCGTCTCCAGCTTCATGGCGCGGTTCAATTCGTTCAATGCGCCCAGCGTCGCGCAGCCCTCCTTGACATCGAGCCCCGCCATGCCGACGGAAACGCCGGTGCCCACATAGGGAATCGACGTACCTGCCATTCCCGCGACATGTCGCGAAACATTCCGGTAGACCCGGCGTGCTAGTTCAGCCGAAAACCGTTTTCCGGCCTCGCGCGCAGTCGCGAGTTGTTGCGTCAAGCGCCGGTTGCCGGCGGTAAGTTCGAGATTGGACTTCTCCAGTTCGAGCAGCTTTTCCTTGAGTTTCCCGGCTTCCTTTTCCTGGATCGCATATTTCTCCTCCAGGCGCATCAGCGCGGACTCGATGTCGGCAGCCGCGGCCGGACTGTCCGCATTCGCCGGCGCGGTCGTTGCAGCCGGTGAATTTCCGGCGCCGCTGTCCGGCGCCAGTTGGGCCAGCGCGACCTGGCTCAGCCCCAGACCCAGGACCAACAGCGCCACGCGCAAGCGCGCGGCACGGCTGGCATCCGGTTTGCCATCCTCGATCACGCGAAATCTCTCTGTCATGGCAGCGGCGATCTCCGCATCCTTCCTGTTTTCCGGCAGCAGCGAGCGCTGTCCCGCGAAGACGGGCCGCCCGGTCCGGCGCCGACAATCTTACCGCGGGCCGGATGCCGCGGCTCAGGCCAGCGGCTGGAACAGCACGTCGAGATCGCTGGCAGTGATCAGATGGCCGCCGCCTTCGCCGCTCTCGCCGCCCTTCTTCAGCAACTGGTCGGCCAGACCGCGCTTGCGATTCTGCAGGGCGAGGATCTTTTCTTCCACGGTACCCTGGGTCATCAGCTTGTAGACGAATACCGGCTTGTCCTGGCCGATGCGATGCGCGCGCGCCGTGGCCTGCTCCTCGACCGCCGGGTTCCACCAGGGATCGTAGTGGATCACGGTGTCTGCGGCGGTCAGGTTGAGGCCGGTGCCGCCGGCCTTGAGGCTGATCAGGAACAACGGTACGCGGCCTTCCTGAAAATCCTTGATCGGGGTTTCGCGGTCGCGGGTCTGGCCGGTGAGCCGGGCGTATTGGATGCCGCGCTTTTCGAGTTCCAGCTCGATCAGCGCCAGCATCGAGGTGAATTGCGAGAACAGCAACACCTTGCGGCCCTCGTCGAGCAATTCATCGAGCATTTCCATGAGCGTCGCCAGCTTGGCCGAATGGGCGTGGCCCTTTTTCACCAGCGCTTCGGCGGCCGGCAGCTTGACCAGGCGCGGATCGCAGCAGATCTGCCGCAGTTTCAGCAGCGCGTCGAAGATCATGATCTGGCTGCGGCCGACGCCCTGTTCGGTCAGCACCAGGCGCAGCTTGCGGTCGAAGGCCACCCGCAGCGATTCGTAGAGGTCGCGCTGGCCGCCCTCGATCTCCACCCAGCGCACCATCTCGGTCCGCGGCGGCAGATCCTTCAGCACCTGTTCCTTGGTCCGCCGCAGCAGGAAGGGCCGCACCCGCTCGCCCAGGCGCGTACGCATCTCCTCCTCGCCGAGCTTTTCGATCGGGGTGCGGAACACCTGGGTAAAGCGCTTGGCATTGCCCAGCAGACCCGGCATCAGGAAATCGAATTGCGCCCAGAGTTCGCCGAGGTGGTTTTCCAGCGGCGTGCCGGTCAGCGACAAACGATGGCGCGCCTGCAGGCTGCGCGCCACCTGGTGCGCCTGGGCCTTGGGGTTCTTGATGAACTGCGCCTCGTCCATCACCAGCAGATGCCAGTCCTGCGCCAGCAGGGTTTCGCGGTCGCGCACCAGCAAGGGATAAGTGGTCAGCACCAGGTCGGCCTGGCCGATCTCGCCGAAGCGTTCGGCGCGGTCCTTGCCATGCAGGATCAGGACTTTCAGATCGGGCGTGAACTGCGCGGCCTCGTCGCGCCAGTTGGCCATCAGGCTGGTGGTGGCGACCACCAGGCTGGGGCGGTCGGCGCGGCCCGAGGTCTTTTCCAGATGCAGGTGGGCCAGCGTCTGCACCGTCTTGCCCAGGCCCATGTCGTCGGCCAGGATGCCGGCCAGCCCGTATTCGCGCAGGAACTGCAGCCAGTCGAGGCCGATCTGCTGATAGGGGCGCAAGGTCGCGGTGAATCCGGGCGCCGGCTCGTAGCGCGTCATGCCGGAAAAATCGCGCAGGCGGCGGCCCAGGTCGCGCAATTCCTCGCCGCCTATCCATTGCGTCGGCAGATCGTCAAGGCCGGCCAGGGCGGCGGCGTTGTGGCGCGACAGGCGCGGTCGGTCTTCGTCGAGAAATTCCAGCAGCGGCAAAAGCCAGGCCTTGAGCCGGCCGACCGGGATCGGCAGGATGCGCCGCGCGTCGAGCGCGACGGGGAAGGTCTGGTTGTCTTCGAGGCCGCGCACCACGCCGAGCAGGTCCGGCTGCTCGCGCAGCAGGCGCAGCAGCGGCGGCACCAGGCTCACGCGCTCGCCGCCAACGCGGACGCCGAGATCGAGATCGAACCAGTCGCTGCCGACCGATTCCTCGACCGCGACGAACCAGTCTTCGGCCTGGGCGATGCAATATGGGAAGTCCTCGGCAAACTCCACCGGGATCTCGCGGCGCTCCAGCGCCGGCACGCCCTCGTTGAGGAAGGACAGCCAGCCGAC
The DNA here is from genome assembly GCA_043826925.1 of Pseudomonadota bacterium. Classification (GTDB taxonomy): domain Bacteria; phylum Pseudomonadota; class Gammaproteobacteria; order Burkholderiales; family Rhodocyclaceae; genus Sulfuritalea. Next base: position 41,588 of record JBDRPN010000005.1, read on the forward strand.
GGCGTCGTTGCGCGGCGGCATCAGGCCATCCTCGGTACCCTCCAGACGCTGGTAATTTCCCAGGCTGCGCTGCCAGCTTTCCAGCCCGATGGATTGCAGCAGACGCCAGACTTCGCCTTCCGCTTCGAGGTCGCGCTGCAGCGTCTGCCACTGGCCGTCCACGCGCTGTCGCATGAAGGGCGAAGGACGTTCCACGCCGATCACGCTCAAGCCCTGCGGATAGTCGAAGTGCAGCACGGCCAGCGCAAGGTCGTCGTGCTGGCGATTCAGCGCGAGATGGCGGAAGCGGCCCTGGGTCAGCACCAGGCGCGCGCTCGGCTTGCCCGCGGCGACGGCCTCCGGTGCATCGGGCAGCGGCAGCGGCACCTGACGCTCGCGCGCCAATTGCGCCAGTCGCTGGCGCACCATGGGCGCGTCGGCTTCGTTCAGCGGCGGCGCCTGCAGCAGCTGCTGCAATAAATGATCGGACAACTCCGACTGCAATTCGCCGACCATGCGGCCTGCCGTGTCCAGATAGAACGGCGGTGAGGTCGGGATCATCTGCAGTTCCGGCGGCAGATCGAAGCTCAGTTGCTGCAGGCCGGCCGAGTTGTGGGTCCACAACAAACCCAGGGGCCGCGGCGCGCCGGTGGCAAGCGGCAGTTCGACCAGGCCATCGAGATACAGGCGTCCCGTGCGCAAGGCCAGCCGCAACAACAGGGCACCAGTCTCGCCGCTGAGGTCCACGGCTTCGTTGTAGAAGTAGCCGCCGCCGGCCTGCAGCGCGAGGAACAGGCGCAAGGGCGGAATATCCTCGTCGAGGATGAAATCGCGATGGCTGCGCGCAGCGCCCAGATCGTAGGGCTGCGGCCGGTAGATCGCCGGTTTGCCGAAGCCGCCTTTCTTCAGCGGCCGGCTCTTGCCCAGGGAAAGACTGGGCGCGGTGCCCGGCTGCAGCAGATAGACCACCCGCGGCTGGGAGCGCAGCGGCGTCGGCCTGGGCATCTCCGGCTTGTCGAGGGCACCCAGCCAGTCGAGCGTTGCGGCACTGGGTTCCGGGTAGTCGCCCTGCTGCCCCTGGACCGCGCCGCCGTGGCCGAACAGGCCACCAAGATCCGAGCTCTGCTGCAGTATCTGCAACACCGCCACGACATGCTTGCAGTTCTCCTGCATGGGGCACATGCAGGAATTGTCGGCATCGACAACCGCGCCGCCCGGATCGGTTTCCAGCCACAGATCGACTTCGTAGGGACGCTTGCGGGTGCCCTGAACCTCGGCCTCGACATGGATTTCGTCGGTTGCGTGCTCGACGCGCTTGATGCGCACGCGCCCTTCCGCCGCGTAGGCAGCGCCGCGTTGCAGGGTTCCGCTGTCGAAACGGTCGAGCAGTTCGCCTTGCGGTAAGTCAGCGGAAATGGGCTTGGCGGGCATGCAAGGCAGTCATGGTCGAGGGGCGGCGACCTTAGCACATACCGCGCGTCCTAAGTATTTCAATATCAGCGGCGATGTCCGACGACGGCTGTTGCAGGGCCTAAGCACCGCCTCGCGACGGCGATCCGTCAAATCCTGATTACTTTTTTCAACTCATTGATAAAAATATGTTTTTGATGGATAGACAGGAATTTCGTTTAGGCTATCCGACAAATTCGCTATCGCCTGCGGCAGCTTTTTTCCTGGCTGCAGCGCCGGCCTTCCCGACCGCCAACCGACACCCGATCATGCCCATGCGCCCCGCCCAACTCACTTTCGTCCTCGAACGCGAATTCCTCAGCACTGCCGATGGCCACCACACGCCGGTCATGCTCTGGGGTCCGCCCGGCGTCGGCAAGTCGCAGATCGTGGCCCAGGTCGCCGCGCGCAATGACGCGCCGGTGATCGACATCCGCCTGTCGCAGATGGAGCCCTCGGACCTGCGCGGGATTCCCTTCCGCGTCGGCGACACGGTCGAGTGGGCGGTGCCGGCCCTGCTGCCCAATGCCGAACGCCACGGCCCGCGCGGCGTGCTGTTCCTCGACGAGATCACCTCGGCGCCGCCCGCCGTGGCCGCGGCCGCCTATCAGCTGATCCTCGACCGGCGCCTCGGCGAATACCGCATCCCCGACGGCTGGGCCATCTTCGCTGCCGGCAATCGCCAGGGCGATCGCGGCGTCACCTACGCCATGCCGGCGCCGCTGGCCAACCGCTTCTCGCACTTCGACGTCGAGGTCAACCTCGACGACTGGGCCTTGTGGGCCTACGCCAACGGCATCGACGAACGGCTGGTCGGCTTCCTGCGCTTCAAGCCCGAACTGATTTTCAATTTCGATCCGGCGCGCACCCTGGCCGGCGAAATGGCCTTCCCCAGTCCGCGCTCCTGGGAGTTCGCCCATCGCGCGCTGAAAAAGTTCGGCGACCATCCCGAAATGCTCGCCGGCGCGCTGGCGGCCTGCGTCGGCCATGCCGCCGGCGTCGAATGCGCGGCCTGGATCGAAAGCCTCGACCGGCTGCCGGATCTCGACGCCATCGTCGCGGGCCGCGACGCCGCGGTGCCGGCCGAAATCGACCTGCAATACGCCGTGGCCGCCGCGCTGGCCGGCCGCGCCCTGCGCGCCAGGAACACGCCGCAGGCGCCGCAGGTCTGGGGCAACATCCTCGACTATGCGCAGCGCCTGCCGCTGCGGGAAATGGGTGTGATGCTGGTGTCCGACATGCATCGCGGCATCGGCTCGAAACTCTTCGCGGTGCCGCAGTTCGCCGGCTGGGCCAACGCCGTGGCCGACGTCATGCTCTATGAGTGAGGTGGCGGCCACGCCGGCCGCCGGCGCCGCGGCAAAGCTTGCGTCGGCGCGAGCGAAACTGATCCTCGACAAACCCTTTCTCGGCGCACTGGTGCTGCGTCTGCCGCTGGTCGCGGCCGGCCCCTGGTGCCGCACCACGGCCACCGACGCACGCAAGCTCTACTTCAACCCGCAATGGATAGCCTCGCTGAGCAGCGCCGAACTGCAGTTCGCCCTGGCCCATGAGGCCCTGCATTGCGCGCTCGGCCATTTCGCCCGGCGCGGCCATCGCATCCAGCGCACCTGGGACCTGGCCTGCGATTTCGCCATCAACCCGCTGTTGATCGACGAAGGCCTCAAGCCGCCGCTGGGCTCGCAGCTGCTCTCCGTGTATCGCGGCATGGCCGCCGAGGAGATCTACCCCTGCCTCGACGACAGCCTCGACCAGGAAACCCTCGACGACCATGTCTGGGACGGCGACGAGGGAGGCCGGGGCGGCCAGGACCAGAACCAGAACGGTGATGAAGACAGCGGCACCGGCAGCGAGGCCGCCGCGCCCGCGGCTGGCGCTGGCGAGACGTCGCCAAGAGTTGCCGCTGGCGATACGGCGGACGCGCCTCACGACATCCCGCCGCCGCTCACTGCCCGGGAAAAGGAACAGCTGCAGCAGCAATGGCAGCGCCACCTGGCCGGAGCGGCACAGCGCGCCCGCGAAGCCGGCAAGCTCTCGGGCAACCTGGCGCGGCTGGCCGAATCGGCGCTGGCGCCGCAGGTGTCGTGGCGCGCCGCGCTGGCGCAATACCTGTCGCAGGCCGCGCGCGACGACTACAGCTGGCTGCGGCCGTCGCGGCGCAGCGGGGAGTCTTCCGGCGAGGTGCTCTGGCCGAGCCTGCGCAGCCATGCCGGCGACATCTTCGTCGCGCTCGACACTTCGGGCTCGATCAGCGATTCCGACCTGGCGCAGTTCGTCGGCGAACTCAACGCGATCAAGGGCACGCTGCCGGTGCGCATCACGCTGCTGGCCTGCGACGCCGCGCTGGCGCCCGACGCGCCCTGGGTCTGCGAGCACTGGCAGGAACTGCGCCTGCCGCGCAAGTTCGCGGGCGGCGGCGGCACCGCCTTCGCCCCGGTGTTCGAGTGGCTGGAGCGCGAGGGCGCACATCCCGACGCACTGCTGTATTTCACCGACGGCGAAGCCGAGTTCCCCAAGCTGGCGCCCTACTACCCGGTGCTGTGGCTGATCAAGGGCAAGGCGCCGGTGCCCTGGGGGCGGAGGATTCAGCTCAATTGAAAACCGTCGACTTGGCCCCCGAGGACGCCCTGCGCCTCAACGTGCTGCTGGCCGGCGAACTCCATGCCGTGCGCATCGACGAGGGCGCGATGACCCTGCACGCGCTGACGCCCAAAGGCGAGGCGAAAATCAGTCTGCACCCCAACTGCCGTCCCGATCTGTACGCCATGCGCGTGCGCGAACTGCTCGGCGGCCATGCGCTGGATTCCCCCGGCGGCTACCCGGTGCATTTGCGGCGCTGGACGCGCATGGGCCACGCCGGCCCGAAGAATCTGGCCGCCCTGCTCAAGCTCGGCGAACCCGAGGCGGTGACCGCCGTGGCGCTGGCGCCGACGCTCAGCGACGAACTGGCGCGCCGTGCCTGGTGGGCGCTGCCGACCATGGAAGTGGCGCGCTACATGCTCGGCCAGGTCGCCGTGCGCGAAGGCGCGATGGGCCCGGTGCTGGCGGGCTTCCTGATCGAGCACCTGCCCTTCGAGGAAGACCCGGTCCTGGCCATGAACTCGATCCGCGCCGTGATCGGTGCCGGCCTGCTCGACGCCGCGGCCAGCGCACAACTGTGGGCCAAGGCCAGGCGCCGGCCGCATTATTTCATCGGCTTTCTGGAGCATCGGCCCGATGCCCTGCCGGCCGGCACGGAACTCCCCATTCCGGCGCAACTGCAGGCGCGCGCCGCGGCCGGCGATCCCTGGGCCCGGCAGTTGGTGCGCTGCCGTACCCCGAGCGGCCAGAGCTTCCTCGCCGCGGCCGAACTGGTACTGGAAAAACCGCCGGCACACGAGACCGTGTATCTGCTGCTGGACATCCTCGGCAGTTATTTCGTGCCGCTGCGCGAACTCGATATTCCGGCCGACCTGTCGGCAGAACTGGAGCGCGAAATCGAGGCCATGGCGGCCCTGTCGCGCGTCTCGAACGAGGCCGCGATGCCCATCCTGACCCGCACCAGCGCGATCGGACCGCTGATGCGGCGCCACCTCGAACCGCTGTTTGCACCCCTCATTGGGCACATCCGGGTGCTGCGCGGATTTGCGCAATGAAGGCCGTACCGGATAGCCGGGAGCGAGCGGCGCATAGCCGCTAACCACCGCGCGACCGGAAAATTTCCGCAGGCTGTTGATCGCAAGCGCTTTTCGGCGCACCGCCGGACGGGCATGGATTTTGTATGAAGTTTTCACTAGACTTCATATCGCCCCCCAGGAAAGGTCAGCGCCGATGGAAAGCCTCAACGAATGGATTGCCCTGCTCGCCCTGGTTTTCATCCTCGGCGCCAAGCACGGCCTCGACCCCGACCACCTCGCCGCGATCGACGGCCTGACGCGCCATAACCTGCGTTTTGCCCCGGCGCGCGCGCGCTGGTGCGGGTCGCTGTTTTCGCTGGGCCATGGTGCCGTGGTCATGCTGATCGCGCTCGGCGTCGGCCTGGCATCCAGTGCCTGGCAGGTGCCAGCGTGGATGGAAGACCTCGGCACCTGGATTTCGATCGGCTTTCTCTGCTTGCTCGGCACGCTCAACCTGCGCGCCGTGCTGACCGCGCCGGCCGACGCGATGGTGGCCACCGTAGGCATCAAGGCCGGCCTGTTGCGCCGCCTGCAGGCCACTTCGCATCCCCTGGCGATCGCCGCCGTCGGTGCGCTGTTCGCGCTGTCCTTCGACACTCTGAGCCAGGCCGCGCTGTTTGCCGTCACCGCCACCCAGCATGGCGGCATCGCCCATGCCCTGATGCTGGGCCTGGCCTTCACCGCCGGCATGCTGCTGGCGGACGGCGCCAATGGGCTCTGGATCGCCCGCCTGCTGCGCCGTGCCGACCACCGTGCGCGCATCGCCTCGCGCGTCATGGGCCTGATGGTTGCCGCGATCAGTTTTGCCGTGGCCGGTTTCGGCCTGGCGCGCTGGCTGCGCGCCGACGTTTCGCAGTGGTACGAGGGCAAGGAACTGCTGGTGGGCGCGGCAGTCATCGTCCTGCTCGGCGCCAGTTTCCTGATCGGCAACTGGCTCGCGCGTGATACGCGGCTGACCGCGGGCACGGCGAACTGAGGCGGCTTCAGTCGAGTTCGACCAAACCCGAAGGCGTGCGCAGGTAGGCCACCAGTTGCGCCGGTTCTGCGGCGGCGCAAGCATGCACGTCCAGGCGTGAACCCAGGCCGAGGCTGGCCAGTGCAGTCCGGATGCGCGCCGGCTGCGGATGGAAGCCTTCCAGTTTCATCAGGCGACAGCCGGCATCGGGCAGGCGCTGCGCCGGATGAAACGGCACGTCCCACTGGATCAGCGTCGGCACCAGACCGTCGCCCGGCAGGTGCCCGTCGCTCGGCACGCTGATGCGCCAACAGTAGTCGCCGCGTTCCATGGGCAGGATCTCGCCCAGGTCTTCGCTGCTGGCGGCGGCATCGCGCGCAATGTCATTGCTGCGCGCCGCCCAGTGGATCAGGCGCGGCCGGTCTTGCGCCGGCAAGCGGTCGAGCGCGAACCAGCGCGGCCGTCCCGGCGGCGGCGCGGTCGGGTCGATGGCGATCAGTTCGAGGTAGAAGTTATCGCCCAGACCCAGCAGGCGATTGTGCGTGCCCATGCGCGCGTGCCGTCCGCCGGCCGAAAGAGCCACGCCGAGCCGCTGCTCCAGCCAGGCGGCGGCGCCATCGAGGTCATGCGCGGCGAAAACCAGGTGATCGGGTTCGACCACGCTAAGTCTTGGGCTTCAGGTGCACATGGCCATGGCCGCTGCCTGCGGGCCGGTAGCCGTGGCCGTGGGCACGCCCGGCATCGACTTCGACGTCGATCAGGTTGAGCTGGCCGTGACGCACGCCGCGCTCGGCGATCAGCGCATCGGCAAAGCTGCGCACCGCGGCCGTGGGCCCGCGCAGCAGCACGCTTTCGAGGCAGTTCTCGTGATCGAGATGGGCATGCAGGGTGGCCAGGGTCAGATCGTGTTGTCCATGCTGCAAACTGGTCAGGCGCTCGGCCAGGTCGCGCTCGTGATGGTTGTACACGTAGGACAGGTTGGCGACGCAATTCGTCGTCTCGCCACGCTGCTGCCGCGCCGCTTCAAGCTGCGCGCGCAGCAGGTCGCGCACCGCTTCGGAACGGTTGCGATAGCCGCGTTCGGCAATCAGCCGGTCGAATTCGGCGGCCAGCTCGGCATCGAGCGAAATCGTGATGCGTTCCATTTCAGTCGGACCCCTTCATGCCGCGAAGCTTCTCGACCACACCGCCGCGCTTGAGCCGGTTCAGCCGCTGCTTGCGCTCGGTCTTCACGACCTGCTCCAGGTAGTCGAGATTGCGCTCTATCGATTCCTGGTAGAAGTTCCGCTGGGCGCCGGTCTGCCGGCCGAAATGCCGGGCCAGATGGGTCGAAAGCCCCATCAGGTCCTGGTCGAGCCGACCCTTGGTCATGCGATAAAAGGCGGTGGTTTTTTCCAGCAGGTCGTGGATGTCGGCGAAGCCGCCCATCTGCGCCTCCTCGAACTCGAAATAGAGCAGCAGCACGCGCTCAAGATATTCGCGATTGGCCATCTGGCCGATCAGGTCGGCCGTGGCCGTGGCGTAGGCGGCGCGCTGCTGCTGCAGGTTGTCGAACTTGACCCAGCCCGGGTGCTTGCGGTGATCGGTGAGCAGGATCACCCGCGTCGTGGCTTCCATCAAGTCGGGCGGCAGCCAGACCAGGTGCCTGCGCGTGAATTCGACGCCGCGCAGGACATGGCTTTCGGTGAACTGCGCGCCGGTGCCGCTGGCCTCGTCGTCGCTCATCAGGTAGCCGACATCGTGCATCAGGGCACCGATCAGCGCGGCGTCGATATGGTCGGCATCCAGTCCCTGGCCGGCCAGATGCAGGCCATGCAGCATGCGTGCGGTGCACAGCACCACCTCATTGGTGTGGGTGCGGTTGTGATACAGGGTCTTGAGTTTCTGGTAGCCCGGCAACTCGCCGTCGAAAGCCCGATCGAGCAGGGCGAAGGCATCGGCAACGCGCTGCAGGTCGTGTCCGGGCGCAAAGGCCAGGATGATCTCGCCCACCTGCGCCTCCACCTCGCCGGTGTCTCGGGTGTTGCCCAGTGCGGCAAAGGGGCTGTCGTCAGTCATGGCTGGGGGTTGGCGGGCCGGGGCGCTTGAGGCGAAATCCTAGCAGAGCAGCCCTGAAAAAGCTGCCGAGCCGACGAAACTCTGCTATTCCTGCACTCCGCGCAGGTCGCCGCAAAGGGCTTACAGGTGGCCGTGATCTTAGTTGACGCAGGTTAAGCCGCCGTAACAGAATTGAACTATGCTGCATCGCAGTAACAATGCGCCCAGCATCTCCTCCGAGGTTCTCCCATGTCCGACACCGACACCATCGACGCTGTCCTCGAACGCCATCGCCGCGACGGCACCCGGCTCGTGCAGATCCTGCGCGAGACCCAGGAACAGCTGGGCTGGCTCGCCCCCGCCACACTGACCCATATCGCCGCCGCGATCGGCTGGCCACGCGCCGAGGTCAGCGGCACCGCCTCCTTCTACAGCTTTTTCCACACCCGGCCGCGCGGCAAATACTGCGTGCTCTGGTCGGACAACATCACCGACCGCATGCTGGGCAATGCCGACCTGATCGACGCGATGTGCAAGAAGCTCTGGCTGGAACCCGGCCGCGTCTCGGAAGACGGCCTGGTCAGCGTGAACACCACGTCCTGCACCGGCATGGGCGACCAGGGCCCGGCGCTGCTGGTGAATTACCGCGCCGTCACCGGCATGAGCCAGGCCCGCCTGGGCGAAATGGTCGGCCTGATCCGCGGCGAAGTCCCGGTCGCCGAATGGCCGGCCGACTGGTTCGCGGTGGAGGACAACATCCGTCGCCGCGACATCCTGCTGGCGCACGACCTCGTTCCCGGCCAGGCGCTGGCCGCCGCACTGGAACGCGGCCCCGAGAAGACCCTGGCCGAGATCAAGGATGCGCGCCTGCGCGGCCGCGGCGGCGCCGGCTTTGCCACCGGCCTGAAATGGGAAGCCTGCCGCAACGCGACCGGCAACGGCGCCAAGCCGGCGCACTACGTGGTCTGCAATGCCGACGAAGGCGAGCCCGGCACCTTCAAGGACCGCGTACTGCTGACCTCCTACGCCGACCTGGTGTTCGAGGGCATGAGCATCGCCGGCTACGTGGTCGGCGCGAAAAAAGGCCTGCTCTATCTGCGCGGCGAATACCGCTACCTGCTGGAGCCGCTGGAGTTGGCGCTGGCGGCACGGCGAGCGGCCGGCCTTCTGGGCAGCAACATCCTCGGCGGCGACTTCGAGTTCGACATCGAAATCCATCTCGGCGCCGGCGCCTACATCTGCGGCGAGGAATCGGCCCTGATCGAATCGCTGGAAGGCAAGCCGGGCCGGCCGCGCATCCGCCCGCCCTTCCCCGTCACCCGCGGCTATCTCGACCAGCCCACCACCGTGAATAACGTCGAGACCCTGGCCGCCGCCTGCCTGATCGCCACGCATGGCGCGGCCTGGTATGTGCAGCACGGCACCGAGAAATCCACCGGCACCAAGCTGCTCTCGGTCAGCGGCGATTGCGAACGGCCCGGCATCTACGAATATCCCTACGGCGTGACCGTGCGCCAGGTGCTTGACGACTGCGGCGCCACCGACTCGCAGGCGGTGCAGATCTCCGGCCCCTCGGGCGTCTGCATCGCCGAGGACGAATTCAGCCGCCGCATCGCCTTCGAGGATATTCCCACGGCCGGCGCCTTCATGATCTTCGACGAAACCCGCGACATGTTCGAAGTGGCACGCAACTTCGCCCACTTCTTCGCCCACGAATCCTGCGGCTTCTGCACCCCCTGCCGGGTCGGCACCACACTGGTGAAGAACATGATGGACAAGATCGCGAAAAGCCACGGCTCGCCCTACGACATCGACGAACTGTTCAAGCTGCACCGCCTGATGCAGGGCGCCAGCCACTGCGGGCTGGGAAATTCCGCCTGCAATCCGGTGTTCGACACGCTGAACAAGTTCCGCCCCGCCTACGAGCGCCGGCTCAAGTCGCTCGACTACGAACCGGCCTTCGATCTCGACGCGGCCCTGTCGCAGGCGCGCCAGATGACCGGCCGCGACGATGCCGCCGCGCATTTGCAGAATGGGGACAAAGCATGAACATTTTCCAGCTCGACGGCGAAGACATCCCCTTCCGCCAGGGACAGACCATCATGCAGGCCGCCACCCAGCATGGCACTTACATCCCGCATCTATGCTGGCACCCGGATTTCGCCGCGCACGGCTCCTGCAAGTTATGCACCGTGAAAGTCAATGGCCGTTTCGGCTCCAGTTGCACCATGGAGGCGCAAGCCGGCATGAATGTGGAGAACCGCACGGTCGAGCTCGACGACAAGCGCCGCACCCTGCTGCAGATGTTCTTCGTCGAGGGCAACCATTTCTGCCCGTCCTGCGAGAAAAGCGGCAACTGCGCGCTGCAGGCCACGGCCTACGAACTGAAGATGATGTCGCCGCACTTCGACATGTTCTATCCCGACCGCCCGGTCGATGCCTCGCATCCCGACGTGCTGCTCGACTTCAACCGCTGCATCATGTGCAGCCTGTGCGTCACGGCTTCGCGCGAGGTCGATGGCAAGAACGTGTTCGCCATGGGCGGACGCGGCATCCTCGGTCGCCGCATCCACATCAACAGCGAATCCGGCAAGCTCGCCGACACCGATTTCGCGCTGACCGACCGCGCCGCCAGCATCTGCCCGGTCGGCGTGATCCTGGAGAAGCGCAAGGGTTTCGCCGTGCCGATCGGCGAACGCCGCTACGACAAGTCGCCGATCAGCGCGCAGGTCAAGGAGAAGGCACCATGAATGCGCCCATGAACGCCGCTCCGGTAAAAAAGCTCCGCGTCGCCACCACCAGCCTGGCCGGCTGCTTCGGCTGTCACATGTCTCTGCTCGACATCGACGAGCGCATCCTCAAGCTGCTCGAACTGATCGAATTCGACCGCTCGCCGCTGACCGACATCAAGCACTGCGGCCCTTGCGATCTGGGCCTGATCGAAGGCGGCCTGTGCAACGCCGAGAACGTGCACGTGCTGCGCGAGTTCCGTAAGAACTGCAAGATCCTGGTTGCCGTCGGTGCCTGCGCGATCAACGGCGGCCTGCCGGCGCAGCGCAACCATCTCGACCTGCGCGACGTGCTCGAAGAGGTGTATCAGACCGAATACCTGACATCCCACGGCGGCATCCCCAACGATCCGGAACTGCCGCTGCCGCTGAACAAGGTGCATCCGATCCACGAGGTCGTGAAAGTGGATTACTTCCTGCCCGGCTGCCCGCCGCCGGCCGACGCGATCTGGAAACTGCTGACCGACCTGCTCGCCGGCCGCACGCCCACCCTGGGCCACGGCCTGCTGCATTATGACTAACTGCTTGAACCACAGAGACACAGAGGCACAGAGGAAAAACGAAGAGTTTGCTTTTGCATTTCTCTGTGCCTCTGTGTCTCTGTGGTGAAAGGTTTTTCCATGACATTCGAACTAGAAACCGCCTCATCCCCCGAAAAACTGCGCCGCGTCGCCATCGATCCCGTGTCGCGGATCGAGGGCCACGGCAAGGTCACGATACTGCTCGACGACGATAACAAGGTGCATCAGGTGCGCCTGCACATCGTCGAATTCCGCGGCTTCGAGAAGTTCATCCAGGGCCGGCCCTACTGGGAAGTGCCGGTCATGGTGCAGCGCCTGTGCGGCATCTGCCCGGTCTCGCACCACTTGGCCGCATCGAAGGCGCTGGACATGATGCTCGGCATCAAGCAGCTGACGCCGACCGCCGACAAGGTGCGCCGCCTGATGCACTACGGCCAGATCCTGCAGTCGCACGCCCTGCACTTCTTCCATCTCGCCTCGCCCGACCTGTTGTTCGGCTTCGGCTCGGATCTGGCCCAGCGCAATATCGTCGGCGTCGTCGCCGCGCATCCCGAAATCGCCAGGAAGGGCGTGCTGCTCAGGAAGTTCGGCCAGGAAGTGATCCGCATGACGGCCGGCAAGCGCGTGCATGGCACCGGCTCGGTTCCCGGCGGCGTGAACAAATCGCTCTCGCCCGAGGAACGCGCCGCACTGCTCAAGGATATCTACCAGATGGTGGCCTGGAGCCGTGATGCAGTCGGCATGATCCGCCAGCTGTTCGAGCAGAATCTGGCCGAATACAACGCCTTCGGCCGCTTCCGCTCGGCCGGCATGTGCCTGGTGCGCTCCGACGGCGCGATGGACCTGTATCACGGGGCCTTGCGCGCGCGCGACGCCGAGGGCAAGACCCTGTTCGACCATTTCGATTACGGCCGTTACTGGGACGTCATCGCCGAGGACGTCAAGCCCTGGTCCTACATGAAATTCCCCTTCTTCAAGTCGCTCGGCCCCGAAGACGGCTCCTACCGCGTCGGTCCGCTGACCCGCGTCACGCAATGCGACAGCATCCCGACGCCGCTGGCCGACATGGAGCGCCAGGAATTCATGGCCTACGACGGCGGCAGCGTGACGGGGGCGACGCTGGGCTACCACTGGGCGCGCATGATCGAAATGCTGCACGCGGCGGAAAACATCAAGGACCTGCTGCACGACGACGACATCATCGGCCATGACCTGATCGCCACCGGCGAACGCCAGGAACGCGGCGTCGGCGTCATCGAGGCGCCGCGCGGCACGCTGATCCACCACTACCGCGTCGATGAGAACGACCTGGTGATCCGCGCCAACCTGATCGTCTCCACCACCCACAACAACCAGGCCATGAACACCGCGGTGCGCGAAGTGGCCAAGCAATACCTCGACGGCGTCGAGATCACCGAAGGCCTGCTCAACCACATCGAGATCGCCATCCGCGCCTTCGACCCCTGCCTCTCCTGCGCCACCCACGCGCTGGGGCAGATGCCGCTCGAAGTCGCCATAGTTGGCGCTGACGGCACGGTGATCGACGCGGCCACGCGCGATCACCGCGGCCTGACGCGCGAGACTCGCGAACTGCCTTGACTGCGCCGACGCTGATCTTCGGCTGGGGCAATCCCAGCCGCGGCGACGACGCGCTGGGCCCGCTGTTCGTCGAACACTTCACCGCCCTCGCGGCGCGCCATCCGGAATGGGGCGAGGTCGAATGCCTGACCGATTTCCAGTTGCAGGTGGAACACGCGCTCGACCTGCAAGGCCGCCGCCGTGTACTGTTCGTCGATGCCAGCGTCGATGCGCCGGCGCCCTGCTCGCTGGTCCGCATCAAGGCGGCGCGCGACGCCAGCTTCACCACCCACGCCATGAGCCCGCAGGCGGTGCTCAAGGTCTACGCAGACATCGACGGCGGCGAGCCGCCGCCCTGCTGGCTGCTGGCAATCCGCGGCGAACGCTTCGAACTGGGCGAGGAACTCAGCGCGAGCACCCGGCAATCTCTGCAAGCAGCACTGCAACTCGCCGCCGACTGGATTGAAGGCGAATGACCGCGTTGCCGGAATCCGATCCGTCACTCAACAAAACTGGGCAATCCGCCACCGGCGGCAGCCGCAGCAAGAAGAAGGTCTTGTGGGCGGTGTTGTTGCTTGCAACGCTTGTCTGCCTTGGAAGTTATATCGCTGTCATTGCCTATGTGCGATTTGGCGGCCAGGCCGTTAAGGATTTCTGCAGTCAGGAATTGATCGGCAAGTCAATGTCGGAGGCAAAGGAACTTGCCGCCAGGAGCGGGTTGGAGATCGTTGAGCGGGAGGGATTGCTTCGTGTAACCACGGACCCGAACATGTCCCGCCATACCTGCGACCTCAAGCTCAACGCCGGCAAAGTCACATCCGCTAAGGCGTTCTTCCGATTCTGACAATCCGTGTGAGCATTGCGCGCCTGGAACTGCCTCAGGAGGTTGTCTCAGTTCGGCCAAGAGCGGTCCTTCAAAGATTTACCCAATAGCAGGCGTTCAGCCAAATCGAGTAATCGACGTAATGGCTCCACTGGAGTTGTTCCGTCCGTATGGTTGTTGATTGATATGGAGACAGGGATCGGATAATCTCTACGTCATTCATCACCTTAAAGACATTTATTACCAATAACCCGGACGTTTCTGCGCATGAATAGCTGTTTGGGGTGCCTGTGACGATCGTTCGCGCCACTTCGTTCTTACTCGCGGGCTTACTACTTTTTCTCGCGTACATAGACCCTATCGGCCGGTTCCCGTTTCTGCTTGGAGCCGTCTTCTTCGGACTGCTCGGCTACCTGAGCATTCGAAATGCCGGAGCGCCTGAGAGTCCATTTCTTTGGTGGGCTATCGGGGCAGTGTTGTTTTTCTACTCACTGATCGGAATCACCGATGGCGCTTACCCTTGGCGTAGCTCCGCTGTCAGCCTGGAACGCGACCCAATATTGTTCTGGGCAATATTCGCCGCAACCGTTGCTTCTGGAATTGGGGCAGTTGCATATGGCATTACTCGAAAGAAGCACCCCTAAGATGGCGCTCAACCGCGCCCCCTTCGGTCGCTGGACGCTGCGCGATAAAGCCGCGCAGCGCCGGTCACCTTGAACTACAAGGGCTTCCCCACTTTACGCAAGCGTTTTGAAGCTTTTGTCGTGGCCTTTTTTCCTCTAATCCATACTGCATGGGCGAACCGTGGGTTGGCGCTCCGGCCGGGTCAAGG
>JBDRPN010000006.1:0-42524 GCA_043826925.1 Pseudomonadota bacterium
GCAGACGCTTGCGTTTGGGTGTGGTAGCCATGGCGAATTCTTGCCATGACCGCCGCCGCCGTCAATCCCGCACCCCATGCCAATCCGCCCCCGCGATCTGATCGTCATGCGATTTCACCCACACTATTCCGAGAAGACCCATTTTTTTAAGGATATTGCGGCGAATCAATAGCGCGAGGATTTTCCGGGTACTCCCGGCGGCGCTCGCCGTGCCGCCAGCGCCAACTCTTGGCGCTGCCGAGCCCTAATTCAGCACCAGCACGCCGCGCTTGAGGCCGGAGTCTTCCGGATGCGTGGAACTAAACCCAACTACTTGGCGAGCCCTACGGGCCTTCGGTCTGGTCGTCAAGTCGTCCACGACCGGAGATCCGGCCTAAACCTTCATCGTCATTTGCGCTTGCGATCCTGTCGGCTCTGTCGCCGGCTTTATTGGCCGGCCGCGAGGCTTGATTTCGCGGCGCTGCCCGGTCGCCTGTTCGACGCTGTCGAGAAACCGGGAATTCCCGAGCGGCTGCCCCTGATCCAGCGCCATGCGGATATCACTGATCGCATCGGCATCGAGTTCCGCACGGAACAGCGCGCGGTAGGCCGCAAGGCGTGCGGTCTCGGTCCGACCCAGGCCAAGATACACTTCATGCGGCGTCAGCAAGGGGTCGGCTTGCCCCAGACCGTTCGCCCGATAGCTGCTCCAGCGATAGTGTGCGGGATCATCCACCATCGCGGTGCGCACCGGATTGAGTTCGATGTAGCGCTGGCACAGCAGCAGGTAGGCGTCGGCCTGCACCAGCGACGACTTGTAGCGGCTGTCCCACAGGGTGCCGGTACGGCGGTAGGTCTTGTTGATGTATTGCACGTAGCGCCGGCCCAGCGATATCACCAGTTACGTCACGGCTTCCGGCGCGGGCGGCGTCAGCAGCAGATGCACATGGTTGGTCATCTGCACATAGGCATGCAAGCGGCAGCCGCTGGGCTTGAGCGCTTCGCCGAGCCAGTGGCGATAGGCGTGGTAGTCGTCCTCGCCGAAGAAGCAGGCTTCGCGGTTGTGTCCGCGCTGGACGATGTGCAGCGGTATGTCAGCGAGATGAATGCGGGGGCGGCGGGGCATGAGGGAAATTGTAGCGGGTCAATTTAATTTGAGCCTGGCCCCTTTAATTCCCTTTGTAATTCCCTTTGTAATTCCCTTTGAATTCCCTTTGAATTCCCTTTGAGCCTGGCCCCTTCAATTCTTAATTCTCGGTCTTCTCGGAATAGTGTGGGTAAATCCGCATGACGATCAGATGGCAGGGAGCATGGAGGTGAGCACCTTGAGACGGAGATACTCCTCATCGCGTAAGCCATATGCCCGACGCTGGAACACGCGGATCTTGTTGTTGAGCCCCTCGACGAAGCCGAGCGAGACCTTGTTCTCCGGATTGCAGTACGCGGCGATGCCGTCCCAATGACGCTCGATCATCTCGGCAAACTTCTCGTAGGGTTTCAGGCGTTGCCACTTCAGGCTGGCCTTCCAGTTCTCGAAGAAGCGCCGCGCCCAGGCTTCGCTCTTGTAGTTCCAGAGTTGGCCGAAGGATTCTTTGAGCAGATAGGCCGTGTTCAGCCGCTTGTTCGCCACCAGCAGCGCTTTGAGGGACTTCCTGCCGTCGGCGCTCAGGTTCTCCTTGTGACTCAGGAGGACATACTTCTGTCCCTTGATGTAACGCCGATCTTTTCCGGAAAGCCGGGCGTATTCGCTCTTCCTCACCTTGTCGAGCGCGTCGTTCAGGTGTTTCATGATGTGGAACTTGTCGAACAAGATAGCCGCCTGCGGCGCACACTCGTTGGTCGCGTTGCGAAACGGCTTCCACATGTCCATCACCGCCAGGCGGATACCCTTGGCCTTCTTCGGTCCCAGCCAATCGTAGAACTCCTTCATGCTGGCCTCGCTCCTGTCGGTGCCGCCGAACCAGATCGGCCGGCCACGGATCAGGTCGCTGACCACGATGCGGTAGGTGTGGCCCTTCCTGATCGAGATCTCGTCGATACCGATCGCCTTCGGTCCCGGCGTGCCGGCGCGTGCCAGTTGAATCCGCATGTAGTCCTTGTCGAGTTCCTTGACGGCACCCCAGTGCAGGTTGAGTTCCTTGGCGACGTCCTGGATGGTGCTCGCTCGGCAGCGCCGGCCGACGAACCAGGCAAACCGCTTGGTGTAGAGCGGATTGTCGGCCAGGAAATCCAGATGCTCGCGTCTCACCTTGCCGTTGCAGGGGCAGCGAATGCGCCGCACCTCGAATTCGAGGTAAATCCGCGTGTCGGCAGAAGACAGGTCGCGTGCACGCCGTGTGGTGCGGTCGTACCAGGTCGTATGTACCCGGCCGCATGCCTTGCAGACTGTTTTTTTGAGCGCCGGACAAGGGGAACAACCCGTGCCAGCGGATCACCGAAGTTCCCGCGGACTTCATCGCGTGGGGCAAAGCCGGGGAAGCGGTATGCGTCCAGCAGACGCTTGCGTTTGCGTGTGGTAGCCATGACGAATTCTTGCCATGACAGCAGCCCTCGTCAATCCCGTCGTGCCAGCCAAATCGCCCCTGCCATCTGATCGTCATGCGGATTTACCCACACTATTCCGAGAAGACCCGATTAAAGGAGGATTCAAGAGGAGGATTAAAGGGGCCAGGCTCGAATATCTGGAGCCTCGTCCTTCCGATTCTGTCAAAATATCGAATGACGTGGAGATTAGCCCATACGGATCGTCTTATCAATTCTTGGCGATACGGACAGGGAGCGAATAGTGCCGCACAGCCTCACGCAATGTGGCGAGGCTGTGCCCGCATCGCACGATGTGCAGCGGGATGCCGGCGAGATGAATGTGGGGGCGGCGGGGCATGAGGGGGATTGTAGCCGGTCGGTTTAATTCGAGCCTGGCCCCGCTAATTCCCCGGTACGGCGCTCGCTGACCGCGCCGGCGGCGGGGTAAGTGAATTGCTCGGTGACGCGGCCGGCGGCGTCGCAGGCCAACGCCGTGCCGATGATCGCAAGAGTTGGCGCTGACGGTACGGCGATTCTTGTCGCGACAAAAATCGATGCGATGCCGCTCACTATGGTCCGCGCCAAGCGGCGCTTGCCGGGTGTTCCGGCGCATCCGCCTTTCAGTTTGTGATACGGTATCCGCGCAGGCGAGCCATTTACGGCGCCGTTTCAGGAGAAGGCAACATGACGACGTTGGAATTGAAGGTGAATCTGTCCGACCGGGTCAATGATGCGATGCGCCGCCATGTGGCGCAGACGCTACTGGCCGGCGTGGCACGCGCCACGGCAATTGGCGGCAAGCCGCTGTCGATGGACGAGATTCAGGCGGAAGTGGATGCGGTGCGCAAGGCGCATCGTGGCAAGCGGCAAGTCGTCGAGAAACGCCAAGTGATGCAACTGCTCGATACTTTTATCGGGCGCGGACACCTCGAACACCAGGTTGAAGAGAGCCACGCCCAAGGCGTGGCTCTCATCCCCCAATGCCCCCAATGCCCCAGGAGAACACCATGACCACGATTCAAATTCAGTTGCCCGACGATCTGGCGCAAGACGCACAAGCCGCCGGCCTGCTGACCCCGGAAGCCATCGAACGCCTGCTGCGTGAGCGCCTGAGACGCCAGGCCGGCGATGCCTTGCGGGCGATGTGGAATCGCATGCCGGCTGACGAGCTGACGCCGGAAATCGAAGAAATGATCAATGAGGAAGTGCAGGCAGTACGCGCTGAACGCCGCCAGCGGTCCGCGAACTGATGCGGCTGGTTCTTGATACCAATGTGGTGGTCGCCGGTTTGCTGTGGAATGGGCATCCACGCAATCTGCTCGACTTGGCCATCAACGGCGATGTCGCGCTGTTCAGCAGCCCGGCATTGATAGACGAGTTGGCGCATGCGCTCAATTACCCGAAGTTCTCCCAGCGCATCGCCACCCACTGCGCGACGACGCCTTCGGCACTGACGGTGCGCTATAGCGCCTTGGTGACGCTCGTCACGCCAACTGAGGTGCCACGGGTGGTCGAACAGGATGCCGACGATGATCAGGTACTGGCTTGCGCGGTGGCCGCCAACGCCAACATGATCGTTTCCGGCGACAAGCATTTGCACGGCCTGGGCGGCGCGTATCAAGGGATACGGATTGTGACGCCGGCGGAGGCTATCCTCACCGTGGGAGCGAAATAGCAGCGCAGAGCATGGCTACCGCTATGGAATATCTGCGGTCTGGCTTTGCATGTTGCCGCGAATTGAATTCGAGCACGGTGCTCCCGGTGGGGCTCGCCGTGCCGCCATCCGCTACGGCGAGGAGAGCGTCTTTTGCTCGACCGCCTTGTAGCGCAGGGCTTACATCAGCGCCAACTCTTGGCGCTGCCGAGCCCTAATTCAGCACCAGCACGCCGCGCTTGAGGCCGGAGTCTTCCGGATGCGTCGAGAGGACGAAGCCCAGGCTGGAGACGAAGGCCAGCATGCGCGAGTTCTCGGCGAGGAAGTCGCCGTGCATGTAGCGCAGGCCGTTGCTGCGTGCCGTGTCGATCAGGACGCCCATCAGGCGGCGGGCCAGCCCCTTGCCCTGCCAGTCATCGGCGACGACGATGGCGAACTCGCAGGACTCGCCGTCGGGGTTGGTGGCATAGCGGACCACGCCGATTTCCTTGTCGGCGCCATCGGCGTCGATGATGGCGACGAAGGCCATTTCGCGGTCGTAGTCGATCTGCGTCAGCCTGACCAGTTGTGCAGGCGAGACTTCGCGGATGGTGTTCATGAAGCGCATGTAGCGTGCCTCGGGCGACAGGGCCTTGACGAACTCCTGTTCCATGCGCACGTCTTCGGGTTTGATCGGACGGATCGTGACCTGGGTGCCGTCCTTGGCTTTGAAGCCGGTTTTCAATTGCGACGGGTAGGGATGGATCGCCATGTGGTCGTAGCGGCCGGCAGTGATCGGCGTGTTCTCGATGGTGATCCGCGCGTCCACCGCCACGGCGCCGTGCTCGTCGACGATCAGCGGGTTGATGTCCATTTCGCTGATCCACGGCAGTTCGCAGACCATGGACGAGACGCGCAGCAGCACCGATTCGATCGCGTCCATATTGACCGGCGGCATGTTGCGAAATTCGCCGAGCCTTGCGGTGGTGCGGGTCGAGGCCAGCATGTCGGCCACCAGCACCGAGTTGAGCGGCGGCAGGGCCACGGCGCGGTCGCTGCTGTAGGCCTCGACGCTGGTGCCGCCGGGGCCGAAGACGATGGTGGGGCCGAAGATCTTGTCGCGCATCATGCCGACCACCAGTTCGCGCCCGTTTGGCTTCTGGATCATCGGCTCGATGGCGATGCCGCTGATCTGCGCGTCGGGACGGTTCTTTTTCACCTCGTCCATGATTTCGAGCCAGGCGTCGCGCACCGCGGCGAGGCTGTTCAGGTTGAGGCGCACGCCGCCGGAATCGGTCTTGTGCACGATCTGCGGCGAGTCGACCTTCATCACCACCGGCAGCCCGAGTTCCTCGGCCAGCACCATGGCCTCGGAAGCGGAGCGCGCCACCACGGTCTGCGCGATGGGAATCCGGAAAGCCGCCAGCACGGCCTTTGATTCCATTTCGTTGAGCACCTTGCGCCCTTCCATCAGCGCGGTTTCGATCACCAGGCGGGCCGATTCCAGGCGCGGTGGCGCCTGCTCGGAAATCGAGGGCGGCGTCTGCATCAGCAGTTGCCGGTTGCGGTAGTAGTTGGAAATGTGCGAGAACAGGTCGACCGCCGGTTCGGGCGTGCGGAAGGTCGGAATCGCCGCGCCCTGGAACAGCTTGCGTGCTTCGCCGACCTGTTCCTCGCCCATCCAGCAGGTCACCATCGGCTTGTCGCTCTGGCGCGCGATCTCGATCACCGTGCGCGCCGCCTGGGTCGGGTCGGTCATCGCCTGCGGCGTCAGGATGACCAGCACGCCGTCGACGTGGTCGTCGTCGATGCAGGCCTGCAGCGCCTGGCCGTAGCGCGTCGGATCGGCATCGCCGAGGATGTCGATCGGGTTGGACTTCGACCAGGTGGCGGGCAGCAGCTCGTTCAGCCGTGTGTAGGTGGCGGGGTCGAGCTGGGCCAGCGGGATGCCGATGTCGGAAGCGTGGTCGGCGGCCATCACGCCGGGACCGCCGCCGTTGGTGATGATCGCCAGGCGCTTGCCGCGCGGACGGAAGTGCGAGAACAGCGCCGAGGCCGCCGCGTACATCTGGCCGACGTTGGCCAGGCGCACCACGCCGGCGCGGCGCAGCGCGGCGTCGAAGACGTCGTCGGCGCCGACCAGAGCCCCGGTGTGGGACAGCGCGGCCTTTTCGCCGGCCGGGTGCTTGCCCACCTTGATCAGCAGCACCGGCTTGCAGCGCGCCGCGGCACGTAGCGCGCTCATGAAGCGGCGGGCGTTCTTGATGCCCTCGATGTACAGAAAGATGTTCTCGGTGCGCGGGTCGGACACCATGTAGTCGAGCACTTCGCCGAAATCGACGTCGCTTTCGGCGCCGAGCGAAACCACGTTGGAGAAGCCGACCTTGTTCGGCAGCGCCCAGTCGAGAATCGCGGTGCACAGCGCGCCGGATTGCGAAATCAGGCCGATCGTGCCGGCATGGGCGAAGCCGTGGCCGAAGGTCAGGTTGATCTGGCTGCCCGGACGCATGATGCCCAGGCAGTTGGGGCCGAGCAGGCGCATGCCGTGACGCCGGGCGTTTTCCAGTGTGGCGCGTTCCAGTGCCGCGCCGCGCGGTCCGGCCTCGGCAAAGCCGCCGGCGATGATGATGGCGTTCTTGCAGCCGGCGCGGCCGCAGGCATCGACGATGTCCGGCACGGTGGCGGCCGGGGTGCATATCACGGCGATGTCGAGGCGCTGGGGAATGGTATCCACCGCGGCATAGCTCTTCTGGCCGAACACGGTGGGGTGCTTCGGATTGACGAAGAACAGCTTGCCCTTGTAGCCTGAGTCGAGCATGTTGCGCACCAGGGTGACGCCGATCGAGCTGGGCGTCTCCGAGGCGCCGATGATGGCTATCGATTCGGGTTCGAAGAGGGTGTGCAGGTAGTGTCGTTCATTGTGCATGGCGGCGCTCCGCAGCGGCTTTTTTGGTATGTCGTTCAGGGGTTGGTGCGGTGCAGCAAAAGCATAGCATCTTCCCCCGGCGCGTGCCTGCGGGACCTACAAATTCACTGGTTTCTGGTTGATGCTGCGCCGGTAGTGGCCGTAGTGGCGATCGGCACTGAGCACGTGGTTGATCAGCCAGCCGGTCAGGAAGCGTTTGACGCGAAAGCCCAGATACACGCGATCGTCCTCGCCCTGGTCGATTTCGCGCCGCAACTCGTTGAAATACTCGAAAAAGCGCTGGTGCTGGCGCACGTGCAGATCGAGGAAGGGATAGCCGTCTTCCCGCATCATCTGTTCTTCGATCAGGAAATCGCGGGTCGCGCTGAACTGGATCTGCGCCATCAGCGGCGGCGTCTGGTTGAGCGCGCCGCCATTGATCGTCCGCGCCAGCGCATTCATTTCGGCGAGCAGGTTCTTGTGCCCCACGTCCAGCACCGCCGGACCGATGCAGTAATCCTCGCGCCAGGTCGGCGGCAATTCGACCCGCGAACTGCCCAGGCCATCGACGGGGATTTCGCAGCGTTCGAGATAGACGTAGGCCGCGTCGTCTTCGGGTACGTTGGCGACATGTGCATTGAGCCGCTCGCGAGCCGTGAGAATGTCGTCGATGTGGTAATAGGCCAGTGCCCGCTCGAAACTTTTCAGGCTGGCCTTCTTGGCCTCTCGCAGGGGGCCGGGGTCGCCGTCGAAGACCTCGTACACCGATTGCGTGCCCTGCTTGCCGCGTACGTGGGTGCGGTCGAGAAAACGGATCGACCAGAGGCCCGGCTGGTCGAGGCTGTACAGCGTGTTTTCGCTGATCAGGATGGAAACCCGGTATTCCTTGGTCAGCCGTTCCAGGCGCGCCGCGAGGTTGACCGCGTCGCCGATCACCGTGCCGTCCATGCGCGCCGCGCCGCCCACGGTGCCGAGAATGACGATGCCGGTATTGATGCCGATGCCGATCTTGATCGGGCGATAGCCGGCGCGCTGCCGGCCGTCGTTGTACTGGTCGAGTTTCTGCAGCATCGCCAGCGCGCAGCGCAAGCCGGCATCCGGCGATTCGGGAAACAGCGCCATGATGGCATCGCCGACGTACTTGTCGATGAAGCCGCCGTGGGCCGTGATCACCGGCTCCATCTGGATCAGGTAGGAGTTGAGAAAGTTGAAGTTCTCCTGCGGGCTCATCGATTCCGACAGCGCAGTGAAATTGCGGATGTCGGCGAACAGGACGGTCATCTTGCGCTCGACCTGCTGTCCGACCTCGACTTTGCGAATGTCTTCGATGCCCAGCAGGTTGAGGAACTCGCGCGGCACGAAGCGGCTGTAGGCTGCGGTGATGGTGTTCAGCCGTTCGCGCAGGACATCGTTGTTGTCCTGGGCAGTGCCAGTAATCGGGCTCGGTTTTGCGGACATCCAGGGTCAAGCCAGGTTAAAGTGGCTTGCGACTTTATTTAAATTCAAAATGATACCCGACAAGGCAACACATATGAGCGAAAACCCATCACTTTGGGTGCAGCGTTTCGCACCTTTGATCAAGATGGGCGGCGCAGTGCTCGACCTGGCCTGCGGCCGCGGCCGGCATTCCCTGCCGCTGGCGGCATGCGGATTTCAGGTCGTGGCGCTTGACCGCGATGCCGCGGCGCTGGCGGCGATTGCGGAGCGGGCGCCGGGCATCGCGACGCGCCAGGCCGATCTCGAAGGCGATGCCTGGCCGTATCGGGGGCGGGTGTTCGACGGCATCGTGGTCACCAATTACCTCCATCGGCCCCTGCTGCCCGAGATCTTCGATGCGCTGGCCGAGGACGGCGTGTTGATCTACGAGACGTTCATGCTGGGCAATGAGCGCTTCGGCAAGCCGTCCAATCCGGCCTTCCTGTTGCGCCCCGGCGAATTGCTGGAACTGGTGCGGGACCGGCTGACGGTGGTGGCCTTCGAACAGGGAGAAGTCGATTCGCCGCGACCGGCAGCGATGCAGCGCCTGTGCGCCACCAGGCGCAGCGAGTTCCTGCTGCCCGCTTGAGCCCCGCTTGAGTCCCGCTTGGCCCCGATCAGGGCGTTGCAGCAAGAATTTCCGCCGCCAACTGGTCGAGCGTTGCAGGATCAAGCCGTTCTGCGTTGAATCGGGCTGCGGCGCCGAAGGATTCATAGTTGTGCGCCTGCGAGCGCTGGTACAGCGGATCGTAGTGCAGCGTCAGCAGCTCCGCCACCAGGGCCGGGAAATCCCGCGCGGCGATCAGCGCGCGCCAGCGCTCCAGCGTCTCGTTGCTTTGCAGGCCCTTGAGATGACCGAGGCGTTCGAGCAGCCAGGCCGGGTCGGCCACCGCATAGTCGTAGTCCTGCAGCAGGAACTCGACGCGGGCGGCAAGCGGCGCCTCGATGCACAGGCCGGGCGCGCGGCGGATCGCCTCCAGCAGCGCATCGGGCACCTGGAGGCGGCCGATCTTGCGGCTTTCGGCCTCGACGAACACTGGCCGCGCCAGGTCCAGCGCCGACAGGGCGGCCAGCAATTGCGTCTCGAAGCCCTTTTGCGCGGGCTGCGGCTGGCCGGGCAGGTTGCCCAGCACCGAACCCTTGTGCGCGGCCAGCTCTTCCAGATGCAGGACCTGCGCGCCGCGCGCTGCCAGGGCTTCGAGCAGGCGGCTCTTGCCGCTGCCGGTGGCGCCGGTGACGACGCGGAACTGCACCTGCGGCGGCAGCAGCGCCAGTTGCTCGATGACATGCTGGCGCCAGCGCTTGTAGCCGCCCTGGATGCGATGCGCGTCCCAGCCGATCTCGCGCAGGATGTGGGTGAAGGCGCCGCTGCGCTGCCCGCCGCGCCAGCAATAGACCAGCGGCCGCCAGCTTTTGGGCTTGTCGAGCAGATGCTGCTCGATGTGAGCCGCGATATTCCTCGACACCAGCGCGGCGCCGAGCTTTTTCGCTTCGAATACCGATACCTGCTTGTACAGCGTGCCGACCCGCGCGCGCTCCTCGTCGTTCAGCACCGGCAGGCTGATCGCGCCGGGCAGGTGGTCTTCGGCAAACTCGCCCGGCGCGCGGGCGTCGATGATCGTGTCGAATTCGGCGAGCTGGGCGACGGTCGCCACGCCCTTGGGCAGTTTTTCGGCCATGGATTCCTTACGTCAGCAGCGGTTTCAGCGCGTGCCAGACGTGATCGAGGATCTTCGCCTGCGCCGCGGCAGTCGGGTGCAGACCGTCGGCCTGGTAAGCGTCGCGGTCCAGCGCGATCGGTTCGAGCAGAAAGGGCAGCAGGGCGACTTTCTCGCGCCGGGCCAGGTCGCGGAAGGCGGCATCGAATTCCGCGGTGTACTGCGGCCCATAGTTGGGTGGCAGATGCATGCCGACCAGCAGCACCCGCGCGCCGTGTTGTTTCGCCAGCTTCAGCATCGCCGCCAGGTTGTCCTTCATCGCCGCGACCGGCAGGCCGCGCAGACCGTCATTGGCGCCGAGTGCGAGAATGACGATGCGCGGCTTGAACTGGGTCAGCACCGCGGCCAGGCGCGCGCGTCCGCCGGCCGTGGTTTCGCCGCTGATGCTGGCGTTGGTCACGGTGAGGCCGGAACCGTTGGCCTGCAGGCGCTGTCCGAGCAGAGCCGGCCAGCTTTGGGCGACGGCGATGCCGAAACCGGCGGAAAGGCTGTCGCCATAGACCAGAATGCGCTTTTCCGCCGCGGCGACAGGTAAGCTGCAGAAAAGCAGGATCAACAGGCAGGAGGCAAGTTTCTTGAACATGGTTGAAAATGGTCTGACGACAGACACGGTGATCGATGTGGCGGCATTGGGCAAGGTCGTACCCAGCGGCGAAGGCACGCTCACGATTCTGCACGAGATTTCATTCGCCGTGACGGCCGGCGAGGCGGTGGCCATCGTCGGCGCATCTGGCTCGGGCAAGTCGACGCTGCTGGGACTCATGGCAGGACTCGATTTGCCATCGTCGGGCGCGGTACATCTGGGCGGCCAGGATCTCGCGCTGCTCGACGAGGATGCCCGCGCGGAACTGCGCGGCCGGTTGCTCGGCTTCGTTTTCCAGTCATTCCAGCTGTTGCCGGCACTGACCGCGCTGGAGAACACCATGCTGCCGCTGGAACTGGCCGGCCGCAGCGACGCCCGCGCCACAGCCGGGGCGATGCTGGCGCGGGTCGGCCTGGCCGAGCGACTGGGGCATTACCCGAAGCATCTCTCCGGCGGCGAACAGCAGCGCGTGGCGCTGGCGCGCGCCTTCGCCATGCGCCCCAGACTCCTGCTGGCCGACGAGCCGACCGGCAATCTCGACGCCGCCACCGGGGCGCAAGTCATCGAGCTAATGTTCGACATGAATGCCGAGGCCGGCACCACGCTGATCCTGGTGACCCACGACGAGGTGCTGGCGCATCGCTGCGGGCGCACGCTGCGGCTGGCGGGCGGGCGCCTGCAAACCTGACTCAGGCGGCCAGTATCTGCCGCGCCGCGGCGACGCCGCTGCGCACCGCGCCCTCCAGGGTCGCTGGATAGTCTCCGGCGACATAATCGCCGGCCAGCCAGAGGCCGGGCATTTCGGTTCGGGCGGAAGGACGTTGCAGATTCGGCACGCAGGCGAAGGTGGCGCGCTTTTCGGTGATGGTCTGCACCTTCAGCGGCGCCGGCAAATCGGGCACCAGGCGGGCGATTTCGCGGTGTATGCGGCGTTCGAGTTCCGGCATCGGCAGATCCAGATGCCGGCCGCGCGCGCTGATCACGGCGGCGATCAGTCCGCATTGTCCGCATAGCGCGCCGCGGTCGAACAGCCATTGCGCGAGCCCGGCGTCCACGCCCAGCATGGGCTGTTGCAGGCGCACCCATTCCGGGTAGCTGAAGTAGCTGGTGACGATGGGTTCCCAGTCGAAATGGGCGACGCGGTCCGCCAGCTCCGGCACCAGGCCGCCGAGGTGATAGGGCGCCACCGCCAGCACCACTTGCGCAAAGGGGCCGACATCGTCGATCAGCCAGGCTTCGCCTTCGCGCCTGATCGAGCCGATGCGCCGGCCGCTGTGCACCGCGCCGCCGCGCTCGGCGACGAACAGCGCGGCGGGTTCCGGAAACAGCGCGGTGAGATCGACTTGCGGCAGCAGCAGGTCGCTGGCGGCGCGCCTGCCGCCGAGGCTGTCGCGCAGCACGTTGGCCAGCACCTGGGCCGAGGCGCGTTCGGCCGGAGTGTTCAAGGCGGCTACGCACAGCGGTTCCCACAAGAGTTGGCGCTGGCGCGACGGCGTTGCGTTGGCGTCCAGCCACGCGCTGACCGTGGTGTCCGGCTCGATGCGGTAGCCCTTGGCCTTGAGGTCTTGCATGAGGCGGATCGCGCGCCACTTCTCGCGCCAGCCGAGCCCGCGCGCGAAGAGCAGGGCAAACGCGGTGTGCAGCGGCGCCGGCAGGCGCGGCGCGCTCATCAGGAATTCGCCGGGGAATTCGAAGCGCAGCGGGGTGCGCCTGAGCAAAGCGTCGGGTTCGGCGCCGACCAGGCGCATCAGGCGCAAGGTTTCGGCATATGCGCCGATCAGGATGTGCTGCCCGTTGTCTACGCTGAAGCCTTCGATCTGTGCCGCGCGGGCGCGCCCGCCAAGCACCCGCGAGGCCTCGAAAACCTCGACCTGGCGGCCGGCGGCGGCCAGTTCCACCGCGGCGGCCATGCCGGCGTAGCCGGCGCCGACGACGGCGATTTTCAACCCGATGCCCTCGGATCAAATGCCTTTTGCGGCTTCAAGCCAGCCACCAGGTTTTTCCCGCCAGCCAGAGCTTGCGCAGCGGCGGCAGCGAGATGCGCTGGTCCAGCACGCGGAAGCTGTCGCGCACGATTTCGTCCAGTGTCGCGCGGTAGATTGCGGCCATGATCAGCCCGGCGCGCTGCGCCTTGCGGTCGGCGACGGGAAGCTGGGCGAAGGCCTGGCTGTAGAGCGCCTGGGCGCGCTCGACCTGGAAGGCCATCAGGCGGCGGAACTTGTCCGAGTAATTGGCCTGGAGCAAATCGTCGTTGCTGACTTCGAAGCGCGCCATTTCGTCCTGCGGCAGGTAGATGCGGCCGCGCCGCGCATCCTCGCCGACATCGCGAATGATGTTGGTGAGCTGAAAGGCCAGCCCCAGGTCGTGGGCGTACTTGAGCGTCTGGCGGTCGCTGTAGCCGAAGATTTCCGCAGCGAGCAGGCCGACCACGCTGGCGACGCGGTAGCAATACAGGTGCAGCGCCTTGAAATCGGCATAGCGGACCTGATCGAGGTCCATTTCCATGCCGTCGATGATTTCCAGCAATTGTTCCTGCGGCAGGTAGAAGTGCTTGAGCGTTACGGCCAGCGCCTGGGTTACCGGGTGGCTGGCGCGGCCTTCGTAAAGTGCCTGCACCTCGCTGCGCCACCAGGCCAGCTTGGTGCGCGCCACGGCGGCGTCGGGGCATTCGTCGACTGCGTCGTCGACTTCGCGGCAGAAGGCATACAGTGCCGTGATCGCCTGACGCCGCAGCGGTTCGAGGAACAGGAAGCTGTAGTAGAAGCTGGAGCCGCTGGCGGCGGCGCGTTCCTGGCAATATTGATCTGGAGTCACGGCGAATTTACCGATGGGTGTCCAAGGGGCGGACCAGCGAACGCCACAGGATAAGCGGCCAGTCGAAGGTTTCGAGCTTGGGCCGGCGGCTGAATACATCGTAATCGACGGCCTCGATTTTATCCAGGATGCGCAGGCCGCCGGCCACGATGGCGCGGATTTCGAGGCCGATGCGCCCCGGCAGATCCCAGCCCAGCGGCGCGCCGGACAGCATCAGGGCGCGGGCGCGCTCGACCTGGAAGCGCAGCAGCCCTTGAAAGTTGGTGCTGGTGGCACGGCGAACAATGTCACTATCGCCGACGCCGAAGCGGGCCATCTCGTCCTGCGGCAGATAAATCCTGCCGTTCGCCCCCTTGGCCGCATCGACGCCCACGTCCTGCCAGTGGTTGATCAACTGCAGCGCGGAACAGATGGCGTCCGAGCGGGACAGGTTTTCCGCGCTGGCGTGGCCGAACAAATGCAGCAGCAGGCGCCCGACCGGATCCGCCGAGCGACGGCAGTAATCCATGAGTTCGGCGAAGTCGCGGTAGCGGTCCTTGCTCACGTCCTGCATGAACGCGTCGAGCAGGTCGCGAAACAATTGCAGCGGCAGGTCGTGGCGCGCGATCACCGGCCGCAGGCGCAGGAATACCGGATGCTGCGTCGGTTGGCCCCGTTCGATGGCGTCGAGTTCGGCCTGGTAGCCGGCCAGCAGCGCGCGGCGCTGCTGCGGCGGCAGATCGCCTTCATCGGCGAAATCGTCGGCGCTGCGGGCGAAACCGTAGATCGCCGCCACTGGTTCGCGCAGCGGCGCCGGCAGAAGAATCGAGGCGACGGGAAAGTTTTCGTAGTGATCGACGGCCATGGTGCGGCAGGAGTATATCCACTGGGCACGAAAGCCTGACCGAGGAACACGGGAATTCATTCGAAAGACCGGCCGGGTGCCCGGATTCATCGTTCCGCAGCGGCAGCGGCGAGTCCTGTCGAAGCCGGAAAGAAATGTTGAAAGCAGGTAAAATTCGCAATCCACGTCGTGTCGAACGGGTCTGCATGCAGGGCCGGCTGCGACATGCGCCCAGGTGGCGGAATTGGTAGACGCACCAGATTTAGGTTCTGGCGCCGCGAGGCGTGGGGGTTCGAGTCCCTTCCTGGGCACCAGCGTTTTGGCGCAGACCCGGAGTTCGACCCGGGGTTTGGTCGCTTTTGGTGGTGGCGTGTTTTTTTCAATGAATTCTTAAATGACGGATACAGAGATGACGGACAAGGCAACGACGGACGTGGCAATCGACACCAGCAGCGCACTGGAACGGCGCATCGACATGACGGTGGCGCTGGCGGAGATCGAGAAGGATGTCGCGCAACGTCTGAAGCAGATGTCGCGCACCGTGAAAATGGCGGGATTCCGTCCGGGCAAGGTGCCGATGAAAATGGTGGCGCAGCAATACGGCTCCCAGGCACGCTCGGAGGCGATTGGCGCTGCGGTGGAAAAAGCCTATGGCGAAAAGCTGCGCGAGCAGAACCTGCGCGTCGCCGGCTATCCGCGCATCGAGCCGAAGGCCGATGCCAGCCCCGGACTGCTGGGCTTCACCGCCGTGTTCGAGGTCTACCCGGAGATTGCGCTGGGCGATGTTTCCGGTCAGGCGATCGAAAAGCCGCAACTGACCGTCACCGACGCCGAAGTCGACAAGACGCTCGACGTCCTGCGCAAGCAACGTGTCAGCTATGTCGAGACCGACCGCGCCTCGGCCAAGGATGACCGCCTGGTGATCGATTTCGTCGGGCGCAAGGACGGCGAGGAGTTTCCCGGCGGCAAGGCCAGCGACTATTCCGTGATGGTCGGCGGCGGCATGATGCTGCCGGATTTCGAGGCGCAGATGGAAGGCGTCAAGGCCGGCGAAACCAAGACCTTCGACGTCAGCTTCCCGGCCGACTACCAGGCGGCGGAACTTGCCGGTGCCACCGTGCAATTCGAGATGACCGTGAAAAAGGTCGAAGCCGCCCGCCTGCCCGAGATCGATGCCGAATTTGCCAAGCAGCTCGGTGTCGCCGACGGCGACACCGCCAAGATGCGGGTCGAAGTGCGCGCCAACCTGGAACGCGAAGTCAAGAAGCGCCTGCTGGCAAAGGTCAAGGAGCAGGTCATGGAGGCGCTGCTCAAGGTGAACCCGATCGAGGTGCCGAAGGCGCTGGTCGCGATGGAGTCGGAGCAGATGGCCGAAGCGGCGAAGCGCGACATGGAACAGCGCGGCATGGGCATGAAGAACATCCCGGTCGAGGCTTCCTGGTTCACCGAACAGGCGACGCGCCGGGTGAAACTTGGCCTGCTTCTTGCTGAACTGGTCAAAGCCAAGGACCTCCACGTCAAACCCGAACAAGTGCGCGCCATCGTCGATGAATTCGCCGAAACCTTCGAAGACCCCAAGGAAGTGGTCCGCTGGTACTATTCTCAGCCACAGCGGCTGGCTGAAGCCGAGGCGCTGGCGCTGGAGAACAACGTCGTGGATTGGGTGCTCGCCAATGCCAAAGTCAGCGAAGCCCCCATCGCCTTCGATGCGCTGATGGGAAATGCAGCATGATCCTGCCGGAGATGTCCATGTACGGTTCGCGACAAAATGGTGGTGCCTACGACGCACCGGCTCCCGACACGCAAGCCCTGGGTCTGGTGCCCATGGTCATCGAAACCAGCGGGCGCGGCGAACGGGCCTACGACATCTATTCGCGCCTGTTGCGCGAGCGGGTGATTTTCCTGGTCGGCCCGGTCAATGACAACACGGCGAACCTGATCGTCGCGCAACTGCTGTTCCTCGAATCGGAAAATCCGGACAAGGACATCTTCTTCTACATCAACTCGCCGGGCGGCTCCGTCACCGCGGGCATGGCCATCTACGACACCATGCAGTTCATCAAGCCGGCCGTGTCGACGCTGTGCATCGGTCAGGCAGCCAGCATGGGCTCATTCCTTCTCGCCGCCGGCGAAAAGGGCAAGCGTTTCTGCCTGCCGAATTCGCGCGTGATGATCCATCAGCCGATGGGCGGATTCCAGGGCCAGGCGTCGGACATCGAGATCCATGCCAAGGAAATCCTGTTCCTCAAGCAGAAACTCAATAGCATGCTGGCGCACCACACCGGCCAGTCGATCGAGCGCATCGAGCGCGATACCGATCGCGACAACTTCCTTTCAGCCGAAGCGGCGGTAGAGTACGGTCTGGTCGACAAGGTGCTGACCAGCCGCAACGAAGCCGTCGCGGCTTGATCCTGCGCAGGGACGGAGACAAAGATGGCGGACAAAAAATCGGGCAGCGGCGAAAAGCTGTTGTATTGCTCCTTCTGCGGCAAGAGCCAGCATGAAGTCAAGAAGCTGATCGCCGGCCCCTCCGTTTTCATCTGCGACGAGTGCATCGAGCTGTGCAACGACATCATCCGCGACGAGATCGCCGCCGAGCCGGCGGGATCGGCCAAGCGCGAGTTGCCGGCGCCGAAGGAAATCCGCGAGATGCTCGATCAGTACGTGATCGGGCAGGATTCGGCGAAGAAGATTCTTGCCGTCGCGGTATATAACCACTACAAGCGCATCCGGCACCAGGAAAAGGGCAGCGACGGCATCGAGCTGTCGAAGAGCAACATTCTGCTGATCGGCCCCACCGGTTCGGGCAAGACCCTGCTGGCGCAGACCCTGGCGCGTACGCTGAACGTTCCCTTCGTCATGGCCGATGCGACGACCCTGACCGAGGCCGGCTATGTCGGCGAGGACGTCGAGAACATCATCCAGAAGCTGCTGCAGAAATGCGACCATGAAGTTGAAAAGGCGCAGCAGGGCATCGTCTATATCGACGAGATCGACAAGATTTCGCGCAAGTCGGACAACCCCTCGATTACCCGCGATGTCTCCGGCGAAGGCGTGCAGCAGGCGCTGTTGAAGCTGATCGAAGGCACGGTGGCGAGCATTCCGCCACAAGGCGGGCGCAAGCATCCGAACCAGGATTTCATCCAGATCGACACGACCAACATCCTGTTCATCTGCGGTGGCGCCTTCGACGGCCTGGACAAGGTGATCCGCAGTCGTTCGGAAAAGGGCGGCATCGGCTTCGGCGCCGAGGTCAAAAGCCGCGACGCGAGCAACGTCGGCGAGATGCTGAAGCAGGTCGAACCCGAGGATCTGATCAAATTCGGTCTGATTCCCGAGCTGATCGGCCGCCTGCCGGTAATTGCCACTTTGCAGGAACTCGACGAAGCGGCACTGGTCGAAATTTTGATTGAACCGAAGAATGCCCTGATCAAGCAGTATCACAAGCTTTTTGCCATGGAAGGCGTCGAACTGGAAGTGCGCCCTTCAGCCTTGCAGGCCATCGCCAAAAAGGCGCTGAAGCGCAAGACCGGCGCCAGAGGTCTGCGTTCCATTCTCGAAAACGTGCTGCTTGACACCATGTACGAACTGCCGACCATGGAGAGTGTGAGCAAGGTCGTGATCGACGAGAGCACGATCGAATCCGGCGCCCAGCCGCTGATGATCTACGCCGACCAGGCCAAGGTTTCCGGCTCGAACTGATCCAGCGGCCGGGTTTTACAGAGGCCGCCTTGAATACCGGTCAGCCGCCCCAATGTGGACGGCGTGACTCATAACCGAAGGACACGATGATGTCTGGCCTACCCGCTACCCCCGTAGAGACCCACTCCCTGCCGCTGTTGCCCCTGCGCGACGTCGTGGTCTTCCCGCATATGGTGATTCCGCTGTTTGTCGGGCGCCCGAAGTCGATCAAGGCGCTGGAAACGGCGATGGAAACCGGCAAGAACATCCTGCTCGTGGCGCAGAAATCCGCCGCGAAAGACGAGCCGGTGCCGGAGGACATGTACGAGATCGGCTGTCTCGCCAACATCCTGCAGATGCTCAAGCTGCCCGACGGCACGGTGAAAGTGCTGGTCGAGGGCGTGCAGCGCGCACGCGTATTGCGCATTGAAGACCAGCGCGCCTTGTTCGTCGCCGACGTCAGCCTGATTCCGATCGAGGAACGCGCCGACAACGAGGTCGAAGCGATGCGCCGCACGGTGCTGGCCCAGTTCGACCAGTACGTCAAACTCAACAAGAAGATCCCGCCCGAGGTGTTGACCTCGCTGGCCGGCATCGAGGAGGCCGGGCGTCTGGCCGACACGATCGCCGCCCATCTGCCGCTGAAGCTCGAACAGAAGCAGGAAATTCTGGAAGTTTTCGGCGTCTCTGCGCGCCTGGAAAAGCTGCTCGGCCAGTTGGAAGCCGAACTCGACATCCTGCAGGTCGAAAAGCGCATCCGTGGCC
The DNA here is from genome assembly GCA_043826925.1 of Pseudomonadota bacterium. GTDB lineage: Bacteria > Pseudomonadota > Gammaproteobacteria > Burkholderiales > Rhodocyclaceae > Sulfuritalea. The sequence continues at coordinate 18,901 of JBDRPN010000006.1, forward strand.
GCGTCAAGCGGCAAATGGAAAAGAGCCAGCGCGAGTACTACCTCAACGAGCAGGTCAAGGCGATCCAGAAGGAACTCGGTGAAGGCGAAGAGGGTGCCGACATCGACGAAATGGAAAAGAAGATCAAGGCTGCCGGCATGAGCAAGGAAGCCCTGGTCAAGGTCAGTGCCGAGGTCAAGAAGCTGAAGCTGATGTCGCCGATGTCCGCCGAAGCCACCGTGGTGCGCAATTACATCGAAACCCTGCTGGCGCTGCCGTGGAAGAAGAAGTCGCGCATCAGCAAGGATCTTTCGGCCGCCGAGAAAATCCTCGACAAGGACCACTACGGTCTGGAGAAGGTCAAGGAACGCATCGTCGAATACCTTGCGGTGCAGCAGCGCGTGGACAAGGTCAAGGCGCCGATTCTCTGCCTGGTCGGCCCCCCCGGCGTGGGCAAGACTTCGCTCGGACAGTCGATCGCCAAGTCCACCAATCGCAAGTTCATTCGCATGGCGCTGGGCGGCGTGCGTGACGAGGCCGAGATTCGCGGTCACCGGCGTACCTATATCGGTTCGATGCCGGGCAAGATTCTGCAGAACATGACCAAGGTCGGGGTCAAGAATCCGCTGTTCCTGCTCGACGAAGTCGACAAGATGGGCCAGGATTTCCGCGGCGATCCCTCGTCGGCGTTGCTCGAAGTGCTCGATCCGGAGCAGAACCATACCTTCCAGGATCACTACATCGAAGTCGATTTCGATCTTTCCGACGTGATGTTCGTCGCCACGGCGAATACCCTGAACATTCCGGCGGCGCTGCTTGATCGTCTGGAGGTGATCCGCCTCGCCGGCTATACCGAGGACGAAAAAGTCAATATCGCCCTGCGCTATCTGGTGCCGAAGCAGATGAAGGCCAATGGCATCAAGCGTGATGAACTCTCGATTACCGAGGACGCCCTGCGCGACATCGTGCGCTACTACTCGCGTGAGGCCGGCGTGCGCGCGCTGGAACGCGAGATTTCCAAGATATGCCGCAAGGTGGTGAAGTCCCTGGTGATGAAGGCGCGCAAGAACAAGATCGTGGTCAATGCCAGGAATCTCGACAAGTTCCTCGGTGTGCGCCGTTACAGCTTTGGCATGGCGGAAAAGGAAAACCAGGTAGGCCAGGTAACCGGTCTGGCGTGGACCGAGGTCGGCGGCGAGTTGCTCACCATCGAAGCCGTGGCCCTGCCCGGCAAGGGCAAGACCATGACCACCGGCAAGCTGGGCGAGGTCATGCAGGAGTCGATCCAGGCGGCCTTGTCCGTGGTCAGGAAGCGCAGTCAGTCGCTCGGCATCGTCGATGACTTCTACCAGAAGAACGACATCCACATCCACCTGCCCGAAGGGGCAACGCCGAAGGACGGTCCCAGCGCCGGCATCGCCATCTGTACTGCGCTGGTGTCGGTGTTGACCGGCATACCGGTGCGCGCCGACGTGGCGATGACGGGCGAGATCACGCTGCGCGGCGAGGTGTTGCCGATCGGCGGTCTCAAGGAAAAGCTGCTGGCGGCGGTACGCGGCGGCATTCGCCTGGCGCTGATTCCGGAGGAGAACGTCAAGGATCTGACCGAGATTCCCGACACCATCAAGAACCGGATCGAAATCCTGCCGGTGCGCTGGATCGACAAGGTGCTGGAACTCGCTCTCGAGCGCATGCCCCAGCCTTTGCCCGAGCCGGCCGCAGCGCCTGCAGTGGCAGTAGTTGCCGATGACGCTACGGCGACCGGCGTGGTGACCCACTGAGCGATTGTGAACTGATAGAATTGCGGCCGCTTGCCCTCTGTGGGCAGCGACCGTTCAGCGGGTGCTTAGCTCAGTTGGTAGAGCGTCTGCCTTACACGCAGAATGTCGGCGGTTCGACCCCGTCAGCACCCACCACCGAACAAAGGCGAACAGCGGTTCGCCTTTGTCGCATCTAGGGTTTTCAGCGCATGCTCGATTTCGTTCGCAACAACAAGAAGATCACCCAGGGTTTCCTCGTACTCATCACGCTCCCGTTTGCTTTCTGGGGCGTTGATTCCTACGTCCGCAACGCTGGCGTCGACGCCAACATCGCCAGCGTCGGCGGGCGCAAGATCACGCAACAGGAATTGCAGGCGGCGATGCGCGAACAGCAGGACCGGATGCGTTCCCAACTGGGTACCAAAATCGATCCGGCGTTGTTCGAAACGCCGCAGATGCGTCGCGCCGTGCTCGATTCGCTGATCACCCAGCGCCTGCTGGCGGAACAGGCCAGAACCGCCCGCCTGGCGGTGGGCGACGAACAACTGGTGCAGTTCATTGCCGGAGTTCCCTCATTGCAGGAGAACGGCAAGTTCTCGAACGAGCGCTATGAGGCGCTGGTCGCCGCCCAGGGTATGAGCAAGGAGATGTTCGAAGCTCGTCTGCGCCAGGACATGGCCATGCAGCAATTGATGCTGCCGGTAACCGAAGCCGGCATCACCGGTCGGGCCGCGGCAGGTCGCTGGTTGGCCACCCAGTTGGAGCGGCGCGAGGTCGGCGAACTGCTGCTGCTGCCGGAAGCCTACGGCAGCCAGGTCACGCTGGCGCCCGATGCGGTGCAAAAGCATTATGAGGCGAACCGCAAGCAGTTCGAATTGCCGGAGCAGGTGCGCGCAGAATTCCTGACCTTGAGTCAGGAGGCGCTGACGGCGCAGGCCGTTGTCAGCGACGAGGAAGTCAAGGCCTACTACCAATCGCATGGTGATCGCTACAAGGGCGCCGAGACGCGACGTGCCAGCCATATCCTGATATCCGCCGCCAAGGATGCGCCGGAAGCCGAAGTCAAGGCAGCCAAGGCCAAGGCCGACGAGTTGTTGGCACAGTTGCGCAAGGCCCCCGGTGAATTTGCCAAGCTGGCCAAGCAAAGCTCCCAGGACCCCGGGTCTGCCGCCAAGGGTGGGGATCTCGACTGGTTTGGGCGCGGCGCGATGGTCAAGGCCTTCGAGGAAGCCGCGTTCAGCCTCAAGGAAGGCCAGACCTCCGAGGTCGTGCGTTCCGATTTCGGTTATCACATCATTCGCGTTACCGGTGTGCGCCCCGAACGCGTCAAACCGCTCGAAGAAGTCAGGGTGGAAATCCTGGCCGAACTCAAGCGCGAAGCTGGCATGAAAAAGTATGCAGAGGCCGCGGAAGCATTCGGCAACACAGTCTATGAGCAGGCCGACAGCCTCAAGCCGGCCGCCGAAAAATGGAAGCTGGAGATTCGCCAGTCAGTCTGGCTTGTCAGGGGCGGCAAATTGCCGGCGCCTTTCGACAACGCCAAGCTCGCCGCAGCCTTGTTCAGCGACGATGGATTGAAGAACAAGCGCAACACCGAGGCGGTCGAAATCGCATCAGGTACCCTGGTGTCGGCACGGGTGCTGGAGCACAAGCCGGCCACCCTGCAGCCGCTGGATGCGGTCAAGGGCGAGATCGAGAAGCGGCTGATCGGCGAGGAGGCGGCGAAACTGGCGATCAAGGATGGCGAGGAAAAGCTGGCCCGGCTGGCCAAGGGCGAGGCCGTGGACCTGAAATGGTCGCCTGCGCGCAGCGTAAGCCGCACCGCGGCGCCAGGCCTGCCGGCCGATTCCGTGCGTGCCGTGTTCAAGGCCGATGCGGGGAAACTGCCGGCTCACACCGGTGTGGCCTTCCCCGGCAAGGGATATGCGCTGTATCGCATCACGGCGGTCAAGTCAGGCGAAGCCGGCACCGACGATCCGGGCGCGCGTGCACTGGCTCAACAATATGCCCGCTTTGTCGCCGAGGAAGAGTTCGCCGCCTGGATGTCGACCCTGAAGGAAGAGCATCCGGTGGAAATCAACAAGGCCGCGCTGGAAAACAAGGACCGCTGATCCGGCATACGTCAAATACCTGCATCAGACAAAGCCCCGCGTCGCGGGGCTTTGTCTTTTTGGCCAAGGAAAAGCTGGACCGGCTGGAGACGGCATCGTCAAGGCAGCAAGGGAGCGGTCGCGTCGTGCCGGACCGAATCGCGCCTATATCCAATGACGTATCATTCCCCAGGCTGGATCGAGCTTGCTGCCAGGATTGTTCGGCCTCGATCAACGTTGTGGTGAACGCTCTTCATGGCATGCCGTAAGCATCGAACTGTTTGGGCTTGCCGGGCGCGGCGATCAATACCCGCCTTGCAAAATTGAAGCGCTCAGAGCGGGAAAGGGCAGTAATGACAAATAGTCTGGAGCTGACATTATCGGTAAGCGGGGATCGTTTGGTGGCAACGATGCCGCCGGGGTCGAATCGAATGCAACTCGATGCGGACGCCGTGCGCCGCATGCTCGGCGAGGTCGGATACGGGGATTGGTTGGTGTTGGAAGATGCCGTCGCGGCACTGGTGGAGCACCACAACTCCTGTAATGACGAATTTGAAGTTGCGGTGGCCGAACGTCGCGACGCCAGCTTTTCCGTGGAAGTTTCCGCCGACGCGATGGCTGCCTGGGTTAATTGGGTTCCGGCTCATGGCGGCAAGAGTGTGACTGCTGACGACGTTTCCGCGGCCCTGGCCAAGGCCGGGGTCAGCTACGGCATCGACGAAGCGGCCGTGACGAATCTGTGCAGCAAGGGTCTGCCTGAGCGCGTAGCCGTTGCAACGGGTCTGGCGCCGGAGCATGGGCGAGATACGATCTTTGAATTGCTGGTTGCGGACAGCCGCGATCGGGTCCCGCACGTAAACAAGCAAGGTCTGATGGATTTTCGCGACCTCGGTGCGATTCCCCTGGTGGTGGCGGACCAAGCCTTGATGCGAAGGATTCCGCCGACTGACGGAAAGCATGGACGCACGATACGCGGCGAGCTTGTCGATCCCTTGCCGGGACGCAATGAAGGCTTTGCGGAACATCTGGTCGGCGCTTATGTCGCGAAGGACGATCCGGATCTTCTGCTGGCGGTGTTCAATGGTCAGCCGGTTCGTTGTGCTCGCGGCGTGACAGTCGAACAGATATTGAAAGTGCGGAATGTGAATCTGGCTTCGGGCAACATCAATTTTGACGGTACCGTGCATGTCGATGGTGAAGTGATGCCGGGCATGAAAGTGAGCGCGACCGGCGACATCACCGTTAGCGGTTTGGTCGATGGCGGCGAACTCGACGCGGGCGGCGACATTGTCATTGGTGGCGGCATCATCGCCCAGGCCAAGGTGCGGGCTGCGGGTTCGGTAGCGGCGCGCTTCGCCGAGAACGCGCACATTTACGCAGGCACGACCATTGTCATTGGCGATTCAGCCCTGCAAAGCGACCTGCAGGCGATGAATCAGATTGTTATCGGTGCCAAATCCCCGCAGCGCGGACGCCTGACAGGTGGCTCGACTCGCGCAATGTTGCTGATTCAGGTGCCGATCTTGGGCGCGCCGACGGGCGGCGTGACGGGCGTCCACCTCGGCGTCAATCCGGTTCTCGAAGCCAGGTATAAGGACTTGCTGCATCAGATAGAAAAACAGAAGGCGGACGAGGCCAAGCTCGAACAGATCATCAAGCATCTAAGCAAGCAGGGCGACCATAGCGGCACTCTGGAACGCGTCAAAGCCACCTGGCAACAAACAGTTCAGGCATGGGGCCGACTGTTGGCGGAAAAGGAAGCTTTGGAAGCGCAACTGACCTTGATCGCAGGCGCCCGCTTGGTGGTGGGCGTCGCTTTGTCGGGAGCCGTTGACCTGAGTTTTGGCAAGAAGGCACTGCGTTTGCGGCGCAGCTTCGACGCCGGCACAATCTCTGTGGATGACGACAGAATCGTGTTTACGGATCCGGGCGGCAACGTGTCCGCTGCGGCTTAGCGGCTAGCCCGGCAGCGGGTCGGCGTTGCCCATCGCCGTGGTGTGCGTGCCGCCATCGACGTAGAGGATTTCGCCGGTGATGCCGCTGGCGAGGTCGGAGAGCAGGAAGGCGGCGGCGTTGCCGACTTCGTCGATCGTGACATTGCGGCGCAGCGGCGCGTGGTGGGCGTTATAGGCCAGCAGCTTGCCGAAGTTGCCGATGCCCGAGGCGGCCAGGGTCTTGATCGGGCCGGCGGACAGCGCGTTGGCACGGATGCCCTGCGGGCCGAGGCAGAAGGCCAGGTAGCGCGTGGCGGCTTCGAGGCTGGCCTTGGCCAGGCCCATGGTGTTGTAGTTGGGCATGGTGCGCACGGCGCCCAGGTAGGTCAGCGCCAGCAGGGAAGGATTCTTGCCGTTCATTAGCAGCGGACGGGCGGCCTTGGCCAGCGCGGGATAGCTGTAGGAGGAGACGTCGTGGGCGATGCGGAAGGATTCGCGCGAGATGCCTTCCAGAAAATCTCCCTCGATCGCTTCATTGGGGGCGAAGGCGATCGAATGCACGAGGCCGTCGAGGCCGTCCCAGTGCTTCGCCAGTTCGGTGAACACGGCGTCGATCTGCGCGTCGTCGGCGACGTCGCAGGGGAAGATCGCCTGGGAGCCGAACTCGTCGGCGAATTTGGCCATGCGATCGCGGACGCGATCGTTCTGGTAGGTGAAGGCCAGATCGGCGCCTTCGCGGTGGCAGGCCTTGGCGATGCCGTAGGCGATTGACCGGTTGGAGATCAGACCGGTGATCAGAATGCGTTTGCCAGCGAGAAATCCCATCGCATTTCCTTGGTTGAATCGGACGGCGGATTATAGCGGATCAGCTAAACTCGACGTCATGCGACGCGTATTCTCCTGCCTTTTTGTTCTGCTGCTGACAGCCTGCGGCAGCGCCTGGAACGACCCCTATCCGGCGGCCGATAGGGACGGGAATATTCTCTACAGCGCCTTCACCGACCGGCCCAAGCATCTGGATCCGGTGCAGTCCTACAGCGAGGACGAGATCACGTTTACCGGCCAGATCTACGAGCCGCCGCTGCAGTACCACTATCTCAAGCGGCCCTACACGCTGACCGCGGCCACCGCCGAAGCCGTGCCCTTGCCGCGTTATCTGGACGCACAGGGACGCGAGCTGGCCGACAACACCGATCCGGCGAAAATCGCCTTCACCGACTATGTGATTGCGCTCAAGCCGGGTACCCGCTACCAGCCGCACCCGGCCTTCGCCCGTGCGGCGACCGGCGATTACAGCTATCACTCGCTGTCGACCACGCAACTGGCCGGCATTGCCAGTCTGAGCGACTTTTCCCGGCGCGACACGCGGGAGCTGACGGCCGAGGATTACGTCTATGGCCTCAAGCGGCTGGCGCATCCACGGCTGCATTCGCCGATTTTCGGCCTGATGAACGACTACGTGGTCGGTCTGGGCGATCTTGCCAAGCGCCTGAAAGCCGCGAAGGACCAGCCCTGGATCGACTTGCGCGAGCACCGTCTGGAAGGCGCCGAAGTCATCGACCGCTACCGTTACCGGATTCGGGTCAAGGGCAAGTACCCGCAGTTCCTGTACTGGCTGGCGATGCCCTTTTTCGCGCCGATGCCCTGGGAAGCGGACAAGTTCCACAGCCAGCCGGGCATGGCGGAGAAAAACCTGACGCTCGACTGGTATCCGATCGGCACCGGTCCCTACATGTTGACCGAGAACAATCCGAACGCGCGCATGGTGCTGGAGCGGAACCCGAACTTCCGCCAGGAAAGCTATCCCTGCGAAGGCGAAGCGGAGGATGCGAACGAGGGCTTGCTGAAGGATTGCGGCCAGCCGCTGCCTTTCATCGACAAAGTGGTGTTCACCCGCGAGAAGGAGCAGATACCCTACTGGAACAAGTTCCTGCAGGGCTATTACGACGCATCTGGAATATCCTCGGATGCCTTCGATCAGGCGGTGCAGGTCACCGCCGGCGAAATCACGCTGTCGGACGACATGCGGGCGCAGGGCATCGTGCTGACCACCTCGGTGGCGACCTCGACTTTCTACATGGGCTTCAACTGGCTCGATCCGCTGGTCGGCGGCACCGACCCGAAGACGGCGGAGGCCGCGCGCAAACTGCGCCATGCGATTTCCATCGCAATCGACCAGGAAGAGTTCATTTCGATATTCCAGAACGGTCGCGGCGTTGCCGCGCAGGGGCCGATCCCGCCGGGTATTTTCGGTCATCGCGAAGGCCCGGCAGGCATCAATCCGCACATGTACGTCTGGGTTGACGGCCGTGCCCGGCGCAAGCCGATCGCCGAAGCCAGGCGCTTGCTGGCCGAGGCGGGGTGGCCCAACGGCCGCGATGCGAAAACCGGCGAGCCGCTGGTGATCAATCTCGATACGACGGCGACCGGGGTCGGCGCCAAGGCCCGCATCGACTGGCTCAACAAGCAGTTCGCCAAGATCGATGCGCAACTGGTGGTGCGCAGCACGGACTACAACCGCTTCCAGGAAAAGGTGCGCAAGGGCGCGGTGCAACTGTTCTATTTCGGCTGGAATGCCGACTATCCCGATCCCGAGAACTTCATGTTTCTGCTGCACGGCAAGCAGGCCAAGGTCAGGCATACCGGCGAGAACGCGGCGAACTACGAAAACCCCGAATACGACCGTCTGTTCGAGCGCATGAAGGCCATGGAAAGCGGCCCGCAGCGGCAGGAACTGATCGATCGCATGACGGATATCCTGCGCCATGACGCGCCCTGGGTCTGGGGTTTCCATCCGAAGGACTACACCTTGCGCCATGCCTGGCTGACCAACCGCAAGCCGAGCAAGGTCGGTCACAACACGCTCAAGTATCAGCGGGTCGATGCGGCTTTGCGCGCGCAGCGCCGCGCGGAATGGAATCGCCCGGTGGTCTGGCCCTTGCTGTTGGTCGTGCTGGTCTTCGGTGCCGCGATCTGGCCGGCCTGGCGCGGCTATCGGCGGCGCGAGACGGCCACGGCGCGATAGGCGCGGGCCAGTTCAGCGGTCGTCGCCGTCTCGCCAGCGGCAACTCTTGCGGCTATTCCTCGATCGGCTGCCACTTGCCGTGGCGCAGGGCTTCGAGCGGACGGAAGCGGGACTTGTAGGCCATCTTGCGGCTGTCGCGTATCCAGTAGCCAAGATACAGCCAGGGCAGGCCTACATGCTGGCACTGCGCTATTTGCCAGAGGATGGCGAATGTGCCGTAGCTGGCAGCGGTGATGTCGGGGTCGTAAAACGTATAGACCGACGAGAGCCCGTCGCTGAGCACGTCGATGATGCTGACCACGCGCAGGATACCGTTTTCGCGAAATTCGATCAGGCGGCTGTCGACATGGGTCTGCAGCAGGAAGTGCGCGTACTGGTCGCGGCTGTCCTGATCCATGCCGCCGCCCGAGTGGCGGGCGGCTTGGTAGTGCTGGTAGAGCTGATAGTGTTCCTCGCGAAACGTCAGGCTGCATTCGCGCGCGACGAGCCCGGCATGCTGGGCCAGGGCGCGGCGCTGGCTGCGGTTGGGCACGAAGGCCGCAACGTCGAGCCGCACCGGCTGACATTCGCGGCAGGCATCGCAATAGGGCCGGTAGGTGAACACGCCGCTGCGCCGGAAACCCGCGCGCACCAGTTCGCTGTAGGTGGCGCTGTCGATCAGGTGGGTGGGCGTGGCGACCTGGGAACGGGCGATGCGCCCGGGCAGGTAGGAACAGCCGTAGGGGGCCGTGGCGTAGAACTGCAGCAGCGGAAACGGCGGCAGGTCGCGCAGATGCGTCATGGCCGCTGCCTGAAATGCCCGTCGATCGCCGCCGCCGGCCAGCGTCCCGCTGCATCGCCGTGCGGGCACAGCACCTCCAGCCGCGCGGCAAAATCGCAGCGGGGGATGGGGCGGGCGCCGAGCGAGGCGAGATGTCTGGTTTCCATTTGGCAGTCGATTATGCCGAATCCCCGCTGTTTGAGGTAAGCGCACAAATGGGCGAGGGCGATTTTCGAGGCATCGCGCGCATCGGCAAACATCGATTCGCCATAAAAGGCCCGGCCGATGGCGATGCCGTAGAGGCCGCCGACGAGTTTGCCGGCTATCCAGGTTTCCACGCTGTGGGCATAGCCGAGGCGGTGCAGCTCGCGATAGGCTTGCTGCATCTCCGGCGTGATCCAGGTGCCGGACTGCCCTGCGCGTGGCTTGCGGGCGCAGGCGCGGATCACGTCGCCGAAGGCGGAATCGAGGCGCACTTCGTAGTCGGCATTGCGCAGGGTCTTCGCCAGCGAGCGTGAAATCTTCAGCTCGTCGGGGAACAGCACCATGCGCGGATCGGGGCTCCACCAGAGAAGGGGTTCGCCGGCCGAGAACCAGGGGAAGATGCCGCGCCGGTAGGCGGCGAGCAGCCGCTGCGGGCTCAGGTCGCCGCCGGCGGCGAGCAGGCCGTTGGGTTCGCTGAGCGCCTTCGCCACCGGTGGGAACAGGTGTGCCTCAGGCAGCCAGGGGATCATCGGCCCTGCGGAAAGGTGACGACGTGGTCGACATCGAGCCGGATGCCGATGCTTTCGCCTATCGCATGGTTGTGGTGGGACGGCACCAGCGACAGCACCTGCGCGCCAGACGCGAGTCGCAGCGTGTAGAGAAATTCGGCACCGCGGAAAGCCTTGGCGACGACTTCGGCCTTGACCTCGCTGGCATCGTCGTGGATTACGTCGTCGGGGCGCAGCAGCACGTCGAGCCGGCAGCTGCGCTGGCACTCGAAGCAGCTCGACGCGCAATCCATTGGCACTTCCGAATCGAGCCGGCCCAGTTCGACTTCGACGACTTGGCGCGACAGCACTTCGCCGGGCAGGAACACGCCCTGGCCGATGAAATCGGCAACGTGGCGCGTGGCCGGACGGTGATACAGATTGTAGGGCGTGTCCCATTGCTCGATGCGACCTTCGCGCATGATGCCGACCATGTCGGCGACGGCAAAGGCTTCGTTCTGGTCGTGGGTGACCAGAATCGCCGCCATGCCGGCGCGTTTGAGGATGTCGCGCACTTCGAGCGAGAGACGTTCGCGCAGTTCGACATCGAGATTGGAGAAAGGCTCGTCGAGCAGCAGCAGATGCGGTTGCGGCGCCAGGGCGCGGGCCAGCGCCACACGCTGCTGCTGGCCGCCGGACAGTTCGTGCGGATAGCGTTCGCCGCGTTTGGCCAGTCCGATCAGTTCCAGCATTTCATCGATGCGTTGGCGTCGCGCCGACGTCGACTGTCCGCGCAGGCCGAAGCCGATGTTGTCGGCCACCGACAGGTGCGGGAACAATGCGTAATCCTGAAACACCATGCCGATGCGTCGCGCCTCGGCGGGGATATGGGTTTTTTCGCTGGCAATCGTCACGCCATTGAGGCGGATACTGCCCGCCGCAGGCATTTCGAAGCCCGCGATCAGCCGCAGCATGGTGGTCTTGCCGCAGCCCGAAGATCCAAGCAGGCAGGCGATTTCCCCTGGTGCCAGGTTGAACGACAAATCGCGCACCACGGCCTGCTTGCCGTAGGCATGACTGACACGGTCTACTTCGAGCAATGACATGATCGTCGCGTAGATTGCGGCTTGTGGAGAATGAGTCTCAATTATAATCGGCCGGCCGTGTCCCGCCCATTCCCCACCTCGCCTCTTTCCGTCGTCGCCTTCGCGCTCGCTGTTCTGGTCGCGCTGCCTGTGCTCGCCGTCGGCGCCAATTTGTTCACCGGCGGCACCGGGGAAACCTGGCGTCATTTGATGAGCACCGTGCTGCCCGAGTATGTGGCGAATTCGGTCTGGCTCTGCCTTGGGGTCGGCATCGGCGTCGCCGCGATGGGCACCGGAGCCGCCTGGCTGGTTGCCCTGAACGACTTTCCCGGCAGGCGCATCGCGGAATGGGCACTATTGCTGCCGATGGCGATGCCCGCCTATGTGCTGGCCTACACCTATACCGATTTCCTGCAGTTCGTCGGCCCGATACAAACCGGGCTGCGCGACAGCTTCGGCTGGAAAATGGGCGACTACTGGTTTCCCGATGTCCGTTCGCTCGGCGGCGCCATTGTGCTGTTTTCCTGCGTGCTCTATCCCTATGTGTACCTGCTGGTGCGCACCGCCTTTCTCGAACGCGCCGGCGGCATGATCGAGGCGGCACGCGCGCTCGGCCTCAATCCCTGGCAGGGGTTCTGGCGCGTCTCGATTCCGCTGGCGCGTCCGGCCATCGCCGCCGGCATGGCGCTGGCATTGATGGAGACCTTGGCCGATTACGGCACGGTCGCCTACTTTGCGGTGGAAACCTTCACCACCGGCATCTATCGCGCCTGGTTCTCGCTGGGTGATCGCGTTGCCGCGGCACAGTTGGCCGCCGCATTGCTCGGCTTCGTCGCGCTGCTGATCCTGCTTGAGCGCATCAGCCGCGGCCGCGCCCGCTATCACGACAGCAGTGGCCGACGTCGCGCCACGCGTCAAGTGCTGACCGGCTGGCATGCGCTGCTGGCGCAGATCGGCTGCGCGATTCCGGTGCTGATCGGCTTTGGCCTGCCGGCGGTGCTGCTGCTGCGTTTGGCGCTGGGCGATGCGGGCGAAGATGCCGGCAGCTTTACCGGGCGCTTTCTGGTGCTGGCGAGGAACAGCTTTACGCTGGCGGCTCTGACCGCCGGGCTGGCTGCGTTGCTGGCGCTGCTGCTCGGCTTCGCCGCGCGCGACGGGCACAAGCTGCCGCGGTTGGCGAGTCGCGTCGTCGGCCTTGGCTATGCGGTACCGGGTTCGGTGATCGCCGTCGGCGTGCTGATTCCGGTGACCCGGCTCGATCATTTGCTGGCCGGCCTCTGGCAGCAGATGACGGGGGCCAATCCGGGCCTGATTCTGACCGGGGGCATCGCTGCTCTGGTGTATGCCTATCTCGCGCGTTTCCTGGCGATTGCGCTGCAGACCGTGGAGGCCGGATTGGGGCGCATCACGCCCAGCATGGAGTCGGCGGCGCGCAGCCTGGGCAGCGGTCCGGGGGAAACCCTGCGCCGCGTCCATCTGCCCTTGATGCGCGACAGCCTGCTGACTGCCTCGCTACTGGTGTTCGTCGACGTCATGAAGGAACTGCCGGCTACTCTTGTGATGCGTCCCTTCAACTTCGACACGCTGGCGACGCAGACCTTTACCCTGGCGGCCGACGAGCGCCTGGCCGAAGCTTCAAGCGCGGCGCTGGCCATCGTCGCGGTCGGCCTGCTGCCGATCATCCTGCTGGCCCGGCAGATTTCCGCCGGGCGCAGCGAGGTCAGTTCCTGCTAGAGCGACTTGTGGGTTCCGTCGCACAGCGCGCCGTTGGCGCTGTGCTTGCAGCCGCAGAAATACACGGTCTTGCTCTCTGCGGCGGTGTACTTGACCGGATTGAATTCCGAACCCTTGTGGCTGCCGTCACAAAACGGTTGCGACTTGCTCTTGCCGCAGGCGCACCAGTAGTAATCCTTGCCCTTTTCGACATCGATGGCGAAGGGGTTTTTTGCGGCGATCTCTGGCTTGGACATGCTGTTCTCCGGGTCTGGTTGGCGAAGTCCCGACTATAGAGACATTCGTCATGGCACGAAATCCCGGTTCGGGAACAGATTGTTTCGTTCGGATGAACAATAGCCGCCAAGAGTTGCCGCTGGCGCTACGGCGATCGATCGGCCTCTATGCGCCTAGAGGCCGATCGATAGCGGTTACTTCCAACCCGCGCGGTCGTAAATGCGCTGTGCGGTAGCGGAATTCTTCGCCAGGGTGGCCACCGGTAGACTGTCGGCCTTGAACTTGCCCATGGCTTCCAGCGCCGGGTTCTTCACCGCGACGCTGGCGACGGCGGGCCATTCATTGTTGCCGTCGGCGAAATAGCGCTGCGCATCGTCGCTGGCCAAGTATTCGAGGAACTTGACCGCCGATTCCTTGTTCGGGGCCGTCTTCAGCATGCCGCCGCCGGAGATGTTGATGTGGGCGCCAAAGCTTTTCTGGTTCGGCCAGATGATGGCGACGCGCTCCATCAGGCGGCGATCTTCCGGCTTGTCCGAGCGCAACAGGCGGGCGAGGTAGTAGCTATTGGATACCGCCACGCCGCATTCGCCGGCGGCGACGGCCTTGATCTGGTCGGTGTCGCCGCCTTTCGGCGAGCGCGCGAAATTCGCCACCACACCGCGCGCCCATTCCTCGGCCTTGGCTTCACCAAGATGCGCGATCAATGAGGCCATCAGCGAGATATTGTAGGGGTGGCTGCCCGAGCGCGAGCAGACCTTGCCCTTCAGCTTGGGACTGGCGAGGTCTTCGTAATTTTGTGCATCTTCGGCCTTGACCAGTTCCTTGTTGGCAACAATGACGCGGGCCCGGGTCGAGAATGCAAACCAGTCCGGGCTGCGCAGATTGGGCGGAATGCGCTGCTCCAGCAGCTTGGACTTCACTGGTGCGAACAGGCCCAGCTCGTCTGCCTTGGCCAGGCGCGCCGCATCGACTGTGAGGAAAATGTCGGCCGGACTGTTGGCGCCTTCGTTGCGGATGCGTTCGAGCAACTCATCTTCCTTGGCTTCGATGCGGTTGATCTTGATGCCCGTCTGCCGGGTGAAATTGGCATAGAGCGCTTCGTCCGTCTGGTAATGGCGGGCCGAGTACAGATTGAGGACTTTTTCCTGCGCCGAAGCATTGGCAGTTGCGCTGAGAGCAAACAGGGCGAGAAGCAGGCGAGATAGTTTCATAAAGTTCGATTCCAGGCCGAGTTGAGATTCTTGGGAATTGTATTAAGAATCATTCGCAATAGCAAGTCAAAATAAAACCAGCGCGCGGCTGGTGGCTGGACAGATACTATGGCTGGTCGGGATTAACGCGACGAGCTCCATTGAAGCGTTTTTTCCAGTAACCCTCGCTCAGATCCTCGATGCGGACATGGCCGCCACTGCGCGGCGCATGGACAAACTGGTTGTCGCCGAGATAGATGCCGACGTGGGAGAAGGCGCGGCGCATGGTATTGAAGAAGACCAGGTCACCGGGGCGGAGCTCGTCGCGGCCGATGGGGTCACCTGCCTTGCTCATTTCCTTGGAACTGCGCGGCAGTACCAGCCCCAGGCCTTCGCGGAAGACATGGCTGACGAAACCAGAGCAATCGAAACCGGCCTCAGGTGAACTGCCGCCGCGCCGATAGCGGATGCCGAGCAGATCCATGGCCTGGTCGATGGCACCCTGCGCAGTTGCCGTGGCGCGGTCCACGAAGGAAACCTGCGATGGCGGCGGAACCAGAATCGGTTCGTCGGCATGAACACAGGGGGAGATCAGTACGGCGGCGAGCAGATAAAATCTCACCGGATGGATGGGTAGGCCTTGCATGGGGGCGGACTATAGCCCCGACCGGGACAGGCTGTAAACCCCGCAATACATGCCGATTCAGGGTCTTGTAAGTCTCGCCTGTCTATAATTGATCGCTCCAGTACGAATAAGACAATAAAACGGGCGCTGTCGAGGCTCGAAGTCGAGGAGATTACCGTGAGTTTCAAGGCTTACCTGATCAACCAGGAGGAAGGCAAGATTGTCAGCCGATTCGTCGACCTGGACGAATCGCAACTTGACCCCGGCGAAGTCACCATCGACGTGACTCACTCCAGCATCAACTACAAAGATGCCTTGGCGGCGACCGGGGTGGGACGCATCATTCGACGCTTTCCCTGTATCGGCGGCGTCGATCTGGCCGGCCGCGTAAGGGCCAGCACGGATCCCCGTTTCAAGACCGGCGACGAGATCCTGGCCACCAGCTACGACATCGGCGTGGCACACCACGGCGGATATGCGGAACAGGCGCGTCTACCGGCCGACTGGGTAGTCAAGCTGCCGCCCGGTCTTTCCTTGCACGACGCCATGGCCCTGGGTACGGCTGGCTTCACGGCGGGGTTGGCAGTGGTACGCATGGAGCACGACGGACTATCCCCGGACAAGGGGCCGGTGGTGGTGTCGGGCGCCACCGGCGGGGTCGGCAGCATTGCGATCGAGATACTCGCCAAGCGCGGCTATCATGTCGTCGCCCTGACCGGCAAGGAGGCCGAGAGCGACTATTTGAAAGGCCTGGGAGCCAAGGAGGTGCTGCTGCGCCAGTCGCTCGACCTGGCCAAGATCAAGCCGCTGGCCAAGGAAACCTGGGCCGGCGCGGTCGACAATCTGGGCGGCGATGTGCTTGCCTGGATGGCCAGCACCATGCAGGTGGGCGGAACGCTGGCCTCGATTGGCCTCGCCGCAAGCTTCAGCCTGAACACCACGGTCATGCCCTTCATCCTGCGCGGCGTCAGTCTGCTCGGAATCGATTCGGTAAATTGTCCTATGGCGCAGCGGGCGGAAGTGTGGCGATATCTTGCGACGGACATGCGCCCGGCCCATCTGGCACCCGGCTCGGATCGGATGATCCGCGACATTGCATTCACCGATTTGCCATCGGCGTTTGACGACTACATCCAGGGGCGAGCCAAGGGCCGCGTCGTGGTCAATATCGCGACCTGAAGTCAGCAAGCATTTACCCTTACCGAAAAATTCAGCGAGGAATGTCATGGGAAAATACAGCGAGTTTTACAAGCGTTCCATCGAGCAGCCCGAGGCCTTCTGGGCTGACGAGGCGAAACTTGTCGATTGGCACAAGCCGCCGCAGACGATCCGCGATTACAGCAAGCCGCCGTTTGTAAAGTGGTTCTCCGGCGGTGAAATCAACCTCTGCTACAACGCCGTCGACCGTCATGCCGCCAAGCGCCCCAATGACCGCGCACTGATCTACGTCTCGACCGAGACCAACGAGGAGAAGATCTACACCTTTGCCGAGTTGAAGACGGAAGTGATGCGCATGGCGGCGATTATGCAGTCGCTCGGCGTGGTCAAGGGTGACCGGGTGCTGATTTACATGCCGATGATCGCCGAGGCGACCTTTGCCATTCTCGCCTGCGCGCGCATCGGTGCCATTCATTCGGTGGTGTTCGGCGGTTTTGCCTCGGGTTCGCTGGCGACCCGCATCGATGATGCCAAGCCTCGTCTGATCGTGTCGGCGGATGCCGGCATGCGCGGCGGCAAGGCGGTGCCCTATAAGCACCTGCTCGACGAGGCATGCAATCTGGCCGAGTTCCCGCCGCAGAAGGTGTTGATGGTCGACCGTGGCCTCGACAAGAACTTTTCCAAAGTTGCCGGCCGTGACGTCGATTACTCCAGTCTGCGGGCGCAGCACATGGATGCTCAAGTCGACTGCGTCTGGATGGAGTCCTCCGAGCCATCCTACATCCTCTATACGTCGGGTACCACAGGCAAGCCCAAGGGTGTGCAGCGCGACACCGGCGGCTACGCAGTCGCCCTGGCATCGTCCATGAAGCATATTTTTACCGGTTTCGAGGGCGAGACGATGTTCTCCACCTCGGACATCGGCTGGGTGGTCGGCCATAGCTACATCATCTACGGCCCGCTGATCGCCGGCATGTGTACCGTGATGTACGAAGGCACGCCGATTCGTCCGGACCCCGGAATCTGGTGGCAACTCGTCGAAAAATACAAGGTCAGCGTCATGTTCTCGGCGCCTACCGCGATTCGCGTGCTGAAGAAAAGCGACAACAGCTGGCTGCACAAGTACGACCTATCTTCGCTGAAGCACTTGTTCCTCGCCGGCGAACCGCTGGACCAGCCGACCCACGAATGGATCATGGGCGAATTGAAGTTGCCGGTGATCGACCATTACTGGCAGACCGAATCCGGTTGGCCGATGCTGTCCGCCGTGCGCGGCGTCGAGGACACCAAGATCAAGTTCGGCACGCCGAGCTTCCCGGTTTATGGCTACGACCTGCGCATCTTCCGCGAAGACGGCACGGTGTGCGACGCCAATGAAAAGGGTATCGTCGGCATCGTGCCGCCGCTGCCGCCGGGCTGCCTGTCCACCGTGTGGGGCGACGACGAGCGCTTTGTCAGTACCTATTTCAGTCTGTTCAAGGAGCCGCTGGTCTACTCCTCCTTTGACTGGGGCATCAGGGACGAGGAAAACTATCATTACATTCTCGGCCGCACCGATGACGTCATCAACGTCGCCGGCCATCGTCTTGGCACGCGCGAGATCGAAGAGGCGGTACAAGGCCACACAGCGGTCGCCGAAGTCGCGGTGGTTGGCGTCAATGATCAGTTGAAGGGTCAGGAACCGGTCGCCTTCGTCGTGGTCAAGGACGCGGCGCGGGTTGCCACCCTTGAATTGCGTACCGCGCTGGAGGCCGAGATCAAGAAAGCGGTCGACAACAGTCTGGGTGCCATTGCACGGCCGAAGCGGATTCATTTCGTCACGGGCCTGCCCAAGACACGGTCGGGGAAGATGCTGCGCCGGTCGATTCAAGCGCTGGCCGAAGGACGCGATGCAGGCGACTTGACCACGATCGATGATCCGTCGACGCTGGAGCAAATCAAGGCGGCGCTGGCGGGCTGAGATCGTTTGATGACGGGCACTTCCCCGCGCCTGGGTTTGAGCCCGTCATCAGGCCATACATGCGAACATGTGGATGGCTGTCGCCATTTTGGCGCGCAGGCTGCACAATGCGTGAAAGCGCGGCTTCCCTGCCAGCGATCTGAAATGATGTAGTGATTCATCGCTTTGTGCGCGACGACTCGCGATCGGAAGGTTTGAAGGCATAATCCATACTTCTCTGTACAGTATTGGCGGGAATCTAATATGGATGGATCCGCGCGAGCTTTTCGACGGCCCGAAGCGAGGCGGACATGAGTCCAGGTGCCAAGTGGGATGGTGCCGAGCGCCGTCAAGGCGATGATCCGGACTATGCCGGTCCGGAGCGGCGTCTCGGGCTGTACGCGCGAGTCGATGGGGTCCGCGAGGATCTGCTTCACCATGATCCCCTGCTTGATTGCCTGGTCGAACTGACGCGGATCCATGGACGACCAAGTACCCATGCGGCGCTGACGGCTGGTTTGCCCCTGCCTGCCGAGGGATTGACGCCTTCCCTGTTTGTTCGTGCGGCGCAGCGGGCGGGGTTCGCCAGCAAGCTGGTACGGCGTCCTCTGGACAAGATAGACGTGGCCTTGCTGCCCGTCATCCTGCTGCTCAATGGCAATGAAGCCTGCATTTTGCTGGACTGGGACGAGGACGGCGGCAACGCCAGATTGCTGTTCCCGGATACCGCGCAGGGTGCGGTATTGCTGCCGCGTGAAACTCTGGCGGCACGCTATGCGGGCATTGCGCTGTTTGCCCGGCCACATTTCCGCTTCGATCAGCGTACGCCGGAGGTAGTCGAAGTCGCCCAGAGGCATTGGTTTTGGGGCGCGATCATGGAACAGTTACCGGTCTATCGCGACATTCTGGGTGCCGCCGCCCTGGTGAATGTCTTTGCGCTGGCGATGCCGATATTCACTATGAACGTGTACGACCGCGTGGTACCCAACAACGCGGTCGAGACCCTTTGGATGTTGGCTGGCGGATTATTGCTTGTGCTCGGTGTCGACTACGCCATCCGGCTGTTGCGTGGGCACTTTGTCGACCTGGCCAGTTCCCGGATTGACCTAAAGTTGTCGGCTCTGATCATGGAGCGCGTGTTGGGCATGCGACTGGCCGATCGTCCGGCATCGGTGGGATCCTTCGCTTCCAATTTGCGGTCGTTTGAGACTGTACGGGATTTCATCGCCTCGGCCACCGTGACCGCCGTGATCGATCTTCCGTTCGCAATACTTTTTCTAGTGGTCATTCTCTGGATCTCTTGGCCGCTGGTGATTTTGCCAATACTCGGCATCATCGGGGTGCTGATCTATAGCTATGTCATCCAGTACAAGATGCGCGAACTGTCGGAAACAACTTTTCGTGCCGCGGCCTTGCGGAATGCCACATTGGTGGAAAGCCTGACGGCCCTGGAAACGATCAAGGCCAACGGAGCGGAGGGCCTGATGCAGGCCAAGTGGGAAAAGACTGCGGCGTTTCTGGCGCGGACCAGCGCCCGCCTGCGACTGCTTTCCTCATCCGCCATGAATGGAGCCGCGACGCTGACGCAGCTGGTTAGCCTGACGATAGTCGTCGCCGGGGTCTACCTGATACACGAGCGTTGGCTCACAATGGGTGGACTGATCGCCTGCACCATGCTTGCTGGTCGCGCCATGTCTCCATTGGGCCAGGTGGTGGGTTTGCTGATGCAATTCGAGAACGCGAAGATGGCTCTCTCGGCATTGGAGACGACGATGACGACCCCGGGCGAGCGCTCGGAGGAAAGTTCATTTATCCATCGCCCTGAAATCCGCGGTGAAATCGAATTTCGCAATGTCAGCTTTTCTTATCCTGGCCACACTCAAGAAGTGTTGCGCGGCGTTTCGTTTCGTATCAGGCCTGGCGAGCGAGTGGTTGTGCTCGGGCGGGTCGGATCGGGCAAGACCACTTTGCACAAACTGATGCTGGGGCTCTACCAGCCAACGGAAGGGGCGGTTTTTCTCGACGGCGTCGATTTGCGGCAGCTAGATCCTGCCGATTTGCGGCGCAATGTCGGTTATGTCGAGCAGGATACGCTGCTGTTTTACGGCAGCCTTCGGGATAATATTGCTTTGCGTGCTCCGTACGCCGACGATCTGGCAATCGTCACTGCGGCCGAAGTCGGCGGTCTGACGGATTTCGTCAATCGGCACCCCGAGGGGTATGACATGGTAATCGGGGAGCGCGGCGCTTCGCTGTCCGGCGGCCAGCGCCAGGGCGTCGCCATTGCCCGTGCTGTGCTGCTTGACCCCCCGGTGTTGCTGCTCGATGAACCGACCAGTTCCATGGACTTCACCTCGGAAAGCCAGTTCAAGGAAAGCCTGCGTCGCTTCATGCAACACAAGACCATGATCATTGTTACCCACCGCATGAGCCTGATTGATCTGGCTGAGCGGATGATTGTTATCGACGACGGCAAGATCGTGACCGATGGTCCCCGGAAGCAGGTGGTCGAATCGCTCCAGGCCGGGCGGGTTGGGAGGGCGACATGAGCCTTGAGGCTTTGGCGCAACGATTCTTGGGTGTAGTTGGCCGCGTTCGGAACTGGCTCGAAGTGATCCGCGTGCGGGTGCAGCCGAGCGTGGATCGCTGGTTGGCTGACTGGAAAGAGAATCCGGAGATTCGTGAGGCGGATTTTGTCAAGGATGCCGACTACTTCATGATCCACCAGGAGCCCCTGCGGGCTCGGGTGTTGGTCAGGACCATCTTGATTGCACTGGCGCTGTTCGTCATGTGGACGGCGGTCGCCTTGGTCGATGAGATCACCAAGGCCGACGGCAAGGTGATTCCATCAAGTCAAATACAGATATTGCAGAGCCTGGATGGCGGGATCGTGGTTGAAATCAACGTCAAAGAAGGTCAGATTGTCGATGCGGGGCAAATTCTATTACGCGTCGACCCGACGCGATTCGAATCATCGGTACGTGAGAATCGTTCGCAGTACCTTGCGTTGACCGCAAAGGCCGCACGTTTGCGCGCATTAGCCGAAGGATTGCCTTTCGTTCCTCCACCAGAAGTGCTGGTTGAGGACCCGAAAACGGTTCAGGATGAACAGCGTCTGTATGAAACTGCACGGTCGAACGTCGAGGCGCAGATATCGATCGCCCGTCAGCAGTTGGTGCAGCGCCAACAGGAGCTTTCGGAAATGCGCGCCAAGCGCGAACAGGCCTCCCAAGCATATGAACTTACCGCCAAGGAATTGGCGCTTACCAAACCATTGATCAATTCGGGGGCTGTATCCGAAGTCGAATTATTGAGGTTGGAGCGAGATACGACTCGTTTTCGGGGCGAGCGTGACATGGCTGCAGCACAGATATTGCGTTCGCAAGCGGCGATGGCAGAGGCGTCTCGCAAGATCGAGGAGACCGAATTAAATGCCCGCAACGAAGTGCGCAAGGATCTTGGCGACACCATGGCCAGACTCAACGCCTTTACCGAAGGTGGAGTGGCACTCGCCGACAAGGTGAAGCACGCAGCGGTGCGCTCGCCGGTCAAGGGTACCGTCAAGCGGCTTCTGGTAAACACGGTAGGTGGGGTCGTGCAGCCCGGGAGAGACTTGATCGAAGTTGTGCCGCTCGATGACGCATTGATTCTCGAAGCCAAGGTCGCTCCGAAGGACATCGCTTTTTTGCGTCCCGGCCAGCCGGCCATGGTTAAGTTCACTGCCTATGATTTTTCCACATATGGTGGCCTGGAGGCGAAATTGGAGCATATCGGCGCAGATTCGATCACGGATGAGAAAGGGAACACCTTTTTCCTCGTCAAGGTACGTACCAACAAGTCCTCGCTCGGTGCCAATTTGCCTATCATCCCCGGAATGGTGGCCGAGGTGGATATCATCACCGGGCAGAAAAGCATTCTTGCTTATCTGCTGAAGCCCGTGCTCAGAGCCAAGCAGGGGGCGCTGACCGAGCGTTGAATGTAGTGTCGTCCCGTCCACCTCGTCCCACTCAGCATCTTTTCGTGTCCCCGTCAGGAACGGCGTTGCCGCGCTGGTTGCTGGCGTTTCCCTCGGCAGTGGTCACCGGTGCTGGAGCCTCGGTCAAACAGCCGTCTGCTGCGGCGATCGTGTGGCTGAGACTTGATGATGGACTCCCGGCGCTGGAGCAGTTGACCGCGCTGCGCAAGGCAGTCGGCGCTGCCCGGATTATTGTGCTGGCGAATCGTCCTGACAGCGAAGAAGCGCTCGCCATGTTTTCAGCCGGTGTACGCGGCTACTGCAATGCGCACGCAACAGCGCCGAATCTGCGACAGGTCGCAAATGTTGTTCGGGCTGGGGGGCTGTGGATTGGTGAAGCGCTGATGCAGAGGTTGCTTGCATCTACCCAGGCGGCCATGGCAAGAATTCCGATTGCCAAGTTGCCGCTGAACGAACCCCACCGCGTAACTGCAGACTATTTGCCGACCTTGACCAGGCGTGAGCAGGAAGTGGCTCGCTCGGTTGCCAGGGGTTCCAGCAACAAGGAAATCGCTCGTCAGCTGGATATCACCGAACGGACGGTGAAAGCTCACATAAGTTCTGTGTTCCAAAAACTCAATGCGCGCGACCGACTACACCTTGCCTTGATCATCAACGGCCAACGGCCGACCTGATTCCCCTAATACTGTCCTTTGGTCCAATAGCGGGTGTTGCTTCCTGCAGGTAGAGTCACGAGCATTCCATAGTCTCGTGCGGGGCAATCATCATGGCTGAATCAGGCGTATTTGTTGGCAAGGTCTCATTGGTTCAGGGACAGGTCTCCGCCAAGGGACTTGACGGAGCGACGCGTCTGCTGAAAGTCGGTGATCCGGTGTACGAGGGGGATGTGATTCAGACTTCTGAAGCCGGTCGCATCGAGTTGGCCCTTAATGACGGTACTGCCTACTTTCTCCGCAATAGGGAAGCCGTCACGCTGGATGACATGGTACTCGGTGGCCGGATACTGGATGCCAAGGAGGCTGCCCTCCTGCCACAACGTGCCGGCGAGCTGGATGATATTTCCCGCGCGATTGCAGAAGGTAATAGCCTCGACAGACTTCTGGAAGAAACTGCTGCGGGTCGCGCGGGAATTGTTGGCAATTTGGATGATAGCCATTCGTTTGTTCAGTTGTTGCGCATTGTCGAGGCCATTGATCCGCTGGGGTACGCATTTGGAATCAGGGATGGAGGACGGCTGGGTGACATTTCTGGCGAAGATGTCTTAGGTGAGGAGGAGAATGCAGAGCGAGGTTTAGGGAGCGAGCCGATAGGGGAGGCGCTTGAGACCACCGTCGTGACCCTGACCGCCTCGGCCGCCTCGGTCACCGAAGGCGGCAGCATCATCTACACCGCGACGGTGAACAACGCCGTCACCGGCAGCCCGCTGGTGATCACCCTGGACAACGGCAAGACCATCACCAT
>JBDRPN010000007.1:0-33929 GCA_043826925.1 Pseudomonadota bacterium
GCATGGCTTCTTCGACCGCGATTTCGTCGAAGGGATTCATCGACATTTTCACATTCGCCAGATCGACACCACTGCCGTCTGCCTTGACGCGAACCTTGACGTTGTAGTCAATCACGCGCTTGACCGGAACGAGGATTTTCATGTTCAGTTGCCCTCGCCGGCGTGCATCAGTTTGCGAAACTTGAAAGTGCCGATAGCCTTGGCCACGACCTGCCCCTCGGCATCCACGATCTCGGCCTCGCAGGCGCACAGCGAGGCTCCCTGCGGCACCGCCCTGCCCTGCGCCACCAGGGTGCCGACGCCAGGCCGGAGGAAGGAAGTAGACATCGCCACGGTGATCACGTTGTATTCGTGGTTGCGGCTCGATACCGCGGCGCCCGCCATCGCCACGTCGAGCATGGTCATGATGACGCCGCCATGGAAGGCGTCGTACATGTTGCGCAGTTCCGGCCGCAGCTCCAGGGTCAGGCGCGAACGCCCGGCGACGGCCGACTCGCGTTTGAGGCCGAGCAGTTCGATGAAGGGAATCGACTGCTGGAAATATTCGCTGCGCGACACGGGGCTGGCGGCGGCGCTCACGATGCCGCCCTGACCATGTTGCGGGCGATGACGATCTGCTGGATCTGCGTGGTGCCCTCGTAGATGCGGAACAGGCGCACGTCGCGGTAGAAGCGCTCGATGCCGTAGTCGCTCATGTAGCCGGCGCCACCGAAGATCTGCACCGCGCGGTCGGCAACGCGGCCGCACATCTCGGAGGCGAACATCTTGGCGCAGGATGCCTCGGTGCTGACGTTCTGGCCCTGGTCGCGGCGGCGGGCGGCATCCAGCGTCATGCAGTGGGAGGCATACAGCTCGGCCTTGCTGTCGGCCAGCATGGCCTGCACCAACTGGAATTCGGCAATCGGCTGGCCGAACTGCTTGCGCTCCATGGCATAGCGCAGGGCGTCGGCCAGCATGCGCTCGGCGACACCGACGCAAATCGCGGCGATGTGGATGCGGCCCTTCTCCAGCACTTTCATCGCCGTCTTGAAGCCCGCGCCCGGCTTGCCGCCGATGATGTTGGCGGCCGGTACCCGACAATCCTCGAAGATCACGTCGCAGGTCAGGGCGCCGCGCTGGCCCATCTTCTTGTCGCGCTTGCCGAGGCTGATGCCGGGCGATTTGGCATCGACGATGAAGGCCGAAACGCCGCCGGCACCCTTGATTGCCGGGTCGGTGCGCGCCATCAGGGTGAAGATGTCGGCATAGGGCGCATTGGTGATGAAGCGCTTGGTGCCATTCACCACGTAATGATCGCCGTCGAGGATGGCCGTGGTGCGCAGCGAGGCGGCGTCCGACCCGGTCTCGGGCTCGGTCAGGGCAAAGGACGCAATGCATGCGCCGCTGGCCAGGCGCGGCAGCCAGGCCGCCTTCTGCTCGGGCGTGCCGTCCATCAGGATGCCTTGCGAGCCGATGCCGACGGTGGTGCCGAACAGGGAACGGAAAGCCGGCGAGGTCTTGCCCATCTCGATCATGAGCAAGGCCTCTTCCTCCATGGTCACGCCCAGCCCGCCGTACTCCTCGGGAATGGTCAGGCCGAAGAGGCCCATGGCCTTCATCTCGGCGACGATGTCGGCCGGTATCTCGTCGCTCTCGGCGACCAGCGCCTCGGCCGGCACCAGGCGTTCGCGCACGAAGCGGGAGACGGTGTCGATGAGCGCGTTGAAGGTGTCGGGATCGCGAATCATTGTGGGGTCCTTTCGTTTGCGGAAGCGGTGCGCGCGAGCATGTCGCGGGCTTTGAGAATTACGGGCAGATCGACCATGCGGCCATCGAGCGCCACCGCCGCACCGCCGGAAGCTTCGGCGGCGGCGACGACGCGGCGCGCCCAGGCCAGCTCCGCGGCGCTCGGGGCGAAGGCGGCGTGCACCGGCGCGACCTGCTGCGGATGGATGCAAAGCTTGGCGCCGAAGCCGAGGCGGCGCGCGCGTTGCGCGTCGGCCGTCACCGCCGCGGCATCGTCGATGACCGCGGACACGCCGTCCACCGGCGCCGCCAGGCCGCAGACGCGGGAAACCAGCACCAGGCGCGAGCGGGCGAAGAGCAGTTCCTCGTCCTCGCCTTCGATGCCGGTATCGAGCTGGAAATCGATGGAACCGAAAATCAGGCGCTGCACCTGCGTGGCATGGGCCACGGCTTCGGCATTCCAGAGACCCAGCGCGGTCTCGATCAGCGGCAGCACCGGCACCGGCTGCGGCAGATGCCGGGCAATGTGCTCGATCGCGGCCGCATCGTCGGCCTTGGGCAGGACGATGCCGGCGACGCCAGGCAGGCGGCAGAGTTCCAGATCGGCATCGAAGTATTCGCTGCCGACGGCGTTTATGCGCACCAGCACCGGCAGCGCGGGCGAGAGCCAGGCGGCCAGCGCCGCGCGGGCGGCAAGCTTGGCCTCCGGCGGCACGGCATCTTCGAGATCCACGATCACCGCGCCAGCGCCGGCGGCGCAGGCCTTGGCATAGCGCTCGGGGCGGTGGCCGGGAACGAAGAGATAGCTGCGCGGCAGGATCATGGCAGCAGCCGGCCCACTAGCGGCGCCTCGGCCATGGCCCAGACGCGGGCGATCACGGCGCGCATCTCGTCCGCACTGGCGGCCTTGCCGTAGCGCGCCAGGCGCAGCGCCTTGTCTTCCAGCTCGGGCCGGCTCAGGGTATTGCCGGGGTCGCCCTTGGGTTCGTCCACGCGGCCTTGCAGCCTGCGGCCGTCGGTGGTCTCGACGCTGAGCTTGCCGATCCAGCGCGCCGGGTAGGCGGCATCCACCTCCGGGTCGAGCACCATGTCGACCCGCTCGCGAAAAGCCACCACGGCGGGCGCGCAAAAATGCTCGTCGAATTCGGTCAGCCCGGCCTGGCCATGCACGGCGATCAGCCCCAGCACGGTGCCCATGGAAAACTTGGCCTGGTGCACCGTCTGCGGCTGCAGCACCGGCCCCAGCACGTCGATGGCGCCCTGATGCACGCGCGCCGTGACGCGGACGATGTCGGCGGCCCGGAGTCCGTGCTCGCGCATCGCCGCCTGCAGCGCATCGGCCGCCGGATGGGTATGGCGGCAGGAGGCGTGAAACTTGAACGAAGTCTCGGCCAGGGCCCAGCGGCTGCCGAGGCGGTCGACCAGGC
Source organism: Pseudomonadota bacterium (assembly GCA_043826925.1). Lineage (GTDB taxonomy): Bacteria > Pseudomonadota > Gammaproteobacteria > Burkholderiales > Rhodocyclaceae > Sulfuritalea. The sequence goes on from JBDRPN010000007.1 coordinate 3,153, forward strand.
GCGCCGGGGCGGCGTCGGCAGACATGCCGGCGCCCATGCCCTGCGGCCCTTCGAGGATATGACGGGCGCCGGTGAAGCCCTCCTGCGCCAGATAGGCGGCAAGCAGGCCGTCGGCGGCCGCCTTGGCCGTGTGCAACTGCTTAGAGTCGGCGGCGTCGCGCAGGAATTCCCAGAGGCCGGCGGCCTGGGTGCCGGCGCTGCCGAAAGCGTGCAGCATCTGCTCGGCATCGAGCCGGAGCAGCCGGCCGGTGGCGGCGGCCGCGGCCAGGGTGCCGGCGGTGCCGGTGGTGTGGAAGATGCGGTAGTGCGAGCGGCCGAGAAACTCGCCGACGCGGATGCCCACCTCGTAGCCGGCCACCACCGCCGTCAACAACTCCCGACCCGAGGTGCCGATGGCCTGGGCCACTGCCAGCGCCGGTGGAAAAACCACCGCCGCCGGGTGGAACACGGAACCGTTATGCACATCGTCCTGCTCGGCGACGTGGGAGGCAGCGCCATTGACCATCGCAGCGAACAGCGGCGTGGCGCTGCCGCGCGAGATCAGCACTTCGCTCGGCCCCGGCCCGGGGCCCTGGGCGCGGGCGACGCGGGCCATGGCCTCGACCGCACGCGCACCCTTGCCGGCCAGGGCCGAGCCCAGCCAGTCGAGCATCAGATCCTCGGCGCGGCGCAGCACTGGCGCGGGAATGTCGTCGAAACGCAGGCCGGCGGCGAAGGCAGCCAGTTCCTGGGTGGGATGGGTGCTCATGGGGCGGCGTCCTTCATCACGGATTGCGACTTTTCTGTTCATCCCCCTTCAAGGGGGGCGAGGCGGGAATTCGCGACGCATGCGTCGCGCCGCCGCAGCCGGCTGGCTGTGCAAAGCCAGCCGTGGGCCGCGCAGCGGTTAGGTGGGGGATGGGGCAAGTATCCGCGGCATTTTTCCCCATCCCCACCCCAACCCTCCCCTTGAAGGGGAGGGAGCCTCGCATCGAACCGGTTAAATTAGCGCTCATGCCCCTCGCATGGGCGGTCGAGCGGCGGATATCTCGCGACATGAGCGTCAATACGAACGCGGCAGGCCGAGCACGTGTTCGGCGACGTAGGACAGGATCATGTTGGTGGAGATCGGCGCCACCTGGTAGAGCCGGGTCTCGCGGAACTTGCGTTCGACGTCGTATTCGCAGGCGAAGCCGAAGCCGCCGTGGAACTGGATGCAGGCGTTGGCCGCTTCCCAGGAGGCCTTGGCCGCCAGGTACTTGGCCATATTGGCTTGGGCGCCACAGGGCTGGTGGAGGTCGAACAGACGGCAGGCTTCCCAGCGCATCAGGTTGGCCGCTTCGACCTCGATGTAGGCCTCGGCAATCGGGAACTGCACGCCTTGGTTCTGGCCGATGGGCCGGCCGAAGACCACGCGCTCGCCGACGTATTTGGTGATGCGATCGACGAACCAGTAGCCGTCGCCGATGCATTCGGCGGCAATCAGGGTGCGCTCGGCGTTGAGCCCGTCGAGGATGTACTTGAAGCCTTGGCCCTCCTCGCCGATCAGGTTTTCGGCCGGAATCTCCAGGTTGTCGAAGAACAGCTCGTTGGTCTCGTGGTTCACCATGTTGGGGATGGGCTGCACCGTGAGGCCACGGCCGATCGCCTGGCGCAGATCGACCAGGAAGATCGACATGCCCTCGGTCTTCTTTTTCACTTCGGCCAGCGGCGTGGTGCGCGCCAGCAGGATCATGAAATCGGAGTGCTGGACGCGCGAAATCCAGACCTTCTGGCCGTTGATCAGGTAGCGGTCGCCCTGCTTCACCGCCGTGGTCTTGATTTTGGTGGTGTCGGTGCCGGTGCTGGGTTCGGTCACGCCCATGACTTGCAGCCGCCATTCGCCGGAGGCGATCTTCGGCAGGTAGAGCTTCTTCTGCGCGACCGAACCGTGGCGCAGCAGGGTGCCCATGTTGTACATCTGGCCGTGACAGGCGCCGGAGTTGCCGCCGCAGCGGTTGATCTCTTCCATGATCACCGAGGCCTCGGTCAGGCCCAGGCCGGAACCGCCGTACTCCTGCGGGATCAGCGCCGCCATCCAGCCGGCGCGGGTCAGGGCGTCGACAAAGGCTTCCGGGTAGGCGCGCGCCGCGTCCACCTTGCGGAAATACTCGTCCGGATACTCCGCGCAAAGGTCGCGCACGGCGTCGCGGATATCCTGGTATGCATCGCTCGTATGTTTGATCACGCTGGGTTCCTCGCAAGAATTGAAACAGGGTATCAGCGCCGCTTGACGCGGGCGCTGGCCTCCATGCACAGGGCGCCCCCGGCGTCACGCACCCAGAGGGCGACGCTGCCGCCATCCGGCCGCTCGACGCGACCGCAGACGAAGAAGGGCGCGGTATGGAAGACGGGGCGCAGGGCACGAAACTCGAATGCCCTTACCGCGCGCCGCGGCATGTGACGGCGCAGTCGTTCCAGCAACAGCGTGGCAAGCAGCGGTCCATGCACGACCAGGCCGGGATAGCCCTCCACATCCGTGGCGTAGGGCTGGTCGTAGTGGATGCGATGGCTGTTGAAGCTCAGCGCCGAGTAGCGGAACAGCAGTACCGGGTCGGGCTGAATCTCATCGGCCCAATCGGCATCGGGGGGACCGGGAAGCGGTGCGGGCAAGGCATCCCCGGCTTGCGGAGCATCGCGATAGACCAAATCCTGCTCTTCGACCAGCGCCGGTCCCGCCTGGTTGCCGATTTCGTGACGCAAGGAAAGGAAGACCAGTGCCCCGCTGCGCCCCCGCTTGGCGATCACGTTGGCGATGCGGGTAGTGCGGCTGAGGGTATCGCCGATGTGCAGGGGTTGCAGAAAGCTCAGCCGGCTGCCGGCCCACATCCGGCGCGGCTGGCTGATCGGCGGCAGGAAGCCGCCGCGCTGCGGGTGACCGTCCGCACCCATCTTCGACAGACGATGCACGGGCAGGAAGTACAGCCAGTGCCACAGCGGCGGCAGTTCGTCGCCGATACGACAGGGAGGCTCCGCACAATCCAGCGTCGCCGCCATCGCCGCGACGGGAACCGGGGTCACCTGATCGGTGCGCAGTTCGCTGCGCCCGATCCAGTCGCGGTAATCGACGTGCGTCTCGCTCACAGCAGATCCGCGGTACCGAATATGGCGGTTGCCTGGCTGGACAAGGTGCCGCCGTTACCGTGGGCCAGCGCGATCTGCGCGCCCGCCACCTGGCGCTCGCCGCCTTCGCCGCGCAACTGCCGCACCGCCTCGATGGTGGCGAAGATGCCGTACATGCCCGGATGCACACAGGACAAGCCGCCGCCGTTGGTATTCACCGGCAGATGCCCGCCGGGCGCGATGCCGCCATTTTCGACGAAGGCGCCGCCCTCGCCTTTCTTGCAGAAACCCAGGTCTTCGAGGAACAGCAGCGTGTTGATGGTGAAGGCGTCATAGAGTTGCACGACGTCGATGTCCTGCGGACCCAGGCCGGACATCTGATAGGCGAGCCGGCCGGATTCGCTGGCGGCGGTGACGGTGAGATCGTCCATCGCCGAGATCTGCCGGTTCCACACCGCCGTGCCGTTGCCCAGCACATACACCGGTTTTTTCGGCAGGTCGCGCGCGCGTTCGGCGCGCACCAGCACGTAGGCCCCGCCGCCATCGGTGACCAGGCAGGAATCGCGCACGCTGAGCGGATCGGAGACCATGCGCGCGGCCAGCACCTCGTCGATGGACAGGGGATCGCGCATGAAGGCTTCCGGGTTCAGCCGCGCCCAGGCCCGCGCGGCCACGGCCACCTCGGCCAGGTGGCGGCGCGTGGTGCCGTACTGGTGCATGTGGCGCGAGGCGGCCAGCGCATAGGCCGACAGCGGTAGCATCGGATCGTAGGGATGTTCGTAGGGCTGCGGATCGAGAAAGCGGCGGCTGGCGACGAGTTCCTTGCGGCCGAAAGTGGCCGTGCGCGAGGCGCTGCCGTAGCAGACCAGCACGGCGCTGCACTGCCCGGCTTCGAGCGCGCGCATGGCCGGCAGCAGATGGGCGATGAAGCTGGAGCCGCCGATCATGGTGCCGTCGATGTAGCTCGGGCGCAGGCCAAGGTATTCGACCACCGGCATGGCCCACATGGTGGCCGCGGCACTGGCGGTGCACAGGCCGTCGATGTCCTGCATGCTGAGTCCGGCATCGGCGACCGCGGCGTGGGCGGCGCGGGCCAGCAGTTCCATGTCGGTAAAGCCCGGCGCTTCGCCGCAGCCGAAGGTGGCGGCACCGACGATGGCGGCGCTGCCGCGCAGTTGGCGGGCGTTCATCGTTTGTCTCCAGCGGCCGTATCGAACACCACGAGTCCTTTGCCCTCATGCACCTGCACGCGCGTCCGCACGCGCTGGCCGATGCTCACCGCGCTGGGCGGGATGCCTTCGACCCGGCTCATCAGGCGCACGCCTTCGTCGAGATCGATCAGGGCCACGTTGAAGTCGCCCCCCGCCTCGGCCTTGCGCCGCACCACGGTGGTGGCATAGACGCTGCCGCCGCCGGCTGGCGCGACCCAGTCCAGCGTATCGGCGCCGCAATGGCTGCACAGTTCGCGCGGGAAATACTGGTGGCGGCCGCAGGCTGTGCAGCGCTGGATGGTGAAGCGGCCGGCGTCGAGCGCTGCCTGGTGGATGGCCTGGACGCCACGGACGGCCGCTGCGGAAGTGGATTCGCTCATGCTTGGCTTTCGTTCAGATGGCTTTGGCAGTGCGCAGGCCGGCGATGTCAACGGCGGCGTAGCCCAGTTCGGCAAGGATGCTGTCGGTGTGCTGGCCCAGGGCCGGGATGGCGTCCATGCGCGGCGCATAGCGGTCGTTGCGCCCCGGCGGCAAGAGGGCCGCCAGCGAACCGACCGGCGAGGGCACCTGGGTCCAGCGCTGGCGCGCCTGGAGTTGCGGATGGGTCCACAGATCGGCCGGCGTATTGACGCGGGCCGTGGCCAGCTTGGCCTGGTCCAGGCGCGCCTCCACCTGGTCGGCGCTCAGTGTCGAGAAGGCGGCGACGATGATCTGCTCCAGCGCAAGGCGATTCTCGGTGCGCAGGGTGTTGCTGGCGAAGCGGGGATCCTCCGCCAGCGCCGCGTCGTGCAATACCTCGCGGCAGAACACGAGCCACTCGCGCTCGTTCTGCAGGCCCATCATCACGGTCTTGCCGTCGCCCACCGGGAAGGGTCCGTAAGGCACTACGCTGGGATGGAAGGGGCCGGTGCGCGGCGCCGGTGCCTGGCCGCCGTAGGTGTAGTAGAGCGGATTGCCCATCCATTCGGCCAGCGCCTCGAACATGGCGACGTCGATGTGCGAGCCCTCTCCCGTGCGCTCGCGCAGCAGCAGGGCGGCGAGGATGCTCGAATACGCATACATGCCGGCGGCAGTGTCGGCGGCGGAGAAACCGGCGCGGGCCATCGACTCGGGCGTGCCGGTCACCGCCAGCAGGCCGGCCTCGGCCTGGACCATCAGGTCGTAGGCCTTCTTGTCGCGATAGGGGCCGTCGGCGCCGTAGCCCGATATGTCGCAGACGATGATGCGCGGATACTGCGGGCGCAGCGCCTCGATCGAGAGGCCCAGCCGTGCGGCGGCACCGGGCGCCAGGTTCTGCACGACGATGTCGCATTGCGCCACCAGCTTGGCGAGAATGGGCTGGGCGTCGGGATGCTTGACGTCGAGCGTGAAGCTTTCCTTGGAGCGGTTGGCCCAGGCGAAGTAGGACGAAAGGCCGCCGGCGCGCTGGTCGTAGCCGCGCGCAAAGTCGCCGACGCCGGGCCGCTCGATCTTGATCACGCGCGCGCCAAGGTCGGCCAGATGCCGGGTACATACCGGCGCCGCCACCGCGTGCTCGAAGGCGAGCACGGTGATGCCGTCGAGGGGTCGCATGGGCTTGATACGAAAGTCGTTCATCGACGGCACCCTGTAATTTCGAGCGAAGCGAGCTTGCTAGTCGCCTCCCCCGCGAGGGGGAGGATGGGAGGGGGCGGGACTATTTTCCCGGTCTGCGCGTATTTCGTCATTGGCAATAGAACTCCCTTGAGAGTAAGCGTCAGACCGGGTCCCAGCAGAATACGTCGCCGGAACGCTCCAGATCGAAGAACGAAGCCTTGAGCGCGGGCATGGCGTGGTCTGCGACGCTCTGCGGCGTCCAGCCTTCGGAGCGCTGCACCGAGCGCACCGGGCGCGGCTGGCTGATGAGGAAAATCTCGTTGTTGCGCACGGCAAAGATCTGGCCGTTGACCTCCGCCGCCGCGTCGCCGGCGAGGTACACGGCGACAGGGGCGATCTTGGCCGGCGTCATCTGCTTGATGCGCTCGACGCGGGCCTGCTGCTCCGGCGTGTCGGTGGGAATCGCACCGATCATGCGGCTCCAGGCGAAGGGCGCGATGCAGTTGGAGCGCACCTTGAATTTCAGCATGTCGAGCGCGATTGACTTCGACAGCGCGGCCACCCCGAGCTTGGCCGCCGCGTAGTTGGCCTGGCCGAAGTTGCCGATCAGGCCCGAGGTTGATGTCATATGCACATAGGCACCGGACTCCTGCTGCTTGAAGTGGTTGGCCGCGGCGCGGCTGACGTAGTAGGCGCCGTAGAGATGCACCTTGATCACGGCGTCCCACTCGTCCACGCTCATCTTGTGGAAGAAGCGGTCGCGCAGGATGCCGGCGTTATTCACCACGCAGTCGATGCGGCCGAAGCTGTCCAGTGCGGTTTCGATGATGCGCTGGGCGGAGAGCGATTCCGACACGCTATCGGTATTGGCCGCCGCCTCGCCGCCGAAGGCGCGAATTTCGTCGACCACTTGCTGCGCCGGGCCGGCGTCCTGGCCTTCGCCCGCCACCGAGGCGCCGATGTCGTTCACCACCACTTTCGCGCCTTCGCGCGCCATCGCCAGCGCGATGTCGCGCCCTATGCCGCCGCCCGCGCCGGTGACGACGACGACCTTGCCTTCCACCATTCTGTTCATCGTTTTCTTCCTTATCGTTGATCGTTGCTCGGCCACTGAAACAGGGGGGCTTCCTTGCGCCCGAAGCGCGCCACCGCCTCGCGGTGGTAGGCGGTGCCGAAGGCCACGGACTGGCCGCTGGCTTCGAGTTCGAGCATGGTCTGCAAGTCGCTGCCCAGCGACGCCGCCAGCGCCCGCTTGCTCAGGCTGATGGCCGCCGGCGGCGCACCGACGAAGCTCGCTGCGAGCGCCAAGGCCCGTGGCATCAGTTGCTCCACCTCGTGAATCTCCAGCACGATGCCCAGTTGCCTGGCCTCCTCGGCGCCCAGTTCGCGCGCCGAGAGCATCAGTTCCTTGGCGCGCTGCACGCCAACGATGCGCGGCAGGGTGTAGAAGGCACCGCAGTCCGGCACGCCGCCGATGCGCAGGAAAGACATGCAGAAGCGCGCGCGCGGCGTGGCCAGGATGAAATCCGCCGTCAGCGCCAAACTGAAGCCGGCGCCGTAGGCCACGCCATCGACCGCGGCGATCACCGGCCGGTCGAGGGTGATCAGCTCGGCCAGCCATTGGTGCAGATCGAGCATGCGGTTGCGCCAGCCCTCGCTGTCGAGGTCTCTTGCCGCGATGCCGCGCAGGTCGCCGCCGGAACAGAAGGCGCCACCGGCGCCGGTCAGGATCAAGGCGCGGATATCGCGGTCGCGGCGCACCCGGCCGATGACTTCGCCGATTTCCTCCTTCATCACGCCGTCCATGGCGTTCTTCTGCGCCGGGCGGTTGAACGTCAGAGTGGCGATGCCGTCGCTGACGTCGAAGACGATGGCTTCCATTCCGTATTTCCTATTTCAGCGCGGCGCCGAGGTCGCGGCCGCCGCCCAGCGAACTGCCGCCATCGACCGGAATCAGGGCGCCGGTGACGAAGGCCGCCAGCGGCGAGGCCAGGAAAAGCGCCATGTTGGCGACGTCGGACGTGGTGCCAAAGCGGCCCAGCGGAATGCTCGCCGCCATGGTTGCCAGGGCTTCCGGCGAAGGCGCCAGGCGGGCGACGCCCTCGGTATCGCCAATGGGGCCGGGAATGATGGAATTGATGCGGATGCCGTCGCTGCCCCACTCCATGGCCAGCACCCGGGTCAGCATGTCGATGCCGGCCTTGGCGGCGCAGACGTGGGCCTGGTACTTGGTCGGGTTGGCGGCCTGCGGCGCCGAAATGTTGATCACCGCGGCGCCGGGCTTCCGCAGATAGGCGTGGGCCGCGCGCAGCACGTTGAAGCTGCCGACCAGATCGATGTCCACCACGGTGCGGAAACCCTTGGACGACATGCCCAGGGCCGGCGCGACGAAGTTGCCGGCGGCGCCCGAGACCAGCACGTCGATGGCGCCGAACTCGTCGTGGCAGGCTTTCAGCGCGGCTTCGACCTCATCCACATCGCGTACATCGGCGGCATACGCAGCCACCTTCGCGGAGACCCTCGCCGTCCCGCCAGCGCCAACTCTTCGCAGGCGCTCCAGCGCGGCGTCGAGCCGTTCCCGCGAACGGCTGGCGATGCACACCGCCGCGCCATGGGCGACGAAGGCCTCGGCGATGGCCAGGTTGATGCCGCTGCTGCCGCCGGCGACGAACACCGTGCGCCCGCTGTAGTCGAAGCATTCAGTCATTTGCTGTCTTCCCCTTTTTCCGCTGCGCGCTGCTGTTCCTGCATCGCGCGCCACAGTATCTTTCCCGTGTTCGACTTGGGCAGCTCGTCGACGAACTCGACGCTGCGCGGCGCCTTGTACACCGCCATGTGCTCGCGGCCCCAGGCGATGATGTCCTCGGCGCGCACCTTGCCGCGCGCCTCGGGCTTGAGGGCGATCACGGCCTTGACCGCCTCGCCGCACTTGGCGTCGGCGGCGGCGATCACGCAGGCTTCGTGAATCGCCGGATGGCCATAGAGGATGTTCTCCACTTCCGCCGGCCAGACCTTGTAGCCGGAGACGGTGATCATGCGTTTCAGGCGATCCTGCATGAAGTAGTAGCCCTCGGCGTCCATCGCGGCGAGGTCGCCGGTGCGCAGGAAGCGCTTGCCGTCGCGTTCGATGAAGGCTAGGGCATTGGCCTCCGGGTTGTTCCAGTAACCCTTCATGAGCTGCGGGGCGCTGGTGATCAGCTCACCGGTCTGGCCCTGCGGCAGTTCCTCCAGGGTGGTCGGATCGATGATGCGGGAATCGACGCCGAAAGTGGCGACACCGAGGCACTGGCGCTTGCCGCGCTGCACCGGATTGCCGTGGAGAAAGGACGCGGTCTCGGTCAGGCCATAGGCTTCGTTGTAGGCCAGCCCGTAACGCTCCTTGAGCATCGTTGCCACGGCTTCCGGCATGGCCGCGCCGCCGCCGGACAACAGGGCGAGGCTGGAGAGATCATAGGCCGCGAGATCCTGGGCGAAGAAGTCCACCAGCATGGCCGGCGGCGCGGCCCAGGTGCTGACCCGGTAGCGCTCGATCAGGCGCGCGGCCGCCACGCGGTCCCAGCGCGGCAGCATGACGATGGTGCCGCCGCAGAGCAGGGGCAGGTTCATGCCGTTTTGCATGCCGAGCAGATGGAACAGCGGCGCCACGGCGAGAAACACCGATTCGGAATTCAGGTTGCGCCACATGGCCGAGGCGTAGACGGCCGCCGTCAGCGTGGCATGGGTGTGGATGCAGCCCTTGGGGTGGCCGGTGGTGCCCGAGGTGTATGGCAGCGCGCAAAGCGCGTCGGGGCCGGGTCCGGCGCGCTGCGCTTGGCAGCCGGCGCTCAAGGCCGCAGCCCAGGGCGTGATCCGCTCCGTCGCCGTCGGCGCCGCCGCGCGGCTGAGCCAGTCGGGCACGGCGAGATCGGTGCGCTCCGGCAAGGCGTCGGCGTAGTGTATGGCGACGGCATGGTCCAGGCGGCAATCGGCGAGACAGGGCGCCACCGCCGGCAGCAGCTCGCCGGCGACGATGGCCGTCCGTGCGCCGCTGTCGGCGACGAAGTAGGCCACCTCGTCGGCCGTGCACATCGCATTGACCGGCACCACGGCGGCACCGGCGCGCATGATCGCGTAATAGGCGACGAGGAACTGCGGGCAGTTCTGGGCGAGCAGCAGGATGCGGTCGCCCTGCTGCACACCCAGCCGCTGCTGCAGGAAGCCGGCCATGGCATCCACGTCGCGCTTGATCTCGGCATAGCTGAACACCCGGTCGTAGAAGACGACGGCCGGCTTGTCGGGAAAGCGCGCGGCCGCCGACTCCAGGTTGAAGCACAGGCTGGTGCGCGGATAGTTCAGGTCCCGCGGCAGGCCGAGTGGCCAGAAGGCGTAGGCAGGGTTGTGGACTGCCTTCCCCCCAGCCCCCTGCCCAAGGCAGGGGGTGACGGTGGTTCGCTGCTGCGCAGCTCCGCATGTTGGCTGCGCCGCCCTTGGGGCGGCCCGGCGGGCGGCGCTCATGGCTGCATGGCGCGGGCGATGATTTCCTTCATCACCTCGTTGGCGCCGCCGTAAATCTTGCCCGCCCTGGCGTCGGCGTACATGCGGGCGATCGGGTACTCGCTCATGTAGCCGTAGCCGCCATGCAGTTGCAGGCATTCGTCGATGACCTGGCAATTCATCTGCGTGGTCCACCACTTGGCCATGGCCGCCGTCGGCACATCGAGCGCGTCGTCGAGCACACGCAGCACGCAGCTATCGACGAAGCTGCGCGCCACGGTCGTCGTGGTCTGGCATTCGGCGAGCTTGAAACGGGTGTTCTGCATGTCGAGCAGTTGCTGGCCGAAGAGCTGGCGCTGCGCGGTATAGGCCACGGTCTCGGCCACCGCGCGCTCCATGGTCGCCACCGCGCCCAGCGCGATCAGCATGCGTTCGCGCGGCAACTGGTTCATCAGCTGGGCGAAGCCCCTGCCCTCCTCGCCGCCGAGCAGGTTCGCCGCCGCCACGCGCATGTCATCGAAGAACAGCTCAGCCGTGTCCTGCCCGGTCTGGCCGATTTTCTCCAGCAGGCGGCCGCGGCGGAAGCCGGCGAGGCCCTCGGTCTCGATCATGATCAGCGACACGCCCTTGGCCCGCGCCTTGGGATCGGTCTTGACCACCAGGCAGATCAGGTTGGCGTGGTAACCATTGGTGATGAATATCTTGGAGCCGTTGATCACGTACTCGTCGCCCGCGCGCACCGCGCTGCTGCGGATGCCCTGCAGGTCGGAGCCGGCCCCCGGCTCGGTCATGGCGATGGCGCCGACCAGCTCGCCGCTGGCCATTTTCGGCAACCACTTGCGCTTCTGTTCCTCGCTGCCGAAAGCCAGGATGTAGTGGGCGAGGATGCCGCTGTGCACGTTGTTGCTGAGGCTGGTGACCAGCGCCCGCGCCTGCTCGGTGCAGATGACCGCCTCGTGGGCAAAACCGCCGCCGCCACCACCGTATTCCTCGGGGATGCTGGCGCAGAGCAGGCCCATGGCGCCCATCTTGTTCCAGATCTCCCGGTCCGGCATGTGCTGCTGGCGCCAGCGCGCGTCGTGGGGCACGCATTCGCGCTCGAAAAACTTGCGCGCCGAGTCCTGCAGCAATTCCAGCTCGGCGTCCATCCAGGGGCTGCGGTATGAATTCATGACTCAAGGCCGCCCGCCGCCGCAGACCAATACCTGGCCGCTGACGTAGTTCGACTCGGGAATGCAGAACAAATACACCGCACCGGCCGCCTCTTCCGGCGTGCCGCCGCGGCCGAGCGGGATCATCGCCTCGGCGGCCTTGAGGTGGGCGGGCTGGACGCCGACCTTGATCTGCCGTCCCTCGATATCCACGCTGGCCTCGCCGGCGGTCAGCGGCTGGGTCAGGCGGGTGCTGATGAGGCCGAAGGCGACGCTGTTCACATTCACCCGGTAGCGCCCCCACTCCTTGGCCATGGCCTTGGTCAGGCCATTGATGCCGGCCTTGGCGGCGGCGTAGTTGGCCTGGCCGGCATTGCCGAAGACGCCCGAGGTGGAGGAGACATTGACCACCTTGCGGAAAACTTCGCATCCGGCCTCCGCCTCCTTCTTTGCCGCATCGCGGATGAAGTCGGACGCGGCGCGCAGAATGCGGAAAGGCGCCGTCAGATGCACGTCGAGGATGGCCGCCCACTGTTCGTCCGTCATTTTCTGGATCACGTTGTCCCAGGTGTAGCCGGCGTTGTTCACGATGATGTCGAGGCCGCCGAAGCTCTCCAGCGCGCTGCCGACGAAACGCTCGGCGAAGCCGTTCTCGGTGACGCTGCCGACGCAGGCCACCGCTTCGCCGCCGGCGGCCGCGATGGTCGCCACGGTTTCGTTGGCCGGCTCGGCGTCGAGGTCATTGACCACCACGCGGGCGCCATCGCTGGCGAGCTTGAGGGCTATTTCACGGCCGATGCCGCGTCCCGATCCGGAAACGAGGGCGACTTTTCCTTGCAGCTTGTTCATGGTCTCTTCCTGGCTTGAAGTGGATTCTGCCGCTGCGGCAAGCGACTTCCGCGTCGTTCGGCGATGGCGTGAGGATGCACCACCCACGCCGCGCGGACAATGACGATCGATATCAAAACAATTGGCGGAAAGTGTCAGGGTCAGCCGGCCGGATGGAAGGCGCAGGACGTCGACGGACGACAGGAAGTTTTCGACGATACGCCGCAAGGCGGCGTTGACGGGACGGCGCACCAGTCCGAGACGCAGCTCAGCCTCGGTGATGACTGAGATTCAGCAGGGGCGCTCGTTCAGGATGCCGTTCAGGGTTTCGGCACGCCCTTTGGCCATGGCCGAGACAGCGTCGGTATCGACCAGCAAGGCCCGCTCATGGCTAATCACGCTCGACGGCGGAGCCGGGGTCGCGCAGATCGTCCAGGGCGTCGAGGTCTGCCGGCGGAATCCGGGGTAATAGCTTGTCGCGCAACTTCAACCATTCCTCGAATTTGCGATAGCGCGGGCTCAGGATCACATCGCCGGTATCCGGATCGCGCCGGATCAGCACTTCGTCGCCTTCGAAACGGAACTCGGCCGGCTGACGCACAGCCTGGCTGCGGCCGTACTTGAACAGCCTGGCGGTTTGCATGGCGGAGCTCCCGATCAGGTGGTACATGTCTTGGATTCAACCGATGGATGCAACGCACTTAACTCTGCGCAAGCAGAAGGAGTGTTGCATCCACCGGTCGAATCCAAGTGAGAAAACGGACAGCTCCCAGAGGTGCGAACGGTAATACGATTGCAATTACAATAATTGTAGATACAATCGCACAATGAACCCTCAACCACCTCGTCCTCGCGGCTGCACCAACTTCAAGACCCGGCACCTGGGGCGTCTATTGTCCCGCCACTACGACGCCGAATTGGCAAAGGTCGGACTCAAGACCACCCAATACTCCCTACTGGCCCATGTACTCAAGCTTGGGGACATTGCTCCTGGGGAGTTGGCAAGACAGATGGGACTGGATGCATCAACACTGACTCGTAATCTCCAGCCGATGGTGGCGGCCGGCTGGGTGGTCCAGGAAGCCGGGGGCGACGCACGCAGTCGATGCATCCGGCTGACGCAAGCGGGTCGGGATATCCAGGCTGAGGCACAACGGCACTGGAAAGTGGCCCAGCAGCAGGTGAATGCCACACTCGGTACCGAGCGCGTCGCGGCACTCCACGCTTTAGTCGACGAGTGCACAACACTCCTTCAGGCGGACACGGCCGAACCGTCATGACTACGATAACGGCGCCGAGATCCGGCGCTCATGATCTGCTCCACGGGCCCTTGCTGCCGACGCTGTTCCGCCTGGCGACACCGAACGTTCTCGGCTTGCTCGCCACGACGATCGTCATTGGCTACGACGGATATATCTTGGGGCGCCTTGGTGCTGATGCGCTCGCGGGCGTGGCCTTGGTCCTCCCGCTATCCATGCTGATGCTGCAGATGTCAGCGGGGGGGATCGGTGGTGCCGTTACGGCTGCCGTGGCGAGAGCGCTGGGTGCCGGCAATCGGGACGAGGCCGGGCGGCTGGCACTGCACGGCCTCCTGATCGGGTTGGTCCTGGCTGGCACATTTGCGCTGGTGATGCTGGGCTGGGGCAAGGAAATCTATTCGGCGATGGGCGGCAAGGGCGCCGCGCTTGACGCCGCATTGGCCTACTCGGCGGTACTGTTTGGCGGCTCCCTGGTGGTCTGGTGGCTCAATGTGCTCAGCGCAATCGTGCGCGGCAGCGGAAACATGGTGCTGCCCTCGGCAATGATGGTCGTCACCGCGTTGATACATCTGGCGACCTGTCCGCTTCTGGTCTTCGGCTGGGGATCGATGACCGGGTTTGGCGTGGTCGGCGCCGCGATTAGCACGCTCGCCACCGGTACCCTGTCCGTCATCGTAATGTTCATCCATCTGGCACGAGGAAAGGGACCCGTCCGCCTGAACTTAGGCAAGTGGTCGTTCAGTCAGGCGTCCTTGAGTGCCATTCTGCAAGTGGGCGCTCCCGCTTCGCTGAGTCCGATCCTCAGCAATGGCTCAATTGCGGCGACCACGGCCTTGATAGGCACCTATGGAACAGCAGCGTTGGCCGGATATGGGGTGGCGGCTCGACTGGAATACATCATGGTGCCGATCGCATTCGGCTTTGGCACCGCACTGACGACCCTGGTCGCGACCAACATGGGCGCCGGCCACCACGAACGGGCCTTGCATGCCACCTGGGCGGGTGGCGGCATAGTTGCCCTGATCACCGGCGCTATAGGAATCGGCGCAGCCGTGATGCCCGGACTCTGGATGGGCCTCTTCAGCGCTGACACCGCCGTCGTCGCCTTCGGTACCGACTATCTTCATGTCGTGGGCGCCTGTTACGGCCTGTTCGGTCTTGGCTTGGCTCTGTTCTTCGCGTCGCAGGGAGCGGGACGGATGTTCTGGCCACTGGCCGGCAGCGTCGCGCGCCTGGTTACCATCGCGGGTAGTGGATGGATTGTCGTCCATTGGCTGCATGCTCCGGCCACCGCCTTGTTCGTCGTTATCGCCATCAGTTTTGCCGTGTATGCCCTGATCATCGCGGGCGCTATCCGCCTCGGATCGTGGGCCCGGGGTTAGTCCGGTTGCGGATTGCGATCTTCGTTGTGTGCTGCCTGAGACAGAAAGGAACTCGACATGAGCACTGATCCTGGCCGACGTGGCGCTGCCCTGGTCATCGGAGCCGGCGACGCGACCGGCGGAGCGATCGCCAGGCGGTTTGCCAAAGGCGGTCTGATCGCCTGCGCCACGCGCCGTTCGGCGGACAAGCTGGCGCCGCTCATCGACGAAATCCGTGGCAACGGCGGCGAAGCTCATGGATTTGCTTCCGATGCCCGCAAGGAAGACGAGGTAATCAAACTGGTCGAGGACATCGAACGGGACATCGCGCCGATCGATGTCCTGGTCTTCAATATCGGAGCCAACGTGCCCTGCAGCATTCTGGAAGAGACCTCCAAGAAATATTTCAAGATATGGGAGATGGCCTGCTTCAGTGCCTTTCTGGTCGGGCGAGAAGTTGCCAAGCGAATGGTCGCCCGCGAACGGGGCACGGTGATATTTACCGGAGCGACGGCTTCCCTGAGGGGCTCGGCCAATTTCGCCGCGTTTGCCGGCGCAAAGCACGCCCTGCGGGCATTGGCGCAAAGCATGGCGCGGGAACTGGGCCCGAAGAACATCCATGTCGCGCATGTCGTGGTGGATGGTGCCATCGCTACCGAGTTCATCCAAAGCAACTTTCCGGATCGCTTCGCCCTGAAAGACCAAGCGGGCATTCTCGATCCGGAGCACATCGCCGAGAACTACTGGCACCTCCATCAGCAACCGCGGGATGCATGGACCCATGAGCTGGACTTGCGGCCGTGGATGGAACGCTGGTGACCTAACCGCATTTCGGAGTCGAGACAATGACAAAACCAGTGGAATTCCTGTTCGATGTGGGCAGCCCCTACTCCTATCTGGCCTATCACCAACTGCCTAAGATCGCCAAGGCCAAGGGAGCAACGATTCTCTGGCGGCCCGTCCTGCTCGGTGGTCTATTTCAGGCGACGGGCAATCGTAGCCCCATCGAGGTTCCGGCCAAGGGACGCTATTCCATGATCGATCTGCAACGGTGGGCAAATGTCTATGGCGTACGGCTGACGATGAACCCGCATTTCCCGATCAATACGCTGTCCCTGATGCGTGGTGCCGTCGCGATGCAGATGCGAACCGATGCAGAATTCCAGCGATATCTCTCGGCAATCTTCAGTGCGATGTTTGAAATGCCACGCAATATGAATGACCCCGCGGAAGTCGTCGCGGTGCTTCAATCGGTTGGATTTGATCCGACGTCGTTCATGGAGCTTATTTCGAGTTCCGCGGTGAAAGAGAAGCTGAAAACCAATACCGCGGAATCCGTGGCGCGAGGTGTATTTGGTGCGCCGACCTTTTTTGTCGGCGAGGACATGTTCTGGGGACAGGACCGCTTGCAGTTCGTGGAGGCAGCGCTGGAACGTTAAAGGCCCATCAATGGCCTGAACTCGGTTTTCATCGCCAGGTAGCCATCACGAAGCGATGAAGCAAAGATGCCCAGGCTAACCAAGGGCCGCTTTGTGGAATCCCGCATCAGGTGGAACGAAGCTTGTCTGAGCGTCCGCATTGGAGCAACGGCGATGTCCGGAATGGGCACGGAGGGTGAGTAGCGATTTTCGATAAGCAGCCGCTCGGATTTGTGGCTCCCGTTTTTCGCTGCAATTCTTCGAGCGGCGGCAATGGGAACGGCAACTGCCCCTCAAGCGGCTCGCCCTCAATGACCGTTCAGGCTGAGATCCGGCTGTTGCGCATGTAGTAGCGTGCAAAGTTCACCGTCACCAGCGCGGACTTTTCAGGTGACAAATAGAAAATGGCCCGACCCGGGAGACGTCGCATTTCAAAGCGCTGAAGCAAAAGTCGGCGCGGACAGGGCGGCGGCGCTTATTCGATCAAAGCCCGCTCGGCTGGCGTGATCGCCAATGTGGTCAGGTTCGTCCCGCGCAGGAGGGTGAGGGCACAAGACGTTCCGATGGTTTGGCTGTCGAGCAGACGCGCCAGGGCGCCGATGCCGATGACAGCTTGCCCTTGCAGCGCCAGCAGCACGTCGCCTTCCCTTACGCCGGCACGAGTCGCAGGACTGCCGGGCTCCACGCCGGTCACATGCACGGCACGCTCATCGGCAAGCTCCAGCCGACTGACGGCCTGGCGCGGAAGCCGCATGTCGGCACCGGCGATGCCAAGGTAGCCGCGCCGCACATGACCGAAGCGAATCAAATCACCCATCACGACGCCCACCAGATCGATGGCGACGGCGAAGCAGATACCCTGGGTCCCCGGAATGATTGCCGTATTCACGCCGATGACCTCGCCGCGGGAATTGAGCAGCGGGCCACCCGAGTTGCCCGGATTCAGTGCCGCGTCGGTCTGGATCACGTCATCGATCATGCGCCCGCTCGCCGATGGCAAGGATCGCCCCAGGGCGCTGACGACGCCGGCCGTTATGGTGATCTGAAAGCCCAAGGGATTCCCGATCGCAATGGCGATCTGGCCCACGCGCAACGCACTGGACTTGCCCAGCCGGGCAAAGGCCAGGTCGCCACCTTCGGCGCTCTCCCCTTGGCATCGGCGATTTGCCCCATCCCCACCCCGGCCCTCCCCTTGAAGGGGAGGGAGATGGGAGGTGCGGCCCTCCCCTTGAAGGGGAGGGAGTTGGGGCTGCCTGCCGGCCGGGCGCGAAAGTCGGCGCTGGCGACACGGCGCTCAGGCCGCCAGAACCCGTTCCCGTGCCTGCCGGTATTCCGTCTCGAAGCGCGCCACCAGGGCGCCGGCCGATTCGATGGCCTTGACCGCACCTATCCCCTGGCCACAGCCCCAGACGTCCTTCCAGGGCTTGATCCGGTTGCTGCCGAAATTCATGCTCGACGGATCGGCGGCGGGCAGTTGGTCCGGGTCGAGGCCGGCGGCGACGATGCTCTTTTTCAGGTAATTGCCATGCACGCCGGTAAACAGATTCGTATAGACGATGTCGTCGGCGCCGCTGTCCACAATCATCTGCTTGTAGGCTTGCTGGGCATTGGCTTCGGTGGTGGCGATGAAGGCCGAGCCGATGTAGGCCAGGTCGGCGCCGGCAGCGAGCGCGGCGAGAATCGTATCGCCGCTGGCGATCGAGCCCGCGAGCAGCAGCGGGCCGTCGAACCATTCGCGGATTTCCTGGATCAGGGCGAACGGGGAGAGGACACCGGCATGGCCGCCGGCGCCCGCGGCCACCGCGATCAGGCCATCGGCTCCCTTCTCGATGGCCTTGCGGGCGAACTTGTTGTTGATCACGTCGTGCAGGACGATGCCGCCATAGGAATGCACGGCCCGATTGACGTCTTCGCGCGCGCCGAGTGAGGTGATGATGATCGGCACCTTGTACTTCACGCACAGGTCGAGGTCGTGCTGCAGGCGGTCGTTGGACTTGTGCACGATCTGGTTCACGGCGAAGGGTGCCGCTGGCCGGTCGGGGTGGGCAGCGTTGTAGGCGTCGAGTTCGCCGGTGATGCGCTGCAGCCACGCTTCGAGCAACTCGGCCGGGCGGGCATTCAAGGCCGGGAAGGAGCCGACCACGCCGGCCTTGCACTGGGCGATCACCAGTTCGGGATTGGAGATGATGAACAGCGGCGAAGCGACTACCGGCAGGGACAGGCGCTGTTTCAGCCAGGCGGGCAATGACATGGTGGGTTCTCCTTATGCTAGGCGGATTGGCGGTTTGCGGCAGACAATGCGACCACGGCATTTCCGGCGAGCTTGGTCTGTCCGTCCTGATTGGTGGTTGCCAGTTCGATGCGGGCCCGGGTTTCGCCGCCTTCTTCAAGAATATCGACCACCTTTCCGCTGCAGGTGATGCGCTCGGCGAGGTGGGTGATGGCGACGAAGCGCACGCCGTAGCTGCGCAAGGCCTGCTGCGGCGCCCAGTGGGTCAGCAGTCGGGCGAGATAGGCCATGGACAGCATGCCGTGGGCGAAGACGTCGGGCATGCCGGATTGTTTGGCGAAGTCGCTATCGACGTGGATGGGATTGTGATCGCCCGATGCGCCGCAGTACAGGGCGAGCGTGTGGCGCGAAATGGGCTCGGTGGTGAATGCGGGCAGCGGGTCGCCGACCTTGAGCGTGCTGAGGTCGATCATGAGCCCTCCGGGTTGCGCACGACGGTGACGCAACGCAGCTCGGCCACGGCCTCGCCCTTCTGGTTGCTGACGCGCGTGTCGCGCACGACGAACTCGAGGGCACCGTTCCTTTTGTCGTAGATGTCGGCGATGCGCGGCTCGAAACGCAGCACGTCACCGGCATAGGCCATGCCGTGATAGGTGAATTGCTGCTCGCCGTGGAGGATACCGCCGATGTCGATGCCGAGCAATTCGCGCAGCGCCGCCGGATTGGGCCCTTCCATTTCCAGGCAGAAGAGGAAGGTGGGCGGTACCGGCAGGCCGCGATGGCCGGCCGCCTTGGCCGCCGCTGCGTCGCTGTAGATCGGGTCGCGCTGCCCCGTCGCCTTGGCGAAGAAGCGCAGGCGCCCGCTTTCCACCGCGACCTCGAAGCCGGGCAGCGCGTGCCCGATGTGGCGTTTGTCCAGCATCGGCCTGCTCCTCAAACGGCCTGGTAGAGCGTCACCACGCAGGCGCCGCCGAGACCGAGGTTGTGCTGCAGCGCCAGCCGTGCGCCTTCCACCTGGCGCTGCTCGGCCTGGCCGCGCAGTTGCGATACCAGTTCGTAGCACTGGGCCAGGCCCGTGGCGCCCAGCGGATGTCCCTTGGACAGCAGGCCGCCGGAGGGATTGGTAACGTATTTGCCACCGTAGGTGTTGTCGCCTTCGAGGATGAATTTTTCGGCGGTACCTTCGGCGGTGAGGCCGAGGCCTTCGTAGGTGATCAGTTCGTTGGCGGTGAAGCAGTCGTGCAGTTCGACCACGTCGATGTCGTCGGGACCGATGCCGGCCGCCTCATAGACCTGTTTGGCGGCAGCCGCCGTCATGTCGTAGCCGACGACGCGGCGCATGTCGCCGGATTCGAAGCTGCTCGGCGTATCGGTGGTCATGGCCTGGGCGGCGATCACCACGCGCGTGTCGAGCTTGTGCCGCTTGGCGAACTCGGGCGAGCAGACGATGGCCGCCGCCGCGCCGCAGGTGGGCGGGCAGCATTGCAGGCGCGTGAGCGGGTCGAACACCATCGGCGCCGCCATCACCTCGTCCAGGGTCACGGTCTGGCGGAACACCGCCAGCGGGTTGCGCGCCGCGTGCTGGCGCGCCTTGACCGAAATGCGGGCGAAGGTTTCGGGCTTGATGCCGTACTGCTTCATGTAGTCACGGCCGGCGCCGCCGAAGAATTGCGCGGCGCGCGGCACATTGGCCTCGAAGCCCTGCAGTGCAGACATGGCATCGGCGAATTTGGCCATGGGCGAGGGGCGGTCGTCGTAGGCGCCCTTGAGCGCTCCCGGCACCATCTGCTCGAAGCCCAGCGCGATCGCGCATTCCACCGCGCCGCTGGCCACCGCCTGGCGCGCCAGGAACAGCCCCGACGAGCCGCTGGAGCAATTGTTGTTCAGGTTGAACACCGGAATTCCGGTTAGCCCAACGCCATAAATAGCGGCCTGGCCGGCGGTCGAGTCGCCATAGACATAGCTGACATAGGCCTGCTCCACCAGCGAATAGGCTATCCCGGCGTCGGCCAGCGCCGCCTTGGCCGCGCGCGCGCCCATCACGGTGTAGGGCTCGCTCTGCCCCGGCTTGGTGAATTGGATCATGCCGACCCCGACTACATGTACCTTGCGACTCACGTTGATTCTCCTGTCAAATTAAACTTCTCACCAAAGAGACACAGAGGCACAGAGAAAGGCGATACCTCGTTCTGCTCGGCGCCTCTGTGTCTCTGTGTCTCTGTGTCTCTGTGGTTCAAATGGTTTTCAAAATCAAACTTCGGCTTGAACCTGAACTTCCCAGAAAGGTCTGCGCAACGCGTTCTTGAGCACCTTGCCGGCTGCCGACATGGGCAGCGCGTCACGGACTTCCACGGTCTTCGGACACTTGTAACCGGCGAGCAGGCTGCGGCAGTGTTCGCGCAGTTCGTCGGCATCGACCGACATGCCCGCACGTGGAACGACCACGGCATGCACGGCTTCGCCCCATGTCGTGTGGGGAACGCCGATCACGGCGCAGGCGCCGACCGCCGGATGCCGGATCAGGGCATTCTCTACTTCGGCCGAATAGACGTTCTCACCGCCGCTGATGATCATGTCCTTGAGCCGCTCGACGACATAGAGATAGCCCTCGTCATCCATCCAGGCGCCGTCGCCGGTGTGCAGCCAGCCGTCGCGCAAGGCGGCGCGCGTTTCCTCGGGCTTGTTCCAGTAGCCGCACATCACCGCCGGCCCGCGCACCACAATTTCGCCGACCGTGCCCCGCGCCACCTCGGCGCCGTCACCATCGATGATCTTCACTTCGACGCCGAATCCGCCGCGGCCGGCCGAACGCACCCGCCCGTTGGCGCGGCCTTCGGCACCATGATTGGATCCGGGATTCACCGATACCGAAGCCGCCGTTTCGGTCATGCCGTAGGTATGGATGAATTCGACCCAGGGCATCAGATCGAGCACGCGATCGAGCAAGCTGGCTGAAATGGGGGCCGCGCCGTAGACGATGCGCTGCAGCGACGCAATCTGTCCCGGGTCGAAGGCCGGGTCATCGAGCAGCATCTGGATCATGCTCGGCACCAACACGACATCGGTGACGTGATGGGCGGCAATCGCCTGCAGCACGGCGGCCGGCTTGAAATGGGGCTGCATGACGCAGGTGCCGCCGACGATCATGGCGTTGACCAGGCGTCCGAGTCCGGCGACATGGAACAGGGGCGTGACGACCAGCGAGACGCTGTCGCAGTAATTCGGTATTTCCGCCATGCGGGCCACGGAGGAACACCAGAAATTTGCGTGCGAGAGCATCACTCCCTTGGGGAAACCCGTGGTGCCGCCGGTATAGAGAATCGCCGCCAGGTCATGGCCGGCACAACGCCGGTCTTCGACCGGATCGGCGGCGGCGAGCACATCTTCATAGCCCAGCACGCCATCCGGCGTGGCCGCGCTGCCGGCGTGGATTACTGTCTTGAGCCCGGGGCAGGCGGCGCGAATGGCGGCGACCTGCGGCAGGAAGGCGTCATCGACGATCAGCAGCGCGCACTCGCAATCGTTGAGGGAGTAGGCGATTTCCGCGCTGCTCCAGCGGGTGTTGACCGGATTGGCGACGACGCCGGCCCACCAGGCGGACAGAAAGTACTCGACATAGCGCGACGAGTTATGCGCCAGCATGGCGACCCGGTCGCCCGCCTGCACGCCGAGCTTGTCGAAGGCCCCGGCCAGGCGCGCGACGCGCCCCTGGAGTTCCCTGTAGCTCAAGCTGCCGCTCGCATCCGTAACGGCAATCTTGTCCGGATGCCGTTGCACGCCACGATGAATGCCTTGCGTCAAATACACTGAATACTCCCTTCGCATGTGGCCTCGCCGCAGGTCAACTATGCGGCTTATCCAGTGGGCGAAGGATGCGCGCTCAGCGTGGGCGCAACAATGGCGATCTCGGCCAAAACGATTGGCGGAAACTGTCAGGCGGGGATGCCGTGATGGCGTGAAACGGCCGTAGGGCGGACCGCACGGCGGATTGTGGGGCGGACCGTAGGGCGTATTGTGGGGCGGACCGTAGGGCGAACTTCAGTCCGCCACCCACCCATGGCCGAGTGAAGTCGGTCCTACATCGGGCCGACACCGCGCAGTTGGCCGCTAGATGGATTTCAGCCGCGTATGCCGGTATTCGCCGGGGGCGACACCGGTCCATTTCTTGAATGCGCGGTGGAATGTGCTGGGTTCCGAAAACCCGAGCTTCTCGGCAATGTCGATCAGGCTCAGATCGGCGCGCGCCAGATACTCGATCGCGGCATCCCGGCGCAGGGCATCCTTGAGCGCCTGATAGCCTTGGCCCTCGTCATGCAGGCGCCGGCGCAAGGTCTGCGGCGTCATCGCCAGCACCTTGCCGACCTCCTCCAGCGATGGCATTTCCTCGCTGAGGTGGCGCCGCAGAATGCGCCGGATGCGTTCGGTGATACTGCTGTGGTCACGGTACTTGACCAGCAGATTGCCGGGCACCTGCTGCAGAAACTCTTTCAGACTGGAGCTGTTCTGCATCACCGGCAAATCAAGCCAGCGCGCGTCGAAGGCAACGCCGGAGTAGCGCTGATCGTAGCGGATCGGCGCCTGGAACAGGCGCGAGGCATCCGAGCGCTGGCCGACATCGGCGCCGCGATAATCCACCCAGAGCAAGGGAATCCGTCGCGCCACCAGCCACGAGGCGAGGCCATAGGCCAGAAACAGGAAGGCGCGCTGGGCGAAAACCGTTCTTGCGTCGGCAGGCATCGAGGTCGTCAGCGTGACATGGGCGACCCCGCCGACGACGCGTAGCCGTGCCGCGAAATCGGCCAGCACCAGGCGATAGTAGTGCAGCCCGGTTTGCAGCGCCTCCCGCAAATCGTGGCATTGCACCAGGATGCGACAGCCCTGGGCGAAGCTGCCCAATGGCAGCGGACGGCTGCCCAGCCCCCAGAACTCGTCCCGCATCCGGCGTGAGAGCAGGCGCAGCATGTGCGCATACTGTTCCTGCGAGACGCGCGCCAGCGGCGCGTCGAGCAGCGCCGGCGCGATGCCGACGCGATTCAGGAGGCGATCCACATCCAGCCCCTGCAAGCGGGCGCCGTGCAGCATCTGCGCAACCTGGTGAATCGCTATCGTGTGTTTGGTGAGTTCCATTTACTTCTCCCTCCCCTTCAAGGGGAGGGCCGGGGTGGGGATGGGGGAAGCATCAAATATCGGCGACTTGAGCGTTGCTGCCAATGCAATTTAGCGATCCTGCCATCGAAGCGCAAATCCGGACTCCCTAGACTGCTGTCATCCAAGTCCATAGCCAGCACTTCACCATGCCACTCAGTACGCCGATTGCCCGCGAAGCCATCCATACTCGCCAGATCACCTGCACCGGCTACCGCAGGGAGGACGGTCTGTGGGACATCGAAGGCCATTTCCTCGATACCAAGACCCATCCCTATCGCACCGCCGATGACCAGATCGTGGCGCCCGGAGAGCCGATACATCAAATGCGCCTGCGCCTGACCATCGACGACCATCTGCTGATCCATCAGGCGGAAGCAGTCACCGAGAACGGTCCTTCGGCCTCGTGCTTCGAAATCCACTTTACCTACGCGCAACTGGTGGGCCTCACCATCGGGCCCGGCTTCACGCGGCGCATCAAGGAACTTTTTTCCGGGACACGCGGCTGCACCCATCTGACCGAATTGCTCGGGCCGGTTGCCACCACCGCCCTGCAAACCCTCTCCCACCGCTTCAAGCGCGACGAGCAGCAGCGCCTGGCCGCGGCGAGCGGCAAGAAGCCCGGCCTGGTCGATAGCTGCCACACCTTTCGCGCCGACGGTCCGGTAGTGAAGCGCCTGTGGCCTGCCAGCTACAGCGGCAACTGACGGCAACGACTACTTCACCGCCCCGGATGCCCGCAGCGCTTCGATTTCCACGGAACTGAATCCGGCATCGCGCAGGATAGGGTCGCTGTGCTCGCCGGGCTGCGGCGCCGGCAGGCGGATGGAGAACTCGTAGCCGCTCATCTTGACCGGACAAGCCGCCTGGGTCACTGCGCCATAGACCGGATGCGAAGTCTCATGCACCATGCCGCGCGCGCGGAACTGTTCCAGCTGCAGCGCTTCTTCGAGCTTGAGAACCGGCGACACGCAGCAATCGGTGGCACTGAATTTTTCCGTCCAGTACCCAAGGGTCTGCGCACCTATGATTCTGGCAACCTCGCCACGCACCCACTCCGATTTGTCGATATCCCGTGTCCGGTGCAATTCCTGCAAATCTGGCCGGCCCAGCGTCGTGCAGAACGCATCCCAGAACTTTCGTTCCAGGGCGCCGACCGCCAGAAAGCGGCCGTCGGCGGTAGCGTACTGGGCATAGCAGGGCAAGCCGCCGGTCAATGTGTCCGTTCCCGCCGGGCGCGTGCGCCCCTCCGTGGCAAGCGTTGCCAATGGCATTACGGCGTGCGCCAGCACGCTGTCGGCGAGCGCAATATCCACCTCGCGCCCCTGCCCGCTGCGCGCCGCGTCGAACAGGGCAGCCAGGATACCCATCGCCGCCGTCAGGCTGCCCCCCAAAAGATCGGCGACGGGCAAATTGGACAAGGCCGGAGTCGCCGCATCGGCCCCCATCTGGTCGGCCACCCCGGCATAGCCGCAATAGTTCAGGTCGTGTCCGGCCAGATCGCGAAACGGCCCATCCTGGCCGTAGCCGGTGATGCGGCAATAGACAATCCGCGGATTCAGCCTGGCGAGGTTGGCATAGCCCACGCCCAGACGCTCCATCACACCGGGGCGAAAGCTTTCCATGACCACGTCGGCGGTGGCCGCCAGCGCGAGAAATGCTTTTCTGCCGTCAGCGTTCTTGAGATCCAGGCGCAGCCCGCGCTTGTTGCGATTGATGATGGCGCGGGCTGCCGCCGGCATGTAGTCGCCGCTGCCCGTATCCTCGATCTTTATGACGTCGGCACCGAGATCGGCCAGGTGCAGCGAGCACACAGGTCCCGGCAGCAAACGGGTCAGGTCGAGGACGCGGACGCCGTCGAGGGGAGATTTATTCACGATGTGTCGCCTTGCGTCGCCAGGAAAGCCCAGTCTAAAAGGACGGCGAAATGCGACCAATGACCAAAACCATGATTGAACTTGGCCGAAATTCCCAATCGGCGACCGACCTTCGACGACTGATATTTTCCGCCAATCAAACTGACCGGCTTGGTCATTGCTAGGGACCGGACTGAGCCGCCAGAATGGCCTCGTACAAAAAACCACATAGAGGAGACAAACCATGAAATTCGATTTCCGCCATACCGCCCTGGCCATCTGCGCAGCGCTGTGCACCAGCCTTGCCACGGCCCAGGTGAAAATAGCTTTGATCGAAGGGCTGTCAGGCCCGTTCTCGAAACCCGGCGAATCGGTAATGTTCCATGTGAAGGCCGAAGCCGATCTGATCAACGGCAATGGCGGAATCGGAGGCCAGAAGATCGAGATCGTTCCCTTCGACGGCAAGAACAGCCCGCAGGAAAGTCTCGTGCAACTCAGGGCGGCGACCGACCAGGGCATCCGCTACGTCATTCAAGGCACCAGTTCGGCGGTGACCCATGGCCTGGTCGAAGCCATCGGCAAGTGGAACGATCGCAATCCGGACAAAACGGTTCTGCTGTTCAACTTCGCAGCGCTCGATCCTGCACTGACCAACGAAAGCTGCAGCTTCTGGCACTTCCGCTTCGACGCCCATTCCGACATGAAGATCGAGGCGATCACCAATGCCATGGAGCAGGACAAATCCATACAAAAGGTGTTCATCCTCGGCCAGGATTACGTCTATGGCCACCAGATCGCCAAGGCCGCGAAGGCGATGCTGGCGAAGAAACGCCCCAATGTCGCCATCGTCGGCGAGGAATATCACCCGATCGGCAGGGTCAAGGATTTCTCACCCTATATCTCGAAGATCATGGCCAAGGGCGCCGACACGGTGATCACGGGGAACTGGGGCAACGACCTGATCCTGCTGATCAGAGCCGCCAGGGACGCCGGCTTCAAGGGACGCTTCTTCACGCTCAACGGCGGAACGGTGGGCACACCTACCGCCCTTGCCGGCATCAGTGAAGGCCAGGTCGTGAACATCGCCGAATGGCATCGCAACGTGCCGACCAAGACGAACGAATGGGTCGGCGCCTACGACCGCAAGCACGCGCCGAACCAGTACTCGCTGCTGCGCGTCAAGAACCTGCTTTCCATGGTCGCCAAGGCGATGAAGGACAGCGGTTCCACGGATCCACGGAAGGTAGCCACCGCGCTGGAGGACATGCGCTTTGCGGGCGAAACCGGCGAGGTCTGGATGCGCAAGAGCGACCATCAAGTAATGATGCCGCTCTATCTTTCCGCCTTCGTCAAAGCCGACGGCAAGACAGTGAAATACGACACGGAGGACACCGGCTATGGCTGGAAGACGGTCGCCGCCATCAGCTCGCGTGATTCCCAACTGCCCACTGCCTGCGTGATGCTGCGCCCGGCTGGAAACTGATGGCATTGCCCGATCACTTCGCAAGGACGCTTATATGACGAACATATCATCCCGCACGCTGCTGCTTTCCGCCGCCCTGTTGCTGCCCGCCACCTCGATCGCCCAGGTAAGGATCGCCTTCATCGAAGGGCTGTCCGGGCCTTTCGCGCGCAGCGGCGAGACGCTGCTGGCCCACGTCAGGGCCGAAGCCGAGCTGATCAACCAGGGCGGCGGCGTGCTCGGCCAGAAACTGGAGATCGTGCCCTTCGACGGCAAGAGCAGTCCGCAGGAATCCATGGTGCAGTTCAAGGCCGCGACCGACCAGGGCATTCGCTACGTCACTCAGGGAGCAAGCTCGGGCGTCGCCCACGCCCTGGTCGATGCCATCAACAAGTGGAACACGCGCAATCCGGACAAGACCGTGCTGTTCCTCAACTATGCAGCGATGGACCCGACGCTGACCAACGAGAAGTGCAGTTTCTGGCATTTCCGCTTCGACGCCAACAGCGACATGAAGCTGGAGGCCATCACCAACCTGATGACGCCCGACAAAAGCATCAAGAAGGTCTACGTCATCGGCCAGGACTACGCTCATGGCCACCAGGTAGCCAAGGCCGCGAGGGAAATGCTGGCGAAGAAGCGCAAAGACGTGAAAATCGTCGGCGAGGACTTGCACCCGATCGGCAAGGTCAAGGATTTCTCTCCCTACATTTCCAAGATCATTGCCTCCGGCGCCGACACCGTGATC
This sequence comes from Pseudomonadota bacterium, assembly GCA_043826925.1. Classification (GTDB taxonomy): domain Bacteria; phylum Pseudomonadota; class Gammaproteobacteria; order Burkholderiales; family Rhodocyclaceae; genus Sulfuritalea. The sequence continues at coordinate 30,951 of JBDRPN010000007.1, forward strand.
ACCGGCAACTGGGGCAACGACCTCGCCCTGCTGATCAAGGCGGCCAAGGAAGCCGGGCTCAAGGCGAAGTTCTACACCATGTACGCCGGGTCCACCGGCGGTCCATCGTCGATTGCCTTTGCGCCTGAGGGCCAGGTCACCCAGATATCCGACTGGCATCGCAACGTGCCCGCCAAGCCGGCCCTCGACGGCTGGATCGACGACTTCAACAAGCGCAACAAGCCCAACGAGTTCATCTACATGCGCATCAAGAACATGATGGGCATGACCGCCAAAGCCATGAGCACGGCGAAATCCACCGAGCCCAAGGCCGTCGCGCTGGCGTTGGAGGACATGCGCTTTCCCGGTGAAACCGGCGAGATCTGGATGCGCAAATCCGACCATCAGGTACACATGCCCCTGTTCCTCTCCTATTTCGTCAAGAAGGATGGCAAGGCTGTGAAGTATGACGCCGAAGAAACCGGCCTCGGCTGGAAGACCATCGCCACCGTATCGATGCGCGATTCGCAGCTGCCGACCAGTTGCATCATGGAACGTCAGCAATAAGTCTCTCCTCCAGGGGCGGTGCCTTGCCGCCCCCACTCTCTTTGCCAGAGGACTCGAATTGGACTTCGCACTCATCACCTTGCTGAACGGCATCACCTATGGCCTGCTGCTGTTCATGCTGTCTTCCGGCCTGACGCTGATATTCAGCATGATGGGCGTACTCAACTTCGCCCACGCCAGCTTCTACATGCTCGGCGCCTACTTCGCCTACCAGGTCAGCTCCTGGGTCGGCTTCTGGCCCGGCCTGCTGGTCGCCCCCCTGCTGGTCGGCGCCGTCGGCGCGGCCATCGAGCGCTACGGCATGCGCCGCGCGCACCGGTTCGGCCATGTCGCCGAACTGCTATTCACCTTCGGCCTGGCCTTCCTGGTCGAGGAAATCGTGCATCTGGTCTGGGGCAAGTCCTCGGTCGATTACCGGATACCCGTCGAGCTGGATGGCACGCTGTTCACTCTGTTCGACACCGCCTTCCCGCTCTACAAGGGATTCATGATGCTGGTCTCGGTCGGCATGCTGGTGGCCCTGTACGCGCTGCTGACGCGCACCCGCATCGGCCTCATCATCCAGGCCGCGCTGACCAAGCCGGACATGGTCGAGGCCCTGGGCCACAACGTGCCGAAGATCTTCATGCTGGTCTTCGGCGGCGGCACCGCGCTGGCCGGGCTGGCCGGCGTCATCGGCGGCAATGCCTTCATCACCGAACCAGGCATGGCGACCGCGGTAGGCAGCATCGTCTTCGTCGTCGTCGTGGTCGGCGGCCTCGGCTCGCTGGCCGGCGCCTTCGTCGCCTCGCTACTGATCGGCTGCATCCAGACCTTCTCGGTGGCGATGACGCTGTCCATCACCGACGTCTTCGCCGTGATCGGCGTGAGCTTGCCCGCCGGCTCGCAAGTGGCGCGCCTGACCATCACCCAGCTGGCGCCGGTGCTGCCCTATGTGCTGATGGTGGCGATCCTGATCTTCCGCCCGCGCGGCCTGATGGGAGCGCGCGAATCATGAACGGCGTCATGTTTCATCGCAGCCGGGTAATGCTGTGGGGCATCTGCCTGGCGATTGCCATCGCCCTGCCCCTGGTCCTCAAAAGCGGCTTCATCATCTCTCTGCTGTGTCAGATCAGCGTCATGGTGGTGTTCGCCCTGTCCTTCAACATGTTGCTGGGCCAGACCGGCCTGCTCTCCTTCGGCCACGCCGTGTATTACGGCCTCGGCGCCTTCGCCACCATGCATGCCCTCAATGCCCTGGGCAAGAATGGCGGCCCGCTACTGGTGGCCCTGCTGCCGCTGATCGGCGGGCTGGCGGGGCTGGTCGCCGGCGTGGTGCTCGGCTATGTGACGACCAAGAAGGCCGGCACCACCTTCGCCATGATTTCGCTCGGCATCGGCGAACTGGTCGCCGCCTGCTCGCTGATGTTTCCCGGCTTCTTCGGCGGCGAGGGCGGTATCTCCGGCAACCGGACGATAGGCAAGGAAAGCCTGTTCGGCTTTACCTTCGGACCGCAAAGCGAGATGTACTGGCTGATCGTGGCCTGGGTTTTCCTCTGCGCCGTCGCCATGTTCGCGCTGACGCAGACGCCGCTGGGGCGCATGGCCAATGCCGTGCGCGACAATCCCGAGCGCGCCGCGTTCGTCGGCTACGACACGCAGCGCGTGCGCTACCTGATGCTGATCCTGTCCGGTTTCTTCGCCGGCATCGCCGGCGGCCTCACGGCGCTGAACTACGAGATCGCCACGGCCGAGACGCTGAACGCGCACACCTCGGGCGTGGTGCTGCTGATGGCTTTCGTCGGCGGCATCGGCTTCTTTTACGGACCGATCATCGGCGCCATCCTGATCACCGTGATGCAGATCGTGATCGGCGGCCTGACCCACGCCTGGCTGCTCTACTTCGGCCTGTTCTTCCTCTTCATGGTGCTGATGGCGCCCGGCGGCATCGCCAGTGTCATCGCGGTGCAGCACAAGCTGTGGGCCGCCGGACTGCTCCCCCGCATGCTGCCGCACTACCTGGCCACCGCCGTGTCGGTGCTGGTGCTGCTGGCCGGCCTGGTCGGCCTGATCGAAATGGGCTATGCGCTGCTGGCCGGCCAAGGAGTTGGCGCTGGCGACACGGCGACCCGCGTGCTCGGCACGGAACTCCATCTCTCCAGCCCCACGCCCTGGGCCGCGGCTGCCGCCGTCACGCTCGTCGGCGGTGCCAGCCTGCGCCGGATCGGCGGCCGCATGAGCCTGGCCTGGCACCAGGCCTTGTGCACCCTGCACGGAGACAAGGCATGAACGCGCCCGCCATCCGAATCCAGAGCCTGACGAAGAACTTCGGCGCCAGCGAAATCATTCGCGGCGTCGATCTCGACATCCATCGCGGCGAACGCCACGCCATCATCGGCCCCAACGGCGCCGGCAAGTCCACGCTGTTCCATCTGATCAGCGCGCGCCTGCCGG
>JBDRPN010000008.1:0-6355 GCA_043826925.1 Pseudomonadota bacterium
CAACCACGAAATCGGCGCCGCCCTGGGCATCAGCCCGCTGACGGTGAAGAACCATGTCCAGAAAATCTACCGCAAGCTCAATGTGCAAAACCGCGCCCACGCCGTCTCCCGCGGCATCTCCCTGCGCCTGCTCGATTTCGCGATGGGTTGAGCCGATGACCGGCCATCTGTCGATAACCCTGGCGGTCGCGCTGGGCCTGCTGCTGCATGCGACGCAAGCGGATGCCGGCAGAACGCTCACCCTGACCTATTCCCTTGGCAGCACGGTAACGCGCGACGCCAACCTGTTCCGCCTCGCGCCGGATGTCGATCCGCTGACGGCCATCGGCAGCGGCGACAGAAGTGACACGGTGACTACCACGAGCATCGGCCTGATTGCCGAGAAGGAGCTCGGCATCCAGCGCCTCAAGCTGGACTTGCAGTTGAGTACCTCGAGCTATCGCCGGTTTCGTCGGCTCGACAACGACAACTACAATTTTTCAGGCACCTGGGAATGGGCCCTGGGCCGGCGCCTGCACGGCGATTTGTCATCCTCGCGCAGGACCGCCTTGACCGGTTTCGACGACAGTCCGGTGACCAGCCGCAACATCAACACCCTGACTGTCCACAGCGGCAATGTCCACTTCGAGGTGGCGCCCGACTGGGACCTGTTCGGGGTCCTCAGCCAGAATGAATCCCTCAATTCGGCTGCCGACCGCCAGACCAGCAACTACAGCAGCCGCAGTATCGACGCCGGCCTGCGCCGCACCTCGGCGGCCGGCCTCCAGTTCACGCTGCTGCGGCGCCGGGTCGACTCGGCGCTGGTGCGCCAGGACAGTGTCGAAGCCGGCGCCGCCTATGCCTTGTCCCCCATGACGCGATTGTCGGGCGCCCTCGGCCGCAGCCGCCGCCAGACGGACAACGGCGCGACCGGCGCGTCGAGTGGCGCCACCGGGCGCCTCGGCCTCGACTGGACGCCATCGCCCAAGACCCAATTCAATCTCACGGCGCGGCAGGAGATTTCGGCAGCGGCGAGCAATTTCGCCACCACCACGCTGGTCCGCGGCCTGGCTTTCGGCGCCGCCTGGGCGCCGACCGAAAAAACCCTGCTGCAGTTCTCGGTCGACCGCTCCACCCGCGACTACGCCAACGACGCCGTCATCAATGCGAGCCCACGCCTCGATCACCTGCGCAACACCGGCCTCACACTGTCGTACCGGCCGGATCGCGCGCTTTCCTTAAATCTCTCGTTGCGTGACGAGGCACGCGATTCAAATCTGACCGCTTTCGTCTACCGCGATCGCTTGACCGCGGCTTCGCTGCAATTCGCCTTCTGAGGACGCCACGGGCGCGCAAAAATGCAGACCGGCCCGACGGCATGGGCAATAGACTCGCTGCCTGGGAATGATGGCAGGTGAATGACGAAGGTCGCCGATTTCCAATCTTCCGGACCACACGGCCCTGATCCGCACTAGGGCGATCGGACTACATCTGCTCGGTTTCGGCCACGAACTCGCGCAACCTCTCCGCATCACCATTCACCGTGTATCCCACTCGGCCTGGGCTGGGCGCTGCAAACATTGTCAGTGTCATTCCCGTCTGGAAATTTGCCATGATCCGCACCCCATTCCGGCGTCTCCGCGCCCTGCACGTCCTTGCCGCAATCACAATCGCGCTGCCGGCAAGCGCGGTCCATGCCGCACCGCAGACGCTGTACTTCCAGGCCATCACCGCCAACGATCCGAGCGGCGGGGCCATGGCCGATGGCGCGGCCAACCTGCGTGTCGAGATCAGCGATCCTGGCGAGCAGAAAGTGCGCTTTACCTTCTTCAACGACTCGAACGTTTCCAGCCTGACGGATGTTTATTTCGACGATGGTCCTCTGCTCGGGATCGATAGCATTTTCGATTCCGGCAACGGGGTCAGCTTCGCCCAGTACGCCAGTCCCGCCAACCTGCCCGGAGGCCACAGTCTGACGCCGGTCTTCAGCGCCAGCCGAGGCTTTTCAGCCGACTCGGATGCACCGGTCAGCGCCAACGGCGTGCAGAACAGCGATGTCAGCGGTGAATGGCTGACGGTTGACTTCGCCCTCAAAGCAGGCATGACATTCGCCGACGTCCAAACCGCATTGACACGCCCGGCGGGCGGCGAATGGCTGCGCATCGGCGCTCACGTCCAGGCCTTTGCCGGCGGCTACAGCGAAAGCTTCGTCAGCGCAGTGGCCACCCCGGTGCCCGAGCCCGGCAGCCATGCCCTGTTCCTTTCCGGCCTCGGGCTGCTTGCCTGTGCCGCACGTTGCCGCAAGGGCGCGAACAGCATAACAAGGTGCTGGTCCAGCATAGTTGTCCACATCAGAGTCGGCCCATGCCGAACGGCCCAGAAGTCTGAGCACAACGGACTACCGTGGTGCTCCACCTTGCAGTACGACCGCAATGCTCGGCTGGCATGATTCGCCATCACCCGATGCGAACACCGGGAACCGTCCGGCAGACTCATTACAGCAAAGAGGCAAGCGGCATGTACCGAATCAAGAGCTTTCGTGCGGCCATTGCCCTTGCCCTGCTCGCCACTGCCGCCGGTGCGCGGGCGGCTCCGGTCGACCTGCGCTATGCGGGGAACGACCATGTGCTGGCAACACACGTCGCCATCAACGGCGTCGACAACCACATCTACGTCGGCAGCTATGCAATTCAGCTGGCAGGGCAGGTGGGATCCTTCGCCGCCTACTGCGTCGATCCGTTCCAGGACGTCAATGCCCTGTACGCTGCCTACGAGCGCTCGCCGTTGACCGCGGCACATCTGCCGCCGATCGACGCCACGCGCTTCGACGCGGTTTCCAAACTCTTTGCCAACGCCTACGCCGGATCGCTGGCGAACGGCACCAAGGCGGCCGGCTTCCAGCTCGCGTTATGGGAAGTCTGGCACGACGACGGCAAACTGGCGACAGGATCCATCCGCAGCCTCGCCAGCTCGGATCCGGGCATGGTCTTCGAGGCGACCAACCTGCTCGGCAGCATCGCCAACTGGTCCTCCGGCACGGCCTATGACTTGACGTTCTATTTCAGCCCCGCCTATCAGGACTATGCGACCGCCGATCTCGCGCTCGAGGTTCCCGAACCGGAAACCTATGCGCTGCTGCTGGCCGGACTCGGAATGCTGGGCCTCATGCGCCGTCGCCCGACCGCGGGCAGCGACGCCAAGATTACGTCTTCATGACGCTGCGGATGCGCCAAACGGGAGGGTGATGCGCAATGGGCATGTAACAGCATGCGGCTAAGGTCTTGCCTTTCCGCAGCAGTACTTGCCCCCGACTCCACGAACTGTCTCCCTCCAAGGATAGCCATGCCCAACTTTTCCGTCTCGCGTCACGCAATCGCCCTCGCCACCTTTGGTACTCTGGCTCTTACCGGCTGCGGCGACGACAAGAAGATCGCCACCCAGGTCGCCGCCAAGGTCAACAAGGAAGAGATCTCGGTGCACCAGATAAACAATGTACTCAGCCGCGGCGGCAACCTGCCCCCCGAACAGATGAAGGCGGCCAGTCGACAGGTACTCGAGCGTCTGCTCGACCAGGAAGTGCTGGTGCAGAAAGCTGTCGAAAAGAAGCTCGACCGTGACCCCAAGACGATGCAGGCGATCGAGTCCGCGCGTCGCGACATTCTTTCCCGCGCCTACATGGAAAGCGTCTCTGCCGCGCTGTCCAAACCGACGCCGAGCGAGGTCGGCGAGTTCTACGCGAAACGACCGGAATTATTCAGCGAACGCCGCCTGTACAACCTCCAGGAAATGACCATACCCGGCAAACCCGCCGAACTCCTGCCCAAGTTGCAGGAGCAGCTCGGCAAAGCCAAGGCCTTTGCCGACGTTGCGGTCTGGCTGAAGAACCAGGGCATTGCCTTCAACGGCAACGCCACGACCAAGGCCGCCGAGCAGTTGCCGCTCGAACTGCTGCCGCGCTTTCATCAGATGAAGGACGGCCAGATCGCCGTGGTTCCTTCGAACGACGGAGTGCTGGTGGTCCAGTTGGTGGCTTCACGCGGCGCGCCCATCGATCAGAAGGCGGCGACGCCCTACATCGAGCAGTTCCTGATGAACCAGAAGCGGATCGAGGCGTCGAACAGGGAACTCAAGCAGTTGCGCGACCAGGCGAAAATCGAGTACCTCGGTGATTTCGCCAAGAGCGATGCGACACCCCAGGCGGGCAAAACGACGCCGGTTACCAGCGTCGCACCCGCAGCGCCTGTCACCGCGCGCACTGCCAATCCCGCGCCGGTTCCGGCAAGCGGCGCAGCCGTAGCGGCTGCGCCCTCAGGGGCCGCCGTCATACCCAGCGCCGGCGCACTGGAAAAGGGCATTGCCGGGCTCAAGTAATCTCCGCCGCGGGAATCCCGGACCAACCATGCCTGCCGCCGCTGCAGCAATGGAAATGTGGACACCGCCCCGGGCAATTCCGGGGAGTAGCCTCGACAGGCTGCCGCATGACGACGTCCTGCGCTTATTTTCGATACTCGATTCCGCGCTCAGGATCGAACGGCATGCGGACCTGCTGCAGTGGCTGCACGGCGGTATCCAGGCGTTCCTTCCGCACCAGATTCTGATCGCTGCGTGGGGCGACTTTGCATGTGGCATGATTCATTTCGACGCAGTCTCGCCCTTACCTTATGCGCGTACCGCCCATCTCGACGGGGAGCGTACGCGGCTATGGCTTCGGCAGTTGTTTGATCGCTGGCTGGTCGGTCTGCGTATGCCATTCAACACTTCGGCGGCGAGCGACCTGCTCGGCCTGCAACAGCACAGCGCATACCCCGGCTCGTGGGGCGTGCCCGAGACCAACACCCTATTGGTGCATGGCATCAAGGACCAGCGCGGCCGCTACTACTGCCTCTACGTTCTATTTGGGAGCGACGAACTGGCCGCCGACCCGGCCGTGGACATTTTCTGCCTGCTGCTGCCCTATATCGACGCAGCCCAACGCCAGGTGATGCCCTTGCCGCAGCAATGCCTGGCTGCTGGGCCAACGGCCAGTGGCGATCGAGGCCTTTCGCAGCGCGAAATCGAGATCATGGATTGGGTCGGCAGAGGCAAGACCAATCTGGAAATCGGCATGATCCTGGGCATCAGCGCGTTTACGGTAAAAAACCACCTGCGACGCATATTCAGGAAACTCGACGTGATAAACCGCGCGCAAGCCGTGGCGCGCGTCAAGCCGTTGGACGACACCGAGCTGCGTCGGTGAATCAGCAGCGAATTCTCGGATCCTGCCCGCTTCATGCCTTTGCCATTGGTCCAAGCGAGCTATTTCAAGCAATCGTTGAAATCTCTATTATCGACCGCCAAGCCGATGCCACAACTCGTTCTCGAAGGGAATCCGGAATGTCCCTGCAACCCGGTAACAAAACCGTCCGTTTCGGCCTCGCGCTGCTGCTCTCCTCGTTCGCCACGGCGGCAGTTGCGGAAACGGTGCGCCTGCGTTATGTCAGTCCTGCTGCGGCCCTTGTCACCAAGCTGCGCCTGCCGCCCGGAACAGAGAATTATTCCGTGGGAAACTATTCCGTTCAGGTTCAGGAACCGTTCACGACCTTTGTGGCCTATTGCGTCGATCCGTTCCAGCTTACCTCCACCCACTACCAGGATTACCGCAAATCGGAGCTTGCCAGCTTTCTGTCCGCCTCGACTCTGAAGCTCGCCGACGTCACCAGCCTGTTTGCCCACGCCTATGCCGATACCATTGGCAATGCCACGAAGGCTGCTGGCTTCCAACTCGCACTGTGGGAGGTCTTCAACGACAACAAGAACCTGACCAAAGGCAACGTGCGCAAAACTTCCAGCACCAATGCCACCGTGGTAGCGGAGGCCAGCAGCCTGCTTGCCAGCCTGGCCGCCTCAAGCTGGACAGCACCGGCGGTCGACTACGAACTGACGGTATTCAGCAACAGCCAGAAGCAGGATTTCCTTTCCGCAACAGCAGTGCTTGCCCCCGCCAACACCCCTCCGGTGCCCGAGCCCAGCTCCGCCGCGCTGACGCTGGCGGGCCTCGGTCTGCTCGGTCTCGCCGCGCTGCGTCGCAGAAAGCCCGCAACGCCCCTCTGAGCACTGCCGCTGGAGACCAGCGACTGTCCGGACCGGCGGGTATTTATCCGAACGGACCAGGCCATGCAACGCCGACGTAATAAAGCCCACGTAGCATGCGCCCTGTTCCACGATGGTGCAGACGCCATGACCGCGTGGCAACGCGCGCCCGCAGACTTGCATCGCCATTCACCTCGACTCTCCACGACGCCGAACCGCCGCTCCCTATGGCAACGATACGACACTCGATCACCGCAGTCCTGCTGACGCTGCTGTTCGCCCTCGCCGGCCCGTTGCGGGCCGCGGA
>JBDRPN010000009.1:0-31063 GCA_043826925.1 Pseudomonadota bacterium
CAACCACGAAATCGGCGCCGCCCTGGGCATCAGCCCGCTGACGGTGAAGAACCATGTCCAGAAAATCTACCGCAAGCTCAATGTGCAAAACCGCGCCCACGCCGTCTCCCGCGGCATCTCCCTGCGCCTGCTCGATTTCGCCGGGAGCTGAAGCGGTGACGTGCCCGCGCAACTCGTTCCTGCTTCTCTCCGGCCTGCTGCTCGCCGCCCACGCGGCGCGCGCCGACGACGTCACGCCCGATCTCGACTGGCTGCGCGACGACAGCGCACTGCAACAGACCGCGCCGCGCCGCGGCAGCGAACTGCCGCCCGTGTTCCGCGCCGCGCTGCCGCAGCAAGAGGCCGTCATCGCCGAGCCCCTGCCCGAGACGCTAGCCCTGCTGGCCGCCGTGCGCGCGGGCGATCTCGACCGCGTCAAGCAGGTGCTCAAGGCCGGCGCCCAGCCCAACGCGACCGATCTGCGCGGCGAACGCGCGCTGCCGCTCGCGGTGCGCGGCGGGCGCCTGGAACTCGCGCGTCATCTGCTGGCCCAGGGTGCCAGCCCCGACCTGCGCGGTGCCGACGGTCTCACGCCGCTGTGCATCGCCGCGCTCGACGGCAACAGCGCCCTGGCGCGCGTCCTGCTCAAGGCCGGCGCCGATGTAGACATCCGCGGCGCCCATGGCAACACCCCCTTGCTCGACGCCGTGCTGATGAACCGCCCCGCCGTGGTAAGCGCGCTGCTGGCGCACGATCCCGATCTCGAGCGCTACGACCGCGAAGGCCTGCACGCGCTGGCGCTGGCCGCGCGCGACGGTCGCGGAGAAATCCTCGAAGCCCTGCTGGCCCATGGCACCGACCTTGAATTCCCCGACAAGGGCAACCGTACCGCCTTGTTCTGGGCCATCTTCAAGCGCCAACGGCAAAGCGTCGACTTGCTCCTGGCCCGTGGCGCCGATCCCGGCGCGATGTCCACCGATTTCTGAGACTGGCCGGGGCTTTCCGAAGCTGGTGCCGCGACGCACCCGTGACGCTATCGATTCGACCGCTTGCTGAAGATCAATGACGTCGTCCAGCGAAATCCCGGCTTGAATTCGCCGTCCCGCCAGCGCCAACTCTGCAGTACGCCCGCCGCAGACGAGTACTGCCTGAGCGCCTGCTCCGGCTTCGTGCAAGCCGCCACCGGCGATGGACAGTTGCCGGGAAGGCCGAGGCCGGCAGCTTGCATTTTGCGTGAGCCGATCGGACCAGGAATTGCTCGTTGGGTAGCCATGCTTTGTCACACGCAACACTCATACTTGATAAATCGACATTCTGTCCGGAGAAGCGTGGTGAGACGAACCGTACTTGCGGCGACGACCGCCCTGATCCTGGCAAGCGGCGGGACGCAGGCGGCGCTGCATGATCGCGGCGGCGGTCTGCTGTACGACGACGTACTGAACGTGACATGGCTGCAGGATGCCAACTACGCCAAGACCAGCGGCTATGACGCCGACGGCCGGATGAACTGGAATGCGGCGAATACCTGGGCTGCCGATCTGGTCTACCACGACAGCGTCAGAAACGTCGACTACGGCGACTGGCGGCTTGCCGCCAGCACCCCGGTAGGGGCCACCTGGAACTTCAACATGTCGAACAGCGGCAGCACCGATTCCGGCCAGAACATCACCAGTCCCCACAGCGAGCTAAGCTACATGTACTACGTCGACCTGGGACTCAAAAGCTATTATTCCCCAACCGACACCCTCCAGCCAGACTTTGGGATATTCGGCAATGGGTCGTCTTTTGGTCAGAAGGATGTGGGGCTCGTGAAGAATCTGCAGTCCTGGATTTACTGGATCGGTATGGCGAACGCGCCAATTCCGGCCAACTACTCGCCGAGCTTCAGCACTATGACCGGCCAACAGGGCTACTTCTACGAACCCAGCGAATTGTCTGCGTGGGCGGTTCGCCCCGGCGATGTCGCTCCAGCCGCGCCACCCCCACCCATCCCCGAGCCCGAGACCTATGCCCTGCTGCTGGCCGGCCTCGGCATGATCGGTTTCATGGCGCGTCGTCGCGCGTGAGAACGCCGGCGTTGAACAAGGCCGACGCAGATATCCACATCCGCGGCGCGCGCGGCGCCGCACCCGGCGCGATGTCCACCGATTTCTGAAACCGCGCAGTGGCCGCCACCTCAATCCCCGCATCACGTTCCTGACATCAAAATTTCATGAACCGCCAGTATGGTGCGCCGACTTGGTCGCACGACATCCGGCTACGCGAAACGCAAAATCTCCGAATCGAAAGCCGCCCACGACCTCCATCGCGAAATCCACACGGGGAATCCATGAAATCACGCTCGTTGATCGGCTTGCAATGGCGCCGAACCCGCGGATGACCGCGGAATCATCCAGCTATCCCGTCGCTTCCGGCTCCCGGTTACAGGGCGAGCGCAATGAGCCGTAGCAACGTCATCGCCCAAGCGGATATGCAGACGGAAAGCAACCAGAAGCTTAGCGCGCAGGAACAGCAGCGCCTGATCTACGCCATCGAGTCGGCCATCGAGGTCGGCCGCCAGGATCAGTTCCATGCGTGGATGCGCGGCCCCTTGCATGCGCTGCTGCCGCACGAGAGCCTGGTGTGCTTGGAACTTGACAAGCGCGGCGGCGCCTGTCAGGTCGCCAGCCTGCATCACACCCTGATCGACGCCGTAACCATGGAATTCCTCGCTCACGCCCAGCACGGCCTGGCCGTGCGCCTGGCCCTCGCCTATCGGGGCAACCGGCGCCAGACCTGCACGCTGGACAGCACCGCGCTGAAGGACGTGCTGCCGGCTGACAGCGCGCCGGTCGAGCAAAGTCTGGTACGCAACTCCGTCATCCACCGCATCCACCTGCTCTCCGGCGCCACCTACTGCGTCGTCCTGTTCAACGTTCCCGAGGACAGGCTGGATCGTTGCCGGCGCCTGTTCAAGCTTTTGTCATCGCACCTGAAAATGGCCCTGTCGCGGGCACTGGCCACACCCGCGCGCCCGAACGCCGCCGCCCTGACGCCGCGCGACCACGAAATCCTGCGGCTGATCGCCAAGGGCAGGAGCAATCGAGAGATCAGCGTCGTCCTCGGCATCAGCGCCATCACCCTGAAAACCCAGGTGGCCAGGCTCTACCGCAAGCTCGATGTGCAGAATCGCGCCGATGCCGTGGCGCGCGGACTGGCGGCGCAAAGCGACACCTAAGCGCCGAAACCAGACTGCCGTTGCCGCGGCGGTGCATGCCTTGAATTCCGCATCACGTCCCGCAGGGACGGTATCCATCCGGACGCGGGTTGGCAGCGCGGAAATATGGAAGGCTGGAATACGGAACACGCCCAAAACCTCCTCGCTTGGCAGCGGCACCCTGATCACCCCTTGGCGAGCCGACTTCACGCCTGACTTTGCCACCACCACTTCAGCCGCGCAGTCCCAAAGCACCCCGCTCGTGGTCCGATCAGATCACGCGTTTGTTTTTCGAGGCGCGCACTCCCGTCACCTCGGCTTCCTAAAGTACGTCCATCTGTGAAAAGCAGTCGGGATCAACGGCAGCCACCGGCCAGGATCGGCAATATCCGCGAGGGTATTTGGGGGAAGGCAGTTGCGCGTGTCTCAAGGTTTTACGGACTCTACCGGCGATATCCCGGTTCATGTTTATCGAAACCTTTCAAGGAGCAACACATGAAATTGAAATCCAAACTGATGGCCGCGGCCATCGCGCTGGTAGCCGCTTCGGGCGCCAACGCTGCGGTCAACAACTCAGCTGCCGGCAACGGTGAGCTGTTCTTCACCATCTATGACGTCGGCGCCAACGTTTCGGACGCTGCCGATGACCGCGCCTACGTGCGTGACCTCGGTTCGCTGCTGAACGGCGGCACCATGAATGCCTGGACCAGCGGCAGCGTCGTGACCAACCCGTCGGCACCGCTTTCCGCAGACAAGCAAGCGTTCGGTACGATCTACTCGGTCGGCGCCGATGCCAACTTGACATCCTTCCTTTCAGCTTCCACCGACACCTCGCGCCTGAAGTGGAATATCGTAGCCGCTGATTCCAATGGCACGGATCGTATCCTGACGACTGCCGGATCGATCTCCCTGGCGCAAACCCCGACTTACACGCAGTTCCGTACATTTGCGGGTGGCGTAGACATCAACCTGGCAGCCATGAATCCGTCCCTGACTGGGGAGTCGGCGCTCTATGCCGGCAGTGCCGCAGGTCTTCCGGGTTGGGGCGACAACCTGGGCGGCCGTACCGCATACAGCAACGCCGCCGGTCTCGGCGGCAGCAACGGCTTCTTCCTGCTGTCCGAGAAAGCGACCACCGGTACGACGACCAAAGCCACTGTTCAGCAATTCATGGCCGATAGCGAAACCGCTATGCAATGGACCCTGGCCAGCAGCGGCAACCTGAGCTACGGCGCCATCCCGGCGATCCCGGAACCTTCCGAGTACGCGCTGATGCTGGCCGGCCTCGGCATGCTCGGCTTCATGGCTCGCCGCCGCCTCAACAACCGCGCCTGATTCCCACTTTTACCTAAAGGAAACAATCCATGCAGATCAATAAACTCGCCGCCGCCTGCGCCGTCGCCCTGGCCGGCCTTGCCGCGCCCGCCTTCGCCCTGACCGCTTTCGACACCCCGGACCTCAAGGTCTACCTGTCCGGAGCCTCGGCGCCCGACAACTTCCTCGAGACCCTTGCCACCGGCATGTTCACCGGCGTCAAGGGCACCGACTGGTTCGCCTACGTCGATAACGGCGACGGCAAGCAGCAGCGCGCCTTCTTCGGCACCATGAAAGGCGTCGTCGACGGCGTGCCGGCTACCCTGGCCGGCAAGAAAGTGCTGTTCATCAAGCGCTCCACCGGCGGTTCCGTGTTCGGTGTGAATCCCGTCGCCCGCGCCGAGGCGCTGGCCATCCTGAAGGTCGATGCCGGCGTCTGCAGCAACGTCAGCGTGCCCGCAGGCTACAACTACAAGTGCCCGGTGGTCGGCGTCGACCCCGGCGTCGGCACCCCGACCGGTGAAGAACTGGTCGCCGATTTCGGCGTCTCCGACGTCGGCCCGGCCTTGTTCAAGGAGCCCTACAACGTCGAATTCGGCAAGACCCAGTTGTCGCCTGCCGAAGTCGCCGGCATGACCGTAACTCAGGTCAACACCCTGGCCATGGGCCTCGCCGTGACCAATGCCATCCCCGACACTACCTATATCAGCCGCGCCATCTACGGCGCCATGCTGTCGGGCAACATTGGCGACTGGACCCAGGTCGATGCCGCCCTGGCCCCTGCCGCCGGCACCCAAGTCGTGGTCTGCCGCCGCGTCCCCGGTTCGGGCACCCAGACCAGCTACAACTGGTTCTTCAACAACTTCCCCTGCGCGACCAACTCCATCGCCGGCTCCGGCAACACCCAGCCGACGCGCATGAGCGATTCTGCCAGCGGCATCGTCTCCGGCTCGGGCATCTCGACCGATCCCTACGTGATCGATCCGAGCGCCGGCTACACCGTGCTGGAGAACTCCTCGTCGGGCAACGTTGCCGACTGCATGACCAAGGCGGCTGGCGGCGGCGTGCATACCTTCAAGGATGAGGAAGGCAAGTCCTACAGCGTGAACTTCGGCACCGGCGGCTACGGCGCTGTGGCCGTGCTGTCGGTCGACAGCCTGGGCAAGTCGTCCAACGCATCCAACAAGTGGAGCTATCGTTCGCTCGACGGCGCCGGCATGTACTACGACAGCGATGCTGGCACGGCCGTGGTTCCGGCCTCGACCGGCAACGGCGTACATCCCTCGAAGGACAATCTGATCGAAGGCAAGTACGAGTTCGCTGCCGAGCTGACCATGCAGTATCGTAACGATCTGGCCGGCCTGAAGAAAGATTTTGCCGACTTCTTCATCGCCCGCGCCGGCGATCCGGCCTTCAACACCAACCCCTGGGTTGCCGCCCTGCCGCCGGCCTACGATCCGACGACGACGGCCAACGTCGCCAAGGGCACGCGCTTCGGCAACATGTGCGCGCCGCTGCAGCGCCTGTACTAAGCAGCAGCAGCACGGCCGGCCGGGAAGCCCCTTTCCCGGCCACCTTGAAGTTCTTGACCGGCCGCTTCTGCGGCCGGTTTTTTTGGCATCGGTCCGAGCAGGTCCATCGCTGCTTCGCGATGGTC
Source organism: Pseudomonadota bacterium (assembly GCA_043826925.1). Classification (GTDB taxonomy): domain Bacteria; phylum Pseudomonadota; class Gammaproteobacteria; order Burkholderiales; family Rhodocyclaceae; genus Sulfuritalea. The sequence continues at coordinate 6,147 of JBDRPN010000009.1, forward strand.
TGATCGGATCATGAAATCGCACCGTTGGATTACAACGCCTGTTATCTGGCGCGGCGATACTGCCAAGCTTATGCGCCACGCCCTGATTTCCCTCCTGGTCCTGCCCGCCATCGCCCTGGCCGCCCCGTCTTTCGACGTCTACGAGATCCTGGTCGACGGCAATACCGTGCTGTCCGCGGTCGACATCGAACGCGCGATCTATCCCCATCTCGGCCCGGCGAAAGTCCTCGCCGACCTGGAAAAGGCGCGCGAGGCGCTGGAGCGCGCCTATCACGACGCCGGCTATCTCACCGTGGTGGTGGACATTCCCGAACAGAGGGTGGGCGAAGGCACGGTCAGCCTGCGCGTCACCGAGGGCCGCGTCGAGCGGCTCAAGGTGGCCGGCAACCGCTACACCTCGCGCAGCGAAATCCGGGGCGAAACACCTTCGCTGGCGCCGGGCGAAGTGCCCAACTTCACCGACGTGCAGCAGGAACTGGCGAAGGCGCAGCGCGCCGACCGCAAGCTGACGCCGCTGCTGCGCCCCGGCAAGGCGGCGGGCACGGTGGAAGTCGAACTCAAGGTCGATGACGCGCTGCCGTTGCACGGCTCGGTCGAATACAACAACAAGCAGAGCCCGGATACCACGCGCGACCGGCTCGAAGCCTCGCTGCGCTACGACAACCTCTGGCAGAAAGGCCACAGCGTCGGGTTTTCATTCCAGGGTTCGCCGAAGAAGAGCGACGAAGTCGAGGTGTGGACCGGCACCTATTCGGCGCCGCTGGGCGCCGGCACCCTGGCGGCCTATGCCGTGAAATCCAACAGCAACGTCGCCACCGCCGCCGAGAGCACCGTGCTCGGCAAGGGCACCACCCTCGGCCTGCGCTACATCCGGCCGCTGCCCGGCGGCGACGGCTATTTCCACAGCCTGATGGCGGGATTCGACGACAAGGACTTCGAGGAAACCACCAACCTGCTCGGGGCCGACACGACGAACAAGCCGCTGCGCTACATGCCCTTCGTCCTGCAATACACCGCCGGCCTGCAGGACGCCGGCGGCCAGTGGCAATTCAACTTCGGCACCGCCTGGTCCCTGCGCCACTTCTCCGATCGCGACGTGCTGTGCGACGACGGCCTGATCCACGATCAGTTCGACTGCAAGCGCAGCGGCGCGCGCTCCAATTTCGCGGTGCTGCGCGGCGACGTACAGCGCAGCCAGGTGCTGGGCGGCGGCTGGGATCTGACGGCACGCCTGGATTTCCAGGTCGCCAGCCAGCCGCTGGTGTCCAACGAGCAGTTCTCGGCCGGCGGCGTCGATTCGGTGCGCGGCTACCTCGACGCCGAGCGCCAGGGCGACGACGGCGTGCGTGCGCGCTTCGAACTGCGCACGCCGGGCCTGCTCGCCGACACGCGGCTCGACGCGCGCCTGGTGGGCTTTTTCGACTGGGCCGGGCTGCGCGTGCAGGAGCCCCTGCCCTTGCAGGAGGCGCGCTTCGGCCTCGGCAGTTATGGCCTCGGCCTGCGCCTGCGCGACGCCGAGGGCGTGCGCCTGTTCGTCGACCTGGCGCATGCCCTGCGCAACGGCGCCGGGGCGCCGGGCGGCGGCTGGCGCACGGCGAAAAACGACACGCGGGTGCATATGCGCCTGACCTACGAGTTCTAGCGGAATAGCGCGAAATAGCGTGAAAGCGAGCGGATCATGAATAACGGAATATTTCGGCTGGTCTTCAATCGCGAGCGCGGCGTCTGGATGGCGGCCGCCGAGTTCGTGCGCGGTCACGGCAAGGCCGCGCGAGCCGGACGCAGGGTCCGGCACCTGGCCGCCCTGGCGCTGCTGGCCGCGGCAGCGCTCGATGCATCGGCGGCGGCCCGCGTCGGCGGCGCCGTGCCGCGCCTGCCGGCCGGGACCGTGCCGATACCGGTCAATGGCGGCGGCGCCGGCTTCGTCTCCCAGGGCACGGCCAGCTATGCCGACCCGGTCGCCACCGCCACCGGCAAGGCGCTGACGATCTTCCAGACTTCGCAGAAGGCCGTGCTCAACTGGGACAGCTTCAATGTTGCGGCGGGCAGTTCGGTGAACTTCAGTCATTCATCGGCCTCCGCCGCCACCCTCAACAAGATCGGCAGCGCCGATCCCAGCGTGATCCAGGGCATGATCACATCGACCGCGCGCGACAGCGGCGGCGTCGGCGGCGCGGTGTATCTGATCAATCGCAACGGCATCCTGTTCGACAAGGGCGCGCAGGTGAATGTCGGCGGCCTGATCGCCTCGGCGCTCGATCTTGCCGACGATGTCTTCATGAACAGCCTGCTGTCGGTGACGCAGGGCACGGAGAAATCGATCGCCGACCCCGTATTCACCTGGGGCGGCAGCGCGGAGCAGTTTCGCACCAGCTACGTGCGGGTGGAAGCCGGCGCCGACATCGCCACCAGCCAGGAAGGCCGCGTCATGCTGCTGGCACCGACGGTGGAAAACCGCGGCAGCATCGCCACGCCGCAGGGCCAGGCCATCCTCGCCGCGGGGGCCAAGGTCTACCTCGCCTCGCCGGTCAGCGGCTCGAAGCTGCGCGGCTTCCTGGTCGAGGTCGATCCCTATGTCGGCGCCGACGCCGACGGCAATTCGGTAACGCTGGCCGGCAGCGTCAGCAACCATCGGTCCGGCGTCGCCGACCTGGCGGCGGATGCGAGCGAAATCAACGACAGGCTGCGCGCCAACGGCGCCATCGGCGCCGCCGACCTCAGCGCCGAACAACTGCACGCCCGTGTCGGCCGGATCGTCGCCGAGCGCGGCAATATCACCCTGGCCGCGCTCGCCGTGAACCAGGGCGGTTTGATGAAGGCCACCACTTCGGTGGATATGAACGGTTCGATCTACCTGCAGGCGCGGGATACGGTGATTCCCGGCGTCAAGGAAGTGGACAACGACAAGAACGAGATTTACAACCCGCTCGCCCGGCGCATGGGCACCCTCGTTTTCGGCGCCGGCAGCCTCACCGAAGTGAACCCGGACACCGCCAGCACGCGTACCCTGCGCGACGACCAGACCTTCAACAAGTCCGAGGTGCGCGGCAGCGGCAAGACCATCACGGTCGCGGACAACGCCGCCATCGTCGCCCGCGCCGGCGAAGTGAGCCTCACCGCGCAGGACGACATCGCCAGCGCAACCGACCTGTTCGGCGACCTTGCCGACAATCAGGCGCGCGTCTACCTCGCCGCCGGCAGCCGCATCGACGTTTCCGGCCTGCGCGATGTCGCGCTTTCGGTGGAACGCAACGTGATCGAGGCGGAACTGCTCGGCAACCAGCTCAAGGATTCCCCCTTGCAGCGCAATGGCGTCCTGGCCGGCAAAAAGGTGCTGATCGACATCCGCGAAGGCACCACGCTGGGCGACGTGTCCGGCTATATCGACGGAGTCCAGCGCGGCATCGCCGAGAAAAGCGGCAGCGGCGGCAGCATCGTACTGAAGTCGGAAGGCGACGTGGTGGTGCGCGCCGGCTCCAGCCTCGATGTTTCCGGCGGCAGCATTGCCTATGCCGCGGGCGATACGGGCACCACCAAACTGGTCTCGCAGGGACAGTCGTTCGACATCGCGACGGCATCGGCCGAGCGCAGCTACAGTTCCTTCGTCAAGGACACCGACCGCTACGAGGCCGGCTATGCCGAAGGCATGGACGCCGGCGCCGTGGCCATCTACGGCAACAAGGTGGCGCTCGACGGCAGCCTCAAGGGCACGACGGTGGCCGGCATTCATCAGCGCGACGTCGCCAAGCGGCCCCTCGGCGCCAAGCTGACGGTCGGCAAATGGACGCTCGCCAACGACGGCGTCAGCGCGGGCCTGACCGGCATGGCCTCGGCGGTCCGCTTCGGCAACGGCGGCAACGGCCTGCCGGCGAGCTTCGGCGCCGCCGACGCCTTGCCCGGCACGCTGAACCTCGACAGCGGCATCTTCACCAGCGGCGGCTTCACCCGCCTGCAACTGGCGAGCGCCAACCGGGTAGACCTGCCGTCCGAAGTGCGCCTCGTTACCGGACCGGGCGGCGAACTTTCGATCACCGGTCGCCGCATCGACGTCCAGGGCACGCTGGCGACGCCCGGCGGCAGCATTGCGCTGACGACGCTGGCCGATTCGAGCTCGGTCGATGCGGCAGATTTTGCGTTGACCCTCGGCGGCAGCGCGCAGCTTTCGACCGCCGGCGCATGGGTCAGCGACATGGCCGGTCTGCGCAGCGGCGATGGCAGCGATCCGCTGGTGCAAAAGGGCGGAACGATCAGCCTCATATCGGCAGCCGGACTCAGTCTTGCCGCCGGCAGCCTGCTCGATGTTTCCGGCGGCGGCTGGCAGCCGGCGACCGGCAAGTACAAGTTCGGCGACGCCGGTACCATTAACCTGACCACCGGCACCATGACGGCCGGCGCACGGCCCGATGCGAGCATGACGCTGGCCGGCAGCCTTGCCGGCTATGGTCTCAGCAATGGCGTGGCGGCCGGCAAGGGCGGCAGCCTCAACATCACGGCATCCAACGTCACACTGGGGAGCAGCGCGCTTGGCGGCGCCGGCGAATTGCATCTCGGCGAAAGCTTCTTTTCCCAGGGCGGCTTCCGCAACTATTCGATCACCAGCCGCAACCAATTGAGCGTTGCCGCCGGCGCGTCGATTCGGCCTGCGCCGGCCTCGCGCGTGGTCGGTTTGGCCCGCAGCGGGCGCAACATGTCGTGGGCGTGGACCACGGCATTGCTGCCGGAGCTGATTCGCAGCGCCGGCAGCCTGACGCTCGCGACGCTGTCCCGAGACTTCGGCGACCTGACAGTCGGTACCGGCGCGCGCCTGGCGGTCGACCCGGGCGGCAGCATTGCCCTAACGTCCGGCAAATCGATATACGTCGACGGCACGCTCGAAGCGGCCGGCGGCGGCATCAGACTGACCCAGACGGCGCCGACCATCCTCGACGACTATCTTGCCGAACGCTCGATCTGGCTCGGCGCCAATGCCCGCTTGCTGGCCCGAGGCCATGCGCGATTGACGCCGAATGCATCCGGGCTGCGCCAGGGAAGCGTCTTCGACGGCGGCAGCATCGCGATCGACGCCGCCAAGGGCTACCTGGTGTCCGAGCAAGGCGCACTGCTCGATGTCAGCGGCACCGCGGCGACGCTGGATTTCGTCGATACCGCCGGCGCCCGGCCGCTGCGCGTGGCGAAGCCGGTCGGCAGCAACGGCGGCACGGTCAGCCTCGCCGCGCGCGAGGGCATGCTGCTCGACGGCAACATGAAGGCGCAGGGGGGCGCCGGCGCGCTCGGCGGCACGCTTGCGGTGGCCTTCGACCGGGGATCGACCTCATGGATAAGCTTTGACCCCGACCTCGCCGTACAACTCGGCAGTCCACGGCGGCTGGTGCTGACGCAGAACCACGATGCCGGCACCGGCTCCATGACTTTCGGCCAGGCCATCGATACCGCAAGCCCCAACGGACTGGCCACCGTCGCCGCCGACAAGATCGAAGCGGGCGGCTTCACCGACGTGACGCTGACGGCACAGAACGCCATCGAACTCGACGGAACCCTGAGCCTCACTGCGCAGCGGGCCATCCGTCTCGACGCGCCGAACCTGAAGGCGACCGGCAACGCGGCGGCGACGCTGCATGCCGGCCTGGTGAGCCTCGGCAACGGTAACGTCGAACGGCAAGGCGCGGGCTACCGCAACGATGCCAGCACCGGCAATGGCGTGTTGACGGTGAATGCGAACCACATCACCCTCGAAGGCACGCTGACCCAGCAGGGCTTCGCCGCGACGACGCTGAACAGCACGGGCGACGTGATGATGAACGGAGTCGTCGCCGGCAGCGACTACAAGGGCGCCTTCATCAGCGGCGGCGACATCGCGATCAACGCCGCGCGCATCTACCCCAGCACGCTGAGCGACTTCGCCGTCGAGATCCACAACAATGCCGCCGGCACCATCAGCATCGGCCATCTCGAAGGCCAGAGCGGCCGCGGCGGCGCAGTGCTGTCCGCCGGCGCTCGCTTGGCGCTCGCCGCACCCAACATAACGCAGGGCGGAACGATCAAGGTGCCTTTCGGCACGATCGAACTGCGCAGCGAATCCATCGTCCGCATCAACGACGCGGAAACCCGCGTTGCCCGACCGGCCGGCGGGACGGTGAGCCTTGCCGACGGCAGCGTGACCTCGGTTTCGGGCGAGGGACAGGTGATTCCCTTCGGCAAGACCGACCTTTCCGGCCAGGACTGGATCTACCTGCTCGGCGCCACCAGCCGCGCAGTAAGCCTGGCGCCCGAAAAGCGCGTCCTGCTCGACGGCGACAAAGTCGCCAAGTCGGCCGGCGCAAGCATCGACCTGTCGGGCGGCGGCGACATGAAGGCCTGGGAATTCCTGCCCGGCACCGGCGGCTCGAAGGACGTACTCGACCCGGCCGTCGGCGCCGACACCTATGCCATCGTGCCGACCCTGCAAGGTGCCTATGCCCCCTACGATCTGCAAAGCTGGAGCGGTACCAGCGGCCTCGCCGGCGGCGACAGCATCGTGCTGGGCACCGGTGTCGGCGGACTTGCCGCCGGCACCTACGTCCTGCTGCCGGCGCGCTATGCCCTGCTGCCGGGCGCCTATACGGTGACCTTCACCGGCACGCTCGACGCCCAGGCCGGCCGGGTTCAGACCCGGCCCGACGGCGGCTGGCAGGTGGCTGCCAACCGCGCCACAGCGACGCTCGGCGGGCTGGTCACGGCGGCGCGCAGCGAACTGGTCGAGATCGCCTTTGGCGATGTCGCGCGCACCCGTTCGGAATATATCGAGACCGCCGCGAGCAAGCATTTTGCCGGCGGCAGTTCGCGCCTGCCGGGCGACGCCGGCCAGTTGGCGGTTCGCGCCGGCACCGCGCTGAAGCTGGGCGGCACCCTGAATACAGGCTTCGCCGCCAATCATCGCGGCGCCGAGGTCGACATCACGGCCAACAAGCTGGCGGTGGTCGCCCACGTGGGCACCGACTACGGCAACGGCTACATGACGCTGGCGACCGACACGCTCAACCAGTTGGGCGCCGCCAGCCTGGTGCTAGGCGGCATCCGCTCGCGCGACGAAAACGGCACGACCCTGACGGTCGGCGCCAGCGACGTGGTGCTGGATAACGCCGGCAGCGTTCTTTCGGCGCCGGACCTGGTCCTCGCCGCGAGCGACAAAGTGACCGTGGCGGAAAATGCCGCCGTCAGCGCCAGCGGCGGCGCCGGCGCGGAGGCGCTGCGCATCGCCGGCGACGGCGCGCTGCTGCGCGTGTCCGGCAACGGACTGGGCGGACTGGTGCGCACCGGCACGGCGCGCACCATGGGTACATTGGAGGTCCAATCCGGTGCCACGCTGAGCGCCGCCGCCGTGACGCTCGATGCCACCCGCGAGAGCAGCTTCGCCGGCACTTTCGGCAAGACCGCCGACGGCGAGGCCATGGTCAAGGCGCTGGCGCTGGGCGCCAGCCGCATCAACCTGGGCGAAGTGCCGGTCGGCGCCGACGGCCTCACGCTGAATACCGCCCGGCTCACCGAACTCGGCGCGATCGACACCTTGCGCCTGAAGAGCTACACCAGCATCGACCTTTACGGAAAAGTTGGCGCTGGCGACACGCTGAAGACGCTCGAATTGCAGGCCGGCGGCATCGCCGGAGTCGCCAATGCCGGGCAGACCGCCAGTCTCGCTGCCGGCAACATCACGCTGTCCAATCCGGACGGCATCGATTTCGAAGCCGCAAAGCCCGCGGGCCTCGGCAGCGGCACGCTGAAGCTCGACTCGACTGAAACCATCACCCTGGGCGTCGGCGACTTCAAGGTGGCCGGCTTCGACGACACGACGCTGCACGCCGGGCGCGAGATCGTCGCCACCGGCAGCGGCAGCCACAGCAACGCCGGCACGCTGAGGCTGGAAGCCGGCCGCATCACCGCGAGTTCGTCCGCACGGCAGAAGATCGCCTCTGCCAGCGCGCTGGTCACCACCGCCGTGGCGCAGACCGATCCGTTCTCCGCTGCGGCGGCCGGCGGCCAGATGAGTCTCTCCGGAGCGACGCTAGACCATGGCGGGCGCATCGACCTGTCGGCGGGAAAGATCACGCTGACCGCCACCGCCGGCGAGCTCAAGCTGCTGGCCGACTCGCAACTGAATGCGCAGGGCACCGCGCAGGCTTTCGCCGACACCACCGTGTTCGCCTCGGGTGGCCAGGTCGTGCTCGAAAGCCGGGGCGGCAGCGTGACACAGGACGCGGCGGCGACCATCGACGTTTCCGGCGCGTCCGACGCGGCGGGCAACGGCGGCCACGCCGGTGCCCTGAGCGTCGTTACCAGCGGCACGGCGTCCCTTGGCGGCGCCATCGATGCCGCCGCCGGTTCCGCGGCAACCAAGGGCGGGCGCTTCAGTCTCGATGCCGGCAGCATTGGCGGCCTGACCGCACTGGCCGGCAAACTGGATTCCAGCGGCTTCAGCGAAAGCGTTGCGCTGCGCGCGCGCAGCGGCGACATGACGATCGATGCCGGCACGACATTGAAAGCCCACGATGTCCTGCTCGCCGCCGACAACGGCAACCTGACGGTCGCCGGCATGATCGATGCCTCGGGCAGCAAGGGCGGCCGCATCGAGCTGTACGCCAATCGCGGCGCCACGGCGGGGACCGGCAAACTGACCCTGAGCGGCGCGCTGAAGGCCGCGGCGATGGAAGTGCTGACGACCGCCGACGGCACGCGCGGCCGGGGCGGCGACATCACGCTGGGCGTTTCCGCCGCCGATGCCGGGCTTGCCGAGCAGGCACGCCTGATACTGCTGACGGGATCGAGCATCGACGTCAATGCCGCGTCGGGCAGCGCGGCGCGCGGCGGCAAGGTGCTGTTGCGCGCGCCGCGCGTCGGCAGCAACGGCATCGCGATCACCGGCAGTGCGGATGGTGCGCTGACCCACCAGCCGGGAACAACGAGCGCCGCGATCGGCACGACCATTACCGGCGCGTCGAGCATGGTGGCCGAGGCGGTGCGCGTCTATGAGACCACGGGCGACCTCACCATCAACACGGCGCAGCAGAATGCCTGGAAGACGGATACCGCCGGCTACATGGCGAATGCCGCGGCAATCAAGACCCGGCTCGGCTGGACGGATGCCGCCAGCCACCTGCGTCCCGGCATCGAGGCGCGCGCCACCGGGGACATCACCCTTGCGACGGACTGGGACTTCCAGACCAAGACCGGTTCGACCTACGACTGGCGCTATGTCGGCGGCACCGAGCCGGGTCTTCTGACCTTGCGATCGGAAGGAAGCACGAGCTTTAACGCCAATCTTTCCGATGGCGTCGCCCAGGTCAATGATCATGCCAATCCGGTGAATAAGTGGTTCAAGACCGTGGCGCTCGATTCGGAGTCGTGGTCATACCGCATCGGCGCTGGTGCAGACTTGTCGGCCGCCGATCCACTGACGGTAAAGTCAGTAGCAGCACTTACCGCCCCCGATGCGGCCCTCACGGGCAACATTACCCTTGCCGCGAAAAAGTACGTACGAACCGGCACCGGATTTCTCGATATGGCCGCCGGCGGCAACATCGTGGCGAACAATGGGGCGACGATCTACACGGCGGGCCGGTCGGGAGACCGGCTGCCTTATACCTCGCCGATAACGTCAATCAACGGGCCAGGCTACATACATTACAAAAACAACCCGAGCTTTTCACACGATGGCGGCGATCTGACGCTGTACGCCCAGAATGACATCACGTTCGGAAAGAGCGCTCAGTTCATTGTCGACTGGCTTTGGCGGCAGGGCAAACTTCAAGACGATGGCACTCTCGGAAACAACTCCAGCAATCCGAATACCGCTTGGTGGGTGAATCTTCCACAGTTCAATCAGGGTATCGGCGCTCTGGGTGGCGGCGATGTGATGGTTCAGGCCGGAAGAAACATTACCGGGCTATCGGTGTCTTCCCCAACTTCCGGGTTCATGACCGGCGACGCCGGCACCAAACCTGCGGCGACCAGCCTTGCCGTGTTTGGCGGCGGCGATATTGCTGTCAGGGCGGGGCAGGACGTGACCTCCGGAACCTATTACGCGGCTGCGGGAAACATCGAGATCAATGCAGGCGGTGCGTTCGGCAAAGATGGCGAAACCGTCTCCCTGGCTCTCGGCGACAGCCGTATTCACGTCGAGGCTGGATCGGGAATCAACATCGCCAGGATAGAAGATCCCTTCCTGCTGAATCAGGCGAGCGGCAATACCAACAAGTCGATTCCTGGCAACGGGAATCGAACAGCCTATTTCTCAAGCTACACCAGTTCATCCGCGGTGAACGCCATATCGCTGAACGGCGACGTCATGCTGGGGGGATCTGAAACGCTTGCGCCGCCGACCTTGACCCTGGCCGCCCTCGAAGGCTCGCTCAATCTGAAACTGATCGGCACGAAGATGACACTGGCGCCCGCGCCGGCCGGCAATCTCAATCTGCTGGCTGCGGACTCGATCAAATTCGACGAATCCTATGTGACCCTGTCGGACGCCCCGATCAGCGCACTCGCCAATCCGCTGACGCCGAAATTCACACTCGCCGAAGCGAAGCCGCCGGACAATCGGCACAGCAGCCCCGTGTTGCACGAAGGCGATCCGGAGCCGGTACGGGTCGTTGCCTTGAACGGCGACATAGAGGGCTATCTGGAGGCCAATTCGCTACTCCTGCCGAAGCGGGCGACCATCGTCGCCGGTGGCGACATCACCAATCTCGGCGTTGTCGCGCAGAACCTCGCCGATACCGATACCAGCCGCATCGAAGCCGGCGGCGATATCGTGTTCGAGTCGATCCGAAACTCGACAGGGGGATTGGTGACCAATACCAAGGGCATCGAATGGGGCGGTCCCGGCCGGCTGGAGATCACCGCCGGCGGCGACATCGACCTCGGCAGCTCGAAGGGCGTGGTCACCCGCGGCAACCTCGGCAACATCTTCCTGCCCGAAGGCGGCGCCAGCGTGTTCATGCAGGCGGGTGCCGCGACAGCGGATTACGCGGGCTTCCTCGCCTGGCTGGAACACCCGGACCAGGCCAAGGTGCGCGAACTGGCGGCCTACGCAAGCCTCGGCAGCGACACGGCGCGCGCGGAATTCCTCGCCCGATCCAATGCCAGGCCGCTGCTGCGCGACGCCTTCTACGCCATCCTGCGCGGAGTCGGTCGGGCGGCCGCAAGCAGCAGCGACAAGGACTACGGCGGCGGCTACGACGCCATCGCCGCGCTGTTCCCCGAGGCGACCGGCCCCTACCGCGGCAACATCGACATGTTCTTCAGCCAGGTCAAGACCGAGCAGGGCGGCGGCATCGACCTGATGGCGCCGGGCGGCCGGGTGAATGCCGGCCTTGCCGTAAGCAGCGGTCTCGCCAAGGGCGCCAGCGAACTGGGCATCGTCACCGCGCGCGGCGGCAGTGTGCGCGCCTTCGTGCGCGACGAGTTCGCGGTGAATCAGTCGCGGGTGTTCACCCTGCAGGGCGGCGACATCCTGATCTGGTCGTCGGAGAGCGACATCGACGCCGGCAAGGGGTCCAAGACCGCCGCCGCGACGCCGCCGCCACAGATCATCGTGCGCGGTGACAAGATCATCCTCGATACCTCGAACTCGGTCAGCGGCTCGGGCATCGGCGTGCTGCTCGGCAAGGAAGGCGTCGCCCCCGGCTCGGTCGATCTCATCGCACCCAAGGGCACGGTGATCGCAGGCGAAGCCGGCATCCGCGCCACCGGCGACGTGGTGATTCCCGGCAAGGTCTCCGGTGCCGACAACATCCAGGCCGGCGGCAGCAAGATCGGCGTGCCGCAGGTGGAGGTCGCTGCCGCCGCCCCGCCCCCGCCGCCGCCGCCGACGGATGCCGGCAAGGCCGCCGAGCAAGCCATGGCCGCCAACCCGCCGGGCGCCGGATCGCGCGAACCTGGGGCTAATTCGATCTTGACGGTCGAGGTGCTCGGCCTCGGCGAAGACGACGAGCGCCGCAACAATTGAGACACCTCCGCATAACAAGTTTGCAACCTGCCCTTAATAGACTCCTCGATTGCCTCCCATCCCCGTCATGAAAATGAAACGCCTGCTCGCCATCGCCCTGCTGCTGTTGACGCTTACTCCACTCACGGCTTCGGCGTGGTGGAACGGCGACTGGAGCCAGCGCCGCAAGATCGTCCTTAACACCGCCGCGTCAGGCGCCGATGTCAACGAAGTCCTGGTCCAGGTGCCACTTCTGGTCAGGCTGCACACCGGCAATTTCGGCTTTGCCGACGCAAAGCCCGATGGTTCCGACCTGCGCTTCGTCACCGCCGATGACAAGACCCCGCTCAAGCACCATATCGAAAAGTTCGACGCAGACAATGAGCTGGCCGTGGTCTGGGTGCAACTGCCCAAGCTGGCGGCCAACAGCGACAAGGAGTATGTCTGGCTTTACTACGGCAACAGCAAGGCACCGGTCGCCGACGACGCCAAGGGCAGTTACGACGGCATGCAGACGGCGGTGTTCCACTTCGCCGAGAAGGACGGTCAGTTCGCCGACTCCGGCGCCGCCGGCATCAAGCCCTCGCCGCCGGGCGGCCAGGTCGACGCGAGCGGATTCATCGACGGCGCGGCGCTGTTCTCCGGACAGGGCATGATTCTCGGCGCCCAGCCGGTGCTGGCCCTGGCGGCCAACGGCGCGCTGACGGTGTCGGCCTGGCTGCGTCCGGACGGCGCGCAGCGGGGCGCTGCGATTTACAGCCAGGAACAAGGCGGCAAGGCGGTGCAATTTCTGGTCGATGGCGCCCGCCTCGCTGCGCGCGTCGGCACCGCGCAACTGGCGGGCGGCGAACTCAAGCCCGGCGTCTGGCAGCACGTTGCGTTGACAGTAGGCGCTGGCAGGACGGCGATTTATGTCGACGGCAAGGAAGTCGCCAGCGCCACGGCAAGCCTGCCCGACCTCCAGGGCGAAGTGAGGGTCGGCGCCAACTACCATGGCGGCCTCGACGAATTCCAACTGGCGCGCACGGCGCGCGGCGCGGCCTGGTTCAAGGCCGCCGCGGCACAAGGCGCGGAGGACCGGCTCGCCGCTGTCGCCGCCGAGACCGAGGAAGCCGAAAGCGACGGCGGGACTTCCTATTTCGGCATCCTGATCGGCAACCTGACGACGGACGCCTGGGTGGTGATCATCATCCTCGCCATCATGTTCGTCATCAGTTCTTCGGTGATGGTCGCCAAGGCCCTGCTGATCCAGCGCGTCGAGAAGTGCAATGCGTCGTTCATGCACGGCTTCCGCCAGCTCGGCACCGGCGCCTTGCTCGAACTCGGTAGCGGGAATGCCGCCGCCTTGAAGGATTCCTCACTGCATCGCCTGTACGAAGCGGGCGTGAACGAGCTCAGGAAACGCTTCACGGCCACGGCCAAGGAAGACCTGTCGGCGCAGTCGATCGACGCCATCAAGGCCAGCATCGATGCCAGCCTGATCCGCGAGACGCACAAGCTCAACGCCAAGATGGTGCTGCTGACCATCGCCATTTCCGGCGGGCCTTTCCTCGGCCTGCTCGGCACCGTGGTCGGCGTCATGATCACCTTTGCCGCCATCGCCGCGGCAGGCGACGTCAACGTGAACTCGATCGCACCCGGCATCGCCGCGGCCTTGCTGGCCACCGTGGCCGGTCTCGGCGTCGCCATCCCGGCGCTGTTCGGCTACAACTGGCTGTCCAGCCGGATCAAGACCATCAGCGCCGACATGCACATCTTCGTCGACGAGTTCGTCACCCGCATGGCCGAAGACTACAGCAGGTAGATGCCATGAAGGTTCAGGACGAAAACGAACCCTACGACGAGATCAACATCACGCCGATGCTGGACCTGGCGTATGTGCTGCTGATCATTTTCATCATCATGACCACGGCGTCGGTGCAGGGCATCAAGGTCAATCTGCCGAAGGCCAGCGCCGCGCCGAGCCTGGCCAAGCCCTCGACCAAGGCGATCACGGTGACCGCCGAGGGCCGCATCTTTCTCGATGCCTATCCGGTCACCCTCGACGAACTCGAAACCATGTTGCGCAACCACAAGGCGGTGAATCCGGATTTCCCCGTGGTGGTCAAGGGCGATTCGCTGGTGCAGTACGAGAAGGTGGTGGAAGTGCTGGACTTGCTCGGCCGCCTCGAGATTTCGCAGCTTGGCCTGGTCACGCAGAGGCTGGTCAAGTAGGCGGTGGACTACCTTGAGGAAAAATCGCCGCGGGTGTGGCCGACGCGCCTGCTGGTCGCCGTGGTGGTCATCGCCGTGATCGCCCTGCTCGGCTTCGGCCTGAAGCAACTGCTGGGCGACGGCGGAAAGCCAAGGAAACAAACGGTGCACAACATATCGCTGCTCAAGCCGCCGCCTCCGCCGCCGCCCCCCAAGCCGCAGGAGAAGCCGCCGGAACCCGAAATCAAGAAGGAGGAAGTCAAGCTCGACGAGCCCAAGCCGGACGCTCCCAACCAGGACGACGCGCCGGAGGGCAAGCAGCTCGGCGTCGATGCCGAGGGAGGCGCGGGCAGCGACGGTTTCGGCCTGGTCGGCAACAAGGGCGGTCGCGACCTGCTGGCCGGCGGCAAGGGCGCCTTCGCCTTTTATACCAATCTACTTCAGCGCCATCTGCAGGACGAACTGGCGAAGAACCGCAAGCTGAAACGGCTCGACTACCGCGTCATGGTCCGCATCTGGCTGTCGAAATCCGGCAGCGTGCAGCGCGTCGATCTCGGCGGGTCGAGCGGCGACGCGGAAGTCGACGCAACCCTGCGCATGGCGCTGGCGGCGGCACCGGCACTGCGCGATGCGCCACCGGAAAACATGCCGCAGCCGATCCGCATCCGCATCATGAACCGCGGCGCCGGCTGAGCCCAGCCGACCTTACGAACTGCAAACCACTGGGAATGAAATGAAACGAAAACTGATCTGGCTGGCGCTGTCCTGCGTGTTGACCACCCCTGCCCTGGCCAACGAACGCGAGTCGCTGGAGGCCTTGCGCCAGACCACCATCAACCTGATCGATGCGCTCGTCGAACAAGGCGTTTTCAGTCGCGACAAGGCGGATGCGATGATCAAGGCTGCCGAGAAGAAAGCGGCCGCCACGGCGAAAGAAAGCGCCAAGGCCGAGGCGGGCCGCGTGCGCGTCCAGTACGTGCCGGAAATCGTCAAGACCGAGATTCGCGAGCAACTCAAGCAGGAGGTGCTGGCTCAGGCACGCACCGAGCGCTGGGCGGAACCGAACGCCATTCCGCAATGGGTCGATACGATCAAGATCGAGGGCGACCTGCGCCTGAGTTATCGGCTGGACAAGTTCGCCAAGGACAATGCGACGCCGGCCAACTTCGCCTTCGAGTCGTTCAATGATTTTGTGCAAACCAATACCTTGCCGGGAGCCCTCGGCGGTGTCGGCGGAGTTTCGGGCGCTGGCGCAGAAGCCGGCCAGACGCGTGCCGCCGATCTGGCCTCGGTCAACTCTCTCGGGGTCGCCAATGCAAATTCGCAGCAACACCGGGAACGGCTGCGACTTCGTGCGCGGCTTGGCATACTCGCCAGAATTTCCGAACAATGGGGCGCGGGCCTGCGCCTCGCCACCGGATCGACCACCGATCGCGTGTCGACCAACCAGACGCTGGGCCAGGACTTCAACAAGTACAGCCTGCTGGTGGATCGTGCGTTTCTGAAATACGACCCGGTCGACTGGTTCTCGGTGACCGGTGGCCGCATTCCCAATCCATGGTTTTCCACGGACCTGATGTGGGACGATGACCTGAACTTCGAAGGCCTGGCCGCGACCTTCAAGCCGGTGTTCGACAACGGCGCGATCAAGCCCTTCCTGACGGTCGGCGCCTTCCCGATCAAGGAGGAGAACCAGCCGGCCAGCCAGGGCCGCTGGATGCACGGTATCCAGGGAGGCACGCAATGGGATTTCAATACCAGCACGCGACTCAAGATCGGCGTCGCCTGGTACGGTTTCCGCAATTTCGAGGGGCGTGTCGAAGATACGAGTTCGCTCGATGTCGCCGGCGCCACGTTCAAGCCCATGGCGACCAACTACGGCCAGTACGAATACAGCCGCAACCTGCGCCAGAAGGGCAATACCCTGTTCCGCACCAACGCCCTCGGCGATACCGGCACCGTCAGTTACTGGGGCCTGGCGTCGCGCTTCCGGCCGCTCAACCTCACCGCCGCGCTCGACCTTGCGCACTTCGATCCGGTGCATATGGTGCTCACCGGCGACTGGGTGAAGAACACGGCCTTCGACCGGGGCGAGATACTCTCCCGCACCCAGGGACGCATCAACCTGACCGACGGCAAGAACTACGGCTACAACTACAAGCTGACGCTGGGCATGCCGAAAATCAAGGACGCGCGCGACTGGCAGGTTTCGGCCGCCTATCGCTTCCTGGGCTCGGACGCCGTGGTGGATGCCTTCACCGATTCCGATTTCGGTCTGGGCGGCACCAACATGAAGGGCTACACGCTGGGCCTGCAATACGGCATCGACCGCAACGCGGCCCTGGGTCTGCGCTGGATATCGGCCGATTCGATCGATTCCTTCACCATGAATCCGGCGCACCGCTTCTCGGTGGATGTGATGCAGGCCGACGTCAATGTCCGCTTCTGACATGAAACGCCGTCTCGCATTCGTTCTGCTCGCCGCGAGCCTCGCGCTGCCGGCATACGGCGCCGACAAGAAAGCCGACGCGGCCAGAGAGCAGATCCGGCGCCTGCAGTTGTCGCAGCGCAAGCTGGAACAGGAGAAGGCGCTGCTGGCGCAGGAGAAGACCGCGCTCGACGGCCAACTCACGGAGGCCGCGGGCAAGCTCGACGAAACGCGACGACAGGCAGCGGCGGCGGCCCGCAAGGCGACCGGCCTGGAAAAGGAACTGGCGGCAGCCCAAGCCGAAAAGCAAGCCCTGGATGCCAAACTCACCGATGCCGGGCAGCGGCTCGCCAAGCTGAGCGAGCAGCAGCGCATCACCGAAACCGAGCGCAGGCGCCTCGATGCGCTCGCCATCCAGCAGAAGCAGTCGATCGCGAGTTGCGAGGAGCACAACGCCAGGCTGCATGACCAGGGGGTCGCCCTGCTGGAGAAATACCGGGCGAAGAGCTGCTTCGACAGCGCGATGCAGAACGAACCCTTCACCGGCCTGAAGCAGGTCGAGATCGACAACTTCATCGAGGACAACCATGAACAACTGGATGAACACAAGCTGGACCGGCAGGCGCCGCGCTGAGCCCCTGCTCGCTCTGCGCCGCCTTGCGGCTGCCGCCCTTGCCGCCATGGCGCTCGGCACGATGCTGCCGGCCCACGCCTTTCAGAAGACTTCCCTTGCCGATGGCAGTTTCGAGTACTTCTTCGCTGCGCCTTCGCTCGATATTCGCGGCCCCGGCGATCTCGACCTTGGCGGCCTGAGCTTCATCGAAGGCGTCAGCGACGGCTTTCGCGTCGGCGCCCTGTTCAACCTCGACTGGCTGGGCGGCGAACAGGCGACACTGGAATCTCCGCTCAGTAGCTGGAACGGCCTCGACACGCTGCCGCGCAGCTTGTCCATCATTGCCGGTGGCAACCTCGGGTTCGGCACCACGCGCCTCTCGCTGGAGGGAGGGACGATTTCACTCGCGGCGGGCGGATATCTGAACGTGGGCAACGGCTCAATGATCGATTTCGGCGGCTCGGGCGGCGCGGTCATCGGTAACCCTGGCCTCGCCGTTCCGCCAGCGCCGACTTCGGGCGGCATCACGCTCGTTTCGGGCGGTTCCGGTTCTGGTGCCATCATCAACTGGGATTGGGCGGTGATCAGGAACCCTGGCTTCGTCGATCCGCCGGCGGTGGCTGTCTTGAGTCGCATAGGCGGAAGCGACCCCAGCGTGATTTTCCCGGTGGGGACGCTGACCCCAAACCCCGTCCTGCTGATCGAGCCGAGCGGCACCATCACGCCTGCTGGACCGTCGCCGATTCCCGAACCGGACGTGACGGCGCTACTGCTTGCCGGCCTGCTGGCGCTTGCCGGCTTGCGCATGCGCCACGCCAACGCGGAACGATGAATTCAACGGTCGCGATGCTCGTCCGCCGTCGCGAGGCCCTGCCCCGCATCCTGCCGTTCGCTGTCTACATAGCTTTTCTGGTCGCCGCACCGACCTTGCGCGAAGCATTGCCTTCCGGCTGGGATGGCCGCTGGCTGTATGCCATGCAGATCGCCGCGGTGCTGCTGGTGCTGGCCTGGCTTTCAAGCGCCTACCGGGAACTGCGGCCGCTGGCTCTCGGCTGGCGCGACGCGCTTGAAGCGACGGCCGTGGGCATCGCGGTATTTATCGCATGGATCACTCTCGATCTGCCCTGGGCCATGTTCGACGAACCGGGTGCCGGCTTCGATCCGCGCACGGCGCGCGGCGAAATCGAATGGAGCCTCGCCGCGGTGCGCGTTTTCGGCGCCGCCGCCGTGGTGCCGATCATGGAGGAACTGTTCTGGCGCTCCTTCATCCTGCGCTGGATCGACAAATCCGACTTCCTTCAACTGCCGGCCGCTGCCGCGAGCGGGCGTGCGCTCGCAATCAGCGCGCTGCTCTTCGGTCTGGAACACAATCTGTGGCTGGCCGGGATATTCGCCGGGCTTGCCTACGGCGGTCTCTACCTGCGCAGCAACACGCTGTGGTCGCCGATCCTGGCCCACGCCGTGACCAATCTGCTGCTCGGATTCTGGGTGATTGCGACCGAGTCCTGGAGTTTCTGGTAGGCGTCGGCAAACGCTGATCCCAACAGGACCTCGCCTTGGTCCGAAAGGTTCACCAAAAACTCGCCTGACGCTGCAAAGGCGGTCACACACGGCGTGCAAAGTGGAATCCGCGTTTCACGCTTCAGCGCAAAGCGTGAAACCACGTGAATCCCTTAGGCCCCCTACAGAAAGGAACCGAAATGCATCCATTCGTTCGCAAGCTGATCGCCGCCTCGGTGGCGGCAACCTTTGTCGCCGGCACCGTCTCGCCCGCCTTCGCCGACGCACCGGTCGTGCAAGGTCCGGAATCGGTCCAGGACTGGTTCGACAACGGCCAGCAGTTCATAGCCGGCAGCAAGAAGATTCACGCCAACCCACGCAAGGCCAAGAACGTCATCCTCTTCGTCGGCGACGGCATGGGTGTATCCACCGTTACCGCCGCCCGCATCCTGGACGGACAGATGAAGGGCATGACCGGCGAAGAAAACCGTCTCGCCTTCGAAAACTTCCCCTACCTTGCCCTTTCCAAGACTTATTCCTGGGACCAGCAGACCTCCGACTCGGCGCCAACCATGACCGCCATGGTCACCGGCTACAAGGCGCGCGAGGGCCAGCTCTCGGTCAACCACCTGACACCGCGCGGCGAGTGCTCGACCGCCACGATTGCCGCCAACTCGCTGCCGACCATTCTTGAGCAGGCCGCCGCCGCCGGCAAGGCGACTGGCATCGTGTCTACCGCCCGCATCACCCACGCCACACCCGCCGCCACTTACGCTCACACGTCCGTGCGCGACTGGGAGCACAACGGCCAGGTCGCCGCCGCCACCACCTGCGCCGGTGTCGCCGATCCGGTCAAGGACATTGCCCGCCAGTTGATCGAACTATCCCCGACGGTCAAGGCCAGCCTCAAGGTTGCACTCGGCGGCGGCCGCGAGTACTTCCGCAGCAACGCCCAGTTCGACCCAGAGAACGCCACCAAGAAGGGATTGCGCACCGACGGCCGCGATCTGACCGCCGAGTGGGTCACGACGCGCGGGCCAAATGCCCAGTTCGTCTTCGACAAGGCCGGCTTCGACGCCGCCGATCCGGCGACCACCAGACATCTGCTGGGCCTGTTCGAGCGCTCGCACATGCAGTACGAAGCGGATCGCAATTCCACGGCAAGCGGCGAGCCATCGCTGACCGAGATGACCGAGAAATCGATCAACATGCTGAAGAAGAACCATCGGGGCTTCTTCTTGCACGTCGAGGCGGGCCGTATCGACCACGCCCACCATGCCGGCAACGCCAAGCGCGCACTGCTCGATGCCATCGAACTGTCGAAGGCGGTGAAAAAGGCCTACGAGATGACGGATCCGCACGACACCCTGATCCTGGTCACCGCCGACCATAGCCACGTGTTCACCATCGCCGGCTACCCGCATCGCGGCAATGACATCCTCGGCCTGACCGCGGAAGTGCCGGCAGTCGATGGCGACAACCCGACCCCGGCTCTTGCCGGCGACGGCATGCCCTACACCACACTGGGCTACGTCAATGGTCCCGGCGCGGTCAGCGGCGCGCGTGCCGATTTGGGCAGCGTCGACACCACCGCGATCGGCTACATGCAGCAAGCCGTCGTGCCGATGGGTTCCGAAACCCATGCCGGCGAAGATGTGGCCATCTACGCCAGCGGCCCCAAGGCCCACCTGGTGCGCGGCACCATGGAGCAGAACTGGATCTACCACGTGATGAAAGAAGCCTTCGACTTTTGATCCAGTTCATCGCTGCAAGGCGACCTTTCGACCGGGGCGTTCGCGCCCCGGCTTTTTTCTTTTTGGGAGTCTCGTTATGCGTTCGAAGAACCTGTTCGTCCTGGCGCTGCCTTTACTGCTCGCGGTCCCGCCGCTGCATGCCCATGAGCCTGCAGTGACGCCGTCCGCCGCTGTCGCCACAACCGCCGCAACCGCTCTGCCGCCGCTCGCTGCCCGCTATCAATTCCAGGTCGGTAAGCGCAACAGCGACTGGTACCTGATCCGCGAAGCCAACCGCATCGTCATATTCGATGCCGCCAGCGGCCAGGCCAAACTGTGGGAAAAGGATGCCCGCGGCGAAATCGAGTTCAGCCGCATATTCACGGCGGATCGCCGGCTGGTGGAATACGCCCCCGGTGAGGTCAAGGCACGCGGCCCGGTACCCGACTGGAATGCGCTCGCATCCATCGTCGGTCCGCGCGATCTTGCCGGCTTGCGCAAGATCGGCGAGCGCAAGCTGCTCGGCCGCAACGCGTCCGTCCTGACCGGAAAGGCCGCCGGCGCCAAGCTTCAGGTCTGGTGGCTGGCGCAGGAGCGACTGCCGGCAATGCTGCAACATGGGCAGGGCAGCAAGGCCGTCCGCCTTGTGCTGCGCGAACTGCGCGAGCGGCCTGCCGGCGACTGGAACTGGGCCGAACCGGAAACCCTCGCTGCCTATTCCCGCCTCGACGCCGCCGATCTCGGCGACATGGAGTACGACCCCTTCGTGCAGAAGGTGTTGCACCTCGACGGCCACTCGCACGAACACTAGCGCCGACGGATATCGCCGTGCCGCCAGCGCCAACTCCTGGTCGCGGCGGCAGTGCGCGAATCCCCGGATCAGACTCCCTTTCCGGTCTCGACGAAAGCGCGCAGGGCCCGCTCCATCTGCTCCTGCGGTAGGGCGCCGCCGACCAGTTGCGCACGGCTGGTGGAATTGTCACGCAGGATCAGGCCGGGGGTACCCTCGACGCCGGCCTTGATGCCATCCTGCATGTCCTGCTGGACCAGCGCAGCCACGGCGACATCCTCGGTGCAGGCCTTGAGCGCCGTTGAATCGCCGGCCCCCGCCTCCTTTGCCAGCGCACTCAGGGCCGCGTCGGCACCCGGCAGACCTTTGCCGTTGGTCTGCGTGCCCGCCAGCACGGCATCGACGAACTTGAAGAATCCCTTATGTCCCGCCTGACGCGCCACGCATTCGGCCGCCACGGCCTCCTGCACGGCCACCTTGCCATGGAAGTCCAGGGGGTAATGACGCCACACCACGTTCACCTTGTCGCCCACCGCTGCCGCAGCCTTTTCGGCGACGCCGGCAAAGCGCTTGCAGTACGGGCATTCGAGATCGCTATAGACAATGATCGAATACGGTGCCTTGGCGGCGCCATGGATGTGATCGCGCTGCGGGTCGGGCGCGCGGGCGTTGGCGGCCAACGCCGCACGCTTTGCCTGCTGCTCGGCAGCCGCCTTCTGGCGTTGCTCCGCGTCGCGCCGAATGCGGCGTTCGATGGCCCGGTCCACCGCCTGGTCGAAGGCCGCCGAGGCTTCGAGGCGGCGTATCAATTCCTCGTCGGCCTTCGGCGCATCGGCGGCGACGGCAGGAAAGCCGACGACGGCAAGCGCCATGACCAGGCGACGTGTACCCGGCAGGAGAGTTGTAGAAAGCATGGTCGAGTCCTTCAATGATGGTTTGAAATCGGGGCAGCCAGCAGGCGCAGCCGGTAGGGACTGAGCGGCATCGCCTTCAGCCGGCCGTAGGCGGCCAGCACTTTGGGTACGTATTGCCGGGTCTCGGCGTAAGGCGGGATACCGCGATAGCGCTGTACCGCGCCTTCGCCGGCGTTGTAGGCGGCTAGCGCAAGTCCAAGGCTGTCGTGGCTGTCGATCAGGTGGCGCAAATAGGCGGCGCCGGCATTCAGATTGGCGGCCGGGTCCTGCGGCCGTGTCGTGCCGAAGCGGCGTGCAGTCTCGGGCATCAGTTGCATCAGGCCGATGGCGCCCCTGGGCGACACGGCATCGGCGCGCCAGGCCGATTCGACGCCGATCACCGCGCGCAGCAAGGCGGCATCGACGCCATGGGCGCTAGCCGCCTGATGCAGGGCATCGCGAAAGGGATGCTCGGGTGCGTCCTCTTCGCGCCGCGGGTCTGCGCCGGATGGCTGGAACCGGTATTGCGCGGCATCGGCCAGGTGCAGGCGGAAGGGACTGGCCGCCGCGGACTCGGCCGCCAGCACCGGGAAGCTCGCCGCGATCAGCAACGCCGCCAAACAGCTGATCAGGCGATCAGTCACGGCGCCCCCACAGCAGCCGAAGCAGCGCCGTCGCCAGCAATGCGCCGGCAAGATCGGCGCCAAGATCGGCGAGGTCGGCATGGCGCCCAGGATAAAAGCTCTGCATCGCTTCGTCGGTCACGCCGATGGCAAACGCCAGGCTGGCCGCCAGCAGCGGCCGGCGGCCGTTGAAGCCCCCCGCCAACAACAGGCAGAGCGTCGCGTAAGTGAGCACATGGACCAGTTTGTCCCACGGCGCATCGATCAAGCCGACCGCCGCCGGAGTCGCGCCGCCGACGAGGACACCGGCCACCAGCAAGCCGGCGGCGCTGAAACAGGACGCGGCCCGCAGCGCCGGCTGCCACGCCTGCCGCAACGCGCGCTGCGCCTCAGTAGGCATGGCGATCCCTGAGCACCACGCCTACGGTCTTGAGGATGATCGACAGATCCATGCCCAGGGACCAGTTGCGCAGATAGTCGAGGTCGTACTCGATGCGCTTCTGCATCTTTTCCACGGTGTCGGTTTCGCCGCGATAGCCGTTGACCTGCGCCCAGCCGGTAATGCCGGGCTTGACCTTGTGCCGCACCATGTAGCCGTAGACCAGTTTGCGGTAAAGCTCGTTGTGCGCCACGGCATGCGGGCGCGGGCCGACGATGCTCATGCGCCCCTGCAGCACGTTGATGAACTGCGGCAACTCGTCCAACGAGCTCTTGCGCAGGAAAGCCCCGAGCCGGGTGACGCGCTGGTCGTTGCGCGTCGCCTGAACGATGCGCTCGCCATCCTCACAGACGGTCATCGAGCGGAACTTGTAGACCAGGATTTGCTTGCCATCGGCGCCATACCGGCGTTGCTTGAACAGGACCGGACCGGGCGAGCTCCACTTTACGCAGATCGCGATCGCCAGCATCAGGGGCGAAATCAGGGCCAGGATCAGCAGTGACAGCACGACGTCGCTGACGCGCTTGATCACGCCATCCATGCCGGTGAAGGGCGTCTCGCAGACGGCCACCACCGGCATGCCGTTGATGTTGGCGATGCGGCCCTGGATCAGGTCGGTGACGAACAGATCCGGCACGAAGTAGATCGAGGCGGTGGTGTCGCGCAGGTCGTCGAGCAGCGCCATGATGCGCGGCTGGGTTGCCATCGGCAGCGTGACGTAGATCAAGTCGATGCGGTTTTCCTTGACGAAGGCCGCCAGTTCGCAAAGCTTGCCCAGCACGCCGCTGCCGGCGGGCAGTTCGCCAAGGCGCTCCTTGTCGCGGTCGTCGAAGAAGCCGACCAGGCGGGTACCGAGGAAGGGATCGAGGCGGATCTCGCGGCCGAGACGAATGCCATGCTCGGTGGTGCCGGCGATGACGGCTGTGCGCAGGTTGCCCTGCATCGACATCACTCGCGGCAAGGCGGCCTTGGCCGCAAGATGGGTCGCCACCAGGGCGATCGGCGTCGTTGCCAGCCAAGTCAGGATGACCGGCTGCGGAAACACGCGCAGGTAGCCGCTGGCATAACCGAAGAACAGCAGGATCGCCGCCAGCGCGAGCCAATAGAGAAGCACGTCGCGCACCAGCTTGCCCGTTGCGTCATGAAAGCGCGACACGCCGGGAAAGGTCAGCGAAAACACGATCAGCACGAGCACGATGTAAGGCGCGTCGAAGGCTTGCCGGTAGCTGGCTTCGCAGGCCAGCAGGGTCAATACGATCACCAGCGGATCGAGCAGCGCGCCGAGCAGGGAGGTCAGGCTGAGCTGGGTCTTGAGCAGACGTTGCTGGCGATCGAGGACAGCGAGCATGGCAGGTGGCCACCGGAAGCGGCGCGAAACGGGAGGATACCGAAGACTCACCAGCATACGGCGCCAATATGGCCGGGAGATGACGGTCGTACTGCGCCGCGCATCGATTTGAGAACCGCCGACGGGGAGCGCCGACTGTCCGGGCCGGCGGGTATTTATCCGAACGGACCAGGCCATGCAACGCCGACGTAATAAAGCCCACGTAGCATGCGCCCTGTTCCACGATGGTGCAGACGCCATGACCGCATGGCAACGCTCGCCCGCAGACTTGCATCGCCATTCACCTCGACTCTCCACGACGCCGAACCGCCGCTCCCTATGGCAACGATACGACACTCGATCACCGCAGTCCTGCTGACGCTGCTGTTCGCCCTCGCCGGCCCGTTGCGGGCCGCGGA
>JBDRPN010000010.1:0-83311 GCA_043826925.1 Pseudomonadota bacterium
CCGCTTGCCCGAGTCCGTGGTGAAGTCTTCTGCACCGTAGTCGTCGGCCAGACGCACCACATTGTTCGTCGCCACACTCGACGTGCCACTTCCCTGGCTCGTCGTGAAGTCGTCCACTATGTAGTCGTTCGCTAGACGGACCTTCTGGCCGAAATTGATGGTGAGAGTCCCGTCCGACGTGCTGAAATCCGCCGGCAGCAGAAAGTTGGTTACGCCCTGCAACAGCTCCGCACCGCCATCATTGGTGGTGATCGAGGACGATACGATCTTGCTGTTGGCGTAGATCCCGGCATTGTCTTCGGCACTGACCGTGATCGCGCCGCCCGCCGTCACCGTCCGCGTGCGTCCCGTGGCCAGGTCCTCGATGTAGGCATTGGCACTGCTGCTGACCATGTTGCTGGCCAGCACCCCGCTGGTGGCCGAACTGCTTGCCTGATAAAGGCCCGATCCCGTGGAACTCGCCGCATTGCTGACCACGGCATTTAGTTGCGCATCCGATTTTGCCGTGACCGACAAGGCGCCACTCGAAGTGACCGTGGAATTGACGATGTATGCCTGGACCTTCTCCGCCTGTTCCGTGCCGATATCGGTGCCGATCAGCGCGTCCACTGACTTGAACAGGGCATTGGCCGGAGCCCAGCCAATCGAGTTGAATGCGATCGAGGCGCCAGTCGCGGTCGCGGCGGTACCCAGGTTGGGGAAGGTCGAATCGGAAGTGGCACTCCCCTCGGACTTCGCATGGATGACCGAGGTATCCGCAGCGGTCACGCTGACGTCGCTGGCAGCGCCAGTGGTCGTGATCGTGCCACCGGAGATGTACGCGTTCACGTCGCCCAGTACCACGTTCGACGCGTACGTTCCGCCTATGCTGAGCGCGGAAGGGGACGATACGAGGGGAACGCTGCTGCTGATCGCCGTGGACTTCGCATTCGCGCTCAGCACGGTATTTCTCAGCGCACTCAGGCTGATGTCACCGGCAACCGTCGCACTTGAATCCTTGACATAGGCCTCGGTGTCTTTGTTCACCTGATTACGTGCAGCGGCCACTGAAATGTCGACCGGGAGGCTCAAGCCCAGGACATCGAACGCGTTGGCGGTCGACGCGGCGGACACGGTAGAGGTATCCGACGCGAAAACCGACATGCCGGCGGCGCCGGCGGTGACGCTGCTGCCTTCGATATAAGCTTTGGCACTGCCCGAGATGTCGTTGAAGGCCGATCGCGACGACGCCGAGAAAGTCGTGGAACTGAGCGCCTTCAAATCCAGGCTGCCGACATTGATGGTTGCGCTGTTCGAAATGCGCGCGGTTGCCGTGTCGCTGTATGTATTGGTGGCGGTAAGTCCGGCAAGGCCGGAGGTCGCGGCCGAAACGCTGCCCCGCGTCTTGGCGGTGATGGACAGGATGCCAGTCGTCTCCACGTTCCCGCTGACCACGGCAGTCGCACTGGAGGAGGAGTTCACAGTCGCTGTCAGGGCGTCGCTGAGCGCGACGTCGCGCACCACCTCAGAAACCAGGGTGATGTTTCCGCTGGTCGAGGTGAGGTTGCCGAGAACTTGGATCGACGCGGTCCTCGTGGCGAGTTGGCTCGCATTGGTCACCTGCGCTGCATCGACCGCGCTCGCGGTGAAGGCTATGTTGCCGGTCCCCGTCGTGATAGTGAAGCCGGCGCTAAGTGTGATCGATTCGGCGTCGACGCTCAGTCCGCCGCTCAGCGTAAAGTTTTCGCCAAGCGTCACCGAGTCTGTGCCTGCGCCACCAAGGATGGAGAGGTCGACCGCACTCAGGCTGGACGCATCGTCGAAGTAGAACGCGTCGTCCGCGCTGCCAAGATCGACGTTGATCGTGCCACCGGCAAGCGTGAACCCGCCAAGAACGGAATAGGTAACGCTGCCGTCCCATTGGTATTCCAGATCGCCGGAACCGCTGACACGCAGATGCAGGACGTCGGCGCCGGCCGATCCGGTGAACGTGGCGGTAGTGCCCGACACCACCGGCGTCAGGCCCGTCAGCAAGTCCTCATAGGCACCCAGTTTCTCGGCCTGGAACAGCGGCCCGCTTTCGATCGTGCCGGTGCTGTACTCCAGCGTCCAGTCGCCGCCGCGCGCGGCGCTGCCGGTCGCATCGGTCGACGCCGCGACGTCGACGCCGGCGACCTGCGCGAGATTCTGCAGGAACTGCATGCCCTCTACGCCCTTGGCCACGTCGCAGCCATAGAGCAGGACGTCGCCGCCGGGACGCAGTGCCTTGCCCCAGTTCGCCACTCGCGCCTTTTCCTGTTCGAGGCTGCCATCGTTGAACTGGCTCGATCCGAGGCGCAGCGTTCCGCTCGCACCGTGGGAAAGAACCTGCACCGCTGCCAGTCCATAGTGGGCGGAAAGAATGTCGGTCATCTGTTCGATGCCGTCGTAGCGATGATCCAGCACCACTACTTCGATGTCGCCAAAACGTGAAACCGTCAGTTGCGGCGCCTCGGATGACGAAGACTCGTCTGGCGCAACAGCACCCGCATCGATGCTCAGGACATCGCTTTGCGGGGCCGCCTCCAACTGCAGGTCGGGATTCGCGGCGACGTCACCGTTACTACCGGGAGCCGCCAGACTTGTCGATTCGGCAGCGCCATAGCTGACCAGATTCCTCACCAGCGCCTCGTAATTGGTGACGGCGGAATCGACGATGACCAGTTGCGCCGGCGCCGGCCGGCTTTGCACGAATGCGGTATAGGCAGCGAGCGAAATCCGCTGCGCGGTTTCGGCGTCCGCGGCACTGCCCGTGACCTCGGCGAGCAATTGTGGCGAGAGCCCGTCATCCTGCTCAGCGACAGCAACCGTGACGGATGCGTCGGCTTGATCGATGTCTGCGGAAGGCGCTGCTGTCGGTTCGTTCAGGTCCGACCCGGTACCGTCGTTTGGCAATGTCGGATCGATCGCCACAATGGTCGGCACGGTGGCCGTAACGCCACCGGGATCCACTGCGGCGGGCTGCAATGCCTCGGGCATATTTTGATCAACGACCTGCCCATCGTCACCCTGGATCGTGTATTGGACCGGAACCGAGGAAGCGCCCAGCCCTGCCGGCAGCATCGGAGCCTCGGTATTGAGTGGCGCTTCCAAGGCCGGCAGCGTCTGGGCGGGGGGCGGCGGCGGCGGAACCACGCCCTCGACCGACAGCAAGAAGCGCTGTTCCATGGCTTCGAACAGTGCCTTTCGCCGCTCCGGCGCCTGTAATTTGCTGGGGGACCGAAACGCCTTGGCGATCGAACTCGCCAGGGTTGTCAGCGCTGTAGTCAGTGGTGTGCGTGCCATCGTGCAGTCCTTCACTCAGCGGCAGTGCGAAGAAAATCACCTGCCCTTTTTATTGTTGCCCTACCGATGCGTCGCCGATGGCCGCGCAGCCACCTCCGCGCCTACTGCATCAGTCTGTTGGTTTCCAGCAAATCGTTCTCGCTCAACGTACCTACCGCCTGTTTCAGCCGCAAGCGGTTGAGCAGATAGTCATAGCGTGCCTTGGCCGAATCGCGCTTTGCGGCATAAAGATCCCGCTCGGCGTCAAGTACCTGAATAATGGTTTCCAGGCCCGATTTGTAGCCCTCGAGCTTGAGTTCCCTGGCACTCAGCGAGGAAGTCACCCCCTGCGCCAAGGCCTTGATCCTGACGGTCCCTCCGGTAACTCCCTGGAAAGCCGCCCTGGTCTGACGCTCGATTTGACGAACATCCCGTTCCAGATCTTCGAGTGCCGCCTGATAGCGCTTTGCGGCCTCGTCAGTCATCGCCACGGTTGCGCCACCCGAATAGACGGGAATCGTAAGCCGCAGCATCACGTCAGTCGTATCGACATTGCTGCCGCCACCGAAAAGGCTTCCTCCGGTGACCTTGCCATTCTGCGTCACCACCAAATCGACAACAGGCGCGTGACCTGACTTCTGGCGAGTGATTTCCTGCTGCGCCACTTCGACGCCATGACGACGGGCGGTCAGCATGAGATTCTGTTGCAGCCCGGCGTCAATCCACTGGTTGATCTCGGGAGGATTCGGTTGCTCCAGCGGAAACTCCTCACGCAATGGCTTGAGGCCGACTACCAACTTGCCGGTCATTTCGCGCAAAGCCTGCAATTTGTCGTCGAGGTCGTTTCTGGCAGCCACCACATCCGCCTCTTTCAACTCATAGCGCGCCTTGGCTTCATGCAGCCCGACGCGGGCTACCAGTCCGCTGCTGAATCGCTGCTGCACCAGGTCGAGTTGGCGCTTGATCGCATCGCGTTCGGCCTCGGCAAAGCCCAGCGCGTCTCGTGCTGCGAGCACGTTCAGATAGGCTGTCGCGGCACGCAGCATCAGGTCTTGCTCAAGAGCGGCAAAGTTCGCTGCCGCTTGCTTGACTTTGGTCTTCGCCTGCTCGTAACCATGCCAGGCTGAGACCTTGAATATAGGCTGGGTAAGCGTAAGGGTCAGGTTGCGCGTCGGATAGCGTGACATGCCCGTGGCAAAAACCGCATTGGCACTGTTGATGATGCGCTGGCGGGTATCGATCTGCGATGCTTCGATCGAAACGTTTGGCAGCAGGGCCGCACGAGCTTGCGGTTCGCTATAGCTGATCGCTTCGAACTCGAAGCGACCGGCCCTGTACTTCGGATCGCTATCCTTCGACAACAAGTACACCTGCGCGAGGTCTTCGCCATACGCTGGAAAACATCCAGCCCCCCCCAGCGCCAGCACGAGCAACGCCCAAGCCCGGGTATTGCCCCTGTTTCCGAACCTCATCACCGCCTCCTGTCATATGGACCTGAGCCGACTCAGTTCCGCCCCGCCAAAAAGCTTCTCGTTCTTGCTTTTACTTTCTTTTGCGCACCGCTAGTCCGTCTGAACTTCTTTCCCGTTTCCGCGCTTCTTCTTCGACGACGGGCCGGACTCCGATACTGGCGCATCCAATGCCGGAACTGCAGCCGTCAACCGTGCTTCGAGACGTTCGGACAAGCGCGCGACGTTGCCGAGCGAACCAAGATGGGCATAGATCAAGGCAAGGTAGCCGTCCCTCGCCAGTGCAAGCAGGTCGGCGTCGGCCAGCGCAGCCAGGCGCTGCTCATCGACGACGCTGAAACCCTGAAGCACCAGCGGCGACTCGTTGTTGCGCACCACCTCCAACACGCGGGGAATCAGCAAATCGAGCGACTGCAGGCGCTCGACAAACTGCCGGGTACGCGTGATCTCTCCTTGATAGGTTCCGAGAAACTCAAGTGCCTGCTTCAGCAACGGCGTATGTTCGCCGTCGTCGGTAAAAATTCTCTCGCCATCCGCTGCCCCGAATCCGGGATAAGCCTCGTCGATATAGACGTTGAAGTCGTCCGCGCCCTGCTTCTCGGCCAACACAAAGGGATAGCGCCGCACAAAGGCGGGTATGTAGCGACCATCCCAACGATTCTCTGCCGTGACAAACAAATTCTCGTTTTGGCGTACCCCAACCAACGCGATCGGAAACAGCGCAGCCCCGTCCTTTCCGGTAAACGCGATTGGGTACTCCCGCGCCGTGTCGATGAACTCTACCGCTGCGAGAGGGACCGAATTGGTATTTGCGGCAAATCCGACATCCGTGCCGAGCGATCCCAGTTGCGTCTTGAGATGCACGTCGACATTGAGAGGTACCGGTTTTTCATAGAACAGCAGAGTTGCCATGCTTCCATCCCCGAAAAAAGTGTCGAAATCCGATGCCCCCCGGCATCTTGGATATTCATTAAGTCTAAACTAGAAACTCTATATTTGATAGTCGAAATAATTCATCTTTGAAGTAATTTTTTGGGTATATTTGTATTGATATACTGCGGGTAAGCTGGACCATTCTAGCGGACGCCAGATTCTGCATCTGGCGCCGTCCTATTCTGGGCGTCCGGCAACGGTGCAAGCGACTCCGCATGGTCCCCGTACTTCGCCCGATAGGCGCTATTCAGCCCCAGACACTGGGTCGACGCGCAGCGCTCGCGGTGGACGCACTGATGAAAGCCATTGCGGTCGAATTCGGTCCAGAAGGCCGGATCGATGAAAAGCGCAGGCTGATCGTTGTAGAGCACGTCGCGATCGGCGCCCAGCAGGCATTCCGGGAAGTTCTTGACCTCGATGCCGCGGCCTGCGGCACGTAGGGCCGCAATCGCGGACTTGAGGAAAGGCAAGGCGTCCAGATGGGAAGCGATCAATCCCTTGTCGTCCAGTTCGCTCATCGGTAAATAGAACCAGAATTCCATCTGCGCAAGCCGTTTGAGCACGTCGAGCCGCTCGACCAGGCGCGGCAGCTGGGTAAAGTTGAGGGCGGTCACCACCGTGTTGGTGATCGTGGAGACGTGATCGCAGGCATCGAGCAGCTCCAGGCCGCGCAAGGTCTTGTCGAATGAGCCCGGCACCTGGGTGATCGCATCGTGGGTCTCGGCGTCGGCTGCAGTCACGCTGACGAAGAATTCGTCGACCCCCGCCTCGATCAATTCTTCGCAATAGCCGGCCTGTGCCAGGCGCATGCCATGGGTCTGGATGCGTACATGCTGAAAGCCGCTACGGCGGGCCATCCGCGCCCATTCCGGCAAGTCGCGGTGCAAAGTGATTTCGGATCCGGTCAGGATCAATCCAGTCCATTTTCGATGCGCTGCGTTATGCGCCAGCAAGGCCTTCAACTGGTCCGGGCTCTGCGGCACCAGACGGTCCATGGTGTCCTCGATCATGCAATGGACGCACTTGAGGTTGCAGCGGAACTCCAGCGTCGATGAAACATAGTCCGTGTGATCGAAGCGGCTGGCAGTACCTTCCCTGCCGATCACCACCGGTACCTGCCGCACAAAGCCGATCGGCCACACCGTCGGGTCAGAAGACCCCATAGTAGGCACTCTTCAGGATGTTCAAACGCCCGTCCTCCATCCGGTAGTCAAAACCGACGTCGTAGAGCATGTGGTCGAGGCGGTCCATATTGCTCTCCAGGAACTTGATCTCTCTTTCAGGATAGCGCATCCGTTTCAGGAACCATAGCAACTGTGACACGCTGACGCGAGAAAAATACACGCCATCACGGTCCGGCTTGTTAGCCACCACGATGACTTGGCAATCCCTCAATTCCGGCCACAGTACGTCGTCGATCTTGAAGTTCGCTGCATCGAGGTAGGCGGAAGTGCAGACTTTGCCCTCGATCTCGGTCATTTCCGTTCGGGCATCAAAAAAGAAATAGAAGTTCTTCAAACGAATTCCGTGTCTTGCTACCCCGTAGCAGATACCGGAGGACACCGTGCTGCCAATATTGCCGATGTACATCTGGACTTCATCGAGTTCGCCTCCCTTGAGCAATGTCTGCCGGGAAAAATCCAGTGAGAACATGAAGTAGGGAGCACTTTCGGTGACAGTTACATCGCACGACACCCAGGGACGGATGGTTTCGAGGACCAGAGGAATCGAACGCTCACGCTCTGTCCTTGCGTAGTCGTAAAAATAAAATTCCCAGCTGATCTCGCCCCCGGCCTGTTTCACCCCCCAGACGGTGCGCAGGTCGCCGAGCCGCTTGCGGATGGCCGACACCATGTCCATCGCGCGCTGCCCTGTCTGCTGGCCATCGAATGAATCCGCGAGGAGATTAATGGACCGCAGTTTTCCTTCGATTGGCTGCATCGCGGTATAGGGCCACAGGCAAAAATCGAACTGCGCTTCATTCGCTGTGGCGTATTCAGGGTAGCTCATCTGCTATCTCCTTCAAGCCTACCGACGACGGCAGACCCGCTTTCTGGCTGGTCAGGCGATGTCACTTGGTGGCAGTAATCAGCAGAAACGGCATTTCGAGCAGGATGACCCGGATATTGATGTCACGAAAACCAACTCGCTCAAGTTGCATGAGGTATTCGTCCGGCAAACGATAGGATCGGAAAAACAGCATGATCGGGATCATCGAATAGGGGATAGGCTGGCTCTTCGGGTCGAATATGCCGCGCTCGAAAATCAGCAGCGTGCCGCCTGGATCAAGCGCACGGTAGGCGTTCTCAAGAAACTGCCCGACTTCCTGGTCCGGCCAGTCGTGCAACATCGACTTGAAACAGACGGTGTCGAAGCCCGAGGGGAAATCGTCGCGTGCCCTGCTGCCTGCCTTGACGAACGTAATTCTCGCCGCCTCCGGCTCGCCTCTCAGGTGCTCCATACCGATGTCGCAGACCAGGGGCAGATCGAAGACGCTCGCCTGCACCCCGGCGTGCGCCCTGCAAATGCGCAGGGCAAACTCCCCGCTGTTGCCGCCGACATCGAGCAAGCGCCGGCTGGACGCGAAATTGTGGTGATCGATGCAGGCCTGCGCTTCATACTTGGTGAGGATAGTCGTGAAATGCGTCCAGCGCCGGGTCGCCAACATGTTTTCCGGCGTCGGCTCGAAGCAGCGTTCATAGGAGAAGAGATCGAATATCGTCGAGGTCTCGAAAAAGCGCTGCGGATCGACCAACAGGGTCGAGAACATGCCCAGAAAGTCGGGAGCGACCAGCGATGCAAAATCGAGCTTCGCCGCAAGCAGGTCGCGATAGTCAAGCGCCGTTGTGAACGCTGCAGATAACGCGAATCGTCCATCCCGCTCTTCGATCACCTGATTTGCGCGCAGCATCCCGAGCAGCAGATGCAGGCCGCGTGGATCGATTCGCGATCGCGCCGCGAGCGCGGCGAAATCGGCGCCTGATTGCCGCGACAAATCGTCGATCAGCCCCAGTTCGAGCGCGCTCTGCAGGGCACGGGCGCCGACCGCATCGCGCATGAATTTCTCGATGCACAAATATCCCGGGCACGGATTCTCGGCGCTGCCCTGTCCTGGCAAAACCGTCATTGGCGTTGTCGCCACTTGGCTGCCACATCGGAGGTGTGAAGGCAGGGTGATCGGCACGTGCGGATCATGGGTCCTCGACGTCGACGACGGCATTGAATGCCAGCGACCTTCGCTCGCCGGTGCCAAGAAATGGCTCCGCGACATGCAGCAGCCATCCTGGAAACACGTAGAAATCTCCGACTTGCGGCTTGAAGCTGATCAGCGATTTCGACAAGCGCTGCTTTCCGCCGATCAGGAAATTGATGTAGCCGGCCTGTCGGCCCGCGATATAGGTTCTCGCCTCCTCCGCCTCATCGACGACAGGCAACTTGAGGTAGAGCACTCCCGCGACATCACCCGAGTGGAAGTGCACCGGGCTTGGCGTTCCGGCGTATTGGCTGACGACCCAGAAAACATCGAAATCCACGCGCTCGGCCCGGGAGCCTTCCGCCCGCGCGAGATAGCGCCTGATAAAATCCGCCACATGATGGACAAGGGACTCGTCACCTCCTGCTGAAACGAAATCGGCGGGCAGCAGGAACTCGGTGCTCCGATCCGGCGATACCCTGGTATCGGCGTAAGCGTTGAGGCGATCCACCAGAACCTGCGGCAATCGGAGCCTGGCGATCAGCGGTCCGAAAGGCGAGAAGAAATCCAGCGGCGGCTCTGCGGCGTCGACCGCGCAAGGAGTCGTTTCAGCTTCATATCGTCGCAGTCGCCGGGTCGTCGATTCCATTGCCTATCATCCAGTCAGCCATGCATCACGCCAGCCAACAGCATTCGCCGACGCCGGCTCGCGCCTGATTTCAGACTGCATGTCAGGTACGGTTTACGGTGCGGCAATCTTACCTTGAAAGACCATGATCGCCTTCTGCCGCATATCCATATCAAAGGCATGGTAACTACGGACGGGCTGCAACTTGTTAGGCCAACCCCCGGTCCAAATACAATTGACTATTTGCCCAAACCGAGATGAGCATGCCGCGTCGCGTCGCATCGATCCTGTTGGCCCTTCTCCTCGGCGCATGCGCCAAGCCGGAACCGGCACCGCCGGTGGCAGCGCCACAGCCCGAATCGAAGTTGCCGCCGGTAATCAGCCCGCCTGCGGCGCCCAAGGCAAAAAAACCCGGCCCGATTCCGACGCGGCCACTGAACGTGAAGGCCGACTGTATTTTCCGCGACGAAGCCGGCTACAGCGGATCGATGAGGCTGGCAATCGAACAGGCACGGGTCTTGTCATTCGAGGCCAGCATCAATGTTCCGCGGCGCGGCAACTGCAGCTTCGATCTGAAGGATTTCCGCCAGACGCGGCACTTGCCGAACGTCGAACTGAACCATTTACGCGACCGCTGCATCGTACGCATTTGGGAGCAGGGCGAGCGGGTCACCGTCGCCTTCCAGCAGTGTCAGAAGATGTGCACGGGCAATGCCTGGGAAGGTCTCTGGCCCATACTGACCGACACCCGCGACGGTACGTGCGCCTGACTCTGCGCAACGCCGGTCGGGAATAAGTCCCGGCCTGCAAAGTCAAGGCTTTGGGTTAGGGCAGAAACCGAAAAAACCCGCGGCATCGCCACGCCGGATGGCTTGCACGGGCAGGCCGTGCCAGACCACGGTCGAACCGCCGTTCATGGTGTCGAGCAAGGCGTCCTCGTCGGCGGGCTGCCCAGTCGCGTTCCAGCACGCGGCAATGAATGCGGGAAGATCGCGGTCATCAAGCAGCCCGACACCCAGAGCGGTCTGCAGGAGTACGTTGCCTTCCTCATCCAGATAGGCGGCGCTGGCGCGGCCCGCCGCGGCACCGGTGTGTGCGGTCAGGCGATCATCAAGGCCCAATCGCAACACAAACGGCGTGTAGTCGAGAGCGACAAACACGGCCTGAGGTCCATTCTGAAAAATCCAGTTGCCGGTATCATCGGCGGCATAATGGCTGTTGATGAAAGCAATCAGGCCGGTGTGGCTGATGCCCTCCCCCTTCAATTTCCAGCGCCCGCGCCGGTCGAGGGACAGCCAACCGTAGCAGGCGGGTATCGAGGGCCAGTTCGGGGCGGCAGCAGGATCAGTGCCAGACATAGCTCATTGCCCTCGCCGGAAGCGAAAAGGGGGCCAAGCCCCCTCGCGCAAACGAGCGTCAATCAGTTTCAGTGGTGATGCCCGTGTTCGCCGTGGACATGGCCGTGAGTGACTTCCTCGTCCGTCGCGGTACGCACGCCGGTCACGGTGCAGGAGAACAGCAGGGCGATGCCGGCCAGCGGATGATTGCCATCCACCACGACCTTGTCGTCCGCAATGTCGGTGATGGTGAACAGCATATCGTCGTCTTCGCCGTCTTCGCTGCCGCGCTCGAACTGCATGCCGACTTCGATGTTCTCGGGAAACAGCTGGCGCGACTCGATGGCGACCAGCTCGGCGTCATATTCGCCGAATGCATCCTCGGGTTCCAGTTTCACTTCCAAAGCGTCACCCACGGCTTTGCCCTGAAGTTCCTCCTCGATCCGATCGAAAATTCCGCCATAGCCGCCGTGCAGGTAGACCAGCGGTGCCGCGCCTTCGTCGATGGACGTGCCATCAACGTCCTTGACGCTGTAATTGAGAGTGACGACGGTGTTCCTAGCGATGAGCATGTTGCTTTCCTTTGCCGTTGAGGCTTTTAACAAGTTGATAAACCTCGGCGGCATGCCCTTTCGGATGCACATCGTAGAGGGCGTGACGAACGATGCCTTCCTTATCGACGACGAATGTGGAACGTATTACACAGAGCTTCTTGTGGCCGTCCCGTTCGCGAAACTGGGACACGCCGAACTTGCGACAGACATCGCCTTCCTCGTCAGACAAGAGCCGCACCGAAAGGCCGTGCTTGTCGCGAAAATCCGCGTGCGAAAGGCAATCGTCACGCGAGACGCCGAGCACGACGCAGTCCAAGCGGGCGAATTCGTTTTCGTGATCCGAGAAATCGGCGGCCTCCAGGGTGCAATAGGGGGTTCCGTCGCGCGGATAGAAAAACAGCACGGCATGTTGACGACCGCGCAGTGAGCCAAAATCGAACCACTCCATATCTGCGTCGGGCAGCGAAAACTCCGGCGCTTTTTCACCTTGATGCAGCATGTGGTTCTCCTTCTTCGGCGAACTCGGTTCATTCTAACCGAGTCTGCCGGGAAGGAATCAAGTGCGGCGGTCCTCCACGTCGAGTGCCAGCGTATCCTCGTGCCGATGCGGGCTGGCAAGGTATTCGAGGGAGCGCATTTCGATCAGGCGACTTACGGTGCGCTTGAATTCGCCGGCCTGCACGCCTCGCGTATATAGCTCTTCGGCCGGGCAGGCGGCGCCGATGATGAGCTTGACGCGGTGGTCGTAGAGCACATCGACCAGCCAGGTGAAACGCCTTGCTTCGCTGGCCATGTCGGCGCCCATCCGCGGCACCCTTGAGAGGAACAGGGTGTGGTGCCGATTCGCCAGCCAGAGATAGTCATTTTGCGAGCGCGGACCGCCGCACAGCGTGGCGAAATCGAACCAGATCACTCCGGGCGCTCGATGCACCACCGGCAGTTGCCGGCCCAGCACCTCGACCGGCTGCGTGTGCCCGGGACCGCCCGAGATATTTCTGAACGTCTGCTCGATGACTGCCTCCGCCGCGGCATCGTCGT
Source organism: Pseudomonadota bacterium (assembly GCA_043826925.1). Classification (GTDB taxonomy): domain Bacteria; phylum Pseudomonadota; class Gammaproteobacteria; order Burkholderiales; family Rhodocyclaceae; genus Sulfuritalea. Next base: position 12,435 of record JBDRPN010000010.1, read on the forward strand.
TCGCAATGAATACCTGGGCCTGCTCCAGCGCCCGCAGACGATAATCGATGCCGGCATCGATCTCGATCGCATCCAGTTGCCGCCGCAACAGATCGATGGTCGGCAGGAATAACTCGCGCTGCAGCCCGTTCGGATAGAGACCGTCCGGCGGATAGTTGGAGGTGATGCAGAACACCACGCCGGCGTCGAACAGGGCCTGCATCAATCGGCCCAGCATCATGGCGTCGGCGATGTCGGAGACGTGGAATTCGTCGAAGCACATCAGGCGGGTTTCCCGCGCGATGCGCGCCGCGACTTGTGCCAGCGGGTCGGCTTCGTTGCGGTGCGCGCGCAGGGATTCGTGAATCTCGCGCATGAAGGCATGAAAATGCACGCGCCGCTTGCGCTGATAGGGCACCGCGGCAAAGAAGCAGTCCATCAGGAAGCTCTTGCCGCGCCCCACCCCACCCCAGAACCAGACGCCGCGCGGCAGTTCGGGATTCACCAGCAACTTGCGCAGGCGGCTGCGCCGCGCCGCCTTGAGTGCCAGCAACTCGTCGTAGAACCTCTGCAGGCGCCGGGCCGCGACAAGCTGTGCCGGATCGGCTTCAATGCCGCGCGCGGTCAGCGCGGCATTGAAGCCTTCGATCATGCCGTCCTTGGGGACTTTGAGGATTTTGTGGGGCATCAATGACAAGGGCGGCCGGGCTGACCCGGCCGCCCTGATAGGACAGTCAACAGGTTCAGAAGTGCAGCGCGCGCTTGTCGACGGCCAGCGACGCTTCGTGCATGGCCTCGGACAAGGTCGGATGGGCGTGACAGATGCGGGCGATATCCTCCGATGCGGCGTTGAACTCCATGGCCACCACGGCTTCGGCGATCAGCTCGGAAGCATTGTTGCCGATCACATGGACGCCGAGAATGCGATCGGTCTTGGCGCAGGCGATCATCTTGACGAAGCCGGTAGTATCGCCCTGGCCCAGCGCGCGGCCGTTGGCGACAAAGGGGATCTGGCCGGTGCGATATTCGACGCCTTCATTCTTCAACTGCTGTTCGGTCTTGCCCACCCAGGCGATTTCCGGATGCGTGTAAATGACCCAGGGCACGGTATCCAGATTGACATGACCCTTCTGTCCGGCGATGCATTCGGCCACCATGACGCCCTCTTCCATGCTCTTGTGCGCCAGCATCGGTCCGGGTACGACATCGCCGACGGCCCAGACATTGGGCAGGTTGGTGCGGCAGTTCTTATCCACCGTGATATAGCCGCGCGGGTTGATCGCCAGACCGACATTCTCGCCGCCTAGACCTTCGGTGTGAGGCACCCGGCCGACGGAAACTATCAGGCGATCGCACTGCAGGGTACGGGTTTCATCCCCGAGTTCATACTCGACACTGATGCCTTTCTTGCCGGTTTCGACCTTGGTGATCTTGACGCCGAGCTGGATATTGAGACCCTGCTTCTGGGTAAACACCTTCCAGGCTTCCTTGGCCACGGCCTGATCGGCCGAACCGAGGAAATCCGGCAGCGCTTCGAGGATCGTCACCTCCGAACCCAGGCGCTTCCAGACCGAACCGAGCTCCAGCCCGATCACGCCGGCACCGATGACGCCGAGGCGCTTCGGCGTCGAGTCGAAGGCCAGGGCACCGACGTTGTCGCAAATCAGCTTGTTATCGACCGCAATCCCGGGCAGATGCCGGGCCTTCGAGCCGGTGGCGACGACGACATGCGTGGCTTCGACGATCTCGCCATTGACGTCGATCCGCCAGCGCTCCTCCTCGCGATTCACGAACTTGCCGTGACCGGGCAGCAGCGTGACCTTGTTCTTCTTGAACAGCCCCTTGATGCCGCCGGTCAGTTGGCCGACGATATTGTCCTTGCGCTTCATCATGGTCGCCACGTCCATCTTGACGCCGGTGGCGGAGATCCCGTGCATGACGAAGGAATGATTGGCCTGCTCATAGAGTTCCGAGGATTGCAGCAGCGCCTTGGAGGGAATGCAGCCGACATTGAGACAGGTGCCGCCCAGGCGCACCTCGCCCTTCGGATCGGCATAAGCCTCGGATTCGATACAGGCCGTGGACAGCCCCAGTTGCGCCGCACGGATGGCCGCGACGTAACCGCCAGGGCCGCCGCCGATCACCACCACGTCAAATTTTTTGTTTGCCATGGGGATTCCTTAAACGTCCAGCAGGAGGCGCGCCGGGTCTTCCAGCGCTTCCTTCATGGTGACCAGGCCCAGCACCGCTTCGCGACCGTCGATGATGCGGTGGTCGTAAGACATGGCGAGGTAGTTGATCGGGCGGATCACGATCTGGCCGTTCTCGACCACCGCCCTGTCCTTCGTCGCATGCACGCCAAGGATGGCCGACTGTGGTGGATTGATGATCGGCGTCGACAGCATCGAACCGAACACGCCGCCGTTGGATATCGAGAAGGTGCCGCCGCTGAGGTCTTCCAGGGAGAGCTTGCCGTCCTTGGCTTTGGCGCCGAATTCAGCGATCTTCTTTTCGATCTGGGCCAGGCTCATCTGGTCGGCGTCGCGCAGGATCGGCACCACCAGGCCGCGCGGACTGCCGACCGCGATGCCGATGTCGAAGTAGCCGTGATAGACGATGTCGTTGCCGTCGACCGAGGCGTTGATCACCGGGTATTTCTTCAATGCGGCAACCGCAGCCTTGACGAAGAAGGACATGAAGCCGAGCTTGACGCCATGTTCCTTCTCGAACTTGTCCTGGTACTTCTTGCGCATTTCCATCACCGGGGCCATGTTGACCTCGTTGAAGGTGGTCAGGATCGCGTTGGTAGATTGCGACTGCACCAGGCGCTCGGCGACGCGGGCACGCAGACGCGACATCGGCACCCGTTGCTCGGGGCGATCGGCAATGATGGCGTCGGCATTGACGACGTTGGGTTGCGGCAAGGCCGGCTTGGTCGCAAGAGTTGGCGCTGGCGACACGGCAGCCGGTGTAGCGGCGGGCGGCCGGGCAGCGCCGCTGACGTCTTCCTTGAGAATGCGGCCACCGCGGCCACTGCCCTGCACATCGGCGGCAGCAATGCTCTTTTCGTCCATGATCTTGCGCGCCGCCGGCATCGCCGTCGCAGCCGCGGTCGGGGCCGGCGCAGCGACTGCGGCCGGCTTGGCGGCGGCAGGAACCGCCACGGCGCCCTTGGCCTCGGTGTCCAGTTGCGCAATGACTTCGCCGGCAACCACGGTCTCACCGTTGCCCTTGATGATCTTGACGATCACGCCGCTGTCCGGTGCCGGCAGTTCCAGGACCACCTTGTCGGTTTCGATATCGATCAGGTTCTGATCGCGGGTGACGGCATCGCCTTCCTTGACATGCCAGGCCGACAGAGTGGCTTCGGCCACCGATTCGGACAACTGGGGTACTTTGACTTCGATAATCATGATTTCTCCGCAGGGCCGCCCCAAGGAGAAACGGCCAAAAAATGGAGCGGGCGCAGCCCGCGAACAATGGTCATCCTCTTCCGTGGGAAGGGGACCGAGGGGATGGTCTTCATTTCTCCGTTATTCCTTGATGCCGAGGGCAGCGTTGACCACTTCCTTCTGCTGCAGGACGTGTTTGGCGGCGTAGCCGACGGCGGGGGAAGGCGACGAGGCGCGTGCCACCGCATCGAGGATCTGCCCCTTCTTGATCAGCCGCTCCAGGCGATGGTGCTTGGCGTACCAGGCGCCCTGGTTCATCGGCTCTTCCTGACACCAGATCAGTTCCTTGAGGTTGGGATACTTCAGCATCTCCTCGTGCAGCCGGCGGTCATCAAAGGGATAGAGCTGCTCGACACGCACCAGGACGACGTTGTCGATCTTCTTTTCCCGCCGCGCCGCCAGCAGGTCGAAATACACCTTGCCGGCGCAGGTGACCATGCGGGTAACCTTCTTGGGGTCGACCTTGTCGATCTCGCCGATGATGGTCTGAAAGGTACCGTTGGCCAGTTCTTCGAGCGAACTTGTGGCGTCCTTGTGGCGCAGCAGCGACTTCGGCGTCATGACGATCAGCGGCTTGCGCTGCTTGCGCAGCATCTGGCGGCGCAGCATGTGGTAGACCTGCGCCGCGTTAGACGGCACGCAGACCTCCCAGTTGAAGTCCGCCGAAAGTTGCATATAGCGCTCGAGACGCGCCGACGAATGCTCCGGCCCCTGCCCTTCGTATCCGTGCGGCAGCAGCATCACCAGGCCGCAACCGCGGCCCCACTTGGCTTCACCGGAGGACAGAAACTGGTCGATGACCACCTGGGCGCCGTTGGCGAAGTCGCCGAACTGCGCTTCCCAGACCACCATCTCGTTGGGCGCCGCCGTAGCGAAACCGTATTCGAAGGCGAGTACGGCTTCCTCGGACAGCACCGAGTCGAAGCACATGAAATGGCCCTGGTTTTCCTGGATGTTCTGCAGCGGCCAGAAGATGCCCTCGTCCCACTTCTCGCGATTCTGGTCGTGCAGCGCGGCGTGGCGATGGAAGAAGGTGCCGCGGCCGACGTCCTCACCCGACACGCGGACGTTGTAGCCGGCCGAGACCAGCGAGGCATAGGCCAGGTTTTCGGCCATGCCCCAGTCGACCGGCAGCTTGCCTTCGCCCATCAGCTTGCGGTCGTCGATGATTTTCTGCACCCGCGAGTGCAGCGTGAAATTGTCCGGAACCGAGGTGAGGCGCGTCGCCAGGCGCTGCATCTCGGTCATCGACACCGTAGTGTCGCACTTCTCGGTGTAGGGCACATTGATGTAGGGCGTCCAGTCGATCGAGAACTTGCTCTGGTAATCGCTGATCACCGGGTCGATCAGGTGCCGGCCTTCGTCCAGCGCCGCACGGTAATCCTTGATCATCTGCTCGGCATCGCCCTTGCCGATGACGCCCTGGGCTTCGAGCTTGTCGGCATAGAGCCGGCGCGTGCCGGGATGCTGGGCGATCTTCTTGTACATCAAGGGCTGCGTCACCATCGGCTCGTCCTGCTCGTTGTGGCCGAGCTTGCGGAAGCAGACGATGTCGATCACCACGTCCTTCTTGAATTCCTGGCGGTACTCCATGGCGATCTGGGTGACCAGCGCGACCGCTTCGGGATCGTCGCCATTGACGTGGAAGATCGGCGCCTCGATCATCTTGAAGATGTCGGTGCAATACAGCGAGGAACGGTAGTCGCGCAAGTCGGAAGTAGTGAAGCCGATCTGGTTGTTCACCACGATGTGCACCGTGCCGCCCGTACCATAGCCGCGCGTATTGGAGAAGTTGAGCATCTCCTGGTTCACGCCCTGGCCGGCCACCGCGGCGTCGCCGTGGATCAGCACCGGCAGCGCCTGGACTTTGCCCTCGGCGCCGCGGCGCACCTGACGCGCATAGACCGAACCGGCAACCACGGGATTGACGATTTCGAGATGCGAGGGATTGAAGGCCAGCGTCAGATGCACCGGACCGCCCGGCGTACCGACGTCGGACGAATAGCCCATGTGGTACTTGACGTCGCCGGCCGAGAGCGCCGACTTCTTCTTGCCCTCGAACTCGTCGAACAGCATCGCCGGCTGCTTGCCCAGGGTATTCACCAGCACGTTGAGCCGGCCGCGGTGGGCCATGCCGATGACCATTTCCTGCACGCCGACTGTGCCGGCGGTACGGATCAGTTGATCCATGGCCAGGATCAGCGCTTCGCCGCCTTCGAGCGAGAAGCGCTTCTGGCCGACATACTTGGTATGCAGGTAACGCTCCAGCGTCTCGGCATGAGTCAGTTGCACCAGGAAGCGCTTCTTGTCTTCCGGCGTATAGGTCGGCGTGCCGCGAATCGGTTCCAGTTTGTTCTGCAACCAGCGTTTCTGGCCGACGTCCGAGATGTACATGAACTCGGTGCCGATGGTGCCGCAGAAGGTCTGCCGACACGCCTCGAGGATTTCTCTCAGGGTGGCGGTGTCGGGTACGGCAGCAAAGGACCCGGTTTGGAACACCTGGCCCAGGTCGGCCTCGGTGAAGCCGTAATGGGAGGGTTCGAGTTCGGGAATCGCCGGCCGCTCGCTGCGCTTGAGGGGATCGAGTTGTGCCCAGCGGTTGCCGAGGAAGCGGTAGGCATTGATCATCTGCAGCACCTTGACCTGCTTGCCATCGGAGTTGGCGGCGCGGGACGAGGCCTGCAGGGTGCCTTCCTTCGCTCGCTGGGCGAAGGAAGTGATCACCGGATAGTGGGCGACGTCGGGACCCGTGTAGTTACCGGCACCCGGCAAGGTGCCGAGCTTGTCGAAATAGTCGCGCCATGCCGGCTCGACCGAGGCCGGATTGGCGAGATAGGCGTCGTAGAGTTCCTCGATGTAAGGCGTATTGGTGCCGAACAGATACGAGTTGGACAGCATCTGCTTCATCATTGCATCACCTGATTCGGAATGGGGTAAAGCAAAAAAAAGGGGGCGTGGTCCGCCCCTCCTTATGTCTCAGCGCTGGCCCAGCGGCGAGACGTCGCGACGCGCGGCACCGATGTACAGCTGACGCGGACGACCAATCTTGTACTCGGGATCGGTGATCATCTCTTCCCACTGCACCATCCAGCCCACGGTGCGGGCCAGGGCGAAGATGCAGGTGAACATCGAGGTCGGGATGCCGAGCGCACGCTGCACGATGCCGGAATAGAAGTCCACGTTCGGGTAGAGCTTCTTCTCGACGAAATAGGGATCTTCCAGAGCGATCTTCTCCAATTCCTTGGCCAGCTTGAACAGGCGGTCGTTCTCCAGACCCAGTTCGGCGAGGACGTCGGCGCAGACCTTGCCCATCAGCTTGGCGCGCGGATCGAAGTTCTTGTACACGCGATGGCCGAAACCCATCAGCTTGAAGCTGTCGTTCTTGTCCTTGGCGCGCTTGATGTACTCGCCGACGCGGGATACGTCGCCGATCTCCTCCAGCATCTGCAGGCACGCCTCGTTCGCGCCGCCGTGAGCGGGACCCCAGAGGCAGGCAATGCCGGCCGAGATGCAGGCGAAAGGATTAGCGCCGCTTGATCCGGCCAAGCGTACTGTCGAGGTCGAGGCGTTCTGCTCGTGGTCAGCGTGCAGCGTAAAGATGATATCCAGCGCGCGGGTCAGCACCGGATTCGGCTTGTATTCCTCGCAGGGCGTGCCGAACATCATGTGCATGAAGTTGGCGGTGTAGTCGAGGTCATTGCGCGGATACATGAAAGGCTGGCCGATGTTGTACTTGTAGGCCATGGCGACGATGGTCGGCAGCTTGGCCACCAACCGGTTGAACGATACGTTGCGGTCGGCCGGATCCGAAAAGTCCGTGGCATCGTGATAGAAGGCTGACAGTGCTCCCACCACACCGACCATCACGGCCATCGGATGGGCGTCACGACGGAAGCCCTGGAAGAACTTGACCAGTTGTTCGTGCACCATCGTATGTTTCTTGATCGTGTTCTCGAAATCGAATTTCTGAGTCGAGTTGGGCAACTCGCTGTTCTTCAGCAGATAGGCGACTTCGAGGAAGTTGCAGCTCTCCGCCAGTTGTTCGATCGGATAGCCGCGATACAGCAGTTCACCCTTGTCGCCGTCGATGAAGGTCACTTTCGACTGGCAGCTTGCCGTCGAAAGAAAGCCGGAGTCGTAGGTGAACAACCCGGTCTTGGCTCCCAAGGTGCGGATGTCGATCACATCGTTGCCGTGAACTCCTGTCATCACCGGAAACTCCACGGTCTTGCCGTCTATGGTCAGGCTTGCTGTGCGATTCGTGCTCATAATCAGATCCTCTTTCAGGTCCGTTGAAATGCTTCTGTCACTCAAAATTGGCGGCGGGTGAAACTTCCCGCAGCCGCTCGATCATTTTTTTCAGTTGCGGATCATCGGTGGCATCCCTGCCGCTCACCAATGCCCACAAGTCGTGGTCTTGCAGTTCCAGCAGGCGTTCCAGCGCCGCCTCGCCTTGCGCGTCGAGATCGCCCTCATGGCGCTCCCAGAAGCGATCGAAAACCAGGTCCAGTTCCAGCAAGGCGCGCCGGCAATGCCATTTCAGGCGATTGATGCGTGCCTTGCGGTCCTCTTTCATGCCTTTGCCGGGCCGCCCCAAGAAGGCAGCGTCCAAAAATACGGACGCCGCGCTCGCGGCGGAACCATGGTCACCCCCTTCCTGGGGAAGGGGGATGGGGGAAAGGTTGTATGCATATTCAGACGGCCCGGCGGACCATCATTTCCTTGATTTTGCCGATCGCCTTGGTCGGGTTGAGGCCCTTCGGGCAAACGTCGACACAGTTCATGATGGTGTGGCAGCGGAACAGGCGATACGGGTCTTCGAGGTCGTCGAGCCGCTCGGCGGTCGCTTGGTCGCGTGTATCGGCGATGAAGCGGTAGGCCGCCAGCAGGCCGGCCGGGCCGACGAACTTGTCCGGGTTCCACCAGAAGGACGGACAGGAGGTCGAGCAGCAGGCACACAGGATGCATTCGTAGAGACCGTTCAGCTCATCGCGATCTTCGGGCGACTGCAGGCGCTCGCGCTCGGGCGGCGGATCGTTGTTGATCAGGTAGGGCTTGATTGAGTTGTACTGCTTGAAGAACTGCGTCATGTCCACGATCAGGTCGCGGATCACCGGCAACCCCGGCAACGGACGCAGCACGATCGGCTTGCCTTCGGGGAAGCTGTCCATCGCGGTCAGGCAGGCCAGGCCGTTCTTGCCGTTGATGTTCATCGCGTCGGAACCGCAGACGCCTTCGCGGCAGGAGCGGCGGAAAGCGATCGAATCGTCCTTGGCCTTGAGCTTGACCATGGCGTCGAGCAGTTTGCGGTCGGTCGATTCGATCTCGACCGAGATGTCCTGCATATAGGGTTTGGCGTCCTGATCCGGATCGTAGCGATAGATCTTGAATTGGACGGTACGGTTGGCGTTCGTCATCGTCGGTTCCTTGTCAGTAGGCGCGCTTCTTGAGCTCGATGGTATCGACACTCATCGGCTTCATCTGCACCGCCTTGTAGTCGAGGCGATTGCCTTCGCGGTACCACAGCGAGTGCTTGAGCCAGTTCTTGTCGTCGCGTCCGTCCGGCGTTTCCGGGGTATCCGTGGCGTCGTCGCGGACGTGGGCACCGCGCGATTCGGTGCGCGCGTTGGCCGAGGTGATGGTGGCCTTGGCGACTTCGATCAGGTTGTCGAGTTCCAGCGCCTCGATGCGGGCGGTGTTGAACACCATCGACTTGTCCTTGATCTGGGTCTGCGCCACCTGCTCCGCGATTTCGCCGATGCGCTGCACGCCATCGGCCAGCATGTTCTTGAAGCGGAACACGCCGGCATGTTTCTGCATGGTGCGTTGCATGGTCAGCCGCGTGTCATGCACATCGGCGCCATCCTTCTGGTGATTCAGGCGATTGACGCGCGCCAGGGTCTTGTCGATGGCTTCCTGCGGCAAGGGCTTGTGCGCATTGACGCTGTTCTTCAGATCGGCCACGGCGGTTTCTCCGGCCGACTTGCCGAACACCAGCAGGTCGAGCAGCGAATTGGTGCCGAGGCGGTTGGCGCCGTGCACCGAGGCACAGGCGCATTCGCCGGCGGCATAAAAACCCTGCACTGGCGTGCTCTGGTTGCCGTCCTTCGGCACCACGACCTGCCCCAGGTAATTGGTCGGAATGCCGCCCATCTGGTAGTGGGCGGTCGGCACCACCGGCAAGGGCTCCTTGAGGCAATCGACACCGGCGAACTGGACGCCGATTTCATGAATGCCGGGCAGGCGCTTCATGATGGTCTCGGGCGGCAGGTGGGTAATGTCGAGCAGCACGAAATCCTTGTTCGGCCCGCAGCCGCGGCCTTCGTTGATCTCGGTGGTCATCGCGCGCGAGACCACGTCGCGCGAAGCCAGGTCCTTGGCGTTCGGGGCGTAGCGCTCCATGAAACGCTCGCCGGCCGAATTGCGCAGGATGCCGCCTTCGCCGCGCACGCCTTCCGTGATCAGCACGCCGGCACCGGCCACGCCGGTCGGATGGAACTGCCAGAACTCCATGTCTTCCAAGGGGATGCCGGCGCGCGCCGCCATTCCCAGGCCGTCGCCGGTATTGATGAAGGCGTTGGTCGACGAGTAGAAGATGCGCCCTGCTCCGCCGGTGGCGAAAATCGTCGCCTTGGCATGGAAGACCACGATTTCGCCGGTTTCCATGTCCATCGCGGTGACGCCGAGCACATCGCCGTCGGCATCGCGCACCAGATCCAGCGCCTGCCATTCGACGAAGAATTGCGTATTGACCTTGACGTTGCGCTGGTACATCGCGTGCAGCATGGCGTGACCGGTGCGGTCGGCCGCGGCGCAGGAACGGCGCACCGGCTTCTCGCCGAAGTTCGACATGTGGCCGCCGAAGGGGCGCTGGTAGATCTTGCCGTTGTCGAGGCGGTCGAAAGGCATGCCGTAGTGTTCGAGTTCGACCACGACTTCATTGGCCTTGCGGCACATGAATTCGATCGCGTCCTGGTCGCCGAGCCAGTCGGAGCCCTTGATCGTGTCGTACATGTGCCAATGCCAGTGGTCCTCCTCGGAGTTGCCCAGCGAAGCTGCGACACCACCTTGCGCCGCCACGGTGTGCGAGCGGGTAGGGAAAACCTTGGTCAGCACGGCGGTCTTGTAACCGGCCTCGGACAATTGAATCGCGGCACGCAGGCCGGCGCCGCCGGCACCGACGATGACCGCATCGAATTTGCGAACGGTGTAATTCATGATTGCCTTCCGCTGGGCCGTCCCAAGGAAGGCCGACAAGAATTATTGATGGAGCGAAGCGAACCGTTGTCACCCCAGTTCTCGGAAAAGGGGCTGGGGGATATGTGGTCCATCACAGTCTCCAGATGATCTGTACGGCCCAGCCGGCGTAGCCGATCAGGGCAAGCAGCGTCAATACATGCAGGATGACGCGCAGCGCCGCCGAATTGAGGTAGTCCATCCAGATGTCCCTGATACCGACCCAGGCGTGGTAACAGAGGCTGACGACGAACAGGAAGCTGATAAAGCGGATGAAGCCGTTGGCCATGAAAGCCTGCCAGGCCTCGCGCGATGCGGTTGCGCCGCCCAGTGCCGCGGCGAGGATGATCAGCGTATACACGGCCATGACGACGCCGGTGACGCGTTGCGCCAGCCAGTCCTTGAGGCCGTAATGAGCACCAACAACGAGACGGTTCATGTCAGTAGGCTCCCAGCAGTTTCAGACCGAAGACTAGGGTCAGCGCCAGGCTGATAATCATCACCGCCATTGCCGATGCATGGGCCTGCTGCTTCTCGACCCCGACGTGGATGTCGATCAGCAGGATGCGGATGCCCATGCAGAAGTGATGCAGGAAGGCCCACAACAGGCCCAGCAGGATGAGTTTGACCAGCCAGTTGCCGGTCACGGCGGCGAAGAGTTCGGCGCTTTGCTGCGATGATCCGAGCGAAAGTTGTAGCAGCCAGATAAGCAGCGGAAGCATCAGGAATAAACCGGCGCCGCTGACGCGGTGCAGTATCGATGCGAATCCGGCCAGAGGCAGCCGGATTTCATGAAGCGCCAAATACTTTGGACGCTGTTTGGTCATCTCTGGCATAGGTAAATCCCTCCTTTACGCGCCGTTTTTGATGCGGCGCACTATAAAACAATACGTATCGACTGAAAACATTTTTTATACGGATCGCTAGCCCAGTTCGTTGAAGTAGCAGTGATCACTTGTCGAATACAAGCCACGTCGCCACTCGACGGGTTTATCGGCATAGGAGAAGCTGACGCGCTCGACCGACAGCAGCGGGCTGCCTTCCGCCACGCCGAGCAGTTCCGCGCTGGAGCGATCCGCGGGCACGGCGCGCAAGCGCTCCTCGGCGCGAATCATGCGGATGCCGAATTGATTTTCGAAGAAGCTGTAGAGAGATCCCTGGTACTCGCGCAGCATGTCCAGGGTGACCGTGCCGAAGATGCTGCCCGGCAGGTAGATTTCGTCGACCACCACCGGCTTGCCGGAAAACTTCAGCAGACGGCGCACGATGTTGATCGGATCGCCGATGTTGAGTTCGAGCATGCGCGCGACTTCGGGGCCAGCCTTGGCGCGCCAGCATTCGAGCGGCATGCTCTGCGCCTGTTCGATGCCACCCGCCAGCGGCACCAGGCGCAGAAAACGGAAAAAGGCGCGGGGGTCGTCGTGCGACGCAACAAAAGTCCCTTTGCCCTGACGCCGCAGCAGCAGATTCTCGGCCGCCATCTCGTCGATGGCCTTGCGTACGGTTCCCTGACTGACATTGAAACGTATCGCCAACTCGGATTCGCTGGGTATTGCCTCGCCCGGGCGCCATTCGCCCGATTCGAGCCTTTGCAGCAGCAGGCTCTTGATCTGGCGGTAGAGGGGACTGAAAGTCGGTGACGACGCCCCGGAGGACACCCCCTTGGCGGGCGTCGCGGAAGATGCGCTGCTTGCCTGCGCATCGGTGGAAGCCCCTTTCGGGGATAGGGCAGAATGCGGCATGGGCGACATTGGAACATATTTTTTCGGGCTCGTCCACACCATGTCTTATGTCTTATATAAGACAACTAACAGATATTGACACAGCGCAGCATCAGTTTTAAGATTTCGTCCGCTATCTTCGTCGTAACGTCCGCAAGCATCGCTGCCGCGTCGCGCGCCATCCGATCAGCCAGCATTCATGCAGTCTTGACCAATCGATTCAAACTGATACAGGAGTTCAAAAATGGCAAAAGCCCCCGTTCGTGTTGCAGTGACCGGCGCCGCCGGACAAATCGGCTACGCCCTGGTATTTCGCATAGCTGCCGGTGAAATGCTCGGCAAGGATCAACCCGTGATTCTGCAAATGCTCGAACTGCCGATGGAGAAGGCCCAGGCGGCATTGAAGGGCGTCATGATGGAACTCGACGACTGCGCCTTCCCGACGCTGGCCGGCATGGTCGGCACCGACGATCCGAAGGTCGCCTTCAAGGACGCCGATTACGCCCTGCTGGTCGGCGCCAAGCCGCGCGGCCCGGGCATGGAGCGCAAGGACCTGTTGATGGAGAACGCCAAGATCTTCATCGAACAGGGCAAGGCATTGAACGATGTCGCTTCGCGCAACGTCAAAGTGCTGGTGGTCGGCAACCCGGCCAACACCAACGCCTATATCGCCATGAAATCCGCGCCCAGCCTGCCCAAGAAAAACTTCACCGCCATGCTGCGCCTGGACCACAACCGCGCGATTTCCCAGCTCGCGACGCGCACCGGCAAGACCGTCGCCGATATCGAAAAGATGATCGTGTGGGGCAACCACTCGCCCACCATGTACCCCGATCTGCGCTTCTGCACCGTCGCCGGCGCCGCCGCCCCCGCCGCGATCAATGACGAGTCCTGGTACAAGAACGAGTACATCCCGACCGTCGGCAAGCGCGGCGCCGCGATCATCGCCGCCCGCGGCGCATCGTCGGCCGCTTCGGCCGCCAACGCCGCCATCGACCACATGCACGACTGGGCGCTCGGCACCAAAGGCAAATGGGTCACCATGGGCATTCCTTCCGACGGCAGCTACGGCATCCCGCAGGACATCATCTACGGCGTGCCGGTCACTTGCGAAGGCGGCGAATACAAGCGCGTCGAAGGCCTGGCGGTCGACGACTACTCGCGCACCATGATGGACAAAACCCTGGCCGAGTTGCAGGAAGAGCAAGCCGGCGTTTCCGGCCTCCTCGGCTGATGACGGACGGCAGGATGCGGCGCAGCACACTGAGGTCAAACTGAGGTGAGCCAGCCGCTGCATCCTGCCGCTGTCCTGTATCAGGGCGCCAAGCCCTTTCCGGCGCTCGCCGCCTGCGAGCATTTCGCCGGCTCCGAAAAAAACCTGCGCAAGGTCCTGCAACTGCAATCGGAGCTGCTGGTCGCCGATCGTCCGCTGTTCGACATCACCGCCGATTGCGAGGATGGCGCCCCTGCCGGGCGCGAAGCCGAACATGCGGAAATGATCGCCGCTCTGCTGCTGGGCCCCGACAATCGCCACGCGCGGCTCGGCGCGCGGATTCACGACGTGACCCATGCGCATTGGCGCGACGATCTGGAAATCATCGTCGGCCGCGCCGGTGCGCAACTGGCTTACATCGTGTTGCCCAAGGTCGGCAGCGCCGACGACGCGCTGACCCAGATCGTCGCCCTCGATGAAGTTCGCAGCCTCTACAACATCGAGCGCGAAATACCGGTCCATGTGCTGATCGAGACGCCCGGTGCGCTGCATGAAGTCTGGCAGATCGCCGCGCTGCCTCATGTCGAATCGATCGACTTCGGACTGATGGATTTCGTCAGCGCCCATCATGGCGCGATCCCCGGCAGCGCCATGCAGTCGCCGGGTCAGTTTTCCCATCCGCTGATCGCCCGCGCCAAATGCGAAATCGCTGCCGCCGCCTTGGGCAACGGCGTGATTCCCGCACACAACGTGACCACCGAACTCAACGATCCCGACGTCGCGCGCGAAGATGCGCGCCGCGCGCGCAACGAATTCGGTTTCCTGCGCATGTGGAGCATCCATCCGCGCCAGATCCAGCCCATCGTCGAAGCCATGCGGCCGGATTTTGCCGAAGTGACGGAGGCCGCCGGCATCCTGCTGGCCGCGCAGAATGCCCATTGGGGGCCGATCGCCTGGGAAGGCAAGCTGCATGATCGCGCCTCCTATCGCTACTACTGGGAGTTGCTGCGCCGAGCGCATGCCACCGGCGCCGCATTGCCGGCCGAGGCAAGGCATCGCTTCTTCCAGACCATTCCGGTGTCCAGTTCGACGCCCGCCACGACCCACTAAGCCATTCCAACGAGAGGACCTCATCATGCTTGAAGCCTATCGCCAACACGTCGCCGAACGCGGCGCCCTTGGTATCCCCCCGCTGCCGCTGTCCAAACAGCAGACCGAAGCGCTGGTCGTCCTGCTGCAGAATCCGCCCAAGGGCGAAGAGGCCTTCCTGGTCGACCTGATCACCCAGCGCGTGCCGGCCGGCGTCGATGATGCGGCCAAGGTCAAGGCCGAATTCCTCGCGAAAGTTGCCGCTGGCGCTACGGCGTGCCCGCTGATTTCCCGCGAGAAGGCAACCGAACTGCTCGGCACCATGGTCGGCGGCTACAACGTCAAGCCGCTGATCGACATGCTCGACGATGCCGTGGTCGGCGCGATCGCCGCCAAGGCGCTGAAGTCCACCCTGCTGATGTTCGACTTCTTCCACGACGTCGCCGAAAATGCCAAGGCAGGCAGCGCCAACGCCAAGGCCGTAATGCAGTCCTGGGCCGACGCCGAGTGGTTTACCCAGCGCCCCGCCGTGCCGCAGAAGATTTCGGTCACCGTGTTCAAGGTCACCGGCGAAACCAACACCGACGACCTCTCGCCGGCTCCCGACGCCTGGAGCCGTCCCGACATCCCGCTGCATGCGCTGGCCATGCTGAAGAACGCCCGCGACGGCATCACGCCCGAAAAGCCCGGCGAGCGCGGCCCGATGAAACTGATCGAGGAACTCAAGAAGAAGGGCCACGCGGTCGCCTATGTCGGCGACGTGGTCGGCACCGGATCATCGCGCAAGTCGGCGACCAATTCCGTGCTGTGGTGGACCGGCGACGACATTCCCTTCGTGCCCAACAAGCGCTACGGCGGCTTCTGCCTCGGCAGCAAGATCGCCCCGATCTTCTTCAACACCCAGGAAGACGCCGGCGCCTTCCCCATCGAGTGCGACGTTTCGCAGATGCACATGGGCGATGTCATCGACATCTATCCCTATGACAAGAAGATCGAAAAGAACGGCGCCGCGGTTTCGACCTTCGACTACAAGTCGGAAGTGCTGCTCGACGAAGTCCGTGCCGGCGGCCGCATCAACCTGATCATCGGCCGTGCCCTTACGGCCAAGGCCCGCGAATTCCTCGGCCTGCCCGCTTCCACCTTGTTCCGCCTGCCGCAGCCGCCGGTCGATTCCGGCAAGGGCTTCTCGCTGGCGCAGAAAATGGTCGGCCGCGCCTGCGGTTTCCCGGAAGGCAAGGGCGTCCGTCCAGGCACCTACTGCGAACCGAAGATGACCTCGGTCGGCAGCCAGGACACCACCGGCCCGATGACCCGCGACGAACTGAAAGACCTCGCCTGCCTCGGCTTCTCCGCCGACCTGGTGATGCAGTCCTTCTGCCACACCGCGGCCTATCCGAAGCTGGTCGACGTCAAGACCCACCGCACCCTGCCCTCCTTCATCACCGCGCGCGGCGGCATCTCGCTGAAGCCCGGCGACGGCGTGATCCATTCCTGGCTCAACCGCCTGTTGCTGCCTGACACCGTCGGCACCGGCGGCGACAGCCACACCCGCTTCCCGATCGGCATTTCCTTCCCAGCCGGTTCGGGTCTGGTCGCCTTCGCCGCCGCCACCGGCGTGATGCCCCTGGACATGCCCGAATCGGTGCTGGTGCGCTTCAAGGGCTCGCTGGCGGAAGCCGGCAAGCGCGGCATCACCCTGCGCGACCTGGTCAATGCGATTCCGTTCTACGCCATCGAGCAAGGCCTGCTGACCGTGGCCAAGCAAGGCAAGAAGAACATCTTTTCCGGCCGCATCCTCGAAATCGAAGGCCTGCCCGACCTCAAGGTGGAACAGGCCTTCGAACTCACCGACGCCTCCGCCGAACGTTCCGCCGCCGGCTGCGCGGTGCGCCTGAACAAGGAGCCGATCGTCGAGTACATGCGCTCCAACATCACGCTGATGAAGTGGATGATCGCCGAAGGCTACGAGGACCGCCGCGCCCTCGGTCGCCGCGTCAAGGCCATGGAAGACTGGATCGCCAAGGGCACCCTGCTCGCCCCCGATGCCGACGCCGAATATGCCGCCGTGATCGAGATCGACCTGGCCGACGTCAAGGAACCGATCCTCGCCTGCCCCAACGATCCGGACGACGTCAAGCTGCTGTCCGACGTCGCCGGCGAGAAAATCGACGAGGTCTTCATCGGCAGCTGCATGACCAACATCGGCCACTTCCGCGCCGCCGGCAAGGTGCTCGAAGGCAAGTCCGACATCCCGACCCGCCTGTGGATCGCCCCGCCGACCAAGATGGACGCCATGATCCTCAACGAGGAAGGCTACTACGCCATCCTCGGCAAGTCCGGCGCGCGCATGGAAATGCCCGGCTGCAGCCTGTGCATGGGCAACCAGGCGCAGATCAGGAAGGGCAGCACCGCAGTGTCGACCTCGACCCGCAACTTCCCTAACCGGCTCGGCATCGATACCCGCGTCTATCTGAGTTCCGCCGAGCTTGCCGCCGTGACGGCGCTGATGGGCAAGATCCCGACCATGGCCGAATACCTGGAACAGGTGCAGGCGGTCAACGCCAAGGCCGCCGACGTCTATCGCTACATGAACTTCGACCAGATCGCCGAATTCAAGGAAGTCGCGGATACCGTGACGGTGTAGGCACCTGAATCGGCGTGTCGCCAGCGCCAACTTTCAAAACGCCCCCGTGGAGATATCCACGGGGGCGTTTTTCATACGCGGGTTTCGTAGGGGCGGGCCGAAAGTTGCCTGGGGATCTGGTGGCCGTAGGCCCAGTTCAGATAGGCCAGCCGCAGCCTGACCACCTCGCGCTGGGCATCCGGATCGCCGCGAGAAGCCTGGTCGATCAGTAGCTGAAAGCGCCTTTCGCTGGCACAGGCGACATCCGCCAGCGCAGTCGCCGCCGGCAGACCGACGATTTCATTGAGTAGTGGAATCCGTTGCGCCATTGCACCCACGGCATCAGTCTCGCCGGCCAATCCCTAGCTGACCCGCTGCGGCTGGCATTCAGCCCTGACGACAGCAATGTTCGCCATCGCCTTCGTCGGTCGAGCGTCGTTCGTGGCGCCCAGCAGCGCCATGCCGGCGCAGGGAGTGGCGGAAGGTTTGGCTGCTGGCATTTCAGTATCTTTCTTGGCAATTGAGCCCCGTCGCACGGCGCGGCTGCCTGGAAAACGAAGCGATCTGGAGATCAAGCTGCCCGACGCGGGGACAACTTTGACGATAGATAATTTTATTCAGGCCATTGCGCTTGGCAATACCGGCAGACAGGTATTTTGCTAACCACAGTCCCGGTAATGCTTGCCTGCCTGATGTGGCGCGAATGCCTTGAGGAGGCTTGCCTCAGGGCAGGACCAGACCGGTGCGAATGGCATATCGGGTCAGTTCCACCACATTGTGCAACTCCAGCTTGCGCATCAGGTTGCGCCGGTGCACGTCGACCGTGCTCGGCGCGATATGCAGTTCGGCCGCGATGTCGGGCGCGCTCTTGCCTTCCGCCAGCAGGGTGGCGACCTGCACTTCGCGCCGCGACAGGGAACTTGGCTCCGGCTGTCCACCTGCGCTGCGGCGGTCGCGCAGGCCGTCGGCGACCAGCGCTGCAACCTCGGAGCACAGGTAGCTGCGCCCCGCGACGACGTTGCGTATGCCCTGTTTCAGCTCGGCGCCGGCCGCCGATTTGGCGATATAGCCGCTGGCGCCGACATCAAGCATCTGCTGGATGATGCGCCGATCGAGGTAGGTGGACAAGGCCAGTACCTTGATCTGCGGATGCCTGGCCAGCAGGCGCCGCGTGGTTTCGATGCCCGACTGCCCAGGCAGCGCAACATCCATCACCACCACGGTGGGCGCCAGTTCGTTGGCCAACTGCAAGGCCGTCTCGCCATCGCCGACGGCCGCCACCACCTCCATGCTCTTGTCTTGTTCCAGCACCACGCGCAAGGCTTCCCTTACCATCGTGTGGTCATCGACAAGCATTATGCGGATCATTGCAGATCTCCTTTTCACCTAGGGAACGTGGCACGCTCAGGGTGATCGTGGTGCCGTTGCCGGGGCTGCTGTCGACTTCCATTTCGCCGCCTATGTTGGCAATCCGTTCGTAGATCGAGCGTAACCCGAAACTATGATATCCGGGCCAGTCTCCGAGGTGATCGGCCGGCTCGAAACCGCGTCCGGCGTCGCTCACCACCAACATCAGCCGGTTGCCGCTGCACAGGCAGGAAAGGCTGGCATCCTTCACGCCAGCGTGCTTGGCGACATTGATCAGCAGTTCGCGCGCCGCGCGGTAGAGCAACGCCTGCACCTCGTCGACCAGGCGCCGGCGGCAGTCGTCGTGGTCGACATGGACCATGACGCCGTAGACACGTTCGATGTCCTCGGCCAGCCATTGCAGCGCCGGCACCAGGCCGAGCGTGTACAGCACCGGCGGACTCAGCTGCTGGGTGATGTTGCGCGCCGCCCGGTCGGCCTGGGCCACCAGCGCCACCATCTGATCGATCAGCGGTTGCAGCTCGCCGGCGGATATCGAGGTGAGCTTGATCTTCATGACGGCCAGCAGCTGGCCGAGGTTGTCGTGCAGATCCTGCGCCAGATTGCGCCGCTCACGCTCTTCGGTCATGGCCAGTTGCGCAGCAAGTCTGCGCAATTGCGCGGTGCGCTCGGCCACCTTGAATTCGAGGCTTTCCGCCATTTCGCGCAACTGCTGCTCGACCTGCTTGCGGTGCGTGATATCCACCATGATCCCGCGCAACCAGCGCGGCGCGCCGTTCTCCTCGACCACCGTAACAATGTCGTGCAGCCAGACCGTGCGGCCGTCCTGCGCCATGAAGCGGTATTCGAAATCGTGCGGCATCATGCGTTCGGTGCAGGACAGGCAATATGCGGGCGCCCATTCCCTGTCGTCCGGATGCAGGTTGTTTAGCCAGAACCCCGGCTGCAACCAGTCCGCGATGGGATAACCCAGCAGGCGCTCCGCCTGCCGGCTGATGAAGGTGAAATCGAAGGTCTTTGCGTCGGCTTCCCAGACGATGCCATCGGTGGTATTGACGATGTCCCGGAAGCGCCGCTGGGAAGCCGCGAGGATTTCCTCGGCCTGCTTGCGCTCGGTCACGTCCTTCACGGTGGCCGCGTAACTGACGATCTGGCCGGTCGCATCCCGTACCGCAGACGGCGTGATCATTGCCGGGAAACGCTCGCCGTGCTTGCGCATGAAGATCAGCTCAAGCTCGCCCAGCTCGCCCTGCGAAACCCGGCGGAACTCCGCAAGAATGAACTCATGCTGCTCCGGCGGCCAGTAAGGATAAGGCAGGCCGCTGCCGATGAGCTCCTCGCACGAAAAGCCGGTCATGCGGCACAGGGCCGGGTTTACATCGAGGTGCACACCTTTCAGATCCACCGCCAGAAACCCATCCTGCATCGAATCGATCAGGCTGCGGACAAATTGGGTCGAGGCCGTCAGGGCTTCCTGGGCATGTTTTTGTTCGGTGATGTCGGTTACCGTGCCGATCACGCCAATGATCTCGCCCCTGGCATTGCGCAGCGGTGCGGTGCGGTCGAGTGCCCAGCCGGCGCGACCGGTCTGCCTGACCCGGAAGGGAAAGGCGACGGATTTGGCGACACCGCCGGCAAGGGCACTTTGCAGGTTGGCAAATACGCCGCGCTCCTCGAGGAAGGGAAACACATCCCGCGGATGGCGCCCGAGAACGTCGCCGGCCTTCATTCCGGTGAATATCTCCATATACGTATTCCACACCCGATAACGCAGGTCGGGGCCATAGACCACCATGCCTTCCTGCACGTTCGCGATCACCTGCTCGTTGAACCGGCTGGATTCGAGCAGCATCGTCGTCGCGAGCTTGCGTTCGCTGATGTCGGCCACGACCAGGCGGCACTCCTGCCGGTCGGCGGACAGCGAGGCATCGACCTGGACGGTCCGCGACAGCTGGCCGTCGATCACCAGTTCCAGTTCACAGCTTTGCCTCGCCTCGCCCGCATGGATCCGCTGCAGGAAGGCCAGGAAACCCGGGCGGTCGGCTTCGGTTGCGAACTCCGCAAAGCGCCTGCCGACCAGCCTGCTGCGCTCCCGTCCGAGCAGCAGTGCCGCGGTCAGGTTGACCCGGGCGATCGCACCGTCGCGTTCCAGGGTGATCAAGCCGACCGGGGAAAAGTCGTATAAATCGGTATAGCGTTCCAGTCCCGTCTGCACGTCGGCCTGCGCATGGCGCAATTCGTCGTTGCGCAACTCCAGCTCGCTACGCTGTTCGTGCAGTTCATGCAAGAGATTGTCGGCGCGACGCGGCAACTCGGCAGCGGCATCGTCCGGCGGCTTCACCGACATGACTTCGGCACCTTCCGCATGCCGTTATGGCGCGGCCCCGCCGTCAGCTTCGCCAAGCGTTGCCGCTGGACGGCCGTCGCCGAAGTCAGGGCGCGGCCGGCGGGAGTTTTCCTGGCAATTTCCCGGGATATCACGGGTTTCCTTTTCTGATGCCGCAAGCAACGGAGCGGCACTGCTCGCCTACTATACCGCGCAATGGCAATGCCCCGCCAAGACGGTCGCGGCGGCAGATTATCGACGAGGCCCATCCGCTGGCAAATACCCGGAAACCATTAATTCGATGCGCACCGTGTAGCCAGCGCCAACTCTTGCGGGTTCGCAGATTGCCGCCGTCATCGCCGTAGGCGCGCCGGCACTACCTCTTTGCGGCCATGAACAATAAGGAGTTCAGGATAATTCCGGCGTATCGCCGAGTGACTACTTTTAGTGAAGGTTGTGCAGGATGCTCTCCACATCCACCTCGGCCTGCAGCCAGTCGGACATCTCGTTGCCGGGCGCAAAGCCGCGCTGTTCGGCGCGGAAATAGGCGGCTTCGGCAATCATCTGTTCCCGCGGACACTCGTAGTTTTCGGCCGACGAATCCGCTTTGACAACGACCCGGACCTGCTTTTCGGGCGTACCGCCTCTAGTCCTGCCTGCCGGCTCGCTTCTGACTTTCATTGTCTTCTCCCGAATGAAACAAGATTGAGTGACAAACTGCAAGGCCGTCCGCCGGCGCCCGGCGGACCGGCAAGTTCATGGTCCCGAGGCCTGCAACAGCGGGCACCGATCCAGCGCCTGTCCGGCGCATTCTTTCGGGGCCGCGTCGAGGTAACGACAATTGGCGCACAACAACATCCGTGCCGTTGTCATGGCGGCGGGCGAACGGTCGCCGGTTTTCATCAGGCTCTCGGCCAGGATGCCCATCCGGATCAGGTGTTCGCGCTGCGGATCGGCCGCAGGGATCCGCTCCAGCCACAGCCGCCCCAGCCGCGCCACCCCAGCCAGCAGAGCCTGCCTGTCGGTAGCTGTAGCATCGGCCGCCGAAGGCCCGGCGCCGCGTGGAGTACTTTTCAGATACACGGAATACATGGCGTCGATGCCGGCCGAAAACTAATGACTTGCGGTCTGTTCGGGGCGGCGCACATTGAGCACGAACATTTCGCGTTCCGGGCTGACCGATGCCATGCGCGCCAGATTCAGTTCAACCGTAAAAGCCCGTCCGGCGGCATCCTTGGCCTCGAACTTGCGCCATTCGCCGTCGGCGCACAGATACACGAGATACCTCGCGCAGTAGCTCGGCGAACTTCCGTTGAGAAACAAACCTGCAACGAAATCGGAAATCAGGCGCCCGACCAGCCGCACCTGGCTGGCCCCGAAAATCCGTTCCGCAGGTGTGCCGCAACTGAGTATCCTGCCCAGGCGATCGAGAATCAGGGTGCAATAATCGCCTCGATTCACGAAGTTCGCCGCGGCATGGAATACGTCCTGTGTCGCCCCGGCCGGCGGCCGCACCATGGTGTTTTGTCCATCCATGCTTTTCCTCCTTGCTTAGCTCGTTCCGCGCCTGGCAGAAACGCAAACCAAGCCGGAATATCCAGGCTAGGAAAATATCCCGCATGAATGCAATTGGAAATACTACGGCAGCCGTATTTTCGATACCGGGATGGCGGTATTGACCGGCGCGACGCCAATGAAGCATAAAAAACCCCGGAGAATTCTCGCCGGGGCGTTCTTGGTCGGAGCCTGCGCCGTCTGACGCAAACGAATCCCGCTACTCGCGGCGCTGCTCGCGGCGCCCCGCCGACATCCGGTGCGGATAGAGGTCGCGCCCTGCGTCATGCACATCGCGGCGCAACTGCCGGCGTTCTTCGGGCGACAATCGGTGGCCGCGACCGCGTACATCGCCGTCGGGCGACAGTTGCTCAAGGCGTCGTTCGGCGGGCATCATGCGCTGCGGCCCGTCATCGGCAGCATCGCGGTCCGGACCCAGGCGCTGCGGACCCTGGGCGGCAGCGCCTGCCACCAGCAGCCACAATCCGCCCGCCACCGCTGCCCATCCGATACTGCGTTTTGAGCTCACATCGACTCCTGATTGATCCATCAACGGAAGATATTGTAAACCTGCTCACCGGCGACATGGCTGGCCGCCATCAACTGATCGACCGCGGCCGGCGAATCCGCGCCCCATAACGCGAGCCCGATCGCCAGGGCCATGCCGAAGAATAGCGCTTTCATGATTGCCTCCGTGTTCGCTGCAACGCTGCCGCCTTTTCAGGCACGCTTGCATTCTCTGCAGCGGCTGTAAGTCAATTGTTGCCGCCGGACCGGGTTTGTAATCGTTTGTAAAGCCGGCTGGCACGATGCCGGCGATCCGGCTAGGATTTAGCCCATGAATGAAACCAAAGCCAAAATCCTGGTCGTCGATGACGACCTGCGCCTGCGCCAGCTCCTCGAACGCTATCTGTCCGATCAGGGTTTCACGGTCAAGGCCGTACCCGATGCGCCGGGCATGGACCGCGCGCTGGAACGCGAGTTGTACGACCTGATCGTGCTCGACCTGATGCTGCCCGGCGAGGACGGCCTGGCCATTTGCCGCCGCCTGCGCGGCCAGTCGAACCCGGTCAGCATCATCATGCTGACGGCCAAGGGCGACGAAGTGGATCGCATCGTCGGCCTTGAGATCGGCGCCGACGACTACCTGCCCAAGCCCTTCAACCCGCGCGAACTGGTCGCCCGCGTCCATGCCGTACTGCGCCGCCGCGCCGCGCCGCCGCCGCCCGGCGCGCCGGCCATCACCGAGGAAGCCGTGAGTTTCGGCAAGGTCCGGATCAACCTGGCGACGCGCGAACTCGAACGCGACGAGACCAGCACGCTGCTGACCTCGGGCGAATTCGGCCTGCTGCGGGTGCTGCTGGAGCATCCGCGCCAGCCGATGAGCCGCGACAAGCTGATGGAACTGGCGCGCGGCCGCGAATACGAAGTCTTCGACCGCGCCATCGATGTACAGATCTCGCGCCTGCGTAAGCTGGTCGAGGAGGACCCCGGCAAGCCGCGCTACATCCAGACGGTCTGGGGCTTCGGCTACGTCTTCGTTCCCGACGGCAAGAAGCACGAATGAGATTGTTGCCGCGCTCGCTCCTGTGGCGCACCTTTCTGTTGCTTGCCCTGCTGATGGTGTTGTCGGTGGCGGCGTGGTTCGCCATATTCCGCAGCTACGAACGCGAACCGCGCGCCCGGCAACTTGCGCAGACCCTGGTCAGCGTCACCAACCTGACGCGCGCCGCGCTGGTTTCTGCACGCCCCGAGGCGCGCCGCGAATTCTTGCGCGACCTTTCCGACCGCGAGGGCATCCGCATCTATCCGGCCGACGCGGCGGACCGCATTGCGCCGCTGCCCGAACGGGCCTTCCTGCACCTCGTCGAGGAAAACGTCAGGCGGCAGCTCGGGCCGGCCACCCGCCTGACGCTGGAGCGCGAGGGCGAACGCGCCCTGTTCGTCAGTTTTCGCATCGACGACAGCGATGAAGGAAACTACTGGCTGGCCCTGCCCAGCGAACGCATCGAGCGCGTGTTTCCGCTGGGCTGGCTGGGCTGGGGGGTGGCGGCGCTGCTGCTGTCCCTGTGCGGCGCCTGGCTCATCGTGTACCGCATTACCCGTCCGCTCAAGGCCCTGCAGCAGGCCGCGCGGCAGGTCGGCGCAGGCGAGACCCCGGCCCGCCTCGACGAATCCGGCCCGACCGAACTGGCGACGGTCGCCCGCGCCTTCAACCAGATGGGCACCGACCTGGCCCAGATCGACCAGGACCGCGCCCTGATCCTGGCCGGCATCTCGCACGACCTGCGCACGCCGCTGACGCGCCTGCGCATGGGCATCGAAATGTCCGCCGACGAAAGCCAGCGCGAGGGCATGTCGGCCGACGTCGAGGAAATGGACAAGACCATCGGCCAGTTCCTCGACTTCGCACGCTCGGAAGGCGGCGAGGCGGCACAGCAGGTCGACCTCGCTGCCCTGTTGCTGGAAATCGCCACGCAATACCGCCGGCGCGGCTTCCGCGTAGACTTGGCGGCACCCGTCGCCGTAGCGTCAGCGCCAACTCTTGCCGGCGCCGTATCGGTGCGGCCGCAGGCGCTGCGCCGCGCGGTCAGCAACCTGATCGACAATGCGCTGCACTATGCCGGCAGCGAATCCGCGGTGGAACTGGGCCTGAGCACCGCCGCAGGCGAATTCGGCATCGAGGTGAGCGACAGCGGCCCCGGCATTCCGCCGCAGGATGTCGAGCGCATGAAGCGGCCCTTTGCCCGGCTCGAAGCCGCGCGCACCAACACCACCGGCGCCGGACTCGGGCTGGCCATCGTCGAACGCATCGCGCGCTCGCACAACGGTCGCCTGGAGCTGCTGCCGCGCCCCGGCGGCGGGCTGATCGCCCGACTCATCCTGCATCCACCCAATTCATCCGCCATCTCCGTGACATGAACGAACCTGCCACGCCCACTCCCTATGCCCGCGTCGGCGGTGAAGCTGCGCTGCGCCGCCTGGTCAGGCGCTTCTATGAATTCATGGATACGCTGCCCGAGGCCTACGGCATCCGCAAGCTGCACCAGGCCGACCTGTCCAGCGCCGAAGAAAAGCTGTTCATGTTCATGTCCGGCTGGCTCGGCGGCCCCCAGTTGTATGTCCAGAAAATCGGCCACCCTCGGTTGCGCGCACGCCACCTGCCGTTCCCGATCGCCAGCGACGAAGCCGAGCAATGGATGCTGTGCATGCGCCTGGCGCTGGCCGAGGTGGTGACCGACGAGGAACTGCGCGCCAGCCTCGACAAGTCGCTCACCGAGCTGGCCTATCACATACGCAACCGAAATTTTCCGACCCGCCCCTGAAGCTAGAGGTCGCTGCTGGCCTGTTCCCGGCGCAAGGCACGGGCCTGGCGATGACGCGCCATGAGGCGCGGGTCGGTGACGATGAGGCCGATGGTTTCGCCGATCACCATCACCACCCCCAGCACCGGCAGCACCAGCATCAGGCCCGGCACTCCGGCCACCGCACCGCCGACGAAAATCATCAGCACCGTGACTAGCGGATGCAGTTCCAGGCTCTTGCCTATGGTCAGCGGCATGTACACGAAGTCGTCCAGCAGCCGCACTCCAATGAACAGCGCGACCGCCCAGTAAGCCATGCCGGGAGCATCAGGAAAAT
This sequence comes from Pseudomonadota bacterium, assembly GCA_043826925.1. Classification (GTDB taxonomy): domain Bacteria; phylum Pseudomonadota; class Gammaproteobacteria; order Burkholderiales; family Rhodocyclaceae; genus Sulfuritalea. Next base: position 38,638 of record JBDRPN010000010.1, read on the forward strand.
CGGTCGCCGCGACCAGCACCACCAGCAGGCCGCCGAGGATGGAACCGACATAGGGCACCCAGGCCAGCACCGCGCAGATCAGCCCCAGCGCCAGTGGGCCGGGGATGCCCAACAGCCAGAGGCCGGCGGCCAAGGTCAGGGTATCGAGGACGGTAAGGTTGATCAGGCCCTGGAAATAGGCGCGGGAGGTGCGGTCGATTTCATGCAGCAGGAACAGCGTCTTCTCGAAAAAGGCGTTCGGCACCGCGGCGCTGAGAAAGCGCTTGAAGCGGCGCCCGTCGCGCAGAAAGAAAAACGCCAGGAAGGGCGCCAGCAACAGCGACGGCGTCCAGGCCATGATGCCGATCGCGATCGGCTCCAGATGATCGCCGACGCTGCCCGCGCCCTGCGTCAGGCGCGCCGCCACGGTATCGGCGAGGCGGGCGCGGGCCAGCGTCGGCCAGTGCGCTTCGAGCGCGCGCAAGGATGTATCGAGCAGCCGCATGCCGCCCTCGGCGTAGCGCTCGACGGTGTTCTGCCAGTCGACAATCTGCCGGGCCACCCACGGCATCAGCGCGACGCCGACGATGACCAGCACTGCCAGGAAAACCAGGGTAACGACGCTCGCCGCCGCATCGCGACTCATGCCGCGATAGATCAGCGCCCTGACCGGCGGATACAGAAAATAGTAGATAATCAGCGCCAGCAGGAAAGGCACCACCAGCCACAGCATCTTCTGGAACACCAGCAGCAGCAGGCAGGTCGCGGCAATGATCGCGGCCCAGACCACCGGGCCGGAGCCGTTGTGGGCCGATCCCGCAGTTGCCGAGGCATGCCTGGATCCGTTCACGGGCGCCGGCTAGACCATGTGCTGATGCGCGCCCACCGCCAGGGCCATGTTGCGCATGCGGGTGCCGAGGTGGCACGCCAGTTGGCGCGAAATCTTGGAGGCGATGCGGGCATGCGTGTCGAGCAGGCCGACGAAATCGTCGCGGAAAAACACGACCAGCTGGCAGGGCGTGACGGCACGGGCCTGGGCCGAGCGCGGCGAGTTGTCCAGCAGCGCCAGTTCGCCGAAGAAGGTGCCGGGGCCGAGCTGGGCCAGTTGCCCGCTGTCGCCCTGGCGCCGTCGCGGATGGAGGGCGGATTCATGCGCGGCTTGCGCGACTTGGCCGCCGTCCCCGTTCTCGTGGCGGGAAATCCGCACCTCGCCCGAGGCAACGATGTAGATCGCCTGCCCCTCCTCGCCTTCGTCGAAGATCACTTCGCCACCGAGATAGTGTCGTTCGTGCAGCAGGCCATCGACGATCTGCAATTCGGCCGGCGTCAGATTCACGAACAGGCTGAGGCTGTGCAGGCGTTCCAGGCGCGGACTGGTTTTTTTGGGGCGAAACAGGCTGACCACGGTATCGGCTCCGTCAGAGTCGTAATGACGGCATTCTAATCAATCGGGGTCCGCTGCGCCTAGCGGAAAGCTGGCCAGCGTCTGATAGCTTGCCGCCGACGGATGCAGATGGGTCTCGACCAGGGCGAATTCGTCGACCGGCCAGCGCACCGGCGTTTCCAGCCGCGGCAGCGACGCGCAACGCACGCGACGCGCCAGGGTGACATGCGGCACCAGGGCCGGGCCGGTATGCGCGGCGATCGCGAAGCCGGCCGCACGCAATTCGGCGCCGAGCGCCTCGCCGAGCCGGCGCAACGGCGCCGGCGTCTGGCGGCAGCCCGCCCAGAGGATGCCGCGTTGCGGCCAGAAACCCAGCCGGTCGAGGCTCAGCTCGAAGGCATCGGCGCGTACCGCTGCCGCGATCCCTTCAAGCTCGGCCACCTGACCCGGCGTCACCGAGCCGACAAAAGCCAGGGTCAGGTGCAAGGACGCCGGACGGATGGTCCGGCCGCCGCCGCCCGCCAGGCTGTGGCCAAGGGCAGCAAGGTGGCCGCTCGCCTCGGCGTCCGGCCACAACGCGAAGAACACGCGCCGCGAGCGAGCCTCGCTCATGTTGCCGCGTCGGCGCGCACCAGCAGCGCCACGGCCTCGGCGGCAATGCCCTCGCCGCGCCCCTCGAAGCCGAGCCGCTCGTTGGTCTTGCCCTTGACGTTCACGGCCGTGAGCGCGATGCCGAGGTCGGCCGCAATGTTGGCGCGCATCGCCGCGACATGGGGCGCGATGCGCGGCGCCTGGGCGATCACCGTGGCGTCGATGTTGCCGACCTGCCAGCCGGCATCCCGCACCGCCTGCATCGCGCCGCGCAGCAGGGTCCGGCTGTCGGCTCCCTCCCACTGAGAGCCGGTGTCGGGAAACATGCCGCCGATGTCGCCCAGCCCCGCCGCGCCGAGGATCGCATCGGTGATCGCATGCAGCAGCGCATCGGCATCGGAATGCCCGAGCAGGCCCCGCGGGTAGGCGATCTCGACGCCGCCGAGGATCAGCTTGCGGCCCGGCGCCAGCGCGTGCACGTCATAGCCCTGGCCGATGCGGTATGGCAGCTTCATTTCAGGAATCCTCCTTCGCGACAGCGGCATCGATCTGCCGCAACGCCTGTTCGATCTCGGTCTGCGCGGCGGGACGCACCAGGCGCGCCAGCTCCTGGCCTTGCCGCAGGAATATCAGCGTGGGCCAGAGTTTGACGCGAAAGGAACGTCCCAGGCGGCGGCCGGGACCGTCTTCGACCTTGATGTGGCGCACCCCGGGATGGGCACCGAGCGCGCCGGCAATCAGGGGCTGGGCAGCACGGCAGTGCCCGCAATATGCCGCGCCGAACTCGATCACGGTCGCTTCGCGGAGCGCATCGATCTCCTCGCGCGCCGGTTCGCCTGTCGGTTCGCTCACCGATCCTTGCGCCGCGTCCGCCACATCCGCCGGCTTCATCGTGCCCCCATGGAAATGCCCAGGGCCTTGCCGATCAGCGCCCGCGCCTCGGGACTGTCCCAATCCCTGGCCCCGTAGTATTTGCCGACCACGCGTCCACGCGCGTCAACCACCACGGTCAGCGGCAGTCGATTGGCGCCCAGCATGTTTTCCAGCAGCAGCCGCTGGTCGATGAAGTGGGCGAAACTCGTCGGGTAGAGCTGCAGGAAAGCCCTGGCCTTGTCGGGATAGTCGTCCGTGGAAATTCCGATCATCGCGAATTTCTTGCCTTCGTAGCGCCAGAACAGCCGCTCCAGCGAGCCCATTTCCGACCGGCAGGGCCCGCACCAACTGGCCCAGACACTGATCAGCAGCGGCTTGCCGCGAAATTCCGAGAGCTTGCGCGAAGGCCCGGCGAGGCCCTGCATGGTCGCCTCGCGCAGCGTGCCGCCGATTTCGACTTCGCCCGGAGTAGCCGCCAGGCCAAGCCTCGCGCCGCCGACGAGACAGAGCAGGATCAGGCCAAGGATGGCATTGGTCATCGGCACGACTTTCCGCGGTTCTGCAGTATCCATTCCGCAAGCTGCAGGTCGAGGGGATAGGTGACCTTGAGGTTGCTCGCATCGGCCGCCACCAGGCGCGGCGCCAGCCGCAGCGTCTCGATGGCGCTGGCTTCGTCGGTCACCTGCGGCGCGAAATCGAGCGCATCCTGCAGCAGGCGATGGCGGAACATCTGCGGCGTCTGCGCCTGCCACAGGCCATCGCGCGGGACGGTCTGGCGCACGCGGCCGTTCTCGTCGGCGCGCTTCAGGGTATCGGCCACCGGCACCGCCAGCAGGCCGCCGGCATCGTCCTCGCCGACCTCGGCGATCAGGTTTTCGACCATGGCGACGGTCAGGCAGGGCCGCGCCGCGTCGTGCACCAGCACCCAGTCGCTACCGATATCCGTGCGCTCTCCGAGTACGCCGGCCATCGCCCGCAGGCCGTTGGCAACGCTGTGCGCGCGGGTGTCGCCGCCGCAGCGCAGGACGTGCAGCTTCGGGCCCAGCGTGGCCATCGCGGCGGCGGGCCAGTGCGCGTCGTCGGGCGCCAGCACCACGAACACATGGTCGATCGCCGGAGTGGCGCACAATGTCGCCAGGGCGTGCCGGATCATCGGCTGGCCTGCCAGCGGCAGGTATTGTTTGGGCAGGGCGCGGCCCGAGAGCGCGCCCATGCGCGAGCCCGAACCCGCGGCGGGAACCAGAGCAAGATAAGTCATGCCGCGATTCTATACAATCGGCCTAGGGGAATTCGCGCGGGGACGCACATGTTCGCTGCAGAAGCCGGATACGAAGCATTGCAGGCCTTTGCCACCAGCATCGGCATCGGCCTGCTGATCGGCCTGGAGCGCGAGCGCCAGTCCGACCTCAAGGCCGGCTTGCGCACTTTCGCCCTGGTCGGACTGCTCGGCTGCATAAGCGCTTTGCTGGCGCAGATCACCGACAGCGGCTGGATACTCGCCGCCGGCCTGCTCGCCATCGCCGCGATGATGATCGCCGCACATGTCGCCGACCCGCTCGACACCGGCGATCCTGGCACCACCTCGGTGGTCGCGCTGCTGGTCTGTTATGCGCTGGGCGCCATGGTCTGGTTCGGCTACACCTCGAACGCCGTGATGCTGGCCATCGCCACCACCGTGCTGCTCTACTTCAAGGCCGAGCTGCACGGCATCTCGAAAAGCCTGACCCATGTCGACCTGCTGTCGATACTGCAGTTCGGCGTGCTGTCCCTGGTGATCCTGCCCATCCTGCCCGACCGCAACTTCGGCCCCTACCAGGCCTTGAACCCGCACAACATCTGGTGGATGGTGGTGCTGATCTCCGGCGTATCGCTGGCCGGCTATGCGGCGCTGCGCCTGACCGGGGCGCGGCACGGGGCGGCGCTGATCGGCATCTTCGGCGGCATGGTTTCGTCGACCGCCACGACCATGATCTTCGCCCGCCATGCCCGCGCCAATGTCGATCTGGGGCGCACCGCGATGGTGGTGATCCTGCTCGCCAACATCGTGGTCATGGTGCGCCTTGGGGTGGTTTCGGTCGCCGTCGCGCCCGCTATCGTCGAGACGCTCTTCGGCGTGCTCGGCTGCGGCATCGCGCTGGGCGTTGCGGCCACGCTCTGGGGCTGGCGCCAGCTCGAGGGTGGCAGCACGCTGCCGATGCCGAACGTCACCAATCCGACCGAGATCAAGACGGCGCTGACCTTCGGCGGCCTCTACGCGCTGGTCCTGGTGCTCTCCGCCTGGCTGCAGGATGTCGCCGGCAGCCGCGGTATCTACCTGCTGGCGCTGGCCTCGGGGCTGACCGACGTCGATGCGATCACCCTGTCTTCCTTGCGCATGTTCACCCTGGACAAGCTCAGCGAGGCACAAACCATTACCGCAATAACACTGGCGACGCTTTCCAATCTCGCCTTCAAGACCGGGCTGGTGGTGGTCATCGGCGGTGCGGCGCTGGCGCGCCGTACCCTGCCGGGATTGGTCGCCATCGCCGCCGGTCTGGTCGGTGGCCTGCTGCTGATGACCTGAACGAGGCAATCATGACTACCGCTACCCGTCCGCCGGCCGTTGCCGGCATGTTCTACCCCGGCGATCCCGCCAGCCTGAAGGACGACCTGGCGACCTGCCTCGCCGTTGCGCCAGCGCCAACTCTTGAGGCGGCGCCACCCGGCCTGCTCAAGGCGATCATCGTGCCGCACGCCGGCTACATCTATTCCGGCGGCACCGCCGGCCAGGCCTATGCGCTGCTGGCGCCGCTGGCCGGGCGCATCCGCCGCGTGGTGCTGCTCGGCCCCTGCCATCGCGTCGCGGTGCACGGCCTGGCGGCGCCCACCGTCACGGCCTTCGCCACGCCGCTGGGCAACATCGCGCTCGACCGCGCCGCACTCGATGCGCTGGCCGACCTGTCGCAGGTCGTCGCCAACGACACCGCCCACGCCCAGGAACATTCGCTGGAAGTGCAACTGCCCTTCCTGCAGACCGTGCTCGGCGAGTTCAAGCTGGTGCCGCTGGCCGTGGGCCAGACCGGCGCGCGCGAAGTCGCCCAGGTGCTCGACCGCCTCTGGGGCGGACCGGAAACCCTGATCGTGATCAGCTCCGACCTCTCGCACTTCCACAGCTATGCCGAGGCACGGAAGATCGACCAGGCCACGGCGGATCACATCCTGGCGCTGGTCCAGCTCAGCAGCTTCGAGCAGGCCTGCGGCGCGCTACCGATCAACGGCCTGCTCGCCGTGGCAAAGCAGCGCGGCCTGCGCATCGAACGCGTCGCGCAATGCAACTCGGGCGACACCGCCGGCGACAAATCGCGCGTGGTCGGCTATGCATCGTTCGCGCTCTACGAGGCGCCGCCGGAGGCCGCCGCCGATCCCGGCCCGGCGCTGCTGGCGCGCGCGCGCAACGCCATCGCCAGCCACTTCAAGCAGCCGACCCGGGCCGAGCCGGACCATCCGGCGCTGACCCGGCCCGGCGCCACCTTCGTCACGCTGACCCAGAACGGGGCTTTGCGCGGCTGCATCGGCTCGCTGCAGGCGCATCGTCCGCTCGACCAGGACGTGCGCGCCAACGCCGTCGCCGCCGCCTTCCGCGATCCGCGCTTCCCGCCGCTCAAGGCCGAGGAACTGGCGCGCACCCGCGTCGAAGTCTCGCTGCTGAGCGCACCGCAGCCGATGAGCTTCACCGACGAGGCCGACGCGTTGCGCCAGTTGCGGCCCCATATCGACGGCATCATCTTCAGCGCCGGACAGCGCAGGAGCACCTTCCTGCCCCAGGTCTGGGAACAGTTGCCGGAACCGCGCATGTTCATGGCCCATCTAAAACAGAAGGCCGGCCTGCCCGCCGACTACTGGTCTGCCGAAGTCCAACTACAACGCTACGAGGTGCAGAAATGGAAAGAAGCGCCGATCCCATAAGCGGCGTACCCGCCCGCTGGTGGCACAAACTGGACGATGGCCGCATCCAGTGCGACCTCTGCCCGCGCGACTGCAAGTTGCACGAAGGCCAGCGCGCCGCCTGTTTCGTGCGCGCCATGCAGGGCGGCGAAATGCTGCTGACCACCTATGGCCGCAGCTCGGGCTTCTGCATCGACCCGATCGAGAAAAAGCCGCTCAACAACTTCTATCCGGGTTCCAGCGTGCTGTCCTTCGGCACCGCCGGCTGCAACCTGGCCTGCAAGTTCTGCCAGAACTGGGACATCTCGAAATCGCGCGACATGGACCGGCTGATGGACGACGCCACGCCCCAAGCCATCGCCCGCGCCGCGCAACGCTACGGCGCGCAGAGCGTGGCTTTCACCTACAACGACCCGGTGATCTTCGCCGAGTACGCGATGGACACCGCCGACGCCTGCCATGCTCTCGGCATCAAGACCGTGGCGGTGACCGCCGGCTACATGCATCACGAACCGGCGCGCGAGTTCTATTCCAAGATGGACGCCGCCAACGTCGACCTCAAGGCCTTCACCGACGACTTCTACGTCAAGCTCTGCGGCGCAAAATTGCAACCGGTACTCGACATCCTGGCCATGATCCATCACGAAACCGACTGCTGGCTGGAGATCACCACGCTGCTGATCCCCGGCAAGAACGACGGCGACGAGGAACTGACGGCGCTGTCGGCCTGGGTGGCGAAGGAACTCGGGCCGGACGTGCCGATCCATTTCAGCGCCTTCCATCCCGACTGGAAAATGGGCGACATCCCGCCCACGCCGCCGGCAACACTCGCCCGCGCCCGCCGCATCGCCATGGACGCCGGCCTGCACTACGTCTATACCGGCAACGTGCATGACAAGGCCGGCGACGAAACGCTCTGCCCCGGCTGCGGCATGGCCGTAATCCAGCGCGACTGGTACCGCATCCTCGGCTACGACCTCGACGACAGCGGGCATTGCCGGCATTGCGGCACAGCCATCGCCGGGCGCTACGGAAAGTTCGGCAAGCCCTTCGGCCCGCAGCGGATTCCGGTCAGGCTGCACGCCGGCGCATGATATCGATCAGACAAATGCTGGTGCAGGATCTGGATGCGGCGTTGTCGATCGTCAACGCAGCCGCCCAGGCGTATCGCGGCGTGATCCCCGCCGACAGGTGGCACGAACCCTATATGCCGCGCAATGAACTGGAAGGCGAGATTGCCGACGGCGTCATGTTCTGGATCGCCGAGGAGGACGGACGGCTGTCTGGCGTGATGGGAATTCAGGACAAGGGAGCAGTCGCCCTGGTACGCCATGCCTACGTCGCGCCGACCGTGCAGCGGAAAGGCGTGGGAACACGGCTCCTGCATCACGTCACAAGCCTCGCGGAAAAGCCCCTGTTGATCGGCACCTGGGCGGACGCGTCCTGGGCCATCGATTTCTATCGGCGAAATGGTTTTGCGCTGGTCCCGAAAACGCACAAGGATGCCCTGCTCCGAAAATACTGGTCGATACCCGATAGGCAGGTTGAAACTTCGGTCGTGCTGGCCGATGGGCGTTGGGGGGACACCCGGCAGCGAACCGCAGCGGAAGGCGAATCGTGACGCGTGGTGCCAAAGCTTTCGATTGTCCGGCGCATATCCTTGCAATTGACCGAGCTGAAGCATTCAATCGGCCGCCCGCCCGCTGCCTGCCACGGCAATTGACGAGTCCATTGCCGTCGCGTATTACTATTCGCCGGTCCCATCAAGGCACAGAAGGAGTGAACAGATGACCCTGGCCGAGACCTTCTATCAACGCAGCCTGAAACTGCCCGGCGTCGCCGCGCAGGAAGCACTGGATTTCATCGAGTTTCTCAATCAACGCTATGGCATCGCCGAAGCGACGACCGCAGCCGACAGCGATGCCGCAGCCTACGACGCCTGGTTCAAGGCGCAGGCGCAACAAGCGATTGACGATCCACGTCCGGGAATACCCGCCGATGCGGCCCGCGAACGCTTTGCCACCCGGCGCGACGCGCTGCGCCAACAAACCCGAGCCAAGCGGTGAAACTGGTCTGGCATCCGCGAGGTGGTGGTGCGTCCCACACCGTCATGGTTTATCGCATCGAGAGCGAGACGATCGCCATTCTCCGCGTGCTGCGCGCAGCGCAACGCTGGCCATCGGCCGAGAAGCTATTGCCTTGCCTTCGGTCGTCGCCAGCGCCGACTTTCAACCCAAATGGGTCGGTATGGTTTCCAACAATCAAGTATCTCTGACCCTTTTGGCTTCCTTGATAGACCGTCTCGGCGTCCGAGTTGACAGGGCGCAGGGCAAACAGCTTAAAAGTGTATTATTCTTTTTGTCATAAATATAAATCGCCGATTTTCATAGCCCTATGCTCCTTGCAGTTGAGTATTTTGCAAACGAATCAGCCGCAAACGACTGCCAACACCATCAAGACCTGTTGTAAACGGGAAACCCATGCATCCGACATTGAATATCGATCCGGCAACCTTGATGCGACTATGCAAGGCACACCGCATCGGCCGGCTGGCACTTTTCGGCTCGCAACTGAAGGGGACGGCGCAGCCGGAGAGCGACATCGACCTACTGGTGGAGTTCGAGCCCAATGCACGCCCCACACTACTGGACATGGCGCAGATCGAGATGGAACTATCTCGGGCATTGGGAGGGCGCAAGGTCGACCTGCGGACGCCACAAGATTTGAGCCGGCACTTCCGTGACGAGGTGGTGCGCACGGCCGAGGTCCAATATGTCGCCGGATGACCGCTGGCGCATCCTGCACATGATTGAGGCGGCGGAACAGGCGTTGGCCTTTGTGCACCAACGAAAACGGATGGACCTGGAGAGCGACCCGATGTTGCGCCTGGCTCTGACGCGGGCGATCGAGATCGTCGGCGAGGCTGCTGCCCAAGTGAGCGAGGCCGGTCGTGCCGAGTTGTCCGCCATCCCATGGCTGCAGATTGTCGGCATGCGCAATCGTCTGGTGCATGCCTATTTCGACATCAATCTCGATATCCTGTGGGATACGGTACAAATCGCCTTGCCGGTGCTGTTAGCCCCGCTGAAGGCAGCCCTCCGGACCGAGGGTGGCGATTAGAGCCCGAATTACCGCCATCACACAAAATTTTCCGCTTTCCGATCCGCGAAGCGGAATTCCCGGCAGACAGAGTCCGACACGGCGCCAGCCGGTTTCGTCACCCCTTACAGCGTCACCCGCGTCCCCAGTTCCACCACCTGGTTCGGCGGCAGGCCGAAAAAGTCGGCGGCGGTGCGGGCATTGCGGCACAGGCCGGAGAACAGCGCCTTGCGCCAGTAGGGCATGGCCGCGCCGACCTTGGGCACCACGGTTTCGCGGCCGAGGAAGAAGGATGTGGTCATCGCTTCCATGTCCAGGCCCTGCTCGCCGCACCACTCCAGCGCGGCCGGCACATCGGGCGGGTCCATGAAGCCGAAATGGATGTGCACGCGGTAGAAGCGATGTGTCAGGCGCTCGACCAGCACCCGCTGCGCGCTCGGTACGCGCGGCACCGACTCCACCGTCACGGTGACCAGCGCCACCTGCTGGTGCAGCACCTTGTTGTGCTTGAGGTTGTGCAGCAGCGCATGCGGCACGTGCTCCGGGTAGGGCGTCATGAACACCGCGGTGCCGGGCACGTTGATGGTGTCGGGCGTCTCGATGGCGGGAATGAAATCCTTGAGCAGCAGGGCCTGAGTATCGAGCTTGTCCTGCAGCAGTTCACGCCCGGCCTTCCAGGTGGTCAGCAGCAGATATATCGCGCCGCCGAAGACCAGCGGGAACCAGCCGCCGTCCAGGATCTTGGTCGAGTTGGCGCCAAGGAAGGCCAGGTCGAGCGCCAGCAGCGCGCCGAACACGGGCAGCGCCAGGCGCTTGCGCCAGCCCCACTGGCGGCGCGCGACGAGATAGGCGAACAGCGAGGTGATGATCATGGTGCCGGTGACCGCGATGCCGTAGGCCGCCGCCAGGTTGGTCGATGACTTGAAAGCCAGCACCAGCGCGATCACGCCGAGCAGCATCAGCCAGTTCACGCCGGGCATGTAGATCTGCCCCATCTGGCTGCCCGAGGTGTGCAGCAGTTCCATGCGCGGCGCATAGCCGAGCTGGATCGCCTGCTGCGTGATCGAATACACGCCGGTGATCACCGCCTGCGAGGCAATCACCGTGGCCGCCGTGGCCAGGCCGACCAGCGGCAGCAGGAACCAGTCCGGCGCCATCAGGTAGAAGGGATTCTTGATCGTCGCCGGGTCTTCCAGCAGCAGCGCGCCCTGGCCGAAGTAATTGAGCAGCAGGGCCGGAAGCACCAGGCCGAACCAGGCCAGGCGGATCGGCCGCCGGCCGAAGTGGCCCATGTCGGCATACAGCGCCTCGGCGCCGGTCACCACCAGGAAAACGCTGCCCATGGCGAGAAAGCCCAGAGTTGGATCGGCGGCGAGAAAGGCCAGCGCATGACCCGGCCAAAGCGCCGCCAGCACCGACGGATGACGCAGGATCTGCATTACGCCGAGCGCCGCCAGCGCGACGAACCAGACGCAGGTGATCGGCCCGAAACTCGCGCCCACCTTGGCCGTGCCGTGGCGCTGAATCCAGAACAGCGCGACAAGGATGCCCAGCGTGATCGGCACGATGTAGGGCGCGAACACCGGCGTCGCCACTTCCAGCCCTTCCACCGCGGACAGCACCGAGATCGCCGGCGTGATCAGGCCGTCGCCGTAGAACAGCGCGGCGCCGAACAGGCCGAGCAGGATCACCGCCTGCCGCGTGCGGCCCGTAATGCCCTGGTCGGCCAGGACGCGGGCCATCAGCGCCATGATGCCGCCCTCGCCCTTGTTGTCGGCGCGCAGGATCAGGCCGACGTACTTGAAGGACACCACGACGATCAGCGACCAGAACACCAGCGAGAGTATGCCCAGCACGTTCTCGGGCGTGATCGGCACCGGATGATGGGCGTTGGCGAAGACTTCCTTGATGGCATACAGCGGACTGGTGCCGATGTCGCCGTAAACCACGCCGAGCGCGGCGAGAGCGAGGATGGCGGTGCTGTCTTTTTGTTCTGCGTGGCTCATGGCGCACAGTCCTGAAGTTGAAAACGGTAGCCGACGCCGGTTTCGGTCAGCAGGTGGCAGGGCCGCGCCGGATCGGCTTCGAGCTTCTGCCGCAGATGGCCGATGTAAATGCGCAAGTAATGGCCGCGTGCGGCGTAACCGGAGCCCCAGACGTCCTGCAGCAACTGCCGGTGCGTGAGGACGCGGCCGGCGTTCGCCAGCAGCACGCCGAGCAAGCGGTATTCGATGGGTGTCAGGTGGATCGTGGCCCCGTCGCGAGTCACCACGCGATGGACGCGGTCGACGCGGATGCGGCCGAACTCGATCACCGTCTCGCCAGCGCCAACTTTCTGCCGCCGCAGCAGGGCGCGCACCCGCGCCCGCAGTTCCTGCACACCGAAGGGCTTGGTCAGGTAGTCGTCGGCGCCGGCATCGAGCGCCGCCACTTTCTCCGCCTCGGCCGCGCGGGCGGACAAGACCAGCAGCGGCAGTTGGGTCCAACTGCGCAGCTCGCGGATCAGGTCGACACCGTCGCGATCGGGCAGGCCGAGGTCGATGATGGCCAGCGCCGGCGACGGGCCGGAGAAGGCATCGAGCGCCGCGGCGGCCGACGCGGCTTCGATCACACGGCCCTCGTCCTCCAGCGCAGCGCAAACGAAGCGCCGGATCTGCGGTTCGTCCTCGACCACCAGGATCAGCGGGCGCTCGTCATTCACCGGCTTCTTCCTCCAGCACCGGCGGCGTGCCTCGCGGCAGGCTGAACACCATGCGGGTGCCGCCTGCGGTCCTGCGCTCCGCCCGGATGCGGCCGCCATGCGCCTCGACGATCGCGCGGCAGATCGCCAGGCCGAGGCCGACACCCGTCGTGCCGCCGACCTGAGGACCGCGTTCGAACAACTCGAAAATGCGCGTCTCGCCTTCAGGCGGAAAACCCGGACCGGAATCCGCGACGGACACCTCGACCAGATCGCCGGCCGTCGCTGCGGCGATCACGATGTCGCCCTGCGGCGCATATTTCGCCGCGTTCTCCAGCAGGTTGCAGAGCACCCGTTCCAGCAGCACGGCGTCGAATTCGAGCAGCGGCAGATCCGGCGCCAGTTCCAGTCGAATCTCACGCCCCGCCAGCATTTGCGCCATAACCTTGAGGCTGCTGCCGACGACCTCCTCCAGCGGCTGCCACTCGCGGTTGAGAACGATCTTGCCGGTTTGCAGGCGTGCCATGTCCAGCAACTTGTGCACCATGCCGGACAGGCGCAGCGCCTGGTCGCGAATCGCCGCGGCCGATTCCACGACCGACGGCGGCAGCTCCGGCCGCGACACGGTCAGGGCATCGGCGAGCCCCACCAGCACGGTCAGCGGCGTGCGCAGGTCGTGGGATACGGCGGACAGCAGCGCGCTGCGCAAACGCTCCGATTCCATGTCCAGGGTCACTTGCTGCAGCACCTCGCCGTAATGCAGGCGCTCGACGGCAATCGCCGTGAGCGAAGCCACCGCATCGAGCAGCGGGCGCCGCTCGGGATCGCAAAAGCGTTCCGCATGATCGGAGTACACCAGCAAAACACCGCGTGCCCGCAGCGGCGACACCAGCGGCAGCGCCAGCGCCGGCGCAAAGCGGCTCTCCTCGGCAGCCAGGTGCATCGGCTTTCCCTGCTCATAGACCGCCCTTACGTGAGGCTGTCGCCCATCGCCTTGGTCCCGGACCGGAATCGCGCGCAGTTCGTCATGGGCGTCGGGCAGATAGAGGATAGCCTCGACCTTCAGCCGCTGCCCGAGAAAGCGCTGCACGATATCGGCTACCTGGTCTGCCGCGATCGCGCCGGACAAATCCTTCGCCATGTCGTAGAGCGAGCGCATCTCCTCCTCGCCCCTGGCCGCAAGCACGGCCTTGTCGCACAGGCGGGCCGCCAGTTGGCCGATGACCAGCGCCACGACCAGCATCACGGCAAAGGTGATCAGGTACTGCATGTCGGCCACCGCCATGGAAAATCGCGGCGGCACGAAAAAGTAATCGAACAAGGCCACACAGCCGAAGGCCGCCAGGATCGCCGGCCCGCTGCCGAGCCGCACCGCCACCAGGGCGACCACCAGCAGGAACAGCATGACGATGTTGGCGGCATCGACCACGCCGAGCAGCGGCAGGGTCAGCAAGGTTGCGGCGACGCAGGCCAGTGCGGCCTGCAGATAGGCCCCGATACCCGGCGCTTGAGCGGATGGCGTCATGAAATCATGCTACCCGCCGAGTTGTAAAAATGGGATAAAAATCATCCCGCGCAAGCTGAACGCCCTTATCCGTCCGGACTGCCCGCCTCCGGCAGGGTGAAAAATATCGTCGCCCCTGCGCCAGCCGTGGCGTGCGCCCAGACCCGGCCGCCGTGACGCTCGACGATGCGTTTGACGATGGCCAGGCCGATGCCCGTGCCTTCGAATTCGTCCTGGGCATGCAGCCTTTGGAATACGCCGAACAGCTTGTCGGCGTAGCGCATGTCGAAGCCGACGCCGTTGTCCTTGACGTAGTAGATATTCTCGTCGCGCCCCGCCGTGCCGCCGACCTCGATCGCGGGCTCGGATTTGGGCCGGGTGAATTTGACCGCATTCGACAGCAGGTTCATCAGCGCCTGGCGAATCATGGCGCGGTCGCCCCGGGTCTGTGGCAGGTCGCCGACCGTGAAATGGATCGTTCTGTCCGCGAGCGACGGCCGCAATTCTGCGATCGTTTCCTGCGCCAGTTCGGTCAGGTCGAGTCTCATGCCCTGGATCTCGCGGCGGCCCATGCGCGAAAAACTCAGGATGTCGTCGATCAGCTTGTTCATTCGCGCCGCGTTCTCGCTCAGTATTTCGAGGAAATGTTTGCCTTGATCGTCGAGCTTGTCGCCGTAATCCTCGCGCACTGCCCTGGAAAAACCGTCGATCGCCCGCAAGGGCGCCCGCAGGTCGTGGGACACCGAAAACGAAAATGCCTCCAGTTCCTTGTTGGCAAGCTCCAGTTGTGCCGTCCTGTCGCGCACCCGTTGTTCCAGTTCGCTGTTCAACTTCCTGATCTTGTCATCCGCGAGTTTGCGTTCCGTGATGTCGCGCAGCAATGAAAACAGCATGCGCCTGCCCCTCAGCTCCAGCATGCGCGTGCTGACCTCGACCGGAATGCTGCGGCCGTCCCTGGCCATCAGCGCGGTTTCGAAAACCGCGTGCCGATCCCTGGAAAGTTTGTCCATGGCGACGGCCAGGCTGTCGCGGCAGCGGCGATCGGTGATGTCTGCGGGAGTCAATCGGGCAAGTTCCTCGCGGCTGTATCCGAGCTGCCTGCAGGCCAGTTCGTTGACCTCGATGAAAGACCCCGGCTTTCCGTCCGGACTGAGTTCCTGAACCAGGATGGCGTCGTTGGCGCATTCGATCAGCGCGCGGTACTTTTCTTCGCTGGCGCTCAGCTCGGCGGTGCGTTGCCTGACTTTTTCCTCCAGCGTGTCCTGCGCCTTGCGCAGTTCTGCTTCCACCTGCTTGAGGTCGCGAAAAATCAGATTGAACGGCTGCTTGATGCCCGTGACGAGTATCGCCAGATACACCAGATAGAAGGCTGCCAGCTTGGCAAAATGCCCGACCAGATTGGCGAAGCCATACACGCTCGCATAGGCGGTGAAGGATATTTCGGAAGCCGCCGTGCAGGCTATCGAAGCGCCGATGAGGACGAAAACCCGGCGGTCGAAGTGCTGCCGCTGCCGGTAAACCAGATACAGGGCGGCGAGCAGGACAGCCGTTATCAGGTACTCGCTGACTATCTTGAAGGCCGTGAGTCCCTTTCCCTCGACGTAGCAGTCGGGGAAACGGCCCGAATAGACCAGCGCCACCAGCACCGCAACCGCCACCGCGTAGATGCCGAAAACCAGGCGATCGTCCACCTTTCGTTCGACAAACAGCGGTGCCGCAAAAAGGGTGGCGGCCTGCAGATAGCGCGCGGCGATCCAGAGCTGGGTCGGCAGGTTGGCACCGTAGCCGGGGAACACGTCCATGCCCTTGTAGGCCAGGGTGTGCAGCAGGTCGATCAGGGCGATGAATGCATAACCGGTGCCGACCAGCCTGAGATAGCCGTTCTTCAGGTAATCCCGCGTGTTCCAGGTAAGAATGAACAGCGTGAAGGCGACGGCAATGGTGGCGATCTCGATCAGGCTGTGGAACAGCAGATAACTATGCAGACTGCTGAGGTAAAGGCCCACGGATACGGCCATGAAAAGGGCGACGCGCGAGTAGTCTTCAGGCCATTTGGTGCCGAGCATGGTCATCTCCTTCGTCTGGATATCGCTTCCCAGCATTTCCAATCGCACGGCCAATAACCATTTTTAAGTTATGGCTATTAAGTGTAACTCCCAATTTGAGTTGCGGTGCGCACCCTTGAGATCGGCGCAACAAAGGTCTTGGTGCTTCAGTTCGTTCCCAGGGCACTCGGCGCGGCGGCGGCGGTCTCAGTACAATCGTTTCCATTCGGGCGCCGGGCACGCCGGGAGTCGCGCATGAATGAACCGCCGGACAAATCCGATCCTCCAGCCGCGATGACGCGGGCAGAATTCCTGCGCCGCGCCGCCGGCGCCGCGACGGGCCTGGCCGCAGTCCTGGCCATGGTAGCGCTGGGCCGCCACGGCGCGGCAGCGACCGCGGCGAGTTCGATGCAGACGCGGCCGATTCCATCCAGCGGCCAGCGCCTGCCGGTAATCGGCCTCGGCACTTATCAGGGTTTCGACGTCGCCGCCGGTTCGGCCGAGTACACGCGGCTGCCCGGCGTGCTACAAGCCCTGTTCGCCGCCGGCGGTGCGGTGATCGACAGCTCGCCGATGTACGGCCGCGCCGAAGCGGTGACCGGCGATCTACTGGCCGCTGCCGGCAGCCGCCCCAAGGCTTTCGTCGCCACCAAGCTGTGGACGCGCGGCCGCGCCGCGGGCCTGCGCCAGATGAACGAGTCGCTGCGCCTGCTGCGTGCCGATCCGCTGGACCTGATGCAGGTGCATAACCTGATGGACTGGCGCAACCACCTGCCTGGCTTACGCGAATGGAAGGCAGCCGGACGCATCCGCTACATCGGCATCACCCATTACAGCGCCCACGCTTATGCCGAACTCGCGGCGGCGATGCGCGCCGAGCGCTTCGATTTTCTGCAGATCAACTATTCGCACGACGAGCGCGAAGCCGAGCGGCTGATCCTGCCGCTGGCCGCGGAGCGCGGCATGGCCGTGCTGGTCAACCGCCCCTTCGGCGGCGGCGGGCTGTTGCGCCGGGTGCGCGACCGGCCCCTGCCGGGGTGGGCAGCCGAGATCGGGGCCGCGACCTGGGCGCAGTTGCTGCTGAAATTCGTGCTCAGCCACCCGGCGGTGAGCTGCGCCATTCCCGGCACCGGCCGGCCCGAGCACATGACCGAAAATGCCGGCGCCGGCATCGGCCCGATTCCCGACGCCGCCTTCTGGCGCCGCCATCCGCTGGATATCTGAGGAGCACAGCATGGACAGAAAGAGTCATGATTCCCGACGCCGCGCGCTGCGCCAGGCGCTGGGTCTCGGCCGCTGACGGGAGGGAAGCAACCATGCCAGACAACGTGTCCGCCGCGCGGCGGGAAATCCTCAAGGCCGGCCTCGCCGTCGCCGCTTCTGCGATCCTGCCGCGCCCGGCGTTGGCCCAAGCGCAGGCCCAAGCGCAGACGCAGGCCGCGCTGCTGACGCGGCCGGTGCCTGCGACCGGCGTGCGCCTGCCCATCGTCGGCATCGGCACCAACCGCTTTCGATCCGGCGATCCGGCCTATGTCGCGCGGCTGCAGCACACCCTGGTCGCCTTTGCCCGCCTCGGCGGCAAAGTCATCGACACGGCGCCGGCCTATGGCGACTCGGAGCGCGTGATCGGCGCCATCCTCGGCCAGACAGGCCTGCGCGAACAACTTTTTCTCGCCACCAAGCTCGATCGCGACAACGTCACCGACGGCCGCCAGCGTCTGGCCGAATCCTTCGCGGCGCTCGCCACGCGCCGCCTCGACCTGGTCCAGCTGCACAGCCTGCGCGGCGCCGGCACGCTGCTGCCGCTGCTGCGCGAACGGCAGGCCGCCGGCGAGATCGGCCACATCGGCGTCACGACGTCGAGCAGCGGGCAATACGTCGAGCTCGAAGCGATCATGCGCCGCGAACGGCTCGACTTCATCCAGGTGGACTATGCCGTCGGCAACCGCGGCGCGGCCGAGCGGCTGCTGCCGCTGGCCGCGGAGCGCGGCATGGCCGTGCTGGTCAACCTGCCCTTCGGACGCGGCGCGCAGTTTCGCGCCGTCGGCGGGCGGCCACTGCCCGATTGGGCGGCCGACATCGACTGTGTTTCCTGGGCCCAGATTTTCCTCAAGTACGTGCTGTCGCACCCCGCCGTCACCTGCGCGATTCCGGGCAGCACCCAGGTCGCGCACATCGAGGACAACCTCGGCGCCGCCCGCGGCCGGCTGCCGGACGCGGCGCTGCGGCAGAGCATCGCGCGTTATTTCGACAGCATTTCCGATAACTGAGCGGACAACTGCGCGGACAACTGAGTGGCGCTCGGCAACATCCTCGGCAAATTCCTCGGCAAGCTCGTTCCGCTGCGCCCCGGCGAAACCGCGCCGCTGCTGCTTGCCACCGCCTACGGCTTTTGCATCCTGTTCGCCTACTACCTGCTGCGGCCGGTGCGCGACGAGATCGGCGCCGCCGACCGGCGCAACCTGCAAGTGCTGTGGACGGCGGTGTTCTTCGTCATGCTGCTGGCGGTGCCGCTGTATTCGGCGGCGGTGGCGCGGCTGCGGCGCGGCGTCTTCATTCCGCTCGCCAACCGCTTTTTCGCGCTGAACCTGATCGCGTTTTACGTCGCGCTGGTGCTGCTGCCGGAGACGGCGCGGCCCTGGATCGACCGGGCGTTCTACGTTTGGACCAGCGTCTTCGCGCTGTTCGTGGTCACCGTGTTCTGGGGCCTGGTGGTCGACCTGTTCCGCAGCGAGCAGGGCCAGCGGCTGTTCGGTTTCATCAGCGTCGGCGCCTCGCTCGGCGGGGTCGTCGGCTCGGCCAGCACCGCCGCGCTGGCGCCCCACCTGCCGGTGTTCCTGCTGCTGTTGCTCGCCGTGCTGCCGCTGGAAGCCGCCTGCTGGCTGGCCCGCGCGCTCGACCGCCGCGCCGAACAAGCGCCGGCCACGCTGAACCGCGAAAGCGAAACACGCATCGGCGGCAGCGCCTGGAGCGGCATCGCGCCGGTGTTCCGCGAACCGGCGCTGCGCAACATCGCGCTGTGGATAGTCTTGATGACCTTCGCCTCGACCATCCTCTATTTCCTGCAGTCGCACCTGGTCGGCGAAGCGATCGCCGACCGCGCGCTGCGGCGGGCCTTCCTCGCGCGCATCGACCTGGCCGTGAATGCCGTCACCATCGTCACCCAGGCGCTGTTCACCGCGCACATCCTGCGCCTGCTCGGCGTCGGCCTGACGCTGGCCGTGCTGCCGGCCGTGGCGGCGCTCGGCTTCCTGGCGCTGAGCTCCGCGCCTACGTCGATCGCACTGGGCACGCTGATGCTGGTGCGCGTGCTCTACGACAGCAGCCGCCACGCGCTGGCCAAGCCGGCGCGCGAAGTGCTGTTCACCTGCGTCGGCCGCGAACAGCGCTACAAGTCCAAGGCCTTCATCGACGCCGCCGTGTACCGCGGCGGCGATCTGCTCAGCGGCTGGATCTACGCCGGTCTGGCCGCACTAGGCTTGACCGTCGGCGCCATCGCGCTGGCCGCCGTGCCGGCGGCGCTGATCTGGGCGCTGCTGGGGCGACGGCTGGGGCGGGATGCGGGGCAGAATGCGGGCGCGGCAAGCGGCTGACCAGCCCGATGTCATGACGTCGGCAAAGTCGGCGCTGATGCAGCAGCGCTGCGTATAATTCGCTGCCTTTCAGTAACCCGCGGCACCCCGCATTCCGTGAATCCCCTGCTGTCGCTCCCCGCCCTGCCCAAACCGGGCCAACGCCTCGATTTGCCGCTGCTGGCCGCCTCCGCCGACGCGCTGGCGCTGGCGCAGCTTGCCCGGCCCGGGCAACTGCTGGCCGTGATGACTGCCAGTCCGCTCGAAGCCCAGCGCCTGGCCGAGGAAATCGCCTGGTTCGCGCCGGAATTGCGCGTGCATCTGCTGCCCGACTGGGAGACCCTACCCTACGACAGCTTCTCGCCGCACCAGGATCTGATCTCGGAGCGCCTGGCGACGCTCTACGCAGTCTCGCGCAACGAATGCGAGGTATTGATCGCAGCCGCCTCGACCGCCATCACGCGCCTGGCGCCGCCGGCCTTCCTCGCCGGCCACACCTTCTTCATGAAAAAGGGCGAGCGGCTGGACCTCGCCAAGCTGCGCACCCAGCTCACGATCGCCGGTTATCAGCATGTGACCCAGGTGGTCGCCGCCGGCGAGTATAGCGTGCGCGGCGGCCTGGTCGACCTGTTCCCGATGGGCACGGCCCTGCCCTACCGCATCGAGCTGTTCGACGACGAAGTGGAAACCATCCGCAGCTTCGATGTCGATAGCCAGCGCACGCTGTATCCGGTGCCGGAGATCCGCCTGCTGCCGGCGCGCGAATTCCCCGCCGGCGACGCCGGCCGCACCACTTTCCGCCAGCGTTTCCGCGAGGCCTTCGAGGGCGACGCCTCGCGCATCGGCCTCTACAAGGATGTCACGAACGGCATCCTGCCGGCCGGCATCGAGTACTACCTGCCGCTGTTCTTCGAGACAACCGCGACGCTGTTCGACTACCTGCCCGACCACGCGCTGCTGCTGATGCACGGCGACGTCGCCGGCGCCATCGCCGAGTTCTGGACCGACCTGCAAGGCCGCTACAAGAT
This sequence comes from Pseudomonadota bacterium, assembly GCA_043826925.1. GTDB lineage: Bacteria > Pseudomonadota > Gammaproteobacteria > Burkholderiales > Rhodocyclaceae > Sulfuritalea. The sequence goes on from JBDRPN010000010.1 coordinate 59,317, forward strand.
GCTCGGCGGCGACCGCTCGCGCCCGGTGCTGCCGCCCGCGGAACTGTTCCTGCGCGACGAGGAGTTTTTCGTCGCCGCCAAGCTGCTGCCGCAGTTGTCTTTAAGAGTTGGCGCTGGCGACACGGCGAACGCGGCGGCGAGCCTGCCAATCCTGGCCGTCAACCGCAAGGCCGACGATCCGCTGGCGGCCCTGCGCGGCTTTCTTGCTTTGCATGGCGGCCGCGTATTGCTGCTGGCCGAATCGCCGGGACGGCGCCAGACGCTGGCCGACTACCTCGCCGAATACGGTCTCGCGCCCGCGTCCTGCGCCGACTTCGCCGCATTTCTCGCCGACGCATCGCGCTTCATGCTCGGCGTCGGTCCGCTTTCCGGCGGTTTCCTGCTCGACGATATTGCGGTCATCACCGAGAACGAGCTTTACGCCGCCACGGCCCGCCCGCGCGGACGCCGCACCGACGCACGTCGCGCCAACCTCGAAGGCTGGCTGCGCGACCTGTCCGAACTCAAGGTCGGCGATCCGGTGGTGCATGAGAACCATGGCATAGGCCGCTACCTCGGGCTGGTGCACATGGATTTCGGAGAGGGCCAGAAGGATGAAGGCGGCGAGTTCCTGCATCTCGAATATGCCAACGGCGCCAAGCTCTATGTGCCCGTGGCGCAATTGCAGGTCATTTCGCGCTATAGCGGCGCCGATCCGGATTCGATCCAGCTGCATACCCTGGGCTCGGGCCAATGGGAAAAGGCGCGCAAGAAGGCCGCTGAACAGGTGCATGACACGGCCGCCGAACTGCTGCATCTGTATGCCCAGCGTGCCGCGCGCGAAGGCCACAAGTTCGAGTTCAAACAGCACGACCTCGAAGCCTTCGCCGACGGCTTCGGTTTCGAGGAAACCCCCGACCAGCAGACGGCGATCAACGCCGTGATCGAGGACATGAAATCGGGCAAGCCGATGGACCGTCTGGTCTGTGGCGACGTCGGTTTCGGCAAGACCGAAGTCGCCATGCGCGCCGCCTTCGTTGCGGTGTCCGACGGCAAGCAGGTCGCCATCCTCTGTCCGACCACGCTGCTGGCCGAGCAGCATTACCAGAATTTTGCCGACCGCTTCGCCAACTGGCCGGTGAAGATCGCCGAGATCTCGCGCTTCAAATCGGCCAAGGAGCAGGACGAAGCGGTCGAGCTGCTGGCCCAGGGCAAGATCGACGTGCTGATCGGCACCCACCGGCTGTTGCAGAAGGACGTCAAGTTCGAGCGTCTCGGCCTCATCATCATCGACGAGGAGCACCGCTTCGGCGTGCGCCAGAAGGAAGCATTGAAGGCACTGCGCGCCTCGGTCGACGTGCTGACCCTGACCGCGACGCCGATCCCGCGCACCCTGGGCCTGTCGCTCGAAGGACTGCGCGATTTCTCGGTGATCGCCACGCCGCCGCAAAAGCGCCTGGCGATCAAGACCTTCGTCACCAAGTGGTCCAACGGCCAGGTGCGCGAAGCCTGTTTGCGCGAGTTCAAGCGCGGCGGTCAGGTCTACTTCCTGCACAACGAAGTCGACACCATCGAGAACATGAAGGAACGCCTGCACGCGCTGCTGCCCGAGGCGCGCATCGTGGTCGGCCACGGCCAGCTGCCGGAGCGCGAACTGGAGCGCGTGATGCGCGAATTCACCCAGCAGAAGCACAACCTGCTGCTGTGCTCGACCATCATCGAGACCGGCATCGACAATCCGCACGCCAACACCATCGTCATCAACCGCGCCGACAAGTTCGGCCTGGCCCAGCTGCACCAGCTGCGCGGCCGCGTCGGCCGTTCGCACCACCAGGCCTATGCCTACCTGCTGACCCACGAGGATGCCAAGCCGACGGCGCAGGCCAAGCGGCGCCTCGAAGCGATCCAGGCCATGGAGGAACTCGGCTCGGGTTTCTTCCTCGCCATGCACGACCTCGAAATCCGCGGCGCCGGCGAGGTGCTGGGCGAATCGCAAAGCGGCGAGATCCACGAAATCGGCTTCGCCATGTACACCAACATGCTCAACGCCGCGGTGCGCGCGCTGAAATCCGGCGAGAAAGTGCCCGACCTGACCCAGCCGCTGTCGATCACTTCCGAAATCAACCTGCGCGTGCCGGCGCTGCTGACCAACGACTACTGCCCCGACGTACACGAGCGCCTGACGCTCTACAAGCGCCTGGCCAACTGCGACAGCGACGACGATCTGCGCGACATGCAGGAGGAACTGATCGACCGCTACGGCGAAATGCCGGCGCAGACCCTGGCCCTGATGGATACCCACCGCCTGCGCCTGGCCGGCCGCGCCCTGGGCCTGGCCAAACTGGATGCGGGGCCGGCGGCGATACAGATTCAGTTCATCCCCAACCCGCCAATCGACCCGGCCAACATCATCCGCCTGCTCCAGTCCGACCGCAGCTTCAAGCTCGCCGGTCAGGACAAGCTGCTCTGGCAGAAACCGACCGCCGCGATCAACGAGAGGGTGGCGGCGGTCAAGGAACTCTTCCGGCGGCTCAAGCACTGAGCTGGAAAGTTATGTCTGCGGCGAAGCCGAAGACGGTATCCCTTGCGGACGGCGCTGGCAGGACGGCGGTCCCCGAAGCCAGCTATACTGTGCAGAATTCTGTAACCCATTGCCAGGAGTCGATCATGAGTTTTTCTGCCAGCGACGTGGTGCCCTTCACCCAAGCGCGCGCCAACCTCTCCGATCTGGCCGATCAGGCCAAAGCGGGCGCCGAGAAAATCATCACCAAGAACGGCGAGAGCTACGTCGCCTTGATCGATGCCGATCGGCTGGACTACTACCATCGCCTGGAACGCGAGCACATCCACCTGTTGCTGATCGACGACGCCAGGCGCGGCCTGGCCGATATCGCTGCCGGCCGCACCGTCGACGCCGACGAGGCCATCGCCCGGATTCAGCAGCGCCGTGCGCCCGGCGCCGCCAATATCGCCCGTCCAGGCAAGTCCACCAAGAAGCGTGGCTGACACGCACTATCGGGTCGAACTAACCTCCAGCTTCCGCGAGCGCCTGGAAGCCATCGAGGCGTTCCTGGTGGATGCCGACGCCGGCTTCGCGTTCGACGCGCTGCTGGCTGAGCTGCGGGCCACGGTCATCCCCAACTTGCAGCGCTTTCCACGTATCGGCCGGCGCTACCTGGACAATCCGCCGCAGTCCGCCGAGGCTCTGGCTCAACTGGCCGCGCTGCCGATGGGCGCACCGGAAGCGCTGCGCGAGTACCTGCATGGCGACTACCTGCTGCTTCACGCCGCGATGGAAGCCGACGCCACCGTGTATCTGCTGTCCATCCGCCATCACCGCCAACTCTCTTTCGACTTCGCCCGCATGTGGCCCGGCGCCTGACAGACATAACAGCATCTATAGCCTTGACCTTCCGTTGTTGGTCATATAAGATGACCAACATCAATGGAGCACGCCATGCAGCAGTACAACATCGCCGAAGCCAAGGCCCATCTCTCGGAGCTGGTGCAGAAAGCCATGATGGGCGAGGAAATCGTCATCGCCCGCGACAACAAGCCGCTGGCGATGCTGGTGCCGATCAAGCGTGCGCGGCAGAAGCGCACGCCCGGCTCGGGCAAGGGACAGATCCTGTTCATGGCCGAGAATTTCGACGCGATCCCGGAGGGCTTCGAGGATTACATCAAGTGATTGCGCTGCTCGACACCAATGCCTTCCTGCGCTGGGTGGAGGGCGACGACAAGTTGTCGGTCAAGGCGAAATCCTGCATCGCCAATCCGGACAACGAAATCCTGGTCAGCGTCGTCGTCGCCTGGGAACTGGCGATTAAGTCCGGCCAGGGCGGCATCAAGCTGGCACAACCGGTCGGGCGCTATGTGGCGAGCCATATCGAAGCCAACGGCTTTCGTCTGCTCGGCATCGAACTGGATGACGTCGCCGCGATCGAAACCCTGCCCCCGCATCACCGCGACCCTTTCGACCGCCTGCTGGTCGCACAGGCGAAGAACCGCAAGTTGCCCGTGGTCAGTTCCGACCGGGCGTTTTCCGACTACGGCATCAAACGCATCTGGTAACCAGCGGAGCACGGACATGAGACAGCCTTACCGTATCGAAGCGATAGCGCTGAAAGACGTCGGAGTGTTCGACGATATCCGGATCGATTTCCCGATGATTTCCTCGGAAGAACGGGATGCCGACAAAGCCGAAATTCATCTATTCACGGGGCCCAATGGATGCGGGAAAAGCACTTTGCTGTATGCGCTGGCTGAGATATTTGCGGGTCCTGGGAACAATGGACTGATCCAAAGGCGGTTTCGCAACCGCAGCAGCACCGTAGATTTCAAGTTCGCCGCCACAGCGGGGATGTACAGCGTATCAACACCCAGCGAGCTGATGAATGAGTTCGGTGCTTATGCTCTTGCCATGAACAATCCGAGTTCCGGACATGTGCTAGGGCTAGGCACCAAGAGCGCGAATCCATCAGAGAAGAGCATCCGATCCTACAAGTGGGCCGCGCCTTCGTTTCAACCCTCAAACCAACACTCTCAAGAAAACTTCGCCTTCGCCGCTTTCGCCTATTCCGGACAGCGAACGTTGAACACCATGGCCATCGGCGCGATTCAGGAAGTCACCAACTCACCGTTCGAAAACGCGCTTTCCTTCGACGCCACGGTCCGCCCCGCCTTGCTGCTGCAATGGATCGCCAACAACCGGACCAAGGCGGCGCTGGCACGTGCCGACCATGACGATGCCGCCGCCACGCGCTACGACCAGGCCTTGGGACGAATCACCAACGCCATCACGGAAATCAGCGGCATGGCCATCGAATTCCGCCTGGAGCGTTCCCCACTCGCGGTAACCGTGCGTTTGAATGACGATGTAATTCAGTTCGACGGCCTGCCTGACGGCTTGAAATCCATCATCAGTTGGATCGCCGATCTATCCATGCGCCTGGAATCGATTCCGTGGGTCGAGAACTCGGAGGATGTCTTCACTCAGCCGATCATCCTGTTCCTCGACGAGATCGATATCCACCTGCACCCGAAGTGGCAGCGCCGCATCCTGCCGACGGTCCAGCGCCTGTTCCCGAACGCACAGATCTTCGTGTCGACGCACTCACCCTTCGTCGTCGCGTCGGTGGAAGACGCCTGCGTCTATCGCCTTCCCGAAAAAGGCGCCCAAGCCGGCCGTATCGTCGAACCGCTGCCTTCGGGCGGTGGGAAGAGCTATCGACTGATCCTCGAAGAGATATTCGGCATCGATGAGGAATTCGACATCGAGACCGAAGCGCTGTTCGATCGCTTTTACGAGCTGCGAGACGCCTTCCTCCGCTCGCCCGGCGACATCGAATCGCTACGCAATGCCGCTGGTCTCTTGGCCGCCAAGAGCAGCGAAGCCCGCGCCATTGTGGAGCGCGAATTGCGCCAGATTTCGAGAATGTCGGGCGTAGAGGTCGCGCTTGTATAAGTTCGCCCGCTTGCCGCAGCCCGATTGTCTGGCAAGCAATGCGCCGGAATGGACGGAAGACTTCGTGACGGCCAGGAAAGCCAATCCGACGTCCCCGTTTTCCTGGCGTAGCGCCGCTTGTTACCAGACCATCCGCAGCACGCTGCTGGAGATGACTGAATCCCGCTGCGCGTTCTGCGACGCATTCCTCGGTGCGGAAAGCCGCGAAACCGTCGAGCACTTTCGCCCCAAGAAACGCTTTCCCGAACTCGCTTACACGTGGAGCAACTTGTTCCCCTGTTGCGATGTCTGCCAATCCAGCAAACGCGATATCTTCGATGAGAGGCTGCTCAGGCCCGATGAAGAGGCATACAGTTTCTCGCGCTATTTTGTCGCCAACTTCCACACTGGCGAAGTGGAACCCTCCCCGGCAGCGCCGGTGGAAGACCAGGAGCGCGCACGGCAGACCATCGCGATCTATGGCCTCAACATACCCCAACGAAAAGCTGCCCGACGACGAGAGTGGAGGAACTTCGACGCTTGCGTGGATACACCCCTCGCCGATTTCAACTACCGCTATTTCCTGCAATAGGCCCTCCGACATGCAACAAACTGAAAACCTCAATATCGAAGCCTTCGAACCGATGCCGACGCCGGAGGAAATCCACGGCCGCGTGCCGCTGTCGGATGCCGCCGCAGAGTCGGTGCTGACGGGACGGCGCACGCTGGAGCGCATCCTCGACGGCAAGGACCCGCGCATTTTCGTCGTGGTCGGCCCCTGCTCGATCCACGATCCGGTCGCCGGACTCGACTATGCGCGACGCCTGAAAAAGCTGGCCGATGAAGTGGCCGGCACCATGCTGCTGGTGATGCGTGTGTATTTCGAAAAGCCGCGCACCGCGACCGGCTGGAAGGGCTACATCAACGATCCGCGCATGGACGATTCCTTCCACATCGAGGAGGGTATGCAGAAGGCGCGCGAATTCCTGCTCGCCGTCAATGAAATCGGCCTGCCGGCCGGCACCGAGGCGCTCGACCCGATCGCCCCGCAATACCTCGGCGACCTGATCGGCTGGGCCGCGATCGGCGCGCGTACTTCGGAATCGCAGACCCATCGCGAAATGTCGTCGGGCCTCTCGGCCCCGGTCGGCTTCAAGAACGGCACCGACGGCTCGCTCGATGCCGCGGTCAATGCGATCATCTCGGCGTCCTCCCCGCACAGCTTCCTCGGCATCAATATGCAGGGCCGCTCCAGCGTGGTGCGCACCGCCGGCAACCGCTACGGCCACCTGGTGCTGCGCGGCGGCGGCGGCCGGCCCAACTACGACACCGTCAGCGTCGCGCTGGCCGAGGCGGCGCTGGCCAAGGCCGGACTGCCGCACAATATCGTGGTCGATTGCTCGCACGCCAACAGCTACAAGAAGCCGGAACTGCAACCGCTGGTGATGCAGGACTGCATCAACCAGATCTGCGCCCAGCGCAAGGCCGGCCACCGTTCCATCGTCGGCCTGATGATCGAGAGCTTCATCGAAGCCGGCAACCAGCCTATCCCCGACGATCTGTCGCAGTTGAAATATGGTTGCTCGGTCACCGACGCCTGCGTCGATTGGCCGACCACCGAAAAAATGATCCGCGACGCCGATGCCGCGCTGCGCGGCCTGCCCGCCCAACCCGCCTGAGTATCCCCATGAGCCTGATTCGAGCCTTTCGCGGCCTGCGCCCAGCCGCAGGACAAGCCGGCGCCATCGCCGCGCCGCCCTACGATGTCCTCTCCAGCGATGAAGCGAGAACCCGCGCCGCCGGCAAGCCGTGGTCCTTCCTGCATATCTCGAAGCCGGAAATCGACCTGCCGCCGGACATGGATCCCTATGCGCCGGCGGTATATGCCAAGGCAGCCGAAAACCTGCAGAAGCTGCTCGCCGCCGGCGTGCTGGCCAGGGACGACACTCCCTGCTATTACGCCTATCGCCTGACCATGCCGGGCATGGGTGACGACAAGGCCGGCGACCACGTGCAGATCGGCCTGGTGGCCGCCGCGAACGTCGCCGATTACGACAGCAACCGCATCCGCAAGCACGAGTTCACGCGGCCCGACAAGGAAGACGATCGCGTGCGCCAGATCGAGGCGACGAACGCCCAGACCGGTCCGGTGCTGCTGGCCTATCCTTCTTCCGCCACCGCCGATGCGCAGATCGCCGCCATCGCGCAAGGCGCGCCGGCCGCCGACGTCGTCGCCGACGACGGCATACGCCACCAGATCTGGGTCCTCACCGACGCCGCGCAAATCGCGGCGATCACGGCAACTTTCGACGCCATGAAGGCGCTTTACATCGCCGACGGCCATCATCGCTCGGCCGCCGCCTCGCGTGTCGCCGCCGAACGCCACCAGCAGGGACGCGAATCCTCGGCCGACTATTTCCTGTCGGTGATCTTCCCCCATCACCAGATGAAGATCCTCGACTACAACCGCGTCGTCAAGGACCTCAATGGCCTCGAAGAGTTGGCGCTGGTGACACGCCTCGCCGCCGCCTTCACGGTCGAAGACAGCGCCGGCCGCGCGCATCCGACCCGTCCCGGCGAGTTCGGCATGTATCTCGCCGGACGCTGGCGCAGGCTGCGCATCAAACCCGAACTGATTCCCGAAGATCCGGTGGCGCGCCTCGATGTCTCGCTGCTGTCGGACCACGTGCTGGCGCCGCTGCTGGGCATTGCCGACCTGCGCCGCGACAAGCGCATCGACTTCGTCGGCGGCATCCGCGGTCTGGCCGAACTGGAAAGGCGCGTCGACTCGGGCGAGATGGCGGTGGCCTTCGCCCTCCATCCCACCAGCATGGATCAGCTGATGGCGGTGGCCGACAACAACGAGGTGATGCCGCCGAAATCCACCTGGTTCGAGCCCAAGCTGGCCGACGGCCTGGTGTCGCACGTGCTCGACTGAAGCACGGGCGCAGCACCAAAGCAAAGGGCAACCCGCGGGTTGCCTTTGCCAAAACAAAGGGCAACCCGCGGGTTGCCCTTTTCGCTGAAGCGGCGCTGGCTTACTTCTTTTTTGCGGCGGGCTTCTTCGCGGCTGCCGGCTTGGCGGCGGGTTTCTTGGCGGCGGCGGCTGGTTTCTTGGCGGCGGCAGGCTTCTTCGCCGCGGCCTTCTTGCCGGCAACGGCGGCCTTCAGGCCAGCGCCGGCGGAAAACTTCGGCACCGCCTTGGCGGCGATCTTGAGGGGAGCACCCGTCTTCGGGTTCTTGCCGGTGCGAGCGGCGCGATTGACCGCCTTGAAGGTACCGAATCCAATCAGGGCAACCGGATTGCCTTTGGAAATTACGGCGGTAATCACTTCGGTCATGGCATCGATGGCCTTGTTGACCGCGGCCTTGGAAAGCTCGGCACGCTCGGCTACTGCTTCAATCAGTTCGCTCTTGTTCATCGAATTCCCCTTCGGTTTGGAAAGCCGCATTGTTCCATTAATTCTGCGCAAGATGCAAGCCCTGCGCGGCTTTGCGCGACGAATCTGTTGCGCCGATGTCAGCCGCGCTACAAGCCCTTCACCGCATAGACCGCCGGCAAGTTGCGCCACGCGCCCTTGACGTCCATGCCGTAGCCGAAGACGTAGCGATTCGGCAGATGCACGCCGACGAAATCGGCCGCAACCGGCTTGGCACGGCCGAGATTCTTGTCGGCGAACACGGCGCTCAGTACCTCGCTGGCGCCTTGCTGCCGCAGGCGGCGGACCACCTCGGCCATGGTCACGCCTTCGTCGAGTATGTCGTCCACCACCAGCACCACACGCCCCGCGACGTTGGATCGCGGCTTGACGATCCATTCCAGCTGGCCGCCGGTCGTGACGTCGCCGTAGCGCGTGACATGCAGGTAATCGAAATCCAGCGGAAAAATCAGCTGCGGCAGCAATTGCCCGGTGAACACCACGGCACCGCCCATCACCGCCAGCACCAGCGGATTGGCGTCGGCCAGGCGTGCCGTGATCTCGCCGGCAACACGCCGTACCGCCAGCGCCGACTCTTCGGCCGAACACAGCAGATCGGCCTCGTCGAAAATCTTCTGCGCGTCCTGCGGGCTCACTGGACTACCCTCCCCCCAGCCCCCTGCCCAAGAAAGGGGCTGCTCATGCCATCCTCTTCAGGCTGGCGGCAAAGGCTGCGCCGATTTCGGGATGGCGCAGGCCGAAGGCCACGGTCGCTTCGAGATAGCCGAGCTTGGAGCCGCAGTCGTAGCGGGTGCCTTGGTAGCGATAGGCCAGCACCTGCTCTTCCGCCAGCAGCGCGGCAATGCCGTCGGTGAGCTGGATCTCGCCCCCGGAGCCCTTGCCGATGTTGGCCAGGTGATGAAAAATGCGCGGCGTCAGCACGTAGCGGCCGACCACGGCCAGGGTGGACGGCGCCTCCTCGGGCTTGGGCTTTTCGACGATGCGCACGATCTGCTCCAGCGTCTCGTTCATCGGCTTGCTGTCCACGATGCCGTAGCTGCCGGTGTCTTCGCGCGGCACCTGCTGCACGCCGATCACCGAAGTGCGGTAGTAGTCATATACATCCACCATCTGCTTCATGACCGGCGGCACAGGTGGAATGGCGTCGATCAGGTCGTCGGCCAGCAGCACGGCGAAGGGCTCGTCGCCCACCGCCGGATAGGCGCAAAGCACCGCATGGCCCAGCCCGAGCGCTTCCGGCTGGCGGATGTAGATGCAGTTGATGTTCTTCGGGATCATGCCGCGCACGAATTCCAGCAGCTCGGTCTTGCCACGCTGCTCGAGTTCGCTCTCCAACTCATAGGCCTTGTCGAAATGGTCCTCGATGGCGCGCTTGGAGCGGCCGGTGACGAAGATCATGTCGGTGATGCCGGCGGCCACCGCCTCCTCCACCGCGTACTGGATCAGCGGCTTGTCCACGATGGGCATCATTTCCTTGGGGCTGGCCTTGGTCGCCGGCAGGAAGCGCGTGCCGAGGCCGGCGACGGGGAATACGGCTTTGGTGACTTTTTTCATTTGCTTAGCAACTCCCTGAATTGTGTTTCGTCCAGAATGGTAACGCTCAGGGCCTGCGCCCGATCGAGCTTGGAGCCCGCCTCCGCCCCGGCCACCACGTAACCGGTCTTCTTCGACACCGAGCCGGCCACCTTGCCGCCCAGCGCCTCGATCATGTCCTTGGCCTCGTCGCGCGTCAGCGTCGGCAGAGTGCCGGTGAGGACGAAGGTCTTGCCGGCGAGCGGCGAACTCGCCGCTGCGACCGGCTCGCCTTCGGGCCAGCTCACCCCGGCCGCGCGCAACTGCTCGATGACTTCGACATTATGCGGCTCGGCGAAGAAGTGGACGACGGACGCCGCCACCACCGGCCCGACGTCGGGCACCTGCTGCAGGCGATCGAGATCGGCCGCCATCAGCGCATCGAGATTGCCGAAGTGGCGCGCCAGATCCTTCGCCGTCGTCTCGCCGACATTGCGTATGCCCAACGCGAAGATGAAACGTGCCAGCGTCGTGTGTTTGCTTTTCTCGACGGCCGCCACAATGTTCAGCGCGGATTTCTCCGCCATGCGTTCGAGATTGATCAATTTCACCAGGCCGAGCTTGTAGAGATCGGCCGGCGTCCTGACGATGGCGTTGTCCACCAGCTGTTCAACCAGCTTGTCGCCGAGCCCCTCGATGTCCAGCGCGCGCCGTCCGGCGAAATGCAGCAAGGCCTGCTTGCGCTGCGCCGGGCAGAACAGGCCGCCGCTGCAGCGGGCGATGGCCTCGTTCTCGGGCCGCTCCAGCGCCGAGCCGCAGACCGGGCAGGTCTTGGGCAGTTCAAAGGCCGCATGCAGCGGCTCGCCGCCCGCTTTCATCGGCCGCTTGTCGAGGACCACAGCCACCACTTCGGGAATCACGTCGCCGGCGCGGCGCACGATCACGGTATCGCCGATGCGCACGTCCTTGCGCCGCGCCTCGCCTTCGTTATGCAAGGTGGCGTTGGTCACCGTCACGCCGCCGACGAAGACCGGCATCAGACGCGCCACCGGCGTGATGGCGCCGGTGCGGCCGACCTGCAGCTCGATCGCCTCGACCGTGGTCAGCGCCTCCTCGGCCGGATACTTGTGCGCCACGGCCCAGCGCGGTTCGCGCGTGACGAAGCCGAGGCGCTGCTGCAGCGCCAGCGAATTGACCTTGTACACCACGCCGTCGATGTCGAAGGGCAGGCTGTCGCGCGCCTCGCGCATGCGCGCATGGAAGACGATCAGGCCCTCGGCGCCCTGCGCCACGGCGCGATGCTCGCACACCGGCAGGCCGCAGGCGGCCAGCGCATTGAGTACGCCGGCGTGGGTCGGCGGCAGATCCCAGCCGCGGGTTTCCCCCAGGCCGTAGGCATAGAAGGACAAGGGCCGCTCGGCGGCCATCGCCGGATCGAGCTGGCGGATGCTGCCGGCGGCGCCGTTGCGCGGATTGACCAGCGTCGCTTTGCCCAGCGCGCGCTGCTTCTCGTTGTAGCGCTCGAAGTCGGGCCGGCTGATGAATACTTCGCCGCGCACTTCCAGCACCTGCGGCGCCTCGCCCGTCAGGCGCAGCGGAATGCGCCGCACGGTGCGGATGTTCTGCGTCACGTCCTCGCCGGTTTCGCCGTCGCCGCGCGTCGCGGCCTGCACCAGCACTCCGCCTTCGTAGCGCAAGTTGATGGCGAGGCCGTCGAACTTGAGTTCGGCCGCATACTCGATCGGGGCATCGCCTTCGGCCAGACCCAATTCGCGGCGCACGCGGGCATCGAAGGCGCGCGCGCCCGTAGGCTCGGTGTCGGTTTCGGTGCGGATCGACAGCATCGGCACCGCATGGCGCACCGGCAAGAACTCGGGCAAGGGTTTGCCGCCGACCCGCTGCGTCGGCGAATCCATGCTCAACAGTTGCGGATGCGCGGCCTCGATGTCCTGCAGTTCGCGGAACAGCCAGTCGTATTCGGCGTCCGGGATGGTCGGCGCGTCGAGCACGTAATAGGCATGGTTGTGCTGCTCGATCTCGCGGCGCAGGGCCGCGGCGCGCGCCGCTGCCTCCGGCACGGACATCAGGAAAAGAGGCGCAGCGCCCGCACGCTGCCGGGCTCGATGCCGGCGTCGCGCATGGTCTGCTGGAGTTCCGCGGTCTTGGCGCCGATCGCGTCGATCATCGCCTGCGACAGCGGCGCGCGTTGCGCATCGACCAGCACGCCGCCCAGGGCCGTGGTCAATTGGCGCGCCGTCGCCAACATGCGGCCGAAGGCGGCAACGCCGTCGGCGACGCGCGGCACATCGAGGCTCAGCGTCAGGCCATGCGTCGCCAGTGCCGCGAGGGTATCGGCAGCGAACGGATCATTGCCGAGATTGGCCACGGTGAACAATTCGCCGCCGGCCTCGTCGCGGGCGCGGAATACGCCGTCGGCATCGAGCACCAGGCCCGCCGCTTCGGCCACGCCGCGCAGCTTGGTGCCGGCGAAGACGCCGCCGGTGGCTTCGACCACATGCAGCACGAACTGGATATCCACACCGGCGCAGAATTCGTCGAGTCTGGCGGCATGCAGCAGGGTTTCGTCGAATACCGGGAGTTCCAGGGCCGCGCCCATATGCTGCGCAATCTGTTGCGCACCGTCGAAGAAGCTCGTCAGCTCGGCGACCGAAACGGCTCCGCGGCGATCGACCAGTTGCAGGGCGATCGCCCAGTCGCGGTAGCGCCCCGCATCCTGCGCATCGAGCTGCCGCCAGGCCTCGCCGTCGTTGCGCGCCAGCCAGTGCAGCGCCTTGCCCGGATCTCCCGCCCAGGCGTTCTGCATGGCCAGGACGACAGGCGCCGCGATCGCTTCGCTCGCCGTCAGCCGCAGGATGCAATCGGCAATCTCGTCCGCGCTGTCGTCCGGCAGCGGCGGCGCCGATGCCGGCGCGGCCTGCGCTTCGTCGGCCTCGACTTCTTCGGCAGTGATCGGGTAGGGATTCTCGTCGCCTTGCGCCACGACATCCAGATCGGCGTCGAGATGCGGTTCCCGCCGTTCATCGTCGCCCGCCCGCTGCATCTCCGGCGCCGCCACCGGCAGCGCATCGCCCTGCTCGCCGTTGAAGATCCGCTCGGCGGTCTTGCGGTGCTGGCGGTCCTGCCAGACGTTGTAGCCCCAGACCAAGGCCACACCCACCGCGCCGGCCCCGATCAATGCGATTTGCAGTTCGCTGATTGCCATGTTCACGCCACCTTCTGTTCGACGGCGAGGCGCAGGGCCTCTTCGATATCGACTTCCACGACGCGCGACACGCCCTGTTCCTGCATGGTCACGCCGATCAGTTGCTGGGCCATTTCCATGGCGATCTTGTTGTGCGAGATGAAGACGAACTGGGTGTGCGTCGACATGCGCTTGACCATCTCGCAGAAACGCACGGTGTTCGAATCGTCGAGCGGCGCGTCCACTTCGTCGAGCATGCAGAAGGGCGCCGGGTTCAGGTTGAAAATCGCGAACACCAGCGCGATCGCGGTCAGTGCCTTCTCGCCGCCGGAGAGCAGGTGGATCGTGGTGTTCTTCTTGCCCGGCGGCTGCGCCATGATCTGGATGCCGGCATCGAGAATCTCGTCGCCGGTGAGGATCAGCCGCGCCTCGCCGCCGCCGAAGAGCTGCGGGAACAAGTTGCCGAAATGCATGTTGACGGTGTTGTAGGTCTCCTGCAACTGGTCGCGGGTTTCGCGGTCGATGCGGCGGATCGCGTCTTCCAGTGTGCCGATGGCCTCGTTCAGGTCGGCCGCCTGCGCATCGAGGAAACCCTTGCGTTCGGAAGCCGTGGCCAGTTCCTCCAGCGCCGCGAGATTGACCGGACCCAGCGCGTCGACTTCCGCCGTCAGGCTGGCAATTTCGGCTTGCAGCAGGTTGTCACGCAGCTTGCCCGTGGCCAGTTCCTCGGCGAAAGGCGCTTCGTCTTCCTCGGTCACCACGTGCACCTCGGCCAGGCGCTCGCGGAACTGCTCTTCGTTGATCTGCGCGGCCTGTGCCTTGAGGCGCAGATCGTTGATCTTGTCCCGCAGCGGCACCACGCCCTGCTCCAGCCTGAGGCGCTGTTCGTCGAGGCTGCGCAGCTCGCCGGCCGCCGTTTCGAGCACGTTTCGCCGTTCCGCCAGCGCCAACTCTTTGCCCTGCTTCGCATCCAGCGCCGCATGCAGTTGCTCTTGCAGCACCATGTCGCTGATGCCGGCGACTTCGGTGCGCGCACTGGCGGTTTCGGCTTCGATGCGCTGCAGCTGGCTGCTCGCGGTGGTCGCGGCGCGCGCATTGTCTTCCAGCTTCGACAGGCACTCGCGCTCGGAGAAGCCGGCCTCCTGGGCCTCGCGCCCGAGCTGGATTTCCAGCGCCCGCGCCTCGCGCAGGGCCGCATCCTTCTGCCGGTGGATTTCCAGCGCCCGCTCCAGGCGTTCGCGCACTTCGCCCTGGCGCTCGCGCTGCAACTCGCCCTCGTTCTCGGCGCGCTCGCGCCGCGCCTGTTCGGTTTCGTCCTGGCGCTGCAACTCCGCCAGGTCGCGGTCGATCTGCGCCGACCGCTCCTCGAAGCGCGCCTGCGCCTGGGCCAGCTTCAAGGCCTCTACCTGCGCGGCGTGGAAGGCCTGCTGCGCTTCCTGCATCGCGCGCCGGGCCGCGCTGAGCTGCGCCTGGGCGTTGGCCAGTTGCTGCTCGGCCGCGCGCTGCACTTCGCGCGCCGCATCTTCGGCCGCCGCGCGCACATCCAGCAGCGCAGCCAGTTCATCGATCTCGCGCTGGCGTTCGATGACGCCGTGCGTCTTGGCATCCGGCACATACAGCGTGAGGCCGGCCGGCGTCAGCAGATGGCCGGCGCGCGACACGCGCTGGCCGGCAGCCAGCGGCAATTCCGCGCCGAGATCCTCGGCGACCGAGACCCCGGCCAGCCATTCGTCGAGCACGCCGGACCAGCGCGCATCGTCGCAGCGCACCTTGCTGCGCAGGGAGTCCAGGCCGGTCGAAATATTCGAGCGAAGCGAGCCGCCGTCACCCCCTTCCGCGGGAAGGGGGCCGGGGGGTAGGTCGTTCCAATGGCGATCATTGAGCGCAAGCGAGATGATTGCCGGGGGCGGCGCCGCGACGGCCGCTCGTAGAGTTTCCGCATCGGCGGCCAGCGCCGAGAAACGCTCGCGCAGCACGGCTTCGACCGCGGTTTCCCAGCCGGCCTCGACCTGGATGGACTGCCACAGCGGTTTGGCCTCGGCCAGATTGCGCGCCTTGAGCCAGTCGCCGATTTCGCCGCTTTGCGCCACCTTGGCTTGCAGATGCGCCAGCGCGTCATGCCGGGCACGGGTTTCGGTCAGGCTGCGATGCGCGGCCTGGAGCGCTTCGCGCGCGGTGCGCAATTGCGCTTCGGCAGTGGGAACGGCGGCCTGCAACGTCGCCAGGCGCTCCTGGGCCACGGCCAGCGCGGCCTCGGCGCGCTGCTCGGCCTCTTCGGACGCGGCCAGCAAGGCCGGATCGGGCGCGCCCAGCGCCTGCCGGTCCTGTTCCAGCCGGCTGCGGCGCTGCGCCAGGTTTTCCAGGGCGCGCTGGGCGTGGCCGCGGTCGGCCTCGGCCAGGCGCAAGGCCTGCTCGGCTTCGCTCAGGCTGCGGCGCGCCTCGGTGACGTCGCTGCCGGCGGCCTGCAACGCATCCTCGGCATCGGGCAGGCGCGCGGCGGCTTCCTCGTGGCGCGCGGCGGCGGTGGCGGAACGGGTGCGCGAATTTTCCAGCAACTGGTTCCAGCGCGCCTCGTCCTCGGCCAGCTGGCGCTGCTGCGCGCGCCAATGGCCGTCCTCGGCATCCAGCTGGGCCAGGCGCGCTTCCAGCCGCGAACGCGAATCGCGCAGATGGCTGATTTCGGATTCGAGCCGGCTGACTTCGGTATTGGATGTATACATCTCGGCCTGCGCCGCGTGCAGCGAGTCCGACGCGGAGAAATGGCTTTCGCGCGCATGCTCGACGCGCGCTTCGATTTCGCGCAATTGCGCGGTCTCGGCCTCGACGCGATTGACGGCCTCGTCTACCTGGCGCGCCAGGCGCTGGGCATCGTTGCGGGCGTCGTTGCGCTTTTTGAGCCAGAGCAGGGTCTGCTTCCTCGACACCTGCTCGTGCAGGCCGCGGTATTGCTGGGCCACAGTGGCCTGTGCCTGCAAATGGCCGACCTGGGCTTCCAGCTCGTTGCGGATGTCATCGACGCGGGCGATGTTCTCGCGCGCATCTTCGAGGCGGTGCTCGGTTTCCTTGCGTCTTTCCTTGTACTTGGTGACGCCGGCCGCTTCTTCGAGGTAGAAGCGCAGCTCGTCGGGCTTTGCCTCGACGATGCGCGAGATCATGCCCTGGCCGATGATGGCGTAGGCGCGCGGACCCAGGCCGGTGCCGAGGAAGAGATCGATCACGTCGCGGCGGCGCACGTGCAGGTTGTTGATGTAGTAGCTGGAATTGCCTTCGCGGTCGAGCAGGCGCTTGACCGTGATTTCGGCGTACTGGCTCCACTGGCCTTGCGCGCGGCCCTGGGCATTGTCGAAATACAGCTCGACGCTGGCACGGCTGACCTGTTTGCGGTTGCCGGAACCCTTGAAGATCACGTCCTGAATCGACTCGCCGCGCAGCTCGGAGGCCTTCGACTCGCCGAGCACCCAGCGCACGGCATCGATGATGTTCGACTTGCCGCATCCATTGGGACCGACCACGCCCGCCAGCTGGCCGGGAAACAGCACCGTGGTGGGCTCCACGAACGACTTGAAGCCCGAAAGTTTCAGCTTGTTTAGACGCACTGGGATTGAACCGGAAAGATGATGGCGAAAAGGCGACTTTGCAGCCGCGCCATTATAATCTGTCCCGCCCCTCTTACCCGCAGCCAGACAGCATGCCCAAGCCAGCCAGCACGACCCGCGCCAAGGCGCTGGAAACCTTCGCCAACCCCGCGCCGCACAGGGATTACCAGATCCACATGGAAATCCCCGAATTCACCTGCCTGTGCCCCAAGACCGGACAGCCGGATTTCGCCGTGCTGACGCTGGATTACATCGCCGACAAGGTCTGCATCGAGCTGAAAAGCCTCAAGCTCTACATCTGGAGTTTCCGCGAGGAAGGGCATTTCCACGAAGACGTCACCAACCGCATCCTCGACGACCTGGTGCGCGCCGCCAAGCCGCGCTTCATGCGCCTCACCGCACGCTTTTACGTGCGCGGCGGCATCTTCACCAATGTCGTTGCCGAGCACCGCAAGACAGGCTGGAAGCCGGCGGCGAAAATCGAGTTGGCGGAGTTCCCGACGCAGTCCAATACCCGCGGCTGAGGCGATAGTGCCACCGGGTGCCTCCGGGGCGCCCCCGAACGTTGTGGTCACATTCAATACCAATCGACGTACAATGAGCCCACATTCTTCGAGGGCTACACCATGTCCATCGCCGTTCGCGAACTGAAAGCCAGCCTCTCGCGCGTGCTGTCACGCGCTCAGGAGGGCGAAATCATCGAGGTTACCTCCCACAACAAGCCTATCGCCCGCATCGTTGGCATTCCAATTCATGCCGAAGCCGGATTGCGTGGCCTGATCGCCAGCGGTGCCCTGTCCTGGACTGGCGGAAAACCCCGACCGAAAGCACCTCTGGAAATGACGGCGCGCGGAACACCGGTCAGCCAGATGGTGCTGGAGGACCGTCGTTGATCCTGTTCTGCGATACCTCGGCGCTGGTCAAGCTGTACATCCAGGAAGAGGCGAGCGACGAGATGCAGGCGCTGGCCCGGTCTGCATCCGCCATTGCGGTATGCCGGATTGCATGGGCCGAAATCATGGCGGCACTGTCGCGCCGCGCCCGCGAGAATCCGACCGACGCCGAAGCAATCGAGACTGTCCGCACCCGCCTGCGCGCCGACTGGCCACGCTATGCCATCGTCGAAATCACCCAGCCGCTGATGGAACTGGCCGGCGAGTATGCCGACACTTTCGCCCTGCGCGGCTACGACAGCGTTCAACTCGCCGCCGCCCGCAACGTACAGCAAGCAGCCGGGGAAGAACTTCACTTTGCCTGTTTCGATGCCCGCCTGCAGAAAGCAGCGCGCATGCTTGGGATGCCGACGCGGGCATAGCCTTGCAATCAACGCCCTTGCCGACAACAAGAGTTGGCGCTGGCGCTACGGCAAGCCTTCAGCAGAGGGCCGGCGAAGCACTGTCGAGGTTCCGGTTGCCAACGGCTGCATTGCAAAGGGGGCGGTCATTGACGGTGATAGGCGCTGCTTCGGCATCCGGCCAGGAGCGGTCACTGACAAATTTTCCACAAAGCAGTCGCTCGAAGCGAGTGGGCCACGTTGAAGATGCCGCTGGTGTCCGGCATGTTGCTGTTGTTATACTGACAGGAAAAATGTCAAGTGATTCACTCCAGTTACTTTCAAGCATCATTTTCGGCCTCTCAGTATCAATTGATATACGGCCCCCTGTACCCGTGTAAACACTGTTTGCACATCATTCCGAGAACGCTCGCACTCATGAAATTACTGGCTCGTCTTGTGACTGCGTTGCTTTTGTGTGCTGCAAGTCTCGTGATCGTGCATGCCGCTGACAGTTCGACGTTCCCGCGATCCTCTGAATGGATAGTTGGTAGTTACGAGGGCCGCATTGGCACTAGCTCAAGGTTCTCGACCATTGCCATTTCGTGCGAACTGTCGCGAACTTGCAAGATCGTGTTTCGGGCCGTAAGCCCAGACGGGCCACCTTCAGTCGAGATGCAGAACTTCCGAAACGCATCTCCGTCCACAACACTGAAATTCGTAAACAACGCCTTGTCGTATGCTCGCGACAAACTGCGCAAAGGCTCAAAGCCATCGCCAAACACTGATGACGCATTTTTTCGGGAGCAAGCGCTTCCGTTTCTTGAGTCTGACGCAGAGCTAGAACAATGCATTGACATAAACCCTGATCCGAACGGCGGCCCGGACGCCTATTTCGTTGTGTGCAAACCTGCTCGTTCTCTTTGGAGTTCGCCGACCGTTCTTCTTTTTGCAACTGTACTAAGTGGTTGCGGCCCCGCGTTTTGTCGCTATGCAATATTGCCGCTGCACTCCATACAAAGTGCTAACACTTCGCTTCAGGGGACGCTGCGCGATGAAGCCGCGCAGCGTCCCTGAACTCGGACGTTCCTGAGCGTCCGCTTTCTCTACCGCCGATGTCAGCTAAGGGCACGCAGCACTCATAGACCTGTGAATCCCGAGCGACGGCATTCAGTCTATTGCAGGCATAAAATCTTCACGGTCTTGGCCTAAAGTCCCGATTCCGCACCCATCTGCTTTGCATCGGATCGCTTCGAACTCTGATGCCGCCGGACCTTCTGTCTACGATTTCTTCCTCTTGAGGAAGCTGCCGATCCGCGCGGCGATCTCGGGGCTGGTCTGGGTCAGGCCGGCGGCCAGCGATTCGACATAGAAGCCGTCGTCGGTGGACATGTTGCTGATACGCTGGATCGCGGTGACCATGGCGTAGTTCGCCATCGGCGTGTTCTCGGCGATGCGCGCGGCCAGTTCCAGCGCCTTGGCCATGCCCGCGCCCTCCTCCACCAGATAATGCGAGAGCCCCAGTTGCTGGCCCTCTTCCGCCTGATAGATGCGCCCGGTCAGCATCATTTCGCACATGCGGCCCTGGCCGATGATGCGCGCGACGCGCACCGAGGCGCCGCCGCCGACGAATATCCCATGGCGGCCCTCCGGCAACTGGTACATCGCCGATGGCTCGGCCACGCGCACGTGGGTCGCCGTCGCCAGTTCCAGCCCGCCGCCGATGACCGCGCCCTGCAGCACGGCGATGACCGGCGTGCCGGACATCTGGATGCGGCTGAACACGCGCTGCCAGCCCTGCGAATGCTTCATCACGGCGAAGGGTTCGCGGTGCTGGTGCTCGGAGAGATCGAGTCCGGCGCAGAAATGCTTGCCCTCGCCGGCCAGGATTATTGCCCGCGTATCTTCCGGCGCGCCGTCCCAGGCCTTTTCCAGCGCCGCCAGCAGGCGGTCGCTGATCGCATTGCGCTTGGCCGGCCGCGCCAGCGTGATGGTGTAGATGCCGTCCGCGAAAGCGGCCTTGACCAAAGATTCCGTCACTTCATGTCCTTCAGGTTGCACCCAGGGTTATGACGCCGCTATCGACTTCGTCGGCATACAGGTACAGCACCAGGTCGGCGCGACGCGTCAGCACCGCGCGCTGGTTGATGTAGCCCTTGTCGGTGATCTCGCCGGCCTCGGTCGAGGGCGGCTCCGCCATAAGCAACAGCCGCGTCGGGTAGGTGCTGGAACCGCCGCCTTCGCGCTTCATGCGCACCATGCCTTCGCGCACCCGCTCCTTGACCATCGGATGGCGCAGCACCTGGTCGGCCGGCGCCTCGGCCGGCAACTGCGCCAGACGCCGGCATTCCGACATGTTGGGAAACACCAGGAAGCCGATCTCGTCGCGGTCATGGCCGGTCACCACGATGTCCTGCGCCACCGGCGACAGCGCGTCGATGCCGGCCACGCGCAAGGATCCGACATGCACCCAGGTGCCGGTCAGCAGCTTGAAATCCTCGGCGACGCGGCCGTCGAACAGCAGACCCTGCTCGGGTCGCGTCGGATCGACGAATTCGACCGCGTCGCCGATGATGTAGAAGCCGTCTTCATCGAAGGCTTCCTGCGTCAGCCTGGGCTGCTTCCAGTAGCCGGGGAAGACGTTCGGCCCCTTGACGCGGACTTCGAGCTTGTCGGCCACCGGCACCAGCTTGAGTTCGGTGCCGGGAATCGGCACGCCGATCACGCCCGAGCGCACCGCCTGAAAATGGCAGTCGGTGGCGGCCGGGGCGGTCTCCGTCGAGCCCCAGGACGACAGCATGGTGACGGGCTCGCCCAGCTCCATGCGCGCCAGACGGTCGAGTTCCTCCCACAGATGCTGCGGCAGGGCGGCGCCGGCGTAGAAAATGATTTGCAGGCGGGAAAAGAAATTCTTGCGCAGCACCGCGTTGTCGCGCAGCAGCGGCACCAGCATGTCATAGGCGCGCGGCACGCTGAAATACTGGGTCGGCGCGATGTCGGTGAGATTGCGCACGGTCTTGTCGATCAGCCCCGGCGCCGGCTTGCCGCCGTCGATGTAGAAGCTGCCGCCCCAGCAGAGCACCTTGTTGAAACAGTAGTTGCCGCCGAAGACGTGACTCCAGGGCAGCCAGTCGACGATCACCGGCTTCTGTTTCGCCATGAAAGGCCAGATCTGGGCATTGGCTTCCTGGTTCGAGCACATCATGCGCTGGGTGGTGATCACGGCCTTGGGCGCGCCGATCGAACCCGAGGTGAACAGGAACTTGGCGATGGTGTCGGGCGTCACCGCGGCGAAAGCCTTGCCCACCGCCGCGTACTTGCCGGTGGGATCGATGCCGGCCTGCTCCATCGCGGCAAAGCCATAAGTCCCGGCTTGCGGCTGGCTGTTACTGCCGGCGATGACGATGCCGTCATGCAAGCCCCGGACGGCATCGATGGCCGGCATGAAGCGCTCGACAGGGTCGGCGAAGATGAGGCCGGGACGCAGCAGATCGACATTGGCCCTGAGCTTGGCGAAATCCTTCGACATCAGGGAATTGCCCGGCGACACGGCGCAATGCGGCACGCCGATATGCAGGCAGGCCAGCATCAGCAGCGCGTGCTCGATGCCGTTGTCGGACAGCACCATCACCGGCCGCTCGGCCGACAGATCGAGGCCGAGCAGCGCGTTGGCGATGGCCTTGACGCGGGCCAGCGCCGCGCCGTAGCCGACGCGGACCCACTCGCCGTCGGCGCCGCGCTCGGCGAGGAACACCGTGTCCGGGGTTTCGCGCGCCCAGCGCTGCAGCCACTCGCCGCTGCAGCGCAGCGAGCTAGCCGGCAGCGGTATCGCCGAGCGCAGGCGGCGGCTGCCGTCGGCATGGCTTTCGACAATGACGGAGGGATCGGCGAACAGGTCCGCGGGTTTTCTTGCAATGGAATTCATGGGCGACATCTCCCGGACTTCGTGAGTATCGTGGGCGCGGCGGAACGAACCGCCACGGCGCAATCCCATCGACCCCGCCGCAGGTGGCGGCGGGGTCGATATTTTCGGACGGCGGCAGCCAGTGCGCCGCCGCTCAGGTCTGCCTTACTTGAGGATCTTCCAGTCGCCGTTTTCGACCGTGGCCATGATCGCGGCACGTCCGTCGAAGCCGTTGTGATCCTTGGCCGACATGCTGAACACGCCATGCACTCCCGGCAGTTCCTTGATGCCTTCCAGCGCATCGCGCAGGGCGACGCGGAACTCGGCGGTGCCGGGCTTGGCCTTCTTCATCGCTTCGGGCACGGCGCGGTTGAGCAGCAGATAGGCATCCCAGCCATGGCCACCGAAGGTCGAGCGGCTGTTGGCGCCATGCGCGCTTTCATACACCTTGATGTATTCGAGCGCCGCCTTCTTCGACGGATGGCTGTCGGGCAGTTGCTCGGCCAGCAGCATCGGGCCGACCGGGAACAGCGTGCCCTCGACGTTCTTGCCGCCGACACGGAGGAAATCGCGATTGGCGATGCCGTGCGTCTGGTAGAACTTGCCCTTGTAGCCGCGCTCGATCAGGGTTGCCTGCGGCAACACCGCGGGCGTGCCGGAACCGGCGATCAGGATTGCATCCGGATTTGCCGCGACCAGCTTGAGCGCCTGCCCGGTAACGCTGGTGTCATTGCGCTGATAGGCTTCCGATGCGGTGATCTTGATGCCCTTGGCCGCGGCCGCCCCTGTCATCGCCTTCAGCCAGAGCTGGCCATAGGGATCGGCATAACCGATGAAGCCGATGGTCTTGACCTTGTTCGCGGCCATGTGGTCGGCGATCGCGATCGCCATCTGGGTGAAGTTCTGCGGCGTGGTGAACACCCAGGGCGCCTTGTCGCCGGCGGGCGGCAGCGGCGCCATGGCGATCTGCGGCGTCTTGGTTTCGAAAGCGACTTCGAGGATCGCCATCGAGGTGGGCGTCGCGGTCGATCCGATGATCGCATCGACCTTGTCTTCGCCGGTGAACTTGCGCGCGTTCTTTACCGCCGTGCTGGGGTCGGTGGCATCGTCGAGCACGATGTATTTGACCTTCTGGCCGCCGACCGTCTGCGGCAGCAGGGCAAAGGTGTTCTTCTCGGGAATGCCCAGCGATGCGGCCGGACCGGTGGCCGAAACGCTGACGCCGATGGTGATGTCGGCCCAGGCCGAACCCGCCGCCAGAACC
Organism: Pseudomonadota bacterium; assembly: GCA_043826925.1. Classification (GTDB taxonomy): domain Bacteria; phylum Pseudomonadota; class Gammaproteobacteria; order Burkholderiales; family Rhodocyclaceae; genus Sulfuritalea. The sequence continues at coordinate 82,930 of JBDRPN010000010.1, forward strand.
AGCGCCAACGCCTGCGCCAATACGAGTTTCTTCATTTTCATGTCTCCTCCTGTTTTTGTCATGTGGTGTTCGCCCGCTGGGGAAGCACTGGCCCGAGGCGACGAACGGATTGTAGGCGGCGTTTGTTCGATGTCAACCTGTTTGATGAACACCTACACGGCACACTTGCCGCAGCCAGTCTAACTGGATTCATGCCCGCCACCCGCGGAGCCGCTGAGCATCGCCCGCACGGTCTGCAAACCCTGCGGAAAGTCGAAAGCCGCGAGTTGGCGTTCGAGCTGCATCGCCTCGGCGCCGAAGCTGGCCAGGAGCAGCGCGCGGTGGGCGGCGAACAGCTCGCCGGCCGCCGTGTCGTCACTGGCCAGCAGCGGTTCCAGTTGCG
>JBDRPN010000011.1:0-6558 GCA_043826925.1 Pseudomonadota bacterium
TGATCGCGCCGTCGGGCTGCCGCAGCGGCGTGATGATGGCAAATTCGACGTATTCGCTGCCGTCCTTGCGTCGGTTGTGAAATTCGCCTTTCCACGGCCGCCCTTCGCTCAGCTCCGCCCACATCGCCTGGTAGGTCTCCCCCGGGGTCCGCCCCGAATGCAGCATGCGCGGGTTCTGGCCCACCACTTCTTCGCGGGTATAGCCGGTGGCATGGACAAAGCTGTCGTTCACATACTCGATGCAGGCGTCGATATTGGTGATGACGATGCTCTCCGGGCTCTGTTCCACGGCCAGTGCCAGCTTGCGCAACTGGTCCTCGATCGCGCGGCGCTCGGTGGTGTCGCGCGCGATGCCCTGATAGCCGGTCACGCGGCCGTTGTCGTCGCGCAGGCCGACACCCCGGGCGGAATGCCAGCGTACCGTGCCGTCCCGCCGCACCGCCCGGTAATCGACGCTGCTGTTTCCCCTGGGCGGCGCGCTGGGATCGAGCAGGCCGGCCACCAATTCGACGTCGGCCGGATGGATGTAGTCCCTGAAGGACTTGCCCAGCGCCTCAACGGCGGGCTCGCCGATGTAGTCCGGCCAGTTCGGCGAGACATAGGTCAGGACACCCTGCGGCGACAGTTCGTAGATCAGGTCGCTGGCGTTTTCGATGAAGCCGCGGAAGCGCTGCTCGCTGGCGCGCAGCGCCGCCTGCACCTCACGCTGATCCTCGAGCACGCTCAACAGGGCGGCGCGCGCGCGTTCCGCCTCCTGCACATGGCGCACCGTCGTCGCCTCGGCGCGCTTGCGCTCGCTGATGTCGCGGATGATGGCGGTGAACAGCTGTTCGCCGCGCACCGCACTCTGCGAGATGGAGAGTTCGATAGGGAACGGCTCGCCGCTTTTTCTGCGCGCCGTGACTTCGATCGACTGGCCGGCGTTGCGTGCCTGCTGCAGCGTCACGGAATGCATGAATCCGGCCCGATGCGCGCGGGGTTGGTTCTCCGCCATGAGCAGACTGGTCGGCCGGCCCAGCGCCTCGTGCGCCATATAGCCGAACATGCGCTCCGCACCGCGGCTGAAGAAGCTGATCGCGTCGGACGCATCCACACTGACGATGGCATCGCTGGCCGAATCGGCGATCGCCTTGAAGCGCGCCTCGCTTTCCTGAAGCGCCGCTTCCGCCTGGCGTCGCTGCTGCCGTTCGCGCGCCTCCACGCGCTCGCGCTGCACCGCCGAGGCCAAGCGCCCGAGATCGCTTTTCATCACGTAGTCGTGAGCGCCGTGGCGCATCAATTCGATCGCGGGCATTTCCTCGATGACTCCCGAGACCACGATGAAGGGAATGTCGAGCCCGCTCGCCAGCAGCAGTTCCAGGGCCTCGCCCGCGCCGAAGCCCGGTATGTGGAAATCCGACAGCACGACGTCCCAGGGCTGCGCCTGCAGTGCGTCGCGCATCGCCGCCGCGGCGTCCACACGCCGGTGCGCGACCGCGAAGCCGGCCTTCTGCAACTGATGCACCATCAGACCCGCATCGCTGGCGGAATCCTCGACTATGAGGACGGACAACGGCGTACTGGCAATGCTCATACTCATCGGAATGCGCTCACTGGACTACTCCCCCCAGCCCCCTCGCCAGGCGAGGGGGTGACCATGGTTCGCCGCGATGCGGCTCCGTGTGATGACTGGCGCCACTTCGGGCGGCCGTGCGGGGCGCTCATGCAAATTCAATTCCTGGGCGGCGGCTGGTTGATCACCAGCCAATACATGCCGAGCTGCCTGATGACCTCGGCGAACTGCTGGAAATCCACCGGCTTGCGGATATAGCTGTTAGTGCCGTTGTCATAGCCGGCAGCGACGTCGCGCTCCTCGCTCGACGAAGTCAGGATCACCACCGGGATGCGCCGGGTGCGCGCATCGGCCCGGATCCGGCGCAACACCTCCAGGCCGTCCACGCGCGGCAGCTTGAGGTCGAGCAGCACTAGCAACGGTGTGTCGGCAATCTCGCGTGCGCTGTGCGCAGCGTCGCAAAAAATATAGTCCAGCGCGTCCTGGCCGTCCTCGGCCACCACCAGTGGATTGCTGATGCCGCTCTTCTCCATTGCCCGCCTGGTCAGGCCGATGTCGCTCGGGTTGTCCTCGACCAGCAGTATCACCTGGCTTGTCATGCTGCCTCCGTCAGAGTGAAGTAGAAAGTCGCGCCCTGGCCGATCGTAGCGTCGGCCCAGGCGCCGCCTTGATGACGATGCATGATGCGTTGCACCGTGGCCAGGCCGATGCCGGTACCGGGAAACTCGCTGACCTTGTGCAGCCGCTGGAAAGCGCCGAACAGACGCTGGGCATGCGCCATGTCGAAGCCTACCCCATTGTCGCGCACAAAATAGACGGTCTGGCGCGAACCCGTCTGCGGGTCCTCGCTGAGCTCGCAACCGAACTCGATGCGGGCGTCACTGCGGGTGCCGGTGAATTTGCAGGCGTTGTCGAACAGATTGGTCAGCGCAATCTCCAGCAACTGCGCATCGCCGGTCGCCGCCATGCCGGGCTGGATATTGAAGTCGATGTTGCGCCCCGCAGCGGCCTGTCGGCAACGCTCGGCAATGGTCTGCGCCAGGGCGCTGAGATCGACCGGCTGCACCGCGATTTCGGCCCGGGTGACGCGCGACAGCGCCAGCAGGTCTTCGATCAGCCGACCCATGCGCTGCGTTTCGGCGCGAATGGTGCGCAGATACTCGCGCGCCTTTTCATCCAGCTGCGCGCCATAATCCTCGGCCAGCGCCAGACTCCAGCCGTCGATGCCGCGCAACGGCGCCCGCAGGTCGTGCGAAACCGAGTAGGCAAAGGCCTGCAGTTCCTGGTTGGCCGCATCGAGCTGATGACTGCGCTGTTTCAAGGCCTGGTTGCTGCTTGCCAGTTTCGCCTCCGCGGCAGTGCGCCGCGCGACTTCATCCTGCAACTGCCGGATCGCGTCTTCAAGTTGCTTGGTGCTCGGCAGTTTCAGCGCCTTGGGAATCAGCGGCCAAAGCAGGACTGCGGTGACCAGAGACACCGCGGCCGTGCCCGCCTTGATCGCGGCATCCAGCCAGTAATCGGGATTCCAGATGGTCCAGATGCCCATCAGGTGGGTGGTGCCGCAGGCAAAGATGAACAGCGAGAACAACACGAAGATCCGGTTGAACTGGAAATCCCTGCGCTTCCTGACGAAATACATCAGTCCCAGCGGAATCGAGAAGTAGGAGAGGACGATGACGCCTTCGGCAAGGACAAAGGTCCACAACAGTGCCGGCGTCCATAGGTAGCAGTGGCCGTGGGGTATGAAGCCCGACGCACTGCCCCAACTGCTCAAGAATTCCTGCATCGTGTCAGCCCTCCTCAATCAATTGCTGTCCCGCTGGCGCCAGTTTCGCCTGCCTCGACGCTGGGATAACGCGGTGTGGCGCCCTGCTTTCGCAGCAGCGCGTTGACCTCGGTCTTGAGTTCCAGCACGCGGCTCTCGCGGCCCAGCGTCAGCTCGTACCATTGCCGCAATTCCTTCAACTGCTGCTGGTCCTTTTCCGCAGCCTGCTTGCGTTCGCCGATGTCGCGCACGATCAGGCTGGTCATCGAGCGGCCGTCGCTGGCGGTAAACACGATCGACGAAACCTCGGCGGGGAATCGTCTGCCGTCGGCAGTGACGAGGGTCAGTTCGCCGCGGAAGCGACCCATTTCCTCGCGTTCGGCCAGGGCCGCCGGCAGTCGCGGATCGGATGCGTCGACCACGCCGCTGCGCCCGACCGCGCACAATTCCGCTTCGCTGCGACCGAACAGGCGTTGCGCTTCGTGATTGGCGGCCAGGATGTCGCCGTCCGGGGTCGTCAGTAAAACGGCATCCATGTTGTTGTCGAACAGCGCGCGGAACATCTGCTCGCTCTTGCGCCGCTCGGCCTCGGCGCGCTTCTGCTGGTCGATGTCGGTATGGGTGCCCAGCATGCGCAACGGCCGTCCCGCGTCATCGCGCGCAACCACGCGGCCCAGCGTCAGTATCCATTTCCAGTCGCCCGCACGGGTCTTCTGGCGGACTTCGACGCGGTACTCCGGCAGCTTGCCCGCAAGGTAGTCGCGATACTGCTCGGCGACGCGCGGGTAATCGTCGGGATGCAGGCGTTCGAGCCACGAAACATTGGTTTCACGGAAGCTGACCGGGTCATAACCCAGCATCGTGGCGTACTCGGGACTGACGATGATTTCGCCGGTCTGCATGTTGAAATCGTAGATGCCCTGGTTGGCGGCCTGCAATGCCAGCTTGAGGCGTTGCTTGTTCTCCTGCAGTTCGGCGAGCGAGGCCTCGGCCCGGGCCTTCGCGGCAACTGCATCCTCCATCAGGTTCAGCGCCGCGATGCGGCCCTGGCGCTGGTCTTCGAGGGCGGCGGCCTGCTCGGTGGCACGCCGCGCTTCGCTTTCGGCGAGCCTGGCTTCGGCCTGCTTGCGCTCGCTGTTGTCATGCACGATGGAATACAGCAATTGCCGGTCGCCGACCTGGATCGGCCCGGTAAACACTTCGACATCCCGCACCGAGCCGTCGGACCGGCGATGGCAAAATTCGAAACGATTGGTTCGGCATGCTCCTGCCCGACTCATTTCGGCCCCGATCTCGGCCGCCGGCAGCGTATTGATCGCAGCGATGTTCATGCCCGCCAGTTGCTCCTGCGACCAGCCGTAGTAGTCGGCCGCCGCCGGGTTGGCGGCGACGATGGCGCCGCCGGCGGGATCGATGATCAACATCACCGTGTGGCTGTTGTCGAACAGGCTGTGATAGCGCTGCTCGCTTTGCTGCAGCGCGCGCAAACTGCCCTGATAGGCCATGCGGCGTGACAGCAGCAGGCCTAGTGCCACGGTCAGCAGGGGATGAACCAGCATCACAGGCAGCGCGATCTCGGTCAGCACCTCGCGCGCGATGCCACCCAGCGTCAGCAGCAGCACGGCCAGCATGACCAGATGCACCACCAGACCGAGCGCCAGCAGCTCGCGCCAGCTGATGGCATCGAGGGACGGCAGACCATGGCGCCGATGATACCCATGGTGCCAACGGTGACGATAGTGCCGCCAGGCAATCCCGATCAGGCCCGAGGCGAGTATCACCGTCACGCCGGCCCATGCCGCGACTCCACCGAAAGTCAGGCGATAGGCGGCGGTCATCGCCATGGCGACCACCGTGGGCAAGGGTCCGAAAAACAGGCCGGAAACGGCCAGCAGCACCGAGCGCACGTCGAATATCAGCCCGGGCAGCAGGGTCAGCGGCGCCATCATGACGCCGATGCCGATGCCGCCGAGGATCACGCCGGTCAGCAACTGACTGCCCTGCAGCGTCTCGAGCCGGCGCTGCGTGGTCGCCAGGTCCAGCACCAGCACCACCGTCAGCAGCAGAGCGGCGTTGAAGACCAGCGACGTCAGCGGCAGCGACGGACTCACAGGCGCCCCGCGACCGGGCCGGCCACGACATCGGCCTCACCGGCCACCGGTGCGTCGACAAAATCCAGGACATGCGGCGGCGTCTGCCCGAGCTGGCGCGAAAGTTCATTCACGCGCTGCTTGAGCCTGATCATGTCCAGTTCGCGGTCGACCGCGACGCGGTTGAAGCGCGCCAGTTCCTCCATGTTGCGGCGCAATTCCGTTTCGGCCTGCTTGCGCTCGGTGATGTCGCGCGAAATGCCGAACATCCCGATGACCTGGCCGTCGGCATCGCGTAACGGCCCCTTGGTGGCCAGGTAGATGCGTTCGCCGTCCGCCGTGGACAGCGCTTCCTCGTAGGTATTGATGCGCTGCTCGGCAATCACGCGGAGGTCGTTGGCGCGGATCATCGCCGCCTGCTGCGGCGGGAACAAGGCCGTGTCGTCATGGCCCAGGGCATGCTCGGCGGGTTTGTCGACGATGCGCGCGGTTTCCCGATTGAACAGCAGATAGCGGCCCTCCAGATCCTTGGCGAAGATGGCGTCGGAGGAGTTGTCGGAAATCGCGAACAGCAGGTGCTGGGCACGCGCAGCATCCTGCTGCGCCGCGATTTCCCGTCGTGACGCGGCCAGCGCCTGATCGACCAGGCGGCGGATGAGGACAAACAGCAGCGCCGAGGTGACCGTGACAAACAGCCAGCCCTTGAGCAGGCTAACGGCGAGAACATGGTCCGTACCGGCGAAACGCGAGAACAGCAAATTGTCGGAGAGCAGTATCCAGAGGCCGGCAAAAATGGCATAGGCGAGAACCACGCGCAGTACATCGCGCGGCGTTGCGCGCGCGCCGGTGGCAGACGGTGCGGAATTCATGGTTGAAGTTTTCAAGGCAATGGATAGGGAGAGGATTCAGGCATGGCCTCCGGCGCGCAGGTCGCGCAAGAGTTGGCGCTGACGACACGGCGACTCAATTCCTCGCCGCCGACTGGATCAAGTTGCGCGCGGTGTCGAGCGCCTGCGGAAAGTCGAAAGCCGCGAGTTGGCGTTCGAGCTGCATCGCCTCGGCGCCGAAGCTGGCCAGGAGCAGCGCGCGGTGGGCGGCGAACAGCTCGCCGGCCGCCGTGTCGTCACTGGCCAGCAGCGGTTCCAGTTGCG
>JBDRPN010000012.1:0-70742 GCA_043826925.1 Pseudomonadota bacterium
GGAAGGCCAAAACCATCGAACGGCGCCGGCGCCAATAACGAATCAGCCATTTTTCGCTCCAAAGGCGGCAATCGGGTCTAAGTATTTCCTGAACGCCGAACCAACGCAATTATTCGACATTAGAGTCATAATGTCAAATTATTTCGAATAATAGAACAACTTTTAATGCTATACGTTGTATTACTTATTATTAGCGGCTAAGATTTTGACTCGTTTACTGCTCGCGGAGCTGAGAAATGAACACCGAAGCACAAATCCAAGCCGATATCGCGCTACTCAGAGAGCAAATCGCGGACACCCAGGAACTTTACCGGGAGGTCTGCGTGGTCCTGTTCTTCAGGCACGGCATCACGCCAACCGCCAACAAGCTGTACCAATACGTTCGCAAGGGCAGCATGTCGGCGCCGGCTGAGGCCTTGGCAAAGTTCTGGGAGAATCTTCGAGAAAAGAGCCGCATCAGAATCGAACACCCTGATCTACCAGATGCCCTGAAAACCGCTGCAGGCGACTTGGTTGCCACGATCTGGAGCCAAGCCCAAGGGGCGGCCGAGGCCACATTGGCTTCCCTGCGATCTGACGCAAAGGCTTCAATTCAGGATGCTGAAGCACGCTTGCGCGACGCCGGGGCGGCGAAAGACGCCGCTGTGTGCGATCTTCGTGATGCAAACGAAGAGATCAACCTGGCCAGGTCAAGAATTCGTGAACTCGAACAAACCCTCGCCGGCGAGGTCGCCACCCGCGATGTTTTGGAAGCTCAACTCGCTAGCGCCAACCAAGCTGTCACTGACCAGCATCAAGCTATGGCGGAAGCCCGTCGGGATTTCAGTTCCGAGCTGGAAAAATTGCGGGACGCTCTGAAGGTCACCGAGGAGCGGCACGAGGCCGCTGAATCCAGAGCATTGCTCGAGATCGACCGGGAACGCACCATTACCACCAAGCTCCAAAAGGAGTTGGATCTCGTGCGAACATCTGCCGCCGACATGGCAGGTCGGCACCGGGCGGAGCTACGAACCCTACAAGATGAAATCGGCAACCAGAAGAAATGCCTCGGTAATCTCGAGGGCGAACTTCGTGCTGTCAATGCCTCACGAGACCAACTGGTCATCGAATTGACTCACGAGCGGGCGTCAGTTCTTGAACTCTCGACCAAGGTTGCCGCGGCGATCAGGGCAACTGACACTTGGCAGCAACAGGCGATCGACGCCCAATCGGAACTCCTGACTTTGCGCGCAGCGCAACAAAGGAAAGTTCGGAACAAAGCGAAGGAACCGGGAGCACCACAGGGTGCCCCGAAACGGGGCAGGGTTCAGTCGTCCTGAAAAAGGGTCGCAGGCGGCAGCGCTAGGCTTTCCGCAAGCCGATAAATATTGACCAGCGAAATGTTTCGCTGACCGCGCTCAACGCCCCCCAAGTAGCTGCGCGCCAGACCGCTTTCCAGGGACAGCTGTTCCTGAGACCAACCTCGGGCCTTGCGTAGAGCGGTGACGCGTTTACCGAAGATAACTCTGGGATCAGTCTTTCGCACGTTCCGCCTAGAGAGTTGTTTAGGCGAATGCTAAATATCAGGTCACTATGAGGCCACGCTCGATGAGTGACAATTAGCGCCGCAGCGGGTAGTATTTGCAGGTCCGCCGAGGAGATAGATTTCTGCGAGTGACTACTCAAGCCAACCCATCCAGCGTCACCAATCTTCAACGCTTGCTTGCGCGGCGCGAGCATCAAGCATTTCTCGACGAGCTATTGCTCGCGCTGGAGGATGCGGAACTATCCCAGCAAGATTACTTGGCGGCGTTGGGCGGAGAAGGTCTTTACGTCCTGCTACATGGGGAGAGCTCGCCTGCGCTTTTGGGGGCCTACGCCAGCCTAGTACTATCCGGGAAGATCCATGCCTCCGCAAACATTGTCTTGGCACTCAATCAGCGGATGCCGTCCCCAGACCTCGTGGCACTTGCGGATAAACTGGCACGTAACGATGCTGAGCCATTCGACAGATCGCCCAGCAAACGACAAGCATCGCATGCCCGCAGGGAGCAGCCGCCCATTCAACTAAGGCGGGTCATCCAGATTATTGATATGGGATTTGGTACCTACTCCGCGTCAGATGCGTTGGGACTAAAACGATCTGTGTTCCGGTCGGAGCAGGAGCGAACATTTCTTCAGGCACTTTCGCTGCGATTCCCAGGGCTGCACGCGTTCCCGAACTATCCTCTCGACCAATTGGCCGATTTCGATAAACTAGGAAATCTGCTTGACGCCGAAACCTTGGAATATGGGAAGCACTGCAGGATTGATGCGGTCTTGGTCGTACCGGGCGAAGGCGACCCTGTGGCGGCATTCGAACTCGACAGCCGTCTTCACGATGAACCAGCTCAAGCTAGGCGAGATCGACTTCGCAATCGGCTGTTTCGGGTCATTCAAATTCCCTTTTTTAGACTGCGCGCAGAACAGAATCTATCAGTGGGTGTCGATGAATGGTATGCGCTCTTGACCGACGAGGTGGCAGACAGAATCGATTGTGGGCGCAGGATAAGGGTTCGAGCGTTGCATCCGACGCTGATTCCGATCTAATTGGTATGGTTTGCATTCTGAATCGGCATGGGCTGACTTCCCCGACCAAGCGTGCGAAATGAAAGTATTCAGAGGAAGAATGAACACCTGAATGCGATTTAATGTCCTGAGATATATTTCGGCAATGAATGAATACCGATTCACACTTAAATTCTCAGTGAAATCATCAGCATTAGATATTGATGAACTCATCGAGCGTCTAGGCGTACAGGGTTGCACCGACGCTTTAGCAGGAATCGGGCAGCCAGGATTCATTGCCTTGGATTTCTGCCGGAAAGCATCATCGGGAATCGATGCGATAAAGAGTGCGTTAGCAGATGTGATTCTTGCTATTCCTGATGCTCAACTTGTCGAAGATAGTGGATCCGATCGATGGACAAACAACTTTGCTCAGCTTTGCCGTGATTGAAGTTGGCATCCAAGAACTGATTTGATGTAATAACGCCGGGCAGGCTAAGCGAAAGTCAGTAGCGCCGACTGGGAAAGGACCACGGTTTCAGCAGAGTGAAGGGTCTTGGACGCAGAAGCTAGCCAGAATTGCCGATGACAAATAGAGGTCGTGCCGTAGGCCGTGTAGAGTCAAAATGATATGGTCGTTTTTGGCCTCAACCCTCGCTCAGTGACGGTACCGGGGGTTTTTCACGTCTGGAGTCCGGTAAATGTCCGTCTATTTCCCAAACCTACCTGGCCTTTAGGTGCTGGACTTCAAGTAGCCCGAACCGGAATATGACCGTCAAGGTGGGTCGCTAGGGTGGCGAACTTGGCGACCGGCTGGGCTACTTTGCTGGGCGAAGTGGAGGCCTGGTAGCCAAAGAAGCTAACTGGCTAAGACCAGTGAACTTCAATTATGGCCATCGGGCGATTCAACGTCCACCCACAGAGAAATCCGGAATTCCATTTATACCCATCTGAATAATTCACCATAAACGGATAGTGAACCCTCCGAAAGTTCTTGGCATTGTTCTTTGAACTGACGGCTATTCACAGTTTTCTGAGAAAACCAATTACAACTTTATTTTGATGAACGGCGCGCGTCGGCGTGCGGAGCTCATAGGACTGAATTGCGACACGACTGCCCAGAATCCAGTGCGCCAGAATTGTGTCACCTGAGTCGGGCGCAGAGTAATTGTGTAACCATCGAGCAAAACATAATTGTTAGAAAGAAAATGTGGGGCGGATGGCGCATTCGCTGAATAAATCGCACTGGAGCGGCTTTGTGATACACATTTACTTGGTAGCACTGATGAGCGGCGGGCGGTTGCCAAGAATGAAACGCAGCAGCACAGTAGACATAATGCCAATTATGCGAAGTATAGAATGCGGATAACAAGGCGATCAGATTCTCCAAAAGCCGCCCAAGGAACGACAGCCGGGTTATTCGACCGCGCCCACCGAGCTTAGATAGCGGGCGATGTCGTCATGACCGAGCTTCCGTGCCAGCTTGATCGCCGTGACGCCATCGAAATCCGCGATATCCATATCGGCGTCGGCGTCGATCAATTGCTTTACCTGTTCAAGCTTGCCGTTCTTGACGGCGAACATCAAAGCCGTTTGCCCGTTTGGCGCGCGGGTGTCGAGCTTGCCGCCCTTGGCGATCACCAAGGCAACTACGTCCGTATCACCGCCGAAAACCGCGTAATGCAGCGTAGTCCAGCCGCTGGTATTGAGCTCGGCACCGTGTTCGAGCAATGCCTTGACCGCATCAAGCTTGCCGTTGAGAGCAGCCACCATTACCGCCGAATCGCCGTATTGATTGCGCCGGTTGACGTTGGCCCGATTGGCCACCAGGGTTTGCAGCAGCTGCAGATTGCCGGTGCGGGCGGCGATCATCAACAGGGTCGATCCAGCGCGGTCAGAGGTGTTGACGTCCATGCCGCGCTTCAGCAGGTCCACCACGGTTGCCGTGTCTTTGTCGTTGGCTGCGGCGAGGATGTCATCGTAGGCACCGCCACGGGCTAGCCCCGTGAAGCAGAATATGCTTAGTATTATTAGTAAGTTACGCACTTTTATCGACGCCGAATAAGCGGAAGAAGTTGCCTGTGGTGGCATCTGCCAACTCCTCGACACCGATGCCCCGAAGCTTTGCGACTTCCTCGGCGACGTGGCGTACCAGTGCCGGGTGATTGAGTTTTCCTCGATACGGCACGGGTGCCAGATAGGGGGCATCGGTTTCCACGAGCAGCCTATCGAGCGGCACCAGGGTGGCCACATCCTTGATTTGCAGCGCATTCTTGAAGGTGACGATGCCAGAGAAGGAGATGTGAAAGCCCAGCGTGAGCGCCGCTTCGGCAACGGCAGGGTCTTCCGTGAAGCAATGGAAGACCCCGCCTACCTCGCCGGCACCCTCCTCTTCGAGGATACGCAAGGTGTCGGTGGCGGCCTCTCTTGTGTGGATAATCAATGGCTTGTGGCACTTTCGCGCAGCCCGGATATGGGTGCGAAAGCGCTCGCGCTGCCATTCCAGGTCGCCTTCCAGACGGTAATAATCCAGCCCTGTCTCGCCTATTGCGACAACTTTCGGGTGATCGGCGAGGCGTAGCAGGGTTTCTTCGTCGGCTTCCTGGCCGTCCTGGGTATCGGGATGAACGCCGACAGCGGCATACAGCCGGGGAAAGCGCTGGGCCAGCGCCAGCACCCCGGGGAAACGCTCCAGGGTGACCCCGGCAACCAGGGCCCAGCCGACCCGATTTGCCTGCATCGCGGCCACCAGTTCATCCTCGCGTCCCTGGAATTCAGGAAAGTCGAGGTGGCAGTGCGAATCGACCAGCAGGGCGTTCATCAATTCGCGGGGCGCAGGCCGCGCAGGAAATGGGCGGCGAGACTTTCCAGAAACAGCAATTGATTCAGGGGATGGCGCGCGCTGCGGCGAAACTGGCCGATCTCGCGCCAGGCGGCCAGCAGGGCACGCGGGTTGAGGCTTTGCACGTCTTTCGGTCGCGGCCAGCCGCCGTGAAAGCGAACCTCGCCGGCAATGCGCTCCTGCGCGAGGTCGAACAGCCAGCGTTGTATGCCTTCGACCAGATTTTCCATACGAAACAGCCCGTCACCTTTGAGCAGGCCGTCCCAGCGCGCAGCGAGCGCGATCGGATCGACCGGCGGTGCAATCAGGGAATCGACCAGCGCGTCGATCGGCGCCAACTGCCCTTGATCCTTCCATTGCGCGACTCGCATCGCTGCCCCGCCGGCCAGATCGAGGTAGCGCCTGGCCTGCTTTTCGAGTCCGGCACCTGCCAGCCAAGCCGCCGCCGAGGCAGCATCCGGTGCGCCAAACGGGATCACCCGGCAGCGGCTGCGAATGGTCGGTAAGAGAGATTTAGACCTGGTAGACACCAATATAAAATAAACACTAGCAGGAGGTTCTTCAAGTATTTTGAGAAGTGCGTTTGCCGCCGGACCATGCATTGCCTCGGCTTCCGTGATGAGCACCACGCGCTTGCCTTCTCGATGACTTCCGACAAATACGAAGGCCTCAAGTTCGCGAATCTGATCGATACGGATAACACTCGAGCCGCGCTTCTTGGCCTTGTCATTGCCGGCGTCCTCGGGCTCGTCATCGCCGTCAGGCGCAACCCGGCGAAAATCCGGATGATTGCCGGCTTCCAGCCAGCGGCAGGCGTGGCATTCGCCACAGGCCGTGGGGCCCGGCGCGAGGGACTCGCAAAGCAGCAGTGCGGCGATCTGTTCGGAGAAAGCGGTCTTGCCGACTCCCGCGGGGCCGACCAGCAGCATGGCGTGCGGAAGCCGGTCGAGACCCTGCCCGAGCAGTTGCTCCTTTAGCTTTTCGTTCCATCTTATATTTTTTAAATCAGAGTGATGCAACTATATTCTCAAGTACTTTATTAATAGATAACGGCGTCTGCGTAGCGTCAATTATCCGCACGCGCCCTGGGTTTTCGCTGGCAATGCGTAGATAGGCTGAACGTACGCGCTCGAAAAATCCGGCCTGTTCCTGTTCGAAGCGATCCGGCTGGGCGGTCGCCGCATGCAGGCGTTGCTGGGCAACGGCCACCGGCGCGTCGAAAATCAGCGTCAGATCCGGCTGCAGATCGCCCATCACCCAATGCGCGAGTTCTTCAAGTTTCTTCCAGCTGAGTCCGCGCCCTCCTCCCTGATAGGCAAACGAGGCATCGGCGAAACGGTCGCAAATCACCCATTCGCCGCGGACCAGTGCCGGTTCGATGACTTGCGCAATATGTTCGCGACGCGCTGCGAACATCAGCAGCGCTTCGGTTTCCAGATGCATAGAATCCGTCAGCAGCAGAGCCCGAAGCTTCTCGCCCAGCGGCGTACCGCCGGGTTCGCGGGTGGCGACCACTGTCCGCCCCTGCTGGCGCAGGTGCTCGATCATCCAGGCGTGCTGGGTGCTTTTCCCGGCACCATCAATGCCTTCGAAGCTGATGAAGCGACCGCGCGAGGTTCCCACCTATTGCTTCTGGTATTTCGCAACGGCGCTGTTGTGTTCGTCGAGCGAGGCCGAAAACTCGCTCGATCCGTCGCCGCGGGCAACGAAATACAGCATGTCGCTCGGAGGCGGCTTTGCCGCTGCCAGCAGCGAAGCACGTCCCGGCATGGCGATCGGCGTCGGCGGCAGACCGGGACGCGTATAGGTATTCCACGGCGTATCGGTCAGCAGATCGGTCTTGCGCAAATTGCCGTCGAAGGCCGGACCCAGACCGTAGATCACCGCGGGATCGGTTTGCAGCAGCATGCCGCGCCGCAGCCGATTGACGAATACCGCAGCGATCTGCGGACGATCCGCAGGTATCCCGGTTTCCTTCTCGATGATCGAGGCCAGAATCAACAGCTCGTACGGAGTCTTCAGGGGAAGCGTGCTTTCGCGCCCACCCCATGCGATGGCAAGCCTGGATTGCATCGCCCGGTAGGCGCGACGGTATAGGTCGAGATCGCTGCTGCCCTTGTCGAACAGGTAGGTATCGGGAAAGAACAACCCTTCAGGATGGCGCTCCCTGGCGCCAACGTGGTTGAGTATCTGGGCGTCGCTCAATTTCAGCGAATCATGGGCAAGGCCCGGATGTTCATTCAGTGCGGCACGGAATTCGCGGAAAGTCTTGCCTTCGATCAGCACGATTTCACTTTGACTTACGTCGCCGCGCGTCAGTTTGTTCAGCAGCCCCAGCGCGGTCAGGCCGCCTTCGACTTCATAACTGCCGGCCTTGATCTTCGACGATCGGCCGAGAACGCGACCCAGCAGCACGAGTTGCCAGGCAGGCAGATCGACGCCGGCCGTTTCGATGATCTGCGCCGCGGATCGCAGACTGGAGCCCGGTGGTATCGAAAAAGCGGTCGGATCGTTGCGCATCGGCAGATGGCGTACCGAAAACCAGCTCGAACCCACGACGACTCCGACGAATCCGAGAATCACCAATAACAGGATTAACTTGAATGTACGCATGGAGACCAGGCAGGACTTGAATAAGGGCCGGATGGGCGCAATCTGCAACGTTGCCGCGATAATAGCACTGTCAACTTACTGATCAACCTGGACGAATTCCATGACCGAAGAAACAATTTCCTTCCTTGCCGGCCAAGGCCTGGCGCCGGATGGCGGCAGCTTCGGCGCTGCCGTAGAAGAGCTTGCCGCGGCACAGGGCGGCGCGGTCCTCGCCCCGCTCGTCGACCTCGGCTTGATCCGCGTCAGTGGCGCCGATACCGCGGATTTTCTGCACAATCTGCTGACCAACGACATCAAGGGCATCACCGCCGGAGGCGGCCGCTTTGCCGGCTTCTGCACCGCCAAGGGACGCCTGCTGGCACTGTTGCTGATCTGGCGCGACGGCGACGACTTTCTGCTGATGTTGCCGCGCGACATCCTGCCCATGATTCTGAAGAAGCTGTCGATGTACGTGCTGCGCTCGAAGGTGAAACTCACCGATGCCAGCGCCGATCGGGTTCTGTTCGGCTACGCGGCTGCAATCGGCGTGTCGCCAGCACCAACTCTTGGCGAAGCGGCTGCCGAACTGCCGCGCTTCGGCGTCGCCGCAATCGATGGCGGCCAGGCGATCCGGCTCGACGACAGGCGCTGGATGCTGGCGCTGGATGCCGCGACGATCGGCTCACGCTGGCAGCAACTGGCGGCGACAGCCCGGCCGGTGGGCCTGGCTGCGTGGCAATGGCTGGAAATCGCCGCCGGCCAGCCGCGCGTGGTCGCGGCCACCCAGGAAGCTTTCGTGCCGCAGATGCTGAACATGGAATTGCCTGCAGTCGCCGGCGTCAGCTTCAGCAAGGGCTGTTATCCGGGTCAGGAAATCGTCGCCCGGACGCAGTATCTGGGCAAGATCAAGCGGCGCACCTACCGCGCCAGAATTGAGACGGCGGTGGCTCCCGGCACCCATGTGTACGCCCCCGAAACCGGCGACCAGCACTGCGGCGCGGTGGTCAGCCTGGCGCCCTCCCCGGCCGGCGGTTTCGAATGCCTGGTCTGTGTCCAGAGCGTCGCCGTGGAAGTCGGTGAAGTCCATGTCGGTACCCCAGCCGGCGAGCGTCTCGAATTCCTGCCCCTGCCCTATGCCCTGCAAGAAGCCCCCACGGGGGCGAACTGACCCGATCTGACCGATGTGCCTGATCCTCGTCGCCTTGCGGGTACATCCGGACTACCCCCTGGTGGTAGCCGCCAACCGCGATGAGTTCTTCGCCCGGCCGACCAGGCCGGCGGCCTTCTGGCCGGAAGCACCGCAAGTGCTGGCCGGGCGCGACCTCGACGCCGGCGGCACCTGGATGGGCATTACCCGCAACGGGCGCTTCGCGGCGCTGACCAATTTCCGCGATCCGGCACAAAACCGCGGTGGCGCGCCTTCGCGCGGCGGACTGGTGAAGGATTTTCTGTTTGGCGAGCAGGCGCCGCAAGATTATCTCGAGCGCATTGCCGCTCACGGCCGGGCATGCAACGGCTACAACCTGCTGGTGAGCGACGGCGCAACGTTGTGGTGGTCGTCCAACATGGGCGGTGCCGCGCGTGCGCTGGAACCGGGCGTGTATGGAGTGTCGAATCACCTGCTGGATACGCCATGGCCGAAAGTTGGCGCTGGCAAGACGGCGCTGGCACAGGCCCTCGACCGAATGCCGGACGATGAAGCGCTGTTTGCGCTGCTCCAGGACGACGGCATCCATCCCGACGAGCACTTGCCGCAGACCGGGATTCCGCTCGACTGGGAGCGCCTGCTGTCTTCGGCCTTCGTCAAATCGCCGGATTACGGCACGCGCAGTTCGACGGTGATGTGCGTCGGGCAGGATGGCTGGGCGAGCTTCGATGAGCAGACCTGGCTGCCGGGCGCGCAGCGCGGACCGCGGCAACGCTTTCGCTTCAGAGCGAGCGCACCATGGTCCGGTGCGGAATCCCGGCTTCGATGAATTCGGGCCCTTCCTCGACGAAGCCGAAGCGCCGGTAAAAACCGCTGGCCTGCGTCTGCGCGTGCAGCGCCAGGTGTCGCAGGTCCTGCCTTGCTGCTTCTTCCAGCAGGCGCTCCAGCAGGGCGCGGCCGACACCCTTGCCGCGCCAGTCGGCCAGCACCGCCATGCGGCCGATGTGACCATCCGGCAGCAGACGCCCGGTGCCGATCGCGCCGCCCTCGGCATCGCGGGCGACCACGTGGCGGCTCACGGCGTCATGTTCGTCCATTTCGAGATCGCGCGGCACGCGCTGCTCCGCGACAAACACCGTTTCACGTACCTGGCGCGCCTGTTCGCCGAGTTCGATCCAGGAGCCCGCTTGGATGCCGAATTCGACGATATCGACTGGCGTATAGGCCGGCACCCGGTCGAACAGTTCGATGATGTCGGCGTTTCTCATGCGTACGCAACCGATCGAGCCGGGACTACCCATCGCCACCGGGTCGGGCGAGCCGTGCAGATAGATGTAGCGGCGCATGGTGTCGACTTCGCCCAGCCGGTTGCGTCCCGGCTCCTTGCCGGAGAGCCACAGGATGCGCGTCAGAATCCAGTCGCGGCCGGGGAATTCGTCCGCGAGTTGCGGCGTCCAAACCTCGCCGGTCGGCCGCCGACGCCGGAATACGGTGTTCGCCGTGGCGCCAGCACCAACTTTTGCGCGCACGATATGCCGGCCGCGCGGCGTGCAAAAGCTGCCGTTTTGCTCGCCGGCGCCGTTCTTTGCAGTAGATATCTCGTAGCGACTCAGCAGCATGCCGCGCTCGTCATGCAGTTCCAGACTTTGCTGCGGCAGGCTGATGCGGATATGCATGGCAGGTGAATTCAGGCCACCAGCGTACGTCCGCGGCGGGCCGCGAAAAAGCCCGACAGCAGGCTGCCGCAAGCTTCGCCCAGCACGCCGCCGACAATCGTCGTGTGGTGATTGAGGCGGGATTCGGCGAACAGGTCGATCACGCTGCCGGCCGCGCCGGTTTTCGGATCGCGCGCGCCGAACACCACGCGCTCCATGCGCGCATGCATGATGGCGCCGGCGCACATGGCGCAGGGTTCCAGCGTTACATACAGGGTACAGCCCGGCAGGCGGTAATTGCCCAGACGCGTGGCGGCATCGCGCAAGGCCATGATTTCGGCATGCGCAGTTGGATCGTGGCGGCCGATCGGCTGATTGAAGCCGCGGCCGACCACCTCCCCTTCGAGCACGACCAGCGCGCCCACCGGCACCTCGCCAGCGGCGCCCGCCTCGCGCGCCAGATCCAGCGCCAGCCCCATGAAATGCTCATCATCCATGGGGCTGATTATGGCATCGCTGCCATGTGCTGCGGAGCTTCCCGATTAGCGCGAAATACGATGCCAAGCACGCTGTGTCGGGTTTGAGCGCAGCGAGCCAACTGATAGCCTCCCCCGCGAGGGGGAGGATGGGAGGGGGCGGGCCCACTTGTCAGCTCGGGACGCCACGACGCTACAGCATTTCATGACGTGCGGTCGTTCATCGAAGCCACGAGCGCTAGGCGTTCTTGGTGACTGCGCCGCCCGTCTCCAGCAGTTGCGCCTGTGCTGCGGCCAGGCGCGCGATCGGCACGCGCGGCCCCGAGCAGGACACGTAAGTGAGGCCGATGCTGTGGCAGAACTGGATCGATCCCGGGTGGCCACCATGCTCGCCGCAGATACCGACCTTGAGGTCCGGACGCGTCTTGCGCCCTTCGCTTACGGCCAGTTTCATCAGTTCGCCGACACCCTTCTGATCGAGCACCTCGAAAGGGTTGTCCTGCAGGATTTCTTCCGAGATGTAGCTCGGCAGGAACTTGTTCTCGGCATCCTCGCGGCTGAAGGAGAAGGTGGCTTGCGTCAGGTCGTTGGTGCCGAAGGAGAAGAACTCGGCATCCTCGGCCATGCGTCCGGCGCGCAAACAGGCGCGCACGACTTCCAACATGCTGCCGAACTTGACGTCCACCTTGATGCCGTGGGTCAGTTCGACGACCTTGTGCAGGCGCTTCACGTAGCTGTGTATGCGGCACAACTCCTCGACCGTGGCCACCTGCGGCACCATGATTTCCGGATGGACCTCGGTGCCCTCCTTGGCGCAGAGCGCGGCGGCTTCCAGAATCGCCTGGATCTGCATCATGTAGATCTCGGGATAGGTAATGCCCAGACGCACGCCGCGGTGGCCGAGCATCGGGTTTACCTCGGACAGCGCACGGACCTTCTTGAGGATCTTTTCCTTCTTGTGGATCGCATCCACTTCCAGATGGCCGTCCTTGAAATCCTTCATGCTGACCGAAAGCTTGCCTAGGCCGTCCGAGTATTGCTGATACAGGCGCGGACTGAGCAGCTTGAGGGTTTCCGGCAGCTCTTCCATGGCCTTGATCGAATCGCGCATGTGATGCAGGTGGGCGATTTCCAGTTCCAGTTGGGCCGCCGTCGGCAGGAATTCATGCATCGGTGGATCGAGCAGGCGCACCGTGACCGGCAGGCCCTTCATCGCCTTGAAGATGCCCTTGAAGTCGGCACGTTGGATCGGCAGCAGGCGATCCAGCGCCGCCTGGCGCTCTTCGACGGTTTCGGCGAGGATCATTTCCTGCACGATGGGCAGGCGATCTGAACTGTTGAACATGCGCTCGGTACGACACAGGCCGATACCCATGGCGCCGAACTTCCGCGCACGCGCGGCGTCGTCCGGGGTGTCGGCATTGGCCATCACCTTGAGTCGCGCCACTTCGTCGGCCCAGTTGAGCAGGGTTTCCATGTCCTCGGAAAACTCGGCTTCCACCGTCGGCACTTCGCCGGCGTAGACCTTGCCGTTGCTGCCATCGATGGTGATCACGTCGCCTTCGTGCAAGGTGGTGTCGCCGATCACGGCGCGTCGCGCCACGTCGTCGATGACGATCGCCTCGCAGCCGGAGACGCAGGGCTTGCCCATGCCGCGGGCAACTACCGCAGCATGTGAAGTCTTGCCGCCGCGGCTGGTCAGGATGCCTTGTGCCTGGAAGAAGCCGTGAATGTCTTCCGGCTTGGTTTCCTCGCGCACCAGGATGATGCGCTCACCGGCCTGACCGCGCTCTTCTGCCGTGTCGGCATCGAACACGATCTTGCCCGAGGCCGCTCCGGGCGAAGCCGGCAGGCCGGTGGCCAGAGGCTTGCCCTTGAAATCGGCGGCGAGCTGCGGCGCCAGCATCTGTTCCAGCAAGGTCGCATCGATTCGCGTCAGGGCCTTCTCGCGAGTGATGAGGCCTTCACGGTACATCTCGACCGAGGTACGCAGCATCGCCCGCGCATTCATCTTGCCGTTGCGCGTCTGCAGGCAGTACAGTCGGCCTTTTTCGATCGTGAACTCGAAGTCCTGGACTTCGGCGTAGTGCGCTTCGAGGCGGGCGTGGAGTTCCTGCAGTTGCCGGTAGATCTCCGGCATTTCGTGTTCCATCTCGGCGATCGCCTTGGGCGTGCGTATACCCGCCACCACGTCCTCGCCCTGCGCGTTCACCAGATATTCGCCGTAGATGAGATTCTCGCCGGTGCCGGGATTGCGCGTGAAGCCGACCCCGGTGCCGGAGTCGCTGCCCATGTTGCCGAATACCATCGTCACCACGTTGACCGCGGTACCGTTGGCCATTTCCCTGGTGATCTTGAACTGACGGCGATAGTCGATCGCGCGCTTGCCGTTCCAGGAACGGAATACCGCACCGATGGCGATTTCGAGTTGCTGGTAGGGATCTTCCGGGAAGGGTTTGCCGGTATGCCGGGCGACAATGGCAAGAAATTCCTTGGCCAGTTCCGCCAGGTGCTCGGCCTTCAGATCGACGTCCTGGCTGGCGCCGTAGCGAGCTTTGATCGACGCCATCGCCGAATCGAAGTGCTCGTCGCCGATGCCCAGTGCGATCTTGCCGAAAAGCTGGATGAAGCGGCGCCAGGCGTCATAGCCGAAGCGCGCGTTGCCGGTCAGGGCGATCAGGCCCTTGAGTGTGGTGGTATTGAGTCCGAGATTGAGGATGGTATCCATCATCCCCGGCATCGACATGGACGAACCCGAGCGCACCGAAACCAGCAGCGGATTGTCGGCGCCACCAAAGGTCTTTCCGGTCTTCTGCTCCAGCGCCTTCATGTGCGCCAGCGTCTGTTCCAGCGCGCCTTCGGGCAGGCGGTCCTTTTCGAGGAACGCGAGGCAGGCGTCCGTGGTGATGACGAAGCCCGGTGGCACGTTGAGGCCAATCTGCGTCATCTCGCACAAGTTCGCGCCTTTGCCGCCGAGCAGCATCTTGTTCTTGCCATCACCTTCCTCGAAAGCAAACACCCATTGCCGTTTCATCAATGCTTCTCCTTGTTGATTGGATTGCCGCTATGCACAATTATTTTATCGTTACTAGTAGGGGAATTTCACAAAGAAAATCAGTTTACTCACCATAAGAGCATTCCATCCTGACGCAAGATGCGCTAAATTATCCAAAGTTCATCAAATTTCATCGAGGACGGCCACCGGGTACTGATTCAGTCATAAAATAAATTCCTCAGCATCCGATAATGGGTTTTCACTCGTGAAATCAACGCTGCACAAATAGGCTATGGACTGATATGGACATCGTCAGACAAAAGCAAATCAGGGAATGGACGCTGCTTGGGTTGGTCGGGAGCATGGCATTGGTTGCCAATCTTCCGCGGCACGCGCTCGACAGCATCGGCCTGGATCCGGGCCTGCTGATGGCGGTTCTGGGGCTGATGGTCGTGTTTGCCCTGTTCCTGTATGTACGGTTCTTCTTCTTCCTGCTCTACGCAATGCTGGCGGTTGGCGCCAATCTGCCGGAACAATGGGCCGATTCGCTGGGTATCAGCCAGACGCCGCTGCTGGTCGCCCTGATCGCAATGGTTGCGCTGTCCCTGCTCAACTATGGAGCCAAGGCGCTACCCACGGGGCTGGAGCCGAAAAAGCGCAAGCCGAACCTCGAAGCCACGCAGGTGTTGCTGGACGCCATCGAGCGCCGCAATCTTTCCTATATCAAGACCCTATTGACCATGGATTTCGATCTCGACGAGCCCGGTGCCGACGGCACGACGCCGCTGATGCACGCCGCCCAGCGCGGGGAGTTCAAGATAGTCCAGTTGCTGATCAAACGCGGCGCCTCGCCATTGGTCGTCGGGGCTGCCGGCAAGGCTTCGGATCTGGCGCAAAAAAACAACTTTCCGTCGGTCGCCGAATTTTTGAAGAAGGTCGAAGAAGTCCAGGCCGCCGAAGCCTCGCGACGGGCCGCAAGCCAGTCACAGCGCGATACGGCAGTCGTGGCTTGAGCCGGCCCGGCTTACTACTCCTGCCTTCCAGTCCCGCCGCCGGAAGCATCTCGCGTATCCCGTGGCGGCTCGCCGGCCATCAGGCGGAGGGCGACGGCGACACCGGCGATCACGTTGCCCAATGCAAACCCGGCAAGTAGCAACCTTGTGCCAACGGGCAGTTGATAGGCGTGCAATACGAAAGAGATGGCCGACGACAGGCCGTTGAACATGACAAGTACCCAGAACAGCGGATTTCGCGGCTGAATGAGTCGCGCGAACTTCAGTTCTCTGGCCATAAGACTTGATCGCTACAGCGTGCGTCTTGGTACACGGCTAGTAACCGGGCCGCAGCAGATATATTTCCACCCAGTGGCGCCGCGAATCCCGCTCCTTTTCGTGCTCACCGCCGAAACTGGCCAACAGGATACGTCGTGAGAGCACGCCGAGTTCCTGCAGGCGTTCCTTGACTCTTTGCAGGACTTTCTCTGCGAGTCCGATATTCAACGCCGGGCTGCCGCGGTCCGGAACATGGCTCTCGAGGCGCAGCAGAATGCGCTCATCCCTCTTTGCCTCATTGGCTATTTTCGCCAGTCGGCCTTCCATCTCCACGGTAAATCCCCCGCTGCCCGGGTCGATCTTGATTACCGCATCGGGTTCCGGTTCATGGCTGGCTTCCGCCTGCCGAGAAGTCGGTTGCTCTGGCCTGGTCACAAGCTTCCGCCTAGCTTGACTACTATCGGCAACAGGTTGCTTGGGGCGACGGGAAGCGGCGGACTCAGCTTTGTGGTCCGTCGATTGGGGTGCGGCGGCTTGAGCATTTCCGCTATCCTTTGGCGGGGCTGCGCATGCGCCCAGGTAAAGCGAAGTCGCCGCGATCATCAGGCTTGCTGCAATTTTCATTTGTTCCTCGCTGCGATGGTTCCGCCAAAAATATCGTGCTGGGCGAACCGGCAGATGGCGGCAATGATGGGATGGGTCAGCTTGCGTTCATTGGTAATGGCAAAGATCTGTTCGCGCACGGTATCGATTCTGCCCACGACCTGAACGTCGAGCTGACTGACGATGTAGGACTCGATCGCCGTCGGCGCCACAAAGAAACCTGCTCCGGCCTGGCCGAAAGCCTGCAACAGCGCGCTGTCGTCGAACTCACCGACAATGCGCGGCCGCAGCCGCTCGGCCTCGAACCAGCGCATCAGGCGCGGCTGCAAGGCCACATCGACTCCGGGAAGCAAAAAAGGCGCTGTATCAAGCAACTGCGGAAATGGCCGCGGCACCTGTTGAACCAAGGCTTGCGCGCCGAACACGCTGACACCGCTTTCACCCAGGAAATGGTCGTAACCGCGCACATTAAGGTTGTCGGGCATGGGACGATCGGCGATCACCATGTCGAGGCGATGTATCGCCAGGTCCGCCAGCAATGTCGTCAAGCGTCCTTCGCGACAGATCAGTCTTACGGGTTCCTCGAAGCCGAGGGACGGCTCGACCAGGCGATAGGCCACCATTTTCGGGACCGAGTCGGCAATGCCTACGCGGAACGGCGCACCGTGCGGCAGCGCGCCCTCGCGCAGCGAATCCAGCATTTCATCACCCAGGGCAAATATCTGTTCGGCGTAGCCGAGCAGGCGTTGCCCGGTTTCGGTAAGTTCCAGGCCGCGTCCGACACGGCGAAACAGATCGACCCCGAGCGTGGCTTCGAGTTCGCTCAGTTGGCCGCTGATCGACTGCGGGGTGAGGTGCAGTTGCTCGCTGGCACGCGCGATGCTGCCGGATTTGGCAACCATCCAGAAATAGCGCAAATGCTTGAAATTGAGATTGGCCATGATGCTTCGTCGATGATTTATGCGCCACGTGCTGCAGCGCTGGCAAGTGCCTTGATCCGCCTTGGGTGAGCGGATCATTACATCCATTTATCCGATCAATTTATTGATTATATTCGATTTGTACGAGTCTTTTATCGGCTCTATCATCGCGTAATCAGTGAACCGGAGGCAGCTATCCCAACCACCGAACGTCAATGTCTTTGCTGCCGGCATGATTGGCGCGGTGCAACGCCTGAATGCGCTGCATCCGCCGCCTCTGCCTGACAAAATGGCCGCATTCGGCATCGCCGATGGCGGCGATCTTCAGCGCGCGGCGGCGAGAAAGGCTTCCAGTAGCGGCGCGCAGTCGAGCAAGTCGTCGTCGGCGAACTGGGCGTGAAACTCCGGGTGCCATTGCACGCCGCAGACGAAGCTGCGACCGTCCCAGCGTATCGCCTCCACCACGCCGTCGGCACCCTCGGCCTCCACCACCACGCCACGACCGAGGCGGTTGATCGCCTGGTGATGGATCGAGACGACCTTGCCTTCGACACGCCCGCCGAACCAGTCGACGAATTTGCCGCCGGCGACGAACTTCACCGTGTGGCTGTTGCGATCGTAAGCCGGCGTCTCGTGCCCTGAGGCTGCCGGGAACTGCGTCGGCAAGTCCTGAAACAACGAACCGCCCAGTGCGACATTGATCAATTGCATGCCGCGACAGATGCCGAGGATGGGTTTGCGGGCTTCCATGAACTCATGCACCAATTCCAGTTCATAGGCATCGCGCACCGCATCCCCGTTCCATTCCGGACGCAACGGCTCTTCGCCATAGGCTTGCGGGCTGACATCGGCACCACCCTGCAGGATCAGTCCGTCGAGATACTCGGCGTAGTCGCGCAGGCGGATATTGCTGCGCTGCAACGTACCGTCAGCGACCACCGAGGGCACCATCAGCACCAGAACATCGCGCGACATCGCCCACTGCGCCACGCTTTGCTCGAGCACCTGCAGCGTTCTGCTGCGAATGCCGGCGCCACCCAACTCGGGATGGAATATGCGGGCCGAGAGGCCGATGCGGATCGGCCGGCGCCGCCCGATCATGTCGATCTCCCGTTGCGGAAGCTGCGAACGGCTGCATCGACCACGCCCGCGACACCGCCCTGCTCGCTGAATTGCCTGCGCAGGAAGCTGGCGTGATTGCCTGCATGAACCGTAACGGCGTAGAGCTCGTCGAGGGCTGACTGACTGTCGAGCGCCGCGGCGTGAGGAGTGAGGTGGCGCAGCGTGGCCAGAATGTCTTCGCGCAATGAACGGTTCTCGTTGGTCTTCGGATGCACAATCGCGCCGTCGAGACCGAAACGGCAGGCCTGAAAACGGTTGTAGTTATAAACCAGGTAGTCGTCCTCGGTCGGCGGCGGTTCCTGGCGTTGGAGGAGCATGCGGCATAGGGCCTGCAGGTAGCTGGCTAGGGCCGCGGCACGTTCGACGCTCAACGGCGTATCGCAGACGCGCAGCTCGATGGTGCCGTACTCCGGCTTGGGGCGGATGTCCCAGTAGAAATCCTTCATGCTCTTGACCACGCCGGTAGCCTCCATCTTGGCGAAGTAATTGCGTTCGAAGTCGTTCCACTTTAGCAGGAAGGGCGCGCGACCCGAAAGCGGGAAGGCAAACACCGAATTCAGGCGCGCCGAGTCGAACAGGGTGTCGACTCCCTGCGAAAACGGCGACGACGCCGACAGCGCGATGAAATGCGGCAGGTAACGATTCAGCGCATGAAGCAGGTAGAGTCCTTCGTCAGCGGAGCCGCAGCCGATATGCACGTGTTGGCCGAACACGGTGAATTGCTTGGCGAGGTAGCCGTAAAGCTCGGAAAGCTCCTTGAAGCGCGGCTTGGCGAAGATGCGCTGGTCGAACCAGCGCTGGAAGGGATGAGTACCGCCACCGCAAATTGCGACATTGAGCCGGTCGCCGGCCACCACCAGGGCATCGCGCATCTGTCGCAACTGTTCCAGCAGTTCGTCATGGCGGGTATGCACGTCGGTGGCGATCTCGATCATGCTCTCGGTAATTTCTGGCTTGACGTCGCCGGGGAAGCGTTTGCGGGCAAGCAGATGCAGCATGTCGGTAGCTGCTGCGGCGAGATCGAAATCGGTGGGATTGACCAATTGCAGTTCGAGTTCGACGCCCATGGTCAGCGGACTGCTGGTCTTGAAGGCCTCGAGTGCCATGCTCAGCCCTCCCGTCCCGGTTGCGCTTCGCCGGCACGGCACAGCGCCCATTGCGTTGCCAGCGGCCCCAACACGTTGAGCAACAGCATTAGAGCGGCCACCCCGGGCAGGCGTTCGACGAGTTTCGCATCGAGATGCCGTGTCTGTTCCAGCAGCATCATGGAGAACACCGACAGCGGCATCAGCGCAACGCCGGTCAAGGCTCCCTTGCGCCAGCTTAGTCCGCTGATCCGGGCAAACAGCGTGGTGGCGCCGGTTTTGACCAGCAGCCGCGCCATCAGCACCGCAGCACCCAATTCGATGCCGGCGACGACCTGGCGCCAATCGAGCGTAGACGCGATGACCACAAACAACAACACGGTCAGCAGGTCGCCCAGAGCGCCAAAATTTCGCTGTGCCTGCGAGAGCAGGACGCGACGATGACGGGCGACCAGCCCGAAAGCCAGCGCGGCGAGGATCGGCGAGAACTTGAAGGCATCGGTCAGCGCCGTAAGCAGCAGCACGGCCAGGGCAAATGCCACCGTGGTGTGGTGTGTGAGCCCCCCGGTGATGCGCAGCAGGCCGGGAACTGCAACACCGAACAGGGTGCCCAGGCCGGCGGACACCAGAACCACGACTACGCTGTTCCACACCGCAGTGAATACGCCGCCGTTGCCTGTCAACATCGCATAACCCACGACAGCCTTGAAGGCGACGACAGCGAATACGCAGTTGAAGGCCGACAGATGCAGCGTGCGCTCGGTCACCTGCCCCGATCCGCGCAATTCGTTGACCACGCGCAGCACGGCGGCCGGCGAAGTCGGCACCGCCAGGGCTGCCAGCAACAGCGCGGGTATCTGCGCCTGGCCGAACATCCGGGCGATGAAAAACACCACAGTGAAGGTACCCGTGGCTTCAATTACGCTGGTAGCGCCCAGCCACGGATTGGCGCGCAGCCAGCCGAGGTTGATGCGATAGCCGAGCTCGAACAGGATCAGCGCGAGGGCGACATTGGTCAGCAACACCATCGCGTCGCCTGACGGCTGGGCAAGAAAGCCTCCTTGGCTCGAAGCCATCAGGAATCCGGCGATGGCGTAACTGCTGATCCGCGGTAAACGGAGCCAGCGACGCCCAAATTCCCCGGCCACCCAGGCGAGCGCCAGTGCGACCGGCCATGCGATCTCGGCAAGGATGAGGTTTATGCTTGCTGCCATGGTCTCCCTTTATTCAAGCAGATCCGCCGCCAGCCGGCATGCGATCTCTGTCGGCGCCCTCAGGGTCGCCGTCCCGCCAGCACCAACTTTCAGTCCGCTGGCGGCTTGCTGCTCTCGCCCCCGGTGAGCAGGGTACGCAGCCCGACATAGGGCTTTTCCGTTTCCGCGATCGCGGGTATCGACGGCGCCTTGGCGAGTTCCGCGTCGAGTTCGTCGCCTCGGCGTTGTTGTTCGGCCAGTTTGCGTTCAAGGTCTGCAACCTGGCGCCCGAGCCGTGCCGCCGCCCACTGCCCACGGATTACGGTCGGTGAGGAAAGCAGGCCCGCAATCAGCGCACCGAGACCGAGCGACAGCAACAATACCAGCGCCAGCGAACCCTCGAAACGCCAAACGGCAAGTGTCACCACTACCGGCGTGTTGTTCTGCAGCGCGAATAGCACCGCGCCGATGGCAAAGACGATACCGACAATCAGTGTGAGCTGCATGATGAATTTTCCATTTTGGTGCCGCGGTTTCAAATCCAAACGACGAATCAATTGGAACACGATAATCGCAAAAGGCGATGGAGCCTATGCAAATCCCAACTCATTAATTCGAATATATCGAAGTGTAACAAAAGACTATTCGAATGGATCGATACATTTAAAGCTCCTACAATAGGCTCGTATCCGTCTGTAATCCAAGCTAACGAGGAGAAGGAAATGAGAAACCTGCGAGCAATTGCCATCCCGCATAGTGGCGCCGAGTCGGTGCTGACGACCAACAAGGTGATTCGCAATACCTACATGCTGCTATCGATGACGCTGCTGTTCGCCGCGGCAACCGCAGCCGCCGCGGTCGCACTGAAACTCCCGCATCCCGGCCTGGTGGTGACCCTGGTCGGCTACTTCGGCCTGCTGTTCGCTACGACCAAGCTGCGCAACAGCGCTTGGGGCCTGGTATCGGTGTTCGCCCTGACCGGATTCATGGGCTACACCCTGGGGCCGATTGTCAGCCACTATCTGGGCCTGCCCAACGGCGGCCAGACAGTGATGATGGCCATGACCGGCACCGCCGCAATCTTCCTCGGCCTTTCCGGATACGCGCTGACCACGCGCAAGGATTTCAGCTTCATGGGCGGCTTCCTGATGGTCGGCATCCTGCTCGCCTTCCTCGCCGGCCTGGCCGCGATATTTTTTGAGATTCCGGCGCTGTCGCTGACTGTCTCGGCCGCCTTCGTCCTGCTGATGTCGGGTCTGATCCTGTATGAGACCTCGAACATCATTAATGGCGGCGAAACCAACTACGTCATGGCGACCGTGACGCTGTTCGTGTCGATTTTCAATCTATTCACCAGCCTCCTGCATTTGCTGGGCTTCATGAACAGCAGCGACTGATCAAAGTAGTACATGCCGATCGCCTGAAACAAGCAAGGTGGCCGGCCAGCTGGATTGCACCCTTATCGGCAACTCACGAACTGCCGATTCCGCCGACGACCTGATCCGAGACCTGCGCATCGTCGATGGATGGCACGGCCGGCTCAGGCAATCGGCTCGCGAGCACCTTATCCACCCGCTTGCCGTCGAGATCGACCACTTCCAGCTGCCAGCGCTCCCAATGGGCAATATCGCCCGTCTGCGGCAGACGCCCCAGCAACCACATCATGAGTCCGCTCAGTGTGTGGTAGCGCCCTTTGTCTTCATCGGGAACGGCCTTCAGTTCCAACCGATCCTTCAATTCGGGTACAGGTATCAGGCCGTCAAGCAGCCACGAACCGTCTTCCCGCTGGACCGCCCAGGCATCCTCCTGATTGCGCGGCTTGAACTCGCCGGTGACGGCCTCCAACACGTCCTGCAGCGTGACCAAACCCTGTACCTCGCCATATTCATCGACCACCAGCACCATCTGCATGCCGGAGGCACGGAAATGTTCCAACAGGTCCATGCCATTCAGGGTTTCCGGAACGAAAACGGCGGGTTGCAGCTGGGTGGCGAGTTCGGTCGGTCCGCCCTTGAGCTTCTGGTTCAACAGCTGCTTGGCATTGACGATGCCGAGTACTTCATGCAGGCCACCGCGACAAACCGGGAAGCGCGAATGGTCCGAGGCGGCAATCCATTGCAGGTTTTCTTCCAGTGAGCGCTCGACATCCAGGTAGACGATATCGGCGCGAGGAATCATCAGGGAACCGATTTGCCGGTCATCCAGGCGGAAGACGTTGCGCACCATCTCGTGTTCCTGCCGCTCGATCACTCCGGCTTCGGAACCTTCCTCGATCATGGCGTGAATCTCTTCTTCCGTCACGCCGTGGGCTGCCTGTTCGTGTTGTCCCAGCAGGCGCAGGATCGTGTCGGTGGAAAAACTCAGCAGGCGCACGAAAGGCCGCGTAAACAGCGCAAGAAACTGCATCGGGCGCGCCACAAGGCGGGCGATTCCTTCCGGATTGATCTGGCCGATACGCTTGGGCACCAGTTCGCCGATGACGATGGACACATAGGTGATTACCACCACCACCAGCGCTGTGGCGGCGATGCTGCTGGCTTGCTGGTCGAAGCCCAGACCGTAAAGCCAGACGGCGAACGGGGCGGCCAGGATCGCCTCGCCGACGATGCCGTTGAGGATGCCGATTGAGGTAATGCCGATCTGGATGGTGGACAGGAAACGTGTCGGCTCGTCATGCAGCGTGATCGCTACCGTAGCAGCCCCATCGCCATTCTCTGCAAGCCGTGCCAGTCGCGTGCGACGCGCCGTGACCAGGGCGATCTCGGACATGGCGAAGAGGCCGTTGATCAGTATCAGGATGACGAGCAACAGGATTTCCATGGCGTAAACCCGGATCAGTTAGCGACGAAGGCTGCCTCATCAAGAATGCCGTAGCACGCCTATCGACAGGCGCAGCAGCAGTTCTTAGAAGTCATCCCGTATAGCTGCTCTCCATTGAGCACGACAGGCAGCCTAATGGCAACGGTAATCCATTACTCCCACTCTATCGTCGCCGGAGGTTTTCCCGAAATGTCGTAGACCACGCGGTTGATGCCGCGCACTTCGTTGATGATGCGATTGGAGACCCGGCCCAGCAGCTCATGGGGCAGTTCGGCCCATTTGGCGGTCATGAAATCGGAGGTCTGCACCGCGCGCAAGGCCACTACATATTCGTAGGTACGGCCGTCGCCCATGACGCCGACGCTCTTCACCGGCAGGAACACGGCGAAGGCCTGGCTGGTCTTGTCGTACCAGTCGGCGGCGCGCAACTCGTCAATGAAGATCGCGTCGGCGCGGCGCAGCAGTTCGGCGAACTCGTGTTTCACTTCGCCGAGGATGCGCACGCCGAGGCCGGGGCCGGGAAAGGGATGGCGATAAACCATTTCGTGCGGCAAACCGAGCGCCACGCCGAATTCGCGCACTTCGTCCTTGAACAGTTCGCGCAACGGTTCCAGCAGTTTGAGGTTCAGCGTCTCCGGCAGACCGCCGACGTTGTGGTGGCTTTTGATCGCATGCGCTTTCTTGGTCTTGCCGCCGGCCGACTCGATCACATCGGGATAGATGGTGCCCTGCGCGAGCCATCTGGCGTTGGGCAGTTTCTGCGCCTCGGCCTGGAACACCTCGACAAATTCGCGGCCGATGATCTTGCGCTTCTGTTCCGGATCGGCGACGCCATTCAGGTGGCCCATGAACTGATTCACCGCATCGACGTGAATCACCTTGACGCCGAGGTTGCGGGCGAAGGTGTCCATCACCTGCACGCCTTCGTTGAGTCGCAGCAGGCCGTTATCGACGAAGACGCAGGTCAGCTGCTCGCCGATCGCCCGATGCAGCAGCGCGGCGACCACCGACGAGTCGACGCCGCCGGACAGGCCGAGGATCACCTCTTCCTTGCCGACCTGTTCGCGCACCTTGGCAATCGCTTCCTCGACATAGTTGGGCATGTTCCAGTCGCCGCGGCAGCCGCAGATGTCGCGCACGAAACGGGCATAGATCTCGCGCCCTTTGAGCGTGTGGGTGACCTCGGGATGGAACTGCACGGCATAGAAGCCGCGCGTCTCATCGGCCATGGCGGCGATCGGCGTCGATTCGTTGCTGCCGATGACCTTGAATCCCGGTGGCAATTCGGTGACCTTGTCGCCGTGGCTCATCCAGACTTCGAGCAGGCCGTGACCTTCTTCGTTGATGCGATCCTGAATGCCGGCGAACAGTTTCGAATGGCCGCGGGCGCGCATTTCCGCATAGCCGAATTCGCGCTTGTGGCTGCTTTCGACCTTGCCGCCGAGTTGCGCGGCCATGGTCTGCATGCCGTAGCAGACACCCAGGACGGGCACGCCCAGTTCGAATACGACCTGCGGCGCCTTCCATTCCTCAGCCTCATAGACCGAGTTCGGCCCGCCAGAGAGGATGATGCCCTGCGGATTGAATTCGCGGATGAATGCCTCGCTGACATCGTAAGGGTGCAGCTCGCAATACACCTGCTGCTCGCGCACGCGGCGGGCAATCAGCTGGGCGACCTGGGAACCGAAGTCGAGGATGAGGATTTTTTGATGAGCCATGGCAGGCGCCTATGAAATGATAAAGGCGGCCGCAGCCGCCTTTGTTGTCGATAATGGGATCAATCGATGTGGTAGTTCGGTGCTTCCTTGGTGATCTGCACGTCATGCACATGCGACTCGCGGATGCCGGCCGAGGTGATTTCGACAAACTCGGCCTTTGCCCGCATGTCGTCGATGGTGGCACAACCGACATAGCCCATCGAAGAGCGCAAGCCGCCCATCAATTGGTGTATCACGGCGGTGACCGGCCCCTTGTAGGGCACGCGACCTTCGATGCCTTCCGGCACGAGCTTTTCGACATTGGCGTCGGAATCCTGGAAGTAGCGATCCGCGGCACCGTCCTTCATCGCGCCGAGGCTGCCCATGCCGCGGTAGGCCTTGTAGGAGCGGCCCTGATACAGCACGGTTTCACCCGGTGCTTCCTCGGTACCGGCGAACAGGCCGCCCAGCATCACGGCATTGGCGCCGGCGGCAATGGCCTTCGAGATATCGCCCGAGTAGCGAATGCCGCCGTCGGCGACCAGCGGTATGCCGCTGGCAGCGAGGGCATTGGCGACCATATCGACAGCGGTAATCTGCGGCACGCCGACACCGGCGACGATGCGCGTGGTGCAGATCGAACCGGGGCCGATGCCGACCTTGACGCCGTCGGCGCCATGGTCGACCAGCGCCCTGGCGGCGTTGGCCGTGGCGATGTTGCCGCCGATCACTTCGACCTGCGGAAAATTCTTCTTGACCCACTGCACGCGCTGCAGCACGCCTTCGGAGTGGCCGTGGGCGGTATCGACCACGATCACGTCGACACCGGCTTCGGCCAGCAGTTCGACGCGCTCTTCGGTGCCTTCGCCGACTCCAACGGCGGCGCCGACGCGCAGATGTCCCTGCTCGTCCTTGCAGGCAAAAGGATGTTCGCTGGACTTGAGGATGTCCTTGACGGTGACCAGGCCACGCAACTGGAATGCGGCATTGACCACCAGCACGCGCTCCAGGCGATGCTTGTGCATCAGGGCCTTGGCCTCTTCCGCCGAGCTTCCTTCGCTGACTGTGATCAGGCGCTCGCGCGGGGTCATGATGGCGCGCACGGCCTGGTCGAGATTGGTCTCGAAGCGCGTATCGCGATTGGTGACGATGCCGACGACGACGCCGTTATCGACCACCGGCAGGCCGGAAATCCGGTGGGTGCGCGTCAGCGCCAGCACTTCGCGCACTGTCATGGTCGGTGGAACGGTGATCGGATCTTTCAGTACGCCGGATTCGAAACGCTTGACCTTCGCCACTTCGGCCGCCTGAGCTTTGGGATTCAGGTTCTTGTGCACGATGCCGATGCCGCCTTCCTGGGCCAGGGCGATGGCCAGGCGCGCTTCGGTCACCGTGTCCATGGCGGCGGACAGCAGCGGCAGGTTCAACTGGATCTTGCGGGTAAGACGGGTGGCGAGGCTGACGTCGCGGGGGAGGATCGCCGAGTGGGCGGGTACCAGGAGGACGTCGTCAAACGTCAGCGCCTTCTGGAGCAGTCGCATAATTATTTTCCTTGATTCCAAAGCGGCATTATACGCGAGAGCACCACTCCCACTTTGCCGCAGCGTACCGTGGTGCCAGCGCCGTCCGCAAGGGATACCGTCTCCGGCAGAGCCGGAGACATAAATTCTCAGGCATCTGCTTCGCCGCCGCCTTTTTTCATGACCTTGCCTTCCGCCGCGCGCTGTTTGCGCACTTCCTTGGGATCGGCGATCAGCGGACGATAGATTTCCACGCGGTCGCGGTCGCGCAAGGCCGTATCGGCCTTGGCCAGCTTGGCGTAGATGCCGAGCTTGTTCTTCGTCAGGTCGATTTCGGGATATCGGGCCAGCAGGCCCGAAGCTTCGATCGCCTGCCCTGCCGTGCTGCCGGCGGGCAAGGTGAGACTGGCGACCTCCTGGCGGTCCGGCCGGGCATAGACGACTTCAACATGGATGGTTTCAGCCATAGACTTTCTGCGCCCTTTTGACGAAGGAATCAACGAAGGTGTCGGCGATGTGATTGAACACGGGGCCGAGTACTTTTTCCAGCAGGTGGCTGGAAAATTCGTAGTGCAGGCGGAATTCTACCTTGCAGGCGGTCTCGCCCAGCGGGGTGAAGCGCCAATGTCCATCCATTTGCGCGAATGGCCCTTCGGTCAATCGTATGTCCATCTGGCGCGGTTCTTCCTTGGTGTTCTCGGTCGAAAAGTGCGATTTGAGCCCGTGATAGTTGATATGCAGCGTCGCCGATGTATGAGTTGCCGTACGCTCGTGCAGTTCGGTGCCGCCGCACCAGGGCAGGAACTGGGGGTAATCCTCGACGCGATCGACGAGGGCGAACATCTGCGCTGGCGTGCGTTCGATCAGTACGGATTTTTCGACCAGAGCCATCGCAAAGCCGGGTAGACGGGGTGAAGTAGAATGCCGCATTTTATCGCGCCACCTCATGAGCATCGCCGACAACAAGAAGGCATTCCACGATTACTTCATCGAAGAGCGCTACGAGGCCGGATTGGTGCTCGAAGGCTGGGAAGTGAAGGCGATTCGCGCCGGCCGGGCGCAGATCAAGGAAGCCTATGTGGTGCTCAAGCGCGGCGAGGTATTCCTGATCGGCGCCCACATTACGCCGCTGCTTTCAGCCTCGACCCACATCCATCCCGATCCGGTGCGCACGCGCAAACTGTTGCTGCATGCCACCGAAATCAGCAAGCTGATCGGCAAGGTCGAACGCGCCGGCTACACCCTGGTGCCGCTCGACCTGCATTACAGCAAGGGCCGCGTCAAGCTGTCGGTCGGGTTGGCCAAGGGCAAGAAGCAGCACGACAAGCGCGATGCGGAGAAGGACCGCGACTGGGTCCGCGAGAAAGCGCGCGTGATGCGCGACCGCCGCGGCTGAACGCGGCTACCCGCCCATGACCCCGACCACGCTGCTCTGGCTGGTGACCGGCTGCCTGATGCTGCAGCCCTTGTCGACCGATCTCTACCTCGCGTCGCTGCCGAACCTCGCCAGCGACTTTGCCACCACTCCCGCGGCGGTACAGCAGACCCTGTCGCTGTTCGTCTTCGGCTTCGGCACGGCGCAACTCATCAGCGGCCCGCTGTCCGATCGCTTCGGCCGGCGTCCGGTGCTGATCGGCGGCCTTTCGGTATATCTGGTTTCCGGCCTGGCCTGCGCCCTGGCGTCGAGCCTGGACTTGCTCGTGGCGGCGCGTTTCGCCCAGGCGATCGGCTGCTGCACGGCCGTGGTGGTGGCCCGCGCCATCATCCGCGATGCCTACGCGCCGGCCGAGGGCGCGCGGGTGCTGGCCAAGGCCAGTTCCCTGCTGGCGCTGGCGCCCATTCTCGGCCCGATCCTCGGCGGCTATCTGCAAGTGAGCTTCGGCTGGCGTGCGGCGTTCGTGGCACTGGCCCTGGCCGGGCTGGCGGTCTGGATTGCAGCCTGGCGCAGCATGAAGGAATCCAACAGCCAATTGAATCCGGAGGCCATGCGTCTGGGCAGCCTGGGCCGTACCTATTTCGCCGTCGTCCGCACGCCGGCTTTCTGGGCCTACGCCCTGCCCGGCGCGATTTCCTACGCCTCGATCTTCGTCTTCATTTCCGGCACGCCTTTCGTCCTGATCCGGGTTCTCGGCGTGGCGACCGAGTACTACGGCTATCTCTTCGCCTTCGGGGTGTGCGGCTATCTCGGCGGTACCCTGATCTGCCGCCGGCTACTGTCCAGGATAGGCATCGACCGTGTGCTGATGCTGGGCACCGCGATCGGCCTGGTCGGCGGTCTGGGCTTCCTCGGCCTGGTGCTGGCGGGCGTCAGCCACTGGACCCTGGTGGTGGCCGCGCAGTTCGTGGTGATGACCGCCCATGGCGTCAACTTTCCCTGCGCCCAGTCGGGCTCGCTGGCCCCCTTCTCGCAACAGGCCGGGGCCGCCGCGGGACTCTTCGGCTGCCTCACCATGTATGCAGCCCTGCTGGCCGGGACGTGGGTCGGGGGCAGCCACGACGGCACGCTGCTGCCGCTGGCCAGCATCAGCGCCACGGTGGCCGTCATCCTGTTCGCCGGCACCCGGCTGTTGGCGCGGCACGGCACGGCTACCTGAGGCGCATTCGCCGTGCCGCCAGCGCCAACTCTTGCGGGGTTGCGGCGCTCAGTAGTCGAAGCGCGCCTGCAGATCCCGCAGATTCAGCTCGTGCAGAATGCGCTCCAGGCGTTCGCGCGCATTGCCGCGCGGGGTGTTGCCGCGACGGGCGATGATCAGTTCGTTCTTCAGCGAATGCTCCCAGCCCACCAGTTCGGTGACTGTGAGCTGGTAGCCATGTGATTCCAGCAGCAGGCAGCGCAGGACATTGGTGATCTGGCTGCCGAACTCGCGGGTGTGTATCGGATGGCGCCAGATTTCGGCCAGCGGCGTCTGCGCCAGCGATTCGCTCTTGTGCCGGCGCAGCACAGCCGCCACTTCGGCCTGGCAGCAGGGCACCAGCACGATGAACTGCGCCTCTTTGTGCAGCGCAAAGCGGATCGCATCGTCGGTCGCGGTGTCGCAGGCATGCAGGGCGGTGACGATGTCGACCTGCGGTGGCAGCTGTTCTGAGCCGATCGAGTCCTCGACCGACAGATTGAGCAGGGACATTCGGGCGAAACCCAGGCGCTGCGCCAGTTCGCGGGATTTCTCGACCAGTCCCGTGCGCGTCTCGATGCCGTAGACGCTACCGTTGCTGCGGCTCTTGAGAAAAAGGTCGTAGAGGATGAAACCGAGGTAGGACTTGCCCGCACCGTGATCGACCAGCGTCAGGTCGCCACGCGCGGCCATGACTTCGGCCAGCAGCGGCTCGATGAACTGGTAGAGGTGATCGACCTGCTTCAGCTTGCGCCGGCTGTCCTGGTTGAGCTTGCCGTCGCGGGTCAGGATGTGCAGTTCCTTGAGCAGTTCGAGCGACTGCTCCGGCCTGATTTCGGGGATTCCGTTCAAGTTCGAGCTCAGTCTTCGGCGGGCAGACGGATGATGTGCTGGCCGGACTTTTCGTCGCGCTCGAGGATCAGCAGCTTGTGCTTCATGGCGTCTTCCAGCAGTTCGCCGAAGGAGCGATAGCCGTAGTAGGACTCGCTGAAGCCGGGCTTGCGCCGCTTGAGCGTCTGCTTGACCATCGAGCCCCAGATCTTCTCGTCCTCGCCGCGCTCGGTGACCAGAGCCTCGACGGTTTCGACAACCAGGTCGATGGCTTGCTGCCGCTTCCGGTCTTCGGTCTTTTCCTCG
Source organism: Pseudomonadota bacterium (assembly GCA_043826925.1). Taxonomy (GTDB): domain Bacteria; phylum Pseudomonadota; class Gammaproteobacteria; order Burkholderiales; family Rhodocyclaceae; genus Sulfuritalea. Next base: position 30,214 of record JBDRPN010000012.1, read on the forward strand.
CTCTTTTCCTCGTTCTTCGGCTTGGCTGCCGCGCTGGCGGCGGGCTTGGCCGCGACCTTGCGTTCGCTACGCTGCTTCTTGGCCGGCAGTTCGCGCACCAGGTCGTCGTAGAAAATGAACTCGTCGCAGTTGGCGGCGAGCAGGTCGGAAGTCGCCGCCTTGACGCCGACGCCGATCACGCGCTTGTTGTTCTCGCGCAGTTTGGATACCAGGGGCGAGAAATCCGAGTCGCCGCTGATGATGACGAAGGTATCGACGTGCGACTTGGTGTAGCAGAGGTCGAGGGCATCGACCACCATGCGGATGTCGGCCGAGTTCTTGCCCGACTGGCGCACGTGGGGAATTTCGATCAGTTCGAAGGCGGCCTCGTGCATCGGCGCCTTGAACTCCTTGTAGCGTGCCCAGTCGCAGTAGGCCTTCTTGACCACGATGCTGCCCTTGAGCAGCAGCCGCTCCAGCACTTTCTTGATGTCGAACTGCGCGTACTTGGCGTCGCGCACGCCCAGCGCAACGTTCTCGAAGTCGCAGAACAGCGCCATGCTGGTGATTTCGGGGTTTCCGGCCATGATCGGGCTCCAGTGGAGGGGCTTCGATGATAGCAGCGTCGCGGCAGCGATTTCCTGCAAGCAAGGCGAGCGGGCATAATGCACGCCCCGCTCATCACCGTTTTTCCTGCATGGCTGACCCCCTCGACACATTGCGCCGCGTTTTCGGCTATCCCTCGTTCCGCGGACCGCAGGCCGAGATCATCGAGCACATGATGGCCGGCGGCGACGCGCTGGTGCTGATGCCGACGGGTGGCGGCAAGTCGCTGTGCTACCAGATTCCGGCCATGCTCCGGTCCGGCGTCGGCGTGGTGGTCTCGCCCCTGATCGCGCTGATGCAGGATCAGGTCGATGCCCTGCTGCAAGCCGGGGTGCGCGCGGCTTTCCTCAATTCCTCGCAGGATTTTGCGACGGCGTCCGACATCGAGCGGCGCCTGCGCATGGACGAACTCGACCTGATCTACGTCGCCCCCGAACGCCTGCTGACCGAGCGCTTTCTCGGCCTCATGGATCATCTGCTCGACAGGGAGCGCCTGGCCCTGTTCGCCATCGACGAAGCGCACTGCGTCTCGCAATGGGGCCACGATTTCCGCCCGGAGTACATCCAGCTCTCGGCCCTGCACCAGCGCTACCCGACGGTGCCGCGCATCGCGCTGACCGCAACCGCCGACAAGCTCACGCAGCAGGAAATAATTGCCCGGCTCGGTCTCGATGCGGCGCGCGTGTTCATTTCCAGCTTCGACCGGCCCAACATCCGCTACACCGTCGTCGAGCGGGACACCCCGCGCCGCCAGTTGCTCGATTTTCTCGCCGGCTACCGGGGCGCCGCCGGCATCGTGTATTGCCTGTCGCGCAAGAAAGTGGACGAGACCGCGGCCTGGCTCAATGAACAGGGCATCAGCGCCCTGCCCTATCACGCCGGTCTCGATGCCGCCGTGCGCCAGCGCCACCAGCAGCGCTTCCTGCGCGAGGACGGCATCGTCATGGTGGCGACCATCGCCTTCGGCATGGGCATCGACAAGCCCGACGTGCGCTTCGTCGCCCACCTCGACCTGCCCAAGAGTCTCGAAGCCTATTACCAGGAAACCGGACGCGCCGGCCGTGACGGCGAACCCGCCGAAGCCTGGATGACCTACGGACTCAACGACGTGGTGATCCACCGCATGCGCATCGAGGAATCGGTGGCCGGCGACGAACAGAAACGGGTCGAGCGCAGCAAGCTCGACGCCCTGTTGGCCTGGTGCGAAACCGTCGCCTGCCGGCGCGCGCTGCTGCTCAGGTATTTCAGCGAGGAAGCCGGGGCTTGCGGCAACTGCGATACCTGCCTGGAACCGCCGGAACTCTGGGACGGTACGATCGCCGCGCAAAAAGCCATGTCGGCCGCGCTGCGCACCGGCCAGCGCTTCGGCGCCGGACACCTGATCGACATCCTGCGCGGCAAGGCCACCGAAAAGGTGCAGCAGTTCGGCCATGAAAATCTGCCGACCTTCGGCGCCGGCGCCGAGCTCGACGACGCGGGCTGGCGCTCGGTGTTCCGCCAACTGCTGGCAGCTGGCCTGCTGCACGCCGATGCCCAGGCCTTCGGCGCCTTGCGCCTGATGGATGCGGCGCGTCCGGTACTGAAGGGGGAAGCCACGCTTTCGCTGCGCAAGCCAGCCGCGCGCGTGCGCGGCAAGTCCAGGCGGCCGCAAGAGTTGGCGCTGGCGGGACGGCGATCCGGCGCGGAAATCGCCGTCGCTGCCGCCGACCTTCCCCTGTTCGAGGCCCTGCGCGCGTGGCGCGCCGATCTGGCGCGCGAGCAGGGTGTGCCGGCCTACGTCATCCTGCACGACAAGACCTTGCGCGAACTGGCGGCGCGCCGGCCGGCAGGCCCGGAGGAACTGCTCGGCGTGCCCGGCATCGGCCAGGCCAAAGTCGACCGCTACGGAGAGGCCCTGTTGCGGCTGATGGCTTGAGGCACAAAGATTTTTCCGCCCGAATGGCACCAGATTGGAGTGCCGACAGGCGATAATGTCGGGCTGCGAAAACAATGGAAAAGCTTTCAATGAAGCGCGTCGATGATTTCCGCCTGCGGCTGGGCAAGCAGGAACTGGTGCCGATCGTGGTCGGCGGCATGGGCGTCGACATCTCGACTGCCGAACTCGCCCTGGAGGCGGCACGTTTGGGCGGCATCGGCCACATTTCGGACGCCATGGTGCCCACGGTTTCCGACCGTCGCTTCAATACCAAGTACGTCAAGAACAAGCTGCGGCAATACAAGTTCAACGTCGCCAATACCGAGAAGGCCGTGGTGCAGTTCGACCTCGGCCTGCTGGTCGAAGCCACGGCCCTGCACGTCGGACGCACCATGGAAGCCAAGCGCGGCGATGGCCTGATCTTCATCAACTGCATGGAAAAGCTGACCATGAATGCGCCCAGAGAAACCCTGCGCGCACGGCTCAAGGCGGCGCTGGATTCCGGCATCGACGGCATCACCCTGGCGGCAGGACTGCACCTGGGCTCGTTCGCGCTGATCGAGGATCATCCGCGTTTCCGCGACGTCAAGCTGGGCATCATCGTTTCGTCGCTGCGCGCGCTGCAACTGTTCCTGAAGAAAAGCGCGCGTACCGGCCGCCTGCCGGACTATGTCGTGATCGAAGGACCGCTGGCCGGCGGGCACCTGGGCTTCGGCATGGATTGGGCGAAATACGATCTGGCCAGCATTGTGGTCGAGATCCGAAACTGGATGAAGGCCGAACATCTCGACGTTCCGCTGATTCCGGCCGGCGGCATTTTCACCGGCTCCGATGCTGTCGCCTTCCTGGAGACGGGAGCCGCCGCCGTGCAGGTCGCCACCCGCTTCACGGTGTCCAACGAATGCGGCCTGCCGGAAAAGGTGCAGCAGGAATATTTCAAGGCAGGCGAGGCAGACATCGAGGTCAATACGATTTCACCGACCGGTTACCCGATGCGCATGTTGAAGAACAGCCCGGGTATCGGCGACGGCATCCGTCCCAACTGCGAAGCCTACGGCTACCTGCTCGACTCCAACGGCAGTTGTCAGTACATCGAGGCTTACAACCGCGAAGTGGCGCTACACCCCGAGGCGAAGAAGGTCAAGGTGATGGACAAGACCTGCTTGTGCACCCACATGCGCAACTTCGAGATCTGGACCTGCGGCCAAACAACCTATCGCCTGAAGGACACCACGCGGCGCAACGAGGACGGCAGCTATCGCCTGTTGTCGGCCGAGCACATCTTCCACGACTATCAGTTCAGCATCGACGGGAAGATAGCTCTGCCAGATTAAGCGGGGAAAACACCCGTCGAAAGATAGCGGTCGCCACGGTCGCAGACGATGCTGACGATCACCGCGTTCTCCACCTGGCTCGCAATGCGCAAGGCGACTGCCAGCGAGCCGCCGGATGAGATCCCGGCGAAGATACCCTCCTCGCGCGCCAGTCGGCGCGTCATTTCCTCGGCCTGTCCCTGGCTCACGTTTTCGACCTGATCGACGCGCGAGCCGTCGTAGATTTTCGGCAAATAGGCTTCCGGCCATTTGCGGATGCCGGGAATCTGCGAACCTTCCTCGGGCTGGCAGCCGATGATGCGGATCGCCGGATTCATTTCCTTGAAATAGCGCGAGCAGCCCATGATGGTGCCGGTGGTGCCCATGCTGGAGACGAAATGCGTAATGCGCCCGTCGGTGTCGCGCCAGATTTCCGGCCCGGTGCCTTCGTAGTGCGCCAGCGGATTGTCCGGATTGGCAAACTGGTCAAGCACGATGCCCTTGCCGTCCGCCACCATTTTCTCCGCCAGGTCCCGAGCGGCTTCCATGCCGCCGGCCTTGGGCGTCAGCACCAGTTCGGCGCCGAAGGCGCGCATGGTCTGGCAGCGTTCGACGCTCTGGTTCTCCGGCATGATCAGGATCATGCGGTAGCCGCGCATCGCGGCCGCCATCGCCAGCGCGATCCCGGTGTTGCCCGAAGTTGCCTCGATCAGCGTGTCGCCGGGTTTGATGCGGCCGCGCGCCTCGGCGTGGGTGATCATCGACAGCGCCGGCCTGTCCTTGACCGAACCGGCCGGATTGTTGCCCTCCAGCTTGGCCAGGATCACGTTGTTGCGCCGGGCGTTCTCCGCGCCGGACAGGCGCTGGAGCTGCACCAGAGGCGTATTGCCGACGAAATCTTCGAGCGATCTATATTTCATTTCGCGAGCCATTTCACATAGTCGGCCACGCCCTCTTCGACGGTGGCGAAGGTTTCCTGATAGCCGGCTGCGCGCAATTGCCCAAGATCGGCCTCGGTAAAGCTCTGGTACTTGCCTTTCAACGCATCCGGAAAGGCAATGTATTCGATGATGCCCTGCGCCACCAGTTCGGCCACCGACTGGGCCGGCTTGCCTTCCAAGGCGCGGCAGGCGTTCACCGTTGCGGCGGCAAGCTCATTGAAGCTCTGCGCGCGGCCGGTGCCGAGATTGAAAATGCCTGATGCCCGGCTTTCGAGGAAATCCATGTTGACCTTGACCACGTCCCCGACGTACACGAAATCACGCCGCTGCTCGCCGTTGCCGTAGCCGCCATAACCCTCGAACAGCTTGACCTTGCCCTCGGCCCGGTACTGGTTGAAGTGATGGAAGGCCACCGAGGCCATGCGTCCTTTATGCTGTTCGCGTGGGCCATAAACGTTGAAATAGCGGAAGCCGGCCACCTGGGAGTCGGCGTTGGCCGCATTTGGCCCAATTCGGCGCCGTACCACCTGATCGAACAGGAATTTCGAATAGCCATAGACATTGAGCGGCGCCTCGAACTCGCGATCCTCGCGGAATACGCCGCCACCGCCATAGACCGAAGCCGAGGACGCATACAGCAGCGGCATCTCCTGTTCGGTGCAGAAATCCAGCAGGGACAGCGAGAAACGGTAATTGTTGGCCATCATGTAGCGGCCATCGGTTTCCATCGTGTCCGAGCACGCACCTTCGTGCAGGATGGCCTCGACGCCGCCGTCGAGTTGGCCGTTCTCGACCAGTTCGAGGAACTCGTGCTTGTCGAGGTAGTCGGCGATCTCGCAGTCGGTGAGGTTGAGAAACTTGTCGGCGCGCGTCAGGTTGTCGACGGCGATGATGTCGGTGACGCCGCGCTCGTTGAGCGCCTTGACCAGATTTGCGCCGATGAATCCGCAGGCGCCGGTGACCACGTAGTACATAAATTCCTCTTCCTTCTGCTGATCGCGGGCAAAGCCCGCCACTATTGGTCACCCCCTTTCCCGGGAAGGGGGCGGGGGGATGGCGCCTCTATGGACGTGCGGTCTTCAGCTCCTGAAGACTGCACGTCGCCGTGCCCAATTTGCCGACCACGATGCCGGCGGCGAGATTGGCCTGACGCATGGACTGCGGCAGGGACAGGCCGCTGCCCAGCATCACCGCCAGCGTCGCAATCACCGTGTCTCCGGCGCCGCTGACATCATAGACCTCGCGCGCCACGGCGGCCTCATGGGCCACAGCACCGGCCGAAAACAGCGTCATGCCTTCTTCGCTGCGGGTCACCAGCAAGGCTTCCAGCTGGAGTTCCTCGCGCAAGCGCGTGGCTTTGCGTTCAAGTTCGGCATCGTCTTTCCAGCGCCCGACGACCTGACGCATCTCGGACCGGTTAGGTGTTAGCAGGGTGGCGCCGGCATAACGGGCGTAGTCCTCGCCCTTCGGATCGACCAGCACCTGCTTGCCGGCGGCACGGGCCAGGGCGATCATTTCCGTGATGTGGGCGAGACCACCCTTGCCGTAATCGGACAGGATCACCACGTCGCAGTCGGCCAGGCGCGATTCAAAATCCGCCAGTTTGGCCTGCAGCACTTCATGATCCGGCGAGTTCTCGAAATCGATGCGCAGCAACTGCTGCTGCCGACCTATCACGCGCAGCTTGACCGTGGTGCTGAGCTTTGCGTCCTCATGCAGGCTGCATTCGATGCCGGAATCTTTCATCAGTCGCGCCAGACTCAGGCCTGCCTCGTCGGCACCGACCACCGAGAGCAAGGCCACGCGCGCCCCCAGCGCGGCGCAGTTGCGCGCCACATTGGCGGCGCCGCCCGGGCGCTCTTCGACGCGCTCGACCTTGACCACCGGCACCGGCGCTTCAGGCGATATGCGCGAGACCTCACCGAACCAGTAGCGGTCCAGCATGACGTCGCCGACGATCAGGATTCGAGTGGTGGAGGTATCCGGAATGGCGTTCACAGGCGACCTATGGCGAAGTATTCGAGGCCTGCCTTGCGCGGCGTCGCCGGATCGTAGAGATTGCGGCCATCAAAAATCACCGGCGTCTTCAGCTTGGCCTTGATCGCCGCAAAGTCCGGGCTGCGGAATTCCTTCCACTCGGTAACGATGGCCAGTGCATCGGCGCCGTCGAGTGCTTCCATCGGCGACGCGGCATAGCGGATGCGCGGATTGTCGCCGAGGATGCGCCGAGCCTCATGCGCGGCCACAGGATCGTAGGCCTGGATCGCCGCGCCGCGTGCCAGCAATTCCTCGATCAGCACCAGGCTTGGCGCCTCGCGCATGTCGTCGGTATTGGGCTTGAAGGCCAGGCCCCAGAGGGCGAAGGTCTTGCCGTCGAGATCCTTGCCCAGGCGTGCGGTGATCTTGTGCCCCAGCACACCTTTCTGCACCTGGTTGGCCGCCTCGACCGCCTGCAGCACCTGCAACTCCTGTCCGGCATCCTGCGCGGTGCGAATCAGGGCCTGCACGTCCTTGGGAAAGCAGGAACCGCCGTAGCCGACTCCCGGATACAGGAAATGGAAGCCGATGCGCGGATCGGAGCCGATGCCCTTCCTGACCAGTTCGATGTCGGCACCGAGCTTTTCGGCCAGGTTGGCGAGTTCGTTCATGAAGCTGATGCGGGTCGCCAACATGGCGTTGGCCGCGTATTTGGTCAGCTCGGCGCTCTTCACGTCCATCAGGATCAGGCGTTCATGATTGCGCTGGAAAGGTGCGTAGAGCTCCCGCATCAGGGCTATCGCCCGCTCGTCGTCGGCACCGACGACAATGCGGTCAGGCTTCATGAAGTCGTCGACCGCCGCACCTTCCTTGAGAAACTCCGGATTGGAGACCACGCTGAAATCGATCTTGGCGCCACGCGCGTCAAGCTCTTCGGCGATCGCCGCGCGCACCTTGTCGGCGGTACCCACCGGAACCGTGGACTTGTCCACCACGACCTTGTAGCCGTCCATGTAGCGTCCGACATTGCCCGCGGCCGCAACCACGTATTGCAGATCGGCGGACCCGTCCTCATCGGGCGGCGTGCCGACGGCGATGAACTGCAGCACGCCGTGGGCGACCGCGGCCTCGATGTCGGTGGTGAAGCGCAGGCGTCCGGCCGCCTCGTTCCTCCTCACCATGGCTTCCAGGCCGGGTTCGTAAATCGGAATGCCGCCTTCGTTGAGGGTGCGGATTTTCGCCGCGTCGAGATCAAGGCAGAGCACGTCGTTGCCTACGTCTGCCAGGCAGGTGCCGGAGACCAGGCCGACGTAACCGGTGCCGATGACGGTGATCTTCATGGAGTTCCTCTACAAGGTAATATCGAATTCTTCGGTACGCCGGGGCGGGTAGGTTTCCCAGCCGCCGCAGCCGGGGCAGCGCCAGTAGAACTGCCGCGCCTTGAAACCGCAGGCGTCGCAACGATAGCGCGCGACGCGGCGGGTGTGATTGTGGATCAGGTTCTTGATCAGCTCCAGATCGGCACGCTTTTCGGGCGGCACCACCAGGATTTGCGCCTCGAGCAGCTTGTCGAGTCCGAGCAGCGTCGGATTGCGCCGCAGCTCGTCGCGCACCAGCGTATAGGCGGCTTCGGCGCCGTCGTTGTCGAGCGTGGCGCGAAACACCGCGTCGAGCAGATCGAGCGAGGGATGGCGCTCGAGCCAGCCACGCAGGAGCTGCACGCCCTGTTCGCGGCGCCCGGCCTGGATGTGGGCCGTCATGAGCTTTTCCGCGGCCAGCGCGAGATACACCGGATTCTGCTGTTCGATGCGCTTCCAGTGCTCGATCGCCTCGTTTACGTCACCTCGGCCAGCGCCAACTTTTATCGCCAGCTCGCCCAGCAGCAAGGTGGCACGCACGCATTTGCGGTTGGCGGCCAGCGCCTCGTCGAGCAGCCGGCGCGCTTCGTCGTGACGATCGTGAAGCATTTCGTTGGCGGCCATCTCGCAACGAAACTCGGCGATTTCCTTGTGCCAGAGATGATCGGAATGGTTGGGCATGGCATCGCAAATGGCGATCGCCTTGGCCCATTCCTTTTCCTGCTGGTAGATTTCCAGCAGGTTCTTCAGCGCTTCCTCGTCGCGGTCGGTGCCGCGCAGTTTGACGAAGATGTCCTCGGCCCGATCCAGCAGGCCGGCCTTGAGATAGTCCTGGCCGAGTTCCGACAGCGCGTGCAGGCGCTGGGCCGCGGACAAGCCATCGCGTTCGATGAGGTTCTGGTGCACACGGATGGCGCGGTCGGTCTCGCCGCGGCGGCGAAACAGGTTGCCCAGCGCGAAATGCAGTTCTATGGTTTCCGGATCGACGCGCGCCGCCTCGATGAAGGCCTCGATGGCCTGGTCCGGCTGTTCGTTGAGCAGGAAATTCAGGCCCTTGAAATAGGAACGCGGCAGGGCGCGAGATTCCTTCAGGAGCTGCCTGATATCGATGCGCGCCGCGACCCAGCCGAGAACGAAAAAGGCTGGCAGAACCAGCAGCCACCAGAGTTCGATTTCCATGGGGCTAACGCGGCTCGCGCGAGGAAGTGCGGTCGGGGCGCAGGAATACGCCCAGCGCCGCGGTCAACCCGACCGCCACGCCGATGGCGAATACCGTGAGGATCACCAGCGAAATCGGCGCGGTCCAGGACTGTTCGAGAAAGAAGCGCAGTTCCATCGGGCCGCTGTTCTTGATCGCCAGTCCGAACAGCCCGACGAAGACCACGATACGCAACAGCCAGACAAGAAGCTTGAGCAGGGTGGTCACAATAGAATTCTGAAGGTCAGCAAAACGGCACCCTGACTAGGGTGCCGCTCTGATGCAAGCTGCGCGGCTCATGGCCGATAATCGACCCGTTCCCGCAGTTCCTTGCCGGCCTTGAAATGGGGCACGTACTTTTCAGGTACCTGCACCTTGTCGCCCGACTTCGGATTGCGACCTACACGCGGTGGCCGATAATTCAGCGCAAAGCTGCCGAAGCCGCGGATCTCGATGCGATCACTGCGCACCAGCGCCGCAGTGAGGGCATCGAGGATCATCTTGACGGCATAGTCGGCATCCTTCGCCACGAGCTGGGGAAAACGCTCCGCCAGCCGGGCGATGAGTTCCGATTTTGTCATGAGGTCGGATTGTTATGACTGCTGGTTGAGTTTGGCCTTGAGCAGCGCGCCCAGATTGGTCGTGCCGCTGCTGGCCGAACTGCTGTCCGATGCAAGCTTCTGCATCGCCTGGCTCTGTTCCACCTGATCCTTGGCCTTGATCGACAGGTTGATCGAGCGCGTCTTGCGATCGACGTTGACGATCATGGTTTCGATCACGTCGCCGACCTTCAGGTGCTGGGTCAGGTCTTCGATGCGCTCGCGGGAGAACTCGGAGACGCGCAGATAGCCTTCGACCTCGGAACCCAGATCAACCACCGCACCACGCTGGTCGACGCTGGTCACCGTGCCGGACACCAGGCTGTTCTTGTCATGAGTCGCAACGAAGCTGGTGAAGGGATCGCCATCGAGCTGCTTGACGCCGAGCGAAATGCGCTCCTTCTCGACATCGATGGACAGCACCACGGCCTCGACTTCATCGCCCTTCTTGAAGTTCTGCTTGGCTTCCTCGCCGGTGGCCGACCAGGACAGGTCGGACAGATGCACCAGACCGTCGATACCGCCGGGCAGGCCGATGAAGATGCCGAAGTCGGTGATCGACTTGATGGCGCCGCGAACTTTGTCGCCCTTCTTGTGGTTCATCGCGAAATCGTCCCACGGGTTCGCCATGCACTGCTTCATGCCGAGCGAAATGCGGCGACGGTCTTCGTCGATTTCGAGGATCATCACTTCGACTTCGTCGCCCAGCTGGACAACCTTGGTCGGGTGGATGTTCTTGTTGGTCCAGTCCATTTCCGAGACGTGCACCAGGCCTTCGATGCCCTGCTCGATCTCGACGAAGGAACCGTAGTCGGTCAGGTTGGTGACCTTGCCGAACAGGCGCGTGCCCTGCGGGTAACGGCGGGCGATTCCCACCCACGGATCTTCGCCCAGCTGCTTCATGCCGAGGCTGACGCGGTTCTTTTCCTGGTCGAACTTGAGCACCTTGGCGGTGACTTCGTCGCCGACGTTGAGCACTTCCGACGGGTGACGCACGCGGCGCCAGGCCAGGTCGGTGATGTGCAGCAGGCCGTCGATGCCGCCGAGGTCGACGAAGGCGCCGTAGTCGGTGATGTTCTTGACGATGCCTTTTATGACGGTGCCTTCCTGCAGGTTTTCCAGCAGCTTCTGGCGCTCTTCACCCATGCTGGCCTCGAGCACGGCGCGACGCGAAACCACCACGTTGTTGCGCTTGCGGTCGAGCTTGATAACCTTGAATTCGTATTCCTTGCCTTCGAAAGGCGTGGTGTCCTTGACCGGACGGGTATCGACCAGCGAACCGGGGAGGAAGGCACGGATGCCATTGACCATGACGGTCAGGCCGCCCTTGACCTTGCCGGTGATCAGACCCTTGACCAGGGCACCATCGACCATGGCCTTGTCGAGATCGTTCCAGGCGGCGATGCGCTTGGCCTTCTCGCGCGACAGGCGCGTGGCGCCATAGCCGTCTTCGAGCATCTCGATCGCCACCAGGACGAAATCGCCCGGCTTGGCTTCGAGCTCGCCACGTTCATTGTGGAATTCCTCGACGGGAATCATGCTTTCGGATTTGAGACCCGCATTGACGACCACGAAATTCTGGTCGATGCGAACAACTTCGGCCGTGATTACTTCACCGGCACGCATTTCCTGGCGCTGGAGGCTTTCCTCGAACAGGGCGGCAAAACTCTCCATGGGTGAAGCTTCGGCAATAGCAGCAGTAGACATTGAGTGGGGGACCTTACGGATGTGTGTCACCGGGGTGACGGGTTGGTTGATTTTCGCCACAGCGGCCGGGCGGCCGTCGCGACACCATTACTGTGTTGCTCTACTCGTATGACAATTCCTTATACTGTGAATCACAGTGGCGACCGCTGGACGATGCTCATTACGGCTGCCACTGCTGCTTCGATGTTCATCTCGGTGGTATCCACCAGATCCGCATCGTCGCAATGCCGGAGGGGCGCCACGCTGCGTTGGGCATCGCGCGCATCCCGTTCCTGCAAATCTTGCAAAAGGGCGTGCATGTTAGCAGGCATCCCCTTTGCGATCAACTGTTTATAGCGTCTTTCTGCACGCGCCTCGGCCGAGGCGGTAAGAAACAGCTTGGCGCCGGCCGCGGGGAAGACCACCGAGCCCATGTCGCGACCGTCCGCCACCAGGCCCGGGAAGCGGCGATAGGCGCGCTGGCGGGCCAGCAGCGCGGCACGCACGGCCGGCAAAGCCGCCACTTTCGAGGCGCCAACCGAGATTTCCTCGGTACGGATGGCGTCGGTGACGTCATCGTCCGCAAGCAGGATGCGGCCGCCGGAAAAACTGGCGGGCAGGCCGGCCGCCAGAGCGGCGACGCCGGTTTCGTCATCCAGCGCAAGGCCGGCGCGCAGGGCCGCCAGGGCGGTCAGGCGATACAACGAGCCGCTGTCCAGATAGTGATAACCCAGCGCGGCCGCAACGCGCTCGGCCACGGTGCCCTTGCCCGAGGCCGAGGGACCGTCGATGGCGATCACCGGCGCGGTGATCTCGGCCAGGGCATCGAAGTAATCGGGGAAGGTCTTGTTCACGCAAGCCGGGTCGTTGATGGTGAGCGGCACGCCGCGGAGCGCCGCCAGCGCGAAGCACATCGCCATGCGGTGGTCGTCATAGGTGTCGATGGCGCAGTTCGGCACAAGAGTTGGCGCTGGTGAGACGGCGATGTAGTCGGCACCCTCCTCCACAATCGCCCCGAGTTTCCTCAGTTCGGTCGCCATCGCGGCGATACGGTCGGTTTCCTTGACGCGCCAGGAAGCGATGTTGCGCAGCAGGCAGCGGCCGTCGGCGAACAGCGCGGCAACGGCCAGCGTCATCGCCGCATCGGGAATGTGGTTCAGATCGAGATCGAAAGCCTTGAGCTTGCCGGAGACGGGCGCCCGCGCCTCGATATGCTGCTCGCCCCACTCGATGCGTGCGCCCATCGCCTGCAACGCCTCAGCGAAGCGCACGTCGCCCTGGATGCTGTCGCGGCCGACGCCTTCGACCCGCACCGGGCCGCCGCCGATGACGCCGGCGGCGAGGAAGTACGAGGCGGCCGAGGCATCGCCTTCGACGTGCAGCACGCCGGGGCTGCGATAGCCCTGCCCCGCGGCAATCGTGAAGCGCTGCCAGCCCTCGCGTTCGACGTGCACGCCGAAGCGCGCCATCAGGTTCAGCGTGATCTCGATGTAGGGCCGCGAAATCAGCTCGGTGGTCATTTCGATGACCGCCGCTTCCCCAGTCAGCGGCAAGGCCATCAGCAACGCGGTGAGAAACTGCGAGGAGACATCGCCGCGCAAGCGGATCGGCGCGGCGAGTTTCACGCGCGCCGGATGGATGGCCAGCGGCGGAAAGCCGGGCGTGCCGCTGTAACGGATATCGGCGCCGATCTGCAGCAGGCCATCGACCAGATCGCCGATCGGCCGCTCATGCATGCGCGGCACGCCGGACAACCGATAGTGCCCGCCGGACAGCGCCAGCGCCGCCGTCAGCGGCCGAATCGCCGTACCGGCATTGCCCATGAACAGATCGGCATCCTTGACCGGAAAAACCCCGCCGCAGCCCTCGACGCGCCAGGCATTGCCGGCCCGCGAAGCGGAATCCCCGGCATGCAAAGCACTGCCCATCGCCGTCACGCCAACGCCAACTTTCTGCAGCGCCGCCAGCATCACGCGCGTGTCATCGGAATCGAGCAGGTCGCGGATTTCGGTCGTGCCTTGCGCCAACGCGGCGAGCAGCAGCATGCGATTGGAAATGCTCTTCGAGCCGGGCAGGCGTACGCATCCCGAAGCGGATCGCAGGGGCGGGAGATGCAGGCTATCCATCACTCCCCCGGCGGCAACAGAGAGTCGAGCCAGGCGTCGCGCCGCTTGCGGGCCGTGTTGAACATCGCTTCGAGGCCATCCGCATCGGCACCGGCAAGCAACACCCGCGTGCGCATCAGTTCGAGCATGTAGGCATCGAGTTCCGCCAGCAAGGCTTGGCGATTGGCGACGCAGATGTCGCGCCACATTTCCGGATGGCTGCTGGCGATGCGCGTGAAATCGCGAAAACCGCCGGCGGCAAAACCGAACAACTGATCCGAGTTGGGGCGCTGCGCAAAATCGTGGACCAGGGCAAAGGCCAGCAGGTGCGGCAGATGACTGACGGCTGCGAAAAGACGGTCATGTTCCTCCGCGGCGAGTTGCGATACCTTCGCTCCGCAAAGTTCCCAGACGGTGCGCACTGCCTGCACATCGGCGGCGGAGTTTTCCGGCAGCGGTGTCAGCACCACGCGGCGATCGACATACAGGTCGGCCTGGGCCGCGGCCACGCCGCTCTTCTCGGCGCCGGCAATCGGATGGCCGGGCACGAACTGCCCGATCTTCGATGGCACCTGAGCGCCGAACGCGGCGCGCGCCGCCGCGACCACGTCCGACTTGGTGCTGCCGCCGTCGGTGACGATGGTGTGCGGCTGCAGATGCGGCGCCAGCGCATTCATTACCGCCGGCATCTGCCCCACCGGCATGCCGAGCAGCACCAGGTCGGCGCCGTCGAGCGCAGATGCCCAGTCGGTCGCGATCGCGTCAATCACGCCGAGGCGCCGCGCCTCTTCCAGCGGCGCGCGCGTGCGCCCCATGCCCATCACCTGCAAATCCTGCCCTAGCGCCAGCGCCGACTTCTTGAGTGCAAGGGCGAAGGAGCCGCCGATCAGCCCGACGCCACAGATAACGATCTTGCTTTGCGCCATCAGAGCGATGTTTCCAGCGCTTCCAGGAAGCGGGCGTTCTCGGTCTCAAGGCCAACCGTGACGCGCAAATGGTTGGGCATGCCGTAGCCGCCGATCGGCCGCACGATCACGCCCTGCTTCAACAAGCGGCCGTTCACACCGGCGGTGTCGGCCACCTCGAAGGTGACGAAATTGCCATGGGATGGAATATGCGACAGTCCGAGCCGCTTCAGGCCGGCGACGATCTGCTCCATGCCGCGGCGGTTGGATTCGTAACTTGCGGCAAGGAAGGCATGGTCATCGAGCGCTGCAATGGCGCCCGCTAGGGCCAGGTTGTTCACGTTGAAGGGCTGGCGCACCCGGTTCAGCAGGTCGATTACTTCTGCCCGCCCTACCCCATAACCGACGCGCAGTCCGGCCAGGCCGTAGATCTTCGAAAATGTGCGGACCACCAGCAGGTTCGGGAAATCCCTGATCCAGGCCACGGTGTCGGCGCGGTCGGCCGGCGCCAGGTACTCGGTATAGGCCTCGTCGAGCACCACGGCGATGTGGGCCGGGATTTTTTCGATGAATGCTCGCACTTCGGCTTGCGGCAGGAAATTGCCAGTGGGATTGTTCGGATTGGCAATCCAGACCATGTGCGTGTCGGGACGAATGGCGACGAGCATGGCTGCCGGATCGTGGCCATAGTTCTTCGCCGCGGCGGCAATGCATTCGGCGCCGGCCGACATGGTCGCCAGCGGATAGACGGCGAATGCATGCTTGGAGAACACGGCCGAACGCCCCGGCGCCAGAAACACGCGGGCCGCCAGGTCGAGCACGTCGTTCGAGCCGTTGCCCAGCACTACCTGCTCCAGCGCCACGCCGTGGCGCTCGGCCAATGCGGCGATCAGATCGAACTGGTCCGGGTAGCGTTCGACGCCGGCCAGAGCCCCTTCCACCGCTTTGCGCGCCAGCGGACTCATGCCCAGAGGATTCTCGTTCGAGGCCAGCTTGACGATCTTTTCGACCGGCAGGCCCATCTGGCGGGCCAACTCGGTGATCGGCTTGCCGGGGATATAGGGCGAGATGGCTCGAACATAGGACGGGGCCTGGAGAACAATGCTCATGGTCGAACCTTTAGTAAATGGCTTTGGGATAGGAGCCCAGCTCTTTGACGAAGCCGGCGCGGTGACGAAGTTCTTCCAGCGCGCGGGCAACCGCCGGCTCGCTGCGATGGCCTTCTATGTCGATATAAAACACATATTCCCAGCGACTGCCGCCAAAGCCGCGGGCCGGACGGGATTCGAGGCGGCTCATGGAAACGCCGTTGTCGGCGAACGGCGCCAACAGCTGATAAACAGCACCCGGCCTGTTCTGCGCCGAACACACCAGCGAGGTACGGTCCGCTCCGGAAGCGCCGGCATCATGGTCGGCAATGATGACGAAACGCGTGGTGTTGTTCGGATCGTCCTCGATGTTGGTGGCCAGTATCGGCAAGGCGTACAGCTCGGCGGCCGCATCGCCCGCGACGGCGGCGGTACCGGCTTCTCCGCCCGCCAGGCGTGCCGCCTCGGCATTGCTCGCCACCGGTACGCGAGTCGCCAGAGGCAGGTTGCGGTTGAGCCACTCATGGCACTGCGCCAGCGATTGGGCATGGGAATAGACGCGGGTCACATCGGGCAATGCGCCGCACCGGGTCATCAGGTTGTGATGAATCGGCAGGTTGATCTCGCCGCAAATCTTGAGCGGCGAGGACAGCAGCAGATCCAGCGAACGGCCGATGGCGCCCTCGGTCGAATTCTCGATCGGCACCACGCCGTAATGGGCGTTGCCGGATTCGATCGTCCTGAATACATCGTCGATTGCCGCACACGGCAGCAGGGTTGGTGCGCCGCCGAAATGCTTGCGCGCCGCCGCCTCGGAATAGGTGCCGGCCGGCCCCAGGTAGGCGATGGTCAGCGGCTGCTCCAGCGCCAGACAGGCCGACATGACCTCGCGAATGATGCGCTGCGCAGCGGTCGCGGAGAGCG
The DNA here is from genome assembly GCA_043826925.1 of Pseudomonadota bacterium. Taxonomy (GTDB): domain Bacteria; phylum Pseudomonadota; class Gammaproteobacteria; order Burkholderiales; family Rhodocyclaceae; genus Sulfuritalea. The sequence goes on from JBDRPN010000012.1 coordinate 46,808, forward strand.
GGCCGGGATTGCGTTCGGCAACTCGGCGCAGCACTTGTGCTTCGCGTTCCGGCCGGTAGATGTTGCCCTGCTTGATTTCGCCGATGCGATGCGCGAGCTGCGCCCGTTCGTTGATCAGGCGCAGCAGTTCGCCGTCGATCGCGTCGATTCCCTCGCGCAGCCTGCCCAGCTCCTGCGAATCGTCGGCCACTCTCAGTTCTCCAGCGGCAGATACCGAACAGCCAGCACACCATCGATTTTCGCTATGGCGTCGATCACCGCGGGTTTCACCTGACTGTCCACATCCACCAGCGTATAGGCCATTTCGCCGCGCGATTTGTTGACCATGGTGTGGATGTTCAATCCCGCATCGGCCATGGTCGTTGAAATCTGGCCCAGCATGTTCGGCACATTGGCGTTGGCGACGGCAATGCGGAAGTTCGATTCACGCGGCAGCGTGACGTTGGGAAAGTTCACGGCGTTCTGCACATTGCCGTGCTCCAGATATTCGCGCAACTGGTCGGCGACCATGATGGCGCAGTTTTCCTCGGCTTCGCCCGTGGAAGCGCCCAGATGCGGCAAGGCGATTACATGAGGATGATGGTTGACATCGGCGCTGGGGAAGTCGCAAACATAGGCTCCGAGCTTCCGGGTGTCGAGCGCGGCGAGCACTGCCGCCTCATCCACCACACCCTCGCGGGAAAAGTTCAGTAGCACGGCACCATGCCTGGCGTGTGCCAACATCTCGGCATCGATCATCTTGCGCGTGGCATCGACCAGAGGCACATGCATCGAGACGAAGTTGGCGCTTTTCAGCACTTCCGCCACGCTGTTCGCCTTCTTGACCTGCGACGGCAGGCTCCAGGCGGCATCGACGGTGATCTCGGGATCGTAGCCAAGCACGTGCATGCCGAGCTTGATCGCCACATCGGCGACCAGGCAGCCGATCTTGCCCAGACCGATCACGCCCAGCGTATGCCCGGCCAGTTCAAAGCCGGCGAAGGTCTTCTTGCCGTCCTCGACCTTCTTCTCCATGTCCGGATCGGCGGGATCCAGCGATCCGACGAATTTCATGGCGCCGCCGATGTTGCGCGCGGCGAGCAGCATGCCGGCGACCACCAGTTCCTTGACCGCATTGGCATTGGCGCCCGGCGCATTGAACACCGGCACGCCGCGCGCCGACATGGCCTTGACGGGAATGTTGTTGGTGCCGGCGCCGGCACGGCCGATGGCCTGTACCGACCGAGGAATGTCCATTTTGTGCATGTCGGCCGAACGCACCATGATCGCATCCGGGTTGGCGATGTCCTTGCCGACGTTGTAGCGCTCCGCCGGCAGGCGCTTGAGGCCGTTCTGCGAGATCTGGTTGAGGATCAGGACGCTGATCGGCTTGGCCATGCTCATTTGCCAAACCTCGCCTCGAATTCCTTCATGTATTCGACCAGCGCGGCAACGCCGTCGGTGGACATCGCGTTGTAGATCGAAGCACGCATGCCGCCGACCGAACGGTGTCCCTTGAGCTGCACCATGCCCTTGGCCTTGGCACCCTTGAGGAACTCCTCGTCCAGTGCCGCATCCTTGAGGGTGAACGGCACGTTCATGCGCGAGCGGTCTTCCTTGCGCACGGGGTTGGCGTAGAAGCTGGAAGCATCGATGCAGTCATAGAGCATCTTGGCCTTGGCGACGTTCTGCTTCTCGATGGCCGCCAGTCCGCCCTGCTGCTTGAGCCACTGGAATACCAGGCCGGCGATGTAGATGCCGTAGGTGGGCGGCGTGTTGTACATCGAGTCGGCCTCGGCGTGGGTCTTGTAGTCCATCATGGTCTGCGGTGCGGGTACGCCCTTGCCGATCAGGTCGTCGCGGATGATGACGATGGTCAGGCCGGCCGGGCCGATGTTCTTCTGCGCGCCGGCGTAGATCAGGCCGTACTTACTGACATCGATCGGCTTCGACAGGATGTTGGAGGACATGTCGCAGACCAGCGGCACATTTCCCGAATCCGGCGTCCAGTGGAATTCGACACCGCCGATGGTTTCGTTGGCGGTGTAATGCACGAAGGCGGCATCCTTGTCGAGTTTCCAGTCCTTCTGTGCCGGGGCATAGGTGAATTTGCCCTCTTCGCTGCTGGCGACGATATTGACCTTGCCGAAGGCCTTGGCTGCCTTGATGGCCTTCTTGGCCCACTCGCCGGTGTGCACGTAATCGGCGCTGGCCTTGCCGGCGAACAGGTTCATCGGAATCATCTCGAACTGGAGCGTGGCGCCGCCCTGCAGGAACAGCACCTTGTAGTTGGCGGGGATGGCCATCAGTTCGCGCAGATCGGCTTCGGCCTGGGCGTGGATGCCCATGTATTCCTTGCCGCGATGGCTCATTTCCATGACCGACTGGCCACTGCCGTGCCAGTCGAGAAGTTCATCGGCAGCTTGCTTGAGTACGGTCTCGGGAAGCGCCGCGGGTCCTGCGCTGAAATTGAAAATGCGTGCCATAACCAGCCTCCGGAAGTGACTAAATCAATGTGGGAAAATCAGGATAGCAAAAGAATACAGGATACCGTATACATTAATCGATGGATTGTCACGTCCACTCGCGCCGGATAGCCCTTGGCTAGTCCGCCGGGTCTTCGAGCGGCAGATCCGCTGCCGGATCTTCATCTTCGGTTTCGATCACCTTTTCGACGCCGGCCAGATAGGTGCCTTCATCGAGGTTGATCAGCGTCACGCCCTGGGTCGAGCGGCTCATGACGCGGATGTCGGCAACCCGGGTGCGGATCAGCACGCCGCCGGTCGAAATCAACATGATTTCTTCGCGCGTTTCGCCGAGGTCGGCCAGCACGGCGGCAACCACCTTGCCATTGCGCTCGGAAGTCTGGATTGCGATCATGCCCTTGGTACCGCGCCCGTGCCGGGTATATTCGGCGATTGGCGTGCGCTTGCCGAAGCCGTTTTCCGTGGCTGTCAGCACCGAGTAGTCTTCGCTGTCGGCCACCAGCATGGAAATCACCTGCTGGTCGTCTTCCAGCATCATGCCGCGCACACCGCGCGCCTCGCGCCCCATCGGCCGCACGTCGTCTTCGGCAAAGCGCACCGCCTTGCCAGCATCCGAGAACAGCATGACGTCGCACTGGCCGTTGGTGATCGCAACGCCGATCAGGTGATCGCCCTCGTCCAGGCCGACGGCGATGATGCCGGCCTTGCGCGGATTGGCAAAGCTGGTCAACGGCGTCTTCTTCACGGTGCCCATGGCCGTGGCCATGAAGACAAAGTGCTCTTCGTCGAATTCCTTGACCGGCAGGATCGCCGTAATCTTCTCGCGCTCTTCGAGCGGAAAAAGGTTGACGATGGGTTTGCCGCGTGAATTGCGCGTGCCTTCCGGCGCTTCATAGACCTTGAGCCAATAGACCCGGCCGCGGTTGGAAAAGCACAGGATGTAGTCGTGGGTGTTGGCGATGAACAGGCGATCGACGAAATCGTCGTCCTTGATCGCCGCCGCCTGCTTGCCGCGGCCGCCGCGCCGTTGCGCGCGGTAATCGGCCAAGGGCTGGCGCTTGACGTAGCCGGTATGCGAGAGCGTGACCACCATGTCCTCGCGCACGATCAGGTCTTCGAGGTTGATATCGGCTGTGCTGAGGACGATCTCGGAACGCCGCGCGTCGCCGAACTGCGCCTTGACCGCCGCCAGTTCGTCGCCGATGATCGTGGTGATGCGCTCGGGGCGGGCCAGGATGTCGAGCAGGTCGGCGATCTGGTCCATGACCTCCTTGTACTCGGCAACAATCTTGTCCTGCTCCAGCCCGGTCAGGCGCTGCAGGCGCAGTTCCAGAATCGCCTGGGCCTGCGCGTCCGAGAGCAGATAACCCTGCGCGGACAGGCCGAATTCCGCCGCCAGGCCTTCGGGACGCGACGACTCGGCAAACGCGCGAGCCAGCATGCCTTCCACCATGATCGAGCGCCAACTGCGCCCCATCAGTCCGCGTTTGGCGTCAGCCGGCGTCGGCGCCGCCTTGATCAAGCCAATGATTTCGTCGACATTGGACAAGGCGACGGCCAGGCCTTCGAGGATATGCCCCCGTTCGCGCGCCTTTCGCAGCTCGAACACCGTGCGCCGGGTGATGACTTCGCGCCGGTGCGCAAGGAAGCACTGCAGCATTTCCTTAAGATTGAGCAGGCGCGGCCGACCATCGACCAGGGCCACCATGTTCATGCCGAAGGTGTCCTGCAACTGCGTTTGCTTGTAGAGATGGTTCAACACCACCTCGGGCACTTCGCCCTTCTTCAGTTCAATTACCAGGCGCATGCCCGACTTGTCGGACTCGTCCTGAATATGCGCGATGCCGTCGATCTTCTTCTCGTGCACCAGTTCGGCGATCTTTTCCTGCAGGGTCTTCTTGTTGACCTGGTAAGGCAGTTCGTCGACCACGATCGCCTGGCGCCCGTTGCGCGGCAGATCCTCGATGTGCGTGCGGGCCCGCATGATCACCCGCCCGCGACCGGTGAGATAGCCGTCGCGCACGCCGGAAACGCCGTAGATCAGTGCGGCGGTGGGGAAATCCGGGGCCGGAATGATGTTGATCAGTTCGTCGATCGTGGTTTCCGGATTGCCCAGCAGCAGCAGGCAGGCATCCACCACTTCGTTGAGGTTGTGCGGCGGAATGTTGGTCGCCATGCCGACCGCGATACCCGAGGAGCCGTTGATCAACAGGTTCGGGATGCGTGCGGGAAGAATCAGCGGTTCATGTTCGGATCCGTCGTAATTGGGGCCGAAATCGACGGTTTCCTTGTCGATATCGATCAGCAATTCATGGCCGATGCGTGCCATGCGCACTTCGGTGTAGCGCATCGCGGCCGCATTGTCGCCGTCAACCGAGCCGAAGTTGCCCTGACCATCGACCAGCATGTAGCGCAGCGAGAAATCCTGCGCCATGCGCACGATGGTGTCGTATACCGCCGTGTCGCCATGTGGATGGTATTTACCGATCACGTCGCCGACGATGCGCGCCGACTTCTTGTAGGCCCGGTTCCAGTCGTTGGACAACTCGTGCATGGCAAAAAGCACACGGCGATGGACGGGTTTCAGACCGTCCCGCACATCCGGCAGCGCCCGCCCGACAATCACGCTCATGGCGTAATCAAGGTAAGAGTGGCGCATCTCCTCTTCGAGGCTGATCGGCAGGGTTTCTTTGGCGAACGAGGTCATTTAGGCTGCCTTAACCGACTTGCGGCGGACGATGGCGTAAAAAGGGGCAATTTTAGCATGCGCGGATAGCCGCGGCGGTTGTCGCGGCCAGCCAAATCTGGTTGAATCGAGCCATGAATGCACTCGCCGCTCTGAGCGCCAATCCCGTGGATGTGGATCTTCTGATCCATCCCGAATGGATCATCCCGATCGAACCCGTCGGAGTAACGCTTTCCGGCCATTCACTGGGAGTCAAGGACGGCCTTATCCTTGGCCTGCTGCCCAATAGCGAGGCAACACAACGCTGGCGACCGAGACAGACGCTCGATCTGCCGGGTCAGGTGCTGATGCCGGGCCTGGTCAACCTGCACACCCACGCCGCCATGAGCCTTTTGCGCGGCTACGCGGACGATCTACCCCTGATGCGCTGGCTGTCCGAACGCATCTGGCCGGCCGAATCGCGCCACGCCGGACCGGAATTCGTGAGGGACGGCACCCTGCTGGCCTGCGCGGAAATGCTGCGCGGCGGCATTACCACCTTCAACGACATGTATTTTTTTCCCGGTGCCGTCGCCGCCGCGGCAAAGCGGGTCGGGATGCGCGCCGTGATGGGAATCATCGCGATCGAGTTTCCCACCAGCTATGCGGCCGATGCCGACGATTATCTGGCCAAGGGACTCGCAATCCGTGACGAATTCGCCGACGACCCCCTGCTGAGTTTCTGCCTCGCTCCACATGCACCTTATACCGTTGCCGACAAGACCTTTTCCAAGATCGCAACCCTCGCCGCGCAACTCGAACTGCCGATACATTTGCATGTTCATGAAACCCGCCACGAAATCGAGGACAGCCTCAAGCAACATGGCGTGCGTCCAATTGAACGTCTGCGTCGTCTGGGCCTGATCGGGCCGCAGTTGATCGCCGTTCATGGCGTCCACCTCGACCCCGGAGAGATCGACCTGCTGGCGCACGAAGGGTGCCACCTGGCACATTGCCCGACATCCAACCTGAAACTCGGCAGCGGGATTGCGCCCTTGTCCGCGATTCAGTCGCATGGCATTAATTTCGGCTTCGGCACGGACGGCGCGGCATCGAACAACCGTCTCGATATGTTCCAGGAAATGCGCCACGCCGCACTGCTGGCCAAAGGCGTGAGCCAGAATCCGGAAGCGCTCGCGGCACATGCGACGCTTGCAGCGGCTACGCTGGGCGGCGCTCGCGCCCTCGGACTGGACGGAAGGATCGGTTCGCTGCTGCCCGGCAAGGCTGCGGACCTGTGCGCCGTACGTCTCGATGAATGGCTGATCCAGCCTTGCTTTGACCCTGCATCTCACCTTGTTTATGTGGCGGGACGGGAACAGGTTTGCCACACCTGGGTCGCGGGAAAGTTGGTGATGAGCAACGGTATTCCCGTACAAATCGGCATTTCTGAATTGCTTGACGTCGCAGGTTTGTGGCATACTCATCTGACGTCCTGACGCAATGCTGCGCTCCGGGAAAAGAAAAAGCCGGATTCCGTCAAACTCAACAAACCCAACAAAGGGGGAAACATGATCAATAGCGCCAAACATTCTCTGCTGCTCGCCACCCTGCTCGGACTTTCCGCCGCCGCCGTCGCTCAGACGCCGGGTATCGACCGCTCGGGTACCGTTGGCTATGTCATCGACCAGCGCGACAATGTCGTCAAGAGTGGTACCGGCCTTTGCTGGCGCACCGGTTTCTGGACCCCGGCCATGGCCATCGCGGAATGCGACCCGGATCTGGTGAAGAAGGCGCCTATGGCTGCGCCGATGGCTGCGCCGATGGCACCCGCTGCCAAGCCCGCCGCCGCCGCACCGAAACCAGCCGCCCAGAAAGTGACCCTGGCCGCCGACGCGCTGTTCGATTTTGACAAGGCCGTCCTGCGTCCTGAAGGCAAGTCAAAACTGGACAAGCTTTCCGGTGACATCAAGGGTATCAAGCTGGAAGTGATCATCGCCGTCGGGCACGCCGACCGCTTCGGTAGCGACGCCTACAACCAGAAGCTTTCCGAGAAGCGTGCCGAAGCCGTCAAGGCCTATCTGGTGAGCAAGGGTGTCGAGCCGAACCGTGTCTACACCGAAGGCAAGGGCGAGAAGCAGCCGATCACCAAGGCCGATCAGTGCAAGGGTCCGAAGAGCAAGAAGACCATCGACTGCCTGCAGCCCGATCGTCGCGTTGAAATCGAAGTCATCGGAACCAAGAACCAGTAATTTCGTCCGACTCCGGAAAAAGCCCTGCCCTGCAGGGCTTTTTTTGTTTTGGCCACTGCGCTTAATGCCGATAGATGACCTGGGGCACTCACATGAATGCAAGCAGCAACGCCGACCCGCGGGAACTCGACAAATTCGGGGAAGTCGCCCATCGCTGGTGGGACCCGAATTCCGAATTCCGCCCCCTGCATGACATCAATCCGACCCGCCTGGCCTGGATCGACCGCCACGCAGGGCTGAGCGGCAAACGCGTAATCGATGTCGGCTGCGGTGGCGGGCTGCTCAGCGAAGGCATGGCGGCGCTGGGAGCGCAGGTCACAGGAATCGATCTATCGGATAAGGCCTTGGGCATTGCCCGCCTGCATCTCTACGAGAGCGGCCATGCCATCGATTACCGCCTGATCTCGGCAGAGGCCATGGCGGCCGAAGCGCCGGCAAGCTTCGACCACGTCACCTGCCTTGAAATGCTGGAACACGTGCCCGATCCGGCGAGCACGGTGGTGGCCTGCGCGCGCCTTGTGAAACCCGGCGGGCAAGTGTTCCTGTCGACGCTCAATCGCAACGCCAAGGCCTATCTGCTGGCGGTTGTCGGCGCCGAGTACCTGTTCAACCTCCTGCCACGCGGCACTCACGACTACACGCGCTTCCTCAAGCCCGCCGAACTCGCACACCTGTGCCGCGATGCCGGGCTGGAAGTGCTCGAAATCACCGGCCTGCGCTACAACCCATTCACTCGTGAAGGAGTGCTTGGCGCAGATACCGACGTCAATTACCTGCTCAGGGCACAGCGCAGTGCCTGAGGCCCTACTCTTCGACCTGGACGGAACGCTGGCCGACACGGCGCCTGACCTCGGCGGGGCCCTCAACCAATTGCTGCGGGAGCGCGGACGCGATCCGCTGCCGATGGAAAAGCTGCGCCCGCACGTCTCCTCGGGCGCCCGCGGCATGATCGGTGCCGGTCTCGGCATCACGCCGGCTGATCCGGGCTATGTCGATCTGCAACAGAGGTTTCTGGCCATCTATCAGGAAGCCTTGTGCGTCGGCACCCGACTGTTCGAAGGCATGGCCGAGCACCTCGATGAGCTGGACTCCCAGGCAATTCCCTGGGGCATCGTGACCAATAAGTCGCAGCGTTTCGCGATTCCGCTCATGGAGGGTCTCGGCTTGCGCCAGCGCTGCGTCTGCATCGTCTGCGGCGACAGTGCCCGACGTGCCAAGCCGCATGGCCATCCCATGCAACTGGCCAGCGCGGTGATGGGAGTCGCCGCCAGCGCATGCATCTACGTCGGCGACGATGAACGGGATGTGATCTCCGGCCGCGCCGTCGGCATGAGGACCATCATTGCCGGCTGGGGTTACCTCGGCGACGGCAAGCCGCCGGCAAGCTGGGGCGCCGATGCGATTGCCGGAGCACCGCAAGATATCCTCGGCTTTGCCGCGGCAAAGCGTTAAACTGCCACTTGCAATCCGCAGATCAGGCGCCATCTGATTTGCACCATCCAGGGGGCGACATGGCTTCGACATGGGTGACAAAGCATGCAGGGCATACCGAGGATCCGGGTACCTCGTAAATCCATCTGGAAAGTACTAACTGCCAACGACGAGCGTTTCGCTCTAGCCGCTTAACAGCGGCTGGCTTCCGAACTGGTTTGCTTCTGGGCCAGGTAGCGCAAGCTACATCGGAATCATATACAGGAGATAAGGCTGTGCGGAGTCGCGATGCACGGTTCGAAAATTCAGCGAATCGCTTGCAACCAGCCTGTCCGTCGGCGTGTTGCTGGTTAAATCAAATGACGCGACTAAGTATGTAGAACTGTATGTGGCGCACTTATGGACGCGGGTTCAATTCCCGCCGCCTCCACCAACCAATAAAAACGGCTCCCGCATGGGAGCCGTTTTTATTGGTGCCGGCAGTCGGAATCGAACTGACGACCTACCGCTTACAAGGCGGTTGCTCTACCAACTGAGCTATGCCGGCGAAAATGGAATTATAACGGAGCCGATCCGCTATAAACTTCCTCTTCGCCACATCAGACGTTGCCCATGGTCGCTACCTCCTCTCCCCGTCAGCCCTTGCACCTGCTGGTCATTGCGGCCTCCGACGAGGCCATGGAGCGTCTGCTGCCGATCCTTGCCGAGTCGGACAAGGCCTGTAAATTCCATCGCGTCGACAGCCCTGCCGGATGGCGCACTGCCCTCGGCGAACAGCCGTGGGATGCGGCGCTCTACCTGCCCGGCGTTGCCGCGCTCTCGCTGCCGGCGGCGGTGCGCGAAATCGATGAGTTCGGCATGGATCTGCCGGTGATTCTCGTTGCCGGTCCCGGCGACCAGCCGGCGATGCAGCCGGCGATGAAGGCCGGCGCGCGCGACGTGATCGATGCCGACCGGCTGGAACGGCTGATCCCGGCCGTCGAGCGCGAAGTGCGCGAGGCGCGGCATCGCGCCGACCACCGCGCGGCGCTGGAAATGCTCAACGAGAGCCAGGCGCGCTTCGACGCCCTGGCGTCCAACCTGCCGGGCATGCTGTTTCATTTGCGCCGCGACAGCGAGGGCGGATTTCGCTTCCTGTTCGTCAGCGAAGGCTGCCAGAAGCTGTTCGGCTTCAAGCAGCAGCATCTGCTGGCTTCGGCCGGCAAACTGTTCGACGCCTTCGATGCGGACAGGCGCAAGAGCCTCGAACATGCGCTACTCGAATCCGCCGCCAAGGGCACTTTGCTGAACTGGGAGGGCCACACCAAGGGGCGCACCCGGCAGAAGTGGATCAACCTGCGCTCGACGCCCTACCGTTTCGATTCGGGCGTAGTCGAATGGCGCGGCATCGCCACCAATGTCACCGAAAGCAAGGAAAGCGAAGCCGAACTGCGCCGCTCGCGGCAGCAGCTTGCCGAACTCTCGACCCACCTCGAAGCGGTCAAGGAAGAAGAACGCGAGCGCATCTCGCGCGACATCCACGACGAACTCGGTTCCATCCTGGTTTTCCTTAAAATCGAGGCCGCGCACCTGGCCAGCAAGATGCCGGAAGGCACCGGCCGTCTGCGCGAGAAGGCGCATTCGATTGAACATCTGCTGGACCAGGCGATGAGCACGGCGAGCCGCGTCGCGCGCGAACTGCGCCCCGGAATTCTCAAGGAGTTCGGCCTGCCCGCCGCGATCGAATGCCAGGCGGAGGATTTCACCCAGCGTTTCGGCATCCCGTGCCGGGTGCAATGCGACGAAGACGCCATCGAGCCGGAACCCGACACCTCGCTGGCGCTGTTCCGCATCGCCCAGGAAGCGCTGACCAATGTCGCCAAACATGCCCACGCCTCGCTGGTCGTCATGCGTTTGCGACGCGAACGCGGTAACATCCTGCTCGAAATCAGGGACAACGGTCGCGGCATTTCGGAGGTCGATATGCAGAAGCCGAAATCCTTCGGCCTGCGCGGAATCCGCGAGCGTGTCCTGAGTCTAGCCGGCGAGTTTTCGATCGAACCGGCGGAACACGGTGGCACCCATATCGTGCTGCGCGTTCCGGAACGGGCAGGCGTGGAACCGCCGAGCGAAGAGGAATTGCAGCGCAACCTGTTTTAGTCGGGGCATGACGTCGCCGTGCGGCGCCAGCCTTCCCTGTAAAACCAATGCTTAGTTACCATGGCCGACAAGATCCACGTCCTGATTGCTGATGACCATGCCATAGTGCGGCAGGGCCTCAAACAAATTCTGTCCGAAACCGAGGATCTGCTGGTCACCGGCGAGGCCGACGACGGCGCCGAAGCGCTGAACCTGGCCCGCCAGCAGCCGTGGGATGTCTTTCTGCTGGACGTATCGATGCCCAACCGCAATGGCATCGACACCCTGAAACAGCTGAAGAAGGAGTTTCCGCGCCTGCCGGTGCTGATTCTCAGCATGCATCCCGAGGAACAGTACGCGGTGCGCGCACTCAAGGCCGGCGCTTCGGGCTATCTGACCAAGCAGAGCGCGCCAGAACTGCTGGTCACCGCCATCCGCCAGGTCGCCTCCGGCCAGAAATACCTGAGCCCGGCCGTTGCCCAGCAACTGGCCGAGGCGATTTCAGACAATTCCGAAAAGTCGCCGCATGAGCGCATCACGGATCGCGAGTATCAGGTGCTGGTGCTGATTTCCACCGGCAACACGCTGACGCAGGTCGCGGAAAAGCTCAACCTCGGCGTGGCCACGGTCAGCACCTACCGCGCCCGCCTGCTGGAAAAAATGGGCCTCAAGAGCACGGCCGAACTGATTCGTTACGGCCTCGAACACGGCCTGGCCGAGTGAAGCCATGCTCCGGGGATCATCCGCGCTGCATTTCAAATCCGCCGCATGCGGCGAACACCGGCGCCGCATCTTCCTGCACAATAGCAAGCATGCCGAGTTCGCAGCAAACCGGCTAAAGATCAACGCCCAGTAGCGGCCGCCAGCGGCCAGCCCGTCAACCGGAGGAGAAGTCGTCATGAAAACCCTGAAACAATTACTCGATGAGCGTCCGCGCGAACCGCTTGCGGTGTCGCCCGACGATTCGGTTTTCTCGGCCCTGGAACTCATGGCGAAGCACGACGTCGGTGCCGTGCTGGCAATGCGCGACGGACGCCTCGCCGGCATATTCAGCGAACGCGACTATGCGCGCAAGGGCATCCTGTTCGGCAAGTCGTCGAAGGAAACCCTGGTACGGGAAATCATGACCGAAAAGGTGCTCTATGTGCGGCCCGAGCAGACCACCGACGACGCCATGGCGCTGATGACGGAAAGGCGCGTGCGCCACCTGCCCGTGCTCGATACCAACCAGCGCGTGATCGGCGTGGTGTCGATCGGCGACCTGGTCAAGGAAACCATCTCGGAGCAGGCCTTCCTGATCCAGCAACTGGAGCAGTACATCGCCAGCTGAGCCGCCCGTGCGCATCCTCAGCGCGATTGCTTGATCGCCAGCAGGGCCTGGTTGCGCAAGGTCTTCAGCAGGGACAGTTCCTTGTCCGGAATCGCGATGCTGCCGGCCTTGTCGCGGTCGCAGTAGATCAGCGCCACGGCATTACCCTTGATCAGCAGGGGCAGCAGGACGAAGGTCTTGGCGATCAGGATCCTGCGGTACCACGCCGGGATCTTGTTCGCGATCTTCGGATCATCGACATCGGTAATGATGATGTCCACGCCCCGTGCGATCGCCAGCTGAAACACGTTCGGCGTGTCGGTCACCATGAAGCGGAACTTGTGTGCCAGCTCGTTGGTGTCGGCGCCGAAACCGAAGCGTCCCACCATGCTGCCGCTGACCGGATCCTTGAGGCACAACAATACCCGCTGGAAGCCGATTGCGCGATACATGGTTTCCAGCGTGATGCGCAGGATGTCGTTCAGTGAAAAATCATCCACCAGCGAGTTGCTGATGTCCTGGATGCCGGCGGCGAGGATGTCCTGCGCATCGTCCGGCACGCCATCGGCATCGTCGGCCGCGGCCTGCTTGCGCAGCACGGGATCGTCGAGCCGGGTGCTGTCCAGCGCATTCGCGCCGGCAGCGATGACGGTGGCTTCATGCGGCTTGCCGGTCCAGGCCTTGACGTGGCGGGCGAAGGGGCTTTGCGTCAGATTCACGCGCAGGATCGCCGCCAGCTCGCCGAGTTCGTCGAAGGATTTTTCGAGCACGGCCTGCAACTGGCTGTCTGAAAAACGCAGCGCGGAATAAAAGCGCTCGCGCGCCGCCTGGGTGGCGCTGCCGCGCTGCTCCCGCGGTACGGAGGCGATGGCCGTGCAAATCTCGTTGGCGAAACCCGAAACCACGCGCAGCGCCTCGTCGTGCGTCTCGGGCTTCCTGATCACGCCTTCGGGCAGGGGCCGCAGGCTATTCACCAGCCCCGGCGGGAAGCCCCAATGCCGCGCAATGCCGATGCCCAGATCCGAAAACGACAGGCCCAGCACCAGCGCCGAGGCGACTTCCTCGCTGCAGCTTCGTTGCAGCATCACCTTGCGGATTTCCGCGACTTCCTCGGGAAAGTAGAACTGCGCCAGCAACTGGCCCAGGCTGTGGAACAGGGCGCAGATGTAGGCGGCCTCGGCTTCCCGTGCCATGAACTGCTTGCTCGCGTCGCGCGCCAGGCAGCCGGCCAGGTTGGCGCGCAGGAAGGCCTCCTTCAGTTCGCGGGCGCTGCCCTTGTCCTGCATATGCTCGAACAGCAGGATCGTCACCGCAATATTGCGCAGCGCATCGAAGCCCAGCACGATCACCGCGCGCGAGACGGTGCTGATGGTGCCGCCCGACGCCTGGCGGTAATAGGCCGAGTTCACCAGGCGCAGGATCTTGTTGGTCAGGCCGTAGTCCCTGAGTATGGTGTTCGACAGGCGGTTGACGCTCTCCTTGTCCGAGTTGGTCAGCTTGTTGATGGCCGACACCGAATCGGACAGGGCCGGAAAATCCTTCTTGTGCTTCATGCGCCGCATGAGGAATTCCAGCGTGTCCTTCTTCCGCGCCTCGGCGGCGCCGGCGGCGTCGATCGGCGTGGCGGCGGCGCCGAGATAGTCGTCCAGCTGCGCCTTCATCTGCGCCGCGCCGGGCGTGCGCAAGGCCGGATCGCGGGCGCTGGCGGTCAGGATGATCCCGGTCAACTGATTGTCGATGCTGACATCGGCCGGCAGCGTGACCGGCTGGTTCAGGATCTGGTTGAAGATCGCAACGGGCGTGTTGCCCGATACCCATGGCCGGCCCGAAAGCATTTCGACCATGACCAGGGCGGCGGCGAAGACATCGGTCTTTTCGCTGACCTGCTGGCCGTCCAGGTATTCCGGAGCGAGATAGCTGAGCGTCCCGGAAATCTCCTTCAGGCGCCGGCTGGCCGCGCTGTCGTCGAGACGCATGGCAATGCCGAAATCCATTACGCGCGGCCGTCCCTGCGGGTCGATCAGGATGTTCGAGGGCTTCAGGTCGCGATGGATGATTCCGGCCGCATGCGCCGCGGCCAGCGCATCGAGCACCTGGCGCATCAGGTCGGCGGCGCGCGCCGGCGCCAGCCGTCCCTCTTCGGCCAGCAGCGCGGCGAGGTTCGGGCCGTCGACGAATTCGAAGACAAGGTAGGGATCGCCGTCTTCCTCGCCGACGTCGAAAATCGGCACCAGATTGGGGTGGCGCAGGCGGCTGACGGCGCGTGCCTCGGCGATCAGGGCGTCGTTGCGCTGCGCATCGGTGTTGGCGAAATGCAGGGTCTTGATCGCCACTTCGCGTTCGAGTTGCGGGTCCCATGCCAGGTACACGATGCTCTGCGCACCGCGCCCCACTTCGCGACGGATTTCAAAACGGCCGACTTGCTCTTTCATGGCCGGATAATAACGTGTCCGGGTTGCCAAGAAGCTGCCGCGCTCATACCATAGCGCCATGGAACCGATCGATGCGACAGATACTCCCGAGGCCCTGCTGACGCGCCTGATCGATTTGCGCACAGAGCATCGCGATCTCGACGAAGCCATCGGCCGCCTGACCGTGAGCCCCCCCGATGACCAGTTGCTGCTGCGGCGCCTGAAGAAGCGCAAGCTGCTGATCAAGGACCGCATTTTTGCGCTGGAGCGCATGCTGGACCCCGATCCCGACGAATACGCATGAGTGCTCCGCGCGGCCGCCCGAAGTGGCGCCAGTCATCACACGAAGCCGCGCCAGCGGCGAACCGCAATCACCCCCTCCCGTGCGGAGGGGCCGGGGGGAAGGCCCAACAATGACTTATAACTTCGATACCCTGGCCCTGCATGCGGGCCAGGTGCCCGACGAGCGCTACGGCGCGCGGGCGACGCCGATCTACCTGACGACGTCCTTCGTCTTCAAGGATTCCGACCAGGCCGCCGCGCTGTTCAACATGGAGCGCGCCGGCCACGTCTATTCGCGCATTTCCAACCCGACCAATGCCGTGCTCGAAGAGCGCATCGCCGCGCTCGAAGGCGGCGTCGGCGCGATCGCGGTAGCCTCGGGCCAGGCCGCGCTGCATCTGGGCGTAGCCACGCTGATGGGCGCCGGCGGTCACATCGTCGCCAGCCGCTCGCTCTACGGCGGCTCGCACAACCTGCTCGATTACACGCTGCCGCGCTTCGGCATCACCACCACTTTCGTCGATCCGCGCGACCTCGACGCCTGGCGCGCCGCGATCCGCCCCGAAACCCGGCTGCTGTTCGGCGAGACCCTGGGCAACCCCGGCCTCGACGTGCTGAACATTCCCGAAGTCGCCGCCCTGGCCCACCATCACGGCCTGCCGCTGATGGTCGACAGCACCTTCACCACGCCCTGGCTGATGCGGCCCTTCGACCATGGCGCCGACCTGATTTTTCATTCCGCGACCAAGTTCCTCGGCGGCCACGGCGTCGCCATCGGCGGCCTGCTGGTCGATGGCGGCACGTTCGACTGGGACAAGTCCGGCAAGTTTCCGACCCTGACCGAGCCCTACGAGGGCTTTCACGGCATGGATTTCAGCGAGGAATCCACGGTCGCCGCCTTCCTGCTGCGCGCGCGGCGCGAAGGCCTGCGCGATTTCGGCGCTTGCATGAGCCCGATGACCGCCTTCCAGTTGCTGCAGGGCATGGAAACCCTGCCGCTGCGCATGGCGCGCCACATCGCCAACACGCGCCAGGCGGTCGAGCATCTGACCAGGAGCGAGGCCGTGGCCAGCGTCGGCTACCCCGAGCTGGAAGACCACCCCGACCACGCGCTGGCGCAGAAGCTGCTGCCGCGCGGCGCCGGCTCGGTGTTCAGCTTCAACCTGAAAGGCGGCCGTGCGGCGGGGCGCAAGTTCATTGAAGCCCTGCGCGTGTTCTCGCACCTGGCCAATGTCGGCGACGCCAAGTCGCTGGTGATCCATCCGGCATCGACCACGCATTTCCGCATGTCCGACGCCGCGCTGGTGGCTGCCGGCATCCATCCCGGCACCATCCGTCTGTCGATCGGCCTCGAAGATGCCGGTGACCTGCTCGAAGACCTCAATCGCGGCCTCGCGGCTGCCGCCAAGGTCTGAGCATGGAACTCGAACTCAACGGTAACCAGGCTTACGCCTACACCGGCGGCAAGGCCTTCGATGCCGCCCTGCCCTGCGTCGTGTTCATCCACGGCGCGCAGAACGACCACAGCGTCTGGGGGCTGCAAAGCCGCTGGTTCGCCCATCACGGCTTTGCCGTGCTGGCGGTCGACCTGCCCGGCCACGGGCGCAGCGCCGGCGCGCCGCTGCCGTCGATCGAGACGCTGGCCGACTGGATCGAACTGCTGCTGGAGAAAGTTGGCGCTGGCGATACGGCGACGCCCGGCGAGGTCACGCTGGTCGGCCACAGCATGGGTTCGCTGACCGCGCTGGAATGCGCGGCGCGCCACCCGGCGCGCATCGCGCGCATCGCCCTGGTCGGCACCGCGGTGCCGATGCCGGTGTCCGACGCGCTGCTGGGCGCGGCCCGCGACAAGGAGCCCAAGGCGATATCGATGATCAATGCCTGGTCGCATTCGCCGCGCGGCACCATCGGCGGCAATACCGTGCCCGGCATGTGGCTGCTCGGCGCGGCGCGGCGCCTGGCGGAACGCCAGCCGCCCGGCGTGCTGCACAACGACCTGGCCGCCTGTAACGCCTACACGCATGGCATGGAAGCCGCCGCAGCCCTGGCCTGCCCGACGCTGATCGTCAGCGGCAGCCGCGACATGATGACCCACCCCAAGGCCGCCGCCAAGCTCGCCGCCGCGATCAAGGATGTCAGGAGCGTCAGCCTCGATGGCGCCGGCCATGACCTGATGGCGGAACAGCCCGACGCGGTGCTCGACGCCTTGCGCGGCTTCATCGCCTGACCGCCTTGGCTTCGCCACCAGACCCGCCCCAGCCGCAGCAGAACCCGTTTCCGGCGGTCCGCAGCGGCCTGCCGTGGTCGGCGCCCTTCGAATGGCTGCGACGCGGCGCGGCCGACCTCCGGGCCTGCGGCTTCGCCAGCCTGTTCTACGGCATCTGCTTCGCCGCCGCCGGCGTCCTGCTCTGGCTGGCCTTCCGCCATGCCGTGCAAACCGTCACCGCCATCACCACCGGCTTCATGCTGGTCGGGCCCTGCCTCGCCATCGGCCTGTATGAACTCTCGCGCCGGCGCGAAGCGGGCGCGCCGCCGCAACTGCTGCCGACGCTGATGGTCTGGCGGCAGAACCTCGGCTCGATCGGCATCTACTCGCTGATCCTGATCGTCATCTACCTGGTCTGGGCACGCGCCTCGCTGGTGATTTTCGCGCTGTTCTACCAAGGCGGCATGCCGACCCTGGGCAGCTTCATCGCGCAGATATCCAGGTTCGACAACCTCGAATTCCTGCTGGCCTACCTCGTCGTCGGCGGCTTCTTCGCCGGGCTGGTGTTCGCCTTCTCCGCGGTGTCGATCCCGATGATGCTGGACCGCAAGCAGGACACCGTCACCGCCATGCTCGGCAGCTTTCTCGCGCTGGTGCGCAACCTGCCGGCGATGCTGGTCTGGGCCGCGCTGATCGTGCTGCTGACCGCCATCGGCTTCGCCGTGGGCTTCGTCGGCCTGATCCTGACCATGCCGCTGGTGGGCCATGCCACCTGGCATGCCTACCGCGCGCTGATCGAACCGCTGCCGGCGTGAGCCACCGCAAAAACGTAACGCTGCTGGCCGCGGCGCAGGCCCTGCTGCTGACCAACGGCATCATGCTGGTGTCGATCAACGGCCTGCTCGGCCTCCAGCTCGCCGCCGACAAGCGCCTGGCCACGCTGCCGATCACCACCTATGTCATCGGCGGCGCACTGGCGACCTTGCCCGCGGCCTTCTTCATGAAGCGCTTCGGCCGCCGCGCCGGCTTCATGCTCGGCGCTGGCCTCGGCATGCTCGGCGCGGCGATATCGGCCTTCGCCGTCGGCATCGGCAGCTTCTGGCTGCTCTGCCTCGGCACCGTGTTCGCCGGCGTCTACAACGCCTTCGGCCAGCAATACCGCTTCGCCGCCGCCGACGCCGCGCCGCTCGACTGGAAGGGCAAGGCGATTTCGCTGACGCTGGCCGGCGGCATCCTCGGCGGCGTGATCGGCCCCGAAGTCGGCAAGCTCACGCGCACCCTGCTCGAACCCACCTATCTCGCCAGCTACGCCGCGCTGATCGGCTTCGCCGCGCTGTCGATGCTGATCGCCAGCCGGCTCGACATTCCGCCGCTCTCGGTCGCCGAGCAAAAGGCCGTCGGCCGCCCGCTGCGCCAGATTGCGCGCCAGCCGGCCTTCGCCGTTGCCGTGCTGGCCGCCGCCGCAGGCTACGGCGTGATGAACCTGCTGATGACGGCGACACCGCTGGCGATGGACATCTGCGGCATGCCTTTCGCCGACACCGCCTTCATCCTGCAATGGCATGTGATCGGCATGTTCGCGCCCTCGTTTTTCACCGGCGACCTGATCAAGCGTTTCGGCGTGCTCAACATCCTGATCGTCGGCGCCGTGCTGATGTTCGTCTGCATCGGCATCGCGCTGTCCGGGGTGACGCTGATGCATTTCTGGTGGGCGTTGGTGCTGCTCGGCATCGGCTGGAATTTCCTGTTCATCGGCGGCACCACGCTGCTCACCGAAACCTATCGCCCCGAGGAAAAAGCCAAGGTGCAGGGCAGCAACGACTTCATCGTGCTCGGCGTGCAGGGCCTCACTTCGCTGTCCTCGGGCGTGCTGGTCACCAGCGCCGGCTGGGGCACGCTCAACACCTACGCCGTGCCCATCGTCGCCATGAGCGCGCTGGCGACCGCGCTGCTGATGCTGTATCGGCGTTCGGCACGCGCCAGGGAGACAACTTGAATCCCGTCCTGCCGGTCGTCAGCGCGGCGCTGGCGGCCGCCCTCTACCTGGCCGGGTTGGCGCTCGACATGTTCTGGCTCAAGCTGCTGACCAAACCCTGGCTGGTCGTCGCGCTGGCCGCAGCGGTGTGGCTCCATGCCGGCACGCGCGCCGGCCGCCTGATCGCCTGGGGCCTGCTGGCCGGCGCCGTGGGCGATGTCTGCCTGGCCCTGCCCAACGCCTTCCTGCCCGGCATGATCGCCTTCGCCATCGGCCACGGCTTGTATGTCGCCGCCTTCGTGCAGTGGAGCCGCACGCCTGCATGGCCCCTGCTGTTGCCGGTGGGAATTTTCGCCGCCGTCGGGCTGTGGCTGATGCTGCCCGGCGCCGGTGCGTTAACGTTGCCGCTGGCGATCTACGTGCTCGTCATCGGCACGATGATCTGGCGCGCCGCCGCCTGCGCGCTGCCAGCGCAGGACGACGCCCTGCTCCGCTGGGGCCCGCTGGCCGGCGCGATCCTGTTCGGCTTTTCGGATTTCCTGATCGGCATCCACCGCTTCCATCAGCCGCTGCCCGGCGCGGCCTTTGCCATCATCCTGACCTACTGGGCCGGCCAGGCGCTGTTCGCCGCCACCGCTATCAGGCGCAAGACCTAGTCCGGTCGACGCGGACTGCGGCCGGACTCAGGTGCATTGGGCGACCTTCTTCGCTGCCGCGCGACGCTCGTCTTTCTTCTCCGGCTTCTGATCGTCCTTCCGCTTCTTCTTTTCGTCCTTAGCTTCATCTTTCTTTTCGTCTTTGTCCTTGCCGGCTTCACTGGCGGATTCGGACTTCGCCGGCGTGCTCTCCGGCGCTGCGGCTTCGCCTGTCGGCGCCGGACTGGTCGCCGTGCCGCCAGCACCAACTTCCGGCTCGGCGCTGGCGCCAAAGGTTCCGGCATCGCCGCCGGTGGTCTGCGAAAGCGCGGATAGCATGACGGAATCGGCGGATGTTTCAGGAGTCGTCGGTGGCAATACCGTCTCTGTCACGACAGGGTCGTCGGCCAGCGCTTCCGTGGTCCTGGTAAGGGTAGTGACGATGTCCCTGGTCGCGGTTTCGCCGGTGTCGGCAAAGGTCCCGGCCGAGCTGACGAGAGAAGGTGTCGCGCCGGCAAAGTTGGTCGGGCTTGAGGTGATGCTGCCGGCACTCGCGCTGTAGCCGATGCTGCCACCGGCTGGAACGCTGCTCACGGCGTCGGCGGCAAGCACAATGTTGCCGCTGGCGCTGAGCAGCGTAATGCTTTGCCCCTGTATGCCGGCGTTTTGCGCAATCGCGCCGTAGGCCGATACATTCACCGCGCCGCCTGCCGAAAGCGGGCCATCGAGGGTGATGGTGCTGTTCGCTGACGGCGTTGGCGCGCTCAGGCTCAGGTCCGATGTAGCGGCAAGACCGCCGCTGCCGACATGGATCGGGCTGTGCGCCGTGAAGGCCAGCGAGCCTCCGTTGGCGGACACCGGCGACGCCGTGGTGAAGATGCCGCCGCTGGCGTCGACCAGGATATTGCCGCTGATCGTGCTTACCGCGCCGAGCGTCAGCGGCGCATCGTTGATGATGGTCAGCCCGCCCGCCGCCTGAGTGATATTGAGCGGACCGGAAAGTGCCAGGCTGCCGCCGCTCTTGGCGAAGCTCTCGCTGACGTTCAACGTTCCCGTGCCATTGAGCATCCCGCCGCTCTGGTTGTAAACGGGCGTCGTCAGGCTGCCGGCGATGCCAAGGCTGCTGCCGGCCATCACGAAGCTGCCGCCGCTGCCAATGGCCAGGCTGGCGAGTTGCGTCGGCACGGTGACGGCATCGAAAGTCACCGTCGTGCCGACGGGAATGCTGACGGCCAGCACATTGCTGCCATCCGGCAGTGCAGCGCCGGCCCAGTTCGCCGCCGCCGACCAGTTGCCGCTGGCGCCGCCAGTCCAGGCCACGCTGGCCAGCGGCGTAATGCTGCCGCTGCCGGTCGTCGCTGCAGGCAAGCTGTAGTCGGATGTCTTGGCCCCGGTAAGCGCAAGCCCGCTGTAACTCACCGTCTTCGCCGCACCGACATTACGGCTGTCATAGGCGGCGGTCGCCACCACGCCCGGCAAATCGCCGTTCGCCAGATTATTCAGCGTGTAGCCGCCGACTGTTGCGGTCACGTTGCCGTCGTAGGTCTTGGTTGCCGGCACGAAACTGACCGTCAGCGGTCGCGGCGTGACGGCCAGCGCGCCATCGGCATAAGTGACGCTGTAATTGGCGGGATTGAAGCTGCCGCCCGTGGCAGCGCCGGCGGTGATCGCATACGGTGAACCAGCGACGCCGGCAAGCGAATCCGCACCGCTGCTGGCCAGGGTGACGCTGTCCACGGTCTGGCCGTTCTTCAGGCCGAGCACGGTAAATTCGGTGCCGGCGAAGCCGAGCGTATCGCCATAAACCTTGCTTTGGTCGCTGGCCGTGATGGCGAGCGGCGCCTGGGTAACGTCATAGAGCACTCCCGTGCCGCCGCTGAAGCTGTAGCCGACGTCGCTCGACAGCCCGTTGTCATAGGCTATGTTGTAGTTGCCCGCGTCGCTGGCGGACGTGGGCAGCGGCATGCTGTAGCCGGGTGCCCCGGCAATCCCGATGTTTGCGGCATTGTCCTCGGCGTCGGCAAATCCTGTCAGTGTGTAGCCAAAACTGGCGGTCGGCGCATCGCCGTAAACATGGCTGGCGCTGCCCGTCAGCGTCACATCGACAGAAAGCGTTCCGGCAGCGGACGTGTAGATGAAGCCGTTGCCCGTCGCGCTCAGGGCGCCCGGACTGTTGCTGTAGCGCCGGAAGTCCGAAGTCAGACCGTTCTTGGTGACCGATCCGGGATCGGACGCATACACCAGCCAGCGCCCTCCAGCACCGACCGAGAATGCTCCCGCGCCGACCGCATTGGCAAATCCGCTGCCCTCGATCACGATGCTGCTGTTTGCCGCCGTGGTGGTCTGGACGCCGTTGAGGGTCACCGTGCCAGTCGGCGCGCTCAGGGTAATGGCGTTGGCCGTCGTCAGAGCCGGCACCGTCAGGGCGCCGCTCGACTGGGTGATGTCGATCGATGAGAAGGTGCCGCTGAAACTGCCTCCCGCATCGCTGAAGCTGTTGGTGACGGCAAGACTTCCTGTGGTCGCAACTGCCGCCCCTGTACCGAGCGAGAAGTTCGCCGGGGCGAGATCGATCGTGCCCGCCAGCGTACCGCCGCTGACAGAAAGATCCCCGGTGACGCTGCCCCCGCCAAACAGGTTCAAGCCGTTGTTCAGCACGTTCAGCGCACCGCTGCTGTCGATTGCCGCGTTGATGGTGCCGCCATTGCCCAATGCGCCGACGTTCAGCGTGCCGGAGTTGTTGAAGCTGTTGACACCGGTGCTGTTGATGTTGGCATAGTTGATGTCCCAGGTGCCAGCGTTAAAAATGGCCGCGCCGTTCAGCAGCCGCAGATCCGCGCCGTTTCCGCCCTGATCCTGATTCGACCCGAGCGTTGCAGTACCGTTGTTGGTCAGCGGCTTGCCGTCCAGGAAGGTGTAATTCCAAGCATTCGGCGTGACTCCGGCGGGCATGCTCAGCGCCGAATTCACGTTGATGGCGCCGGTCCCGGTTAACGTTCCACCGGTCCAGTTGAAAATCCCCGCCGAAACGGCGCCGGCACCGCTCAATGTGCCGGACGACTGGGTGAGGTTTGCCAGTGACATAGGCCCGTTCGCGGTGAGCGTGCCGCCGCTGATGGTGAGGTTTCCGGCCAGTGTCGAGGTGGTGCCGGGATCGATCAGGGTAAGCGCGCCGCCCGCAGCGATGGTCAGGTGATTGTTCGCAGTCGAGTTCAAGCCCTTGATGGTTTGACTGTCGGCAAGATTGACCGTGACTCCGGCAACCAGGTTGAGGTAGGCGACATCCGCGCTACCCGGCAAAGCATCTCCGGTCCAATTGGCGGCGATGGACCAGTTGCTGTTGCCGCCGCCGCCATCCCAGCAGATGCCGCCGCAGATCACGCCAGTGTGCGTGAGGCGGTAGAGATTGCCGACGATGGCGCCATTGACCCCACTGGGCAGGTTGCTGGTGGCGAAGCTGCCGCTCGCCGAGCCTGCGCTGAGAATGTCGACACTCTGATTGCTGGGCGTAAAGCCGTTGACGAGCGGAGCATTGAGGGTGCCGCCGAGGGTGGCTGAACCGGAAACGATGATCTGGTCATGGCCGGTGCCGGCCGTGGCGCCGCCAAGTCCGGCTTCGATGGTGCCGCCGGCGTTGTTGGCCAGATTGCCGGTAATCGACAGCGTGCCGATGGTGGTCCCGCTTGCCGCGCCCGGGGCAATGAGGCCATCGTTGCTCAAGGTCGCCGCAGCCAGGTTGAGCATTCCGTTGCCGCGAATGATTCCGCCCGCGGCATTGAGCAGCGCGCTGCCGTTGGTGCCCAGCGTCGCCGCGGCGGCAAGGTCGATCACCCCGCTGTTGGTGCCCCCGCTGAAGCCGTCGATCTGCAGCGTTCCGGTCTGAACTTCCACCACGCCACTGGTGGTGTTGTTGAAGTCGACCACGCCAGTCACTGTCGTGGTGCCGCTGGCCACGGTCTTCCTGAGCAGCCCGGCGTTGATCACGACTTCGGCGCCGCCGCCGTCGCCCTGGATGGTCTGGTCGTTCTGGATCAGGAATTGCGCCCCGGCCTTGTTGTCGAACACCACGCTCGAGCCGCCGCCGCTGGTGCTGATGTTGCCGGTGCCGCTCCAGGTGGTGGTGCCGAAGTTGTCGATGCGCCGCGCCAGGCTGACCGCGCCGGTGATGTTGAGGTTGGCTCCCGCC
>JBDRPN010000013.1:0-27580 GCA_043826925.1 Pseudomonadota bacterium
AATCGGGATAGGGGAAAGCCTCACGGCCTCCCCCTCCCACACCACCGGACGTACGGGTCACGTATCCGGCGGTTCGGCAGATTAAGTCGTTTGGCATGGTGGAAAGCATACCACCCCACCATTCAACCGGAGCTTCATCTCCTACCGCACCAACGTCGGTTTCATTCCAGCCATGAGGCTTACGCCCAATGGACTCGCCGAATGCAATACCGCTGTTCCTTGGCAAGCGACTTCTCCTCTCTTTCAATCCCCTTTCGGGGCACCGTTCGGGCCTTCAGTGGTCAGCTTTGCGGCGCGTGCATATCCGGAGCTGCGTCTTTCAACATTGCAGTGCCTCACTAGCGTTGCCTGCCTCCCACCTACTATGCCCTCTGCTGACTTCTCCACGGTATTCAGCGTCCGTTGCCAGACGCCCAGCTTCACTGTTCCGAAGCACCGGGGAGATCTCCCAGGGTAAGACGCGTTACCTTCACTGCATAGACGCCGGATTTACAAAATGCACCCTACTGCCGCAGATGGAGGACTTCGCGGTCACGTGCCCGCTCGTCCCGAATGCATCACGCCTCATATCCGGTTTTTGTTCATCGCCCCGCAGCTTTGGATTGGGCTTCCTTCAGACCCCGCCTCGCGGCGACGCCCTTGCCCTTCTCCTTGCCTTCGGCTCTGCAAAACCTGGCCATCGGACTTTCACCGACGAAGTAACGCGCCATGCCTGGCGCACACGTAGAAGTAACCGGCGCTGCGCGGCTTCATCGCGCAGCGTCCGTGTTGACTGCCGGGTTGGGGCCAAAACGGTACGAGGGGAGGAAGCCTCCCACCCAGCCGCAGCGGCACCGGGCGAAGCGACAGCAACGAACGCAGCCGCTGACGTGAAATGACGCGCGGATGAGCGACACGAAACCTCATGCCGTGAGCAAAGCGCGACGGAGCCTTTAATCACGACTTGGCGAAGGCGGATGCACTCCACTGGTTTTGCGCCCTCAGGCGCCAGCCAATGACTGACTGGCGTGACGGCGTTTGGCAACGCGGCGGACTTTGCCAAGACTGACTGGCGTGGCAAGGCGATTGGCATCAGGCATGGGCTGGAGCGTGAAAGTCGGCGCTGGCGGCACGGCGGTTGCGATGCCGCGAGCGGACACCACTCAGCACGGCGAAGCACGAAACGCGAACGGCAGGACGGGGTCATGCTTTTGGGCCCCAACGTTGAAGTTCAGGGGCGCGGCGCGGCTTCATCGCGCAGCGTCCCCTGGAACGACGGGTTCGGCGTCTTGCCAAAAGGATAGGAGTCGTGAGCGAGGCTTTACGACTGCTGATAATGAGACTGGCGTGCGCCATTGGAAACATGGAGGTTGCATACGCTATGGTTTTTTGGGCACCGGACGAGGAAGCCGAAGATGCAGCCAGTCAAGGACATGTGTGTCGAGAAATCCGGAGAGTATGCGATCTGTTGGAAACAGCACGTAGCGAATTCCACGGAAAGCCAATCCTTTCAGCCTTTCCGACAATTGATCCATCGGAACATCAGAGGAAAACAAAATGAGCATGGACTGTTGTGTCTTCATGGCGAGCTTGAAGTCGCCGCCAGACGCGGATGTGATTTCTTTGTTGATTTCTCGTACATCACGCTCCGCTACCTTTAGCGAGTCATACGCGATGGACATCACATATACAGGTTTCATGGGGCGTTCCTTTGGTAGCCGGATGAAGACGCCGAACGTTCAAGTTCAGGCGCCTTGCGCGGCTTTATGCGCAAGGTCGCCTGCAACGCAGGGTTAGCCCCCTGCTTCAAGACACTGACAGAACACGCAGCAAAGTGCATGGCTAGCCCTTTGAGTAGCGCCGCGCCAAGAGGACACAGGCAAAGAACGCGAAGCCGACGAGCCCAAGACCTTTCGCAACGAGCAGAGGAAACGGTTCAGATATTGCGCTAGACAATGCAAGGAGCGCTGCGACCAAGGAAGCCAAGGCCCAGTAAAAAGCGGGAGCGCTCCGCCGAACAAGTGCAGCGCGCCACGAAAGGAAGACGAAGACCCCAGCCAATACGCTCCCCAGCGCAAACGGGAAAGTAGGTAGCTGAATGGCGGCGGCCACGCCAACGACTACCCCGAGCAGAACAAGCGCACTTGGGCCTGCCTTTTCAAGCGCCAAGTACCTCTCACGAATACCGGGTTGCGAGTCGAGCGGCATAGTCGTTAAGGGGGCTAACGTGATGTCGCCGATGAAACGGCAAGTAAACGGGATATGCGACAGTCGCGTATTCCGGCGAGCCATGCGAACTGATTGTTTCTTAACGAAGTTTCTCGATAAACGGGAGTCATGTTGTCGAATAATCCTTTTGGCGCGGCCCGAGCGTCAAGCCGCTGGAATTCCCATTCAGGATACGCAATCGGCAAATTGGCGTCTACTACCGGTTGCTGCGGGCACGACAATGCGGCGGGCACGACAACAACGGCACCGCCGAGGTTTCGCTTTGGCTCGTCGCCGTCCCGCCAGCGCCAACTCTTGACCCACCTCAGCCCAACGGGCGCGGCACGGCTTCGACGTTCCAGATGGTTTTCGCGTACTGGCCTATGGTGCGGTCGGAGGAGAACTGGCCCATGCCGGCGACGTTGAGGATGGATTTCTGCACCCAGGCCGCCGGGTCGCAGTAGAGGACGCCGACCTGCTCCTGGCAGGCGATGTAGGCGGCATAGTCGGCGAGCAGCAGGTAGTGGTCGCCGTTGGTGGTCAGGTTGTCGAAGACCGGCTTGTAGCGCTCGCGCTCCTCGGGCGAGAAGAAGCCGTCGCGCAGCATGTCCAGGGTCTGCCGCAGTTCGCCGTTGCCGTTGTAATGGTCCCACGGCCGGTGGCCGGCGGCGTAGGTCTGCGCGACTTCGTCGGCGGTGAGGCCGAAGATGAAAATGTTCTCCGGCCCGACTTCGTTGCGGATCTCGACGTTGGCGCCGTCGAGGGTGCCGATGGTCAGCGCGCCGTTCAGCGCCAGCTTCATGTTGCCGGTGCCCGAGGCTTCGGTGCCGGCGGTGGAGATCTGCTCCGAGAGGTCGGCGGCGGGGATGATGATCTCGGCGTTCGATACGTCGTAGTTGGGGATGAAGACGACCTTGAGCCGGTCCTTCATCAGCGGGTCGTTGTTCACGATGTCGGCGACGTCGTTGATCAGGCGGATGATCAGCTTGGCCATGCGGTAGCCGGGCGCCGCCTTGCCGCCGAAGATCACGCTGCGCGGCGGCGCGTCGCCGCCGGCGCGCAGGCGGTTGTAGAGCGTGATGACGTGCAGCACGTTGAGCAGCTGGCGCTTGTATTCGTGGATGCGCTTGATCTGCACGTCGAACAGCGAATCCGGATCGAGCCGGATGCCGAGCCGCTTGTCGACCACCTGCGCCAGACGCGCCTTGTTGGCGCGCTTGACGCGCACGAACTCGTCGCGGAAGCCGGCATCGGCGGCCAGCGGCGTCAATTGCCGCAACTGGTCGAGATCCTTGAGCCAGCCTTTGCCAAGATGGCCGCTGATGAGTTTCGACAGCGCCGGGTTGGCCTGATTGAGCCAGCGCCGCGGCGTCACGCCGTTGGTCATGTTGACGATCCGGTCGGGCCACAGGCGGTGGAAGTCGGCGAAGATGGTTTCCTTCATCAGGCGGGTGTGGATCGCGGCGACGCCATTGACCTTGTGGCTGCCGACGATGGCCAGGTGCGCCATGCGGATGCGCTTGCCCTTGGTTTCGTCGATCAGCGACATGCGCTGCCACAGCGCCGGGTCGCCGGGGTAGTGGTGCATCACGTCCTTGAGGAAGCGGTGATTGATCTCGTAGATGATCTGCAGATGGCGCGGCAGCACGCGCTCGAACAGCGGCACCGGCCAGGTTTCCAGCGCCTCGGGCATCAGCGTGTGGTTGGTGTAGGCGAAGGTGCGCGTGGTGATGTCCCAGGCCCGCGCCCAGTCGATCTGGTGCAGGTCCATCAGGATGCGCATCAGTTCGGCCACGGCGATCGACGGATGGGTGTCGTTGAGCTGCATCGCCACCTTGTCCGGCAGCGCATCGAGCGGCGTGCCCGACTTGGTGAAGCGGTAGAGCATGTCCTGCAGCGAGGCGGAGACGAAGAAGTACTGCTGCTTGAGGCGCAGCTCGCGGCCCATCTCGGTGGTGTCGTCGGGGTAGAGCACCTTGGACAGGTTTTCCGAATCGTTCTTGTCCTCCACCGCGGCGATGTAGTTGCCCTCGTTGAAATACTTGAGGTCGAAATCGCGGCTGGCCTTGGCCGCCCACAGCCGCATGTTGTTCACCGTGCCCGTGTCATAGCCGGGAATCGGGTAGTCGTAGGCCATGGCCATGACGTCGTCGCTGTCCACCCACTGGAAATGCTTCTTGCCGTGCTCGTCGGCGAAGTCCACCACGCGGCCGTGGAACTTCACCTGGTACAGCACCTCGGGGCGCGGGAATTCCCAGGGGTTGCCGTAGCGCAGCCAGTTGTCGGGGTGCTCGACCTGCTGGCCGTCCTCGATGCCCTGGTGGAACATGCCGTATTCGTAGCGGATGCCGTAGCCGTAGCCGGCGACGCCCATGGTCGCCATCGAATCGAGGAAGCAGGCCGCCAGCCGCCCCAGGCCGCCGTTGCCCAGCGCCGCGTCCTGCTCCATCTCGCGGATGTCGTCCGGCTTGAGGCCGATGCCGATCACCGCCTCCAGCGCGTCCATGAATTCCTTGTCGCAGCAGATGTTGAGCATGGAGTTCATCATGGTGCGGCCCATGAGGAATTCCATCGAGAGGTAATAGACGCGCTTGCGGTCCTCGACGTAGTAGCTGCGCATGGTTTCCATCCAGCGCTCGATCATGCGTTCGCGCAGCACCGCGGCGGCGGCGTAGAACCAGTCGCGGTCGGTGGCGGTGATCGGGTCCTTGCCGATGGTGTAGACCAGGCGATGGACCAGCGAGCGCCGGATCGAGGCGGCGTCGAGGGCGGGATGGTCGAGCTCGGGCAGTGCGGCTGGCTTCTTCATGGCGGGCTCCCTGAAACAATACGCACAGCATGATACTCGCCGGCCGCGCGCTGCGCCGGGGCGGTCGCGCCCTTGGCGGGGCCGCCGCCGGGGCCCAAGCTTTTTTGCCGATTGCCGCGCTTCCCCGGGATAATAGCCGGCCCGGGAAAGGTCAGCCGAATGGAAAGCAACCAGGATCACGCGCACGAAGAACCCACCGAAAGCCTGCTCACGCTCGAAGAGGCCCGCCTCACGGTCGGCGACCTGATCAGCCTGCAGGCGCACCGCGGCGAGGTCGTCGAACGCTACACGGTGCGGCTGATCGGGATGTCCAAGGGCCGCAGCGTGCTGGTCACGACGCCGATGGTCGACGGCCACTACCTGCTCATGCGCGAAGGCCAGGCGCTGATCCTGCGGGCCTTCTCGGGCAGGAGCGCGTATGCCTTTCCGACCCAGATCCTGAAAAGCGTCAATACGCCCTACCCTTACCTGCACCTCAGCTATCCGCGCCAGGTGCGCTCGCTGGTGGTGCGCCGCGGCGCCCGCGCCGACGTCCGGGTCATCTGCGCCATCACCCATTGCGACGGCGTGCCGATCGAAGCGGCCGGCACCATCATCAATCTCAGCATCGGCGGCGCGCTGCTGACCACCAAGACCATACCGGGCAAGAAAGGTCAGTGCCTGACCATCAAGTTCAAGTGCGTGCTCAACGGCATCGAGGCCCTGCTGGAACTCGACACCGTGATCCGCGCCATCAACGTCGACCAGAGCGGCGACAGCGAAACGCCCTATCAGATCGGCGTGCAGTTCACCGACGTCTCCGCCGAGGACTCGATCCCGCTGCTGGCCTTCGTCTATCAGGCGCTGCTGGAGCAGGTGCCCGGCGCCTGAACGCCGGCTGCCGCGAGGCCCTCGCGCCAGCGCGCCAGCTTTCTCTCGAACGACCACCCGGCATAGGCCGCTTGGGATGATCGGCCTGTAGGGCCGGCCCTACGGCGGCCCAGTCGCCCAGGCTCTTGGCGACCCGCCCGATCAGCTCTCTGAACTCACCGAAACCGCCCACGGTCTGACGCAGACCGCCTGCCTGCCGCAAGCTCCGGCAATATCGCCGAACGCCTGCATTTTTGACGTGGATCAACATCGTGTCAGGCAGGATGTCCAGAATGCTGTCATAAATGACGCGTTGCATCGGTGGCGTGCAGAAATGCGGGGGAACTATGACATCACCAATCGCATCGGACAATCCGACGCCAGGCGCTATTAGCCGATGCGGGCGCGACGATTGGTGCCGGCTTCGTCGGTTTATCTGCCTGCGCCCGAAGATGTCGGAAAAACGATGTCCGCGGTGATCGAACCGGCGCCACCCACCAGCGGCGAAACCTATTTCTTCCGCGACCGCGGCCAGTTCGACCTGCTGCGCCTGCGCCTGCTGCCGGAGTTGATCGGACGTCGCCGTGCGGAAATGACCCTGCGCCTGTGGAGCGCGGGTTGCGCCAGCGGCGAGGAAGTCTATTCCCTGGCCATACTGGTGGACATGCTGTTGCCGCAGCGCGAAGGCTGGAACATTTTCATTCTCGGCAGCGACATCAGCCCGGCTGCGCTGGCCAAGGCAAGGCACGCACGCTACGGGCCATGGTCGTTCCGCATCACGCCGCCCGAGCTGCGGCAACGCTACTTCCGGCACAGCGGCGACGAATGGGAGCTGGACGAGCGCATCCGCCGCATGGTGAGCTTTCGCGCCGGCGACCTGGTCAGCGAGCCATGCCCCAGCGGGGAATTGCGCGACATGGACCTGATCCTGTGCCGCAACGTATTCATCTACTACGGTGCCGAGGCTGTGAGCGCCGTCGCGGGCAAACTTGCCGCCGCGCTGAGCGAAGGCGGCTACCTGATGACCGGCCACACCGAGCTCATGGGCCATCGCGTGCAAAACCTGGGAAGCAGGCTGTTTGTCGAGGGCGTGGTTTACCGGCGGCTTGCGCCCATCGTGCCGCTCCCCGCGGAATACCCGCCACCGACCCGCATCACGCCGCCTCCCGCCGTAGCGCAACGCGAGCCTTGTGTGCCGCCGGCGGCCGCGCCGAGCGCGGCAGACCTGCTGGCGACGGCACAGCAACTTGCCGACCGGGGCGAATACGCCCGGGCCGAGCAAACCTGCCGCCAGGCGCTGAACGTCGCCCCGCTCGCGCCGGGGCCGCATTTCCTGCTGGCGCAGCTGGCCCAGCTCGGCGGCGATTTCGAGCGTGCCGGAAAACTGCTGGACCAGACCCTTTATCTCGATCCCGGCTGCGTGGCCGCCTACCTGGAATTGGCGGCACTTTGCGAACGCACCGGCAAGCTGCCGCGCGCGCTGGCCCTGCGCCGCGCGGCGCTGGACATAGTGCGCGCGCTGCCCGGCGAGGCGACGGTCGAGCCGTATGAAACGACTGCTGCAGAGATGGCGCAGTGGCTCGCGCAATGGTCGACCGCGTCCGCTGCGCCGCAGGGTACGCCTTCATCCCTTCGCAGCTAGCCATGCCGGCCATTGCCCGACTCGGGAACCCTAATACGAAAGTCATAATTGCGACGGATCGCAGCCTGCTGCTGCTTGTCCGGCAAGACCAAATGACATTGACTTCGCCCCGTGGCCGCCTATGCTTGAAACTCGTATTGCATGAGTGCGTGGCAGGATGAACACCCTCCCCCTCCTGATTTTCGAGCTTGATGGCGCGCGTTTTTGCCTCGACGCGACGCAGGTGCGCGAAACCATCTGGCTGCCGGAACTGACGCCAGCCCAGGAAGCGCCACCCTGGATCGTCGGGCTGTTCAGCCTGCGCGGGCGGATCGTGCCCGTCGCCGACCTGCGCCTGCGCCTCGGCCATCCGGCGCGACGCTACAGTCCCGACGATCAGGTCGTGGTGATGGAGGCCGGCGGCCTGCCGATGGGCCTGATCGTCAGCGAGGTAATCGACGTCGTCGACATTCCCAGTGCGTTGATCCAGTCGCCGCCCCAGTTCGATACCGCGACCCCTGGCCTCGATCACCTGGTGGCGGGCGAAGCGCTTGCCGGCGACGGGCTCGTGACCCTGCTCGATATTTCCCGCCTGACCCAGCAGCCGGAGTGGCAGGCGCTCGCCGCCGCAGCGCAACTGCCCGACGGACCGCCGGCCAACGGATTCTGCCCGGACGCGGGCGCTGCCGAGCGCGCACTGTTCCGCGCCCGGGCCGCGGCCTTGCGCCAAGCCGCAACCGTGGAGGAAAGCGGCCGCCTCGGGCTGGCGGTGGTGCAACTGGGTGGCGAATACTTCGGTGTCGAGCTTGCAACCGTGCAGGAATTCTGCGACATCGCGCAATTGAGCCCGATCCCGTGCTGCCCGCCGCACATCCTGGGTGCCATGAACCTGCGCGGCGAGCTGCTGACCCTGATCGACCCGCGCGCCGCTCTCCACCTGCCGCCCGCGCCCAGGGGCGGCAAGGCCGTGGTGGCGCGCCTCGGTGAGCATGCGGTGGCGGTCGCGGTGGATGAAGTGCACGACGTGATCTACCTGCGCGGCGAGGATTTGCATGCGCCGCCCGCCGCGCTGCGCGAGCGCTGCGGCGCGGAAATTGCCGGCACCGCGCTCTATGCCGGTCGGATAGTCACCGTAGTGGACCTTCCTGCGCTGCTGGCGCGGGAGGACTGGATCGTGAATGAACAAGTGTGATCGAAGGGGAATGCCATGTTCGCAAAAATGAAGCTGCGCCAACGCATCCTGGTGGGCTACCTGGCCCCGCTGCTGCTGCTGCTTGTCGCCATGGGTCTGGTGTTCGTCAGCCTGCAGAACGCCACCCGGGCATCGACGGCAGTCGAAGCCTCCCACCACACCGTGGATGAGGCCATGGAGCTGATCTACAGCCTGACCAAGATGCAGCGCGCCGCGCGCGGCTATCTGCTGATAAGGAACCCGACCTCGCGCCAGACTCTCCTGGACAGCGAAAAGCACTTCAGGGAGGGCGCGGAAAAACTCGTCGGCCTGGTGAAGGATTCGCAACAGCAGGTCACCCTGCGCGGCCTGCTGAATGTAGGACAAGGCCTCGTCAAACTGGACAACGAGTTTCTCGGCCTGGTGGACGCCGGCAAGCATGCGGCGGCCCTGGCCCGGTTCCGTGCCGGGGAAGGTCTGTCTGCGTCGACGGAGGTGGACGCGCTGTGGGATCGCTTCAAGCAGCGCGAGGACGAGATCGTCAAGGAGCGCCAGCTGGCCTATGACGCAGCCATGGACACGGTGAGTCGTTCGATCATTTACGGCATGCTCGGCGCCATCGCCCTGGCGATCGCCATCGCGCTCTGGCTGGCGGCCGCGGTGAGCCGCAACATCACCACCAACGCCACCCAGCTTTCGGCCGCCGCCAGCGAAATCGCCGCCACCATCACCCAGCACGAACGCACCGCCAGCCAGCAGGCGGCGGCGGCCAACGAAACTTCCGCCACCATCGACGAACTGTCCGCCTCGGCGCGCAAATCGGCCGAGCAAGCGGCGAATGCGGCGGCCGTGGCGGAAAAGGCCGGCGCCGCGACCAGCCAGGGCGACGAGGCCACCCGCCAGGCGGTGACGGCGATGGCCAGCCTCAAGGACAAGATCGGCGCCATGGCCGAACAGATTCTGCATCTGGGCGAACAGACCGGCCAGATCGGCAATATCGCCGTCGTGCTCAAGGACCTGGCCGGCCAGATCAACATGCTGGCATTGAACGCCGCGGTGGAGGCCGCCCGCGCTGGCGAGCATGGCAAGGGCTTCGCGGTGGTGGCGGGCGAAATCCGCAAGCTGGCGGACGAGAGCAAGAAGTCTGCGGAACAGACGGCGGTGCTGGTGGCCGACACGCAGAAGGCCACCAATGCATCCATCATGATGACCGAGGAAGGCACCCGCACCGTCGCCGAGGTCACCCAGTTGGTGCAGAAGGTGGCCGAGCTGTTCGGCAACCTGGCGAACCTGGCCGGCAGCGCCAACGAAAATGCGCAGCAGGTGATGCTGAATGCCCGCCAGCAATCCGCCGCCTTCAATCAGGTGGTCGAGGCGACCAACAGCATCGCCGCCGGCACCAAGGAAACCGCCGCCGGCATCAGCCAGACCAAGATCGGCGTGCAGCAGCTGAACGAGGCGGCCGGCAACCTCAAGGCGATTGCGTGAGCTGACAGATGGCTAACGCTCATGGCTCCGATGGACTGCTCCGCGGCATGAAATATCCTGACGTCGTGATGGCTCACGCAGGCAAGTCGGCCCGCCCCTCCCATCCTCCCCTCACGGGGAGGCTACTGATTGGCTCGCTGCGCTCGAACCGGACACAACGCGCTTGGCGACGTATTTCACGTTAAGCGGAAACGACCATGATCGACGACCCGGAACTGTTCCGGCTGTTCAAGGCAGAGAGCGAGGAGCATCTGGCCCAGCTCGACGAGGGTCTGCTGCGCCTGGAGAAGGCGCCCGCCGACCCGGCGCTGCTGGAAGAAGTGTTTCGCGAATCCCACAGCCTGAAGGGCGCGGCGCGCATGCTGGGCCTGGCCCGGATCGAGGCGGCCGCCCACGAACTGGAAAGCATGCTCAACGCGGCGCGCAGGGGCGAGGCGCCGCTGACGACGGATAGCATCGCGCACATGAATGCCGGTCTGGTCGATCTGCGCCGGCGCGTGCAGGAGGCGCTGGCCGATGCACCGCAGCCAGCCGCCGTGCTGCCAGCGCCAACTCTTGCGGTTGTGGCGGAAAGCCTCAACGGCCCCGAATCCCCCGCCCAGGCCGTGCAAGCCCCCGCGCCTTACGCGCCTTCCGCGCCTTCCGTCACACCGCCGACGACGGCGCCGGCCGCCGGCAAGCCTTTCCGCATCGAGACCGTGCGCGTGGAAACCCGCAAGCTCGACGAACTGCTGACCCAGGTGGGCGAGCTCTCGGTGCTCCAGGGCCGGGCACAGCACCGGCTGGCGCTGATGGAGGAACTGCTGGAGCAATGGGCGGCGCTGGAACGCGGCCACCGTCGCGCCGGCCCCTCGGCGCGGCATGGGGCGCAGCACGCAGCACCGCAGCATTTCGGCGTTCTGCTGAAGCGGGCGCGCAATGCGCTGTTCGATGACAGCGCGCGCATCGAAGCCACGGTCGGCCTGCTCGAAGACCAGGTGCGCAACATCCGCCTGCTGCCGCTATCCACGGTGTTCGCGCTGTTCCCACGCATGGTGCACGACCTGGCCGCGGCACAGCACAAGCAAGCGGAACTGGCGCTCGCAGGTGGCGACATCACCGTCGACAAGCGCATCCTCGAAGAAATGAAGGATCCGCTGATGCACCTGATCCGCAACGCCATCGACCACGGCATCGAGCCGCCCGCCGAGCGCGAACGCCTGGGCAAGCCGCGCGGCGGCACGGTGCGGCTTTGCGCCAGGCGCGAAAATTCCCATGTACTGATCGAGGTGGCCGACGATGGCCGCGGCCTGGACCCGACGGCGATCCGGCAAACAGCGACGAAGCGCGGCCTCGACGACGAGGCGGCGCTCGCCGCCATGCCCCTGGCGCAATTGCAGCAGTTGATCTTCAGGCCCGGGTTTTCCACCAGCCGCCATGTCACCGAACTGTCCGGGCACGGCGTCGGGCTTGACGTGGTGCGGGTCAATGTCGAACGCATGAAAGGCGGCATCCGTCTTGAATCCGCCTCAGGCAGCGGGCTGGCGGTGCAACTGCGCCTGCCCGTGAGCCTGGCTTCGACGCGGCTGCTGCTGGCCGGCGCGGGCGGCCGGCTGTATGGCCTGCCGGTCGAGTTCGTCCATACCTCGCGGCGCGTGCGCGAGGCCGATGTGTTCACCCTCGAAGGCCGGCTTGCCGTGCTACTGGACGGCGAGCCGGTGATTGCCGCGCGCCTGGCCGACCTGCTCGAACTGCCGGCCGAAGAATTGTCGGCGGCGCCCGACGTCCAGGCCTGCATTTTTCTCCAGCTCGGCGATGGCGAGCCGGGGTGGCTGGGCCTGCTGGTGGACGATCTGCTGGCCGAGGAGGAAGTGGTGCCCAAGCCGCTCGGTGCGCCCCTGCAGCGCGTGCGCAACGTTTCCGCCCTGGCCATGCTGGGCAACGGCGAGATCTGCGCGGTGCTGAACCCAGCCGATCTGTTGCGCTCGGCGCAGCGGGCGGGCACGCCCGTGCACCGCGAGGAACTCGCTGTCCGCAGCGCGGCCGTCCGGTCCGCCGTGCTGCTGGTCGAGGACTCGGCCTTGATCCGCGCCATGGAGAAACGCATTCTCGAGGACAACGGCTATGAAGTGGTCACGGC
Organism: Pseudomonadota bacterium; assembly: GCA_043826925.1. Lineage (GTDB taxonomy): Bacteria > Pseudomonadota > Gammaproteobacteria > Burkholderiales > Rhodocyclaceae > Sulfuritalea. Next base: position 12,245 of record JBDRPN010000013.1, read on the forward strand.
AGTGGACGGGGTGGACGCGCTCAACGCCCTCGGCAGCCAGCGTTTCGCCGCGGTGGTGTCGGACATCATGATGCCCAACATGGACGGCCTCGCCCTTACCCGGCACATTCGCGCCGAGCCGCGCTACCAGGAGCTGCCGGTGATCCTGGTGACGACCCTGGCCTCCGAAGAGGACAAGCGGCGCGGCCTCGACGCCGGCGCCAGCGCCTACATCGCCAAACCGGCGTTCGACCAGCGCGTGCTGCTCGACGCCCTGACCAGGCTGATCGCGACATGATCCGCGTGCTGCTGGTCGACGACTCCCCGATCGCGCTGCACATCCTGCAACGCCTGCTGGCCCGCTCGGCCGGCATCCAGGTGGTGGGCACCGCCGCCAACGGCGGGGAAGCGTTCGACCTGCTGCCGGCACTCAATCCCGACGTCATCTGCACCGACCTGCACATGCCGGTAATGGACGGACTGGAATTCACCCGCGCGGTGATGAACAAGTATCCGCGCCCGATCCTGGTGCTGAGCATATCGGTGGAGCCGGGCTCGTCCAACGTGTTCCGCTTGCTGGAGGCAGGCGCGGTGGATTTCTACCCCAAGCCGCGCGGCATCATCGAGGCGGATCACGAGAAGCTGGCGAGGGAACTCGCCAGCAAGATCCGCGTCCTCGCCGGCGTGCATGTGTTTCGCCGCGCCGGGGTGGCCACGGACGACGCCCAATTGCCGGCCAGTCCTTCGCTGCTGGCCCGCGCCGCCGTGCGCATCGTGGCGATCGGCGCATCCACCGGCGGTCCGCAGGCCTTGCGCGAAATCCTCTCCTGCCTGCCGCACGGCTTCCCGGTGCCGGTGTTGTGCGTACAGCACATCGGCGAGGGCTTCCTGTCCGAAATGGTGGCGTGGCTGGGCGAAGTCAGCCCGCTGCCGGTGCGCGTGGCGGTCCAGGGCGAAGTCCCGCAGGCCGGAGTGGCCTATTTCGCCCCCGGGGACACCCATCTGGAACTGGATGACGGCGGACGTTTCGACCTCACCGCGACGCCGCCTTGCTCCGGTCACCGACCCTCGGTAACGGTGACCCTGCGCGCGGTGGCCCGCCGCTACGGCACCGGCGCCGTAGGCGTGGTGCTTACCGGCATGGGTCGCGACGGCGCCGAAGGCTTGGCCGAGATCGCCGCCGCCGGCGGCATCACCATCGCCCAGGACGAGGCCAGCAGCGTGGTCTACGGCATGCCCAGGGAAGCTGCGGCGCTAGGGGCGGCGCAGCAGGTCCTGCCATTGGGGCAAATCGGCCCGGCCCTGGTGGCCCTGGCGAACAAGGACGCCAGGCTGGGTGCGACGCCCAGACGGAAGGCGGCGAAATGACGGGACCTGCCGACCCTGGCCGCGTCGCGCCAGAAATCCTGATCGTCGAAGACAGCCCGGTCGAAGCCGAGCTGCTGCGCCGCACCCTGGCCAGGGCCGGCTACGCCGCCAGCGTGGCGCACAACGGCGAGGCAGGCCTGCGCATGGTGCGCGCGCAACGTCCCGCGCTGGTGATGAGCGACATCAACATGCCGGTGATGAACGGCTACCAGTTGTGCCGCGCCATCAAGTATGACGATCAGCTTTGGAATATCCCGCTGATCCTGCTCACGGTGCTGTCCGAGCCCGAAGACATCATCGAGGCGATCAATTGCGGCGCCGACGCCTACATCGTCAAGCCCTACGGCGAGGCCAACCTGCTGAACCGCATCCGTGCCCTGGTGGATGCGCCGATCCAGCGGCGCCGGGCTGACGAGCGGCGCGAGGAAGTGGTGGGCTACGGCGGCAAGCGTCACGCCATCGCCGGCGGCGGGCAGCAGATACTCAACCTGCTGCTTTCGCTGTACGAGAACACCTTGCACCAGAACCTGGAACTGGTGGCCACCCAGACCCAGCTCAACCTGCTGAACGAGAATCTCGACCGCCAGGTGCGCGAGCGCACCGGCGCCCTGGCCCGCGTCAATCGCACGCTGCGGACGTTGTCGGTGGGCAATCACGTGCTGGTGCGGGCGGCCGGCGAGGAGGAATTGCTGCGCGATGCCGTGCGCAATATCGTCGAAAACGGCGGCTACTGCCTGGCCGGGATCAGCTATGCCGCCGCCGACGCGGAGAAGAACCTGACCCGCGTAGCCCTGGCCGGCGCCGGCGGGGACTTTTATCCACAGGGGGCGCAACTGACCTGGGCCGACACCGATGAAGGCCAGTTGCCGGCGGCCCGGGCCATCCGCAGCGGGATGACGCAGGTATGCCGCGATATTGCAGCCGATCCGGCATTCGCGCTCTGGAAGGACGCGGCACTGGCCCGCGGCTACACGGCGAACATCGCTCTGCCGCTCGCCGACAACGGCAGAATCTTCGGTGCCCTGAGCATTTTTTCCTCCGACGCGAATGCTTTCGACGAAGAAGAAGCCGCGCTTCTGCATGAACTGGCCGGGGATGTCGCCTACGGCATCGTCAGCCTGCGCGCACGGGTGGCGCTGCGGACCGCCGACCAGGCGCTGCGCGAGAGCGAGACAAAATACCGGCAATTGTTCGAAAGCTCGCGCGACGCCCTGATACTGATGACGCCGCCGGCGGGCCGCATCGTCGACGCCAACCAGGCGGCGCGGCAGATGTTCGGCGTCGCCGACGGCGACGATATCACCGCCTTCGGGCCGGGTGACCTGTCGCCGCCACGGCAGCCGGACGGACACCTTTCTGCCGAAAGGGCGGCTGAGCTGATTGCAATCACCCTGCGCGACGGCTCGAAATTTGTCGAATTCGAATGCCGGCGCCTGAACGGCGATATCTTTGTCGCCGACATCCTGGCCACCAGCATGGAAGTGGATGGCCAGATATTGCTGCAGCTTACGGTCCGCGACATCACCGAACGCAAGATTGCCCAGGAGCAGTTGCGCAAGCTCTCGCTGGCCGTCGAGCAGAGCCTCGACTCAATCGTCATCACCGATCTCGACGGCAATATCGAATACGTCAATGAATCCTTCGTCCACGTCACCGGCTACAGCCGCGAGGAAGCTATCGGCCGCAATCCGCGCGTGCTGCAGTCCGGCAAGACGCCGGCCGCGACCTACGGCGATCTGTGGCAGGCGCTGAGCCAGGGCCGGCCGTGGAAGGGCGAGTTCTACAACCGCAAGAAGGATGGCAGCGACTATGTCGAGTTCGCCATCATCACGCCGCTGCGCCAGCCCGACGGGACCATCAGCCACTATGTGGCGGTGAAGGAAGACATCACCGAGAAGAAGCGCATCGGCATGGAGCTCGATGCGCATCGGCATCATCTGGAAGAGCTGGTGGAGAACCGCACCGCCGAACTGGTGGCGGCAAGACAGCAGGCGGACGCCGCCAATCTGGCCAAGAGCAGCTTTCTGGCCAACATGAGCCACGAAATCCGCACGCCGCTGAACGCCATCATCGGTTTGACCCACTTGCTGCGGCGTGGCGGCGTAACGCCACCACAGGCCATGCGGCTGGACAAGGTCGATGGTGCCGGGCGGCACCTGCTGGCGATCATCAACGACATTCTTGACCTGTCGAAGATCGAGGCCGGCCGGCTGCAACTGGAAACCACGGACTTCGCCCTGGCCGCAATTCTCGACAATGTCGCCTCGATCATCGGAGATCCGGCTCGGGACAAGGGGCTACGGGTCGAGATCGATGCCGATGAGGTTCCCCTGTGGCTGCGCGGCGACCCCACGCGGTTGCGCCAGGCGCTGCTCAACTATGCCGGCAACGCGGTCAAGTTCACCGAGACGGGCTCGATCGCGCTGCATGCCAAACTGCTGGAAGACAGCGGCGACGAATTGCTGGTGCGCTTCGCGGTGACCGACACCGGCGTCGGCATCGCGCCGGATATCCTGGGACGGCTGTTCGAGACTTTCGAACAGGCCGACACGTCGATCACGCGCAAGTACGGCGGCACCGGCCTGGGGCTTGCGATCACCCGTCGCCTGGCCCGCCTGATGGGAGGCGAAGTGGGCGCCGACAGCACGCCTGGACAAGGCAGCAGCTTCTGGTTCACCGCGCGCCTGCAGCGCGGCAAAGGCATCATGCCGACCAGTGCGACAACTGCCGACACGGCAAATGCGGAAACGCTGCTGCGTCGCTATCAGGGCAATCTGCATATCCTGCTGGCGGAAGACAACCCCATCAACCGCGAAGTGGCGCTGGAGCTGCTGCACGGCGTGGGCCTGGCGGTGGACACGGCGATCGACGGCCGCGAGGCGCTGCAAAAAGCAGCCGCCACTACCTACGACCTGATTCTGATGGATATGCAGATGCCCGACATGGACGGCCTCGAAGCCACCCGCTCGATTCGCGCCCTGCCGGGTTGCGCTGCGACGCCGATCCTGGCGATGACGGCCAACGCTTTCGACGACGACCGCCGTGCCTGCAAGGAAGCGGGCATGAACGACTTCATCGCCAAGCCGGTGGATCCGGAAACTCTTTTCGCGACGCTGCTGAAGTGGCTGCCGCATCAGGCGGCGAGCGCGGCGGTGACGGCGCAGCCGCCAGAGCTGCCGGATCCCGCCCCGAAATCCCCGCCGGAGGATGCCGGGAACGGGACCGCGCCGCGCCGCACAGCGACCGCCATGGCTGGTGACGTCGAATGGCGTCGCCGCCTCGGCGCGATCCCCGGCCTGGACTTCGCACGCGGCCTCGATCTCATGCACGGCAATGCAGCAAAGTACGCAGGCTTGCTGACCATGTTCGCCGACCACCATGCCAACGACGTGCCACAGATGCTGGAGTGGCTGGCCGCCGGTAAGCTCGAGCAGGTTCACCGCCAGGCCCATAGCCTCAAGGGATCGGCCGGCAACCTCGGCGCGATGTCGGTGTCCGCGGCGGCCAACGCGCTGCATGACGCGATCCAGCGCGGTGCCGTCAGAGATGAGATCGAGCGCCTCATCGGCAATCTGGCCATGGAATTGCAGCCCCTGGTCGCCGCGGTCGGCAGCTTTCCCGTCGATGCGGGCGACGCCGCATCCGACGTCGATCCGGAGCGCCTCCCGGCCGTGTTGGCACAACTGAAGGCCTTGCTGCAAGCCGGCGACATGGCGGTCTGCGATCTGGCGGAGCAAGAGGCCGGACTGCTGCGTGCCGTCCTGGGCGCTCCCGCTGTCGAGCTGCTGCACCGCATCGCCCAGGTCGACCACGAGGGCGCGCTCGACGTGCTGCGCGCTCTCGAAGGGGAGAGACTGACATGAATCACATGACCGGCGTCGCGGGGCAAAGGGCGGCGACCCTCCTCGTGGTGGACGACAGCCCGGACAATCTCGCTCTTCTCGGCGATCTGCTGCAGGCGGAGTACCGGGTGCTGGCGGCGAGGTCGGGCCGGCGCGCGCTGGCGATTGCGCGCGAGCGGCCGCGTCCCGACCTGATTCTGCTCGACGTGTCAATGCCCGAGATGGACGGCTATGCGGTGCTTGCCGCCCTGCGCGAGGACGAGCGCACGCGCGACATACCGGTCATTTTCATCACCGCGATGAATGCAACGCAGGACGAGGAGCGCGGGCTGGAGCTGGGTGCCGTGGACTACCTCACCAAGCCGATACGACCCACCATCGTGCTGGCGCGCGTGCGCACTCACCTCGCGCTCAAGCGGGCGCATGACTGGCTGGCGGACCAGAACGCATTTCTCGAGGAGGAGGTGTCGCGGCGCATGACGGAAAACCAGATCATCCAGGATGTCAGCATCCGTGCGCTGGGCAGTCTTGCGGAAATGCGCGACCCGGAAACGGGCGACCATATCCGCCACACCCAGGGATACGTGCAGGCCCTCGCCCGGCGCCTGCAGGATCATCCGCGCTTCGCCGCCGAGCTGTCCGATCAGGTCATCCGCCTGCTGACCAAGTCGGCGCCGCTTCATGATATTGGCAAGGTCGGGATACCCGACCATATCCTGCAAAAGCCCGGCAGGCTCTCACCCGAGGAATGGGCCATCATGCAGACCCATGCGCGGCTCGGCGCGAAAGCCATCGAGCACGCCGAGCGGGATGCCGCCAAGCCGGTGGCATTTCTGGCGCTCGCCAGGGAAATCGCCCATTGGCATCATGAGAAGTGGGACGGCAGCGGCTACCCGGACGGGCTCGCGGGGGATGCGATACCGGTGTCGGCGCGGCTGATGGCGCTGGCGGACGTCTTCGATGCCCTGATCTCGTCACGCGCCTATAAGGCGCCGATGTCCTTCGATCAGGCCCGCACGATCATCGCCGAAGGGCGCGGCGTGCATTTCGATCCCGATGTCGGCGCAGCCTTCCTCGCCATCTTCGATGAATTCAAGGCTATTGCCGGACACTACCGCGACGACGAAACGAAAGAGGCGGAATAAATCCAAGAGCGATCCGCCCCCTGGCCGTCAGCCCATCGGCAGCGCCTCCCGCCACGCCGCCAGCTTTCTCTCGAACGACCACCCGGCATTGGCCGGACTGGTGGAAGGCAGCACCACCGCCTCGAAACCCAGGGACTCGACTTCGCGAACGCGGCGCGCCGCCATGCGGCCGTTGAAGCAGATTCGCCGTAGCGGACTCTGTCTGCCGGGGATTCCGCTTCGCGGGCCGGCAAGCGCCAACTCTTTGATCTCCCCCAGCGGGTTCGGCTGCGCAGCGCGAATCGCGGCGTCGAGGCTGCCGGCGCGTTCGCAGGAGGCATAGACGTCCCAGATCGCAATGCCGGCGTCCTGCACCGCGGCGATGCGCGCCGGGTAATCCATCGCCGCCAGCGGCTGGCCTATTACCGCGCCGAGGATGCGCCAGAACTGGTTTTGCGGATGGGCGTAATACTGCTGCGCGGCGAGCGAGGCCGCGGACGGAAACGAGCCCAGGATCAGCACCCGGGCTCGCGCGTCGATGACGGGCGCGAGGCCGTGGAGAATCAAAGCCGCTTAGCTGAAGAACGCTCCCTCCCCTTCAAGGGGGCGAGGCGGGAATTCGCGACGCTTGCGTCGCCCCGCCGCAGCCGGCTGGCTGTGCAAAGCCAGCCGTGGGCCGCGTAGCGGTTGGGGTGGGGATGGGGTAAAAGCGCACGGGGCAATACCAACAACTCATTCGGCCACACTCCATCCCCCTCCCGACCTCCCCCTTGAAGGGGGAGGAGAAAACAACAATGCCATCGATGCGACTAACCTGTCGCTAGCTACCGCTCATCTCCAGCATCAACTGGTTCATGCGCTTGACGAAGGTGGCCGGGTCGTCGAGCTGGCCGCCTTCGGCCAGCAGCGCCTGGTCGAACAACACCGCGCACCAGTCGTCGAACTTCTTCTCTTCGTACTTGAGGCGCAGCACCACCGGGTGATGCGGATTGATTTCGAGAATGGGCTTGGAGGCCGGCGCCTTCTGCCCCGCCGCCTTGAGGATGCGCGCGAGGTTGCCGGAGACGTCGTTCTCGTCGGCGACGAGACAGGCCGGGCTGTCGGTCAGGCGGTGCGTCACGCGCACTTCCTTGGCCCGCTCGCCCAAGCTCTTGGCGATCTTCTCGGTGAGTTCCTTGAATTCGCCGGCGGCGGTTTCCTGTTCCTTCTTCTCGGCTTCGTCTTCGAGCTTGCCCAGATCCAGGCCGCCCTTGGCCACCGAGACCAGCTGCTTGCCTTCGAACTCGGTCAGGTGCGAAACCACCCATTCGTCGACGCGGTCGGAGAGCAGGATCACTTCGATGCCCTTCTTGCGGAAGACTTCGAGGTGCGGGCTGTTCTTCGCGGCGTTGAAGGTCTCGGCCGTGACGTAGTAGATCTTTTCCTGCTCGGGCTTCATGCGCGCGATGTAGTCGGCCAGCGAAACGGTCTCGTCGGGCGTGTCGGCGTGCGTGCTGGCGAAGCGCAAGAGTGCTGCGATCTTGTCCTTGTTGGCGTGGTCTTCGCCCATGCCTTCCTTGAGCACCTTGCCGAACTCGCCCCAGAACTTGGCGTACTTTTCCTTTTCGGCGGCATCCTCGTTGTTGGCGAGATCGGCCAGCATGCCCAGGACCTTGTTGGTGCAACCCTTGCGGATGGCCTCGATGTCCTTCGATTCCTGCAGGATCTCGCGCGAAACGTTGAGCGGCAGGTCGGCCGAATCGACGATGCCGCGCACGAAGCGCAGATACAGCGGCATCAGTTGCTCGGCGTCGTCCATGATGAAGACGCGGCGCACGTAGAGCTTGACGCCGTGGCGAGCGTTGCGGTCCCACAGATCGAAGGGCGCGCGCGCCGGCACATACAGCAGTTGCGTGTATTCGGTCTTGCCCTCGACGCGGGCATGTGTCCACGTCAGCGGGTCCTCGAAATCGTGGCCGACGTGCTTGTAGAACTCGGTGTACTGCTCGTCGGTGATTTCGCTCTTGGGGCGGGCCCAGAGCGCGGAGGCCTGATTGACGGTCTCGTCCTCGTCGGTCGCGACCTGTTCGCTCTTCTCCTCGTCCCATTTCTCGCCCTTCATCACGATGGGCTGGACGATGTGGTCGGAGTACTTGCGGATGATGGACTTGAGCTTCCAGGAGGACAGCAGGTCGTCCTGGCCTTCCTTCAGGTGCAGGGTGATCTCGGTGCCGCGGCTGGGCCGGTCGGCCATCTCGATGGTGAATTCGCCCGTGCCTTCCGATTCCCAGCGCACGCCCTGATTCGCTTCGGCGCCGGCGCGGCGGGTGTACACCGTGACCTTGTCGGCGACGATGAACGACGAGTAGAAACCGACGCCGAACTGGCCGATCAGGCTGGCGTCCTTCTTTTCGTCGCCCGACAGCTTGGAGAAGAACTCGCGCGTGCCCGACTTGGCGATGGTCCCGAGGTTAGTAATCACTTCCTCGCGGCTCATGCCGACGCCGTTGTCGGCGATGGTCAGGGTCTTCGCAACCGGATCGAAGGAAACGCGGATCTTGAAATCCGAATCGCCCTCGAACAGCCCGGCGTTATGCAAGGCCTCGAAGCGCAGTTTGTCGCAGGCGTCGGAAGCGTTGGAAATCAGTTCGCGGAGGAAAATCTCGCGGTTCGAATACAGCGAGTGGATCATCAGCTGCAGCAGTTGCTTGACCTCGGTCTGGAAGCCGAGGGTTTCGCGCGACGCGGGCGCGGTCTGGGTATCGGTGGTCATAGTGAATCCTCTTGTGGAACGTGGAACAACGATCAAGAGGCCGATATGGGGGCGACCAAGGCCGTTTCAAGAGCAGGGACATAGCCCTCGTCGCCCGCTGTCGGTACGCTGGCGCACAGCGCACAATGCCGAAGCCGATCATCCTGAGCGGCCGAGCACCCATCCATCGAGGAAAACCCAAGGAACAATGACCAACGCGCAATGGTTTCTGCTGATCGGCGGCCTGCTGCTGGCCCGGGGGGCCACGGCTACCCTGCTGGCGCGGCTGCCGGTCACCCCGGCCATCATCTATCTGGCGGTGGGAATGCTGGCCGGACCCACGGTACTCGATGCCTTTCACTTCAATCCGCTCAGGCAAGCGGCCCTGCTGGAAGTGCTGACCGAGGTGGCGGTGCTGATTTCGCTGTTCGCCGCCGGCGTCAAGATGCCGGTGCCGGTCAGCCTGGCGCGCTGGCGCACGCCTGTCCTGTTGGCCACCGTATCCATGACCGTCACCGTCGGCCTGGTCGCGGCCTTTGCCTGGTATCTGCTCGACCTGCCGCTGGGCGCGGCCATCCTGCTCGGCGCGATCCTGGCGCCCACCGACCCGGTGCTGGCGACCGACGTCCAGATCCGCCACCCCGGCGACCGCGACCAGTTGCGCTACACCCTGACTTGCGAAGCCGGCATGAACGACGGCAGCGCCTTTCCCTTCGTGATGCTGGGCCTGGGGCTGCTCGGCTTGCACGATCTCGGCGAACTCGGCCTGCGCTGGGCGCTGTACGACGTGCTCTGGGCCACCGCGGCAGGCGTCGCCATCGGGCTCCTGTGCGGCGCCGCCCTGGCTCACCTGGCCTGGAAACTGCGCGGCAAGGACCAGGAACACCAACTGATGGACGACTTCCTCGGCCTCGGCCTGATCGGTGTCGTCTATGGCCTGAGCGTGATGGTCGACGCCTGGGGATTTCTCGCGGTATTTTTCGCCGCCGTCGCCTTGCGCCAGACCGAACTCAAGCTTGCCGGCTCAGTAGCGCAAGGGGCCGGCGCCGGTGCCGACAGCGAACTGCCGCCGACCGTCAGCGCAGGATCGCTGGTGTTCAAGGAACATCTGGAACGGCTCTCGGAAATAACGCTGATCCTGCTGATCGGCGGCACCCTGTTCCTCGATTCCTGGAGCTGGCGGGCGGTCGCGCTCGCGCTGTTCCTGTTCGTCGTGGCGCGCCCGCTGAGCGTGCTCGTCGGCCTGCTGGGCACCCGCAGCTCGTGGCCGATACGCGGCATGGTGGGCTGGTTCGGCGTGCGCGGCATCGGTTCGCTGTACTACCTGATGTATGCGATCCAGCACGGCCTGCCCGAAACCCTGGCGCTGGAACTGATCCAATTCACGCTGATCGTCGTGTCGCTGTCGATCCTCGCCCACGGCACCAGCGTCAAGCCGCTGATGGGCCTTTTCGTGCGCCACCGCAGGAGCCTGCCGCCGCCCTAGCCGCCGCCTTGGCCGCCGCCCTGGCCCAAGCTCCCCAGCCCAGGAGTTGGCGCTGGCGCTACGGCGGCTCGGGCTATGCCGCGCTCCACGCGGGCTGTTCCTGTCGCGGCGAAAGTGTCGCGGTTGCGGAACGGCGGTTCTTTTCCTGCAGGGTTTTGATCAGGCCGTCGATGCCGCCCTTGCCGACTTCGCTGGCGAAGCTGTTGCGGTAGTTGGTGACCAGGCTGACGCCGGCGATGGCCACGTCGAACACCTTCCAGTCGCCTGCGGCGCTGGCCAGGCTGTAGTCGAGCGAGATCGGCTGGCCGCCCGGTTTGTTGATCTGGCTATGCACGGTGACCTCGTCGCCGGCGCCTTGCCTGGGCGATGGCTTGAAGCTCACCGTCTGGTCGCGATAGGAAGTCAGCGCGTTGGCGTAGGTGCGTACCAGCAGGCTGCGGAATTCCCCGACCAGCACCTTGCGCTGTTCGGCGTTTGCCTGCTGCCAGGGCCGGCCGACGGCGAGGCTGGTCATGCGGGCAAAGTCGAAATGCGGGGCGACCTTGGTTTCGATCAGGGAGACGGCCCGCTGGCGGTTTCCGGACTGGATGCCCTTGTCCTCGCGGAGGATTTTCAGCACCTCTTCGGTGACGCCCTTTACCAGCGTCTCGGGTTCGCTGGCCGCGGCCGGTGCGAGCCACGATGCCAGCAGAACAGCAGCCAACAGCCAACTCAAGCGTTTGCGGATCATGATGGCCTCCATTGCAAGTGGCACCCGCGGATGGGGCGGGAATCGCCCCACCACCCTATCGGGGGATAGCGTCCGCGGGTTGATTGCAGCCTAGAGCCGCATTGGCGCCAATGCTGTCGGACGCCGCCGATTCGTTTGTAGGACGCCGCCGACACCGCGCACCCCAGGCCAGTTTCCAGGCGCCGGGCGGCGCAGCGAAAGATCGGCGGCGCCCTGAACTCCGGCAGGCGATGGCGGGTCAGACCCAGGACAATATCGAGCGGGGTGCCACTCATGCTGCGAGTCGCGATAGTCGATGACCATGCGATTGTCCGTGCCGGTTTGCGCGAGATGCTGGCCGACGAAGTGGGCATCGTCGTGGCCTTCGAGGCCGCGTCCGGCGAGGAGGCGCTGGCGCTGCTGCAGGAAACCGGCTGCGATGTGTTGCTGCTGGATCTGGCACTGCCCGGACAAAGCGGCATCGATGTGCTGCGCACCCTGCGCCTGCACCATTCCAAGCCGCGGGTGCTGGTCCTCACCGGCTTTCCCGAAGAGCGTTATGCCTTGGCGATGATCCGCAACGGCGCCGACGGCTACCTGTGCAAGGAATGCGGACGGGACGAATTGCTGCGCGCCGTGCGCGCCGTCGGCCAGGGCCGCCGTTACCTCTCGCCGCGCATGGCCGAGCTGCTCGCCGACGAGGTGACCGGCGCCGGCGCGGCGGCGCCCCATCGGCAACTCTCCGAGCGGGAGCTGCAGGTCTTTCTGCGGCTTGCCCGCGGGCAATCGGTTTCGGAGATCGGCGAGGCGCTCCGGCTCAGCGTCAAGACGGTGAGCACGTATCGCTCGCGCCTTCTGGAAAAACTCGGGGTGGGCAGCAATGCCGAACTGGCCGCCTATGCCGTGCGCAACAGCCTGATGCTGGAGTGAAGGCGCGAACATGGACGGCACCGGACAGATCCCGCCGCTGAAAGTGGTGCTCATCGAGGACTCGTCCAACCGGCGGCAGGCAACGCCTTCCTGATCCGCGGCCTCAGGCGTCGGGCGCAGCTGCCGTCAGCGCGCCGTCAGTGGAATCCGCGCCACGATGCGAACCCCGGCTCCGGGCCGGCTGCTGAGTATGAAATCCCCGGCGCACATCTGCACGCGGTGTTTCATGCCCGCCAGGCCATGATGCCGGCGCGATGCCGCGGCGGCCAGGAATCCCTGGCCGTCATCCTCGATTTCCAGCGCCAGCCCTTTGCCTGCCACGACCCGCAGGGCGAGCTTCACCCGCCGCGCGCGGGCGTGCTTGCGGATGTTGGTCAAGGCTTCCTGCGCGATACGAAAGGTCGCCAGCGCCGGCGCCGGGTCAAGCTCCACATCGTCGGCCGGCAGATCCAGGCTCAGCCTGGCCTCGGCGTCGCGGGCGAACTCCTCGCCGAGGGCGCGCAGCGCGCTGACCAGGCCCAGCATTTCGAGCAGCGGCGGGCGCAGGTCGTCGATGATCCGGCGCTTCATGGCGATGCCGTCGTCGAGCAGCCGTTCCAGCCGCGCCAGGCGTTCCCGGCAGGGCGCGAGCGCGTCGCCGTCGACACCATCGACACCGTCGAGTTTGCGGGCGATCCATCCGGATTCCATCTTGGCGGCGGTGAGCAGCGCCCCCAGTTCGTCGTGCAGTTCCCGCGCCAGGCGTGCTTTCTCGGTTTCGCTGACATTGGTGAGGTGGCTCGCCAGTTCGCTCAACTCGGCGGTACGCTCCTGCACCACGCTGTCGAGGCGCTGGTTCTCGCTGCGCAGCAGGCCGGCGAGCTGTTCCCGCAACTGCAGCTGGCGTTCGAGGACGAAATACAGCAGGACCATCAGCGCCACGGCGCCGGCGGCGAGGACGACCACCACCGCGCGGGTCTGTTCGAGGTCGCGCGTCGAGCGCTCGAAGGAGACTCGCCCCTGCGCCAGCAGCTGTGCCTCCAGCCCCAGGATCAGGTCGCGGATACGGTCGGTGTAACGCTTGCCCTGGATGCGCGTTTCCTGGCCGGCCATGCCGCGCTGGACCGCCTGATCGAGGCTGCGCAGCTTGATCGCCACCAGCCCCGAAAGATCGGCGAGGGCATCGTCGTTGGCGGGGTTCGTCGCGAAGTCGCGGCGAATCTCCTCCACGCGTTCGCCCATGTTTGCCAGACGGTACGGTTCGAGATGGGCGCGATTGCCGCTCAGCAGATAGCCGCGCACGGCATTTTCCGCAGCCACCAACTGAATCAGCAAACCGTCGAGGCGCTCCACCCGTTCGGCCTGCAACTGCAGGCCGTCGAGGGCGTCCAGGCTGTCGATCGCCTGCCGGTGGCTCGACCCCAGCAGGAGCAGGACGAAGACGCAGCCCAAGGCCAGGAGCAGATGGTGCCAGTCCTTGCGGGCGATGCGCCCGAAGCGCGGCGCCAGATAAATCGGGATGCTTGCTTGCATGGCATGCCTCCTTCCCCAGGCCGGAAAACGGCCCGGGTACGCAGGAATTGTCCTACACGCGTTTCAGTCAAGTCTGACAGCGGCTTTGCCGCGGGGTTCCTATGATGAAAGCAACTCCCGGCAAAACATCGGGGAGGAGTGTTGTTATTTCCATATTTTCCATCCGGCTGACGATCCGACCGGCCACGCAACCGTAAAGGAGAAACCACGATGAACGCCAAATCCACCAGCGCCGCGGTCCTGATGGTACTGCTGCTTGCCGCCTGCGGCGGCAGTCCGACCAGGGAAAGCACCGGCGAGTACGTCGACGACAGCGTCATAACCACCAAGGTCAAGTCCGCCTTCATCCAGGACAAGGACGTCAAGGCGTCCGAAATCAAGGTCGAGACCTTCAAGGGCGTCGTCCAGCTTTCCGGCTTCGTCGCCAGCCGCGCCGAAGTCGACAAGGCCTCGCTGGTCGCCCGTCAGGTACCGGGCGTCAAGGCGGTACGCAACGACATCCGCCTCAAATCCAGCGACGGATGACCCGTATTGCCGTTTCTCAATCCGGACGCGCCGACGGGCAGGCGCAACCAGCCGCCTGAAGAGTTGGCGCTGACGACACGGCGCGTGCGCGCAGCATTGCTGCGCGCACACGCCGCTCGGCTGGCCATGCGGGGCCGGCCGAGGTTCCCGGCCAGCAGAAAAGGACGATCAAAGAGCATCAGCCGCGCCGGGCCGCTTCGATCGCGGCGATGTCGATCTTTCCCATCTGCATCATCGCCTCGAAAGCGCGCTTGGCCGCCGCGCGATCAGGATCGGCGATCGCGGCCATAAGGGCGCGTGGCGTGATCTGCCACGACAGGCCCCACTTGTCCTTGCACCAGCCGCACTCGCTTTCCTGACCGCCGTTGCCGACAATCGCATGCCACAAGCGATCGGTTTCGGCCTGGTCGTCGGTCGCAACCTGGAAGGAGAAAGCCTCGCTGTGCTTGAACGCCGGCCCCCCGTTCAGGCCGATACAAGGGATGCCCATCACGGTGAACTCGACCATCAGGACGTCGCCCTGCTTGCCATCGGGATAGTCGCCGGGCGCGCGATGGATCGTTCCCACCGCGCTGTCCGGAAACGTCTCGGCGTAGAACTGCGCGGCTTCTAGCGCGGTGCCGTCGAACCAGAGACAAATTGTGTTCTTGCTGAGCATTTCAGTTCTCCGATAGATGTAGTAAACGGCTCAAACGCAGCAGCGCTCGCATTTGGCGTTGGACGGCCGCCGGGCGTCGCGATGGTCGGGTAATGCTCCGCGGCTTATTCATGGCTTGCTTCGGCGATGGATGTGACTTGCGGCATGGCTGTCTCCTCGAAAGTTGGCGGTGGCGATCGCCTGCGGTGAGGGGATCGCACTCTGTAGTCGATCGGCTTTGCCTGAATTCGACATCGTCCGTGTCCAGTTGTTCGATTCCGCCGGCCGCCTTCATTAAGCTCGGTCGAGCCAGAACCCGGGCCCCTGCTGCATGGCGTGGGTTTCCCGCGCGCTAGCCCGAACTTTGACCGACTGAAATTGCCGAGCCCTTGAATAGAGGGGATTTCGGCCATTTTTTCGGGCGGAAACGTACCCATGTAATATGGCGTTTTCTGCTTGCTTTCTGGTTTCGCCTGTGGCAATCTGGCGTCCA
>JBDRPN010000014.1:0-124938 GCA_043826925.1 Pseudomonadota bacterium
CATGCCGATGACGCAGGGCGGCAGTTGCGCGATCAGCGGCAGAAGATGCTCGCGTGATACCTTGGGCTTGACCAATACCGCCTTGCCGTTATCATCAACGCCATGCACGGCAAAGACGTTCTTGGCCAGATCGATTCCAACTGTGATAATGCTCATGGACTTCCCCTTTCGTGGTTTTGATGTGATCGAGAACTCTCATCATGGCACTCGTTGCCGTTCGCGGCTTCCGCCGCAGCCTCGGGACGGGGAAGTCCCTTTCATTCGTTAGTCGGCATGAAACTCGCTCGCAATGAGTTCGAGAAGGTGTTCGACGAGTACCGCGAACATCTCCGTCGCGAGATTCATTGCTTTCGCGATTGCGCCGCCGTCTTGCACCAGATTAATGATCACACGCACGATCACCTGACGGAAATCAACCTTGCACCGGGCTTCTTTCACACCGTGGAGGACGCTCTCTTCACCACAGTGATCCTCTGGGCTGACAAGCTCTTCGACGAACAGGGGGAGCGCGGCTTTTTCAACTTCCTTGCATTTGTCGAGTACAACCGTGACTGGCTCACAACAGAAGAATTGAAGCGGCGCAAGGGGTATCCCGATGGTCACTGGATGCTAAAGGACCGCGTCCCGATCACAGCAACCTCGATCGAAGCCGATCGGAACAAAATTCGATCGCTCGCGGCGCTCCCCAGCATCAGGCTCCGCCGCGACAAGTACCAGGGGCACTTCGACAAGAAGTATTTCTTTGATCGAACTCGCCTGCACAATGAGGCTGCCATCACCTGGAATGAGTTGGACGCGGCTGCAAATGTTATGGGCTCAATGCTCAATGACTACTCTGTAGACTTTGACGGTGTCTTCTACTCTTGGGACTCACCAAGCGACCTGGGTCGTCTTCTGTATGCCACCCGACGAGCCAAGGATCATGCCGACTAACCCTTCGCTGCACCCGGAGTGCTACAGCGGGCGTCACCAGCTTCCGCACTCGGATGAGCTCAAACATTGGACGTCTTCAGGCTGTTACCTATTACCATGACCCTCCTTGCCAAGAAATCGGTCGCCGTGATTGCCTTCCTTCTTTGGGCGGCCAGTGCATTCGCCGCTTCCGATGCGAATGTTTGCTCAGAAATATCCGGGTACTTTGCGAACAAACAAACATCGAAACTTCCCAATCCTTCTCGCGAACCAACACAGAAAGAACGCCTACTCATTGACAAGTCGAAGATTGAACTGCTCGAAAGTACCGACTATGCAAAGGGCGTTTCTATTGTCGATGCAGACAATGACGGCAAGGAGGACCTATTCGTTTGGAACATTCAGGGTAGTGGCCGTTTCGTCTCCGCGGAACTATTCGACATTCCGTCACAGCAAGCGGCGCAAGCCAAAGAACTTGCCCCAAAGGCATCAATGGAGTTAGGTGTTCTTGATGAGCCACGCTTTGTGCGTTTCAAGGGCGTCAACTACATCGTTTCAACGGACACAGGCGACAGCGATGGCGTTAGCATCACCAGAATAGTTAAGGGCAACGGTGGACGATATGAGCGGCATGCTATTTGCCAGATGCAAACCACGGTCAACCCCGATGCGAGTTGTAGACACCCCGCCTGCAAGAAATTGAAAGAACTTATCGAAAACAAGACCGAAAATGGACCATTCGTTAATGTCGAGTGGCCACACAAGTATTTTGCGCCAGCCGGGCTTGAGGTCTATTTTGCCGGCGACTGGAGCGACGGCGACTTTGACAACACAGGCAAGCCAACTTCGATATGGCGAATCGGTAGAGAAGGGTACATAAACCAGCACATATATTGGGCTTTGCTAGGCCAAGGAGAGGAGATGCCGAAAGTCGATTCAAAGCTCCGACCTCTGTCCGAAGACCAAACGGTGAGACGCGTGCTGCCAAGTCGTCAGCACGACCGTTTGAGGCGCACCTTGGCTCAACAAAGTGAAGCGTTGAGCAATCAACTGCATCGGTCAATCTCCCTCCCCAATAAGGGAGAGTTCTTCCTGTTCAAAGCCAATGGAAATAGAACATATTGGGCTTGGGACTTTGGAAGTCCGTCATACGGCGAGGAAATTCACATCACCTATACCAACGCGAAGAAGTCGGATTACGTTGGCGTGGTCCGTGTAACGCGAAATCAAGTACTAGAACCGTGCGCGTCGAACTGCGTCACTTCATTGGGCCACTGAACTCCACATGGCGACGCCCAACCCTGCGGTGCAGGGGACGCTGCGCAATGAAACCGCGCAGAACTATTGGGGTCAGCATAAATTCGCTTCCTACTGCCGTATCGCCAGCGCCCACTTTTGCGGATGCACGGTCTCGCTGCAGGGTGTGAGGCTCTTAACCAAAGGGGTCAGCGTGATTTGTCTTTCCGAGAATTATCGACACGACGACGCAAAGCGAAATGTCTCCGACCCCTTTGCCCGTTCATCATCCTCTGCGTCTCGGTCTTCGGCATCCTGTTCTGGAACATGGGCGTGGCCAAGCTCGGCCCCCTCAACGCCGGCCTCTTCGCCAACTTCACCCCCGTCATCACCTACCTGATCGCCATCGCCCAGGGCCGCATCCCCGGCGCCCTCGAACTCATGGGCGCCGCCATCGTGCTGATCGCCCTGATCGTCAACAACCGCCACCAGCGCAGCAAGGTCGGGCGGATCGAAGTCTGAACGGGCATGCTTCCGGTGTTGACTGCCGCCACAAGTTGAACGCCTTGAATTGCTTGACGTGGTTTTCTCTACCGCCAATGGACGCGTGTCTATATTCTCTACACCCTCATTAGCCCGTCTCGCCTTTGGGGATACCTCCGATGAACGCAATAACTCGACGCCGTCTGGTCAAGACGATCTGTGCGCTTCCATTCGTCGCTGGCCTTTCCGGAAACAGTAACGCTCAAGGCAAGCGCGAGTTCGCGCAGTTGAAGGCGGGATATAGAGAACGGCTGAAGAAGATCCTCGCCACCGGACAGCTGCCTTACGTTGATATCGAAAGCTCATGCAGCTCTACACGGATCGACATCGACGCAATCGCGCAGAGCATGGATAGACTCAACATCGGGCTGATGGCGCTTTCCGCGGATATCGGTGAGGGGCAGTTCAAGAAAGGCGTTCGTTTCGATAACTTGTCGGAACGATTACTCGCCAACTATCCAGACCGGTTCATTCCGGTGGGCAACGGCGGACAACCGCCGGCCTTGACGGAAGCTCCGGATGAATTCCTCAATGCGCAGGAAGCAGAGGCCAAGAACATGCTGCTGTTCGGTGAGTTCGAGTTCCGACACTACCCTTCGCCCAGGCAGGCGAAGCGTGGAGAGATGGATCGTGACGTCCAGATCCCTATAGATAGCTCCACCGGGCATCGCGTATTCAGTCTTGGCGAAAAGACCGGGCTGCCGTTCCAGATTCATTACGAAGTGGAGGACGAACTGTTGGCTCCGCTGGAAAAGATGTTGAATCTCTATCCCAAGGCCAAGGTGATCTGGGCTCATTTGGCCCAGGTACGCTACATCGAACGTTCCTCCCGCTATGAACCGGCATACGTCGAAGACCTGATCAAGCGCTTCCCCAATTTGTATTTCGATACCGCATTTGGCGACTCAAGCTCGACCTACCCTCTAAGCAAGCAGCGGCATGCCCGCGTATGGGCAAACGATGGCAGCCTTAAGCCGGAATGGCGAGATCTTATCGTCGCCTATCCGATGCGGTTCTTATCAGCATTGGATCTGGGCGGGGATCGCTTTAACCGGATCGACGAATACGATCAGAAACACAGAACTTTCTTGAAGCGCCTCCCAATCGAGGCGCAACATCAAGTGGCTTACCGGAGCGCATGGTCGTTGCTGTTCGGCGAGGAATTCGCATGAGTGCGCCAACAACAACACCCCATGGCATCGCGCTGATGGTGGGCGCACTGCCGCCGATCAACCGGATCGGCTACACCGGCGGATTTCCTCGCTGCGCTCGGTGGCCGGTTACCTCTCTCTCAAGGCAGTCATGTTAAGTGATTGATTTTAAGGGCGGGCCATTTTGATTTCCCTCGGGGCGATTTGCGGCCTCGGCCCGATTACTTCGCTAACCGGCCCTCCTTACACCACCCGGCATGCGGGTCCGCACCGGGTGGTTCAGTTCGGGCAACATGGGCAGCATGAGTGACGCATTTGCACCTTGCCGAAAGGAATGAACATGAGACTTGCGATGCTTCTCGCCGTGGTGCTGGCCTTTTCTGCCCGGGCACAAGTCGAACGCCGCGATCACGCGATCATCGCCAGCGGCCTGCGTGTGGCCTTTCCAGGCGGATACGCTTGCGAGCCGATTGCATCGCCATTCGCATCCCCCACGCGCTACGACGGCAGTTTTCGCCGCGGCGACCGAAACAGCGGACTGCACGGAGGCATGGATATCAGCTTGAAAACCGGTACGCCACTGCTGGCCATCGCTGACGGCGAGGTCATCGCGTTTGGCGAAGGCGGGGCCCTGGAAGGCATCTATATCTGGCTGCGGCACACGCCCATCGATACTGGCTCGTCCTATTTCGTATTCAGCAAGTACCAGCACCTTGCCGCGCTCCCCGGTCTCAACGTCGGTGATCGCGTCAAGGCAGGCAAGGCGATTGGCCTCGCCGGCGCCACCGGCACGGCGGGGAAGCACTATGGCCCGAACGGCTATGCGCATCTGCACCTGTCGACCTTCTACGGCCCGAACGAGGAGTACGAGATCAAGGGCATGTTTGGCTCGATGGTGAGCGGCAAGGATGCGCGACTGGACGACCCGCTCGTCCTATTTCTTGAGGACCTCCACGACTTGTCCGCAATACGCAGCCTTGCCGATGAAACCCAGACGGTCCGCCCCGCCGTGGTCGGCACTGACGGACGCATCCATCCGGAGGGCCGCAAGACGGTCTGGCCGGTGTCGTGCACGGAGACGACCAAGCGCTAAGCGCATGAAGACTTACATAGCGCTGCTCCGCGGCATCAACGTCCTCGGCAAGAACTCATTGCCGATGAAGGAGCTTGTTGCCTTGCTGGAGGGTTTGGGCGCCAGAAGCGTCAGGACATATATCCAAAGCGGCAATGCCGTATTCCAGAGCACGGAGAAGCACGCTTCGCCGCTTGCGACACGGCTGATGGAAGAAATCGAGGAACGCTGCGGCTTTTCGCCCCGGGTACTGATTCTCGGGCCCGATGCGATGGAAAGGGCGATCGCACGGAATCCATTTCCCGAGGGGGAAGCGGACCCGGTTAGTCTGCATCTTGGCTTTCTCGCCGCCACTCCGAGGAGCCGTGACCTGGGAAAACTCGACAGCCTCAGAAAACCGAGCGAACGTTTTCATCTCGGGGATCATGTCTTCTATTTGCATACCCCCGAAGGGTTTGGAAAATCCAGGCTCCCGGCCAGTGCCGAGAAATTGCTCGGCGTGCCGATGACGTATCGCAATTGGCGCACGGTATGCAAAATCAGCGCAATGGCCGGCGAGTAAACGTCTTACGCTGCGCCCAGGCATGCGGTTCAGTGACCTTGGACGCCACACTTGCGCAGCGGTTATACAATGCCCCGAGGCCAGCCTTCCAACCAGCGATGCCTTGAAAGGAGAACCCCAAATGCCTACAGGTACTGTGCGATTTCACCGCGTGCTCCGCGCGCCTGCGGAGCGCGTGTATCGGGCGTTCCTGGACCCGGACGCCATGGCAAAGTGGCTACCGCCCTACGGTTTCACCTGCAAGGTGCACCACATGGAGGCCAAGGTCGGCGGCAGCTTTCGCATGTCATTCACCAATTTCACGACAGGAAACGGCCACTCCTTCGGCGGCGAGTATCTCGAACTGCTTCCCCACGAGCGGATTCGCTACACGGACAAGTTCGATGACCCGAACCTGCCCGGCGAGATGCAGGTGACGGTGGCCTTGACCAAAGTGTCCTGTGGCACGGAAATCGCCATCGTGCAGGAAGGGGTGCCGGAAGTCATTCCGCTTGAGATGTGCTACCTCGGGTGGCAGGAATCCCTGGCGCAGTTGGCAACGCTCGTCGAGCCAGCGATCCCGGACTGACGCGCAGATGAAGGAAAGCTTGAAACCCGGCATCAGCTACGAGCATAAGTTCATCGTTCCGCCATCGAAAACCGTCCCGGCGCTTTATCCGGAGTCGGAAGAATTTCTGGCAATGCCGGAAGTCTTCGCCACCGGTTTTCTGGTCGGCTTCCTCGAATGGGCCTGCATCAAGGCGATCAACCCCCATCTCGACTGGCCACAGGAGCAGACGGTCGGCACGCATATCGATGTGAGTCACGAGGCGGCCACGCCGCCGGGCCTGGAGGTCACGGCGACGGTGGAGTTGTTGGCGGTCGAAGGCAAGCGGCTGGTTTTTTCCGTCGAAGCCCACGATGGCATAGACCTGATATCCCGCGGCCGGCATGAGCGCTTCGTCATCGACAAGAAGAAATTCGATGCCCGGCTGGACGCGAAAACAGGTGGCGCGTGAGCCGGCTTGGTAGTGCCTTCGTAATGCGCGCCCAAGATTGCATCAATGCTTGCCCGGCGCCACGCTCGAACCAGCCGATAGACGGAGAAAGGACTGATCGACCATGACCCCCACACTTGCCGCCCTCACGAGTTTCGTCGCCTGGACCCTGGCGCTGCTGCTGCTGATGGAAGCCATCCGCTCCTGGCTGGTGGTCACCGGGACGGTGCCGGCCAACGGCTTTTCTCCCGACAACTCGAATCTTTCTCCGTTCATGCAGCGCCTGGCGCGCGCGCATGCCAACTGCCTCGAAGGCCTGCCGATTTTCGGCGGCCTGATGCTGGTCGCGGTGGCCGCCGGGCAATCGGCCCTGACCGATCCGCTGGCATACGTCCTGCTGGCGGCGCGCATCCTGCAATCGCTGATCCACCTGGCATCGACATCCGCCACCGCGGTAACGTTGCGTTTCACCGCGTTCGCGGTGCAGATGGGGATAGGCGCGTGGTGGGCCGTGCTGCTGCTGGCGCAGGTCGCGCGATGAATCAGGCCATGAGGCTTTCCACCGCCGCCCTGCCCGCCGCGTAGCGCGCCGCATCCTGCTGCCAGCCGGCCGGCGGCGAGAGCCGCGCCAGCCGCGCCGCGCGTAGCGGGTCGGCGGCCGGCTGCCAGTTGTCCAGCACGGTGGCGACGGCATCGGGCGAATTGCAGATCAGCAGCACGTCGCAGCCGGCGTTCCAGGCCGCGTCGGCGCGCTGCACCATGTCACCGGCGAAGGCGGCGCCTTCCATCGACAGGTCGTCGCTGAAGATCACGCCGTCGAAGCCGAATTCCTTGCGCAGTTTTTCCAGCCAGAGCGGCGAGAAGCCGGCGGGCCGCGGATCGACTTGGGGATAGATCACATGCGCCGGCATCACGGCGTCGAGCTTCAGGCGACGATAGGGCGTGAGGTCGGGCTCCATCTCGGCCAGGCTGCGCTCATCGACCGGGATCGCCAGGTGCGAGTCGGCCGCGACCCAGCCATGGCCGGGGAAGTGCTTGCCGCAGCAGCCCATGCCGGCGGCACGCAGGCCCTCTATCAGGGCGCCGGCGAGTTCGGCCACGGCGAGCGGGTCGCGATGGAAGGCGCGGTCGCCGATGACGCCGCTGGGGCCCCAGTCGAGGTCAAGCACCGGGGTGAAGGAAAAATCGACGCCGCAGGCGCGCAGTTCGGCGGCCAGCAGGTAGCCGAGATCGGCGGCAGCCCGACGCGCGGCGGCGGGATCTGTGTCCCACAGTTCGCCCAGGCGGCGCATCGGCGGCACATGGGTGAAGCCTTCGCGGCAGCGCTGCACGCGCCCGCCTTCGTGGTCGATGGCGATCGGCAGCGCCGGGCTGCGCAGGGCGTGAATCGCGGCGCACAGCGCGGTGAGCTGCTGCGGATCGCGGTAGTTGCGGGCGAACAGGATCACGCCGCCGACCAGCGGGTGGGTCAGGCGCTGGCGGTCGAGGGCGGAGAGTTCGTGGCCGGCGATGTCGATCATCAGCGGTCCGAGAGGCAGGCTGTTCATGGCTTCTCCAATATGACGAAGGCGACGGCATAGTCCTGCTCGTCGCTGATGGACAGGTGGGCGGTCAAGCCGCGTTCGGCGAAATGGGCGGCGAGTTTGGGCGAATAGCTGAAGGACGGCTTGCCGAGTTCGTCGTGGCCGACGGCGATCTCGGGCAGCAACAACGGGGCGCGCACGCCGGTGCCGAGCGCCTTGCCCAGCGCCTCCTTGGCGGCGAAGCGCTTGGCGAGGAAGCGCGCGGGATCGAGGCTGTTGCGGCAGTCCTCGCGTTCTTCCGGCGCCAGCATCTTTTCCAGGCCGCGCTCGCCGTGGCGCTGCCAGTAGTCAGCCATGCGCGCGACGGCGACGATGTCCGTGCCTATGCCGAAAATCACAGGCACTGGGCTTCGCGCAGCAGGCGCTTCATCTCGGCCACGGCTTCGCGCATGCCGACGAAGAGCGCGCGGCTGACGATGGCGTGGCCGATGTGCAGTTCGCGGATGCCGGGCAGTGCCGCCACCGGCTGCACGTTGAAGTAGTTCAGCGCATGGCCGGCGTTGAAGCGCATGCCGGCGGCGCGGATCGCCGCGCCGGCGCTGCGTATCTTGTTGAGTTCGGCGACCACGGCCGGGCTCTCTCTGTCGCGGCCCTGATTGAAGAAGGCATGGGCGTAGGGTCCGGTGTGGATTTCGCAGACGCGCACGCCGATGCGGGCGGCGGCTTCGACCTGCGGCAGTTCGGCGTCGATGAAGACGCTGGTGACGATGCCGGCGTCACGCAGGCGCGCCACCACGTCGCGCAGGCGGGCTTCCTGGCCGGCCACGTCGAGGCCGCCTTCGGTGGTTATTTCGTGGCGGCCTTCGGGCACCAGCATGGCCATCTCGGGCCTGACCTGGCAGGCGATGCCGACCATCTCGTCGGTGGCGGCCATTTCCAGGTTGAGCTTGATGTGGGTCAGCTCGCGCAGGCGTCGCACGTCGTGGTCCTGGATGTGGCGGCGATCCTCGCGCAGATGCACGGTGATGCCGTCGGCGCCGCCGAGGTGCGCCTCGACCGCCGCCCAGACCGGATCGGGCTCGTGGGTTTTTCTCGCCTCGCGCACGGTTGCCACGTGGTCTATGTTGACGCCTAGTTCGATCATGCTGCCTCCGTATGGCCACCCGCGGATAACGGGATGATAGTCACAACTCCTGCAATTCGATGAAAACCCGCCGCGATTGCAGCGGCTTGCCGCCGAGGTGGTGCGCGATCAAAGTCCGCATCAGTTGCCGGCTTTCGAGCCGCGTGCGCGGATCGGCGTAGTCGTCGGCCGCCATGTCGAGCAGAGTCTTGCCGCGCAGGCGCGCCATCTCGCCCGCCGTTGCCTGCCCGCAAAGCGGAGTCCCAGGCACGCAAGGCGCGCCAGCGCCAACTCTTGCCACCGGGCCGCGCTCGATCAGGAAGGCGTATTCCTGCTCCGCCACCACCGGCAGGCCGCTATCGACGTCGACGTCCAGCGTCAGGCCGTAGCCCAGTTCCTTCAGCAGCGTCTGCTCGAAGCGCCGCAGTTCCGGCGCGTCGGCGCCGCCCGCGGCAAGGGCGTAAAGGGCCGCGGCATAGGCGTCGAACAGCGCGGCGTGGGCGTCCTCGCGCGGCAGCATCTTCAGCAGCAGTTCATTCAGGTAATAGCCGAGCAGCAGGCAGCGCCCGCCCAGCAGCGGCATGCCGCCCAGCCATTCGGCGCGGGCCAAAGTCTTGACCTCGCCGCCGCCAAACCAGCCCAGTTCCAGCGGCTGGAAGGACATCAGCATGCCACGCATGGCGGAACGTGGGCGCCGGGCACCGCGCGCCAGCAGGGGTACGCGGCCGTGGTCGCGGGTGAACACGTCCACCACGAGGCTGGTTTCGCTGTAGGGATGCTGGTGCAGGACATACGCCGCCTGCCCATCGACGCGCTTGCTCACGAAGGGGCTCTCCCCCCAGCCCCCTCGCCAAGCGAGGGGGTGACGGTGGTTCGCGAGCTGCGAGTAGTTGGCGGCGCCGTCCTTGGGGCGGCCCGGCGGACGGCGCTCAATCGTATCCCAGTGATTTCAGCGCGCGCTCGTCGTCGGCCCAGCCGCCCTTGACCTTGACCCAGGTCTCCAGCCAGACCTTGCCGCCGAACAGGGTTTCCATTTCCTTGCGCGCGTCGGTCGAAATGCGCTTCATGCGCTCGCCGCCCTTGCCGATGACGATGGCGCGGTGGCCTGCGCGATCGACGATCACGGCGGCGTGAATCCGGCGCAACTCGCCTTCCTGTTCGAACTTCTCGATTTCCACGGCGATGCCGTAGGGCAGTTCCTCGCCCAGGTTGCGGAACAGCTTCTCGCGCAGGATCTCGGAGGCCATGAAGCGTTCGGAGCGGTCGGTGATGTCGTCGGCGTCGAACACCGGGGGCCCTTCCGGCAGATAGCGCGCCACGGCGCGCAGCAGTTCGTCGGTGCCGATGCCCTTCTCGGCCGACAGCGGCACCAGTTCGGCAAATTCATGCAATACGGATACCTTGGCGATGAAGGGCAGCAGTTCCTTCTTGTCGGCCAGGCGGTCGATCTTGTTGATCACCAGCACGACCGGCGTGTCGGCAGGCAGCATGCGCAGGATCTCGGCCTCGCCGTTGCCCCAGTTGCCCGCCTCGACCACCAGCAGGATCACGTCGACGTCGGCGAAGGTGGAGGTCACGCTGCGGTTCATCAGGCGGTTCAGCGCGTTCTTGTGGGTCATCTGGAAACCCGGCGTATCGACGAAGATGAACTGGGCATCGTCGGTGGTCAGCACGCCGTGTATGCGGTGGCGCGTGGTCTGCGCCTTCTTCGAGGTGATGCTGACCTTGGCACCCACCAGGCGATTGGTCAGGGTCGATTTGCCGACGTTGGGCCGGCCGATGACGGCCAGGTAGCCGGTGCGGAACGCTGCGTTCATGATTTGATCTCGGCTATGGCGCGCTGTGCGGCCTGCTGTTCGGCAATGCGCCGGCTGGCGCCGGTGCCCGTGCTGCGTATGCCCAGGTCCGCAACGACGCATTCGATCTCGAACTGCTGGGCATGCGCCTCGCCGCTGGTCGCCAGCAGCGTATAGCGCGGCAGCGGCAGATGTCGCCCCTGGAGGATTTCCTGCAAGGCGGTTTTCGGATCCTTGCCGCTGTCATTGGGATCGATGCGCGCCATGGCCGGTTCGTACAACCGTTCGATGACGCGGCGCACCGCATCGAAGCCGGCATCGACGTAGATCGCGCCGAACAGCGCTTCCAGCGCATCGGCGAGAATCGAGGGACGCCTGGTGCCGCCGCTCTTCAATTCGCCCTCGCCGAGTTGCAGCAACTCACCGAGGCCCAGACCACGCGCGATCTCGGCCAGAGTTTCCTGTCGCACCAGGCTGGCGCGCAAACGCGAAAGCTCGCCTTCCTTGAGTGCGGCAAAACGCTGGTAGAGGGTGGCCGCGACGACGCAGTTGAGCAGGGAGTCGCCGAGAAATTCCAGGCGCTCGTTATGCGAGGAACCGAAACTGCGATGGGTCAGCGCCTGGCGCAGCAACTCCGGCCGGCCAAAGCCGTGACCCAGGGCCGCCTCCAGGCGTTGTGGCTTCATTACTTGGCGCTGCTGCCCTCGAAATCGAAGACCAGGCTGGCATTGCCGAACAGGGGAACCTTCTTCGAATAGGCGAAGGTGATCACCAGCTCGCCGCCTTCCTTCGTAATTTCGATATCCGCCGGCGGCATGCTCTTGACGTCATCCATGTCGGCACGTCTGCCATAGGCTGCCCGCACCTGCGCCACAGTCGCATCCTTGAGGCTATTGTCGCCGGCAGTGCCCTTGATCGCCTTGAGCGCGTTGCCGTATTCGATCCAGGGCGGCACGGCCTTCATCGCCAGCAGGGCGACCATGCCCAGACCCACGCCGATGAGCACCATACCGTTCAGGCTGAGACCACGCTGAAATTTCATGTTTGCCCCTAGTTAAACGAGCCGATCCGCTTCAGATCGGAAAAATTGAACCAGATGAAGAACGCCTTGCCGACCAGGTTTTCGTCGGGGACGAAGCCCCAGAATCGGCTGTCCTGCGAATTGTCGCGATTGTCGCCCATCATGAAATAGTGCCCGGCCGGTACCTCGCAACTCACGCCCTCACTATTGTAGTGACATTTGTCGGCGTACGGAAAGCGCACGCTTTGCTGCACGAAGGATGGTGCGTCGGCCTCGACCAGGATTTGATGGTCCACGCTACCCAGGGTTTCGACGAAGCGCGGGGTATAGAACAGGCGGTCGCGATCGAGGTAATCGTCGGTCTTCTTCTGCACGATTTCCTTGCCGTTGACGCTCAGCGTCTTGTTGCGGTAGACCACCTTGTCGCCCGGCAAGCCGACCACGCGCTTGATGTAGTCGAGCGAAGGATCGGGCGGGTAGCGAAACACCACCACGTCCCCGCGCTGCGGCGAATTGAGCGCAACGACCTTCTTGTTGATCACCGGCAGGCGCACGCCGTAGGTGTATTTGTTGACCAGGATGAAATCGCCCACCAGCAGGGTCGGAATCATCGATCCCGAGGGAATCTTGAAGGGTTCCACGAGAAACGAGCGCAGCAGGAATACCGCCAGGATGACGGGGAAGAAACTGCCGCCGTATTCGACCCACCACGGATCCTTGGCATCCGGCGGGCGCTTCTTCCTGGCCCAGAAATAATCGAAGGCCCAGACGATGCCGGTGGCAACCACGAGTATGAAAAGTATCAGTGCAAAGTTCATTTGTCACCCACACGCAACACCGCGAGGAAAGCCTCCTGCGGAATTTCGACGCTGCCCACCTGCTTCATGCGCTTCTTGCCAGCCTTCTGCTTTTCCAGCAACTTCTTCTTGCGCGTGATGTCGCCGCCGTAACACTTCGCCAGCACGTCCTTGCGCATGGCCTTGACGTTCTCGCGAGCCACGATCGTCGAGCCGATCGCCGCCTGGATGGCGACGTCGTACATTTGACGCGGAATCAGCTCGCGCATCTTGGCCGCCAGCTCGCGGCCGCGATACGGCGCGTTGGCCCGATGCACGATCAGCGACAGGGCATCGACCTTGTCGCCGTTGATCAGCACGTCGAGCTTGCACACGTCGGCGGCCCGGTACTCCTTGAACTCGTAGTCGAGCGAGGCATAGCCGCGCGACACGGACTTCAGCTTGTCGAAGAAATCCATCACCACTTCGGCCATCGGCATGTCGTAGGTCAGCTGCACCTGGCGGCCGTGGTAGGCCATGTTTACCTGCGAACCACGCTTGCTCTCGCACAGCGTGATCACCGCGCCGAGATATTCCTGCGGCACGAAAATCTTGGTGGTGATGATGGGCTCGCGGATTTCTTCCATTTTCTGGACGTCCGGCAGCTTGGCCGGGTTTTCCACTTGGAGGGTGCTGCCGTCGCGCATCACCACTTCGTACACCACGGTCGGCGCGGTGGTGATCAGGTCCTGGTCGAACTCGCGCTCCAGGCGCTCCTGCACGATTTCCATGTGCAAGAGGCCAAGGAAACCGCAGCGAAAGCCGAAGCCTAGCGCCTGCGACACTTCCGGCTCGTAGTGCAGCGACGCGTCGTTGAGTTTGAGCTTCTCCAGCGAATCGCGCAGGCTGTCGTACTGGTTGGATTCGATCGGATAGAGGCCGGCGAAGACCTGCGACTTGATTTCCTTGAAGCCGGGCAGCGCCTCCGCGGCACGCCGGTCGGCGATGGTCACGGTATCGCCCACCTTGGCGGCATCGAGTTCCTTGATGCCGGAAATGATGAAGCCGACTTCGCCGGCGCGCAATTCGGGGCGGGTCACCGACTTCGGCGTGAATACGCCGACCTGTTCGCACAGATGCTGCGAGCCTTCCGCCATCAGCAGTATCTTGTCCTTGGCACGCAGGGTGCCGTCCACCACGCGCACCAGCATCACGACGCCGACATAGTTGTCGAACCAGGAGTCGATGATCAGGGCCTTCAGCGGTGCCGCCGGATCGCCCTTGGGCGGCGGGATGCGGGCGATGACGGCTTCCAGCACGTCATCGACGCCAAGCCCGGTCTTGGCCGAACAGAGAATTGCGTCGGTCGCGTCGATGCCGATCACGTCCTCGATCTCCTGCCGCGCATTGTCGGGATCGGCGGCGGGCAGGTCGATCTTGTTCAGCACCGGCACCACGTCGACGCCGAGTTCGATCGCCGTGTAGCAGTTGGCCACGGTCTGCGCCTCGACACCCTGCGAGGCATCGACCACCAGCAGCGCGCCCTCGCAGGCGGACAGCGAGCGGCTCACCTCGTAGGAGAAGTCCACGTGGCCCGGGGTGTCGATCAGGTTCAGGTTGTAGGTCTTGCCATCCTTCGCCGTGTAGCTGAGGGCCGCGGTCTGGGCCTTGATGGTGATGCCGCGCTCGCGCTCGATATCCATCGAGTCAAGCACCTGTGCCTCCATTTCGCGGTCGGACAGGCCGCCGCAACGATGGATGATGCGATCGGCCAGGGTGGATTTACCGTGGTCGATATGGGCAATGATGGAGAAGTTGCGGATGTGATCCATAGGAGCAATAAAAAAGGCGCTCATTCAAGCTCTTGAGCACCTTGGACGCATTGAAGCAAGAGTGAGATTTTAGCCCAAAACGACGTTTCAGTGCAGGCTAATGCCTGCCAAAGCAGGCGTTACGCCAAAACTAAACTCGTTTTAAATACTCACGCACTTTCGCGGCGTCGAGAAAGTAGTGACAGAGTTCCCGGCCCTCGCCATCGGCCAGCACCGGCACCAGTTCGTCGTATTTCGCCTCCAGTGCCGGATCGTCATCCACGTCCACCACCTCGATATCGAAAAACGGCACGTCCGGCTCGCTGCGCAGGGTTTCCAGCGCAGCGAGCATGTCGTGGCACAGATGGCAATAGTTGCGGCTGAACAGCCGCAACTGCGGTGGCTTATTTATCGGACGGACTCTTGAGGGTGATGAAGGTCTGCGCGTCGCCACGCCGCACCAGCAGGGTCATGGCGCCGCCCTTTTCAACGCCCTGCAGCATGTCGTTGAACTGCGCCAGCGACTTGATATCGGTCTGGCTGCCCTTGATGATCGCCGAAAGGATGATGTCGCCGGAGCGAAGTTCGGAACGGGCGCCGCCGCTCTTGACGTCCTCGACGATCAGGCCGTACTGGATGCCCAGCGCCCGTTTCTGTTCCGCGGTCGGCACGGCCAGCACCAGCCCGAGCCGGTTGGCTGCCTGAGGTTCGGCCGATTTGCCGCCGCGGCCGGCAAGGCGCGTCTTGTTGTCGTCTTCGTCCGCCAATTCGCCGACCGTGACACCGAGGTCGCGGGTGGTGCCCTTGCGCCAGACCTGCACCACCGACTTGTTGCCGGGACGGGTCGATCCCACCATGCGTGGCAAATCGGCGGACTCATTCACCACCCTGCCGTCGAACTTGAGAATGATGTCGCCGACCTCGATCCCGGCCTTGTCAGCCGCTGAGCCCTTTTCCACAGAGGCGACCAGCGCGCCCTGCGGCTTGCCGAGATTGAAGGACTCCGCCAGTTCCTTGCTCACTTCCTGGATGCCGATGCCAAGGCGGCCGCGGCTGACCTTGCCCTTGGCCTTCAACTGATTCTGGATGTCGATCGCCAGATCGATCGGGATCGCGAAGGACAGGCCCATGGAACCGCCGGAACGGGAATAGATCTGCGAATTGATGCCGATCACCTCGCCCTTCAGGTTGAACAGCGGCCCGCCCGAGTTGCCCGGATTGATCGCCACGTCGGTCTGGATGAAGGGCACGTAGTTCTCGTGTGCCAGCGAGCGCCCCTTGGCGCTGACAATGCCGGCGGTGACGGTGTTCTCGAAGCCGAAGGGCGAACCGATCGCCACCACCCATTCGCCGACCTTGAGCTTGACCGAATCACCCAGCCTGGCCACCGGCAGATTGCTGGCCTCGATCTTGATCAGCGCGACGTCGGTGCGCTTGTCCGCACCCAGCACCTTGGCCTTGAACTCGCGCTTGTCGGTGAGCTTGACCAGCACTTCATCAGCCCCGTCGACCACATGCGCATTGGTCAGGATGTGGCCGTCGGCACTGACGATGAAGCCGGAACCCAGCGAGCGGTTCTTGAACTCCTGCGGTACGCCGGGATGGTTCGGAATCTGCCCCGGGAAGAAGCGGCGCAACAACTCCTGCGTTGCGTCGTCGCCATCGAAGGGAAACTGCGGACCGCCGCGGCGCCCCTTGATAACCTGAGTCGTACTTATATTGACGACCGTGGCGCCCTGCTTTTCGACCAGTTCGGTGAAGTCGGGCAGGTCGCGGGCGTATGCCTGCAAAGGCAGTGCCGCGCAACAAGCCAGTGCGAGAGTGACTACAAATTTCTTCATGATTGCTCCTTGAATCGTACTTCCCTGGTCTGAACCTGCAATGAATACAGACTACCCTCGCGCCGTGCACGCATTTCATTACGGCGCAACAGGACGAGACCGCCGCCGAGACCCGCCAGCGTTCCCAATATGGCTCCCGCATCGCCGGCCAGCGACTGCCCGCCGGCTGCCCCGGCGATCGCCAGAAGTAAGGGCAACACATAGGACATCAGCGACGCGCGCCACAGGGCACCGCCGGCTACGGTCAGTTGCACGCGATCGCCCACGCGCGCGCCGATCGAATTGGCCACCTGGTAGCGGCGCGGTACGGCGCTCAATCCGAGCAGCCCCGTCTGGCAAGCGTCTGCGGTCTTGCAGTTGCCGCAGCTTGGGGCGCGCCCGGGTACTTCAACCCAGACCTCGTCGCCGGACACGGCCACGACCAACGCTTCGCACTGGTTCATTTGCGTCTCCGTTCGACACCGTCGCCGATACGTCTGACGGCCAGCTCCGGTACCTCGCCCATGACCACCACGCGATGATCGCCCAGTTGACGCCGATACACATTGACCGGTCCCAGCGTGGTCACCGTCTCGGCGTCGCCCGCCGAGCCGCCGGGCTCGATGAATACCGAAATCGACGCCAGGCCATCGGAGAACACCACGTGCAGGCTTTCCGGATGTTCGGGAGCGGTCTGCCGCTTCATCGACGCCACCTTGCGGAAGCCCGGCAGCAGGGTGCGAAACATCCAATCCATGTCGTCCGCTTTGAGCTCCGTCGTCCGCACCTGCTGTACTCGTACTTGGTCAGTATTGAAACGTGGCTGCAACGCCCCATGTTCGAGCGGGCCACCGATCTTGACCTGGGTGAACACGAAGGACTCCAGCGTCTCGCCGCGCGCGTCGACCAGGTTGGCCTTCAGCAACAAACCGCTGGCCGCATCCATCCAGAACTCATGGCCGTAGCGCAAGTCGTCGCGCGGCTGCAGCAATACCGCGCGACTCGTCAGTCCCGCGACACGTCCCTGTGTGCCACTGCGAATGGCATAGTGTTCGGGCAGGCTGCCCAGCCCGGCTGGCAGCAGGGCCGGGAATCCGCGCCCGATGGAGCGGTTTTCGATGATGACCAGCTTCTCGTCAGGAAAAAAACATTTGACTTCGCCGCCGGCGCGGATGACCTCGCGCGGGCTGCCGTCGAGGGCCTCGATGCGCTCGTATTCGATGCCATCTCGCAGCGAATGCGCTATGCGCGAGGTGTCAACCTTGCCGCCGCTGCGATAGACGAAAGTGCCGCTGTAGGTCAGCTCCCGGGAGCCTTGCGCAATACGCTGCAACAAGGCCAGCCCATCGTCGGCGAGGGCCGGCACGGGAAGCAGCAGGACGGTGGACAGAAGCAGCAGCGAGGTGCGGACAAACGTCATCAACGACCCTCGCCCGATGCGGCAACGGTGCGGATATTGCGCGCACCGCCGACCATGGCGCCGGCCGGCGCATAGGCCTGATGTGCCACCAGATACTCCTGCAGCCGCGGCGTCGCCTGCGCCACCACTGCCGCCTTAGCACCGGCCAGGTTGCCGGTGCCTACGGGCGTCGCGTAGCTACCGGGTGCCAGCGCCAGCCAGGCCACGACCGCAACGCCGGCAGCGGACGCCGCCAGAGCCAGGACCGGCCGCTGCCAATCGGCGCTATTTCGCCGCGCAGGCGCCATCACCGTGGGCTCGAGTTCAAGCGCCGACATAACGCGTGTCGTGACATCGACGCCGAGTTCGCGTTCACCCCGCAAGGCGGCGCCGATCAATTGGCAATCGCACCATTGACTGCGCAGTTCCTCGCTGCGGCGTATCGCCCGCAGCGTTTCGGGAATCTCGTGGACGTCGAGCTCGCCATCCATCAGGGCAGAAATTCGTGTTTTCATGTTCTCACCATCGTTTATCCGGGGCCGCGTCGAGCAGAGGCCTCAATTTCGCCGAAATCGCGTCGCGCGCGCGGAAGATCCGCGAACGTACGGTTCCAATCGGGCAGTCCATTACCTTGGCTATTTCCTCGTACGACAATCCATCTATTTCGCGCAAGACGATCGCCGTGCGCAAATCCTCCGGCAGCGCTTCCATCGCCGCATTTACCGTCTGGCCGATCTGCTTGGTCATCAACAAGCGCTCGGGAGTATCGCTGTCGCGCAGCAGGTCGGCTTCGTCATAGCCTTCCGCCTCCTCGCTATCCACCCCGGTCGTCGCCGAAGCGCGCCGGCCATGGGTGATCAGCCAGTTCTTTGCGGTATTGACACCAATCCGGTACAGCCAGGTGTAAAAAGCGCTGTCATTGCGAAAGCCCGGCAAGGCCCGATAAGCTCGAATGAAACTGTCCTGAACAATATCCTCCACCTCGGCTGAATCACGCACCATGCGCGAAATCAGACGCGCAAGCTTGCGCTGGTACTTGGCGACCAGCAGGCCGAAAGCCTGCTTGTCACCTGCCTGCACACGCTCGACCAATATCCGGTCTGCTTCGCGATCTCCCATGGGCTTTGCCGTTTATTCTCGCCAGATAAATTACGCGGCTTCACTTCGGCCGCAAGCGAGTATAACAAGCCACTCAGCCCACATTCGTCACCATTTCGGCTGCTGCAGTTCAGCCGTTGCCGACAATGACCGGGGCCTGTGCAAATAGTTCCACACTCCGAGCAGTGATATAGTCCCGCCCCATGAATCCAGCCGCCATTCAGCATTTCGACGTCCTCATCATCGGCAGCGGGCTGGCCGGACAATCGCTGGCGCTGCGGCTTGCCGACAGCCGGCGGGTGGCTCTGGTCACCAAGAAAATGCTGGCGGACTCTGCCTCGGCCTGGGCGCAAGGCGGTATCGCGGCAGTCCTCGACCCCGCCGATACGATCGACGCCCACGTCAACGATACCTTCACGGCTGGCGCCGGCCTCTGCGATCCCACGGCCACCCGCTTTGTGGTCGAGCACGGTCGCGAGGCCATCGAGTGGCTGATTGCGCGGGGTGTCCCCTTCACGCCCGACGATTCCTCGCTGGGTTTTCACCTGACACGCGAAGGCGGCCACGGCCAGCGCCGCATCATCCATGCCGCCGATGCAACCGGCACCGCCGTGCAGGAGACCTTGACCGAACAGGTGAGGAAGCACCCCAATATCACCGTCATGGAGCGACACATTGCGGTCGACCTGATCACCGCGGCCAAACTCGGCCTGCCGCGCAATCGCTGCCTCGGCGCCTATGTGCTGGACATCGCCCGCGACCGGGTGCTTACCCTGGGCGCCAGCCACACGGCGCTGGCCACGGGCGGCGCCGGCAAGGTCTATCTCTACACCACGAATCCCGACACGGCCACCGGCGACGGCGTTGCCATGGCCTGGCGTGCCGGCTGCCGGGTGGCGAACATGGAGTTCATCCAGTTCCATCCGACCTGTTTGTATCACCCGCACGCCAAGTCCTTCCTGATTTCGGAAGCCCTGCGCGGCGAGGGCGGCCTGTTGCGCCTGCCCGACGGCACGCGCTTCATGCCCGACCATGACAGCCGCGCCGAACTCGCGCCGCGCGACATCGTCGCCCGTGCGATCGACTTCGAAATGAAGCGCCATGGCCTCGACTGCGTGTTTCTCGACATGACGCACAAGTCGGCAGAATTCCTCAAGGATCACTTTCCGACCATCCTCGCGCGCTGCCTGCAACTGGGAATCGATATCACTCGCGAACCCATTCCGGTGGTGCCTGCGGCCCATTACACCTGCGGCGGCGTGGTCACCGATCTTGCCGCACGCACCGATCTGAGCGGGCTCTACGCGATCGGCGAAGCCACCTTCACCGGCCTGCACGGTGCCAATCGGCTGGCCTCCAATTCGCTGCTCGAATGCGTGGTGTTTTCCGCCGCTGCGGCGCAGGACATACTCGCGGCACCGGTGGAGCCGCTGCCGCATCTGCCGCAATGGGACGAGAGCCGGGTCCGCGACGCCGACGAGGAAATCGTCATCTCCCACAACTGGGCGGAGCTGCGCCGCTTCATGTGGGACTACGTCGGCATCGTGCGCACCAACAAGCGGCTGGAACGCGCCCTGCACCGTATTCGTCTGCTGGAAAAGGAAATCGACGAGTACTACGTGAACTACCGGGTGGGCAACGACCTCATCGAGTTGCGCAACCTGGTGCTGACGGCTCACCTGATCGTCAAAAGCGCGCTGCGCCGTCACGAAAGCCGCGGACTCCACTTCAGCCGCGACTACCCGGAAACCCTGCCGCGCGCACTGGACACGGTACTTCACCCGCGCTAGGTCCGGGCGGGCAGCAGCTCAGGCCGGTTTCGCCGGTGTCGAGCGCCAGCGCAGCCAGAGCCGCAATTGGCGAAAATCTTCCGCGGTCAGGCTGTCGCCAGGCAGCGTCAGCGAGCGCAAGCGGCCGTGCTGCCGATACAGCAGCACGATCAGGAAGGACAGCACCAGCGTATGCGGATGCACCGTGGCCTCGCTCGCCGTACCGTCAGCGGCAACTGTCTGCAGGCGGCCGTCGCCACCGAGCACCAGACCCGCAACCGGTAGCAGCCGACGCAGGCGCGCCAGGGAAGCGCCGACCAGCAGCAGGAGCAGCGCCGCCAGCCACGATGGAACATGGCAGGCCAGCACCGCGGCGGCGGCGGCAAGGTGGGCCAGCGACTGAATGAGCAGCAACTGGCGCGACGACTTTATGGAAACAGAACGGGTGGCGACCGGCTTCATCGCCCGGTCGACCTAAATGCGGCGGAAGACCAATGAACCGTTGGTGCCGCCGAAACCGAAGTTGTTCTTCAGCGCCACATCGATCTTCATCGATCTTGCAGTATTGGCGCAGTAGTCCAGATCGCACTCCGGATCCTGGTTGAAGATGTTGATGGTCGGCGGCGACACCTGGTGATGCACGGCGAGCACCGTGACCACGGATTCGAGACCGCCAGCGCCGCCCAGCAGGTGGCCCGTCATCGACTTGGTGGAATTAACCACCAGCTTCTTCGCCGCATCGATGCCGAAGGCCAGCTTGATGGCCTCGGTCTCGTTCTTGTCGCCCAGCGGCGTCGAGGTGCCATGGGCATTGACGTACTGGACTTGGTCGGGATTGACGCCGGCGTTCTTCAGCGCGTTGACCATGCTGCGCCGCGGACCGTCGGTATCCGGTGCGGTCATGTGGTAGGCGTCGCCGCTCATGCCGAAACCGGCCAGCTCGGCGTAGATTTTCGCGCCCCGCGCCTTGGCGTGCTCGTACTCTTCGAGCACCATCACGCCTGAGCCTTCACCGAGCACGAAGCCGTCGCGATCGCGATCCCAGGGACGGCTGGCCGTCGCCGGATCGTCGTTGCGCGTGGAAAGCGCCTTGGCCGAACCGAAGCCGCCGACCGCCAAGGGCGTCGTGGTCGCTTCAGCGCCGCCGCAGACCATCACGTCGGCATCGCCGTACTCGATCATGCGCGCGCTGATGCCGATCGCGTGCAAACCGGTCGTACAGGCGGTCACCACCGCAATATTCGGTCCCTTCAATCCCAACATGATCGAGAGGTTGCCCGAAATCATGTTGATGATGGTGCCGGGAATGAAGAAAGGCGAAATCTTGCGCGGCCCACCGCCCAGATAATCGTTGTGCGTATCCTCGATCATCGGCAGACCGCCGATGCCCGAACCGATATTGACGCCGATGCGATCGGCGTTTGCGGCGCTGACCTCTATCCCCGAATCACGGAAGGCCTGGATGCCGGCCGCCATGCCGTAATGGATGAAGGTATCCATCCGACGCGCTTCCTTGGCCGACAGATAGGCGGCAACATCGAAACCCTTTACCTCACCCGCAATGCGCGCCGCAAAGGCCGACGCATCAAAGCGGGTGATCGGCCCGATGCCGCTCTTGCCGGCAGTCAGGTTGCTCCAGGCTTCTGGAACGCTATTGCCAACCGGCGAGACAAGTCCCAGACCGGTGACGACCACACGGCGTCGCGACACGATGAACTCCGAGAAAAAGGATTGGAACGGGTTTGAAATTACTTCTTGATATTGGCGTTGACGTAGTCAATTGCCTGCTGCACGGTGGTGATCTTCTCTGCGTCCTCGTCAGGAATCTCGCATTCGAACTCCTCTTCCAGCGCCATGACCAGTTCGACCGTGTCGAGCGAATCGGCACCGAGATCGTCCACGAAATTGGATTCGTTCTTGATGTCGGCCTCATTTACGCCCAGTTGCTCGGCGACGATCTTCTTGACGCGTAGTTCGATGTTCTCCATCTTGAAACTCCTTCCCTATGTTGTTCGGGTGGTAAAAACCTGCTTATTTTAACAAAAACACCGGCTCCCTCGCTGGTTTGACATCCGGTCAAGCCATGTACATGCCGCCGTTGACATTCAGTGTGCTGCCCGTGATGTATCCGGCGCGCTTCGACGCCAGAAACGCCACGGTTGCGGCGATCTCGTCGGGCTGTCCGAGACGGCCCAGCGGAATCTTGCCCAGCAGGGCGTCGCGTTGCGCCTCGGGCAGCGCGCGCGTCATGTCGGTATCGATGAACCCCGGCGCCACGCAGTTCACTGTGATGTTGCGGCTGCCGAGTTCCTGCGCCAGCGCGCGGCTCATGCCGGCGACGCCCGCCTTGGCGGCAGCGTAGTTGGCCTGGCCCGGATTGCCGGCTTCGCCGACCACCGAAGTGATGTTGATAATGCGCCCGAAGCGCGCCTTCATCATGCCGCGCATGACCAGCTTCGACAGACGGAACACTGCCTTGAGATTGGTCTCGATGACCAGATCCCATTCGTCGTCCTTCATGCGCATGGCGAGATTGTCGCGGGTGATGCCGGCGTTGTTCACCAGGATCGAAACCGCGCCGAATTTCTTCTCGATCTCGCCGATCAGCGTTTCGCAGGCCGCTGCCTCGGTGACATTCGCCGCCGCACCCCAGCCGGTGACACCGGCTGCATCCAGCGCCTTCTGGATCTCGGCAGCTCCTGCATCGGTGGTCGCGGTGCCGATCACGGTCGCGCCCTGCGCCGCCAGTTCCAGCGCAATGGCGCGGCCCAGTCCGCGCGAAGCGCCCGTCACCAGGGCAATCTGTCCTTTCAAATCCGCCATCTCAAGCTCCCTTTATATCCCCGGCTCTGCCGGGAACGGTATCCCCTGGTGGGATACGACTGTCAGCGCTGCATCCACGGCCGCCAGGTCATTCATGGCGCCGCCGTTGAGGCTGTCGACGCAGCGCTTCACCAGCCCGGACAAGACCTTACCCGGACCGCATTCGAAAACGTGGCTGACGCCTGCGGCCTGCATCGCCTGCATGGTCTCGACCCAGCGCACCGGCGAGGCCGCCTGACGCACCAGCGCATCCCTGATCGCGGCCGGATCGGCAAGCTGCGCGACGTCGACATTGTTGATCACCGGGAACTTCGGCGCGGCAAAGCTCACATCCGCAAGACGCGATTTCAGCGCTGCCGCGGCCGGCTGCATCAGCGCGCAATGGAAGGGTGCCGATACCGGCAGCATCAGGGCGCGCTTGGCGCCTTTGGCCTTGACCAGATCCGCCGCCCGCTCGACCGCCGCCTTGTGGCCGGCGATCACGGTCTGCTTCGGCTCATTGAAATTCACCGCCTGCACCACCTGTCCCTGCGCCGCCTCGGCACAGGCTTCGATCACGGCCGCGGCGTCGAGGCCCATCACCGCCGCCATGGCACCCTCGCCGGCCGGCACGGCAGCCTGCATGGCCCTGGCGCGAAGTTCGACCAGCGGCACCGCATCCTTCAACTGCAGCACCCCGGCCGCCACCAGCGCCGAATACTCGCCCAGGCTGTGTCCCGCGACCAGAGCCGGCTGCGCACCACCCTTTTCCAGCCACAGACGATAGACGGCAATACCTGCGGTCAGCATCAGGGGCTGGGTATTGACGGTCTGGTTCAGCGCCTCGGCCGGACCTTCGCTGACCAGTTGCCACAAGTCGCGACCGAGTGCGGTCGACGCCTCGTCGAACGTGGCGCGGACAACAGCCGCATCGCCATAGGCGGCCATCATGCCGAGCGATTGGGAACCCTGGCCGGGAAAAACGAGCGCAAACTTCATTCAGTTTCTCCGCGAGTTTTCAGTGAAGGCTCATGCCCGCGACAGCGGGCGTTATGCCGGAGCTAAACACTAATGCAAATTTCATGTTCATTTTCTCGAGTTCAGAACTTGAGCAGGGTCGCGCCCCAGGTGAAGCCGCCGCCGACACCTTCGAGCAGCAGATGCTGGCCGCGCTGGATTCGACCGGCGCGTACCGACTCGTCGAGCGCCAGCGGAATCGATGCCGCCGACGTATTGCCGTGATGACCTACGGTCACGATGCAATTCTCCGGTGCGATATGCAGCCGCTTCGCCGTTGCCTGCATGATGCGCACGTTGGCCTGATGCGGAATCAGCCAGTCCACCTGGGCAGCGGTCATGCCTGTGGCGCCCAGCACTTCGTTGGCAACATCGGCCAGAACCTTGACGGCAAACTTGAACACGGCCTGACCATCCATGCGCAGGAAAGGATCGCCGGTGACCACGCCGCCACAAAGCTGGCCCGGCACCGAAAGAATGCCGTGATGGCTGCCGTCGGCGTGGAAAGCGCTGGACAGCAGGCCCGGCTGGTCTGACGCTTCCAGAACCACAGCGCCGGCGCCGTCGCCGAACAGCACGCAAGTGCCGCGATCCTTCCAGTCGAGGATGCGCGAAAAAACTTCGGCACCGACCACCAGTGCACACTTGTGCGAACCGGAACGAATGAACTTGTCGGCTATCGTCAGCCCATAGACGAAGCCGCTGCAGACTGCCTGCACGTCGAATGCTGCCGCACCGTTGATGTTGCCCAGCTTGCTTTGCAGCAGGGCCGCCGCACTCGGAAATACGTAGTCGGGCGTCGAGGTCGCGACGATGATCAGATCGACGTCGGCAGCCGTGCGGCCGGCCGCCTGCAGCGCATGACGGCTGGCTTCCAGCGCCAGGTCGCTGCTGGTGACGCCCGCCGCAGCCAGATGGCGGCTGCGAATGCCGGTGCGCTCGACGATCCACTCGTCCGAAGAATCGAGTCCGTGCGCGGCGATCAAGGCCGCATTGCCGACGGGCTCGCCCGGCAGATAGCTGCCGGTACCGCTGATTCGCGTATATATCATCACTCGACTTTCATTGATCGCAGAGAGTCGGCGCAGGCGCGCTCTGCGTACCCGGATTTCCGCTGCGCGGCGAGGCAACGGCTGCCATGCGCGCGGCAATGGCCTCCGGCAGGCGCTGCCGTGCCTCTTCGGCGGCCTTTTCCAGCGCGCAGCGGAACGCAAACTGATCGGCCGAGCCGTGGCTCTTGACCACGATGCCCTTGAGCCCGAGCAGGCTGGCTCCGTTGTAGCGACGCGGATCGAAGCGCTGGCGAAACGACTTCAGCACGGGCATCGCGACCAGGGCCGCCAGTTTGGTGAAAATGTTGCGTGAGAACTCCTCCTTGAGTCCGCCGCCTATCATGTGGGCCAGGCCCTCGGCGGCCTTCAGGGTGACATTACCGACAAAGCCGTCGCACACCACGACGTCGGCCGTTCCCTTGAAGATGTCATTGCCTTCGACGTTGCCGACGAAATTCAGGTCGGTGGCGCGCAGCAATTCTGCGGCACGCTTGACGGCGTCGTTGCCCTTGATCGCTTCCTCGCCGATATTCAGCAGGCCCACGCTGGGCCGTTCCTTGTGTTCCAGCGCCGACACCAGCAGGGAACCCATGATGCCGAACTGCAGCAGGTGTTCCGGGGTGCAATCGACATTGGCGCCGAGATCCAGCACATAGGTGCTGCCGCGCTGCGACGGCAGGATGGAGCAGATGGCCGGCCGGTCGATGCCGGGCAGGGTTTTCAGCACGAAGCGCGATACCGCCATCAGAGCGCCAGTGTTGCCGGCCGATACCGCGGCATCGGCCGCCCCCTGCTTGACCAGATCGACGGCGACGCGCATCGAGGAATCCTTCTTGCCGCGCAACGCACTGGCCACGGCCTCGTCCATCTCGACCACCTCGGAGGCGTGACGGATCGCCAGGCGCGCGCCAAATTCGGCAGCCTCGCGCTCCACCTGCGGACGCAGAACATCCTCGCGGCCGACCAGGATGGCGGCGCAATCGGTGTCATGACGCAGGAATTCAAATACAGCGGGCAGCGTCACCGACGGACCGTGGTCGCCGCCCATGCAATCCACCGCGAGGGTGATCGACATTCCAGGGCTCTTTATGTAAAAACGGCCGGACGCGCAGCGCGCACCCGGCCGGATTCAACAAAGTGGATTATTCGCCCTTGGCCTTTACCACCTTCTTGCCGCGATACACGCCGGACGGCGAGATATGGTGGCGCAGATGAACCTCGCCCGTGGTCGGCTCGACGGCCAGCGGCGGGTTGGTCAGAAAATCATGCGCACGATGCATACCGCGCTTGGATGGGGACTTCTTGTTCTGTTGCACAGCCATTTCGCTACTCCTTGCGTTTCAATGCTTCTTAAAATCGGCCAGCGCCGCAAACGGCGATGCTCCATGTCCTGCTGCGTTCGCCAACGGCGATTCGCACTGCTCATGCCGCGGCGCGATGGGCAGCGCCAGCAACACTTCATCCTCAACCAGCGGCAGTACCGCCAGCGCCTTTTCGGCTGTTATGGCATCCGCACTGTCATCGACCAGATCGTCATCCGGCCACTCCTCCCCCGGCGCCATCAGCTGCAATCGGCTGCTGATAGCCAGCGGGAACTTCACGCCGCCCAGACATCGCTGGCAACACAGCACCGGCTCACCTGCGATATCCACCTGCAACCACGACTTACCTGCGTCGTCCCGCCATCCTTCGAGGCGAACCGACAGAAAACCTTCGCTTGTGACCAGAACGTCTGACAGCCGCAGCAATTCAGTCAGACCCACGCTGCGTTCCAGCACACCGCCGCTGCGCGCGAATTCAAGGCAATCGAGAACTGTTCCGGCAATCGAATCAGACACAGTCAAGCGCTCGCGCGACACAAACAGTGAATGCTATCATGTTCGACCCTCCTTTTTCAAGCCTGAAACATGCCTCGCCTGCTCGTTCTTGCCTCAACCTCGCCCTTCCGCCGCGAACTCCTGACGCGCCTGCAGCTCCCTTTTGAAACCATTGCACCGGATACCGACGAGTCGGCCCTGCCCGGAGAAGCACCCGCGGCCACCGCAACGCGCCTGGCCGAGGCCAAGGCCCGAGCCGTCATGCAGCGCTATCCCGACGCGCTGATCATCGGCTCCGACCAGGTCGCGGCCCACGGCAACGAACGCTTCGGCAAACCGGGGAGGCGGGAGAATGCCATCGCCCAGTTGCGCCTGATGCGCGGAAAAGAAGTGGTCTTCCATACCGGATTGTGCCTTCTCGACAGCCGGAACAACCGGGTACAAGTGTCCTGTGTCGATACGCATGTCGCCTTTCGCGACCTCAGCGACGCCGAGATCGCAGCTTATCTCGACAAGGAAGACGCGCTGAACTGCGCCGGCAGCGCGAAGTCCGAAGGCCTCGGGATATCCCTGCTCAGCTATCTGCGCGGTGACGACCCGAACGCCCTGGTCGGCCTGCCGCTGATCGCCTTGTGCGGCATGTTGCGCGCCGCCGGTGTGGCACTGCCGTGATGCGCAGCATGCCGCTCTAGCCGATGACCGGCACACTCTGGCTGCTGCCGGTCGCCCTCGGCGACACGCCATGGGAGAACTGCCTGCCGGCAGCCACCCGTGACGCGGCCTGCCGCCTGACCCATTTCGTCGCGGAAAATGCCAAGACGGCGCGCGCCGAACTGAAGCGCATAGGCCATCCTCTGCCCTTGCGCGAACTGACCATCGAACAACTGCCCGAAGTCCCCACCACCGCCGACATCGAGCGCCTGCTGGCTCCGCTCATAACCGGTCAGGATATGGGATTGATGTCCGAGGCCGGCTGCCCGGCGGTGGCCGATCCCGGCGCCCTGCTGGTGCGCCGCGCCCACGAACTGGGCCTCACGGTCAGGCCGTTGGTCGGCCCCTCCTCGCTACTACTGGGGCTGATGGCCTCCGGGCTCGA
Organism: Pseudomonadota bacterium; assembly: GCA_043826925.1. Taxonomy (GTDB): domain Bacteria; phylum Pseudomonadota; class Gammaproteobacteria; order Burkholderiales; family Rhodocyclaceae; genus Sulfuritalea. The sequence continues at coordinate 28,374 of JBDRPN010000014.1, forward strand.
TGGCCAGCGCTTCGCCTTTCACGGTTACCTGCCGGCGCGCGAACCCGAGCGCAGCCGCCGCATCGTGGAACTCGAAGGCGAATCGACGCGCCTCATGCAAACCCAGATATTCATCGAAACGCCCTACCGGAATCAGGCCCTGTTCAATGCCCTGCTGCTGGCCTGCAGACCGAAGACGCGCCTTTGCCTGGCGACCGACCTGAGCCTGCCCAGCGAGCAAATCGCCACGCGCCGCATCGCGGACTGGAAAGCGACCGCGCCGCCACAACTGGACAAGCGCCCCACGGTGTTTCTGTTGCTTGCCGACTGAGGCGCTGTCGACGACCGCAAGCAAACGCGGCTAAGCGCCCACGCTCACCCGCACCGGCCCCGCCTCCAGGCGACCGACCACCGCGGCCGCGGCAAAACCTTCGGCACGAAACACCTCCAGCACGGCATCGACTGCCGTCGGATCGCAGGCCACCAGCAGGCCACCGCTGGTCTGCGGATCGGTCAGCAGCGCGCGCTGCATGGTCGTGATGGCGGCGTCCAGCACGACGTCGTCGCCGTAGGCCGTCCAGTTGCGCGCCGAAGCGCCGGTGATGTAGCCCGCCGTCGCCAATTGCTCCACCCCAGCCAGCATGGGAATCGCCGCCATGTCGAGGGATGCCGTGAGCTGCGCGCCGCGGCACACCTCCAACAGGTGGCCGAGCAGGCCGAAGCCGGTAATGTCGGTCAGGGCATGCACGGCATCGAGATGGGCCAGTTGCCTGCCCGGCGTGTTGAGCTGGGTGGTGCTGGCGATCATCGCGGCATAGCCGGCGGCATCCAGCGCCCCCTTCTTCAGCGCCGCCGACAAGACGCCGACGCCGAGAGGCTTGCCGAGAATCAGCACGTCGCCGGCGCGCGCGCCGGCATTGGTCTTGACCTTGTCCGGATGCACCAGTCCCATCACCACGAGGCCATAGATCGGCTCGACGGAATCGATGGTGTGGCCGCCGGCGATCGGAATGCCGGCCGCGGCGCAGACGCTTTCGCCGCCTTCGAGGATCTTGCCGATGATCTCGATCGGCAGCTTGTCGATCGGCATGCCGACCAGGGCCAGGGCCATGATCGGCGTGCCGCCCATGGCATACACGTCGCTGATCGCGTTGGTGGCGGCGATGCGGCCGAAGTCGAAGGGATCATCGACGATGGGCATGAAGAAGTCCGTCGTCGCGATCAGCGCCTGCTGGTCGTTGAGGCGGTAGACCGCGGCATCGTCCGCCGTTTCGATGCCGACCATCAACTCCTTCGGCACCGGAAAATTGCGCGCGCCGCGCAGGATTTCAGTCAGCAGGCCGGGAGCGACCTTGCAGCCGCAGCCGCCGCCATGACTGAACGAAGTAAGACGAATCGGGCTGGCGGAAAGCTTGCTGGAATTCATGGGATCAATTACCTTTTCAAGTCCAGAAGGCGGCGCACGGAAGCGCATTCGTGTGCCGGGGAAAACAGGGATACCCGCTCGGCGCAGCGCCGGGACAGGCTCGCGTAGTAGTCCGTATCCTGCATTGCGGTCGAAATCAGTTCGGCCAGACGCGCCGCGTCGCCGACCGGAAACCAGCCGGGATAATCCGCGCCGAGCATGCCTCGGTTGCCGGCAATGTCGCTGCCGAGTACCGGAACCCCGCTGGTCACGGCCTCGATCAAGACATTGGCGCCGCCTTCCATCAGCGAGGGCAGCAGCAGCAGGTGACTGCGCTTGATGTGCTGCCGCGTCGCCGCCTGCGACAGGGCGCCCAGCGCACGGTAGCGCGGATCGACGGCGCCCAAAGCGTGCACCTCGGCCGCGAGCGCCGGATCGAGGTCGCCGCCGATATGAAACAGCCGCAGCGACAGTTCGGCCGGCAAGCGGCGCAAGGCGCGCACTGCCGTCAACGGGTCCTTCTCGGGCCGCAGGTGGCCGACCAATGCCAGATCGAAATGGCGCCGGCTGCGCCGCCCCGGCAGCAGCGCGCGCGCCGACTGGTAGATGGTTACGGTCTTCGCCGCGTATTCGGGCGGCAGTGCCCGCACCCCCTCCGCCTGCAGCACCACCAGGTGGCTGGCCAGCGCCAGCGAACGCTGCGCGCTGTGGTCGACCGCAATGTCGCGGTAGAGATCGGTGCCGGTTAGCACCACGATCAGCGGACGCTCGGGATGACGCTCGGCGAAGGCGGCGATCGAAGCCGCCGAGCGTCGGGCATGGAGGGCAATCAGAAAGTTGACGCTGGCGCCCCGCCACTCCTGCTCGATGCGCACCTGCGCCAGGGGCGCCAGGCAGTGCGCCCAGCGTCGCGCGGTATGCCAGTTGCCGTTATTGGCACTGGCCAGCGCGGGGCTGATAATGGCGACGGATGGAGGTGCGCTCATGACAATGCCGGATTTAAGGATCGCTGGGAAAGTAGCCTTGGCCGAGGCGTTGCGGGATGCCCGCGATTATACGGTGCGCCTGCTCGACGCCTGCGCCGACTGGCCGGCGACGGCAATGCCCGATCCGCTGCGGGTGCCCTGCCTGAGCATCATCAACCCGCCGCTGTGGGAAATCGGCCATGTCGCCTGGTTCACCGAATACTGGTGCCTGCGCCAGCGCGGCGCGAACCAGGCGCCGGCCCCGTCGCTGCTGGCAGATGCCGATCGCTGGTACGACTCGCGCAATGTCCCGCATGACAGCCGCTGGCAACTCGACCTCCCCGACTGGCAAGCCACCCGACGCTATCTCGAAGACACACTGGCTGCCGCGCTGGACGCCTTGCACAAGCTGCCCGAGACCGATGCGGCGCTGTATTTCCATCGCCTCGCGCTGTTCCACGAGGACATGCACGACGAAGCCTTCAGCTATACGCGGCAGACGCTGGGCTGGCCCCATGCCGATGGGCTGGACGATCTGCCGCCGTCGGGCGACATCGAGCTGGCTGGCGGCGAATTCCTCATGGGCAGCTCAAAGGCCGCCAGGGGCTTCGTCTTCGACAACGAAAAATGGGCGCACCCGCAGCGCATTGCCGATTTCGCGATTGCAGCGACGCCGGTGCGGAACTCCGACTACTTGGTTTTCGTCGAGGCAGGCGCTTATCGAGATCCGCAATGGTGGTCGGCGGACGGCCTGGCCTGGCTCGCCGCCACCAGGCAGACCATGCCGCGCTACTGGCGCCGCGAACAAGGGCGCTGGCGGCAGCGCCGCTTCGAGCGCTGGATAGCCCTGGCGCCCGAGCAGCCGGTGGTCCATCTGACGGCCCACGAGGCCGAGGCCTGGTGCCGCTGGGCCGGCCGGCGATTGCCTACCGAAGCCGAATGGGAATATGCGGCGCTGCACGCCGCTGGCTTCGACTGGGGCACTCAGGTCTGGGAATGGACGGCCAGTGCCTTCGCGCCCTATCCGGGCTTCAGCCCCGACCCTTACGCCGAATACGCTGCGCCGTTTTTCCACACGCATCGCAGCGTGCGCGGCGGTTCTTTCGCCACCCGGCCGCGCATGCGCAATCCGCGCTATCGCAACTACTACGAGACTCAGCGCGACGACATTTTCGTCGGCTTTCGCAGTTGCCCGCTCCGTTAGCCGCCCAAACGCTGCAGCAGGAACAGCGCCACAAAGCCGCTACCGATGGTGAGCAGGGTGTTGCGCCAGACGGCGGCAATCACGATGGCGACCAGGCCGGCCCACAAACGCAGATTGCTGCTGTCGAAAACCAGTTCGCCCTGCATCAGCAAGAGTTCCGGTGCGGTGAGCGCAGTCAGCGCCGCGATGGGGACAAAGGGCAGCAGGCGCCGAAACCAGGGCGGCGGCTGGTAATGTCCTTCCGCCGCGATGAAGGAGTAGCGGATGGCGAAGGTGAGCAGGCCGCAGAGCACCATCAGCAGCCAGAGATTCATGCCGCCCTCCTCGTCATGGCCGCGCCGACGACCAGTCCGGCCAGTGCGGCGATGAACAGGCCGATCTTGTAGGGCAGCGCGGCGAGGACAACGGCCACGGCACCCGCCGCAAGCGCGGCCGCCAGCAGCGCGCGGCTGTCTATCATCGGCACCACGATGGCGATGAAGGTCAGCGGCAGGGCAAAATCCAACCCGAGATTGGAAGGCAGTTGCGCGCCGATCAGCACCCCCGCCAGCGTCGCCACCTGCCAGCCGGCCCACAGGCCGAAGCCGGAGCCGAACAGTATCCAGTGCGCATGAGGCGAGCGCGGCTGCGCGGCATCGTCCAGCAGATGCGGAATTGCCGCGGCATAGGCTTCGTCGGTCAGCAGGTAGGCCAGCAGAATTTTCCAGCGCCGCGGCAGTTTTGCCAGCAGCGGCGCCACCGAGGCGCTGTAGAGCGCATGGCGCAAATTGACCAGGCCCACCGCGCCGGCGGTGAGCAGCAGCGGCGCGCCGGCGCCGACCAGTTGCGCCAGCAGGAACTGCGCCGAGCCGGCGAAAACAATCGAGGACATGGCCATCGCCGCCAGCAGCGGAATGCCGCTTTGCAGCGCAACCACGCCGTAGATCACGCCGAACGGCGCCACGCCGACCAGCAGCGGCATCACCGAGCGCAGGCCCAGGTAGAACGCCTGCTTCCGTTTCATTTGCGCGAGGGCAGATTGACCAGCACGATGCCGCCGACCACCATCGCGGCGGCGGCGAAGAAGTGCAGACTCGGTTGGTCGCCCATCAGCACCATGCCGAAACCGACACCGAACAGCGGCGTCAGGAAGGAGAACACCAGCAGCCGCCCGGCAAGATAGCGCGTCAGCAGCCAGAACCATGCCAGATAACTGATGCAGGCGACGATCACGATCTGGTAGGCCATGGCCCACAGAGTTGGCGCTGACAGCACGCCGATGCCGCGCTCGCCGACCAGCCAGGACAACGGAAACATGACCGCCGCCGACACCACCAGTTGATACAGCAGCACCTTGGTCGCCGTCACCCTGGCCAGCGCCGTGGCGCGAATCAGCACCGTGGTCGCCGCCCAGAACAATGCCGCCAGCACACCGAAGAAATCGCCGAGCAGGCTGCCGCCCGCGGCCTTGTCGATGAAGGCGGTGACCAGGCCGGCAAAGGCCAGTAGCACGCCGCCGCCCTGGCGCCAGCCCATGCGCTCGCCGGGTACGAAGAAATGCAGCCCGAGTACCGTGAAACAGGGCGCGGTGTACAGAAACACCACCATGCGCGAGACCGTGGTCAGATCGACGCCGACGAAGATGAAGACGAATTCGAAGCCGAACAGCAGGCCTGCCAGCAGGCCCGGGCGCAGCGAACCGTCGCGCGCGAAGAGGGCAATGCCGCGCCAGCGCGCCCAGGCGTAGACGAGAACGGCGCCGAGGCCGGAACGCAGGCCGGCCTGCAGGATGGGACTGATCTCGGCGCTGGCGAATTTCATCGCCACCTGCTGGAAGCCCCAGATGGCGCACAGCAGCACCATCAGGCCGAAGGCCGCAGGTCCGGGAGCAACGCGCTGGTTCATGCCGCCACGGGATTCAGCGCGGGCAAACGATGGCGCCGCCGCGCGTCGTTGCAGGCCTCGTCGCCACGACTTACGGCAGCCAGCGGCGCGAACTCGCGGCAGGCTTGCGGACGAAACTCGTAAATGGCGCAGGACACCGCATCGCCGATGGTCCCGCGCAAGGCGATGCAGCGCAAGGGCGCACTCGCCGTGCCGCGCATGCATGCCAATTGGGCGCCGACCGGCTCGGTCAGCCCGGCCGGCACCCGGCCGCCCGGCATGTCGTCGACTTCATCGCTGTGCAGCGTAACCCGGTAAGTGGCGCAGCAGGCGCCGCACGACTGGCACGGGCTCACGGCGCATTACAGCAGGAAACGGCCCAGCCACCAGGCCGCGGCCGCTATCAAGGCGCTGGCCGGGATCGTCAGGACCCAGGCCCAGACGATGCTGCCGGCCACGCCCCAGCGTACGTTGCTGGGCCCCTTGGAGGTGCCGACGCCGACGATCGCGCCGGTGATCGTATGGGTGGTGGACACCGGAATGCCCAGGATGGTTGCCATGAACAGGGTAATCGCACCGCCGGTTTCGGCGCAGAAGCCGCCTACCGGGCGCAGCTTGGTGATGCGCTGACCCATGGTCTTGACGATACGCCAGCCGCCGAACATGGTGCCCAGACCCATCGCCGTATAGCAGGAGAACACCACCCACATCGGCACCGACTCGGTCGTATTCGAGATGCCGGCGGCGATCAGCAGCATCCAGATGATGCCGATAGTTTTCTGCGCGTCGTTGCCGCCGTGGCCTAGGCTGTAGGCAGCAGCCGAGATCAGTTGCAGGCGGCGAAAGCTCTTGTCCACCTTGCGCGGCGTACTTCGGTTGCATATCCAGGACACCACCACCATCAGCGTGCCGCCGAGGATAAAACCGAGCAGCGGTGCGACCAGGATGAAGGCCACCACCTTGCCAATACCCGCCCAGACCAGGGAACCGGTGCCGGCCTTGGCCATCGCGGCGCCGGCCAGGCCGCCGATCAGCGCGTGCGAAGAGCTCGACGGGATGCCGTAGTACCAGGTGATGATGTTCCAGGCGATGGCGCCGATCAAGGCGCCGAACACCACATAGTGATCGACGATTGCCGGATCGATGGTGCCCTTGCCGATGGTGCTGGCCACCTTGAGCTGAAACACCGCAATGGCCACCACGTTGAAGAAGGCCGCCCAGGCGACTGCCTGCTGCGGCTTGAGGACGCCGGTGGACACAATCGTGGCGATCGAATTCGCCGCATCGTGAAAGCCATTCATGAAATCGAAGGCCAGCGCCAGCACCACCAGCACCACGATCACCGTGAGACTCATCTCGACCGCTTGCATGGCAGTCGCTCAGGAATTCTCGAGGATGATGCCCTCGATGATGTTGGCGACGTCCTCCGCCCGATCGGTCACCGACTCCAGCAGTTCGTAGATACCCTTCATCTTGATCAGCTGGCGCACGTCGGCCTCTTCGCGAAACAGCTTGGTGATGCCGGTGCGCATGGCGCGGTCGGCGTCGGACTCAAGCTGGTCGATTTCGCGGCACAGCTTGAGCATGGCCGGCGCATTGTCCATCTTGTTGAGCAGCACCACGGCCGACCTCACCCGTTCACAACTTGAAGCGACGATGTCCGAAAGCTGCCTGGCTTCCGGCGTCAACTGGCGAATGTCGTAAAGGTACATGGCCTCGGCGAAATCCTGGATCAGGTCCAGGATATCGTCCATGCGCATGATCAACTGGTGAATTTCGTCGCGATCCAGCGGCGTATTGAACGAGGTATGCAGCAGCGCAATGGTTTCGTGGGTGATCTTGTCGGCCGTGGTCTCGATCTCGTCGATGGCCTGCACATGCTGCGCCAGTACGTCGGGACCCTTGCCCAGATCGTCCACCAGGGACACCAATTGCCTTCCCCCCTTGACCACCAAATCGGCATGGGCATTGAACAAATCGAAGAACTTGGCTTCCTTGGGCATCAATTTGGAGAACATCGGACACCACCGCTGGCAAAAAAACAGGCGGATTTTATCAGCTTCCGGCAACGCGCCGCGCCCGGTTTACCGGTCCAGCCAGCTGGTAGAATTCGCATCCGGCGCTTCTGCCGGCTTATTTTTCGGCCAGAGTTTTCCATGAAACGCAACCGCCTTCCACGCCGTGCCCGCCAGACGCCCGATTCCGAATTGCTCACGCGCTTGGCAACCCGGCTGAGCCAATCCTCGAACCGGGTCGAGGACGCCTACTGGGAAGCCCGCCTGGCAACGCAGATAGATCACATGCTGGCCGGCAACGGGGAGGAAACCCTGATCGCCGTGCTGGACCATCTCTACAACGGCGGCTCGCGCGCCTACGACGAACTCGCAGACATGATCGAGTCCTGCGCCGAAACCCGCCGCGCCGAAGCCGGCGCCGGACTCGATACGGTGATGATCGCGGCGCCAGTGCTGGCCTGGTCGCGCTTCCAGATCCCTTCGGGGAACATTCCCGCGGTGCAGTTGGACGCCCTGCGGGTTCATCTGCAGGCCCATGTACTTGCCGCCGACGCCAAGCTCAGCCTCTGCGACGTTCTCTACAGCCCCGACCAGTTGCCGCAAAACTATGTGGACACCGCAGAGCTTGCGGGCAAGCTGGCCAAGGCCGCGGTCCATGGTCGCAACCTGAAGTTCGACCCGGCGCAACTGCCTGAGACCATGAACTTCCTCTCCGACACCCGCTACCTGGTCGGCGCCGTCGCTGCTCCGCGCGGCGCGGCGCTGTTCCGCTGGCAGGAGGATGACGGCGATCCGGCGGAATCCTTCCGGCAATGGACCATGCAGGGCGGCGAAGCACTGCGGCCGCTGCTGCCCGCCTGCGCCCTCGAATTCATGCCGGTGCTGGCCTACCATGCCGCCGTGCGCGATGCCGACCGGGCTTCGCGTCCCTGGTCGCTGCGCGCCGCGGTGGCCTTCCTGCAAACCGTGCTGAATCAGCCGGCGGGCGAATTGCGCGCCGTGGTGGCGCCTTTCCACGATCGCCAGCTTGAGGAATTCCGCATCGGCTTCACCCAGCGCGGCAACAGCGACGTGCTGCATGGCGTGGTCTGGCCGCTGCTCGAACACGAAGACGAGACCAACGACGCGCCGACCCAGATCGAAGCCGCGCTGCGGGAGGCCGGCGTTGCCAACGTGCTGATGCTCGACCAGCGCTTCCCGCTCGAATTCTGCGACGACTGCGGCGCCCCGCTCTATCCGAATCCCGAAGGCGAACCGGTGCACGCGGAACTGCCCGAAGAGCAGGCCGAAACCGCGCCGCGGCATTTACATTAGAGAGTTGGCGCTGATGAAGCAACTGCGCTACAAGGCGGTCGAGCAAAAAACGCTCTCCTCGCCGTAGCGGATGGCGGTACGGCGCTCAGAGCCCGCTTAGAACCTGTAAGGCGCCGCATCCAGTCCGGGATCGCGGCCGGCAACCAGATCCGCCAGCAATTGTGCCGAGCCGCAGGCCAGGGTCCAGCCCAGCGTACCGTGACCGGTATTGAGCCACAAGCCAGCCAGCCCGGCACCGGCCATGTCGCCGATCAGCGGCACGTTGCCGGGTGTCGCCGGACGCAGCCCGGCCCAGTAGCTGACCTCGCTCACCGTCGCCAATGCCGGAAATATATCGCCGATGCGGCGCAGCAGCGCAGCGCAGCGGGGGGTGTTGAGCGACGTGTCGTAGCCATTGAACTCCGCCGTGCCGGCCACCCGCAACGATTGGCCGAGGCGCGAAATCACGATCTTGTGCCCGTCGTCGGTGAGGCTGACGGTCGGCGCGATTGCACCGTCCGGCAAGCTCAGCGTGGCCGAATAGCCCTTGGCGGGATAAACCGGCAAGCGCAGGCCCAGCGGTCGCAACAGCAAGGGCGAATAGCTGCCCAATGCCAGCACGGTCAGGTCTGCCGCCAGGGTTTCGCCCGAAACCAGACGCACACCGCTCAGCCGGCCTCCTTCGCGCAGCAGCGCCTGCACCGTCTCGCCTTGGCGGAAACGCACGCCGCGCGCCGCCGCATGCCGCGCCAGCGCCTCAGTGAAGCGTCGCGCATCACCCGATTCGTCGCTGGCGGTATAGGTTCCGCCCACCACCGGAACCCGCGATCCCGCCAAAGCGGGCTCTATCGCCAGGCATTGCGCCGCCGTCTGCGGTACCCGCTCGCAACCGAATTCGCGCATCAACGCCGCCTGCGGCAAGGCATGCTCGAATTCACCGGGATCGGTATAGAAATGCAGGATGCCGCGTTCGAGATGGTCGTATTCGAGCTCCAGTTCCCGCCGCAAGCCCTGCAGCGCGGCACGGCTGGCCAGCCCGAGCCTGACGATGGCACCAAGATTGGCGCGCGCCCGCGCCGCCGTGCATTCGCGCAGGAAGCGCAGACCCCAGGCCCATTGCGCCGGATCGGCGCGCAGGCGCCACAACAGGGGAGCATCTTCGCGCCCCAGCCATTGCAGCGCCTTCAACGGCGCGCGGGGATTGGCCCAGGGTTCCGCATGGCTGACCGAGATCTGGCCACCGTTGGCGAAACTGGTCTCCTGCGCCGGCAGCGGCTGACGGTCGATCACCGTCACCTCGTGTCCCTCCGCCGCCAGGTACCAGGCACTGGTCACGCCGACGACGCCGGCGCCGAGCACGGTCACGCGCATCGAATCGTTCCGCTCCCAGCCGGGGACGCCCGCCCGCAAAGCGACGTTCCAGCCGTGCAAAGCACAGTCACCGGCGCAAGCGGCGGGAACATGACTAATTGCCTGCGCGGCTTGATCTCGTTCATCGTGGGCCGCATTATAGTCAGGCCCCGGAGACGCTCATGAGCAAAAAGATCAGCAAGACCGCAGGCGAATGGCGCGCGCAAACGCGCCCACGCACTACCACGCCACCTGTGAAAAGGGCGCCGACCGCGCCATCAGCGGCAACTACCCGGGACTGCAAGAACCCGGCTGCCGAGCCGTATAATTCCGCCTCATGAAATTCCTCTTCGACCTGTTTCCCGTCATCCTCTTCTTCGCCGCGTTCAAGGTCTTCGACATCTACATCGCCACCGGCGTGGTGATCGCTGCGACGATGGCGCAGATCGGCTGGGTCTGGCATCGCCACGGCAAGGTCGACACCATGCTCTGGGTCAGTCTCGGACTGGTCGTGGTGTTCGGCGGTGCGACGCTGATCCTGCATGATGAAACCTTCATCAAATGGAAGCCGACCATACTCTACTGGCTGTTCGCCGTGACCCTGTTCGGCTCCGCGCAGTTCTTCGGCAAGAACCTGATCCGCGCCATGATGGAAAAGCAGGTGGAACTGCCCGCAGCGCTCTGGAGCCGGCTCAACTTTGCCTGGATCGGCTTTTTCGCGGTAATGGGCGTGGTCAATCTATGGGTCGCGTTCAACTTCAGTACCGATACCTGGGTCAGTTTCAAGCTCTTCGGCGGCATGGGCATGATGATCGTCTTCATCATTCTGCAAGGCGTGGTCCTCGCCAGATACCTGCCCGACGAGAAGGATCCGTCCTCGGTTCGCCCGGAAGCACCATCGGAGAAGTCATGATGCTTTATGCCATTGTCGGCGAAGATGTGCCGAACAGCCTCGAACAGCGCCTTGCCAGCCGCCCTGCCCACCTTGCCCGCCTGGTCGAACTGGAGACAGCGGGACGCATGGTGGCGGGCGGCCCCTTTCCCGCGATAGACAGCGCCGATCCCGGCCCTGCCGGCTTTGTCGGCAGCCTGATCGTCGCCGAATTCGATTCCCTGGAGGCGGCACAGACCTGGGCCGACGCCGACCCCTATGTCGCCGCCGGCGTTTATGCCCGCGTCACAGTGCGCCCGTTCAAACAGGTGTTCCCCAGATCATGAGCGTCATCGATGCGATGCGCGCCAGCCTTGCGGCGCTCGACCCGGTCTCCATCGAGATCATCGATGACTCGGCCAAGCATGCTGGACACGCTGGCGCGAGGAGCGGCGGCGGCCATTTCCGGCTGCAAATTGTCTCGCCGCGCTTCGCCGGTTTCAGGACAATGGAAAGACATCGCTTGGTGTATGATGCGCTCGGCCCGCTGATGAAGCGGGAAATTCACGCACTCAGCATTACCGCCAAGACCCCCGACGAATCATGATAACCCCCGCCCATTCAGGAACCACGATGAACCGTACTCTCCGTCACGCCCTCCTGCTCGCCTTTGCCGTTTCGGTCGGTGCAACGCCTGCACTGGCCCAGAAGAAGGCCGAGTCCGCGACATTCGCCACGGTCAATGGCAAGGCCATTCCCAAGCTCCGCGCCGATGCGCTGATTGCCGGCCAGGCCGCGCAGGGCCAGCCCGATTCCCCGGAACTGCGCAAGGCCGTGATGGAAGAACTGGTGCGCCGCGAAGTGCTCACCCAGGAATCGATCAAGAAGGGCTTCGACAAGAAACCCGAGGTTCAGGGCCAGATCGACCTCGCCCGTCAGGGCGTGCTGATCGGCGCCTACCTCAACGACTACGTAAAAACGCACCCCGTCACTGACGATCAGGTCAGGAAGGAATATGAGGAGATCAAGGCCAAGCTCGGCAGCAAGGAGTACAAGGCCCGCCATATCCTGGTAGAGAAGGAAGACGAAGCCAAGGCCATTATCGAAAAACTGAAGAAGGGCGCCAAGATCGAGGACCTGGCCAAGGATTCCAAGGATCCGGGCTCCAAGGAACGCGGCGGCGACCTGGGCTGGGCCAACCCCGCCTCCTTCGTGCCACCCTTCTCGGCGGCGATGACCAAGCTGGAAAAAGGCAAATTCACCGAAACCCCGGTGAAGAGCGACTTCGGCTGGCATGTGATCCAGCTCGAAGACACGCGCGAACTCAAGTTGCCGGGCATCGACGAAGCCAAGGGCCAGATCGGCCAGCAACTGCAGCAGCGTCAGGTGCAAAAGCACATCGACGATTTGCGCGCCAAAGCCAAGGTGGAGTAAGCTTTTATTTGCCCGGCGCCAGGCAGCGCCACTTTCCGGAAAAGGAATCCATCATGATCAAGACCGTCATCGCCGCCAGCCTGATCGGCCTGGCCTCCGCGCCGCTTCTGGTTCAGGCCCAGTCGGCCGGAAACCAACAACAGGCGCCGCTACCGCCGGCGCTTCGGGCCGCCATCAACAGCGGCAATGCGGCTGCCGTCCAGCAGGCCATTAACACCCTGGCAGGGGGGAACCCCAGCAGGGCAGCGCTGTTGGCCGCACAGACCATGGCGGCGGCGGAACAATTGATCGCCACCAATCCGGCTGCCGCTGCAGCGGTCGCCAACGCCGCGATGCGCATCGCCCAGAGTCCGGCGGTGCAAAGCGCCGCCCCGGCACAGGTCGTCGGCATGTTGTCGGCCGCCGCGCGAATCATGGTTGCGCCGGCGGTCATGAACGCAGCGCCGGCTGTCGCCGCCCAACTTGCAGCGACTACCGTGGCCGTGGCCTCGACCCCGACCATGGTCGCCGCGGCGCCAACCGTATCTGCCGCGGTTGCTGCGGCAGCCCAAACGGTCGCCAGCAATCCGACGGTGATCGCAGCCGCGCCCTCAGTGGCATCTCTGCTGTTGAATTCGGCGGTCAGGCTGACCGCGACCCTTGACGCGCCAAACATCGCGGAGCCGAATCCGGCCCTCATCATTGAACGACAGATATCGTTGGCGGCAAGTCCATCCTGAAACGCGCAAACGGGTATTTCACCCGACAAATAAAAAGGGGCCGCGGCCCCTTTTTATTTGATAAGCACCCTAATCCGCGGCAACACCCGATGCCGCTTCAGCCCAGCCAGCGCCTCGCGTTGCGAAACATCTCCAGCCACGGCGCATCCGCACCCAGCCCATCCGGTCGCCATGACATCTGCACGCTGCGGAAGGTCCGTTCCGGGTGCGGCATCATGATCGTGAAACGGCCGTCGGCGGTGGTCACGCCGGCCAGCCCCTCGGGCGAGCCGTTGGGATTGAAGGGATAGCCGGTCGCCACGGCGCCGCGGTTGACGATGTAGCGCATCGCCACCAGCGGCTGCCCGCCCTGGCCGGCGGCGAATTCGGCGCGGCCTTCGCCGTGGCTGACCACCACGGGCAGTTTCGAGCCAGCCATACCGGCGAGGAAAATCGAGGCCGAGGACGGAATCTCGACCATCACCACGCGTGCCTCGAACTGCTCGCTGCGGTTGCGCTGGAATGTCGGCCAGTCCTCTGCGCCGGGGATGATGGGGGCCAGGTGCGCCATCATCTGGCAACCGTTGCAGACGCCCAGCGCGAAGCTGTCGGCGCGAGAAAAGAAGGCGTTGAATTCGTCGCGCAGGCGCGGGTTGAAAAGCACCGACTTGGCCCAGCCCTGACCGGCACCGAGCACGTCCCCGTATGAGAAACCGCCGCAGGCAGCGAAGCCCGAGAATGAGGCCAGATGCATGCGGCCCGTCTGCAGGTCGGACATGTGCACGTCGTAAGGCGCGAAGCCGGCGCGCTCGAAGGCCGCCGCCATTTCGACATGGCCGTTGACACCCTGCTCACGCAGTATCGCGATCCTCGGCCGGGCACCGGTGGCGACAAAGGGCGTCGTCGGCGCAGACTTGACTGACACCGACAGCCCCGGATCGTCGGCATCGAGCAACGCATCGAATTCCTCCTGGGCGCAGGCCGGATCGTCGCGCAAGCGCGCGATCTGGAAGCTGGTTTCGCTCCAAATGCGCTGCAATTCATTGCGGTGAGCGGCGAACACCGCCTTGGCATTGCGCCAGATGCGTATCGCATCGGCCGTGTTGGTGGTGCCGATGGCATGCGTGCAGGCGCCGAGGCCGGCATCGCGCAAGGCCTGCATCACGGCGGTACGGTCGGCCAGGCGAATCTGCAGCACGGCGCCGAGTTCCTCGGTGAACAGCGCGGCAATGATGCGATCGCGCAAGCGGCCGGCAATCTGCGGAAAGCGTTCGCTGCCATCGACATCGTTCATCAGCGGGTCGTAGCAGAGACCGTCGAGATTCAGCGAAACGCCGACATGCGAGCAGAAGCTCATTTCGCAGATCGCGGCGAACAGGCCGCCGTCGGAGCGGTCGTGGTAGGCCAGGATCTTCCCGTCGCGATTCAGTGCCTGGATCGCACCGAAGAAGGCCTTCAGCAACGCGGCATCGACATCCGGCACGGCATCGCCACTGACGCCATACACCTGCGCCAGTGCCGAACCGCCAAGCCGGTTGCGGCCCTGGCCGAGGTCGATCAGCAGCAACTCAGTTTCCTCACCCGTTTCGCCCACTTCGGCATCGGACCGCAGTTGCGGCGTCAGCGTACGGCGCAGGTCCTCGACCGCGGCGAAGGCCGTGACGATCAGCGACAGCGGTGCGGTGACCTGCTTCTGCAAGCCCTGCTCTTCCCACTTGGTGCGCATCGACAGCGAATCCTTGCCGACCGGAATCGCCACGCCAAGCGCCGGGCAGAAGTCGATGCCGACCGCCTTGACTGTATCGAACAGCGCGGCATCTTCAAAGCCGTTGCCGGCCGCCGCCATCCAGTTGGCGGAAAGCTTGATGCGGCCGATGTCTCCCACGTCGGCCGCGGCGAGGTTGGTCAGCGCCTCGCCCACCGCCATGCGGCCCGAGGCTGCGGCATCGAGCAGTGCCAGCGGCGTGCGCTCGCCCATGGCGAAGGCTTCGCCGAGGAAGGTGTCGTAGCCCATCGCGGTCACCGCGACGTCGGCCACCGGCACCTGCCAGGGACCGACCATCTGGTCGCGCGCGGTGAAGCCGCCGACGCTGCGATCGCCGATGGTGATCAGGAAATTTTTCGAAGCCACGGCCGGCAAGCGCAGCACGCGCAGCGCGGCTTCCTTGAGATCTATCGCCGCGACATCCAGCGGCGGCATCGCGACCTGCTGGCGCCGTGCATCGCGGTGCAGCTTGGGCGCCTTGCCGAGCAGCACTTCCATAGGCATGTCCACCGGCTTGTTGCCGAAATGATCGTCCTTGACCGTGAGTTGGCCGTCTTCGGTGGCGACCCCGAGCACCGCGAAAGGACAGCGCTCGCGCTCGCACAGGGCGCGGAATTCGTCCAGGCGTTCGGGCGCGATGGCCAGCACGTAGCGCTCCTGCGCCTCGTTGCTCCAGATTTCGCGCGGGCTCATGCCCGGCTCTTCGCTGGGGATCGCGCGCAGGTCGAAGGCGGCGCCGCAGCCGGCGTCGTGCGCGAGTTCCGGCATGGCATTGGAAATGCCGCCGGCGCCGACGTCATGAATCGCCAGTATCGGATTGGCATCGCCCTGCTGCCAACAGCGATCGATGACTTCCTGGGCGCGGCGCTGGATTTCCGGGTTGCCGCGCTGCACCGAGGCGAAATCGAGGTCGGCGGTATTGGCGCCGGTCGCCATCGAGGACGCCGCGCCGCCGCCGAGGCCGATCAGCATGCCGGGGCCGCCGAGCTGGATCAGCAGGCTGCCGGCCGGAAACTTGATCTTGAAGGCGTGGCTTGCAGCGATGTTGCCCATGCCGCCGGCGATCATGATCGGTTTGTGGTAGCCGCGCATCTCGCCATTGAATTCCTGCTCGAAGCTGCGGAAGTAGCCGGCCAGGTTGGGCCGGCCGAATTCGTTGTTGAAAGCCGCGGCGCCGATCGGTCCTTCGATCATGATATCGAGCGCCGAGGCGATGCGCTCAGGCTTGCCGTAATTCGATTCCCAGGGCTGCGCATAGCCGGGAATCTTCAGGTCGGACACCGAGAAGCCGCAAAGGCCGGCCTTGGGCTTGGAGCCGCGGCCGGTCGCGCCTTCATCGCGAATCTCGCCGCCGGAGCCGGTCGCCGCGCCCGGGAAGGGCGAAATCGCGGTCGGATGGTTATGCGTCTCGACCTTGGCCAAGATGTGCGTGAGCTCCTCGCCGTACTGGTAGCCGCGATCGGCGCGCGGATAGAAGCGCCGAATGTTCGCGCCCTCGATCACCGCCGCATTGTCCGAATACGCCACCACGGTGCCTTGCGGATGCGCCTTGTGCGTCTCGCGGACCATGCCGAACAGCGACAGCGGCTGCGGCTGGCCATCCACGGTCCACGACGCGTTGAAAATCTTGTGCCGGCAATGTTCGGAATTGGCCTGGGCAAACATCATCAGTTCGACGTCGGTCGGATTGCGCCCGAGCTTGCCGAAGTTTTCCGCCAGGTAATCGATCTCGTCGTCCGACAGCGCCAGGCCCAGTTCGCGATTGGCCGCAACCAGCGCCTCGCGTCCGCCGCCCTGCAGATCGACGCTGGTCAGCGGTTGCGGCGCGACATGGTGGAACAGCGCGCGGGCGGCATCGACGGAATCGAGTACGGATTCGGTCATGCGGTCGTGGAGGCGTGTCGCCAGCGCCAACTCTTGGGCGACCTTGCCCGACACATGGTAGGCAACGGCGCGCTCGATGCGCTTTACCGCGGTGAAGCCGCAATTCTTCGCGATGTCGGTGGCCTTCGAACTCCAGGGCGAGATCGTGCCCAGGCGCGGCGTGACCAGCAAGAGTTTGCCGGCGGGCGGCGCCGGCAGCGTCGCCGGGATGCCCAGCAAGTCCTTGAGCCGGGACGTTTCCTCCGCGTTCAGGGGCGTAGCCAGTTCGATGAAATACCAATGTTCGGCCGCCAGGCCGATGCCGGACGCGGAGTCGCCGAGGGACTTTTGCAGGCGCGCCAGACGGGGCGCCGAAAACGCAGCAGAGCCCCGCAGGGCAAGGAATTCAGCCATGATGGACGGACCGGGGCGGGTAAGGGGCGGGATGGAAATCCAAGGCGCGGAATTATACCCTGCCGCATATCCCGGCCAGGCCAATTGCCGATGCCGAATTGCCTTGCGGGACCAAGCCTGAGAAACTGCGACAAGACATGATTTCTGCGGAACAGCCCCTACCCATGAATGCCTTCTCGCTCGACGTCGGCAGCGCCGACTTTCAGGACAAAGTCCTCGCCGCCTCGCAGCATGCACCGGTACTGGTCGACTTCTGGGCCGAATGGTGCGCACCCTGCCGCATCCTCAAGCCGATCCTGGAAAGGCTGGCCGCCGAATACGGCGGACGCTTCATCCTGGCCAAGCTCAACTCCGACCAGAACCAGGAACTCGCCGCGCGCTATGGCGTGCGCGGCATTCCCAACGTCAAGGCTTTCGTCAATGGCGAGATGGTCGATGAATTCACCGGCGCCCTGCCCGAAGCGCAGATCCGCGATTTCATCGACGGCCTGCTGCCCTCTCCGGCCGAACCACTGCGGGTGGCCGCGCGCGAGGCACGGGCGCGGGGCGATGCCGAAGTCGCCTGTTCGCTGCTGGCGGACGCACTGCAGCTCGATCCGGCCAATGAAACCGTGCGGCTCGACCTGGCCGAGATCCACATCGACGCACATCGAATCGATGCCGCCGGGGCGATCCTCGACGCACTCGAGCATCGCGCCAAGGACATGGCCCGCCTCGGTGCGCTGCAGGCCCGGCTCAAGCTCGTCACCGCCGGGGCCGGCGCCGACCCAGCGGCACTCGTCGCACGCATCGCCGCCCATGCCGGCGATCTGGATGCGCGCCTGCAACTGGCGCATGCCCTGGCCCTGGCCCACGACTACCGCCCGGCGCTGGAGCAACTGCTCGAAATCGTGCGTCGCGATCGCCAGTGGCAGGACCAGGCCGCGCGCAAGACCATGCTCGATCTGTTCACTTTGCTCGGCGGCAACGCGCAATACGACGATCTGGTGCGCGAATTCCGCATCCAGCTGGCGCGCACGCTGAACTAGGCGGCTGTCAAGACTTGCCTTCGGCGACGCCTGCCAGTAAGGTGCGCGCCCTTCCCCGTCGCTTTCAGGAAATCCATGCCGCCATCCATAGACTCGCGCATCGCGCAACGCATCGCCGAAGAACTCGGCGTCCGCCCGCAGCAGGTTGTCGCTGCCGTGCAACTGCTCGACGAGGGCGCGACCGTGCCCTTCATTTCGCGCTACCGCAAGGAAGTCACCGATAACCTCGACGACACGCAGTTGCGAAATCTGGAGGAGCGCCTCAACTACCTGCGCGAACTCGAAGACCGCCGTGCCGCGATCCTTTCCTCGATCGAGGAACAGGGCAAGCTGACGCCCGATCTCGCCAATGAAATCGCCGCTGCCGAGACCAAGCAGCGCCTCGAAGACCTCTACCTGCCCTACAAGCAGAAACGCCGCACCAAGGCGCAGATCGCGCGCGAGGCCGGCCTCGAACCGCTGGCCGATGCGCTGTTCGCCGACCCGACGCTGACGCCTGAAACCGAAGCGGCGAAGTACGTGAATCCGCAAGCCGAGCCCGCCGAGTTGCACGTGGCGGACATCAAGGCCGCGCTCGACGGCGCGCGCCAGATCCTGATGGAACGTTTCAGCGAAGATGCGGCGCTACTGGCCAAGCTGCGGGCCTACCTCAACGACTACGCCTTGCTGGTATCCACCGTGGTCGCCGGCAAGGAGACGGAAGGCGCGAAGTTCCGCGACTGGTTCGACTTCTGCGAATCCATCAAGACCGTGCCCTCGCACCGCGCGCTGGCCCTGCTGCGCGGGCGCAAGGAGGACATCCTGCGTTTGGCCGTCAAGACCGACCAGGAATTGCGCGATCCGCCGGAAACCTCGCCCTGCGCCGGCATGGTCGCCGGGCATTTCGCGATCGGCGACCGGGGCCGCGCCGCGGACAAGTGGCTCATGGAAACCGCACGCTGGGCCTGGCTGGTGAAGCTCTCGCTGCACCTCGAAGGCGAACTGATGAACCAGTTGCGCGAACGCGCCGAAGAGGAAGCCATCCGCGTTTTTGCGCGCAACCTGCACGACCTGCTGCTGGCGGCGCCGGCCGGACAGCACACCGTGATCGGCCTTGACCCCGGCATCCGCACCGGGGTCAAGGTGGCGGTGGTCGATGCCACCGGCAAGGTGGTCGATACGTCGACCATCTACCCGCACGAACCGCGCCGCGACTGGGAAGGCTCGCTCGCCACGCTGCGCCAACTGGCGCAGAAGCATGGCGCCGGCCTGATCAGCATCGGCAACGGCACCGCCAGCCGCGAAACCGACAAGCTGGCCGCCGAACTGATGCGCCGCCATCCCGAACTCAAGCTGACCCGGATCGTCGTCTCCGAAGCCGGCGCCTCGGTGTACTCGGCCTCCGAGCTGGCGGCGCAGGAATTCCCCGATCTCGACGTGTCCTTGCGCGGCGCGGTATCGATCGCGCGCCGCCTGCAGGACCCGTTGGCGGAACTGGTCAAGATCGAGCCGAAGGCCATCGGCGTCGGCCAGTACCAGCACGACCTCAATCAATCGCGGCTGGCACGCTCGCTCGATGCCGTCGTCGAGGATTGCGTGAACTCGGTCGGCGTCGATGTGAATACCGCGAGCGCCGCGCTGCTGAAGCGCATCTCGGGACTCAACAGCACGCTGGCCGGCAACATCGTCAGTTATCGCGACAGCCACGGCGCGTTCAAGTCGCGCGCCGAACTGAAGGAAGTGCCGCGCCTGGGTGAGAAAGCCTTCGAACAGGCTGCCGGCTTCCTGCGCATCAGCGGCAGCGAGAATCCGCTGGACGCCTCGGCGGTGCACCCCGAGGCCTATCCGGTGGTCGAACGCATCCTCGCCGACATCAAGGCCGGCGTGCGCGAACTGGTCGGCGACACGCGCCGGCTGCGCGCGCTCGATGCGAAGAAATACACCGACGAACGCTTTGGCCTACCGACCGTGCAGGACATCCTCAAGGAGCTCGAAAAGCCCGGCCGCGACCCGCGTCCCGAGTTCAAGACGGCGTCATTCAGGGACGGCGTCGAGGAACTGCGCGACCTGGAGCCCGGCATGCTGCTCGAAGGCGTGGTGACCAATGTCACCAACTTCGGCGCCTTCGTCGATATCGGCGTGCATCAGGACGGCCTGGTGCATGTCTCGGCGCTGGCCAACCGCTTCGTCAAGGACCCGCATGAAGTGGTCAAGGCCGGCGACGTGGTCAAGGTCAAGGTGCTGGAAGTCGATGCGGCCAGGAAGCGCATCGCGCTGACCATGCGCCTGGCCGACGAGGTCCCGGCGCCAGGAACCCAGCCTGGACCAAGAGTTGGCGCTGGCGCTACGGCGAATCGCGGCAGCGTTGCCGGCAAACCCGCAGCCGCAAAGCGCGAGACGGAAACCTCCGGCGCCATGGCTGCGGCCTTCGCCAAACTCAGGCGCTAGGCGTCCGGCGCGGCGTCCGGACAAATGCGGAAGGCATTGCGCGTGCTGTCCTTCACATCGTAAAGCGCAGCATCGGCGTTGCGCTGCAAGGTTTCGGCATCCGTGCCGTGCTCTGGAAACAGTGCGATGCCGATGCTGCAGGATATATGCGCGGTCCCGGCCTGCAGTTCGAAGGGACGCGCGAGGTCGGCGACGATGCGCGCCGCAATTTCCTCGACTTCGGTTCTCGATCCGACCTCGGTCAGGATCGCCGCAAATTCGTCGCCGCCCAGCCGCGCCACGGTGTCCGCGGCACGCACGCTGAGGCGCAGGCGGCGGGCGGTCTCGACCAGCAAGTCATCGCCGGCGGCGTGGCCGAACTTGTCATTGACCGCCTTGAAGTAGTCGAGGTCGATGAAGCACAGGGCCAGGCCGCGCCCGTGGCGCTGCCCCAGCGCCAAGGCAACCCGCAGGCGGTCGGCAAACAGCGCACGGTTGGGCAGGTCGGTCAGGGGATCGTGGTAGGCGCGGTGGCGCAGTTCCTCCTCCAGTTGCTTGCTGCGCGTGATGTCGGTCAGCGTCGCCACGCAGCGCACCGGCCGGCCCGCATGTTCGACGCGGCTGATCGCCAGCCAGACCACGAATACCTCGCCATTCTTGCGCCGGTTCCAGACCTCGCCCTGCCAGCGGCCTTGACGACAGATGCTTTGCCACATGTCGGCATAGAACTCCGGCGCATGCCGTCCCGAACGCAGCAAGGACGCCGGCTGCCCCAGCACTTCGGCGGCGGCATAGCCGCTCATCTGCGAAAAAGCCGGATTGACCTCGATGAAATCGCCATGCTCGTCGGTCACGACGATCGCCTCCGCCGCATTGTCGAAAACCGCCGCGGCGAGCTCGCGATCCGCCAACTGATGTTCCAGCGCCAGGTTGGCCTGCGACAAGGCCTGGGTGCGCTCGACGATCACCCGCTCCTGTTCCTCGGCCAGGTTTTCCAGCGCCAGCACATGGCCGCGCGTGCGCGCCACCAGCAATTGCAGCAATGCAGCCGCCACGCCGAACATCAGCAGGTGCACGGCTCCCGAGCGGATGCGGCCGGCGTCGCGAATCTGCAGCAGTTCCGCCGCGGGCATGGTCACGGAAATCCCGCCACGGATTTGCCCCAGCACGTAGCCCTGCCCGCCATGGCATTGCAGGCAGGCCTCGGTCACCCGGAGCGGCGCCATGTAGCGATGCGCGGGTGGGACGCCGGGAACCAGTTCGATGACTTCGGCCAGCCCCGCCTCGAAGCGACGCAATGCCTCGGCCTCCCAGGCATCCGGCGCGTTGGCCGGACGCACCGGCTTGAGGCTGGTCAGGTGGAGCTGGATGCCATCGGCCTGCTGCGCGATCTCGGCGATTTGCCGGGTCATGTAGGCCGGGTTGATCATGGTCAGCGCAATCCCTTCCCGCGTGGCCAGATCGCGCCGCGGATGTTCGAGATAGGGGTTGGGCGGCGTGGCTTCGGTCACCGGCACATAGACGCCGCCGTGGCGCGCGTTCCAGTCGCGCGCCAGCTCCACCAAGCGGAACAACGCGGCGCCGCGTTCGCGCGCCACCGCCGCCATGTTGGCGTCGGCCTGCCGCCAGTCGAGGACAAAGGACGCCAGCACAGCGATCATCACCACCGCCAGGATGATCGGCGGGCGGGTCCACAGCCCTGAAAGACTGCCCCGCAGGTAAGGGCGACTCAATGGCGCGTGCATGCGCCATTATGCAGCAGGCCAGCGCGCCGCGCCCGCTGCGGCCGGCCCGGCGATCAGCCCTTGATGCGCGCGACCAGGGCCTTGGCGTACTGGTCGGTGGTGGCGGTGCCGCCCAGGTCGCCGGTACGCACCTGGTCCTTGTTCAGAACGTCGTCGATGGCCTGGCGCAGGCGATCGCCGAGGTCCTTGCGCTTGACGTGGTCGAGCATCATGGCGGCGGCCATCATCAGCGCGGTGGGATTGGCGATGCCCTTGCCTGCGATGTCCGGTGCCGAACCATGCACTGCCTCGAAAATCGCTGCCTGCTCGCCGATGTTGGCGCCCGGCGTCATGCCCAGGCCGCCGACCAGGCCGGCGATTTCGTCGGAGAGGATGTCGCCGAACAGGTTGGTGGTGACCAGCACGTCGAACTGCCAGGGGTTCATTACCAGCTTCATGGCGCAGGCGTCGATGATCACTTCCTCGAACTCGAACTTGCCCTGGTACTGATCCCGGTACATCTGCTGCGCGGTTTCGAGGAAGATGCCGGTCAGCGCCTTCATGATGTTGGCCTTGTGCACCACGGTGACCTTCTTGCGGCCGTTGGCGATCGCATAGTCGAAGGCGAATTTGAGGATGTTGCGGCAGCCCTGGCGCGTATTGATGCCGGTGGCCATGCCCACGGCATGGGGATCGCCGTCGATGGGAACGTAATGCTCGTAACCCATGTAAAGGCCTTCGATGTTCTCGCGGCACAGCACCAGATCGATGTTCTCGAAGCGCCCGCCGGGGATCAGCGACTTCCCCGGCCGCAGGTTGGCGTAAAGCTTGAACTTCTCGCGCAGGCGCACGTTGGACGAGCGGTAGCCGCCGCCCGACGGGGTTTCCAACGGGCCCTTGAGCGCCAGCCGGGTGCGTTCGATCGACTCGATCGTGGCCTGCGGCAGCGGATCGCCGAAAGCCGTGACACCGGCCAGTCCGGCGACACAGGTTTCCCATTGGAAGGGTGCGCCGAGGGCGTCGAGCACTTCAATGGTCGCGGCGGTAATCTCGGTGCCGATGCCATCGCCCGGAATCAGGGTGGCAGGAATTAGGGTCTGGGTGGTGCTCATGGGGTTCTCCGGGGGAGTGCTGCATGCAATGAAACGGCGTCTGGCAGCGATCAGCCAACGATCGCCGGACCAGGAAGCCTGACCAGGAAGGATGCCACGGGTGGCTGAACGGCCGCTTACAGTCCCCGTGGCGGCGGCAGAATTATACGCAATCCCTATTCCGCCATACGCGGCATCTATTCGCGCCGACGCCCGGCCCTGCCCGACGCCGGCGCCGGCTTACTGCACCGGCCTACTGCGCCGCGCGCAAGGCCGGCAGCGCCGACTGGCGCAGCATCGAGGAAGCCCCCAGCCAGCCGGCGACCACCACCAGCGCCATCCCCGCCAGCAGGCCGATCAGCCACAATTCCGGCTGCGGCAGGTAGTCGAGGCGAAACGCAAAGCGCGCCAGACCCCAGCCGATCAGGCTCGCGGCGATGCCGGCGAGCAGGCCGGCGAGCGCGCCGAGCGCGGCGAACTCCGCCAGCAACGCGCCAGACAGTTGCCGGCTGCGGGCACCCAGCGCGCGCAGCACGGCCAACTCGTGGCGGCGCTCGTCGCTGCTCGCCTGCAGGGCCGCGTAGAGCACGGCCAGGCCGGCCAGCACGGCAAAGCCGAACACCAGTTGCACGGCGCGCGCAACCTGGTCGATCGTCGCATGCAACTGCCTGACCAGCGCCGCAACGTCGATCACGGTGATGTTGGGAAAGGCCCGCACCAATTCCGGGATCGCAGCGGCCCGGTCGGCCGGCAGGTGGAAGCTGGTGATGTAGCTGGCCGGGTAGTCGCCGAGCACGGCCGGCGGCGACATGACGAAGAAATTGACGCGCATCGAGTCCCAGTCGAGCTTCCTGAGGCTGGTGATCACGGCCTCGACCCGGTTGCCGGCGATGTCGTAGGTCAGGCGATCGCCGAGCTTGAGCTTCAGCGTCTCGGCCAGGCCCTGCTCCACCGAAAATTCAGCGGCCGACGTTTCGCCATGCCAGCGCCCGCCGCTGACGGTGTTGCCGGCCGGGAGCCGGGCCGACCACGACAGGTTGAATTCGCGATCGACCAGGCGCTGGGCGCGATCGTCCGTATAGCTCTCCGGCCCCACGGCCTGGGCATTGACCTGCACCAGGCGGCCGCGCACCATCGGTTCGAGTTGCGGCTCCGGCAGCCCGCGCGCCTTGAAGAAGTTGGCGATGGCGACCCGCTGATCGGGCTGGATGTTGATCGCAAAACGATTCGGCGCGTCGGCCGGCACGCGCGCCTGCCAGCTGTCGAGCAGGTCGCCGCGCGCCACGGTGAGCAGGAGCAAGGCCGTCAGCCCGAGAGCCAGCGCCACGGCCTGCACCAGCGTTGCCGCCAGGCGCCGGCGCAGATTGGCCAGGCCATGGCGCCAGCCATAACCGCGCCCGGCCGGACGCAGGCGGCCCAGCGCGGCGAGCAGCAGGCGCGCCATCAGCGCGAAGAAGCCCAGCGCAGCAAGGAAACCGGCCAGTACGATCAGGCCCAGGCGCAGGTCGCCGGCCATCCACAGCATCAGCGCCGCCAGCACTGTCGCACCCAGCAGGTAGGCGCCGACCGAAGCAGGCTCTGACCCGCTCCACTCGCGCCGCAGCACGCGTATCGTCGGCACGCGCTTCAGGCGCAAGAGCGGCGGCAGGGCAAAGCCGACGATCAGCGTAAGTCCCACCAGCAGCCCATGCAGCCAGGGCAGCAGCGAGGCTGCCGGCAAATGGGTCACCATCAGGCCCGCCAGCAGTTGCTGCAGGGCCGACTGCACGACATAGCCGACGCCGCAACCGGCCAGTGTGGCGGCCAGGCCGAAAATCAGGAATTCGCCGCCATGGATCAGCAGCAGTTGCGCCCCCGAGGCGCCCATGCAGCGCATCACCGCGCAACCGTCGAGGTGGCGGCGCATGTAGCGCTCGGCGGCGAGTGCCACCGCCACCGCGGCAAGTATCACGGCGAGCAAGGCGGCCAGGCGCAGGAAGCGCTGCGCGCGCTCGGTCACGTTGCGCACTTCGGGCCGCGCGTTGTCCAGGCTTTCGATCTTTTCGCCGCGCCCGAGCTGCGCCGTCGCCCAGCTTTCATACGCCGCCACGACGGGCGGTTCGCCGGCCAGATGCAGGCGGTAGCTGACGCGGCTGCCGTTCTGGATCAGGCCGGTCCCCGGCAGGTCGGCGAGATTGATCATCAGGCGCGGCGCCAGCGCAAACACGTTCATGCCGCGATCGGGTTCCAGGGTCAGGATCGGGCCGCTTTGCACCCTGATGTTTCCCAGCGCCAGGGCCGTGCCCGGCGTCAAACTCAAGGTAGTCGCCAGGCGCTCATCGGGCCAGGCCTCGCCGGCTTGCGGCACGCGCGCCGTATCGGCATCGGCGGCGTTGAGCACGGCCGCGGTGCGCAAGGACCCGCGCAGCGGATAGCCCGCCGACACGGCCTTGATCTCGGCCAGCACAGCCGCCCCGCCCAGGCTGACCATGCTCGGGAAAGTGGCGCTCTCCGCGCGGCGCAGGCCGCGCGCGGCCGCCTCCTGGCGAAAGCGCTCGGGCCACGGATGATCGGCGGTCAGCAGCAGGTCGCCGCCGAGCAACTGGTGGGATTGCAGCTTGAGCGCCTGCTCGACGCGGTCGGTCAGAAACCCGACGCTGGTCAACGCCGCCACCGCCAGCATCAGCGCCAGCCCAAGCACCGTGAGTTCGCCGGCGCGCCAGTCGCGCGCAAGCATGCGCAGGGCAAGGCCTGAAGAGGAGCGCAAGCGGTTCATTCAATCGCCCCAATCGATATGCAAGGAGAGCAGCTTCGCATGCTATGAGCCGGCCTTCGCCGCCTTTTTCAGCCAGGCCAGGGCATCGAGTTCCTGCCACAGAAAGAGCCAGTCCATCCGGTAATACCAGGCCTCGTCATCGCCGCCGATCTCAACCGTATCGACATCCAGCTGCGGCATGCGCGGCCGGGCGGCAATCAGGGTTTTCAGGATTTTCGGTCGTTGCCGGCGCGCCTCGGCGAGCGCAGCAGCCGCGGCATCGAGCCGGCTCAGGCGATGCAGGGCCAGCACGCGGGCATAGAGCATGGCGCCCAGGCCGTCATCGGGATAACGCTCGCAAAGCGCCAGGGCATCGCCGGCGCGGCCGCGCAGGATCATCATTCGCGCCAGGTTTTCGCGCAAGCCCTGGTTGTCGTTCGGATTGAGCGTGGTCACCAGCCATTCGAGCAGGCGTACTCGTTCTCCGTCGTCGTCCAGCCGATCGATATGCCCCTCCAGCAAACGCAAGGCCGGACGATTTTCCAGCCAGCCCCATTCCAATCGACAGCCCTGGGCCTGGTTGCTGGCGATCACGGTTTCCAGCAGGGTTGCGGCTTGGGCCAGCAACTTGTCTTCCATTTCCAAAAGCTCGTCATCGACATCGTCGTCGGTGTCAGCGCCGTCGACGACCGCGACCACGTCGTCCATGATGCGGAAACTCTGCCAGGCCGACGGATTGGCGGCCAGCCAGTCCAGCCATTCGGTATCTTCCCAGGGAGACACATCGTCGAGATCCTCCCCGACTTGCGGAAACACCTCCTCCCATTCCTGCTCCAGCGCACTCAAGGTCGGGTCCGCTGCCAGCTCGCCCGCACTGCCGTTCTTGGGACGCAATGCATAGTGGCACTCCGGCTCAGGCAGGTCTTCCAGCAGGTCGATCAGGGCGAGCGCCCATTCATCGCTTGCCCCGAAGATATCGCCCGCATCATCCGGTTCACCCGCCATCATGGCCAGCGCCGCTTCGGGGTTCTCGCTCATCGCACGCAGAAACTCCAGCAGCGGGTCCCCATCCTCGACCAGGCCCTGGCGCGTCAGACGCGTCAGCCAGAACTGCGCCCGGTCTTGCGCGCGCTCGATTTTGCCTTCGGCCGCCAGCATGATGACTTCGAGGTGCGACAGCGCCGGATTGTCGGGTTGCAGGCGCTGAGCCTGGGTGAAGGCCTGCCAGGCTTCGGGCCAGCGACCGGCATCGGACAGCATGGTGCAGCGGCGATGCAGCGCCGCGCATTTCAGCGTCGGATCGCCGGCCGCCAGCATGCGCTCGACCAGCGCCTCGCGCTCTTCCGGCAGGCCGAGCTGGAGGTAGGCATCGCCCAGCATATCGAAGGCCGCCTCGTGGCGCGCATCGAGCTTGTGCACGTCGGCGAGCAGCGGCACCAGGAGAAAGCTGACCTTGTCGGGATGGCCTTCCTGCAGCCACTGGTCGGCGACGAAGGCCAGTTCTTCGGCCGAGAGATGGCGGAAAGGCAATGTCGCGTAGGCCGACAGGGGAAGGTCTTCGAGCACGTACTTGAGCAGGCTGAGACCCTGCGCTTCGAACGGCGCGGCGCCCGCGAAGCGCCCGCAGCATTGCTTGTATTTCTTTCCGGAGCCGCATTGGCAGGGACTGTTGCGTTCCTGCTTGGGCATGGGCAGCGGACGAAAGCCGTTGTCGGGACGCGGCACATGGTTCCAGATTTCGCGGAACAGCACGCTGCACAGCGCGCGGCGGGCCTCCGCGTCATTTTCCGCCGTGGCGAGGGCCAATTGCGGCGCCAGCTCGGGCAGGACCTCGATGAAGCGGGTGAGGCCCATCGTGAAATCGCGGGTGGCGCAGACCAGGCGGGTGGCTTCGCGTATCAGCCGGTCGATTTCGGCCCTGCTCTCGTCGTCGAACTCGATATCGTCGTCTTGCATGCAATGCATCCTTGTCACTAAGTCTTGTTCCGCATCACCACGCCCGCATCTGCTCGATGGCCTGCTCGACGCGGTCGAGCGCGATGACCTCGATGCCCTTGATGGCCAGTCGCGGCGCATTGGCCTTGGGCACGATGGCCTGGGTGAAGCCCAGCTTGGCGGCTTCCTTGAGGCGTTCCTGGCCGCGCGGCGCGGGGCGGATTTCGCCGGCCAGGCCGACTTCGCCGAACACCACCAGCTTGCCCGGCAACGGCTTGTTGCGCAGCGAGGAAACGATGGCCAAGAGCACCGCGAGATCGGCCGCCGGCTCGGCGATCTTGACCCCGCCGACGGCATTGACGAACACGTCCTGGTCGCCGCAGACGATGCCGGCATGACGATGCAATACCGCGAGCAACATCGCCAGGCGGTTCTGTTCGAGGCCGACCGTGAGCCGGCGCGGACTCGGCGCCTGCGAGGCGTCGACCAGCGCCTGGATTTCCACCAACAGCGGCCGCGTGCCTTCTTGAGTGCACAGCACGCAGGAACCGGCGACGTCGAGCGAATGCTGCGAGAGGAACAAGGCGGAAGGATTGGCGACGCCGCGCAGGCCCTTCTCGGTCATGGCGAATACGCCGAGTTCATTGACCGCGCCGAAGCGGTTTTTCACCGCACGCACCAGACGAAAGCTCGAATGCGTATCCCCCTCGAAATACAGCACGGTATCGACCATGTGCTCCAGCACGCGCGGTCCGGCCAGGCTGCCTTCCTTGGTGACATGGCCGACCAGGATCACGCAGGTGCCGGACTGCTTGGCGAAGCGCGTCAGCTGCGCCGCGCATTCGCGCACCTGGGCCACCGAGCCCGGCGCCGACTGCATGGCGTCGGACCAGACGGTCTGGATCGAATCAATCACGGCCACCGCCGGACGCAGCTTGAGCAGGGTGGCGAGGATTTTTTCGAGGTTGATCTCGGCCAGCAACTGCATGCGGCCGACATCGAGCTGCAAGCGCCGCGCGCGCAACGCGACCTGTTCGCCGGATTCCTCGCCCGAGACGTAGAGCACGTTTTCGCTGGCCTGGGCCAGGCGTGCCAGTGCCTGCAACAGCAGCGTCGATTTGCCGATACCGGGATCGCCGCCGATCAGCACCACGCCGCCGGCGACCAGGCCACCGCCCAGCACGCGGTCGAATTCCTCGACGCCGGTGGGCTGGCGCGGTTCCTCGCGCGGACGTATCTCGGCCAGCATCTGCAGGCCGCTGGCGCCGCCCAGCGCGGCGAAATTGCGCCCCGCCGGGGCAGCGGTTTCGACCACCGCCTCGACCAGGGTGTTCCACTGCCCGCAGCCGGGACACTGACCCTGCCACTTCGGGGAACTGGCGCCGCACTCGGTACAGGAATACTGGGTCTTGGCCTTGGCCATCAGCTTATTGTCAATTCACGTCGACGACAGGTACGCGCGCGGCCAGGGCACAGAACATTTCGTAGGAAACGGTGCCGGCTGCCGTGGCGACGTCGTCGGCCGACAAATACATGTTTCCCTCGCCGCCCCACAGCGTCACCGTGTCGCCAACGCCAACTGTTGACGGCAGCTCGCTCAGATCGACGCAGATCTTGTCCATCGAAACGCGGCCCAGGGTCCGCGTGCGCTTTCCGGCGACCTGCACCGGCGTGCCGGTCGGCGCATGGCGCGGGTAGCCGTCGCCGTAGCCGCAGGCGACGATGCCGATGCGCATCGGGCGTTCGGCGACGAAGTTGCTGCCGTAGCCGACCGCAGCGCCGGGCTCAAGTTCGCGCACCGCGATCAGTTCGCTCTCCAGGGTCATTACCGGCTGCAGATCGAGAGCGACGGCGCTTTGCATGGCCGGGAAGGGCGAGGAACCGTAGAGCATGATGCCGGGCCGCACCCAATCCCCGATGGCCTCGGGAAAACGCAGCAAGGCCGCCGAGTTGGCGAGGCAGGCGGGCAGCATGCGCTTGCCTGCGATCGAGCGGAAGCGCTCGAGCTGCTGCTGGATGCCGCGCACTTCGTCGGCATCGGCGAAGTGCGTCATCAG
The DNA here is from genome assembly GCA_043826925.1 of Pseudomonadota bacterium. Classification (GTDB taxonomy): domain Bacteria; phylum Pseudomonadota; class Gammaproteobacteria; order Burkholderiales; family Rhodocyclaceae; genus Sulfuritalea. The sequence goes on from JBDRPN010000014.1 coordinate 58,468, forward strand.
CGTCACGGATTCCAGGCAGTCGGCCGCCACCAGCCGGTCCAGCGCCGCGGTGAAGTCGTCGGCATCGAAACCGAGCCGGTTCATGCCGGTATTCAGCTTCAGGTAAACCGGCTGGCGCCGCGGCAGGCAGGCGTCGATCAGCGCGTCGACCTGCCACATCGAGTGCAGTACCGACGTCAATTCGAGTTCGGCGAACAGCGGCAAATCGTCGGCCTGGTAGGGACCTTCCATCATCAGGATGGGATGGGCGAACCCGGCATCGCGCAGCGCCATGGCGCCTTCGAGTTCCACCAGGGCAAAGCCGTCGGTGACGTCGCTCAGGGCGCGCGCCGCGGCCAGCAGGCCGTGGCCATAGGCATCGGCCTTGACCACGCTCCAGACCCGGGCCGCGCCTGCATGCTGCTTCACGACGCGGTGATTGTGGCGCAGCGCCGCCCAGTCCAGGCGTGCGCGTATCGGTCGCGACATTTCCGCTAGGCGGGCTTCTTCGCGATCAGGAGGGCATGCAGCCGCGCCGAAGCGAATTCGACAAAGGTGGCCACCAGCCGCGAGCGGAATTTTTCCTTCGGATAGACCATCGACAGCGTGCGGATCAGGCGCGGCTTGAGCGGTATCGCCACGATGTCGCCGAGCCGCTGTTCCTTGGTCACCGAGGAACGCGAAGCGATGGCGAAACCGAGTCCGGTTTCGACCACTCCATTCAACGCAATCGGACTGCCGAGTTCCATCACGACGTTCATCTGATCGAGCGATATACCCGAACTGCGCAGGTAGTTCTCGGTGAATTCACGCGTGCCGGAACCCGGCTCGCGCGAAATGAAGGCATGTTCCAGCAGCTTCTGCGGCGTCAATTCCTTGTGCCGCGCCAGAGGAAAACGCGGATGGCAGATCACCACCAGCTCGTCGTCGCAGCACACCTCGCACTGCAGATTCGGCTCATGCGACAGCGACTCGATGAAGCCGATATCGATGGTGTGCTCGATGACGCGGTTCTCGATCGATTCGGAATTGCCGACCATCAGCCGTGCCCGCACGTTCGGATAGGTCGACTTGAATTCGCCGAGGATGCCGGGCAGCATGAATTCGGCGATCGTGGTCGAGGCGCCGACCATCAGGGAACCGCCGATCTCGCCGGTCAATTCCGACAGGCGCACGTCCATTTCCGCACCCAGCCCGAGAATTCTTTCCGCATAGCCGAGCACGACTTCGCCGGCCGGCGTCAGGGTGATCCGTCCGTGACCGCGATCGAAAAGCCGGGTATTGAAATGCTCTTCGAGCTGCTTTATCTGAAAAGTCACGGCCGGTTGCGTCATGAACAGCACTTCGGCTGCCTTGGTGAACGACAACTGCTTGGCAACCGCGTGAAAAACCTGGAGCCGGCGATCGGCCATACCCACTACCTCCGGATAGAAGAATTGCTGTTTGGGCGGTATTCAATCACAAATCATCTCCCATGAGCGCATTTTATGTCCCCGGCGGAAGCGCCAGGGACGGTATCCCCCGGTGGGATATGTCCCCGCCGTATCAGGCGGGGACGCTATTCCATATGGATATGTCGGATGCTGCATTGCAGCATCCCGATTGCACAGTTCTTTCGTGATATAACCCGCAGGCCAAAACACGGCCGGACCACCGGCCACATCAATGAGCACAGGTTTCTACATCATCATGGCGGCGCAGTTCTTTTCCGCGCTCGCCGACAACGCCCTGCTGATCGCCGCCATCGCCATCCTGCGCGACATGCACGCGCCGGCGGAATACGAACCGCTGCTGAAAACCTTCTTCACCGTCTCCTATGTGGCACTGGCCGCCTTTGTCGGCGCCTTTGCCGACTCGATGCCGAAATGGCGGGTGATGTTCATCAGCAACGGCATCAAGGTCTTCGGCTGCAGCCTCATGTTCTTCGACGTGCATCCCCTGCTGGCCTACGCGGTAGTCGGACTCGGCGCTGCCGCCTATTCGCCGGCCAAATACGGCATCCTCACCGAATACCTGCCGCACCGGCTGCTGGTAGTCGCCAATGGCTGGATCGAAGGCCTTACCGTCGCTGCGATCATCCTCGGCGTGGTGCTGGGCGGAGCCCTGATCAGGCCCGAGATCGCCTACGGCCTGCTCGCGATGGATTTCCCGGTGATCGACACCGGCGTCGATACCGTGGCCGAGATGACGCTGATCATCGTTGGCGCGCTGTACCTGGTCGCCGCGCTGTTCAATCTCTATATTCCGGATACCGGCGTCGACCACAAGCCGCTGAAGAAGAATCCGGTCTATCTGTTCCATGAATTCAACCACTGCCTGAAACTGCTGTGGCGCGACAAGCTGGGCCAGATCTCGCTGGCGGTCACCACCCTGTTCTGGGGCGCGGGAGCGACGCTGCAGTTCATCGTCCTGGAATGGGCCAAGGTGGCGTTGAATCTCGACCTGTCCAAGGCCAGCATGCTGCAGGGCGTGGTGGCGGTCGGCGTGGCCATCGGCGCCGTGCTCGCGGCGAGAATGATCACCCTGAAGAAGTCGGTACGCGTAATCCCGCTGGGCATGGCCATGGGCGTCGGCGTCATTGTCATGATCGGCGTGCGCGACATGTGGCTGGCGGCGCCGCTCCTGGTGCTGATCGGTATTTTCTCGGGCTTTTTCGTGGTGCCGATGAACGCGCTGTTGCAGCATCGCGGCCACATCCTGATGGGCGCCGGGCATTCGATCGCGGTACAGAACTTCAACGAAAATCTGTCGATCCTGATCATGACCAGCACATACTCGGTGCTGCTCAAGGCCCACCTGTCGATCTACTGGATCATCGTGCTGTTCGGCATGTTCGTCGCCGGCACCATGTGGCTGGTGAGACGCCAGCACCAGATCAACCAGCGCGAGCGCGACGACGTCGCCCACTTGGACGACGCCGCGCATCACTCCTTGAAAGTCGGCTAGCGCAGGTCGGGTTCGAAGAACACCCACTGCGCGCTCGGAAAGCGCTCCTGCATGCGCGCCTCGACGGCGTTAATGGCCTCGACCATCTGCAGCCCGCTGCCGGTTTCCATGTCGCGCATGCGCGCCTTGACCGCGATCACCACCTTGTCGCCCCAGGCCAGGGTGATCACGTTCAGCACCTGTTCCACCTCGGCCTGGACCGCGACGAAAGCCTCGATCTCGGCGCGCAAAGCCGGTGCCGCCGACTCGCCGACGATCAGGCCCTTGACCTCGATCATCACCGCCACCGCCACCACCATCAGCACCATGCCGATCGCAAGCGTGCCCAGTGCGTCCCACAGCGGGTTGCCGGTGACGACGCTGGCGGCGACCGCAACGAAAGCCAGCACGAGGCCGAGCAGAGCCGCGATGTCTTCGCCGGCCACCACCATGAGTTCCGACTGGCGGGTTTCACGGAACCAGGCGAGGAAAGGCTGGCGCCCGGCGATCTTGCGAATTTCCTTCAGCGCGCCCCATAGCGAGAAGGCTTCCAGCACCACGGCGCAGGCCAGCACCGCCATGGCGATCAGGCCGTGTTGCAGCGGCTGCGGATGCAGCAGGCGCTCGACGCCTTCATAGACGGAAAATGCGCCGCCCATGAAGAACAGCATCAGCGCCACGATCATCGACCAGAAATAGGTGACGCGATGGTGGCCGAGCGGAAAGTCGACGCTGGCGGGACGCCGCGCCTGCTTCAAGCCCAGCAGCAACAGCAACTGGTTGGCGCAGTCGGCCGTGGAGTGGATCGCCTCGGCCAGCATCGAACCGGAACCGGTCCAGAATGCCGCCACGTATTTCGCCACCGCAATACCGAAGTTGGCGCCCAGGGCGTAAAAAATGGCCCGCACCGAGCCTTCGTTGCCGTGGGACATCAGTTTCCTTTCAGCGTCTTCATGGTGCGCCGCATGAAGCAGAGATCTTCCCAAGCCCTGGCCTTGTCCTGCAAGGTGCGCAGCAGATAGGCGGGATGGTAGCTGACGATCAGCGGGATGCCGCGGTAGTCGTGCAGCTTGCCGCGCGCGGCGGCGATCTTGACTTCGCTCTGCAACAGAGTCTGCGCCGCCGGCCGGCCGAGCGCGACGATCAGCTTCGGCTGGATCAATTCAATTTGCCGTTCCAGGTAGGGCCGGCAGGTCGCTGCCTCCTCCGGGGTCGGTGTACGATTTTCCGGCGGCCGGCACTTCACCGCGTTAGCGATATACACGTCCGCGTCGCGCTCGAGGCCGATCGCCGCCAGCATGCAGTCGAGCAGCTTGCCGGCCTGGCCGACGAAGGGTTCGCCGCGCTGGTCTTCCTCGGCGCCCGGCCCCTCGCCGACGAACAGCCAGTCGGCATTTCGATCGCCGACACCGAGCACCGCCTGTTTGCGCGCTTCGCAAAGCCGGCAGGCACGGCAGGCAACGACGGTCGTGGCGAGTTCATCCCAACTCAAACCGGCTTGCGCAGTTGCCACAACCGGCGCGGGTTCCAGCCGCGGTTCCAACTGCGGCTCAGGCGCAGCAGGCGTCACGGGTTCCGCCACGGATTCCGCTGCAGGTATTGCGGCAGCCTTGACGCGCAGTTTCCAGAGCGGCCCCAGGCCCATCTCGCGCAATATCGAATCGCGATCGACAGTCATATGTCACGCGCCATCACGATGGCATCCTCACGACCGCCGCGCGCCGGATAATAGTCGCGGCGGCGGCCGATTTCGGCGAAGCCGTGACGCCGGTACAAGGCCTGGCCGCCGAGGTTGCCGGGGCGCACTTCGAGCAGCATGCGCGTTACCGCCTGCGCCCGCGCCTTGTCGAAAAGATGCATCAACAAGGCGGAGCCGCGACCGCCGCGCTGCAGTTCGGGCAGTACGGTGATGTTGAGCAAATGCGCCTCGTCGAGCACCTGCATCATCACGGCATACCCGGTCATTTGTCCGTGCTCCTGCGCCAGCCATGCGTCATGGCCGGCCGCCAGGGAATCGGCAAAATTGCCGCGGGTCCAGGGAAAGGCATAGATGCGCCGCTCCGCCGCCGCCACCGCATCGAGATCGTCGGCCGTCATGGTCCGGTAGCGCAGCACTAGCGGAGTCCGCCGCGCGCCATGCGTTCGGCAGTGGTCAGCGCCACCTTGTCGCGCACGTAAATGGGCTGCGCCTGGGCAGCCGCGACCGCCTCACCTCGGGCAAATATCGGCGCGGCGAGACGCAGCACGGCGGCGGCCGTCGGAAACACATCGGCGCGCACACCAGCGAGGTCCGGCTTGCCAGCGAGCAGCAAGTCGCCGTAGGCCGCAAAGCCGTCGCCGACCGCCCAGAGACCGGCAAGAGTTGGCGCTGGCGCCACGGCGGGCGGCAGGCAGGCAGGCGCCATGAGTTGTTCCACGCTGTCGCCCCCGACCCGATAGGCCGCGCTGTATACCTCGTTCATGCGCGCATCGAGGCAGACCCAGACCTCGCGTTCGCCGCAAGCCAGTGCCAGTGCTTCGAGGCTCGATACCGGCACTACCGGCCGGTCGAGACCCCAGGCCAGGCCCTGCGCCACGCCGCAGGCGAGACGCAGGCCGGTGAAGCCGCCGGGCCCGGCGCCGAAGGCGATGCCGTCGATCTGCGACAGCGAACAGCCGGCCTCGGCCAGCAGTTCGTGCACCCAGGGCAGGAGCCGTTCGGAGCCGCCATTGGGCAAATCCTCGGCGCGCTCGATGAGCGCGCCGTCCTGCGACAAGGCCACCGACAGGCGTCGTGTCGCGGTCTCGAAGGCCAGCAGGCGCATGGCGGAAACAGTCAACTCCGGTGCCGCGCCTACTTGCGGCTGCCGAGGATGCCGCGCAGCGTGTCCTGGATATCGGCCGGAATCAGTACCGTTTTGGCATTGTCCGAGGAGGCCAGGTTGCCGATCGCGTGGATGTATTTCTCGCCCAGCATGTAGCGCATCGGCGCGTCCTCCGTGCCGATCGCCGCCGCCACGCGGCGGATCGCCTCGGCCGAGGCATCGGCCAGTGTAATCTGCGCTTCGGCCTGCAGGCGCGCGGCCTGCAGCTGCGCTTCGGCATTGAGGATGGTGGACTGCTTGGTGCCTTCGGCCTTGGTCACCATGGCCTTGCGCTCGCGCTCGGCCGAGGCCTGCGCCTCCATGGCCTTCTGCATCGACTCGGAAGGATTGATGTCCTGGATCTCGACCGACTTCACGGTCAGGCCCCAGTCGATGGCCTCGTCGGCCACGCCCTCGCGCAACCGGGCCTTGATCTTGTCTCGGTTGGACAGCGCTTCGTCCAGCGTCATCTCGCCGATGATCGAGCGCAGCGTGGTCATGATCATGTTGCGGATCGCCTCGGAGAAATCCGTGACGCCATATACGGCCTTGATCGGATCGGTGACCTTGATGAAGGCGATTGCGTTGGTCAGGATCACCGCGTTGTCCTTGGTGATGACTTCCTGCTCCTGCACGTCGAGGATGATGTCCTTGGTCACCAGCTTGTAGCGCACCTGGTCGAAGTAGGGAACGATGATGTTGAGGCCGGGACGCAGGGTGGCGTGGTACTTGCCGAGGCGCTCGACGATCCATTCCTCGCCCTGCGGCACGATGCGCACGCCCTTGGCGATGGTGACCGCGACGAAGACAAATACTGCAATTACAAAGAATGCGAACTCACCCATCACCGACCCTTTCAGTATTTGCCTACCTTCAATAGCTGGCCGTCCACCGCCAGCACCCTGACCCGCTCGCCGGCGGCAATCGCTTCATCGGCGAGACAGGGCCAGATATCGGAGCCCATCACCGGCTTCTGGAAACGCACCTCGCCGCGCGCCGACGCCACACCCAGCGGCTCGACCGCCCGCACCAGGACGCCGATTTCACCCAGCGCCTCGTTGGCCTGGCCCGACCGTGTCTTGCCGTCGTCGCGGCGAAAAACCTTGAACCAGAGCGCAGTCATCAGTACCGAGGCGACGGTCCACAGCAGTATCTGCGTGGTAAATGCGATGTCCGGAGCGGCCAGCATGGCGATACCCACCAGCAACGCGCCGAGGCCGAACCAGATGATGAAAAAGCTGGGCACGGCCAGTTCGAGCAGCCCCAGGCCGAGGCCGAGCACCATCCAGTGCCACCAGGCGAGATCCATTTTCCCTGTGTCCTTTTCCCGAAACTTCCGGCTGAGAGCAGCCGCCCGGCCGCGGCGGCGGAAACCGGCGCTACTACCGAAAGGAATATTTTATCGCCTTTGCCGCGTGCGCCTTTCCCTCCCCGGCATATTATTCCGACCGCGCCAAACGACTGGAGAAGCCCGATTCCGCGGCGCTGCAGCATTGAGACAATTTTCAATAAGCTTGATCCAGACAGGGAATTCTTGATTACACTGCGTTACCATTCGCATAGAATTCAACCCGCCACTATCATCATCACTCCCACGAGGTCACACATGAACAAGTCTGAACTGATCGAAATCACCGCCAAAGAAGCCGATATCAGCAAGGCTGCTGCCGAGAAAGCGCTGTCTGCAGTCATCGCCGCCATCGTCAAGGCCGTCTCCAAGGGTGACAGCGTTACCCTGGTCGGCTTCGGCAGCTTCAAGTCCTCGAAGCGCGCCGCGCGTGTCGGTCGCAATCCGCAGACCGGCAAGGAACTCAAGATCGCTGCCACCACCGTGCCGCGCTTCACGGCCGGCGCCACGTTCAAGGCCGCTGTGGCCGGCAAGAAGGCTGCCAAGAAAAAGTAAACAGCGTTTCAGGTTTGTTTCAGGCCCGCCTCGCGCGGGCCTTTTTGTTTTCAGGCCTGGCTGGTTTGCAACCGCTGCCGGCTCGCCTCGAACAGGCACACCGCGGTGGCCGCCGCCACGTTCAGCGATTCGGTGCCGCCGGCAAGCGGAATCGTGACGCGCAGGTCGGCCGCCGCAATGAGTTCCGCAGACAGTCCCGCACCCTCGTTGCCCATCAACCAGAGCAGCGGTCCGCCCAGATCGAGTTCATAGAGGCTGCGACCGCCATTGGCCACGGTCGCAACCGAGGTGACTGAACGGGTTGCCAACACCGCCGCGAGATTCACTTGTTCGCGAATCGCCAGCGAAAAATGTGCGCCCTGCCCGGCGCGCAACACGCGCGCCGTCCACACTCCGGCACAGCCGGTTCCCAGCAAGACCTGATGCACCCCGGCCGCGGCTGCGGTGCGCAGAATGGCACCGACATTGCCGGCATCCTGTACCGCGTCGAGCAGCACGGCATCGCCTTGCGGCGCTGCGTCCGACGCTCGCGGAATGGCAATCACGGCGGCAATGCCGGTCGGCGTGCTGACGCCGGAGACTTCGCGAAACAGGTTGTCGCGCAGCACCACGCAATCGATACCCGCTGTCCCCTGAAGCAGGGCCGCGATCTCGGAATTCTTCAACCCGCTCTCGCTCACCAGCAGCTTGACTATGGCAACGCCGCGCGTCAGACAGGTCGATACCAGATGGATCCCGTCGGCAAGCGCGAACCCGTGCCGGCGCGGATCGTCCGCGATCGTGCGCAGCGACTTGAAAAGCGGGTTGTCGCGCGAAACGATGTGGCGCGAATCTTTCATCGCGATCCCTGTAGCAGGATCCTGACCGGTGCAAAACTTCTGCGATGGAAAGCCGCTGGGCCATGCAACTGCAGGGCTGCCCGGTGGATGGCCGTGTCATAGCCCTTGTGGCGATCCAGCCCATACTGGGGGAATGCCTCATGGATACGCCGCATTTCGGCGTCGCGCGCCGTCTTGGCGAGGATCGAAGCCGCCGAAATCGCCGGCTCGGTTGCATCGCCGCGGACGATGGCGCGTGCCGGCATCGCCAGCGGCGGGCAGCGGTTGCCGTCGATCAACGCTTCCAGCGGCTGCACGCCGAGCGCCTCCACCGCGCGACGCATGGCCAGCAGTGTCGCCTGCAGGATATTGATGCTGTCGATTTCCTCGACCGAAGCCGAAGCAATGCCGAAACTCAGCGCCTTGTCGCGGATTTCCAGCGCCAGACGCTCGCGCGCGCGCTCGGACAGCTTCTTGGAGTCCGCCAGACCAAGGATGGGTCGTGCCGGATCGAGGATCACGGCGGCGGCATAGACGGGTCCTGCGAGCGGACCGCGTCCGGCTTCATCGACGCCGCAGACGAGGTGCATCACGCCTTCAGCAGGTAGGGCAGCACGGCGTCGGCCGCCTTCTGCGCGGTATTCTGCCGCAGCAGGCGGTGGATGCCGGCAAAGACGCGGGCGATCGCGGCACGTGCCGGACGGTCGACCAGCAGATTGCCCAGCGCCTGGGCGAGATTCTCGGGCGTCGCTTCGTCCTGCAGGAACTCGGGCACCACATAGCGCCCGGCGAGAATGTTCGGCAGCCCCACCCAGGGCAGATAGCGCATGCCGCGCATCAGGCGCCAGGACCACGGCGACATCTTGTAGGCGATCACCATGGGCCGACCGACCAGGGCGGTCTCCAGCGTGGCTGTGCCGCTCGCCACGAGTACCGCATCGCTGGCAGCGACCGCCTCCGCCGCATGCCCGAACATCAGCGTGAAGGGCATTTCGTCGGCTTTGAGCTTCCACAGCGCGGTCTCGAACTGCAGGCGCGTCTCGCGCGACACCAGCGGCACCAGGAACTGCAACTGCGGATGACGCTGCAGCAACAGCTTGGCCGTGTCGACAAAGGTCTCGGCCATGAAATGCAGCTCGGACTGGCGACTGCCGGGCAGCAGAGCGATCACCGGGCGCTCCTGCGCCACACCGAGCTGTTCGCGCACCGCACGCTGGTCGATGTCGAGCGGTATCACGTCGGCGAGCGGGTGGCCGACATAGCTGCATTTGACGGCAGTGCCCCGGTACAACTCGGGCTCGAAGGGATAGAGGGCAAGGATGTGGCTCACCGACTCGACGATCCGGCCCATGCGGTTCCTGCGCCAGGCCCAGATCGACGGACTGACGAAGTGGATGGTGGAAATGCCGCGCGCCTTGAGGCGCTTTTCCAGCCAGAGGTTGAAATCCGAGCCGTCCACGCCGATGAAAACATCCGGCTTGTCCTGCAGCAGGCGGCGCAGCAGTTGCCGCCGCATGCCGGTGATGGCCCGATAGTGCCGCAAGACTTCTGCATAGCCACGCACCGCGAGCATCTCCGCCGGCCACAGCGAATCGAAACCCTCGCGCTGCATCTTCGGCCCGCCTATGCCGTAGAACTGCGCCTGCGGCAGGTGCTGCTTGAGCGCGGTTATCAGGTGCGCGGCAAGCTGGTCGCTGGAGGCTTCGCCCGCCACCATGGCAATGCGCACCATCAGCGAATGATTCCTCGTCCGGGATGGGCGAGAAAGCCTGCCAGCAAGGCCAGTTCGGGCACCGCCGCCGAGTCCGCGTCGATCACGGCGCGCGCCTCGTCGAGCTTCATGCCAGCCTTGTAGAGCGTCTTGTAGGCGCGCTTGACCGCCGCCACGGCATCCGGCGAAAAGCCGCGGCGCTTGAGCCCCTCCGCATTGATGCTGCGCGGCACGGCCGGATTGCCGGCGGCCATAACGAAGGGCGGCAAATCCTGCAGCAGGACGGTGCCCATCGCCGTGATGCTGTGGGCGCCGATGCGCACGAACTGGTGCACCGCCGTGTAGGCGCCAAGGATGGCCCAGTCCTCGACCTGCACGTGGCCGGCGATCTGCGCGTTGTTGGCGAAGATGGTCTGGTGGCCGACCTGGCAATCGTGCGCCAGATGTACGTAGGCCATGATCCAGTTGTCATTGCCGAGACGCGTCACGCCGGCATCCTGCGTCGTTCCGCAATTGAAGGTGCAGAACTCGCGAATGGTGTTGCGGTCGCCGATTTCGAGCCGGGTCGGCTCGCCCGCATACTTTTTGTCCTGCGGCTGTTCGCCGATGGAACAGAACTGGAAGATCCTGTTGTCGCTGCCGATCCGGGTATGGCCGGTGAGGACGACATGGGGGCCGATCACCGTGTGATCGCCGATTTCGACATGCTCGCCGACCGTCGAATAGGGTCCGATGACCACGCCCTTGCCTAGCCTCGCCGCGGGATGGACGATGGCTGTGGAATGAACGCTCATCAGGGCGTGGGGCGCACGGCGCAGATCAGGTCGGCTTCCGCGGCCACCTGGCCGTCGACCTTCGCCGTCGCCGAAAATTTCCAGATGCCGCGCTTGTTGGCGGCAAGCCTGACTTCGATCACCAGCTGGTCGCCGGGCCCGACCGGCTTCTTGAAGCGCGCGTTGTCGATGCCGACGAAGTAGTAAACCGACTTGTCGTCGGGCTTGCTGTCCATGGTCTTGAAGGACAGGATCGCCGCGGTCTGCGCCATCGCCTCGATCACCAGGACGCCAGGCATTACCGGATGATGCGGATAGTGACCGGGGAAGAACGGCTCGTTCATGCTGACGTTCTTGAGCGCCGTGATGCGTTCCCCGGGCACCACGTCGAGCACGCGATCGACCAGCAGGAAGGGATACCGATGCGGCAGATAGTTAAGGATTTCGTGGATATCCATGCGGGAATCGACTGCCCCGCCAGCGGTGGCTGAACTCATGATTTCTTCTCCAGTGCGGCAAGCCGTTGTTCGAGGGCACGGATTTTATCGGCCATCGCGTCAAGATGGCGCAGCCGCGAAAAATTCCGCAGCCAGTCGCCGTGTTCGAGGAAAGGCACGGCGCCGCTGTAGGTTCCCGCTTTGCCAATCGACTTGGCCACCAGGGTGCCCGCGGCCACATTGACGTCATCGGCAATGCTCAGGTGTCCGAGGATCACCGCGGCGCCACCCACCGTGCAGCGTGCGCCGATTACCGCGCTGCCGGCAATCCCCACGCAACCGGCCATCGCCGTATCGGCGCCGATCTGCACGTTGTGTCCGACCTGGATCTGGTTGTCGAGCTTGACCCCGTCGCCGATCACCGTGTCGCCCAGCGCACCGCGATCAATGGTGGTTCCGGCGCCGATCTCGACATCGTCGCCGACCAGCACGCGCCCGACTTGCGGAATCTTGACCCAGGCTCCCTCCGCCTCGCGCGCGAAGCCGAAGCCGTCGGCGCCGATCACCGCCGCGGAATGCACCAGGCAGCGCGCCCCGAGGATGACTCCGGAATAGATCGTCACGTTGGCCGCCAGTCGGGTGCCGACACCGATTTCGACCCCGGCGCCGATGCTGCAGTTGGCGCCGATCACCACATCGTCGGCTATCCTGGCGCCGGCGCCGATCCAGACCTGGGGCCCGATGCTGGCCTTGGCCGACACCTTGCCCTCGACCACGGCACTGGGATGAATGCCGGCGACGACGGCGGGGGGAGGATTCAGCCACTGCGCCACGCGGGCGTAATACAGATAGGGTTGCGGCGTCAGGATTGCCGCTGCCGGACCCGCCACCGCGGGCGGTGCCATGATCACCGCCGCAGCGCGCGTGGTGGCCAGTTGATGGCGGTACTTCGGGTTGGCCAGGAAGGCCAGTTCGCTGGGGCCGGCACCCTCCAGGGTGCCGATGCGGGAAATCACCGTGTCGCCAGCGCCAACTATCTCTCCGCCGAAACGTGCAACGATTTCGTCGAGCCGCAGCACCACGGCCGCGGTCTTACTTGTTGCCGTCGCCCAGCGCCTTGATCACCTTGTCCGTGATGTCGATGCGCGGGTTGGCGTAAACCGCCTCCTGGAAGATGATGTCGTACTTTTCGGCTTCGGCGATCTGCTTGATGATCTTGTTCACTCGTTCGAAAATTGCGGCCATTTCCTCGTTCTGACGCTGGCTCAGATCCTCGCGGAACTCGCGCTGCTTGCGCTGGAAGTCGCGGTTGAGCTCGCCGAACTCGCGCTCCTTGGCGCGCCGTTCGCTTTCGGCCATGGTCACCGCGTTCTTGTCCAGCGTCTCCTGCATGCCCTGCAACTGCTTGGCAATGCGCTGCAGTTCCTGGTCGCGCTTCTCGAAATCCTTTTCGATCTTTTTCTTGGCGCGCGCAGCCTGGGGTGCGTCGTTTAGTATCTTCTGGCTGTTGACGAAGCCGATCTTGCTCTCGGCCAGGACTGCGGCGGAGAACGAGATCAGGGCGATACCGGCAAGAATGTATTTCTTCAGCATGACTTTCTCACTATCAGACTATCAAAAGACCGAGCCCATCTGGAACTGCAGACGCTGCACCTTGTCTTCGGCTTTTTTGTTGAACGGATTGGCATAGGAGAACTTGAGCGGACCCATGGGCGAATTCCACGACAGAGCAATGCCGCCACTGTAGCGCAAGCTGCCCAGGCTGAACTTGCTGTCGTAACCCCATACATTGCCGGCATCGAGGAAGCCGGAGAGACGCATCGAATTGTCGCGCCCCATGCCGGGCACCGGGAACAGCAGTTCGATGTTGCCGATCAGCCGCTTGCTGCCGCCGACCGCCTCGTTGGTGGCCATATCGCGCGGCCCCAGCGAACCCGAGTCGAAGCCGCGCACCGAGCCGATGCCGCCGGCGTAGAAGTTCTTGAAGAAGGGCAGTTCCTTGTCGCCATATTTCTGGGCCACGCCCACCTCACCGTTCAGCGCCAATGTGAACTTGCGGTCGAGGGGGAAGAAATGCTGGTGCTGATAGGTGGCGCGAACATAGGTCGCCGTGCTGCCCGGCAGCGAAACCTCGAGCACCGCGCGCCGCAATGCACCCTTGGTGGTCACCAGCAGGCTGTCGCGCTCATCCTTCTGCCAGCCGATCGTGGTCAGCAGCGTATTGCTCCTGGCACCGAAACGGGTCACATAGTCCTGGTAGCGCAGCGGGCTGTTGGCATCGGTCTTGAGCGTGGTGCGGTCGATCGAGACACCGAGGTTAAGGTAGTCGTCCTCGCCGATCGGAAGCCCCCAGCGCACGCCGCCGCCGGCCGAATCCGAGCCGAAGCTACCGACCTGCAGGGTGCTGGTGTCGGTGTTGCGAAGGTAGACGTCGAAGCCCTGGCTGACGCCATCGACCGTGAAATACGGATCGGTATGCGAAAGGGAATAGACCTTGTTCGACTTGCTGGTGCTGACCTGGACGCCGATGTGCTTGCCGCTGCCGAACAGGTTCTGCTGCTGCACCGAACCGGAGAGCGTAAAACTCTCGGCGCTGGAAAATCCCGCCCCGAGCATGATGTTGCCGGTGGGCTTTTCCTTGACCTTGACCTCCATGTCGACCTGGTCGGTGGTGCCGGCAACCGGCGGCGTTTCCACCGACACCTCGTCGAAATACCCCAGCCGATCGACGCGCGTACGCGACTTGTTTATCTTCTCGCCGTCATACCAGGCGGACTCGGTCTGGCGCAATTCGCGCCGCACCACTTCATCGCGGGTGCGCGTGTTGCCGGTCACGTTGATGCGGCGCACGTAGACGCGGCGCCCCGGGTCGATGTACACGGTGAAGGCCACCTGGCGCTTTTCCTTGTCCAGTTCCGGTGCCGCATTGACGTTGGCAAACGCATAACCCTCATTGCCCAGACGCTCGCTGATGGCCTTGGTGGTGTCGGCCATCTTCTCGCGCGAGAACACTTCACCGGGCCTGACCTGCACCAGCTTGGTCAATTCCTCTTCCGGCAGCAGCAACTGACCGGCCAGCTTGACCGAGGAGACCGTGTACTTCTCGCCCTCGGTGATGTTGATGGTGATGTAGATGTCCTGCTTGTCCGGTGATATCGACACCTGGGTCGACTCGATGTTGAATTCGAGATAGCCGCGGTCGAGGTAATAGGAGCGCAGGACTTCGAGATCGCCCGAAAGCTTCTGCTTCGAATATTGATCGTTCTTGGTGTACCAGGTCAACAGGCCCGGCGTGCGCAGGACCATCAGGTCGAGCAGATCGGATTCCTTGACGGCGCCAGCGCCGATGATGTTGATCTGCTTGATCTTGGCAACGTCACCCTCGGTGACGGCGAAGTTGACGCCGACGCGATTGCGCTCCAGCGGCGTGATGGTGGTCGTTACCTGGACTGCATAGTGTCCCTGCGCCAGGTACTGGCGCTTGAGTTCCTGTTCGGCGCGTTCGACCATGGCGCGGTCGAAGATGCGCGACTCGGCAAGACCGACGTCGCGCAAGGACTTCTTCAGGTCTTCCGGCTTGAAGGCCTTGAGCCCGGAAAACTCGAGCGAGGCGATGGCCGGACGCTCCTCCAGCACCACCACCAGCACCTGGCCGTCGATCTCCAGGCGCACATCCTTGAAGAAGCCGGTGGCGAACAGCGTCTTGATCGCTGCCGCAGCCTTCTCGTCGTTCATGGTGTCGCCGACCTTGACGGGAAGGTAGGAGAACACCGTTCCGGCCTCGGTGCGCTGTATGCCTTCGACCCGGATATCCTTGATCTGGAACGGATCGAACGCCCATGCCGAGTGTGCCAGCAGGGAAGCAACCAGACCGGCGAGCAGTTTTTTATTCATGTGTTTGAACGGAAATTAGCCGGAAACAAGGCGGTTTATATCGTTGTAGAAGGCAAAAGCCATAAGCAGCGCCAGCAGGGCGAAACCGATCTGTTGTCCGATTTCCAGCGCCCGTTCGGACACTGGTCCACCCTTGATAAATTCGACGAGATAATACATCAAATGCCCCCCGTCCAGAACCGGCACCGGCAGCAGGTTGAGTACGCCGAGACTGATGCTGATCAGGGCCAGAAAACGCAGGTAATAGCTTGGGCCGAGGCGTGCCGACTGGCCCGCGTAGTCGGCGATGGTCACCGGTCCGGAGAGATTCTTCCATGACAGTTCGCCGGTCAGCATGCGGCCCATCATGCGCAGACTGAGGATGGAAGTGTCCCAGGTCTGCGTCAGCGAACGCGCAATCGAATCTATCGGTCCGTAGCTGACGACCGTCGTCATCTCGAAGGCCTCTCCCTTGCCCTCCTTGGCCATCAGGCCCAGGCGTCCGAGCTTGTGCCCACCCTCTTCGGCCAGGCGCGGAGCGGCGACCAGGTCGAGCTGGCGACCATCGCGTTCGATGACGAATTTCAGCTCACGGCCCGGCGCGCCGCCGGCGGTTGCCGCCAGCTCGGCCCACAGCGCAATCGCCTTGCCGTCGATCGCCAGTATCCTATCGTCATCGCGGAATCCCGCCGCCGCTGCCGCCGAACCGGGCAGCACGCGACCCACCACGGCCGGCAGGCGCGGCCGGTAAAGCACCAACCCCAGCGTGCGCAGGGGATCCTTTTCGAGTTCTTCGAGATCGAAGCGATCGCTGGCGATGCGATGCATCCCTGCCTCACCCTGCAGGCTGACCACCTCCAGTTGCAGCGGCTCCTGATCCAGGGCACGGCGCATGGTTTCCCAGCGCAGTTCCTGCCAGGTCTGGATCGCCTGGCCGTTCACCGCGCGCACCGTCATGCCCTCGCCGATGCCGGCCAGCACCGCCGGCGTGCCTGCCGGCGGCGGTCCGAGGCGGGGCTTGAGCTCGGTCACGCCGACCATGAAAAGGAACCAGTACAAGACGATCGCCAGCAGGAAATTCGCCGCCGGACCGGCCACCACGATGAAGGCGCGGCGGCCCACCGACTGCCGGTTGAAGGCGCGCGGCAGTTCCGCGGCGGCAACCTCGCCCTCGCGCTCGTCGAGCATCTTGACGTAGCCGCCGAGCGGAAACGCCGAGATCGCCCATTCGGTGCCGTCGCGGCCATGGCGTCGCATCCAGAGCACCTTGCCGAAACCGAAGGCAAAGCGCAGAACCTTGACATTGCAGGCGCGCGCCGCCAGGTAGTGGCCCATCTCGTGCACCACCACCAGCACCGCCAGTGCCAGCAGGAAGGCGCCGACATACCAGGCCAGCAGTTGCGGGTTCATGACATGCGCGAAAGGATGTCGAGGGCCGCCGCCCGCCCCTGGCGGTCGGCCTCCAGCACCGCGGCGAGGTCGGGCACGGCGGCCTGCGGCACGGCATCGAGCGTGGCGGCGATCAGATCGGGAATGCCGAGGAAGGACAGGCGGCGGTCGAGAAACGCGGTCACTGCGACTTCGTTGGCCGCATTCAGCACGGCTGCCGCATTGCCTTCGGCACGCAAGGCGCGATAGGCCAGATCGAGACAGGGAAAGCGCGCCAGATCCGGGCGCTCGAAATTCAGCTGCGCCACGGCGAACAGGTTGAGCGGCGCCACCCCGGAATCGATCCGCTCGGGCCATGCCAGGGCGTGGGCGATCGGCGTGCGCATATCGGGATTGCCGAGCTGGGCCAGCACCGAACCGTCCGCATAATCCACCAGGGAATGAACCACGCTCTGCGGGTGGATCACCACTTCGATGCTGTCGGCCGGGGCACTGAACAGCCAGTGCGCCTCGATAACTTCGAGCCCCTTGTTCATCATGGTCGCCGAATCGACCGAAATCTTTCTGCCCATCACCCAATTGGGGTGGGCCACCGCCTGCTCCGGCGTCACCTCGGTCAGCGCTGCCAGCGGCGTATTGCGGAACGGTCCGCCCGACGCGGTGAGCAGGATGCGCCTGACCGCGCGACGCGCCATGTCGCCCGCGTAGTTGTGCGGCATCGACTGAAACACTGCGTTGTGTTCGCTGTCGATCGGCAGCAGCAGTGCACCGGCCTGCCGCGCCTCACTCATGAACACCGCGCCGGCCATCACCAGCGCTTCCTTGTTGGCCAGCAGCACGCGCTTGCCTGCGCGCGCGGCGGCGAGCGTCGGCGACAGGCCCGCAGCACCGACGATGGCGGCCATCACCGCATCGACCTCGGGCAGGCTGGCGACCTGCACCAGTGCATCGGCGCCGTGCAGCACCTCGGTGGCGAGGCCGGCTTCCCTGAGCATGCGCGCCAGACGCAGGGCATCTTCCGCACCGCCCATCACCGCATAGGCCGGACGGAAGCGGCGGCACTGCTCGGCAAGAACCTCGACCTGGCGATGCCCGGTCAGGGCCACCACCTCGAAGCGTTCCGGATGGCGCGCCACCACGTCGAGCGTACTGACGCCGATGGAACCGGTGGCGCCGAGAATAGTCAGTTTCATGATTTAACCAGGTACAGGATCAGGGCCGCCAGCGGCAGAGTGGAAGTCAGCGCATCAATGCGATCGAGCACTCCGCCGTGGCCCGGCAGCAGATTGCTGCTGTCCTTGATGCCGGCCTGACGCTTCAGCAGCGATTCGAACAAGTCGCCGATCACACTCGCCGCGGTGAGCAGGATCAGCAGCAACGCCAACAGCGGCCATGCCAGCGGCAAGCTGCCCGCCAGCGGCGAATAGCCAAGCACGATGGCACCGTAGATCAGCACGCCGACCACGGCGCCGGCCACGCCTTCCCAGGTCTTGCCGGGACTGATGGTCGGCGCCAGCTTGTGCCGGCC
Organism: Pseudomonadota bacterium; assembly: GCA_043826925.1. Lineage (GTDB taxonomy): Bacteria > Pseudomonadota > Gammaproteobacteria > Burkholderiales > Rhodocyclaceae > Sulfuritalea. The sequence goes on from JBDRPN010000014.1 coordinate 76,647, forward strand.
GTGTTTACCAAATGCGCGGCCGGCGAAATAGGCGGAAATGTCGGCCACCCAGACCAGCGCCATGGCGGCCAGCAGCAGCCAGGTGCTCACCGCGTGCAGGGCCACCATCGCGGCCCAGGTCGGCAGGATCACCAGGGCGCCCAGCACGTAGCCGAAAAAGTCGTTGCCGGCCAGGGTCCATTTGTAGCGGAACCACAGCGGCACGACGAGGATCCAGAATACCGCCGCGACGCCGAGCAGCACCGGCACCAGTTGCGCCGCCGCCACCGTCAACTGCCAGCAGAACAGCACCAGCACACATGCATACATGACCCGCGCTGGCTGGTCCTGGCGCATCAGGCCGCCCCACTCCCAGGCCGCCAGCGCGGCAATCGCGGCAAAGGCCAGCACCGCCGCCAGCGGCGGCAGGGCGAAGAGAATCAGCGCGAGACCGGCAACCAGCAGCAGTGCGGTGACGACCCGCGTCTTCAGCATCTCAGTCGCGGGATGACGGCGCAAGAGTTGGCGCTGGCAACACGCCGAGAGCCTGAGCGGCCGGCTGCTCGGCGAGTTGCTCGCTGGTGCGCCCGAAGCGGCGCTCGCGCCGCCGGTAGGAGGCGATCGCCGCATCCAGCGCCGGCTCGTCGAAATCCGGCCACAGGGTGTCGGTGAAATGCAGTTCGCTGTAGGCCAGTTGCCAGAGCAGGAAATTGCTGATGCGCTGCTCGCCGCCGGTACGGATGAACAAGTCGGGTTCGGGCGCGTAGGCCATCACCAGGTGCGGCGCCAGGTCCGCCTCGCCGTAGCAGCCGGCCTTTTCCGGATGGGCCAGCGCCAATTGGTTCATGGCCTGCAGGATGTCCCAGCGCCCGCCGTAATTGGCGGCGATGGTCAGCGTCAGGCGGGTATTGTTGGCCGTGGTCGCCTCGCCTTCGCGAATCAGCGCGACCAGGCGCGGCTCGAAGGCGGACAGGTCGCCGACCACTTTCAGCCGCACGCCGTTGGCATGAAGCTTGCCGATTTCGCCCTGCAGCGCGTTGATGAACAGGTTCATCAGGAAGGAGACTTCCTCGGCCGGGCGTCGCCAGTTTTCCGAGGAAAAGGCGAACAGGGTCAGGTAGTCGACCCCGCGTGCGATACAGGCCTTGACCATCGCCCGCACCGTCTCCACGCCGCGCTTGTGGCCAGCGACGCGCGGCATGAAGCGCTTTTTCGCCCAGCGCCCGTTGCCGTCCATGATGATGGCAATGTGGCGCGGCACATCGCCCACGTTGGGAATTGCCTGCGTCGAGCTGGTGAACTTTCCTGCCATGACGCCCTCTCAGAAGCGATGAATCAATCTGCTGCGCAAGCCGATGGCGGCGCACCGGCGATCCGGAATCAGATCGCCATCAGGTCCTTCTCTTTGTCAGCCAGCGCCCGGTCGACTTCGGCGACATAGCGGTCGGTGAGGCGCTGCATGTCGTCGAGGGCGCGACGCTCGTCGTCCTCCGAGATTTCCTTCTTCTTCAGCGCGTCCTTCAGGTGCGTGATCGCGTCGCGGCGCAGGTTGCGGATCGCCACCTTGGCGTTCTCGCCCTCGTGCTTGATCACCTTGATCAGGTCGCGGCGGCGCTCCTCGGTCAGGGCCGGCATCGGCACGCGAATGATCTCGCCCTGGGTCGAAGGATTGAGGCCCAGGTCGGAATCGCGGATCGCCTTTTCCACCTTGCCCACCATGGGTTTTTCCCAGGGCTGTACGCCGATGGTACGGGCGTCGATCAGGGTCACGTTGGCGACCTGGGTGATCGGCACCGGCGACCCGTAGTAGTCAACATGGACATGATCGAGAATGCCGGTATGCGCCCGCCCGGTGCGTACCTTGGCCAGGTCGGCCTTGAGCGCCTCCAGGCTCTTCTGCATCTTTTGTTCAGACGTCTTTTTCAGTTCGGGAATCATGCCCCACTCCTAAATTCTAAACGTGAACCAGGGTGCCCTCGTCCTCGCCCATCACCACGCGCTTCAAGGCGCCGGTCTTGAAGATCGAGAACACGTTGATCGGCAGTTTCTGGTCGCGGCACAGCGCAAACGCTGTCGCATCCATCACCGCCAGATTGCGTCCAATCGCTTCGTCGAAGCTGATCCGGGCGAAGCGGGTGGCCGCCGGATCCTTCTTCGGATCGGCCGTGTAGATGCCATCGACCTTGGTCGCCTTCAACACCATCTCGGCGCCGATTTCCGAGCCGCGCAAGGCAGCGGCGGTGTCGGTGGTGAAGAAGGGATTGCCGGTGCCGGCACCGAAAATAACCACCTTGCCCTCTTCGAGATAGCGAATCGCCTTGCCGCGGATGTAGGGCTCGACCACCTGCTCGATGTTCAGCGCCGACTGCACGCGGGCGTTGATCCCTGCCTGGCGCATCGCATCCGACAATGCCATGGCGTTCATCACCGTCGCCAGCATGCCCATGTAGTCGGCCGTGGCGCGATCCATGCCGGTGGCCGTGCCGCCGATGCCGCGAAAGATGTTGCCGCCGCCGATCACCACGCCGAGTTCGACGCCGAGATCGGTGACCGCCTTGATTTCCGCCACGACGCGGCCCAGCACCGCCGGGTTGATGCCGTAGGCATCGTCCCCCATCAGTGCTTCGCCCGAAAGCTTGAGCAGGATGCGGCGGTATTTCGGTGCAGTCATGGCCTGCCGACTGTTACTTGTTGCCAGCAGCCGCAGCCGCCTGCGCAGCAACTTCGGCGGCGAAGTCGTTGACCTTCTTCTCGATGCCTTCGCCGACGATGAACAACGTGAAGCTGGCCACCGAAGCGCCCTTGGCTTTCAGCAGTTGCTCAATGGTCTGCTTGCCATCCTCGGCCTTGACGAAGACCTGGCCCAGCAGCGTGACGTCCTTCAGGTACTTCTGCACCGTGCCTTCGGCGATCTTTTCCAGCATGGCTTCCGGCTTGCCGGCTTCGCGCGCCTTTTCGATGGCGATGCGGCGCTCGGTATCCAGCAGTTCGGCGGGCACGCCCGACGAATCGAGCGACTTCGGCTTCGAGGCGGCGATGTGCATCGCCAGGTCCTTGGCCAGTTGTTCGTCACCGCCGACCACGTCCACCAGCACGCCGATCTTTGAACCGCCGTGGATGTAGGACGCCAGCTTGCCCTGGGCCGCGACGCGGACGAAGCGGCGGATGCTCATGTTCTCGCCGATCTTGCCCACCAGCGCGGAGCGGGTGGATTCGACCGTGCCCTCGCCCAGCGGCAGCGCGGCGAGCGCGGCGACGTCGGCCGGGTTCTGCTCGGCCACCAGGCGCGCGCAGTCGGCGGCCAGCTTGAGGAACTCGTCGTTCTTGGCGACGAAGTCAGTCTCGCTGTTGATCTCGAATATGCTGCCGAGCTTGCCGTCGCCGGCGATGTGGATCGCCACCACGCCCTCCGCGGCAACGCGGGTCGCGGCCTTGCTGGCCTTGTTGCCGAGCTTGACGCGCAGGATTTCCTCGGCCTTCGCCATATCGCCGCCGGCTTCGGTCAGCGCCTTCTTGCATTCCATCATCGGCGCGTCGGTCTTTTCGCGCAGTTCCTTGACCATGCTTGCGGTAATTTCCGCCATTGCTTTACTCCAAAATCAAATGCTTTCACCACAGAGACACAGAGGCACAGAGAAGAACACAGCTCTATGAAATTCTCTGTGTCTCTGTGCCTCTGTGGTTCGCTTTTTACTTACTCCGCCGCGTCCGAGACTTCGACGAACTCGTCGTCGCCGGCCAACTGCTGCACCACCTCGTTGATACCCTGGCTCTTGCCTTCGAGGATGGCATCGGCCACGCCGCGGGCATACAGGCGGATCGCGCCGGAGGAATCGTCATTGCCGGGAATCACGTAGCTGACGCCTTCCGGGGAATGGTTGGTATCGACCACGCCGATCACCGGGATGCCGAGCTTGCCGGCTTCGGTAATGGCGATCTTGTGGTAGCCGACGTCGATGATGAAAATCGCATCGGGCAGGCCGCCCATTTCCTTGATGCCGCCGATGGACTTGCGCAACTTGTCCATCTCGCGCTGCAGGGTCAGGGTTTCCTTCTTCGACAGCTTCTCGAAGTTGCCTTCCGACATGGCGGTTTCCAGGTCCTTGAGGCGCTTGACCGAAAGCTTCAGCGTCTTGAAGTTGGTCATCATGCCGCCCAGCCAGCGGTCATCGACGTAAGGCATGCCACAACGCTGGGCTTCCTCGGCGATGATTTCGCGCGCCTGACGCTTGGTGCTGACGAACAGGATGGTGCCCTTCTTGGCCGCCATCTTGCGCACGAACGTCATCGCCTCCTGGTACTTGCTCAGGGTCTTTTCGAGGTTGATGATGTGGATCTTGTTGCGATGGCCGAAAATGTACGGGGCCATCTTGGGGTTCCAGAAACGGGTCTGGTGGCCGAAGTGAACGCCGGCCTCCAGCATCTGGCGCATGGTTGTGCTCATGGACTATCTCCGATATGGGTTGAACCTCCGCCTGGCCGTGCTGCTTTCCGCATATTCCGCGTGAAAAGCCACCCTATCGGCGCCAAGCGTGTGGATTTTGCCCGGGACCATCCCGGACAAGCCCGCCATTATAGCGGCTTGGGCAGACAGGCACAAGCCGCGACAGCCGCGCAGACGGGTCTTGCCGCAGCAGCGGGGTCTCGCTGCGGGGCAATTCAAGCTAGACTATGCCATTCGACATAGCGTGGCTGATCCCGAACGGTGCCCGCTCCCAGCCCCGGTTGATAATTTCAGGAAATCCATTCCATGAGCCTTGTAGCCCTGAATCGCCTGACTCCCGACAGCAACGACGTCGAGCACCAGTTTCGCAGCCATGCTCCGCTCGACCGCTTCGATCCGACGCGGACCAACGTATCTCCCCGGATCAGAAAAGCCATCAACGAAATCACAGCCATTGAAGCCATCGTGCTCACCGTGGATATCCGGCGTTCGTCCTGCGTCCTCAAGGAGTCGATCGACATACCGCAATACGCCAAGATTCTCGATGATTTCGTCGCGGAATTCCGTACCGTCCTGCATTACCACGGCGGCTGGTTCGACAAGTTTACCGGCGACGGCTTCATCTGCTACTGGCTGGTGGAGAATCCGTTTACCGAGCACATGGACACGGTGCTCGACTTCTGCTGCTCGGTGATGGACAACTTCCGCACCTACTACTATCCCGCGTTCGTCGCCAACATGCGCAACGAACCGGAGGGAATCGGTCTGTCCATCGGCGTCGACGCCGGCCCCTGCTACCTGACGCCGATTGTCGGCGACCTGACCATCATCGGCTCGCCGATCGTCGGCGCGGTGCGGATGTGCGAAGCCTGTCCGCCCTACCATCTGCTGCTCAACGCCTACCCCGGCAGCCGCCTGATGGAAGGGATGGCGGAATTCTGCGGCCGCCTGTCGGATGATCTGTCCTACCAGGTCGACCGGAAATCGGTGGCGAGCAAGGAATACCCACAGGGGCAACTGGCCTATTCCGTCGAATACTTCCGCAAAGGCCAGCCCGTGTTTTCCTGAGGCATCGGCGCCACATCCCGTCCGGACCGGCGCGACGCGAAGCGCGCCGGCATCCTGCCATCGGCGCCCGACCTGGGCAGCCTGCGGTTAAAATGCATGAACTCCCCCCAACCGTGCCCCGCATTCATGGCCATTTCAATAAAAACCACCCAAGACATCGCCGAGATGCGGGTCGCCTGCCGTCTGGCCGGCGAAGTCCTCGATTACATCGAGCCCTTCGTCAAACCCGGCATCACCACGGCGGAGCTCGACCGGCTCTGCCACGACTACATGGTCGAGGTCCAGGGCTGCATCCCGGCGCCGCTCAACTACGCGCCGCCGGGCTACGCGCCCTACCCCAAATCGATCTGCGCCTCGGTCAATCACCAGGTCTGCCACGGCGTGCCCAACGACCGCTCGCTGAAAAAAGGCGACATCGTCAACCTCGACATCACCACCATCAAGAACGGCTGGCACGGCGACACCAGCCGCACCTTCTGCGTCGGCGAAACCTCGATCCTCGCCAGGCGTCTGGTGGCGATGACCCACGAATGCATGTGGGTCGGCATCGCCCAGGTCAGGCCCGGCGTGCATCTGGGCGCGGTAGGCGCCGCGATCCAGAAGCATGCCGAAGGCGCCGGCTTCTCCGTGGTGCGCGAATTCTGCGGCCACGGCATCGGCCGCAACTTCCACGAGGAACCGCAGGTGCTGCACTACGGCAAGGCCAGCGACGGCCCGCTGCTGGTGCCCGGCATGGTGTTCACCATCGAACCGATGATCAACGCCGGCAAGGCGGCGATTTCCGAACTGCCCGACGGCTGGACCATCATCACCAAGGATCGCAGCCTGTCCGCGCAATGGGAACACACCGTCTACGTCACCGAAACCGGTGTCGAGGTGATGACCATGTCGGCCGGCGCACCGCCCTGCCCGCCCCACATCCGGATCACTCCCTGAGCCGCCCGGCCCGGGACCGGCAGCCTGCGATGCAACGGGTATGAGCGAACCCGACCTGCGCGAACTGACGGGCGCCGCACGCCAGTGCCTCACTGCGGGACAGCAGGCGCTGGCCGCCGCCTGGCACCGGGACAAACACGGCTCCGCCCTGCTCGCGGGGCGCGCCGCGCTGGTCGACGGCGTATTGCAGGACGTGTGGACCGCACTGGCCATGCCCGACACCTGCGCGCTGGTGGCCGTCGGCGGTTACGGCCGCGGCCAGCTCTACCCCGGCTCCGACGTGGATCTGCTGATCCTGGTACCGGACGAACAACACACAACCGCCGCATGCGCCGCCGCGCCGCAACTCGAACAACTGATCGGCCTGCTGTGGGACATCGGCCTCGACATCGGCCACAGCGTGCGCACCGTCGGCCAATGCCTGGACGAAGCCGAACGCGACATCACCGTGCAGACCTCGCTGCTCGAAGCCCGCTACCTGGCCGGCGCGCAAACGCTGTATGAAGATTTCGAACAGAGCTACAGCGCGGCGCTGCAACCCGCAGTCTTCTTCAAGGCCAAGCAACTGGAACAAGCCGAACGCTACGCCAAGTTCAACGACACGCCTTACAGCCTGGAGCCGAACTGCAAGGAAAACCCCGGCGGCCTGCGCGACCTGCAGGTGATCCAGTGGGTGGCGCGGGCGGCCGGCATCGGCGACGACTGGAAAGACCTGGCGCGGGCCGGCCTGATCACGGCGCCCGAGGTGCGCCAGTTCGAACGCGTCGACCGCATGCTGGCCGATCTGCGCATCGAACTGCATCTGCTCGCCGGCCGCCGCGAAGACCGCCTGCTGTTCGACCACCAGGAAAAACTCGCCGCCGCGATGGGCATCGCCCCGACCGAAGCCAAACGCGCCTCCGAAGTGCTGATGCAACACTACTACCGCAATGCCAAGCTGGTCACCCAGCTCAATTTGCTGGTGATGCAGGTGCTGGCCGATCGCCTGCAACCGGCGCCTGCGACGGCGCCGATCGTCATCGACAGCCACTTCCAGATGGTGCGCGAACTGCTCGACGTGCGCGAGGAGGATATTTTCCAGCGCCTGCCGCGCACCATCCTCGAATGCTTCCTGCTGCAGATGCAACGCTCGGAACTCAAGGGCATGACGCCGCGCACCCTGCGCGCCCTGTGGCGCGCCCAGGGCGGCATCGACGCCGCCTTCCGCCGCGACCCGGCGAACCGCGAGCTGTTTCTCAAGCTGTTCCAGCAGCAGCACCTGATCTACCCCTTGCGGCGCATGAACCAGTTCGACATCCTCGGCCGCTACCTGCCGGCCTTCGGCCACATCGTCGGCCAGATGCAGCACGACCTGTTTCACGTCTACACCGTCGATCAGCACATCCTGCAGGTGATGCGCAACCTGCGGCGCTTCGCCATGCCCGAGCACGCCCACGAATACCCCTTCTGCTCGCGCCTGATGGCGGGCTTCGACAAGCGCTGGCTGCTCTACATCGCCGCGCTGTTCCACGATATCGCCAAGGGCCGCGGCGGCGACCACTCCCAGCTCGGCAGGAAAGATGCCGCGCGCTTCTGTCGCGACCACGGCATCGCCGGCGAGGACGCGGAACTGGTGGTGTTCCTCGTCGAAAAGCACCTGACCATGTCGCAGGTCGCGCAGAAACAGGACCTGGCCGATCCCGAGGTGGTGCTGGGCTTCGCCGCCAGCGTCGGCGACATGCGCCGGCTCACCGCGCTCTACCTGCTCACCGTGGCCGACATTCGCGGCACCAGCCCGAAGGTGTGGAACGCCTGGAAGGGCAAGCTGCTCGAAGACCTGTTCCGCATGACCGCCGGCGTGCTCAAGGGCACCGCCGTGCTGCAACTGTCGGGGGTCGCCGAACGGCAGGAGGAAGCGCGGCGCATCCTGCGCTACCACGGCCTGCGTCCCGACATCGAACTCGACCTGTGGAACCAGCTCGACACCGGCTATTTCATGCGCCACGCCGCCGACGAAATCGCCTGGCATACACGCACCCTCTATCATTGCCCGTCGAGCGAAAAACCGGTGGTGCGCGCGCGCCTCAATCCGATGGGCGCCGGGCTGCAGGTGATGGTCTATGTGCAGGACCAGCCGCTGCTGTTCGCCCGCCTCTGCGGCTTCTTCGCCAAGCTCGGCTACAGCATCGTCGATGCGAAGATCCACACCACGCGCCACGGCTATGCGCTCGACAGCTTCGTGGTCTTCGCCTTCGACGCGACCCTGCCCTATCGCGACATGATCGGCCTCATCGAGCACGACATCATCGAACAACTGACGCAACTGCCGCCGCTGCCGAGCGGCTTCGGCGGGCGCCTGTCGCGGCTGGTGCGCCATTTCCCGGTAACGCCGGAAATCGAGATTCGCGCCGACGAGCGCGGCAGCCACTACCTGATGTCGCTCAGTGCCGCCGACCGCCCCGGCCTGCTCTACGCCATCGCCCGCGTGCTGGGCCAGCACGGCATCACGCTGCACACGGCGAAGATCGCCACGCTCGGCGAACGCGTCGAAGACGTCTTCCTCATCAGCGGCAAGGAACTGGCGCAGACCGCGACGCTGGTCCGGCTGGAACAGGACCTGCTCAAGGCGCTGCAGGTCTGATCGCCGCCCGCAAGGCAGCCGCCCGGCCCGCGCTGCCGCGCAATCCGGCAAACCTCAGGACTGGATTTCCTTGGGCAACTGGTACTTCAGGCACTCGCCGATGCTGACCACGCTCAGCGCGAGGTCGGCACGCGGCTTCAGCCTGACCGCCAGCGTGCCGCCCTCGGCACGGGTTTCCATGTCGGCAATCTTCATGCATTCGCCGGAGGAGCAAGCCCACGCGCTTTGCCGGCAGCGGCCGATGGCCTCGATCATCACCTGAGCCTGTTCGTCCTGCTGATCGAAACTGATGACCACCTCGTCACCCTGCTTCTCGATGTGATATTTCATCGATTCTCTCCTCCTCGTTTTTTTGCGCATTCTAGTCCCGCGGCGGAGATGACCGCAGATTCCTTGTGACGCACTGCAACAGTTGGTGCTGGCGGCACGGCGGCGAACGCGCGTGGCCGTCCCATTTACCGGCCGCTCAATCCCTGCGCCGATCCAGCGCATACAGCACAGCCAGCCAGAAGCCCAGCAACAGCAGCCACTTGCCTGCCGCGCAGGCGGCGGAAACGCCGTAGGCCCAGGCAATGTCGAAGCGCGGAACTTCCGTCAGCCACCAGTGGAACGCGTTCTCCGTGGCGTCGCCGGCGGCCGCCAGCGGCAGCAGCCAAATCGCGAAATTGCGCAGCGCCGCCGACTGCGCCGCGAACAGCGCGGAACGGGAAACCAGCAGGTAACCGAAGGAGCCGTAACAGGCCAGCAACAGGCAGTCGTAGGGCAGATGCGCGCGATAGCGCAGCAGATCCGCGGCCGACCAGGCGTGGATCACCTCGGCAAACGCCCGCGGCGAAAACGCCAGTTGCAGCGCGAGGATGTTCGGCTGCAGCGGCGCCAGATACCAGGCGCTGCCCGCCAGCAGCGCCAATGCCGAAAGTCCGCTGAGCCACACCGCAAACACGGTCAGGACCTCACCGCGGGGTCAGAAACCGCGGCTGCGCCAGAACCATCGCCAGCAGCCGCCTCGCCTGTCGCGAGGTCCAGCGTCTGGAATTGCCTGCGCGGTGAGGATTAATCGCGCAGCGTCCGCGTAGGCAGCCGGTCGGCCACCTTCACGAAAAATGGTCGGACTCATTGGCGAAATGATACGCGCAGAGGCGACCGACACCAATCGTGTTAAGGGAAACCGACACTGCCAACGTGAGCGGAAGATGCACAAAGCCGAAGCAGTGATAGCGACACGGCTGGCGAAGAAACTGCCTGCCTACTGCGCACCCCGGCCAACGCCAAGCGTCTTCTGTCGGCTGCAGTACAACTGAACGCCGGCAAACGTATTGAGCGGAAGTTGGCCAAGTGAAGCAGATCTTCGCCGACGAGGCATGGGAAGACCAGCAGTACGGACTTACCTGGCGGCAGATCGCGATAGAGTTGAAATGCCCATTGCGCACTCAATTGCAGTGTGTTGTGTTGAATGCGCGGCAGTTGTGCGCGCCAGTTGCGCAAATATGCCGATCCGTTAGTTGGGTGATCTTGATGTGCTGTTGGCGCCGCGTCTTACGCGCCAGCGCGCGGACCGCGGGTGTCCGCGGCGGAGCCTTGGCCGATGTTCAGTTTCAGGATGGTCGAGACCTCATTTCCTTGGCGGTCGCGCGCCTGGACCTGAATCGAGATATCTCCCCGGATGCCAGCCGGAGGCGTGCCGGAAATACTGCCGGTTTGCGGATCGAATCTCATCCAGCTCGGCAGGGGCTGTCCATTGGCCTGCCTGGCGGAAAGGCTCACTACTGCATTCGGGTTGGTGTGCGTAAACGTGTCGTCCGGCAGCGTGAAGTTGAAGCTCTGCCCGCCCGAGACTGTCGTTCCGACGACATCCGGGCGCGCCGTAAGGACTGAGCGCCCGCCGCTGTCGGCCGTCGGCACGCGAACCGGATAGGCGCCCGAGGTGTTCTGGGTGTAATCCGCCGTCACTGCATTGGCGGCGACGGGTCCGGCCGGGGCGACGGCAATGCTGATCGCAGGGACCGGCAATGTACTGCTCGTGGCAGTTGTCGGCCCAGCCAGGTTGACTTGTCCGCAGATCTCACCGCCGAGGCTGGAGACGGCGCAGACGTCTTTCTGGAACCGATCGTCGACCTGCTCTGTCTTCGTCACCACCGTTTCGACGGCGATGGTGGTCGTCGTCTCCGGCACGTCGGGGACCGGCGTCGGTGCCGGTGGCGGCGCCGCGGCGGTGATGTCCGCCATGACGACCTTGTCGGCGAGACTGTAGTTCGCGGCGAGCCCACCGTTGGTACCGTTGCCGAGCGTGTAGTTCACTGTCACGTTCTTGCCGGCGCCGACCACGGCCGTGTCGAAGTTGGCGGTGTTGACCGCCCTGGTGACTGTCTCGATGCCGACGAAGCCGCTCAACACGCCGGGATCGGTCACGGTCGCGGTGGTCGCGCCGTCGAAGGTCTTGTTGGCGACGACCGGATCGGTGATCGCAAGCGCCAGCTTGGTGATGCTGGCGCCGTTGATGTCCGCCGCCGGCGTCAGAAGATAGTTGCCCGCCTGGGCGCCGCCGAGCCCCAGGCCGCCGAAAGTGATCGTGGTCGCGACTCCGGCATCCTTGAAATCGAAGCTGCCGTTGCCGGTGAGGCTCACGATGTCGCCGGTGTAGGGCTTGCCGTCCGCGGTGGTACCGGCGCCGACGGCCTCCGACGCGAGCAGCGCGGCGCCGGCTGCCGTGGTGTTGCCGTCGTAGACCTTGGTGTTCGCGACGCCGGCCGTATCCGCCGTCAGCGGCTTGGGCGTGATCGTCAGCGTCCCGTCCACGCCGGTGACGCTGAGGAAGCCGTGCTGATCCGTGTTGCTGGCGAGCGTGATGCCGCTCACCGGGATCGTGTACGCGCCCGCATTGATGCCCGCAGCCCAGGTGCCGCCGGTGAAGTCCGCGGCGCCGGCGGTCTTGCCGCCGGCCGGGGTGGAGAAGGTCGCTGCGTGTGCGCCGCCGAAAACGGCGCCGTCATAGATCTTGGTCTGCGCCGTGGGCATGACGAAGAGCGGCGGCAGCATGCCGCGCAGCAACGGATAGCTGTTGTTCTCCCGGATCACCCAGGTGTCGGTGAAATCCCAGCTGGTGAAGTTTGCCTGCACCTTCATGTCTGCGGTGACGAGGCCAGTGGACGCAGCCGCGCCAGCAGCACTCGCCCCCTGGCCGGAAGTCGTGGTGTCCCAGAAGGTATCGGCGAGGAGCGGGGGGGCGAACGGGGGTTCAAAAAGAAAACCGACCATGCCTCCGGCGTTGTTCGTTCCGGTCACCGCGCCCGTCGAATAGCTGGCGCCGATGGCGCCCATCGTGAAGCCGACCAGGCCGCCGACGTCGCTCGTGCCGGTGACGGCTCCGGTCGCGTAGGAGTTGGTGATGGGCGACTGGCTGGAACCCGCCAGCCCGCCGATGCCGCCCTGCATAAAGTCCATTGCGCCGCCGGCGCCCTGGTCGCCGCTGGTCGCCGTAACCGTGGCGCTGCTGTAGCTGCCGGAAATATTGCCGTCGTTGCGCCCGACGAGACCGCCGATGCTGCCGACCTGCTGCGCGCCGGCGTCCTTGTCGCTGCCCGTAACCGTGCCGGTGGAGTACGAATTGCTGATGATGCCGGCATTGATGCCTGCCAGCCCGCCGACGTTTTGCGACCCCGCGACGTTCACGTTGGTCACGCCGACGTTGCGAATCTCGCCATCGGATTGGCCAAACAGGCCGATGCCGGTGGTGGCGTTATCGGTGTTGGGACGCGTCAGGCCGTCCACCGTGTGGCCGAGGCCGTCGAACTTGCCGGTGAACGCCGCCCCGGTGTCCCCGATCGGCACCCAGGGGTTGGTGGTCGCGGTGACGTTCGCGCCGAGCACGTAATTGCCCGCCAGGTCGCCCGCGGCGATACCGGCCAGCGCCGCGTTGTCGCGAATGATCGTGTGGTTGATCTGACCGTCATTCGGATTCTCCGTCTTGAAGCTTGCGCCCGCCGCAAGGTTGATCGGCGCGCGCACGAAATAGTCGCCGCCGCCATTGGCCGTGTCGTAGTTGAGGAGCAGCGTGCCGGTACCGTCGACGTTGATTTCCGAGTTGACGTTGATGTGGCGATGCGCCTTCATCGTCAGCGTCCTGGCCGAGGCCCAGGTCACGCTGGCATTGACGAAAATGTCGCCGTTGGCGCCGGCGGTGCCGAAGAAATCCGTCGCGGTATTGACGCCGGGGCCGGTCTGGATGGTGACGTCGTTGCTGGCCAGCGCCGTTCCCAGCGCGGCGCCGGTGATGTCGCCGCCGGCGAGCGCGATGGTGAAGTCCTCCGGATCAAGCAGCCACAGGCCGCTGCGCCCGCGCGGCGCACCGGCGTCGATGCGCACGCTGTCGGCAATCGAGATCTTGCTGCCGCTGGTCTCGATGAAGCCGCCGTCGCCGCTTGCGCTGCCGCCGCGCACCGTGATGCTGCCGGAAACCGTGGTGCGGCTGCCCGGGTTGGCGAGATCGGCGAGAAGGATCGCGCTGCCGCCCGAAGCGTTTGCCGCGCCGTCGGCCGCGATGCTGCCGCTGTGATCGACCGTACTGCTGGCAAGCAGCCGGATGGTGCCGCCGTCGGTGGAGATGCCGTTCGCTTCCACGGCACCGCTGTTGACCACGCGGCCGAGCAGCGTGTGCGCCGATTGCGCGGAAAGGACCACCATGCCCTCTTCGGCGCGAATCAGATGGCGGTTCTCGACCAAGGTATCGAGGCTCGCCCGGTCCACCTGCACGTCGACCAGGCGCTGACCGCTGATGCCGAGCGTGACCGCATCGCCCGCGGCGAGCGCCACGGTGCCCATGCGCGCGGCGATGACGCCTTCGTTACGGACTTCCGGGGCGAGCAGGGCCACGTACTGGCCGACGATTTCGCCCTGGTTCACCACCGCTGCGGTGGCGCCGTCGCGGCTGAAACGGTAATTGCGATCGAGGAAGTCCGCGTCGCGGATGGCGAGCGTGGAGGCCACCAGACCGCCCACGTCGACGCGCGCGCCCGGCCCGAACAGCACGCCGCTGGGGTTGACCAGGAACACCTGGCCGTTTGCGGTGAGCTGGCCGTAGATCGCCGACGGGTCCGTGCCGAGCACGCGATTGAGCGCCACCGAACTCGCCCCCGGCTGGATGAAGTTCACCGACGCGCTGGCGCCGATGTTGAAGGACTGCCAGTTGAGGATGGCCTGGTCGGTCGCCTGGCGGATCGTCATGGCCGCTCCGGCCTGCTGGATGCTGGCCTCTCCGGCGACGACCTGGCCGCCCGTGGGCAGGGCCGTGGCGGCTGGCGGCGCCGCGAGCGCAAATTGGGCCGCGAACGCCGTTGCCAGGGCCGCCACCATGCGGCGGCGGGCGATGGTCGGGAAGCAGCGATTCACCAAAGGGCGCGCAGCGGGAAGGCGCGTGAAGGGATTGGTCCGATCCATGGGAGCGTCCTCCAGAGACAGGTTCAAAACTGCAGGTTGATGCTGATCCAGCCGCGGCTGCCATTGGTGCCGCCATCGACGTTGCGGTCATTGGCATCACGTCCGGGATTGCTGCCCAGGGGACGGGCGATGACGAAAGAGGCCACCCCCTGGGTGGCGAAGCGCCAGTCCAGGCCGATGCCGGCACCGGAGAGCTGGTAGCTGTTCGGCAATCTCGGATTGGCGGCGTTCCAGTTCGCCCAGAGCTTGTCGTTCAGCGTCACGCCGCCTGTGTCCACGAAGAAACTGGCGGCCAGTGCTTCGCTCGCGCGCCAGCCGAGGGCGAGCGAGAGCAGCCAGCCTTCATCGGCGGCCGCCTCGCCTACCGGATAGGCGCGCACCGCGGCGGGCCCGCCGAGCACGAAGCGCTCGGTCGAGTCGAGGTTCTTGCTCGCGCTTTGCCCACGCAGCGCGGCACTGAGATTCCAGTCGCCGCCCAGCGCCTGCAGGCGCCGCAAGCCGTAGTTGAACTTGCTGTAACTGCCCTCTACCTGACGTGTCGCGAGGTCCGCCGCGAGCGCGGCGGCATTGCGCTGCTCGGTCTTGCCCGCGCTGACACTGGCCTCGTACTGGGTCATGCCGCCGCCGTATGCCCCATCGTTGGCAAACCCGGAAAGTCCGATGCCTGCCACGCGCACGCGACGGTTGCTGGTCTCGCCCGCGACGGTCAGGTCGCGCAGTCGCTTCGCGTCGAGGGATACCCCCAGCGACAAGCTGCGTTCGGCCTGCCGGAACAGCGGATAGGCAGCGCTCAGTCCCGCCGTGCGCGCCGTGCCGTTGGCCTGCAGCGCCTTGAACTCGGCTTGCACGAGATCGTAGTCCAGCGCCGAGGCGTTGACGCCGAGCCTCAGCCCCGAATTCCCGGCAGCGAGGCTGTAGTCGAGACGACCGAAGCTCGTACCGCGCGACGCGTTGAGCAGCACGGATGCCGCGTCGAAGAGGCCGGTTGGATTGGCGAGGCTCAAGTATCCACTCAGTTGCTGCGCGCCGCTGGCCTTCGCGCCGCGGTTGTCGGCGCCCACTGCAATGTTCACCAGCGGCTTGTCGTCCGCGCTCACCACCACGTCCACCGCGCGCTCGGTGCTGCCGGGCGCGACGCTGGCGCGCGCTGTAACGCCCGGCTGATCGTTGAGGATGTTGAGCGCTTCCTCCAGGTCCGCGATGTTCATCGCCTCGCCCGCGCCGAGGCGATGCTCGACGAAGCCCTGCACGCGTGCCGCGTCCACGCGCGCGCCGTCCTTGCGGTCGATGCGCAGTGAGCCGCGCCGGCCCTCGATGACGTTGACGACGACGATGCCGTCCTTGATTTCCTGCGGCGGCAGGATCACCCGCGCGAGGTAGCCCTTCCGGGCGTAGTAGCCGACGAGCGTCGGCGCGGCGCGCTGCAACTGGGCGAGCGTGAGTTCCTGGCCGACGAAATCCTTGAGCTGTTCGGCCAGTTCGGCATCCGGGATCAGCGACGCACCGACGATGCGGAAGCTCTTGACGACGACCTTCGGACCGCCGTCGGCCGGCGCGGGCGCGACTGCCGGCGCGGTGGGGGCCGGCTTGGGCGCGACTACGGGCGGCGGCTTGGGCTGGTCGCGCAGCAGGCCGCCCGCATCAGGTGGCTGCTGGGCCTGGAGTACACCGCAGCAGAGCGCGAGCAGTGATCCGACCAGCGCAAATGCCAGTGCCCGACCGGGCAATTGCGAACAACCTATGAATTTTTTGGGTGTCGCCATAATCCCCCCCCCAGAATCTTATGGGTTCAATCCTGAACTATTTACATTTAATATATCACACAGCGCGCAACGCATGTTTGGCGTGGAGCCGAAAAGAATTGCATGAAGGAACGCGTCGCAGCAAGGCATCGGCGGCAACGCTAACGGTTGGCATGCCGCATAATTCCGCATGTCTTCTCCATCCCTCCGCCGAACCTTGATCCCGTCGCCGCTTTGGGCCAGCGCCTTCCGGCCCTTTTATTTTCTCGGTGCGCTGTACGCGCCGCTGCTGGTCGCCGCCTGGCTGGGCGCCCTGCTCGGCCTGTGGAGCCTGCCCGGCGAGGTGCCGCTCAAACTGCAGCACGGCCATGAATTCATTTTCGGTTTTGCCGCGGCGATCATCACCGGCATCGTGCTCACCGCGCTGCCGAGCTGGGCCGGCACCGAGGAAATCCACGGCGGCCGGCTGGCGCTGCTGGTCGCCCTGTGGCTGGCCGGGCGCATCGCGTTCTGGGCCGCGCCCTGGCTGCCCGCGCCGCTGCCGGCGCTGATCGACTGCCTGCTGTTCCCGGTGGTCTTCCTGATGCTCGCGCCGCAGTTGCTCGGCGCGCAAAACCGCCTCTACCTGCTGTTGCTGCCCATCCTCGCCGCGCTGTTCGCCGCCAATCTGGTCTATTACCGTGGCATGGCGAGCGCGAATCTTGCCCAGGCCTTGCTCGCGCTGCGCCTTGCCATCCACGCCATCATCGTGCTCTACGTGCTGAAGGGCGGCGTCCTGGCGCCGATATTCACCGGCAACGCACTGCGCGAAAAGGGCCGCGGCCGACAGGTGCCCTTCGACATGAAGCTGGAAACGGCCTGCCTGGTTGCGGTGTTGCTGCTCGCCGCCTGCGATGTCGGCGCCGCGCCGCGCGCCTGGACCGGCGCCAGCGCGCTGGCCTGCGCGCTGCTGCTGGGCTGGCGCACGGCGCGCTGGCAGGGCTGGCGCGTGGCCGACGTGCCGCTGCTGCTGGTGATGCACCTGGGCTTCGCCTGGCTGGTGTTCGCCTTCGCCCTCAAGGCCGCTGCCGACCTGACCGGCATCGTGCCCGAAGCTGCCTGGCTGCATGCCTTCACGGTCGGCAGCCTGGGACTGATGATGCTGGGGCTGATGACCCGCGTCAGCCTGCGCCACACCGGCCGCCCGCTGGTGGTGCCGCGCGCCATGCTGGTGGCCTATGCGCTGATGTTCGGCGCCGCCCTGCTGCGTCTGGCGGCCGGCGTGCATGGCCTGGGCAACGCCGTGATCGGCGCCTCGGCACTACTCTGGGCGGCGTCCTTCGTGCTGTATCTGGCCTGCTTCGGCGCGGCACTGGTGGCGCCCAGCCTGCCGCGCACGGCGCCCGGCCCCTGACGGCGGCGGCGAGGGCTGCATCGCCGTGCCGCCAACGCCAACTTTCTAGTCCTTCATTGCCGCATCCAGCGCCGGCAGCCAGACATCGAACCCGAGCCGCGCCGTTTGTTCGCGTAAGGCGCGCAGGGACATTGCCAGCTCCGCCCCCGCCTCGCCGCGCCCATGACCTGCCAGCAGACGCCCGCGGGCGATGGCCAGATCGCTCCAGGGTATCGGCTCCGCCGCGGTATAGCGTTCCAGCGCAGCGCAGTAGCGGTCGACGGCAGCGAAGTCGCGCGACTCCAGGCTGGCATCGATCGCGCAGGCATGGAAATCGAAATGGTTGTGGCTGATGCTGCCCTGCGCCAGCAGGGCCTCGCCCTCGGCCAGCGCCTGCAGCCGCTCGGCGTTGTCGGTAGTGGTCTGCGCCAGCACGCCGAGCGCGGTCGGGCCGATGAACCCCATGGCCGTGGTGCGGCAGTAGGCCAGTGCCTCGCGCGCCATTGCCTGCGCACGCTCGCGCTGGCCGGCGCGCAGTTCGAGCAGGGCGCGGAACACCAGGTTTTGTGCCTCGAAGCGCGCCGCGCCGAGCGCTCGCACCAGCGGCAGTGCACGGTCCAGATGCGCGTGCGCCGGGGCCAGTTGGCCCATCAGCCAACCCTGGGTGTAGGCAATGGTTTGCCGGGCGGCGGCTTCGGTGCGCTGTGCCGATACCTGTTTGGCCATGGCCACGGCGTCCTCCCCGGCGGCCAGCGCCTCGTCGAAGCGGCCCAGGTAATGCAGGGTCCAGCCCAGCATGTGCTTGTTGGCGACTTCGATGCGACCCAGGCCGTTGTCCTGCGCCAGTTGCACGCAGACGCGAAAGCGTTCCTGCGCGGTGCGCATGCGTCCGCTCACGTAGCCGGCGTCGCCCAGGCCCGACAGGGCGTTGGCCTCGGCTTCGACCGAGCCGGCGGCGCGCGCGTGCGCCAGCGCGGCCTCGTGTTCGCGCCGACAGTCTGCCGACCGCCCGAGCACGAAATAGAAGCCGCCGCGCAGGTGATGCAGGCGCGCCAGGTCGAGTTCCGAGCCCGCGGCGCGCGCCAGCGGCTCGGCTTCGGCCAGCGCCGCCAGCGCGGCGTCCGCCCGGTCGAGGATGCGCATCGCCGCCGCCTGCAGGATCAGGCTCGCCGCGCGCTCGGCGGGCGTGGCGGCGTGGGCTAGTGTCTCGCCCGCGGCGGCGATCGCCTCCTGGGCGCGTCCGCCATCGAGCAGCATGCGGGCACGCATCAGGCCCAGGGCGTGGCGTTCGCCGGACTCGCGCGCCAGGGCCAGGCCGCGCTCGGCCAGTGTCACGGCGCGCTCGTAGCGGTAGCGCTGCGCCTCGGCGCTGCTCGCGGCAAGATAGGCGCCGGCCGCGCGGGCGTCGCCGGCGAGCTCGTAATGTTCGGCACAGAGGCCCGGGTCGCGCGCGGCGAACCACTCGGCGGCACGCGCATGCAATTCGCGGCGCCGCGATTTGAGCAGCGACTCGTAGGCGCCGTCACGAATCAGGGCGTGGCTGAACAGCCAGTCGGCGCCCGCCGGCCGCAGCAACTGGCGCGCGACGAGCTCGCCGCAATCGCAGGATTCATCCGCCACCAGGTAGCGCAAGGCCTCCAGCGAAAAGCGCTGGCCGAGTACCGCGGCCGCCTGGAACAACTGCCGTAACGCGACCGGCAACTGGTCCATGCGCGCCAGTACCAGCGCCTGGATCGAACCCGGCAGGGCGGCCAGGGCCGAGCTGCCGGCGTTCAGCAGCAACTGTTCGAGGAACAGCGGATTGCCTTCGGCGCGTTCGACGATGTCGCGCAGCGCCGCGGCATCGAGGCCGGCAAAACGGGAGGCCAGCTCGACCGCACTGTCGGCGGCGAGCGGAGTCAGCTCGAACGCGGTCACACGCCCGGTGACATGCCCTTCCGGCGCCATATCGCGCAGCGCGGTGCGCGTCGGGTCGCCGTCGATGCGTGTCGTCAGCACCAGCAGCACGGGTCCATCGGCCGCGATGCGGGCCAGCGCCGCGATGCGTTCCAGCGTCGCGGCATCGGCCCAATGCACGTCCTCGACCAGCAGCAGCAGCGGCCGGCGCCGTGCCGCGGCGCGCACCAGCCCGACTATCGCGGCACGGGCGCCCTGTTCGCGCACGGCGCCCGTCAGCGCCGCGTCGAGTGCGCGCAGCTCGGGCCGCGGCGCGATGTCGAGCAGGTCGCACAGGAACAGTTCCTGCTCGCGCTCGACCCATCCGGCAGCGAGGGCCTCCTCCAGAGCGCTGCGGCTGTCGTCGGCGCCGGCATCGGCGGCGATGCCGAGCAGGCTGCGCATCAGGTTGCGCATGACGTCACCGCTGCGGCCGACACTGAAATCGAGCACCGCCGCGGCATGACAGGACAGCCCGTGGCGCTGCGCGAGTTCGCCGAACTCAGCAACCAGGCGCGTCTTGCCGATGCCCGGATCGCCGCGTACCAGCGCCACGCCGCCCTGAGCCTGACCCTGCGCCTGCCCGCCGCAGGCCGCGACCAGCGCCGTGAAGCGCCGCAACTCCTCGTCGCGGCCGACGATAGGCTGGCGCGCCACGGGGGCCGCGGCAAGTTCGCCGACGACACGGTAAGGCGTGATGCGGTGCTCCTTGCCCTTGACCTCGATAGGCTCACCGACCGCCACGGAAAACTGCGTGCGGACTTCGCGCCAGGTATCGGGACCGATCACGATCTCGTCGGCGGCGGCCAGCCCGAGCAGGCGTGCACCGGTGTTCACCGTGTCGCCGGTCAGGGCGAAATGCCCGTCGCGCGAATCGCTGCGCCGCGCCACGATCAGCCCGGTGTTGATGCCGCTATGCATGGTCAGCGCATGCCCGACCCGGTGCTCGACTTCCCTGGCGATGGCGCGCACCGCGGCATGCAGCTCGCGCGCCGCCCGCACCGCCCGTCCCGGATCGTCGCGCCGCGCCACCGGTATGCCGAACAGGGCGACCACCTCGTCGCCGATGAACTGGTTGATGACCCCGCCATGGCTGCTGACGATGCGGGTCGCCGCCTCCTTGATGCGGCCCATGATGAGTTCGACCTCCTCGGGATCGAGCCGCTCGTTGAGTGCGGTATAGCCCGACAGGTCGGAAAACACGATGCTGGCATGACGCCGCTGGCCGTCTTCGGGCACGAGCCCGACGCTCCGCGTGCCGCAGTGCGGACAGAATTTCGCGTCGAAGGGCAAGGTGAGGCCGCAGTTGGAGCACGTCATACGGATAAGTATGCGCGCGGTGTCGGGGCTCCGTAAAGCGACCGGCGCTTCGCCACAGGGCCAGGCACAAATTTGCTACATTCCACTCCATGAGCATCAACATCGCCCACTTGCTGGCGCGCGCCGCGCGCGTCCACCCGCAGCGCCCGGCGCTGGCCCGCGGCGCACGCCTGCTGGCGAACTACGCCGAACTCGGCCCACGCGTTGCCAGCCTCGCCGGCGGCCTGGCGGCGCGCCTGCAGGCCAACGACCGCGTGGCGCTGGTGATGAAGAACTGTCCCGCCTACCTCGAACTGATGTTCGCCTGCTGGCACGCCGGCCTGGTGGTGGTGCCGATCAACGCCAAGCTGCACCCGAAGGAACTCGAATTCATCCTCGCCGACAGCGGTGCGCGCCTGTGCTTCGCCAGCGGCGTCTTGTACCCGGCACTGGCCGCACTGGCCGACGGCACGCTGGAAGCCGTGATCGACGCCGATGGTGCCGACTACGCCGGACTCGGCGCGGCGGCGCCGATCGCCATCGCGCCACGCGGCGCGGACGACGCCGCCTGGCTGTTCTACACCAGCGGCACCACCGGCCGGCCCAAGGGCGTGACGCTGACCATGCGCAACCTGATGGCGGCGCTACTCAATTATTTTTCCGACGTCGACAGCATCGCGCCGGGCGACGCCATCATCCACGCCGCGCCGATGTCGCACGGCTCGGGCTTCTACATGCTGCCCCACGTCGCGCACGGCGGCCTCAATGTCGTGCCCGACTCGGGCGGCTTCGATCCGGTTGAAATTTACGAGCTGCTGCAGGTGCATCGCGGCGTAACGATGTTCGCCGCGCCGACCATGGTCAAGCGCCTGGTCGATCATCCGGGCACGGCCGACAGCTCGAATCTGAAGACCATCGTCTATGGCGGCGGCCCGATGTATGTGGCCGACTGCGAGGCCGCGCTGGCGCGTTTCGGCAACAAGCTGGTGCAGATCTACGGCCAGGGCGAATCGCCGATGACTATTTCCTGCCTGCCGCGGTCGGCGCATGCCGAGCGCACGCACCCGCGCTACGCAGAGCGCCTGGCCTCGGTCGGCCCCGCCTTCACCGGCGTCGAGGTCTGCGTCGCCGACACCGACGACCATCCGCTGCCCGCCGGCGAGATCGGCGAAATCCTGGTGCGCGGCGACACGGTGATGGCCGGCTACTGGAACAATCCGGCCGCCAGCGCCGAAACCCTGCGTAACGGCTGGCTGCACACCGGGGACGTCGGCAGCCTGGATGAGGACGGCTTCCTGACGCTCAAGGATCGCAGCAAGGACGTGATCATCTCGGGCGGCTCGAACATCTATCCGCGCGAAGTCGAGGAGGTGCTGCTGCGCCATCCGGCTCTCCGCGAGGTCTCAGTGGTCGGCCAGGCCGATGCCGAGTGGGGCGAGATCGTGGTCGCCTTCATCGTCCCCCGCGGTGCGGCGCCCGACAGCGCCGAACTCGATGCCCTGTGCCTGGCCAACATCGCCCGCTTCAAGCGGCCCAAGCGCTATGTGGTGGTCGATGCGCTGCCCAAGAACAATACCGGCAAGGTGCTGAAGACCAGTCTGCGCCAACTGCTGGCCTGAATCCGGCACCGTGTCGCCAACGCCAACTCTTGCGCGGCGCGGTGCGCCTCAGGCAGGTCGTCGGATGATTGACGCTGCGGTGCGAAACGCATAGATTTCGAAAGCCGTTGCCGGGCCAGCAGCCTGCCGACCGCGGCAAGAAACTTGTGGCTCACCAGCGTAGGCAGAGAGCCGCGATTAGAAATCGAATTGAGGAGAACAACAAATGAAGCTCACAAAGATTTCCCCGGCAGGAATCCTGGTCACCCTGATCGCAGCGGGCGGCATGATCAGCGATGCCCAGGCGCAATACAGGAACATGAGTTTCTTCCTGACCAGTGCCGGCCCCGGCCGGGGTGCCGACCTCGACGGCCTCGACGGCGCCGACGCGCATTGTGCCGAACTGGCCAAGGCCGCCGGCTCGAAGCGCACCAACTGGCGGGCCTACCTGAGCACCACGGCGCCCGGCGGCGAGGCCGGCGTCAACGCCCGCGACCGCATCGGCAAGGGCCCCTGGCACAACGCCAAGGGCGTGCTGATCGCGCGGAACGTCAAGGACCTGCATTCCGGACGGGACAAGATCAACAAGCAGAACGCCCTCACCGAAAAAGGCGAGCCCATCAGCGGCCGCGGCGACGCGGTGAACATGCACGACATCCTGACCGGCTCCGACCCCGCCGGCATGTACTCGACGGCGGGCAGCGACACCACCTGCGCCAACTGGACCAGCAGCGAGGCCGGCTCGGCCATCGTCGGCCATCACGACCGCATGGGCCTGAAGGACACGCGCCACATGAAGTCGTGGAACTCCTCGCACGGCACGCGCGGCTGTGGCCAGGAGGCGCTGAAAGGCACCGGCGGCGCCGGCCTGTTCTACTGCTTCGCCACGAAGTAGCGGCTTTCCGCGATGCCGGCCCGGCCAAGGGATGCCGGCCGACCGACGATAGGGATTGCTCTAAATCCCTACCGTCAGTAACGCTTATGCCCCAATATGGCGAATCTAGCCGGCGCGGTTTTGCCGCTGCTAGACTCAAAAACAAATCGGGGAGGTAAGCACATGGGCATGCTGGACTGGTTCAAGAGCATCATGCAGGGCGAGGACAAATCCACCGCGGCGCCGGCCGCCACGCAGCTTGGAGCGGACGAGAAGGGGGCGGAGGTCGCCGGCCTCAATTTCAAGACGGCGGTCGATGCCCACATGAAATGGAAGGTCCGTCTCGATGCCTACATCAACGGCACCAGCACCGAGGAGCTCAAGGTCGAGGTGATTTCGCGCGACGACCAATGCCCGCTCGGCAAATGGATTTACGACATGGGCGGCGAGAAGTTCGGCTATTCCGAAACCTTCTTCGACATGAAGGCCCACCATGCCCATTTCCATCGCTGCGCCGGTGATGTGCTGGCGGCGGCCCAGTCCGGCGATACCGCCGGCGCCACCAAACTGCTGCAGGGCGGCGATTACATCAAGGCCTCGGAGCGGGTCAAGATGCTGCTGGCGCGCATGTTCATCCTTGCCTCCGACGGCAAGGAGGCGATCGACTCCCATCTCAAGTGGAAAACGCGCCTGCGCGACTACATCAAGGGCGAAAGCCGGGAAAATCTGCGGGTCGAAAACGTATCCCGCGACGACATGTGTCCCCTGGGATACTGGCTCAACGGCATCGGCGGCGAGCGCTTCGGCAACACGCCGGCCTTTTCGGTGCTCAAGTCGCGCCACGCCCATTTCCATCGCTGCGCCGGCGAAGTGCTGAGCATCGCCCAGCAGGGCGAGCGCGACAAGGCGCTGCAGTTGCTGGAGCACGGCGCCTATCCCGACGCCTCGCAGCAGGTCGCCGCAGCGGTCGTCACGCTCTTCGACGGCCAGAAGAAAGCCGCCGCCTGAGTTCCTGGGCCGGACCGCCCGCGCCAGCCCGGCCTTGCGCCATCGATCTCCCGCAATACCGTTCGAAACCCGTTTCGGAGCACCTGCCCATGCAGCCCGGTCCCAGGGAGATCGTCACTCCCTTTCGCCCCATTCCGCTCGACGTGCCGGAGGGCATGAAGCCCAACGAGTTCTTCAACAGCGCCGAGAACCTCGCCGACCTGGTGCACAACAACGGCCTGCTGAAGAACCCCGAAGGCCTGCTCCTGTATCGCAAGGCGCTGGGCCACAGCAACGAGTTCGACTGCTCGATCATCTACGACACCTCGCAGGCCATCCTCGATCCGCTGGGCCGCCCGGTGCGCCGCACCCAGGTGCCGGACGCGGTGAAGAACGTCTGGAACCGCATGAACCAGATCATTGTCGAGTTCATGCTGGAACGCTATCCCGATCCGGCGCGGCATCTGGTGTTGGCCGGCGAGGCCAGCCTCGACGCCACCTGGCCGCTGACCTCGCCCGGCGTGCCGAGCATCCGCATGCTGCACAACCACTTCATCGTCTTCGACCAGCGCCAGCTGTACTCCGCGCCGTTGGCCGACGCCGACAACCCGAACCTGACCGACGGCGGCCAGCACTCGCTGTTCCAGGCCCATATGCGCGACGTGTACCGCGCCTTCTTCGCCGAACTCGATTTGCAGATCCTCAAGCCCTGCACCGAGGAATCCGGCCGCATCGCGCTCACCGGCTATCCGCAAGGCCTGCCGAGTTGGGAAGTCCAGGGCGGCGCGGCGGCGCTGAAGGAAGTGCGCTTCTGGAAGGAATACGACACGCTGCTCAAGGGCTTCATCGACTTCTACCGCACCTTCTTCACCCAGGTGTCCACGCGCAACGCGCCGCTGCCGCGCGACATCCATTTTCCCGAGCGGGTCGAAGCCCGGCTGCAGTTCGACAACGACTTCCTCAAGACCGCCAAGATGGTCCGCGAACGCTGCATCAGGGACGCCCGCTATGCCAATGCGATCCGCTGGCAGCCGGCCTTCAAGCAGCTGATCTACCGCAACGACGAAGGCAAGCTGATCGTCACCATCAGCCAGAACTCGATCGGCAACGCCATCACGGAACTGCTCGGCGTGGTGGTCAAGCGCACGCCCGATGCCGATGCCTACGCGCGCGCCGAACCGGCGCTGATCGAGAAGCTGCTGGAGGTACGCCGGCGCCTGGTCGCGGCTGACCTCGGCGAAGGCATCGCCACGCCGCACTGGCCGGCGGTGTAGTGCCGTCGTAGTACTCCCTCCCTTTCAAGGGGAGGGCTGGGGTGGGGATGGTGTAGGCAGACGGTGAAACGCCCGCGGAATTCCCCCATCCCCCTCCCGACCTCCCCCTTGGAAGGGGGAGGAGAGCGTGGCTCCCGCATACATGCGTTTTCCCTCCGCGGATTGTGCGCGCGGCGAGAATATCGGATAATCCTTTGTATACCGCATACACAGGAACCGATCATGACCGCCTGCTTCGCCAATCCCCTGCTCGCCACTCCCGCCCGCCCCTTGCCGCGCGCCGTCGCCGTGATCGGCGCCGGCACCATCGGCCCCGACATCGGCTATTACCTCAAGAGCGCGCTGCCGGACCTCAAGCTTTACCTGGTCGATGTCTCGCAGAAGGCTGTCGACGCGGCGCTACTGCGCTTTCAGGAGTATTCGCGCAAGGCCGTGGCGCGCGGCAAGATGAGCGAGGCCGATGCCGCCGCGGTGAATGCCAATCTAATCGGCACGCTGGCCTATGCCGACATCGCCGACTGCGACTGGGTGATCGAAGCCGCCACCGAGAATCTGGCGCTGAAGCGCAGGATCTTTACCCAGATCGAGGCCGTGGTCAGCCCCGACGCGCTGATTACCTCCAACACCAGTTCGCTGCCGGCGGAATTGATTTTCTCCGAACTCAGGCACAAGGGTCGCGCCACGGTGACCCACTTCTTCGCCCCGGCATGGCGCAACCCGGCCGTCGAAGTGATCCGCTGGGAGCAGACCGACCCGGCCGTGGTCGAATACCTGCGCTGGACTTTCTGCATGACCGGCAAGGTGCCGCTGGTCACGGCCGACGTCGCCTGCTTCATGCTCGACCGCATATTCGACAACTGGTGCAACGAGTCCGCCATGCTGCTCGACCGCGCCACCGCCGCCGAAGTCGATAGCGTCGCCGCCGAGTTCGTCCATGCCGGACCCTTCTTCGTGCTCAATCTCGCTCACGGCAACCCGATCATCACCGAAACCAACACCCTGCAGGCCGAGATGGAGGGCGATCACTACACGCTGGCACCGATCTTCCGCTCGGTCGACACCTGGGTCACGGTGCCTCCCGGCAAGCGCGTCGAAGTCGCCAGGGACACGGCCCATGCGGTGCGCGAGCGCCTGCTCGGCATCCTGTTCTCGCAAAGCGTGGACATCGTCGACCGCAAGATCGGCGATTCGGCCGACCTCGACCTCGGCTGCCGTCTGGCGCTGGGCTTCAAGAACGGCCCGCTCGACCTGATGCGTACCTTGGGCGAGCCCACCAGCGGCAACGCGCTGATGCGCCTGCGCGCGGAACGCCCCGGCATGCCCATGCCGCAGCAGCCCTTCGCCGACTACCAGGGCTTCCTGCGCCACATCCTGGTCGACGACCTCGGCGATGTCAAAGTCATCACCCTGCGCCGCCCCGAAGCCATGAACGCGCTGCACGACGAGATGAACGACGAGATCCTCTCGGTCATCCGCCGCTTCGAGAACGACCCCAAGGTCGCCGGCTTCGTCCTCACCGGCTACGGTACGCGCGCTTTCTGCGCCGGCGGCGACATCGGCCGCTTCGTCGACATGCTGGGCGACGCGCCGGCCTCGGAACAATACGCGCGCGACTGCTCGCGCCTGCTGGTGCATCTGGACCAGATGAAGAAGCCGGTGGTGGCCGCACTGAACGGCATCGCCCTGGGCGGCGGCTTCGAACTCGCCGCGCGCTGCCACAGCATCGTCGCCCTCAAGCGCGCCTGGATCCAGATGCCCGAAGTCACGCTGGGCATCGTCCATGGCATCGGCGCCATGGTGGTGCCCTACCGCCGCTGGCCGCATGCGACGCCGACCTTCAACGCCATGCTGCGAACGGCCGAACGCCTCAAGGCCAGCCGCGCCCACGAACTCGGCATCATCGATGCACTGGCCGACGACTACGAGCAACTGATCGCGCTGGCCGTGGCGCGCGTGGACCAGCTCGCAGGCAAGGTCAAACCGATCGGTGACGCGCCGGTGACCGTCAGCATCGAGCCGGTGGAAGCCCGCGCCGCCAGCGGCCAGGTGCTGAGCCGCGAGTGCATCGCCCTCATGGAACAGGCCATCCTCGAAGCCGCCGCGGCAAAGAGCTTCGCCGCGGCGCTGGAAGTCGGCTACAAGGCCTTCGGCCTCTCGGCCTGCATCGAGAGCGCACGCGAAGGCATCACCGCCTTCAAGGAAAAACGCACGCCGGATTTCAGCAGGACGAAGTAAGCAGTCATGCGACGCGACGACTTGGCTAACCTCTTCTTCCGCTTCCCCCGTTGTTGAGTCTATTGACTCGTTCGCAATGACGTTCATCAGTGGCGGGATCGCATTTAGCCAATAATTCCCTCAGCCAGGCCTTCTTGTCGCCAATAAAACGCGCGGTCGCACTGAGTTGAGCCGGGCCCCGCCCCCGCGCCGTGCACATAAACACGCGCCCGTTCCTGTGGCTTGTGCAGTTGCACGCTTGGGGAGATCGGTCCTGTTGAGCGAACTGCTCGCGCGCCAGGCTGCAGGCACGCTGCTTTTCAGTGGAGGAAGCCATCGCCAGATCGGGGTACGGGTCTTCCCTTTCGGCCGCCGGCCTGGCACCTGCTTTCGCTCCTTTGGGATCTTCCGCTTGCACGAGGCACATGTGCATGGCGCCGACCCTATCGCAATCACAGTCGCCAGATGCCCGGCCAGTCTTGCTCGCCTGGGATTTCGCCCGCGAACAGGCAGCTTCGGCGCTCGCGGCGCTCGCCGAGAAAGTCTCCGCTGACGCGGCGCCAGCAGAAAACAGAAGAATCAGGCAAATGGCAGTTCTCACGGGAATACCTTCCAAAATTGGATGCGCGCCGTTGCTGCGGCGTACATCGAGGGCAGGCTGGAGCAAGCGGCTTGCATCGAGATCCATTCGGCCTGGGATTATTTTGTGCAGTTCTTCAAATATTGACAGGGGTCGGCAACGGGCAATTTCGCCGCGGCCGCGCAGGGAAGCTCGCATATGCTGCCTCCTCCTGCAACTTTCATCGTCCGTCGCAGGATGCTGCACTGGATGTTTGCTTCCTGGGTAAAGGTGGACAGACCCGTCGTCTTGGCCAAACAGACGTCGAATGCAACCAATGAGCATCCGGCGTCGAACTGGGCATTGCCAGTGGACCGATAGCCATATACTTTTTGCTTTGATGGCGTGGCGCATTCCTTCGCAGCGGCCAATTGTTGCGGTGTCGCGGCAGCTCCTTTCGGACCAACCACTTCGGCTCTGCAATTGTTTGAATTGAAGAGCGTATTGCAAGAGCATGTGCCGGTGATTTCCTGGCCATCTTGTTTCGTCATGCGTTTCGACACCTCACAGGCTTCTTCTCTGGTCGATCTGCTCACCACAAATATTCTCGCCGAACCTGCAGAAGCTTTAGGGCTGGCAGCGGCGCCGGGACTGCCGCTGCCCGTGCTTCCACTTCCCTGAAGAGAGGAGAGCATAGCGCTGTTCATGTTGCCGACGAGAGCCGCCATACCCGTGTGGCCGTCTCCGGCAAGCGCCGACGCGGTGACGTTGTTAGTCTGATTGATCATGGCCCCAGCCAGGGAATTGACCAGGCTTGAACCTGCCGGATCTTGACTCGTAGCGGCTTGTCCGCTGCCGCCCCCATCTCTGGCGACTTGATCCTTCGTCTCGCGGGCCAGTTGTGCGGTAATGCTGCCCAGCACGCCCATCGCAACGCCATCTGCGCCGCCCGTGCCCGCGGCCGCCGAATTGATTTGGGCAGCGGCGTGATCCACCAGCCCCGAGGCGAGACCGCCCAATATTGCCCCAAAAAGGTCCGATCCGCCGCTGGCAGGCTGTTCGGCCTGCGCCCGTGCGTCGGTCGATCCCGCCAGTCGGGGCTGCTCACGTTGCGCGAGTTCGTAGCGCTCGGGCGCTGGGCGCCGCCCGTCGTTCGGCGCTGCCGCTATGGTCGGCGGGACGATTGGCGCGGGCATTTCGTATACACCGCCGACCTCCCAGTTGTAGTTGGCGTAGGTCGTGGTGGTGCGGCTGCCGTAGTCGCCTTCGGCCGCCATCAGCGTTTGCGTCCCGGCCGACGGCAGCACATGTGCATCTTTTGATGAGTCGTATTCCCCGATGGACGAGAGCATTACGGCCATGTCTTCGAGATAGTAATCGTCGGTTTCCTTCTCTGCAATGTTGGAGTTGCTGGATGAATAGCTGCTTTTACAGCGGATCTTCCATGCCGCTCCCGCCAGCCGGGCATCCAGTTTCTGCGCTGCCAACCGGCTCACCACGGTGCAGTCAGCGGCGTGCTTGGAGTCATATTGCCGGTCCGCCAAATATGCCATCTGGTAGCTGATCTTCTGCCGGGCGCCGACACGCATCGGAAAAAGGCTGCCCGACAGTTCGTCGATGCTGCTGACGACTCCGCTCGGCTTGCCGTCGAAGGAGGAACCCAGATGGATGTAGCCGCACTGATACGCCCGATAGCTCATGCGGGCCTCGGGTTTGCCTTCGGTCGCAAAATCTGTCTGAGTCATCGAGCATCTATCGCCAACGGCTGCGCTCACACGCGTATTGCGGATGGCGTCTGCCCCAGGCTTGGGCAGCGACCGGTTCTTCGATCCGGTGTATTCCAATTCCTTCCTGCCCTGAAAGACAACCTTTAATGCGCGAGGCGGTGGAAGCTTGCGGTAGGCCTCGGAGGCCTCGATGATGTTCCAGATGTCTTCGCTGATTTCAAGCGGAATGGCGGGGCGGGGCGCGGTGAGCCCTTTAGCGGCAGCGGTGTCGCTTGCTCCGCGCCTTCCCTTGGATGCCGCAGACTTTGCCGCCAATGGCTTGTGCTCCTGACCTGACCTCTCGGTCGCCGGGCGCTGCACGGCGGTTGCCGCCTCGTCGGTATTGCGCGCTTTCTGGTTCTCGACGATCTGGCGGTTGGCTCCCGCGACAAGCGATTGGTCACATCGGCGCGCAACGGTTCCGTCCTTGTCCCAGCGGATACTGTCGCCATCGACAAACGTCACAATATCCTCGCGATTCGTAAGAGATATCCTGAACTGGCGATCGTTCAGGACAGCGACTGTTCCATGATTGGAGCCGCTGAAAATACCAAGCCCGGCGCGTACTTGCACAGAATTTCCGGCAAATGTGGTCTTCCCGCTTACGCCGCCGGAATCCCAGCACCAGATTCCCTGCAGTCGTGAAAGCAGGTCAGGTTGCGAAGGGACGAGCGCGGGAGCGACATCCTGGGCCCCCTCGGCAGGTAGGCGATTCCCGGAGAGTGACGCCACGATGGTTTTCTCCACGCCGTCGCCCAGGCGGATATCCTGTTCGAATACCCGCTCGCTCATACCGCTTCCCTTTTTTACTACCCGCAGCTTCGTAGTACCGGCGCTGACTCGTATGTCGAGCGGACACTCGCCCTTGAACGTCCCGTTGACCGACACCTCGGCGCCGATGTCGGCGCCTTCGCAGGTGACGCGAAGCATCGAGCTTTGGGCATGGGCAGCCGAATGCGCCACGACCACGGCGGCGAGAAGGACGGCGGAAAGTACAGGGCTCATGGCTTCTCGACTCCTCGATTCCGAGCGACCACTCGGGAACAAAGTTGCCAGATGGTGCGTCAGTCTGCGCCCATCAGGCTCGTAACGCGCGCTACAGTGCACGCTATTTATTTAAACGTCAAGCAGTTGATGTGGATTTTCGAAAGGTCTGGAGTCGCCCGGCGCCATTGTGCGCAGTCAATCTTATTGCCCCGCCGCCCGGCTGGGCATGCGCGATAAGCCAATCAAAGTGCTGCAATGGATGAACGGCAGCGCATTCGTCTCGCATGTTTTGGTTCACAACACGGCTGACTGGGCCGCGGCCCGGCTCAACCACACGAAAACCAGGATCACCAGCACGAAGAACATGCTAAGCCCCAGCAGCATGGTCACTCCGCGCGCCCGCTCCGATGTTTTTGCAAAACTTACACCGGTGACTATTTCGGGCACATATCCCCAGCTGAAATACACAAAATATCCGAAGCCCACCATAAGCAGGGCGTTAAAACCCATGGCATAACAAAACGCCGTGAAAAGCCCTGCATTGCGCACCAGCTTGACGGCGCCCATTACCCGGACTCGGGCCGGAGACATGTCCGTTCCCGATCGATTCCCCCGCCGCTTTTTCAAGTCGGTCCGTTTTTCAAGGAACCTGCTGAACAGCTTCATGCCCCCTCCTGTTGGCGACCTTTTAGAAGCATGGTCACTTCTGTTCGCGCCAACGCCGACACTCGATATCGAGGGTTGGACGGCTACGTCCGGCTGATGTTGGGCGGATGACGACGCCCAACACCATGCCCGCGAAAACTTGACACGTCAACTATCGAATAACCAATCCAGCGTCCGCCGCCCTGATCGTCGGCCAGGGCAAGCCGATTGCCGGCTGGACAGCGCAAGCCGGCACGCCCCGAGCGGCAAAACTGCGGGGCTTCCCCCGGCTTGCTCCGGCTTCGCGAGCGGTGGCCGCCCGGCTATGCTCCACCGCCATGACCAAGAATCCTGAAGCCCGCCTGGCGCAGCACGCCCGATCGACCGCCACCGGCAACGCGGTCGATGTTTATGCCGCACGCGATGCCGAAGCGGCCGCCCTGACGCTCGCAGGCGCCGACGACTACCAGCGCCGTGAATCGGATGCGCAGCGCCTTGCCGACAGTGAGCTGCTCGGCGCCCTGCAGCGCAAGCTTGCCGCCGAGGAACTGGCGATCCTGCAGGCGCAAAACCGCTCCCAGGCAGAAATGGCTGCCGAAACCGTCGCCGCCGATCGGGCCCATGCCGAACGTCAGCTGGAAATCGCCAGCCGCAGCCGCATCGACGCGGAGCAACGCGCCCTGGCCGACACCAA
Organism: Pseudomonadota bacterium; assembly: GCA_043826925.1. Lineage (GTDB taxonomy): Bacteria > Pseudomonadota > Gammaproteobacteria > Burkholderiales > Rhodocyclaceae > Sulfuritalea. The sequence continues at coordinate 109,073 of JBDRPN010000014.1, forward strand.
GCGCCGCGAATTTGCCGCCTCCGAATTGGCCAAGGCGACGCAAGCCCGCCTGAGCCGCGAGCGCGAAGCCGAAGCCATTGCCCGCCAGCGGGCCGAATCGGAGCGCAATGCCGCCGATCTGGCCGAACAGTCCATCCGTGCCGAACGCGAACTGGAAGCCCTGACGCTGGCCCGAACCACGGCCGAACGCGACGCCGCGCAGCAAGCGGCGCGGCGCAAGCTGCAGGACGACGAAGCCGCCGATGCCCTCCGCGTGCGGCTGCGCGCCCAGCAGGACGAACGGGAAAGCAAGGCCGCGCACGAGTCGGCCATGGCCCTCGCCGAGGCCGCGCACCTGCGGCGCCTGACCCTGGAATCGGAGTTCGCCGGGCAGCCGCCGGCGCCGGCGCCGATGGCCGCGGACCGGCAAAGCCCGGCTCCCTCGCGTCAACGGCGGCGACTTGGGCTCGTGCTGTGCATCGGCATCGCGCTCGGCGCCGTGCTCGGATACGCGCTCGGCAAGCCGGGGATTTTCGAGGGCAAAGCCTGGTTCCAGGGCGAGTTGCCGGAAGCCGGGAAACTCAAGCTCGACCGAAACCTCTCGCCGCACGTCGGCGCGTCGAAACCCGGGTTTCCTGCAGCGCGCTGAATTCGCGCCGGGTGCAACCGGGTTCGCCGATAGTCCGGCGCCGGCTCAGTTCTGCGCGCGCACCCAGGCCTCGTAGCGCGCCCGGGTTTCCGCGTTGGGCGGATAGAGTCCGGGCAGCGCAACACCGGCCGCGACCTGGGTCATGATCCAGCCCTCCAGGCGTTCCTGCTCCACCGCTTCGGCGATTACCTCGGCCAGCAATGCGGCCGGGATCAGCACCGCGCCATCGGCGTCGGCCACCACGATGTCATTGGGAAACACCGCGACGCCGCCGCAGCCGATCGGCTCCTGCCAGGCGACGAAAGTCAAACCTGCGACCGAGGCCGGCGCCGCCGTGCCCTGACACCAGACCGGCAGTTGCGTGCCCATCACGCCTTCCACGTCGCGCACCACGCCGTCGGTGATCAGCGCGGCGACGCCGCGCTTCTGCATGCGCGAGCAGAGGATGTCGCCGAATATGCCGGCGTCGGTGACGCCCATCGCATCGACCACCGCGATGCAGCCGGCCGGCATCGCCTCGATCGCGGCCCGCGTCGAAATCGGCGAGGCCCAGGAAGCCGGCGTCGCCAGGTCTTCGCGCGCCGGCACGAAACGCAGTGTGAAGGCGCGCCCGACCCGGCGCCGCGGCTTGTCGTGCAGCGGCCGCGCGCGGCGGATCCAGACATTGCGCAGCCCCTTCTTCAGCAACACCGTGGTCAGCGTCGCGGTGGTCACGCCGCAGAGGACACGTATCGTCTCCTCATCCAGCGGCAGCGGATCGGTACCCATGCCTGGCTCTCCTGTCTTCGTTGCGCTCAACTGCCGAATGCCGCCGTCAGGGCGGCGATCATGTAGCCGTGGTCGTGGGCGCCGGCGCTCTCGCGCGCGCTGTGCATCGCCCACATCGGCGAGCCGACATCGACGCTGGCTATCCCCAGACGCGCGGCGACGATCGGGCCGATGGTGCTGCCGCAACCCAGGTCGCTGCGATGTGCATACTCCTGGCAGGGCACGCCGGCCTGCTCGCAGCAGCCCATGAAGCGCGCCGCCGTCTCGGCCTGGGTGGCGTAGCGCTGGCTGGCGTTGGTCTTGATCACCGGCCCGCCATTCACCTGCACCTTGTGTTCCGGCTCGTAGGCGGCCGGGAAGTTCGGGTTGTAGGCATGCGCCATGTCGGCACTGATGAAGAAACTGCGCGCCAGGGCGCGGCGCCGGTCTTCGCCGTCGGCGCCCGCCTGCAGGCCGATGCGCGCCAGCACGTCGCCGACGAAGCTGCCGCCGGCGCCGGCGGCGCTCTCGCTGCCGACTTCTTCGTGGTCGAACAGGGTTGCCGCGCAAGTGGCCGTCGGCTGCTGCATCGCCATCAGCGCAGTGATGGCCGCATGGCAGGAGGCCAGGTTGTCGAGCTGGCCGTCGGCGACGAACTCCTGGTCCGCACCCCACAGGCAGCCCTTCTGCACGTCATAGACCGCCAGCTCCCAGCCCAGCAGGTCCTCCGCCTCGCCCTGGGCGGCCTCGGCCAGCAACTGGCGCAGGCGCGCCGCGGCATCTTCCCCTGCGCCCAGTTGGCTCAGGATCAGTGGCAGCTCGGTCTGCTTGTTGAGCTTCAGGCCCTGTTCATTCACCTCGCGGTTCATGTGTATCGCGAGGTTGGGCAGGCGCAGCAGCGGCTGCTCGAAGCGCAGCAACCTCGTCTGCGGCCCCGAGGCGGTACGCAGCACCACACGCCCGGCCAGGCTCAGGTCACGGTCGGTGAAGCTGGCCAGGATCGGTCCGCCATAGACTTCCACGCCCAGGCGCAGCAGCCCATCCGCGGCAATGGCCGGACGCGGCTTGAGCCGCAGCCCCGGCGAATCGGTATGGGCGCCGACGATGCGATAGCCGCTTTCCGCCGGCGGCCGGCTGCCCAGCACGAAGGCGATCAGCGAGGCACCGCCGCGTGTCACGTAATAGCGCCCGCCGACCGCGAGCTGCCAGCGCTCGCCTTCCTCCAGCCGCGCGAAGCCGTGCGCCAGCAGGCGCTGCTCGGTACTCGCCACGGCATGCCAGGGGCTGGGGCTGGCGTCGATGAAGTCGATCAGTTCAAGGGCGGTCTGGCGGGCTGGCGTGGGCTGGGGCATGGCTATCCGAGAATAAAACGCAACAGGCGAAGCATACAAGAGCTGCCGCGCTTGCCGCTCGGCAAGCAGCGTCGAATACCTGCGCCAATGCGCGCCAGCGCACGGAAAGCAGCGCAGCGCAGGGCCACCATCGGAACGACATCATCCCCAAGGAGCCCTTCATGAAACGTTCTTCGCTGTTCGCCATCACCGCCTGCACGCTCGCATTCGCACCCGCGGCGTGGGCCGCTACCGTCACCACCATCACACCGCATGCAAACAGGGTTGTGCTGCAAAACGGCCAGGCCACGATACGGTTTACCGTCGCCGGCCAGGGCAACGAGGCCACCGATTGCGGCCTCTGGATCGAATATGGCGACAACGGCTCGCCCGACACCCGGATTGTCGGCAGGGACGAGGGCCTGTTGCCGCGCGCATTCGATCACAACTTCAGCGCGCCGGGCCAGTACACGGTCACCGCCAAGGGGCAGCGGGTGAAGCAGACCTTTGGTTGCAGCGGCGCGGCGTCGACCGTCGTCACCGTGCTCGAGGAACGTCAGAGCCGCCGGCAAGCCGCCGCCCAGGCCTGCCCGGACGGCTGGATGCTGCGCCAGGGCTCGTTCAAGCGCCAGACCGGCGCCTTCACCTGCACACCCGCCTACCCCGCGCAACGGATGGACTGCGGCCCGGGCCTGCGTTATTTCGAGAGCGACAACATGATCGGCTGCCGCGCAACGGGCAGGGGACGCAACTAAGCGACGCAACTGAGAGACGCCGCTGTAGGACAAAACCGGCAGGCCCGCGCCTGCCGGCCCCGGGGCCGGCGCCGGCGACCGGCGCGTTGACGGGTACTATCCGGCTTCATCCATCCAAGGAAGCCATCCCCGAATGCGAAAAGAAGTCAAAGAGCAGCCCAGATACGCCGTCGTGGCGTCCGTGCAACTGCCGAACGTGAGCGACATCGAGTTCGAGGCCTCGCTGGCCGAACTGCGTGACCTGGCCAAGACCCTGGGTTACATCATCACCGCCACCTTCACCCAGAAGCGCGGGAGCTTCGATTCGACGGCATACATGGGCACTGGCAAGCGCGAGGAGATCCGCAGCTTCGTCGATAGCGAACCGGCACCCGGAACCTTCGAGAAACCCCTGCACGCCGCCGCCGACCCAGAGGCGGGCAAGATCGAAGCGATTTTCGTCGACCATGAAATCTCGCCTTCGCAGGCGCGCAACCTGGAAAAGGAAGTCGGCTGCGAGGTGATGGACCGCACCATGGTCATCCTCGAAATCTTCCACCGCCACGCGACCTCCCGCGCCGCCCGCGCGCAGGTGGAGATCGCGCGGCTGGGCTACATGGCGCCGCGCCTGCGCGAGGCGGCCAAGCTGGCCGGGCCGCAAGGTCGGCAGCGCAGCGGCACCGGCGGGCGCGGTGCCGGCGAATCGCACACCGAACTGGACAAACGCAAGATCCGCGACCGCATCGCCGAACTGCAGCAGGAAATCATCGCCATGGATGCCGAGCGCAAGACGCAGCGCGCGAGGCGGCTGGAGCGCCAGGGGCTGGCCGGGGGGTTGGCCGGAGTCGCGCTGGTCGGCTACACGAATGCCGGTAAGTCCACGCTGATGCGCGCCCTGACCGGCAGCGAGGTGCTGGTCGAAAACAAGCTCTTCGCCACGCTGGACACCACCGTGCGCGCGCTGCAGCCCGAAAGCAAACCGCGCGTGCTGGTCAGCGACACGGTCGGCTTCATCAAGAACCTGCCGCACGGGCTGGTCGCCTCGTTCAAATCGACGCTCGAAGAAGCGCTCGACGCCGCGCTGCTGCTGCATGTCATCGACGCCAGCGATCCCGGCTACGAGCGTCAGTTGGCGGTCACCGACAAGGTACTGGCCGAAATCGGCGCCAGGGACGTGCCGCGCATTCGCGTCTTCAACAAGATAGACAATGTGGATAAGCGCGGCGACGCCGCGGCGCAGGCCGAACGCGAAGCGGCGCTGCGCGCCGCCTACCCGGACTGCATCGTGATGAGCGCGCGCCGCGCCGAGGACATCGCGACGCTGCGCGAGGCGATCGTCGGCTTCTTCCAGCAGGGCCTGGTCGAGGCCGAGCTGTTCCTGCCCTGGTCGGCCCAGCAAAGGCGCAACGAAATCTTCGCCAGTTGCGAAGTGCTGGAAGAGCGCGCCGACGAGCAAGGCGCGTTCCTGCGCATACGCGGCGAGCGCGAGGCGGTGAAGGGGCTCAGCGAGCAGTTCGGCCAGACCTGAAACCGGCGGCCAGCCCGGTCTGAAGCAGCGCAAGGCGCGCCGCCTGCCGCTATCATGGCCGCCATGAAACAGGCCAGCGTAGCGGGACGTCACGACATCGCCGGGATCATCGTGCTGATGATCGGTGCCGGCATTCTTGCCCTGGGCAGCGGCATCGCGCCGCATCTGCTGGAAGGCAGCAACGCGCCGGTGTGGGTGCTGCTGGCGAGCGGAGCCCTTTTCGCCCTGCCCGGCCTCATGCTGCTGAGCCAGGGGCGATTGCCGGCCTGGGTGCGGACGCTGCTGGGCAACTGCCTGCTCACGCTGTTCGCCGTCATCCCGGCCTGGGTCGCCTGGGGCGGCGACTCCCGCGCCTTTTCCGGCTCCGGCGGACTTACCGGCCTGATTCCCGGTCTGAGTTTTGTCGGGTTCGCGCGCCTGGCCTTCGCCCTCGCCGCCCTGGTCATGGGTCTGGTCGCGCTGTTCGCCTGGATCGCCTGGATCAAGCGACTCGGCCGGACGGGCCGCGCCGGCCTGCTGGCGGGGGCTTTCCTCGCCGCCTGGCTGCTGCTGCGCGTGATGCCCGCCGAGCCGCGTTGGCCGGACTCGGTCGACGATCACGAACGGCTCGCGCGCTACGCGCTGATGGTCGAAGACGAAGGCTGGGGCCGCATCGGCGGCCGCCATCCGCGCCGCTGGTACTACCCGCCCTGGCGCAATATCGAGCAATGGACCAAGGCGGCCCGCAGCCGACTGGCCGCAGTTCGCGCGCTGCCCGCGGGACAGGCCGCGCTGCTCGTGCCGCGCATCGCCACGGCGCCCGAGATCGACGGCGCGATCGGCGAGGCCGAATGGCGCGGTGCACTGCGCATCGCCCTGGTGCCCGAGGCACTCGGCAGTTCGGTGCGGGCCGCCAGCGACGGACGCCGACTTTATCTGGCGGCCGAGGTGCCGGCCGACACGACGACCGACGGCTTCGACCAGTTCCGGGTCTGGTTCCACATCGGGCTGTCGCCCTGGCTGGCCAACGAACGGGCCCTGGTCGATCGCTCCGGCGGCATCAATGTGTTGCGCGCGACGCGCTTTCCCTGGGGCGACAATCCGCCGCGTTCGCGCACCGACTGGCACATCCATGAAAAGGCGGCCGGCGCGTCGAGCCTCGACGGTCACCGCCGCTTCGAACTGGCGCTCGATCTGGACGAAGCCGGCATAGTGCCGGGCGTGGCCTTTCCGCTCTGGCTGGAGATCGAAGGCGATCCCGTGCGCGATGCCAACCGCAAGTTCAGGGCGCGCAGCAATCTCGGTCAGGCCGGCAGTTACGACGCGCCGCTGTGGTTCCGCGTCGCGGCGGACTGAGCGGCCGTTCCGCTTTACTCTTTCGGCGGCGCCAGCTCCGGATATTCCTGCAGTATCGTTTCCCCGTCGCGGCGCCAGGCGTGGCAATGATTGACGAAGCCCAGCGTGCTCTTGTCGGGCCACTGACGGGGGTCGCTGGCCACGGCCATCTGCCGCGCGATGCGGTCGGGCCATGAAGCCTGCATGTAGGTGTTGGCGGCCTGCGCCACCAGTTCGGTGACGTGGGTGCAGCCCTCGACGCCGCCGAGCAGCGTCTTCACCTGCTGCGAAAAGCCGGGGCCGATGCGCAGGCCGATCAACTTGCGGTAGGCGTCGTCGGTGCCGCCGCACATGGCCCAGGGCGCGATCAGGGTACTGGCCCGCACATCCTGGATCAGGTAGTCGGCGTCGATGGTCAGCGTCAGCGCCATGCTGTGCATCTGTGCGCCCGGTTGCACCGGCGGCCGCGAACGGAAGGCCACCGGCTGACCCTTTTCGTCGCTCAGGGTGGCTTCGATTTCCAGCCAGCCGTTTTTCAGGCGGAAGGCGCGGCAGGTGATCTGCCGCGTATGCACCAGTTCACGTTCTGTCTCAGAGGGCACCTTTGATTTCTCCATGATTTTCGGCGGCGTTCGCCGTAGCGCCATCCGCTACGGCGAGGAGAGCGTTCTTTGCTCGACCGCCTTGTAGCGCAGTTGTTTCATCAGCGGCAACTTTGCCGAGCGCCGCCTGCAGCGCGCGGAAAGGCAGCAGCACGCAGCGATGTCGACTGGCATAGGCGCGGGCCGGAACGAACATCGCCAGCTCCGGCCACGCCGCGGGGCCGGGCGCGGCACCTTTCAGCATCGCATCGAGTTCGTCGGCGACGGCCTCGATCGCGGCGGCATCCTGCCCCGGTGCGCGTGCCCCGAGCAGCGAGGCCGCGGCCCGGCACAGCAGGCAGCCCTTGGTCTGGTGGGCGACAGCAGATATGCGCCCCGAGTCGAGCGCGACCTGCATGCGCACCCGATCGCCGCAGAGCGGGTTGTCGAGCCTGGCCTCGCCGTTGGCGCCATCCAGTTGGCCGTGGCCATGGGCGGCCTGGGCCATCTGCTTGATGGCATCCTGGTAGAGGGCGTTGCTGTCGTTCATAGCAATATCCGCCTCGCCTCGGCAAGACCATCGAGCAATACCTCGATGTCGGCTTCGTCGTTGTAGAGCGCAATGCTGGCCCGCGTGCAGGCCTCGACGCCGAGCGCTGCCAGCAGCGGCTGTGCGCAATGGTGGCCGCCGCGCAAGGCCAGCCCGTGGCCGTCGAGCACCTGGCAGATGTCGTGCGGATGCAATCCCTCGATGTCGAAGGAGACGATGGGCGCGCGTGGGGCGGACGCGCCCGGCCCCAGCAGGCGCAGTTGCGGAATGCGCTGCAGGCCCGCGATCAGTTGCCGGCATAGCGCGTCTTCGCGCTCGCGGATGGCGGCCCAGTTCAGCGTCATCATCCATTCCAGCGCGGCGGCGAGACCGACCGCCTGGGCGATCGGCGGCGTGCCGGCCTCGAAGCGCTGCGGCGGCGAGGCCCAGGTGGTGAGCGCGGGCGTGACCTCGCCGATCATGCCGCCGCCGCCGAGGAAGGGCGGCATCACGGCAAGCAATTCGCCCCGGCCCCAGAGCACGCCGACGCCGCCCGGGCCGAAGCATTTGTGGCCGGAAAAGGCATAGAAATCCACGCCCAGCGCCTGCACGTCCTGCGGCCCGTGCTGCACCGCCTGCGCACCGTCGAGCAGCACCCGGGCCCCGACCTGGCGCGCTGCGGCGACGATGGCGGCGACATCGGTCCAGGCGCCGGTGACGTTGGAGCATTGCGTGACGGCGACCAGGCGGCAGCGGCTGCCCATGAGTTCCGGCAGGCGCGCCAGATCGAGCACGCCGTCGGCGCCGACCGGGATCAGCGCCAGTTCGATGCCGGTCCGCTCGCGCAGCATCTGCCAGGGCACGAAATTGCTGTGATGTTCGGCGACCGAGATCAGCACTCGGTCGCCGGCCTCGAGCGTATTGCCGAAGGCCTGCGCGACCACATTCAGCGCGGCCGTGGCACCCGCGGTGAACACGATCTCCTCGGCCGAGCCGGCTTTGAGGAAGCGCGCGACGCTGTGCCGTGCCGCATCAAAGGCGCTATCCGCCGCCTCGGCAAGGGCGTAGGTGCCGCGCATGACATTGGCGCGACAGGTGGTTTCGTGCCGGATCACCGCATCGAGCGCGGCATCGTGAATCTGCGCCGTCGCCGCGCTGTCGAGATAATGCAGCCCGGGCGCTGCGGCAAGCAACGGGAACTGGCCACGCAGGGCGGAAACGGCGGCGTTCATCGCAGCGGCAACTGTTCCAGCGCGGCCGGCGTGTCGACGTCGGCGAAGATCGCCTCGTCGTCGCAGGCCACGGTATCGATGCGGTCGGCATGACGCTGCAGCAGTTCGCGCGCGCCGACGTCGCCCTGCACCTGCTGCATCTCGGCGAAGAATTCGCGCGGCCACAGAATCGGATTGCCGCGCCGACCCTGCTTCATCGGCACCACGATGCTGCCGCGCTGCGGGTCGAAGGCGTCGACCAGCCGGTCGATGTGCCCGGCATCGATGCAGGGCATGTCGCCGAGCATCACCACCACGGCGTCGATGTCGCCCGGCAGCGCCTGCAGGCCGGCACGCAGCGAGGAAGCAATGCCCGATTCATGCGCGGCGTTGTGGGCGAATTCGAGATCGACCCCGGCGAGGCTCTGGCGCACCGCGGCGGCATCGTGGCCGGTGACGACGACAACGCCGACGCAGCGCGAGGCCAGCGCGGCGTTGGCCGCACGGCGCACCATCGGCACGCCGCCGACCGGGGCCAGCAGCTTGTTGCTGCCCGCCATGCGCCGGCTGCTGCCAGCGGCCAGCACCAGGGCCGCCACGCGACGGCCGGCAGCGACGCGCCTTGCGGCGGGCTCCACGGCGTCGGGATCCTCCTCGGCCTCGGGCGCGCTGCGGATCAGGCCGCCGACACCCATGGCCCTGATTTCGGCGGCGCCCATCGGCAGTCCGGCCAGCATGCGCTGCAGCACCCAGTCGAGGCCGTTGCTTCGCCGCGAGCGTGCGCAGCCGGGCAGGATGATCACCGGCACTTCGCCGATACGCGCCAGCAGCAGCATGTTGCCCGGTTCGACCGGCATGCCGAAATGGATGATCTCGCCACCGGCGGCGACGATGCCGGCTGGAATAATGTCGGTGCGATCCTTGGGCACGGTGGCGCCGGCGATCATCAACAGATCGCAACCGGCGGCCAGGGTTTCGCGCAGGGCCAGCGCCACGGCATCACGGCGATGGGCGCAGCGCTGCACCAGGCCGAGGCGGGAGCCCAGGTCCTCGATGCGCCGCCTGCTGCTGGTGACAGCCGTGGCGTAATTCCTCGCCGGGTCACCGGGCTGCTCGGTAACGATAAGCCCGGCACGCTGCTGCCGGAACGGCAACAAACCCAGCGCCGCGCCCTGTCCGGCCTGTTCGGTACAGCGGGCGATCAGCTCGCGGCCGACAGCCAGAGGAATGATCTTGACCGTGGCGACCACGGCGCCGGCCCGCACCGCCGTCAGTGGCGGCAGGGTGGCGACGGTGACCGACTCGTCGATGCGATTGATCCGGTCGATGATGTCGGCATCGACGGTAACCAGGCCGCGCTGCGTTGCATGCAGGTTGCAGCGCCCGGTGTAAGCCTTGCGCGCGACGATGCCCGCACCCGGCAGCAGCGCGGCGACCGTTGCCGCGGCGGCATCTTCGGCGAGATCGTCGGCGGCAAGCCGCGCCCCAAAGACGCTGGCATGACCGACGGCGGCCAGGGCCTGGATGTCAGCGCCGGTAAGCCGTTGCCCCTTCTTCAAGGCGCCACCGGGCAGGCGCAGGCTGTGCGCCAACAGCAGGCCTTCGCATTCCGCCAGCGGAAATTCGCCGAAGATCATGCGCCTGTTGCCACGCGGTCGCCGCGGTAGCGGACCTGGATCACTTCGGCGAGGATGGACACGGCGATCTCGGCCGGCGCACGGCCGCCGAGGTCGAGGCCGATAGGCGAGTGGATGCGCCCCGTCAGTTCGCCCAGTCCGGCGGCGCGCAGGCGTTCGAGGCGCTTCTCATGGGTGCGCCGGCTGCCCAGGGCGCCGATATAGAACAGGGCGCTGGGCAAGGCCAGTTCCAGCGCCGGGTCGTCGAGCTTGGGATCGTGCGACAACGCGACCAGCGCCGTCGAGTCGTCGAGACCCAGACGCACCAGCGCTTCGTCGGGCCATTCGTCGCTGAGTTGCACGCCGGGGAAACGCTCGGCCGAGGCGAAGGCGCCGCGCGGATCGATCACCACCACCTCGAAACCGGCGGCAGCCGCCATCGGCGCCAGCGCCTGGGCGATATGCACGGCGCCGACGATCAGCAGGCGCGGCGACGGCACGTAAGCACGCGCGAAGAGCCCTGCGGCGCCGGACAGCGCATCGGACAAAGTTGAGCTTCGCCCGGAACTCAGGAGCCCGCGCGCCTCGGCGAGTTGCTCCGCCGACAGCAACAGTTCGCCCTCGCAACTTGCGGCATCGAGCAGACACTGCGCAGCGTCGACCAGCCGCGTCACCACCATCAGCGGCTGCCGCCGCTGTTCCGCTGCGGCGATCCGGGCCAAGGTCGTGCGCTTCATTCGACAGGCTCCACGAAGACCTGGACGCGGCCGCCGCAGGCCAGTCCGACCTGCCAGGCCTGCTCATCGCTGACGCCGAATTCCAGCAGTTGCGGCGTGCCCGTGGCCATGACCTGGGCCGCGGCATCGATCACGGCGCCTTCGATGCATCCACCGGACACCGAACCGAGGAAATGCCCCGCATCATCGACCACCAGATGACTGCCCTCGGGTCGCGGCGACGAGCCCCAGGTGCTGACAACCGTGGCCAGCGCCGCCGACTTGCCGGCCGCCCGCCATTGCTGCAGGATTTCAAACAGGGATACGCTGTCGGTCTGCATGTTTCGCTTTCTCTCTCGCGGCTGCCCGGAACCGGGGTTTTGGACGGCTAATATTGCGGCAAACGGCCGGCGGAAAAAACCATCTCAAAGAAGTTGACATAGCGCCAACTGTTTGCATACAGTGTACCGTATCCCGAATTGGACATGGCGACCGAGGGCGAAACTTACTTTGACCCGCCTTCGGCCCGTCCCTGATCCAGGATTGAAGCGCAGCAAACCAGGCAGTCCCGGCAGCCCAAAACAAATATCGAGGAGACTAGACATGCTACACACCCGCATTATGCTGGATGAGAGCGAGATACCGACCCACTGGTACAACGTCGTGGCCGACATGCCCAATCCGCCGCTGCCGCCCCTGGCACCGGACGGCAATCCGGTGTCACCGGAACAGATGCTGGCGATCTTCCCCGGCAACCTGCTGGAACAGGAAATGAGCGCCCAGCGCTGGATCGAAATTCCGGAACCGGTTCGCGAAATCTACCAATTGTGGCGTCCGACGCCCCTGGTGCGCGCGCACCGCCTGGAAAAGGCTCTCGGCACGCCGGCCAAGATCTTCTTCAAATACGAAGGCGTCAGCCCCTCCGGTTCGCACAAGACCAACACCTCGGTACCGCAAGCCTATTACAACAAGCAGGCCGGCTTCTCGCGTCTGACCACGGAAACCGGCGCCGGCCAATGGGGCTCCGCGCTGGCGTTTGCCGGGCAGATGTTCGACATCGACGTGCGCATCTATATGGTGAAGATCAGCTACGAGCAGAAGCCCTACCGCCGCTCGATGATGCAGACCTGGGGCGCCAATGTGTTCCCCAGCCCGACCAACATGACGAATGCGGGCCGCGCAGCGCTGGCAGCCGATCCGGACAACCAGGGCAGCCTCGGTCTGGCGATTTCCGAAGCCGTCGAGGAAGCCGCCTCGCGCCCCGACACCAACTATGCGCTGGGCTCGGTGCTCAACCATGTGCTGCTGCACCAGACCATCATCGGCCAGGAAGCCAAGAAGCAACTGGAGAAAGTCGGCGAGTATCCCGACATGGTGTTCGCACCCTGCGGCGGCGGATCGAACTTTGCCGGCATCGCCTTCCCCTTCCTCGCCGACAAGGCAGCGGGCAAGAAGGTGCGCCTGGTCGGCGTCGAGCCGACCTCCTGTCCGTCGATGACCAAGGGCGTGTATGCCTACGACTACGGCGACGTTTCCGGCTACACGCCGCTGATGAAGATGTACACGCTGGGCCACAACTTCATGCCGCCGGGCATCCATGCCGGCGGCCTGCGCTACCACGGCGAATCGCCGCTGGTTTCGCAGCTCTACCACGAGAAGCTGATCGAAGCGGTGGCCGTGCCGCAAGTGGCGACCTTTGCCGCCGGCGTGCAGTTCGCCAAGGCCGAAGGCATCATCCCGGCGCCGGAATCCTGCCACGCGATTCGCGCGGTGATCGACGAGGCGCTGCGCTGCAAGGAATCCGGCGAGCCGAAGACCCTGCTGTTCTGTCTCTCGGGCCACGGTCACTTCGACATGGCATCCTATGACCGCTACCTGTCCGGCAAGCTCGAGGACTTCGACTATCCGAAGACACTGGTGGACGAGGCGCTCAAGGGTCTGCCCGACGTCGACTGGCCGCCGAAAGCTGCCTGAACTCGCTTGGTGACTCAGGGAAAGGGGGCGCAAGCCCCCTTTTTGTTTTTGCTGCTGTGCGTCGCCAACTGATGCACCGCCGCCACCTCGTCGCGAGAGAATAATCGAGCACATGTCCGCGATTGCGGACACTAAAACGCGAATGAAGTTGATATACGACAAGAAGTTCGCGGCGCGGAATGCATAGTGTACGTGTGGAATGCTCCAACGGTCGGTGAGCTTCGTCACCCGCCAAATCCTGCATTGCGTCGGTGCTCATGCTGCCCAAGTCAAACCATCTCCTGGTTGCATCCCTGCCCTGGGCAGTTGCGCTGCTATGGACGCTGGTCGTGGGGGGGTCACTTGCCTGGACCCTGCTCGACGACGAGCAGACAACCATGGAGATGGCCTACGCCGAAGCCAGGGCCAGCCTGAACAAGGACATGACCCTGCGCCGCTGGGCGACCGCTCACGGCGGCGTGTACGTGCCCATCACCGACAGCCAGCAATCGGTACCCTTCCTGAGCCATGTGCCCGGACGCGATGTGACCACGACCGACGGGCGCCGGCTGACGCTGCTGAATCCGGCGACCGTGGTGCGCCAGATGATGGATCGCTATGCCGCGGACTACGGGGTCAAAGGGCGAATTACCGGCCTGAAATATCTCAATCCGGCGAACGCCCCGGACGAATGGGAAAAGAGACAGATCGAAATCTTTCAGCACGGTGATCGCGACGAAGTCTGGGAAGTCAGCGAAATAGACGGGAAGCCCTACCTGCGCCATCTGCGTGCCATGTACATGGAGGAAGGCTGCGAGAAGTGCCATGCGATCCTCGGCTACAAGTTCGGCGACATCCGTGGCGCCACCGGCCTCAATCTGCCGCTGGAAAAGTATTACGAGCAAATCCGTCGGGGCCGCTTCGATCTCGGGCTGACGCACGGGCTCATCTGGCTGATCGGTCTTTGCGGAATCGGCGTCTCATCGGGAATGCTGCGGCGACGCGATCTTGAGTTGAGCCAGTCCAAATCGATTATAGATTCGACCGACGATGCCATCATAGGCAAGACGTTTGACGGAATCATCGTCAGCTGGAACCCGGGGGCCGAACGGCTATTCGGCTATACGACGGAAGAAGCCATCGGCAGCCGGATGCAGCTGCTCCTGCCTCCCGACAGGGAAGACGAAGAACCGGCGATCCTCGCCAGGATATCCCGGGGCGAACGCATTGACCGCCTGGAAACCGTGTGTCAATGCAAGGACGGTCGCCTGATCGACATTTCGGCAACCATTTCGCCCATACGCGACGCCAAGGGCAAGGTCGTCGGTGCATCGAAAATCGCCCGGGACATCACCGATCGGAAACGCGCCGAAACGGAAGCACGCCGGGCGACGGCAATGCTCCAGGAAGCCATCGGCAGCGTGGCCGAAGGCTTCACCATCTACGATGAGAACGACCGTCTGGTGACCTGCAACGAGGCCTATCGCGATATCTATCGAACCAGCAGCGATCTGATCGTGCCGGGCGCGAGCTTCGAAGAAATTGTCCGCAATGGGGCGGAGCGCGGGCAATACCGCGATGCAGTGGGTCGGGTCGACGCATGGGTCGAGGAGCGGGTCAGGCGGCACCAGGCGGCTGACGGAAGCCAGATCGAGCAGCAGCTCGATGACGGCAGATGCCTGCTGATCGTCGAATACCGTACGCCGAGCGGATTCATCGTCGGCAACCGCATCGACATCACGGCGCGCAAGGCCGCCGAGGCAGAACTAGATCGACACCGAAACAATCTGGAGGAACAAGTCCAGGCGCGCACCCGGGAACTGACCCAGGCCAAGGAGGCCGCCGAAGCCGCCAATATCGCCAAGAGCGCCTTCCTTGCCAACATGAGCCATGAGATCCGCACGCCGATGAATGCGATCATCGGGATGACGCAACTGGCACTGGCAACTGAATTGGCGCCCAGGCAGCGCAACTACCTGGAGAAGGTCGATAGTGCTGCCAATGGCCTGCTTGGCATCATCAACGGCATCCTCGATTTCTCCAAGATCGAAGCTGACAAGATGGAGCTGGAATCAACCGATTTCAGCCTCGATCAGGTGATACAGCATTTGAAGGACATTAATGCCACTCAAGCGCAGGAAAAGGGCCTGGAACTGCGTTTCGACATCGGCATCGACGTGCCAGGCACACTGGTCGGCGATGCCTTGCGTCTGGAACAGGTTCTGACCAATCTGATCAACAACGCCATTAAATTCACCGACCGGGGCAACATCACCCTTGCCATACATCGTATTCCTGCCGATTCGGGTCGCGTGCGCCTGCGCTTTGATGTCGCCGACACCGGGATAGGCTTGAACGAGAATCAACGGCAACATCTGTTCAACCCTTTTACCCAGGCTGACAGCTCGACCACCCGGAAGTATGGTGGCACAGGTCTGGGCTTATCCATCTGCAAGCGGCTGGTTGAGATGATGGAAGGTGAAATCGGTGTGGAAAGCGTGCCTGGAATCGGTAGCACGTTCTTCTTCAGCGCAAGTTTCGGGGTGCAAACCGGACAGCCGCAAATCACGTCAGATGAATCCCGCCTTCAGCACCTCGCCCTGGGTGACGAGCAGCGACTGCACGGCGCTTTTCTGCTGCTGGTCGAGGATAACGAGGTCAACCGGGAATTGACGCTGGACATTCTCGGCTATGCGGGTATTCGCGCCGATGTTGCCGTGAATGGGGCAGAAGCGGTGGAGATGGTCAGCCGCGCCGACTACGATGGCGTGCTGATGGATTGCCAGATGCCAGTCATGGACGGCTACGAAGCCACCCGGAAAATTCGCGCCGATGCACACTATGCCGATTTGCCCATCATTGCCATGACCGCGAACGCTCTGCCCGGAGACCGGGATAAGTGCATCGCCAGCGGCATGAACGAGCAAATCACCAAGCCGATCAATGTCAGACAGTTATTCCTGATCCTGGATCGCTGG
>JBDRPN010000015.1:0-93951 GCA_043826925.1 Pseudomonadota bacterium
CAAAGCCCCGGCCGTGCTCGCCGGCGCGGGCCGCCTCGATTGCCGCGTTCAAGGCCAGCAGATTGGTCTGATAGGCGATGTCGTCGATGATGCCGATCTTGCCGGCGATCGATTTCATCGCCGCGACCGTGTCCCTGACCGTCGCGCCTCCCTGGACGGCCTCGGTCGAGGACTTGGTGGCCATGTTGTCGGTGATCCGGGCGTTCTCGGTGTTCTGCGTGATCGAGGCGGTCATCTGCTCCATGCTGGCGGTGGTTTCCTCGACCGATGCGGCCTGCTCGGAGGATGACTGCGACAGCGACTGCGCCGTCGCCGAGACCTGGGCTGCAGCACTGGAGAGCGCATCCGAGGCAGTGTTCACTTGGTCGATGATGCCGGACAACTTCGCTATCATGGTTTGCATGGCGTAGAGGAGGCTGCTGGAGTCGCCCTGGCTTGTGGCAACCTGAACCGTGAGATCACCTTGGGAGACCCTGCTCACAACCTTGGCGGCGAATGCCGGGTCGCCACCCAACTGGCGCATGACGCCGCGGATGATCCACCAGGACAAGATCGCGCTGACCAGCAGTACGCCGCCGGCGATGGCCATGGACAGGGCGCTCTGCCATGCAATAACCGCCGCCGCCCCTTTCTCCTGGGCGGCAGCTTTTTCGCTGGCGCGCTTGACCAGTTCGTCGATGGCAGCACGGTGTTCCCCATATTTCTGCTCAAGCTGCGCCAGCGATGCGGCAACCGCATCGCTGTCGCCGCTTTGCAGGGCGGGGAGAAACTGCTGTACTTGCAGGGTCAGAAATTCCTTGCCCGGCTTATAGGCCTTTTCCACCAGCAGGGTCTTGATTTCGCCGTCCTCCAATTCCCTTGTCCAGTACTGGTGTCTGTCGTCGAAATCTTTCGCCAGCGCTTTGCCCTTTTCCATCAAGCCAGGCAGCCTGGTCTTGTCCGCGCCCGCCATTTGAAGGGTGAGCAGATAGGACTCGATCAGGTACTCGGGTGGAGGCAGGATGTCGGCGAGCAGATCCTTCTGCTGCACGATACCCTGGTAGATCGGTCCATTCACCTTGGCCTGTTGGAGGGTGCTGAAGGCGAAGATTGATGAGGCCAGGAAGCCGACGGCAAATATACCGATCAGCAGCATCAGTTTTTGCTTGAATGTCATTTTGCTTTCCTCCCAATCTGATTTATGCACGTCAGGAACTACTGGGCAAACGCAATGAAATACATCGCCAAGCGCCCGATGTCATCCGGCGTGTTGCTGCGATAGTTTCGTGGCGCATGTGAAATATCCTTAGTCTGTGGATGTTCGTTCGCCTAGTGCGTTTCGAGCCGGCGGCTGCCGGTGTTGCCGTGCGCACGCTGTTCCTCGCTCTTCGCGCAGCGTCCGATCAGTGCCTGCACATCCAGGATCAGCGCGACTTCGCCGCTGCCGAGAATGGTCGAGCCGCCGATACCGCGCATATTGCGGAAGAGGGTGCCCAGCGGTTTGATCACGGTCTGGAACTCGCCCAGCAACTGGTCCACCACGATGCCGGCCTTGTGCCCGGCGTACTGCACCACCACCACGTTTTCGCGCGACGGCGGCTGTCCTGGCACTTCGAACAGTTCGCGCAGCCGCACGAAGGGCAGGACTTCGCCGCGCAGGTTCAGATAGTTGCGGTCGCCACCGGCGTCGCCCAGCTCGATGCATTCGACCACCATGTCGAGCGGGATCACGTAGGAGGCGCGGCCGACACCGACCAAGAAACCGTCGATGATGGCTAGGGTCAGCGGCAGGCGGATGATGAAGCGCGAGCCGGCGCCGGCTTCGGTCCTGACATCGACGCTGCCGCGCAGCGCCGTGATGTTCTTGCGTACCACGTCCATGCCGACGCCGCGTCCGGACAGATTGCTGACCTTGTCCACGGTGGAGAAGCCCGGTTCGAAGATCAGGTTGATCACTTCCTGGTCGGACAGGGTCTCGTTGGCCTGGAGCAGGCCGCGTTCGATGGCCTTGGCCTGGATCCGCCGCTTGTCGAGACCGCCGCCGTCGTCGCCCACTTCGATCACGATGCTGCCGGAGTCATGGAAGGCGTTCAGTTCGACGCGGCCCGTGGCCGGCTTGCCGGCCGCGGCGCGCGCGGCGGCGGACTCGATGCCGTGGTCCATGGCATTGCGCACCAGATGCATCAGCGGATCGCCGATTTTTTCGACCACGGACTTGTCCAGCTCGGTTTCGCCACCGTTGATCACCAGTTCGATTTCCTTGCCCAGTTCCCTGGAAACGTCGCGGGCGACGCGGTGGAAGCGGTTGAAGGTCTCGCCGATCTGCACCATGCGCAGCTGCAGCGCGGAGTCGCGGATGCTTTCCACCAGGCGCGAGAGCACCGAAGTCGCCTCGACCAGTGCGGCTTCGCCGCTCTTCTTGGCCAGCAGGTTGGTCGCGGCGCCGGCGATCACCAGCTCACCGACTAGGTCGATCAGCTGATCGAGCTTGTCGGCATGCACGCGGATCAGGCTGGATTCCGCGGTCTTCTTTTCGGAAATGGTCTTCTGCTTGGCGGCGGCGGCCTCGACTAGTTCGGGCTGGACGCTGTTGCGCTCGACCAGGATATTGCCCAGCGGCGGCGGTGCCGCCGTGGCGCCAGCGCCAACTCCTGATGCCTGTTGCTGGTGCAGGCCGCTGTCGAGTTCTTCTCGGGTCAGGGCGCCGCTCTTGACCAGGATTTCACCCAGTCGCATGGTTTCCTCGGGCAGGGCTTCGATCAGCGCGATGAATTCGTCGAGTTTGCTGTTGGGCGGCAGGATGAAGAGTTCGCAGTCGTCGCGGCAGAACTCGAATACGCGCTCGATGGCTTCCTTGCTGGCGTGGCTGCGAAAGCTGATTTCGAAGCCGAGGTAGCAGGCCTCCGGGTCCATGCTGTCGGCATCAGGCATGGCGTCGCAGAGTGTGGTGATGTGGGCGATCTCGCCGAGGTTCAGCAGGTAGCGCAGGAAGGCCAGCGGGTCCATACCGTTGCGCAGCACGCCGCGGCCGAAGCGGACCGAGATGTGCCAGCAGTCGTTGGTGGCGCTGTCGCGATCGCTGCGCTGCAGTTCCGCTTCGTCGCCGTCGTCCGCGGTCAGCGCGCCGCCGCGCGCCGCCGGGGCATTGCCGCCCATGAACGGCCGCAATTGATCGGCAATGGCCGCGCCAGCCGTGTCGAGGTCGGCATCGGGTCCGAGTTGCCCCGACTGGACTGCGTCGAGCAGGGCGCTGATGTGGTCGCAGCCCAGCAGCAGGGCGGAAATCATCTCGCTGCTGACCGCGATCTCGCCGTTGCGCAGTCGGTCGAGCACGTTTTCGAGGACGTGGGTGAAGTGCTCGATGGACGGTATCTCCACCACGCCGGCGCCGCCCTTGATGGTGTGGGCGGCGCGGAACACGGCGTTGATTGTTTCGGCATCGCGGTCGCCGCGTTCGAGCTGCAGCAGTCCGGCCTCCATGGCGTCGAGCTGTTCGCGCGCCTCGACCGAAAAAACGCTGAGTATTTCGTCCATTGCCCGCTTCCGTCAGGATTGCTCGCCGGCCGGGATGACCAGCGGGTCGCCAAAATAGGCCACCATGTTGAAAAACTCGATGACTTCGCGTACCGCCGGGCTGTGGCCGACGATGCGCAGGACATGGCCCAGCTCCTGGCTTTCGCGCTTGGCCAGCGTCAGCAGCTGAAAGCCGGCGCTATCCATGACCCCGACGTGCGAGAGATCGAGCTCGAATACGGCGGCGCCACGTATGCCTTCGATCAGGCGGTGCTTGATTTCGGCGGCATCGTAGATGCTCAGTTCGCCCTCGATGGTGAGGCGCGTGGCTCCGTCCGCGGTGGTCTGGGTGATGAATTCCATTCCCTGCTTCCTGCTAGAACAGTTCTATTTTCGGGCCGGTAGCGACATGCGCCGCCCCGCTTTGGGTTGCGCTGTGGTGCGTATTGCGCTGCGAATCCATGACGTAGCTGCTGTAGATCTGGTCGAGGTGTACCGACAGCGGCTGCATCTGAAAATCGGGGTCTTCAAACTGCTCAAGCCTGCTTGCCAGGAGCGTCGAATGCTGGTCGAGACGATTCAGTGCGTCGACCACCTGTTCGATCTGCTGCCGCGTGACGTCCTGGAACTGCACGCTGGCCAGCGCCGACATGAACATGTCGGCCAGTTGCCGGCTGCTGTCGGTGATGCTGGCCATGACCTCGGTTTCATGTTCGGTCACTTCCTTGTAGCTCTTGCCCAGATCGTCGAGCTGGAGGGCGAAGCTTTCGAGGGCTTCGCGTTCCGAGGCGGCGCTGTCCTCGGATAGCTTGCCTTCGAACTGCGCCTCGATCGAGTTGGCAACGGTCTGGATGCCGCTGCTGATCTTGCTGACGGCCTTGTCGGTCTCGCCGGAAAGCTTGCGCACCTCATCGGCGACCACTGCGAAGCCGCGGCCGGCCTCGCCGGCGCGGGCGGCTTCGATCGCGGCGTTCAGGGCCAGCAGGTTGGTTTGTCCCGAAATGTGCTTTATCAGGTCGACCAGGGTGCCCAGCGAACGCGCTTCCTTGACCACATGGTTGATGCGTTCCCTATCCTCGATCGCCGTCGCGACGCGTTGCCGGGTGTAGTTTTCCAGGGTAGCTATCAGTTCCCGGTTGCGGGCGATCCGCTGTTCCGATGCGGTCAGGAGCTTGTTCGATTCCGTGGTGCTGGACTCGACGACGCCGGCCAGACGGGTGATGACTTCGTCGATGTTCTGCAGACGTCCGGCGATATCGAAAGCCGCCTTTTCGGTCTCGTCGACCACGCCATGCAACTGACCGCGCACTACGTTGTTGAAGCCCTCGACGCTGCGCAGCTCGCCGGCCACCTGTTCCGCCGCGGTCACCAGGGTACCGCTGCGGGCGGCCGCAGTCTCATGAACCTTGCCCATGCCGAAGCGCCAGTCGCGGTAGACAGCAAGCGCAACCATGCGCTGGCAGACAAAGGCGAGCATGATCGCCACCAATGTTCCGATCGCATCGCCGAGAGGATGCGACAGGCCCAGCGCGGGGAGAAATTCGTTGTGAAATATGCCATGGAGGAAATAGACGGTCGCCAACGAGGCCAGTCCAACTGCAATGGCGGTGTACAGGATGCGGCGCAACAGGAGTTCGAAATCCATCAGCGGATCACCAGTTTTATGGTGCCGAGCAGTTCGTCGGCGGTGGCCGGCTTGACCAGCCAGCCCGAAGCACCGGCAGCCTTTGCCTCCAGCCGCTTGGACTGCTGCGATTCGGTGGTGAGGAACAGGATCGGCATGAACTTGTAGCGCGGCAGGGTGCGCACCTGCTTGATGAACTCGATGCCGTTCATGCCCGGCATATTGAGGTCGGTGATCAGCAGGTCGATCTTCAGCCCGCTCTGGAACTTGCTCAGCCCTTCGGCCGCGTTGCTGGCCTTCTCCACCGCATAGCCGGCCTTGGTGAGGATGTTCGAGATCGACAACAGAATCGTCGCCGAATCGTCCACCAGCATGATTGTGCTCATAATGCCCGTCCCCGTAGGTATTAAGCCCGCAAACTCCAGCATGCCACCGGGAAAGGCAGCCGGAGGTTCGCGCACTAGCGGATGGGGATAATCTCAAACGACCCGTGTTTTGTTTATCCGTGAATTACGCGGCAAACTGCGGTATCTACGTAGCGGCGCGCGGGAGGGCTTGATTGGCCTGATTTCGAGTCCGAGGCCCGAGGCGTTGCGGTGAGCCCGTCCAGGCCGGACGCCTAACGCCGGATGGTGGTTTGCCGTTATGATTGCGCACCAACGCTGCGGCTGGACCAACCGATGTTCGCCCTGCCAATTCCGGATCGATCAATATGTTACTGATAATCGGCTACGTCATCATTCTGGCGGCTTCGATCGGCACCTATGCCGTACATGGCAGCCTGGCGGCGCTCTGGATGCCGATGGAGTATGTGGCGATTTTCGGCCTGGCCATGGGGGGATTCATTGCCGGCAACGGCATCAAGGCCATCAAGGCAACCCTGGCTGCCTTGCCGAAGCTGTTTACCGGATCGCGCCTCAACAAGACGCTGTACATGGACCTGCTGGCGATGCTGTTCGAGATCCTGTCCAAGGTGCGCAAGGAAGGCCTGATGTCGATCGAGAACGACATCGAGTACCCGGAGAACAGCGCCATATTTGCGAAATACCCAACGATCATGCATGACCATCATGTCATGGAGTTTGTCTGCGATTACCTGCGCATGATGGTGGGCGGCAATCTCAATGCCTTCGAGATCGAGAACCTGATGGATATCGAGATCGAGACCCATCACCAGGAGGCTCACGTGCCGGTGCATGCGATGTCGAAGCTGGCCGACGCCACGCCGGCATTCGGCATTATTGTCGCGGTGATGGGCGTGGTGAATGTAATGGGTTCGGTCGGCGCGCCGCCCGCCGTGCTCGGCAAGATGATCGGCGGCGCGCTGGTCGGCACCTTCCTCGGCATCCTGCTGGCCTACGGCTTCGTGGCACCGATCGCCGGGCAACTGGGACAGAAGGTGGAAGAGGAGGGCAAGATCTTTCAGGTCATCAAGACTGTGCTGCTCGCCAGCATGAATGGCTATGCGCCACAGGTGGCCGTCGAGTTCGGCCGCAAGGTACTGTATTCGGACGATCGTCCGCGGTTCATAGAGTTGGAGGAAGACCTGAAAGCGCGCAAGGGAAGGTGAAGAATGCGTTCCGTACTGTCCAGGTAGTCCAGTGAGCGACGATACCCAGCAGCCGATAGTCGTCAAGAGAATCAAGAAAGGCGGCGCCGAGGGCCATGGTGGTGCCTGGAAGATCGCCTATGCCGATTTCGTCACGGCGATGATGGCGTTCTTCATGCTCATGTGGCTCCTGGGTTCGACCACACAGGGCGACCTGCTGGGCATCGCCAATTTTTTCCAGAATCCGCTCAAGGTCTCCATGGCCGGCGGGTCGGGCTCGGGCGATTCATCGTCAGTCATCAAAGGGGGCGGCAAGGACTTGACGGCATCGCACGGTCAGGTCAAGGCGGGGGATATCGAGGCGCCGAAGAAGATCATCAATCTGCAGAAACTGAAAGCCGAGTTCGAAAAGGCCGAGCAGGCCAAGCTTGCCGGCCTCAAGGGCGACCTGGAAACCCTGATCGACGCCAATCCGACCCTCAGACAGTTCAAGAACCAGTTGCTGCTCGACTTGACCAGCGAAGGATTGCGCATCCAGATCGTCGATGAGAAGAACCGGCCGATGTTCGATCTGGCCAGTTCGGAAGTGAAACCCTATACCCGGGTGATCCTGCGCGAAATCGGCAAGACCCTCAACAAGGTCGAGAACCACATCAGCCTTTCGGGCCACACCGACGCCACGCCTTTCGCCGGCGGCGCGCGCGATTTCAGCAACTGGGAACTGTCGACCAATCGTGCCAACGCTTCGCGCCGCGAACTGATCGCGGGAGGGATGCTCGATACGAAGGTCATGCGCGTCGTCGGTCTGGCGTCGACGGTACTGTTCGACAAGCAGGATCCCTACAATCCGATCAACCGCCGCATCAGCATTGTGATCATGAACAAGCGTACCGAGGATGCGATTCTGGCCGACGGCAAAGTGGTCGAAGTCGAGAACGCAGAGGGACTCGAAGGCGGCGCGCTGGATTCCCGGGCGGCGGTACCGGCACCGCGTTGATTGGCGTTGCGCTCCTCAGCATTCTTCTCCGCTCGCCGCGGCGCAGGCCGGGCAGGTGGTACCCGTTATCGTTTATGACGTTCACAGCGAAATATCACGGCGCGGACCGTTGTCGCGCAAGCCCTGCTATTCACGACCGGTGTGTCCATTTCCTCCAAGCGGATCGACCGAGTCCCACCAATAGGTTCGATACATGTGCATGATTGATCCGCTTCATGGCGCCGATCGCCGCAAGAATCCGCATTTGCGGACTGTATTCGTCGAAGCCTATGAAGTGCTCCGGCCATTCTTCGATCAAGCCAATACCTGGGGTGGGCAGACCCATGAGCACCTGGCCTATCGCGCGCTGCACGAACAGTTGCCCACACTGACGCCCCATGATGTTTTCGTGCTGGTGAGCGCAGCGAAGCGCGTCTTTCATTCCGGTGGACATCCGGCGAAACCCTAGGCGGTGCGACCGTATTGGTGATGCGGCGGCGGCAGATATCCGGCATGAATTCATGCGCAATCCAGAGCTCCGGCGAGAGCCTTTTGTTAGTATTGCGCCATGTCGGCCTATCGCCTATCGCCTCGTACTGGAATCCCTTACCCGATCGCGGCCTTGCCTCGTAATCCGCAGGGTGAGTACCAGACCGAAGCCGGAGCAGCCAAACACTGCAGGGGCAAGTCCGGCTCTTGCGGCCTGGCCCTGGCAGGAACGGGGTGCGCGAAAGCACCAGTGGGTGTTCGGTCATGATTGATTTCGCTGCCCTGGACTTGCGAACCTATATTCTTGTTGCACTCGTTCTGGTCGCTGTCTATCTGGCCTATTCCTTGCTGCCGTTGATGCGCCTGGGCAGAAGGCAGCACAGGCCTGCTGAAACACGGGCCGACACCGCATACTTCGGTCTCGCCGACGAGCCCGTCAGGCCCGCGACGGACCCGCTGGCGGCACGGCTGGAGCCGGCCCTCGGTCCAGCAGCAGCCTATGGTCAAGTCTATGGGGAGGGCTTGCCCGGAGCCTCACCGGCAATGTTTGCGCAGGAACTTGCCCAGTCGAATGTCGAACTCGATCTCAAGCGCCTGCGGCGCGAGGTGGAGCAACTGCGCGTGGAGATGAACGAGATGGCCGAGGAATTGAGGCAATTGAAATCCACGCGAAATATTTCGCCGCTCTATCACGAAGCCATGACGCTGGCGCAGCACGGCGAGCCCGCCGAGGGGATTGCCGCACAGTGCGGAATTTCGATCGGCGAGGCGGAGCTGGTGGCGGCGCTGGCGCGCAGCAAGCGCGAAGGCGGGTTTGACGATGCGGATGACGACCGCGGCAACGAGTCCGGGCGTTGAATTGGAAAAGGGCACCATGGAAGATTTGATGGCAGACGACGAGGCACTGAAGAAGCGCCTGATCAAGCGGATCGCGCTGGCGGCGGTCATTTTGGCCTGCCTGGCGGCGACGCTCGTGGTATTCGACAGCATCAATGCACCGCTTCCGGTGCCGGAGAAACTGCCGCCACAGTCGGCACCGGCGGCGGCCACGCCTGCACCCAGCGAGGTGCCCCCCGTGGTGAGGCTGGAGGACGCGGTGCCGGAACGTAGCGCCGCAGCGGCGTCGGCGCCGCTCGAGCCGCTACCGGATGAAAAGCCCCTGACCAAGCCGGCGACAGGGCAGTTGGCGACGCTGCGTCCGTCCGCACCGGGCGCGCTCCCGCCCTATCGCCCGCAGGCTGCTGCCGAATCGGTGCATATCGCGCCCTCATCGCCAGGGGACGTTGCGGTGCGCGGGCCGCCGCCGGCGCCGCACACGAACTCCATGTCGGTCGTGCGCCCATTCGGTTTGCAGCTCGGCGTTTTCAGCAATCTCGACAATGCCGAAGAATTGCGTGCCAGACTCGAAAAACATGGTATTCCCGCGACTATCGAGGCGCGGGTGCGCGCCGGCCCTTTCGCCACGCGAGCCGAAGCCAACGCCGCCCGCGCCAAGCTGCAGGAGCTAGGAATCAAGGACAGTCTGCTGATTGCCGTGAAGGATCGCAAGGCGCCTTGAGCAGGGCTCGTACGCACGCGGAGATCATCAGCTTTCCGCGCGGCGACCGTTGCGCGTTGGCCGTAGCCAATGGCAGGGAGGCAAAGCGCTCAGGCCGGGTCTGCCGGTTGGGGGTCCGCGGGCGGAGTCGCCAGATTCATCAATGCCTCCGCCGTCGTTTCGTCTACGTCAAGCCGGCGCACCAGGGTTTCCTGGCTGATGTGCAGTAATTCGCGGATGGCCTTGAAGTCGTCGGGTAGCGCCGCATCGGTCCAGCCGTTATCGGAATGGCGGGCAAGATCGACCGCCAGCTTGACATTGCGCACACGCGGGTGTTCCGCCTTTCGATGATCGAGCAGTTGTGCCAGCAGGGCGGGCAGACGCCAGGACTCCGTCAGCGCGAGCTTGAGTCGATACAGAGGCACACCGTAGATTTCTTCCTGGATCGTCGCCGAGCGCTTGTGGGGATTTGCGCGCTGCGCCGCACGGACTTCCAATGCCATTTTCGGCGCGAAGAGCCACATCATCAACTCGGCGACGTCATGCAGCAAGGTGGCGAGCGTGATTTCGTCGACATCCATGTCGCGGCGCAGGATCGCCCATTCATGCGCCCAGTGGGCAGCTCGTCGCGCACGGCGGATGGCGTTGAGCAAACCGAGCAATGCCTGCGGGTAGTCCTTCAGGCGATCTTCCGCGATGGGTAGATTCTGGAAGTGGCGAAAGAACGGAGTAATGCCGATCATCATGATCGCGCGCTCTATCGTGGTGATGTCGGTCGTCTGTCGCTCCCGCCGATGCGTCTCTATGTACTCGAGAACGCGCAAGGTCAGCAGTGGATCGAGGAGAATCACGCGTGCCAGCGCGCGTCCGTTGGTGTCGTCCTCGTGTTCGCGCAGCCGCTCGATTTCGTTCACCGAATGCCTCAGTACCGGCAGTTCCGCCCGAGCGAAAAATGCCAGCCAGTCATCGACTTCGGATAGCCGCTGTTGGTTCATCTGCGTGCTCGTATGTTGATTTGCCAATGTTAATCGGCCAATTTAACAGTGTCGCGTGGTATTTCGAATCTAGCCGGAAATAGTACCTGCTATCAGTGACAGAAAGCGACAAATCGTTGTCGGGCGAACTTGACGAGCAAAATGGGGTGCCGTGTCGTGTTCCATCGATCTGAAGCGATGCATGCGCAATATCGGGCACGCCTCATGCAAAGCAATGCTTCATTTGTCGGCAGGAGTCGAAATTGATTGTTCAGGAGCGCGACCCGCGTACAAGAATTGCCGTTTGTCGGCAATTCTTGCCGATCTCGATCGATGCGAAAGGACTGTCTGGGTGATCGGAATCCACGGAAAGATAAAGTGTTAAGTGGGCAATCCGTGTCTGGATGGGGCAATTCACAGCGTCATCCGGTGGTTTGGGTCGTTATCCTGGCGTGACCGCGGGCGAGATCGCCGCGAGGTCCGTATGCGACTTACGGATGAGTGGCTGAAGAAGCAGCATGGCGTCAACCAAGCAATGCAAAGGAACGGAATATGTCTGAACCTCCCCGGATGCCACCGATATATGTAACCCAACCGCTACTGCCTCCTCTGGACGAGTTCATTCCATATCTTCGGCAGATTTGGGACAGCAAATGCCTCACCAACAACGGCCCCTTTCATCAGCAGTTCGAACAGGCCTTGTGCGACTATCTGGGCGTCAAGCATGTCGCCTTGCTGACCAGTGGCACGGTGGCGCTCATCACTGCCCTGCAGTCCTTGCGGATTACCGGGGAGGTCATTACGACCCCCTACTCGTTTGTGGCAACCGCCCACTCGCTGCTGTGGAACGGCATCAAGCCGGTCTTCGTGGATATCGATCCGGTGTCGCTCAACCTGGATCCGGCGCGCATCGAAGCAGCCATTACCCCGCAGACCACCGCCATCCTGCCGGTGCATTGCTATGGGCATCCCTGCGATGTGGAGCGTATCGAGAAGATTGCCGACAATTACGGACTGAAAGTC
Source organism: Pseudomonadota bacterium (assembly GCA_043826925.1). Lineage (GTDB taxonomy): Bacteria > Pseudomonadota > Gammaproteobacteria > Burkholderiales > Rhodocyclaceae > Sulfuritalea. Next base: position 11,665 of record JBDRPN010000015.1, read on the forward strand.
ATCTACGATGCCGCTCACGCCTTCGGTGTACGGCATCGCCACGGTAGCGCGCTCAACCACGGCGACTTGTCGGTGCTGAGCTTTCACGCTACCAAGGTATTCAATACATTCGAAGGCGGCGCCATTGTCTGTCACGATGCCAAGACCAAGCAGCGCATTGACCACCTCAAGAACTTCGGCTTTGTGGATGAAGTGACCGTGGTAGCTCCCGGTATCAACGGCAAGATGAGCGAGATCAACGCGGCATTCGGCATCCTGCAGTTGCAAGGGATTGACGAGGCGCTGCAAAAGCGCCAAGCCATCGACGAGCGATATCGCAGTGCCCTGGCCGGAGTTGCCGGCATCCGTTGCATTGCGGCGACTGCGGGTGAGGGATCCAATTACGCCTACTTCCCGATTCTGGTACAGCCGGACTATCCGCTAAGTCGTGATGATCTGTACGTGAAAATGCAGGAGCATGGCATTTTTGCGCGGCGCTATTTTTATCCCCTGATCAGCGATTTCCCGATGTATCGGGGAATGCCGTCGGCGGCACACGCGAATCTGCCGGTGGCGAAGAAGCTCGCGGAACAGGTAATTTGCCTGCCGATCTATCCCGACCTGTCCTTCGCCGACGTGGATCGTGTCGCCGGGTTGATCGCATCCAGAGCATGAAGACGCGCAAGGTTGCGGTCATGCAGCCCTACTTCCTTCCCTATATTGGCTACTTCCACCTGATAAAGGCAGTCGACCTGTTCATTGTCTACGACCATATCAAGTACACCAAGAAAGGCTGGATCAATCGCAATCGCATGCTGCGGGACGGAGCCGCCGCGATGTTCAGCCTGCCCATGAAGGCCGACTCCGATTCTCTTGCCATCCGTCAGCGGGTTCTGGCGACGGATTTCACGGGGGATAAACTGCTCAGGCAACTGACCGGCGCCTATCGCCGCGCGCCGTATTTCGACGAAGCCATGGCGCTGGTGCATCGACTCCTGGAGTATGAGGACAGAAACCTGTTCGGCTTTCTCCATCACTCGATTGTCGAAACCTGCCGGTATCTCGGATTGAATACCGAGATCCGGATATCTTCGGAGCTTGGTATCGACCGCAGTCTTGCCGGGCAGGACAAGGTTCTCGCCCTATGCCAAGCCGTCGGTGCCACAACCTACGTCAATGCCATCGGCGGTACAGAGTTGTACTCGGCGGCCGATTTCAGCGCACAAGGCCTCGAGCTGAAGTTCGTGAAGTCGAGGCCGTGCGAATATCATCAGTTCGGCGATGTCTTCGTGCCTTGGCTTTCCATCGTCGACGTGATTATGTTCAATCCGAAAGCCACCGTTGCTGCCATGCTTGATGGATTTGATTTGATTTGATATGAAAGCCGATTTTCTTGTAACGGTTTGCGCATCGGGCGGAGGTGGAAACTTCGAGGCCGTGGTCGAGGCCCAGGAAGCGCAGGGTTACCGAGTCAACCTGTTGATCGTCGATCGCGAATGCGGCGCCATCGACAAGGCGGACAAACATCGAATCCCCTGCAAGCAGTTGAATCGCGCCTTGCCGACCTCGGAGTTGCTCCGGGAGATGGATCGGGCGATACCCGACGACACGGACCTGATTGTCTTGGCGGGCTTCTTCCCGATCATCGGCGCCGAGCTTTGCCGCAAATGGGCCGGCAGGATGATCAATACCCATCCGTCGCTGTTGCCTCGATACGGCGGCAAGGGAATGTACGGCGTTCGGGTACAGGAGGCGGTACTGGCCAGCGGCGACTCCATGGCGGGGTGCACCGTGCATTATGTGGATGAGCGCATCGACGGAGGTGAAATCATCCTGCAACAAGCCGTCGCAGTAAACGCTCAGGAAACTGCCTGGGAACTGGGCGGAAGGATCTTCATCGAGGAAAATCGGCTGTTGGTCCAGGCCATCGGCCTGATCATGCGGAAATGCGGAGAACCGAATGTTTAAGTGGAGAAAACTGGGGCTGCTGTTGGAACCGTCCACGCTCGCCGGCAAACCGGAATGGTTCAACGAGTTCGCCCAGGCGCCCAACTCGATACTCTTTGACAAGTTTGTCCGCGTCTATTTTTGCTGCCGCCCGCAAGCCGATGCAGCGGGGCAGTATGTCAGCTACTGCACTTACGTGGATCTGAACCGAAACAACCTGTTCGAGATCCTTAGCATGGCGCCCAAGCCGGTCCTGGCTTTGGGCGAATTGGGTAGCTTCGACGAGTTCGGCACCTACCCCGTATCGACGATCAGGGACGGCGCGGACATCCTCGCCTGCTATGGGGGCTGGACGCGTTGCGAGTCAGTGCCTTTCAACGTTTCGCTGGGCATGGCGAAGAGCACCGACGGCGGCAATAGCTTTGTAAAGCTCGGCCCGGGGCCGGTGTTGTCGCATTCCCTGGACGAGCCTTTCGTCGTCACTTCGCCAAAGATACGGAAGTATGGCAATACATGGTTTCTGGCCTATACCGCCGGCAGGAAATGGATGATCGCCGACGGCCGTCCGGAAGTGGTCTACAAGCTGCGCATGGCGCATTCGACGGACGGGATCAACTGGACTCGGCTCGACCGTGACATCATTCCCGACCGGCTGGGCGAGGACGAGGCGCAGGCTTGTCCGGACATCTTTTTCTGGAATGGCAAATACCACATGTTCTTCTGCTACCGCCAGGCCACCGATTTTCGTTTCAGTCGCGAGCGGACTTACCGCATCGGCTACGCCTGCTCCAGCGACATGCTGAACTGGGTCCGGGATGACTCGAAGGCCGGCATCGAAGTTTCGGACGAGGGGTGGGACAGCGAGATGGTCGCTTACCCCCATGTGTTCGAACTCGATGGCGCGATCTACATGCTCTATCTGGGCAATCAAGTCGGCAGGTATGGGTTCGGGCTGGCCAAACTGGAAGGAACGCTGGACTGATGAAGTGGCAAAAGCTCGGCTTGATATTCGATCCGTCGCAACATGACCTCGGACCCGATATCGTCGGATATGCGCAAGGGCCCCAGGCGCTGGTATTCGACGATTTCGTGCGGATCTATTTTTCGGCTCGAAGACAATCGGCGAACGGCAAATACGTCAGCAGTATCCGCTTTGTCGATTTCGACAAGGACTTTCGGCGCGTCGTCGGGGTCTGCGACAGGCCGGTGATCGCCGACGGCAATCTGGGCACCTTCGACGAGCACGGCATATTCCCGATGAACGTTCTGCGCGTGGGCGATCGCATCCATGCCTACACCTGCGGCTGGAGCCGGCGCGTGAGCGTGTCGATCGACATGGCCATCGGGCTGGCCATCAGCGATGACCATGGGCGCACATTCGTGCGGGCCGGCGATGGTCCGGTCCTCAGCGCATCGCTGCATGAACCGTTCCTGATCGGAGATCCCTGCGTCCGCGAGCACATGGGGAAGTACCACATGTGGTACATATTCGGCACGCGCTGGCAAGCCGGTGGACGCGGCAACGAGCCTGAACGTACATATAAGATCGGACATGCAGTATCAGCCGACGGGTGCGAATGGGAGAGGGAACAGACGCTACAGATTATCCCGGACCGAATCGGAGCGGACGAAAGCCAGGCTTTACCGACCGTGATCGCGATTGGCGGGCGGCATCACATGTTCTTCTGCTACCGTGAATCGCTGGATTTCCGCCGGAACCCGGCCAGAGCTTACCGCATCGGACACGCCTGGTCGGACGACCTGCGGCACTGGACGCGTGACGACCAACCAGCGCTGGAAGGCACGGCGGGCGGATGGGATGCGGAAATGCAGTGCTATCCGAATGCCTTCGAGCACGATGGCAAGATATATCTGCTGTACAACGGCAACGAGTTCGGCAAGCACGGATTCGGACTGGCACGACTTGAACTGGACGAAAGCGACCGATGAACAGCAAACCCAGAGATTTTGACCGGGAATTCAGCGACGGTGCCGGCAGGCTCTATCACTATGGCTTCGACCTCGACGTCATGCATCCGTACATGATCCGGTCGTTCGCGCCTTTCTTCAACGCGGGCAGCCTGCTCGAACTCGGCAGCTTCAAAGGCGACTTCACCCGGCGCCTGCTGGACCACTTCGACGACATCACCTGTGTCGAGGCTTCTGCAGCGGCCTGCGAGGAAGCCAGGAACAGGCTCGGCAACAAGGTTCGGCTGATCAACGCCACGTTCGAGCAGTCGCTGCTGCCCGGATGCTATGCGAATGTCGTCATGACCCACGTACTGGAGCATCTGGATGATCCGGTGGCGGTGCTCCGGCGAATAAATGCGGAGTGGCTGGCGCCGAAGGGAAGGTTTTTCCTCGCATGTCCGAACGCCAACGCACCGTCGCGGCAGATCGCCGTCAAGATGGGCCTGATCACGCACAACACGGCAGTGACCGAGGCCGAAGCCCAGCATGGACATCGCCGTACTTATACGTTCGACACGCTGGAGCGCGACGCGACGGCGGCCGGACTCAAGGTAGTGTACCGCTCCGGTATCTTCTTCAAGGCGCTGGCAAATTTCCAGTGGGATAGATTGTTGCAGACGGACATTGTGTCCCGCGAGTACCTGGATGGCTGTTACGCCTTGGGTCAGCAGTATCCCGACCTATGCTCCAGCATATTCCTGGTGTGCGAGGCCGGCTCCTGAAATGATCGCGACGACTCACCGCAACGCCAAGCCGATTCTGGTTTTTCCCGGCGGCATGCCGCGCTCGCTGGACTACCTGAATCGATGCCGGCGGGAAGGCGTACCTGTGATCGGCGCATCGTCGCTGGCCTACGACGTCGCCAGCGGCCGCTATCCGTCATGGCTGCGCCTGCCGTATATCCACGAAGCCGAGTTTGCTGCCGCCTTGCAGCAGGTTATCCGCGAATTCGACATCGGCGGCATCTATACCCCCAACCCGGTAATCTGGAACCACCTGCAGGGGATGCTGTTGAGCCTGGCTCCCGGCGTTGCGTTGGTCAACGCGTCGCCGGTGGAGGAACTGATGGCCGGCTTTCGCGCTGCCCGGGCCGATGCGCGCGAGTTGTTGGCGCACCCGCTGGGCTTGGCGTCGTCCCGCACGCCAAAGCCCGCGATCGCCGAGATCGTCGCGGCTTCCTTGCTGCGCAACGTGGAGTCGGTTCCCGGCATGTGCAGTCATGACAAAGCCCGCGCCTTGATGGAAATCGCGCGCTATGCCGTCACCGGCGACATTGTCGAAATAGGGAGCTGGTGGGGGAAGTCCGCCTGTGTCCTCGCGAGTCTCGCACGCCTTTACGGGATCGGACGTCTGCTCTGCGTCGATCCATGGTCGACCGAGCATCTTGTACAACATGACCAGCACGGGCTGGTCGATCAAGGGTCGGCCCTGATGGATGCAGAGGAAGCGCTGGCCGTGTTCGAAATCAACTTGTTGCCCTACGGTGCGGAAAGTGTGAATTACCTGCGCATGCCTTCCACCGACGGTGCGCAACATTATCGCGACCATCGCAGCGCAACCAGCGCATCGTTCGGCACCACCAATTATGAAGGGAGAATCGCCATCCTCCACATCGACGGCAATCACGCCTACTCATCGGTAATGGCCGATATCGAAGCCTGGGCGGGACTGGTTGTCAACGGCGGCTGGATGGTTATTGACGACTATACCTGGCCTTTTGGCGATGGTCCGCACAGGGCTGCCGATGAGTTTCTTGCCGTGCATCGCGACAGATTGGACCTTGTCTTTGTCATGGGCGGCGCATTGTTTGTGCAATTCTCATGATGACCGACCGGGTTGATGCGCCCCGTCGGCAAAGCGCTGTCCGCGAAGGCCAGCACTCCGTTTAAGTTTTGGGATGGATGCGCTGCCGGCGTATCGTTTCCAGGCATTCAGGACACAGATCGAGATCCATCATGACGAATATCGAACCGTCGCCGCAATCGGCCTCCGTGAGCATTGAACAATCAATCCAGCACGCGCTTGAGCACCATCGTGCCGGTCGGCTGGAGGAGGCGGTGGCACTCTACCAAGCCATTCTGCAGGTCGATCCGGGTCATGCGGAAGCCAATCACAGCATGGGGGTGTTGGCGGTGCAGGTCGAACAGCCTGTCGCAGGAATGCCCTATTTTGTGGCTGCGCTGGAGGCTGATCCGCATCGCGCAAGGTATTGGTTGAGCTACATCGACGCCATGTTTCGGTCCGGCCAGGAGGACGAAGCCCGCGATGTGCTGGCGCAAGCTCGACGACAGGGCCTGGAAGGGGATGAGGTCGAAGCCCTGGTACAGCGCCTGGAGGCTGATCGGCTACAGGCGCAGGTGCCGGCCCCGGACGAATCTACCGTGGTAAGGGGGGAGCTGCCGGAGCAGCCTCAACTCATTCCCGGGCTGCGAAAGAAGGTCAAGTCGTCCAAGGTAGCTGGAAATGCGGCATCGCCCGGCGCAAGGATCCCGGAGCGCAAAGCAATTGATGGGCTCTTGGCGGCATTTCAGCAGGGGCGTCTCACAGAGGCAGCCGCTCTTGCACAGGCCATGACCCGGAAACACCCGCGACATGAGTTTGGCTGGAAGGCCTTGGGGGCGATATTTCAGCAAATGGGACACGCTGCCGACGCCGTGGCGCCCATGCAAAAAGCGGTCGAATTGTCGGGACGGGATACAGAGGCGCTGTACAACCTGGGTGTCGTGTTCCAGAGCCTGGGGCGTCTTGAGGAGGCTGAAGCCAGCTACCGGCGGGTACTTCGGCTCAACCCGGACTATGCGGATGCGCACGGCAATCTGGGGGTGATCCTGCATGGTCTGGGGCGGCTGAACGATGCCGAGGCAAGTCTTCGCCGGGCATTGCAGATCAAACCCGATTCCGCTGCCGGGCATGGCAATCTGGGCTTGACGCTGCAGCACCTTGGACGGCTGGACGAGGCCGTAGCGAGCTTTCGTCGCGCGTTGCAGATTTCGCCGGACATGGCCGACGCGCACAACAATCTGGGCAACACCCTCAAGGCACTGGGTGAACCGGACGAGGCCGAAGCCTGCTATCGACGGGCGCTAAACATCGACCCGGATTTTGCCGATGCGTATAACAATCTGGGCATCGTCCTTGAGGATTTGGATCGATCGGTCGAAGCCGAAGCCAGCTATCGAATGGCGTTCAATGTCAAGCCGGATTTCGCTGCGGCATATAACAACCTGGGACATGCACTCAGGGAGGCCGGCCGATTGTTCGAAGCCGAGGCCTTATTGCGCAGTGCGCTGTCGATCAGTCCGGAATATGCCGATGCGCACTGCAACCTCGGCGCCACCTTGATGGCCCTGACGCGCCCCGAGGAGGCTGAAGCCAGCTACCGGCGAGCACTCGAGGCCAGTCCGGACTTCGTTCATGGCCACAGCAACCTGGGTATTGCCCTGCAAGCCATGGGCCGGCTGGATGAGGCTGCCGCCTGTTTCCGGAAAGCGCTGGAACTCGCGCCGGATTTCGTCGAGACACATATCAATCTGGGAAATACCCTGAAAGAGCTTGGACGGCCCGACGAGGCCGAAGCCATCTATCGTCAGGCGATACGGATCAGCCCGGATTCTGCGGAGGCGCATTACAACCTGGGCATTGCCCTTAAGGAGCGAGGCCTGCCGGAAGCGGCTGAAACCAGCTACCGGCGAGCACTGGCGATCAACCCGGATTACGCCGAGGTTCATAACAATCTCGGAATCTGTCTCTTGGAACAGGGACGGCAGGACGAGGCTGAAACCAGCTACCGGCGGGCGCTGGAAATCAAACCGGGTTGCGCCGACGCGCACAATAATCTGGGGACCATTTTCATGAATCAAGGCCGCTTGGACATGGCCGAAACCTGTTACCGCCGAGCGATCCAGGGCGATCCGGATTTCAGCCAGGCCCACAACAACCTGGGGACCTTGCTCATGAATATGGGCCGGCTGGACCTGGCCGAAGCCAGTTACCGCCGGGCAATCCAGGCCAACCCGGAGTACAGCGAGGCCTACAGCAATCTAGGCGCCGTACAGAAGTACCTCGGGCAACTCGATGAATCGATGGCAAGTTGTCGCCACGCGCTGGAACTCGACCCTGATTGCGCCGGTGCCCACGTTAACCTCGGCAATGTCCAGGCGGAGCTCTGGCAGTTCGATGCGGCGATAACGAGCTATCGTCGGGCGCTCGAAGTCAAACCAGAATTCGCGGCGGCGCACAGCAACTTGCTTTTTTCTTTCAGTCAGGACGAAGCAGCGGATGTGCAAGGACTGTTCGCCGAACACTGCCGCTTTGGCGAACAGTTCGAGACGAATTTGCGTGCCAATTGGCCGCAACACGACAATACGCGGAACCCTGAGCGCCGCTTGCAGGTTGGGTTTGTCTCTGCAGACCTGCGCGACCATGCCGTTGCCTACTTCATCGAGCCGGTATTGGCTCATCTTGCAACTTATCCACAATTGACACTGCACGCGTTCTACAACCATGCCATTGGGGACGACATCACGCAACGCATGCGGACTCATCTCAAGCACTGGCATCCGATTGCCGGTCTGTCCGACGAGGCGGTGGCGCAAAAGATCCGTGACGAAAAGATCGACATTCTGATTGACCTCTCGGGGCATACCGCTGGCAACCGTCTGCTGACATTTGCCCGCAAACCGGCGCCAATACAAGCCAGTTGGATGGGTTATCCGGGCACCACGGGTCTGCAGGCCATGGACTACTATTTCACGGATCGATTCTTTTTGCCTCAAGCCAGATTCGGCGGGCAATTTACAGAGGCGCTCGCCTATCTTCCAGCCAGCGCGCCATTCCTGCCTTATGAACAGGCGCCGGCGGTCAATGGCTTGCCTGCCCTGGAGAATGGCCGCCTGACATTCGGAAGCTTCAATCGTGCAAGCAAAATCACCCGGCCAGTCGTTGCACTGTGGGCGAAACTTTTGCGCGCCTTGCCCGAGTCCCGCATGTTGCTGGCTGGCATGCCCGCGACGGGCAAGGGCGACCTGCTGGTCGAGTGGTTTGCGCAGGAAGGCATCGAGCGCGATCGCCTGAGCGTTCACGTCCGCACCAGCATGGATTGCTACCTGGGTTTACATCATCAGGTCGATCTTTGTCTGGATACCTTCCCTTATAACGGCGGCACAACCACCCTGCATGCACTGTGGATGGGGGTCCCAACGCTCACCTTGGCGGGCGGTACGCCGGCCAGTCGAACGGGCGCATCGGTTCTGGGCCATGTAGGCCTGGAGTCGTTTGTTGCCCATGATGCCGAGGACTTCGTGCAGAAGGGCTTGTCGCTGACAGGCAATATTGCTGCACTGCACGATATCAGGACCTGCTTGCGGGAACGCTTTGCGAAATCCGCAATCGGTCAGCCGGGATTGATTGCAGCCGGGCTAAATCAGGCATTGCGCATCATGTGGGAACGCTGGTGCAGGGGGGCGCCGGCGGAATATTTCGAAGCGACCGGGGTCGGCAACTGCCGACCTGTCGCCGGAATCGGGCAAGCAATGCCCCGGTGAAATAAATTAATGTATTGATAAATAACAACATCCTTTAAAAAGTTAAATGTTGCCTAAAGCTTTGGCGATCGCATCCGATAAAACATCTGTAGGCCGGTTGCAAGATCAGATGCTTGATTTTCACCCTAAAGTTTTCAGCCGATCAACCGTTAAAAGCACTAACAGCGGTTTGCAGGCTTCGCTGAAAACCCAAGGCGAACCGAAGTGTCACAGACGGCATCATTAACTTAATCTGTAATAAAGGAGAATCATCATGGCACAAGTCATCAACACCAACGTTGCAGCCCTGTTCGCTGGCGCCGCTCTGAACAAATCGGCCAATGCCCTGCAAACCGCCCAGTCGCGCCTGGCCTCCGGCCTGCGCATCAACTCCGCCAAAGACGACGCGTCCGGCCTGGCAGCAGCCACCTCTTACGATACGCAGATTCGCACGACGAACGTCCAAATTCGCAACGCCAGCGACGCGATTTCGACCGCGCAGACCTTCGACGGATACCTCGGGCAAATCACCGAAAACCTGCAGCGCATGTCAGAAATCCTTGCCGGGGTTCCCGCCGGCAACGCAGAAACCACTGCGCTGATTGCTGAAAACACCCGTATCAATGCGCTGGTGACCGCCGGTGCCCCGGCCCTGACCGGCACCATCGGGTCCGTCGCTACAGATCTCACCGCGGTCGGCACCGCGCGCGCTGCCTTCGGCGCCACGATGGCCGCAAAATCGTCCGAAGTGGCCACCCTGCAGATCGCCGCGGTGAACCTGTCCGCCGCTTACAGCCGCATCATGGATACCGACTACGCGGCGGAAACCACCGCGATGACCCGCAACAACATTCTGCAACAGGCTGGAACGGCAGTGTTGGCGCAAGCGAACCAGACGCCGAACACCGTGCTTTCCCTGCTGCGTTAAGCCACTGATCCAATAACGGAGAAAAATCATGGCACAAGTCATCAACACCAACGTCGCAGCCCTGTTCGCTGGCGCCGCACTGAACAAGTCCGCGAATGCCCTGCAGACTGCCCAGTCGCGCCTGGCCTCCGGCCTGCGTATCAACTCCGCCAAAGACGACGCCTCCGGCCTGGCAGCTGCCACCGCTTACGATACGCAGATTCGCACCACGAACGTGCAGATCCGCAACGCCAGCGACGCGATTTCGACAGCGCAGACCTATGACGGATACCTCGGTCAAATCACCGAAAACCTGCAGCGCATGTCGGAAATTGTTGCTGGAGTTCCCGGTGGCAACGCCGAAACGATCGCACTTGCTGCGGAGAACACCCGTATCAATGCACTGGTGCTTGCCGGCAATCCGACGATCGGAACTGACCATACGACCATCGCAGCGGATCTCACGGCGGTAGGGAATGCGCGTGCGGCGTTCGGCGCCACGATGGCGGCAAAGTCGTCCGAAGTTGCCACGCTGCAGATCGCTGCGGTGAACTTGTCCGCTGCGTACAGTCGTATCATGGATACCGACTATGCGGCGGAAACCACCGCGATGACCCGCAACAACATTCTGCAACAAGCTGGAACGGCGGTGCTGGCGCAAGCGAACCAAACGCCAAACACAGTACTATCCCTGTTGCGTTAAGCCGCTAGCTAGGTGCCTGACCGGGCAACCGGTCAGGCTATTAGCGTGAAGGAGATCGGTGATGATCATCCAAAATGCAAGTTTGAATCAGGGGGCAGTGCCTGCCAGGCGCGTCAGCGATGACGCGCCTAAAGTCGTTGCTGAAACCGCCAAGCAAGTGTCAACGCCGGAGCCTTCTTCCCAGCAGTTGCAGAACGCGCTGGGTGCTATCAACCGGGCAATGCAACTGTCGAATCACAGCCTGGAATTCAGGGTCGATCCCGAAACCAAGGAGCCCGTAGTCCAGGTAGTGGACACGGAAACCGGTGACTTGATTCGTCAAATTCCCTCAAAGGAGGCGCTGGCGATTTCAGTCTCGATAGACCAATTCCTGCAGCGGGGAGCGTTGCTGAGGCAGAAAGCCTAATTCAGGAGTCAATATCGTGGCAAGCACCTCATCCCTTGCATCGTCGAGCGCCGGCACTCTGGACGTGCCCGCCCTCGTTTCGCAGTTGATGACGCTTGAGCGTCGCCCCCTCGACAAGCTGACCGCCAAGGTCGCCAGTTATCAGACCAAGATTTCCTCTTTCGGTACGCTCAAGGGGCTCGTTTCGGGCTTCCAGACTGCGGCGCAGGGTTTGGGCACCAGTTTGCAGGGATTCAGCGCGACCCCGTCCGACTCCAGCGTTTTTTCTGCATCTGCCAGCAGCACGGCGGCCGCAGGGGTTTACTCACTCGACGTGACCACGCTGGCGCAGGCACACAAGCTGGCTGCCGCCGGACAGCTTTCCGACACCGCCGCCATCGCCACGGTCGACTCGACGGTAGTTTTCACCGTCGGTTCCACCAGCACGAACATCGCGGTCACCGCGGGCGCCACGCTGCAGGACATTCGCACCGCGATCAACGCCGCCGATATCGGTGTCACGGCGACCATCATCAACGACGGCAGCGGCACACCTTATCGCCTCGCCTTTTCCGCAGACAATTCGGGCTTGAGCAATGCCATCGCCAGCATCACGATTCAGACGGGTGGGGATGCGGCCGTCAACGATTTGCTGGCCTACAACCCCACCGAGAACGCTCCGACTCCCGTCGTCCCGATGACGCAGACCGTTGCGGCCGCCGATGCAGATTTCAAGGTAAACGGCATCCGGATTTTAAGATCGTCCAATGCGATCACCGATGTCATTGAGGGCGTTTCGCTCACTTTGAGCAAGGAAAATGCCTCCGCCACCTTGACTGTCAAGCGCGACGTCAGTGCAGTGAGCACGGCGGCTTCGGGATTTGTCGATGCGTTCAACGCTTTGAACAGCCAGCTCAAGTCGCGCTCGGCCTACGGCAACGCCAGCACGGCGGCCCCTGTCTTGTCGGGTGACGGCACGGTACGCCTGATGCTGGATCAATTGCGCGGCATTTTCATGACTGCCGCCAGTGGCGGCACCCTGACGTCGCTTGCCCAGGTCGGTATTGCCTTCCAGGCAGACGGCACGCTGAAACTCGACAGCAGCAAACTGAACACTGCCATGACGAACGATTTCAACGATGTCGTCAATTTGTTTTCGTCGGCAACGGGCTACGTCACCAGGCTGGACGCATGGTCAACTTCCGTGGTTCAAGCCGGCGGTCTGATCGATGCCCGCACCGATAGCCTGAACACCTCCGTCGAAGACTACAACGAGCAGATTGAAAAACTGGAAAACCGGATGGTGTTTCTGCAAAAACAGTACACCACCACCTATAGCAATCTCAATGCCTTGCTAAGCAGCATGAACAGTACCGGTGCTTACCTGACGCAGCAGTTCTCTTCCAAATCGTCTTAATTAAGGATGGATCATCATGAATGCAACTGCCGCTATCAATTCATATAACAAGGTGGGCAAGGAATCCGCGGTGAATGGCGCCGATCCGCACGAGCTTATTGCAATGCTGTTTCAGGGCGCACTGCTCGCCATCGCAGATGCGGAAAGTGAAATTGCGCGCAAAGAGACGGCTGCCAAGGGCAAGTCCATTTCCAAAGCCATCGCCATCATCGGCGAAGGGCTGAATGCCAGCCTGGATCTGCGTGTTGGCGGCGATCTGGCGCAGAATCTGTCGGCCTTATATAGCTACATGGTGAGCCGCCTGGTGGCTGCCAACCTGAATAACGACATCGCAGCCCTGGACGAAGTGACGCGACTGCTGACCGAGTTGGCGGGCGCCTGGAACGACATACGTCCCCAGGTCGTGCAGTCCTCGCTCCAGCCGAATGCTTCGGCACAGGCACAACGGGCCTATAGGACGGCGTAGACAGATGGGCTCGTTCCAGGCCATCGCAAACTACGAACAGTTGGCTACTCTGACTCGGCAGATGCGCGAGGCTGCGGCGCAGGGCGACTGGGACAAGTTGATCTGCATCGAGCACCAATGCAGCGAACTGGTCATCGTCATGAAGGCGGTTGATGCTGCGGTAACGCTCGATGACGCTGCGCGTCATCGCAAGGATCAGGTAATTGCCGACATCCTGGCGGATAACACCGAGATTCGCAACTACGTGCAGGTCTGGATGGGTCAGTTGCAGCACAACATGCAAAGCAATCGCCAGGAACAACTCGTGCTCAAAGCCTATGGGGCTTGACTGTACCCCTCGACGAGCAAACACGGAATTCAGGCAGGCGGCAGGGGGGCAGATCATGAGCCGATCGGCAAGCCGATTGGGCGACCCGGGGTCGATGGCCGGTGCGGCGGCATCTGAAGTGGAGGGCGCATCATGGTGATGATCCCTACCGATGTCGGCATCCAGGTTCGCAATCAGACCGAACCGGGGCTGGGGCCGATCAGGCCGGTTGTTGATATTTCGGCTGACCTCCCCGAACTCGGACCGGGGCAGGTGTTTCGCGCCCGTATTCAGGACGTCCTACCCGAGAACACCTATAAGGCTTTGGTTGCCGGAAAGTCGCTGACCCTTTCCTTGCAGGAGGGTGCCAAGGCGGGCGACACGCTGGAACTGGTCGTGGTTGACCGCACGCCACGAGCCATCGTGGCGCGGCTTGCCGGGCCGGGGGAAGAGGCTGTCGGCGAACCCTATCAGCAAGCGACGCTTTCGCGTACCGGACAGCTTATCGCCTCGCTGCTTGCAAGCGTGGGCGAAGCCTCCTTCCGGGCCTCACTCACCCGCGGCCGACCATTGTTGCCCCTGGCGCCCGCGAGTTCGGCGGAATTGGCTCAGCGACTGCCTTCGCAACTGGCGCAGGCGGTGACTACCAGCGGCCTGTTCTATGAGGCGCATCAGGTGGAGTGGGCATTGGGTCAGCGAACCATCACGAGTCTGCTGGCGGAGCCTCAGGGGCAACATTCGCGAGCCGAGGTTCTCGCCGCCTGGGGGCAGGACAACGGAGCGCTTCGCACCGCCATCCTGGCGCAGTTGGCGACCAGCGAGCAGACGCAGGCGTCCCGTCCCGCGGTATCGCTACTGCGGGCGCTATTCGGCGGCGAGGTCGCTGCGGCCTCGCCATCGGCCGAGGAAGCTAGTCCGGCGCCCAAGCAGACAGCCGCGAACATGGTCCCGGAAGAGTTGCGCCCCTTGGTGCAGCAGCAACTGGAGGCGGCAGCAACGCACCGATTGGCATGGCATGGCGAGATCTGGCCGAAGCAGTTCCTGGAGTGGGAAATCGGGCGCGATGCCGCGCACACCGAAATCGCAGCGGCGGAATCCGCTGTCTGGCACACCACGCTGCGGCTGCAGTTGCCGCGTCTCGGCGAGATAGAGGCGCGCATACGGCTCAGCGGACAAAACCTGGAGCTTGTCCTGCAGGCGGCGGATCCTGCCAGCGCGACTGATCTGCAATCGGCTGTACCCGGCCTGCAGCGGGCGCTGGCGACAGCAGGTCTGGCGCTGACGGTGGCGCAGGCGCAAGCGAGGCATGATGATGGTTGACGACGTTAGCCAGCGGACTTTGGCGGTGGCGCTGAAATACGCCGCCGGCGACGACGCGCCGACAGTCGTGGCGAAAGGGCGCGGCCTGATTGCCGAGGAGATCATCGCGCGCGCCAAGGAGCATGGAATCTACGTTCATGAGTCGCCGACGCTGGTTGCGCTGCTTGCCAAAGTCGATCTCGATCAACACATCCCGCCGCAGTTGTATGTTGCCGTGGCGGAATTGCTGGCCTGGCTGTACCAGGTCGAACGAGGCGAGACTCAGGTGTTCACGCCGTCCGCCAGCGTCGGCAATCCGGGCTAAAATTCGGCACGCACCCAGTTTGCCCCGCCTTTAGCGATGACCAGTCCCATCAAGGAATCTCCTCCTGCAAGTCCGACGCCCGCGCAACGAAATGTTGCGGAGTTCCTGCCGAGCGACCAATACAGTCAATACCTGCTGGGTTCGAAAACCGAGATGTTTGCGGTTTGCCGCGGACTTGCAGACCATGTGTCGCAGATCAGCATGATCTTCAACGAAGGTCGCGACATGGTGCTTACCAGTCTGATCAGTTGGGGCGACAATGGCCTGGTGTTCGATTTCGGAGCAAGTTCCGAAATGAACCGCAAGGCTCTGAAGGCGGAAAAGGTGTTTTGCACCGCACAACTCGACAGGGTGGAAATCCAGTTCATCCTGCGCAGCCTGAGCGCCATCGAAGCCGATGGACGTCCGGCTTTCCATGCGCCCTTGCCGGACAGCATACTGCGGCTGCAGCGGCGTGAGTATTTTCGGCTGATCACTCCGATTGCGATGCCGCTGAAATGCAGGATTCCCCTGATCAGCGAGAATGGATCGAGCACCGCGATCGAAGCGCCGGTGGTCGACATCAGTCTTGGCGGCGTTTGTCTGGCCGGCTTGCCCATGGATCTGGAGCTCGACACCGATTCCGAGCTCCCGGGCTGCAGTATCGCGCTGCCCGACGCGGGGACCATCGTCGCCGCCCTGCGTCTGCGCTGGCAGGTCGAGACCGTTACCCGCAGCGGCATTCGCGCCAAGCGTGCCGGCTTCGAATTCGCGAATCTGCCGCAGGCCAAGACGACACTGATTCAGCGCTACATCATCAAAACGGAGCGCGACCGCAAGGCCCGCGAATCAGGGAGAGTCTGAGCCCAACGCCGGCGGCTGTACCGGCCGGGCCAGGGCCGACAATTCCTTGACGGCTTACGCCGGCAGGGCAAACATGGGCCAAATAAGAAGTGGTTTTGGCGCCTGTTCGCGTCCTCTCGAATCTGTCCGACGGCAATAATCCCGGGCATGAGAGAGATACTCCGTGGCTGAGGAAAGCGACCTCGAACGCACCGAACCGGCATCGGCCCGGCGCTTGGAGCAGGCGCGGGAAGACGGCAACATTCCGCATTCGCGCGAACTCATGGCTTTCATGGTGCTGGCCGCCGGCGCCGGGGTATTCTGGATCCTCGGCAGTTGGATGGCACATCGCGTCGCCGGCCTGCTGCAGCACGGGTTGAGCTTCAGCCGGAACGCGGCGTTCGAGCCGGCGCGCATGAATGAAAGCGCCCTGGAGCTCACCGTGGAGGCGTTTGTCTTGGTCGGCCCGATCTTCCTCGCCATTTTGATCGCGATCATCACGACGCCCTTCATGATGGGGGGCTGGAACTTGTCGTCGAAGGCATTTCAGTTCGACCTGACCCGGATGGATCCGATCAAGGGTCTGGGCCGCATGTTTTCCTGGCAAAGCCTGGGCGAACTGGTGAAGGCCATGCTCAAGGCCATACTGATCGGAGGCGTGCTGTACTGGGTTGTCCGCAATGAGCAGGATCGTCTCTTCGGTCTGATCGTGCAGCCGATCGAAATCGGCCTGGCAACCTTTTCGCAGCTCCTGTTCTTGAGTTTTGTCGCCCTGATTGTCGGGCTGGCGGTGATTGCCGCTATCGACGTGCCGTTCCAGCTCTGGCAATACCATGACCGCCTGAAGATGACGCGTGAGGAGTTGCGCCGGGAGAACCGGGAAAGCGAGGGTGATCCCCAGCTCAAGGCGCGCATCCGTAGCCAGCAACGTGAAATGGCGCGCGGCCGCATGATGTCCGAGGTACCCAAAGCCGACGTAGTGGTGACCAACCCGACCCACTACGCCGTGGCGCTCAAGTACGACGGAACGTCGATGCGGGCTCCGGTGGTGGTGGCAAAGGGGATGAACCTGATCGCCCAGCGCATACGCGACATCGCCGGCGAGAACCAGGTGCCGCTGCTCGAGGCGGCACCGCTGGCGCGCGCGCTGTATCGTCACGCGGAGGTCGGCGATCCGATTCCGGCTGCCTTGTATGCAGCGGTAGCCGAAGTCATGGCCTGGGTCTATCAGATGGACGAATATGTGACAAACGCCGGGGCTTCGCTGCTGCCTTCGGTTCCAACGCAGATTGCCGTGCCCGATGGGCTTGATCCGGGTGCCGTAGCATGAATGACGGCCTGACCCTGCAGGGCTTCCTCAGCCGGTTGAACATCCGCCAGATGCTGGCGCCGCTGCTCATCGTGCTGATTCTGTCGATGATGGTGCTGCCGCTGCCGCCCTTCCTGCTCGACGTATTCTTCACCTTCAATATCGCGATATCCATCATGGTGCTGCTGGTGGCGATGTACACCATGAAGCCGCTCGATTTCGCGATCTTCCCGACCGTCCTGCTGATCACGACACTGCTGCGCCTGTCTCTGAACGTGGCTTCGACGCGCGTGGTGCTGCTGCACGGGCACACCGGTCCCGATGCAGCGGGCAAGGTGATCGAGGCCTTCGGCCACTTCCTGGTCGGCGGCAACTACGCGGTCGGCATCGTCGTCTTCATCATCCTCACCCTGATCAATTTCATCGTCATCACCAAGGGCGCCGGGCGCATTGCCGAGGTGTCGGCCCGCTTCACCCTGGATGCGATGCCCGGCAAGCAGATGGCCATCGATGCCGACCTGAACGCCGGCCTGATCGGCGAGGACGAGGCGCGTGCACGCCGTGCCAATGTGGGGCAGGAAGCGGATTTCTTCGGGTCGATGGACGGTGCCTCCAAGTTCGTGCGCGGCGATGCCGTCGCCGGCATTCTGATCCTGTTCATCAACATCATCGGCGGCCTGATCGTCGGCGTCATGCAGCACGACATGAGCGCCGGCGACGCGGCCAAGGCCTACACCCTGCTGACCATCGGCGATGGCCTCGTGGCGCAGATCCCCGCCCTGATCATTTCCACGGCGGCCGGCCTGGTGGTGACGCGCGTCGCCACCGAACATGACATCGGCCAGCAGCTGGTGACGCAATTATTCGGCAATCCGATGGTATTGGGACTGACAGCTGTCATCCTCGGCGTACTCGGCTTGATTCCGGGCATGCCGAATCTGGTGTTCCTGATGCTGGCGTCCATCCTCGGCTATCTCGCCTGGAGGCAGCTGCGCCATCTGCCGGCGACTGACAAGGAGCCACCGCCCATGGTGCAGCCTGCCGGCGTCCCAGGCGGGGAAAGTGTCGAGGCCAGCTGGTCCGACGTGGTTCCGGTGGACGTGCTCGGTCTCGAAGTCGGCTATCGCCTGATTCCCTTGGTGGATCGTGGGCAGGCGGGCGAGTTGCTGAAGCGGATACGTGGACTGCGCAAGAAGTTCGCCCAGGAGATCGGTTTCCTGCCCTCCCAGGTGCACATTCGGGACAATCTCGAATTGCGGCCCAACGTCTATCGCCTGACCCTCAAGGGCGTTCCCATCGGGGAGGGCGAAGCATTTCCGGGGCAGTACCTAGCGATCAATCCCGGACGGGTTACCGGGCCGCTGGCCGGAACCCAGACCCAGGATCCTGCCTTCGGCCTTCCCGCTGTATGGATCGACGCAAGTCTGCGCGATCAGGCACATGCCTTTGGTTATACGGTCGTGGATGCCAGTACCGTGATTGCCACCCATCTCAATCACGTGATCATGTCCCATGCCACGGAACTGCTGGGGCGGCAGGAAACGCAGGCCCTGCTCGACCACCTTGCCGGGGAATACCCCAAGCTGGTGGAGGATCTCGTGCCGAAACAGCTTGCGCTCGGCACATTGCAGCGCGTGCTGCAGAACCTGCTCGACGAGGCGGTGAATATTCGCGACATGCGCACGATCATCGAAACCCTTGCGGAAATTGCGCCGCGCCTGCAGGACCCGACCGAGCTGACTGCGCAGGTGCGGATCGCGCTCGGGCGTGCGATCGTCCAGCAGCTGTTCCCGGTCGGCAACGAAATGCAGGTCATGGCGCTCGATCCGTCGCTGGAAAGAATCCTGGCGCAGGCGATGCAGGGCGGCGCCGACGCCGGGGGCATCGAGCCCGGCCTGGCGGACACCCTGCTGCGCGAGACGGCTGCGGCCGCGCGGCACCAGGAAGACCTCGGCCTGCCGCCGGTATTGCTGGTGCCTGGCCATTTGCGCTGGCTCCTGTCGCGCTTCCTGCGCCGTGCGGTGCAACAACTCAAGGTCATTGCCAATGGCGAAGTACCTGACTCGAAGATCATCAAGGTGACGTCTATCATCGGAGCAAGAAAATGACAGCAAGACGCTTCGTCGGCGCTACCGCGCGCGACTGCCTGCGACGGGCGAAGGAAGAGCTCGGACCGGACGCCGTGGTGATTTCCAACAAGGCCGTGCAAAACGGCGTGGAAATCGTCGCCATGTCGCCCGAAAGTCTCGACGCCATTTCTCACAACCTGCGGCCCGCGCTTTCAGCGGCGCAAGCGCCGGCTGCCGCCGCGTCGCGCGGGTCGGCCGACGACGACTACACCGTGACGCTGTCGGCGGCACGCAATGCCATCCAGCGTTCTGCGCCGCGCGATCCGCCGGTGGTCCGCGCCTGGTCACCCTACGACAGCGTCGATTTCGCCGCGGCGAAAACGCCGGTGCCGGCGGCGCTGGCGCAACAGCGCCCACCGTCGCCGGGCGCACCGGCGAGCGGCATCCCGCCGGATGCCGCGCAGCGCTCCGCCGCCGGTCGTGCCCGGCCGCAGGACGCAGCTCCGCTGCGCGCTGCCGCGGGTGATGCGGCGCCAAAGGCGGCAGCCGAGGTTTCGTCGCAGACGGTGCAGCTCATGGATGAGATGCGCATCATCAAGGACTTGCTCGAGCGCCAGCTTGCGGGATTTGCCTGGGGCGAAATGGCGCGCGAGGCACCGACCCGCGCGATGCTGCTCGGCGAGATGCTGGCCGCCGGGTTTTCCGGCAGTCTGACGCGGCGACTGGTACAGGAAATGGCCGCCGACCTGGGGCAGGACGAGGGCCGCAAGTGGCTGACGGCGGCTGTCAATCGGCGCTTGCGCACGCTTTCGTCCGAGGCCGACTTCATCGATCGGGGCGGCGTCTATGCCCTGGTCGGGCCGACCGGGGTCGGCAAGACCACCACCACGGCCAAACTCGCCGCGCGCTGCGTGGTGCGCTATGGGGCGGAGCGCCTGGCCTTGCTCACCACCGACGGCTATCGGATCGGCGCTCACGAGCAGTTGCGCATCTATGGCCGCATTCTCGGTGTGCCGGTATACGTGGTGCGCGACGGTGAAGACCTGCGGCGCACCCTGGCCGACCTGCGCGACAAGCATATGGTGCTGATCGACACGGTCGGCATGAGCCAGCGCGACCGCATGGTGGCGGAGCAGGCCGCCATGCTGACCCGTTCCGGCGAAGTCAATCGCCTGCTGCTGCTGAATGCGGGAAGCCGGGGCGATACCCTGGACGACGTGGTGCGCGCCTATGGCGGCGAAGACCTGGCCGGCTGCATCCTGACCAAGGTCGATGAAGCCACGGCACTGGCGCCGGCGCTCGACTGCATCGTGAGGCATGGGCTGACCCTGAGCTATGTCGGCAACGGCCAGCGCGTGCCCGAGGATCTGCATTTGCCGAACCGCAAATATCTTTTGCATCGGGCCTTCAAAGTTGGTGCTGGCGAGACGGCGCACACCCTACGCAAGGAAGAAATTCCGCTGGCTTTTCCTCACCGGCAGCCCCTCAATGCGGGAGCCGCCGTTGCTTGACAAGCATTCCGGCGCCATGGCGGATCAGGCCGCCGGACTGCGCCGTTTGTTCCGGGTGCGGCCGGCACGCGCGGTAGCCTTCGTCTCGGGCCGCGAAGCCTGCGGACGCACGACCCTGCTGGTACGTACCGCCGTCGCACTCGCCGAGGCGGGCGAGGCCGTCGTGGTAATCGACGAGAACTCAGGCCCCGACAACGTTCATGCTGCCTTTGGCGCCAAGGCGCGGCGCGACCTGATTGACCTGGTGCGGGGCGACTGTGCCATCGAGCGCCTGGTGCAGCCGGTGGCGCCGCGGCTCAGTTTGATGAGCGCCGCCCGTTTTGCGGACGAGATACACGAGCTTACAGCCGTCGAGGCAGGGCGGCTCAACACGGCTTTCCGGCGTCTGCAGGAAGGCAGCTCCTATGTGCTGATCGATTGTGCCGCGCGCAACGGCCAGCAACTCTCGCCGCTGGCCCTGGCGACCCCGCGCATGGCGGTGGTGGTCGCGGCACAAAGCTCGGCGATCACCCGCGCCTACGCCCTGATCAAGCGCCTGGTGCAGGAACGCGGGCGCGATGGATTCCAGGTTGCGATCACACGGGCACGCAGCGACCAGGAGGCGCAGGGCATCTTCCACAACATGCGCCACACCGCGCACGAGCACCTTGGGGTCCGACTCGATTACCTCGGGAGCGCGCGCGTGCCGACCGCCGACCACCTGGCCGATGCGCTGCAAACCCACTTGTCGCACACCGTCGAGGCGGAGGAATGGTTCGGTTTTGCGCCGCATCCCCTGTCTGTCGGAGTACCGGCGGCAGCGCCCAAGCGGGCGGAAGCTGTGGCGTCCCCGGGATTGCGTTTTGGTCGGCACGCCGGAGCCTTTTGAATGGTATCGTGCTCGTCGCGGTTTCCTACATGCGGTGACCCAGCCGCCGCTTCCGGAGCGCCTTGAAGCGCGGGCCTTCACGCTACGTAGATACCGCAGTTTGCCGCGTAATTCACGGATAAACAAAATACGGGTCGTTTGAGATTATTCCCTCCGCTAAGGCGCGAACCTCCGGCTGCCTTTCCCGGTGGCATGCTGAAGTTTGCGGGTTTGATACGGGGACGGGCATTATGAGCACAATCATGCTGGTGGACGATTCGGCGACGATTCTGTTGTCGATCTCGAACATCCTCACCAAGGCCGGCTATGCGGTGGAGAAGGCCTGCAACGCGGCCGAAGGGCTGAGCAAGTTCCAAAGCGGGCTGAAGATCGACCTGCTGATCACCGACCTCAACATGCCGGGCATGAACGGCATCGAGTTCATCAAGCAGGTGCGCACCCTGCCGCGCTACAAGTTCATGCCGATCCTGTTCCTCACCACCGAATCGCAGCAGTCCAAACGCCTGGAGGCGAAGGCCGCCGGTGCCTCGGGCTGGCTGGTCAAGCCGGCCACCGCCGACGAACTGCTCGGCACCATCAAACTGGTGATCCGCTAGCCGGTTCAAACCAAGGGATCATGTATACCGCCCAGGGCGTAATCGCCAAGCAACAGCCGGTCGCCGAGTACGCGCCGCTGGTCAAGCGCATCGCATACCTGCTGATGGCCAGGCTTCCCGCCAGCGTGGATGTCGATGACCTGATCCAGAACGGCATGATCGGTTTGCTCGATGCCATCGAGCGCTATGACGATGGCCTCGGCGCCCAGTTCGAGACCTATGCCGTGCAGCGGATACGCGGCTCGATGCTCGACGGCCTGCGCGACAACGACTGGGTGCCGCGCAGCGTGCGCCGCGAAATGCGGCGGGTCGAGGCGACGATCCACACCCTGGAACACGAATTCGGTCGGCCACCCGCGGAATCGGAACTGGCGGCAGCCCTTGGGATTTCCTTGGCCGACTACCAAAAGCTGCTGCTCGATGCTCGCGGGCATCAGCTCGTCTATATCGAAGACATCAGCGAGGAAGGGGGCGAGGACTATCTCGCCCGGCACGAATCCGGGCCCACTGCCGATCCGCTCGCGCTGCTGGAAGAAGAGGGTACGCGGACGGCTCTGGTTGCCGGGATCAAGGCCTTGCCGGAACGGGAGAAACTGCTGATGGCCCTGTATTACGAGCAGGATCTGAACTTGCGTGAGATCGGCGAAGTGATGGGGGTGACCGAGTCGCGTGTTTGCCAGTTGCACAGCCAGGCGGTTGCGCGCTTGCGCGCCAGTCTTGACGGTGAGCGCAAGCCGGCGTCCGCGGCGCGACGCAAGCGCGGCTCGGCAGGCGGGGAGGGCTGAGCGTAATGGACATGATCAGCATCGCCGGTCTGCTGCTGGGGCTGGCAGCCGTTGTCGGCGGGCAGATCCTGGAGGGCGGCCACCTGGATTCGCTGGTGCAACCCGCGGCCTTCCTGATCGTCGTCGGTGGGACGCTGGGGGCGGTGATGCTGCAGAGTCCGCTGCGGGTTTTTAGAGACGGCATAAAGATGGTGTCCTGGGTGTTTTTCCCTCCGGGCACGGACCCGCAGAAGGTGATAGCCGAGGTTTGCCACTGGAGCCAGATCGCGCGCAAGGAAGGCTTGTTGGCATTAGAGGGACAGATCGCCACGCTGGACGACCCGTTTGCCGCCAAAGGCTTGCAACTGCTGGTCGACGGTGCCGAACCGGAGCGCCTGCGCGAAGTGTTGGAGGTGGACATCAGCGCCCGGGAAAGCAGCCTGAAGGCGGCGGCCAGGGTATGGGAATCTGCCGGCGGCTACTCGCCGACCATAGGCATCATCGGCGCCGTGATGGGGCTGATCCACGTAATGGAGAATTTATCGGACCCGTCCAAACTCGGTAGCGGCATCGCCGTCGCCTTCGTCGCGACCATCTATGGCGTCGGTGCGGCGAACCTGATTTTCCTACCGATTGCCAAGAAACTCATGGCCAATATCGCGCGCGTCATCACCATTCGCGAATTGCTGGTCGATGGGCTGGTCGGGATTGCCAACGGCGATAATCCGCGCCTTCTGGAGAGCCGGCTGCAGGGCTACTTCGTCTGATGGCCCAGTTCAGGCGCCGTCGTCGCCGCCGCGAGACAGACGACCCGGAAAATCACGAGCGCTGGCTGGTCTCGTATGCGGATTTCATCACGCTGCTGTTTGCCTTCTTCGTTGTGATGTACGGCATTTCCTCGGTCAACGAGGGAAAGTATCGCGTCATGTCGGATTCCATCGTGGTCGCATTTCGCAGCATCTCAGGCGCGCCGGCCAGGGCCTTGATGCCGGTCAGCATGCCGGAGTCTGCGCCGGCGGCCATTTCGCTGCGGCGCAATCCTGCCCCGCAGTTGGCGAAGAAGGAGCAGATGCGCAATCTGGCCGTCAGCCTGAATCAGGCACTGGCGCCATTGATGGCGCAGGGCAAGGTCAGGGTGACCGAGGGCGCCCTCGGCATTACCGTGGACATCAACGCCAGCGCCCTGTTTGCCCCGGGCGAGGCGCGGCTCGATCCCCGCGCGGTGCGCGCACTCGATGCCGTTGGCCGGATGCTCGCTACCACCGACTTCCCCATCGTGGTCGAGGGGCATACCGACAATATTCCGATCAACACGCCGCAGTTTCCCACCAACTGGGAGCTTTCTGCGGCCAGGGCAGCCAGCGTGGTACGGCTGTTCGTCGATACCGAGGTCGATCCCCGCCGCTTGACGGCCTCCGGCTATGCGGATCAGCGACCGGTGGCCGACAACGCGACGCCGACAGGGCGCCAGGCCAATCGTCGGGTGGCAATTCGGATCGAGTCGCGCACCCCCGACCATCGGGTCGAAGTACCGCTGACCCAATAAAAACGCTGGTACGCGGTGCTGCGGGGTGGTTCAGGCGCTGCCTAGGGGCCGCCGCCCGGAAGAGGATTTTTGCTGGCCATCGGCGCCGTAGGGCGTGGCATCGGCCACTTCGCCGAGCAGTGTTGCCAGGGCCTGCTGATTCTGCTGTATGCGTGCCGCAATCAACTTGCCGTTGAGTTCATTCTCGCGTTTGGCCGCGCCGGCCAGTTCGAGGTAGCGCTGCCGCATGCCTAGCGCGGCCGTCGGCCGGGTGCTGGCGCCGACCCAGGCATCAAGCCCGGCACGACCTGCAGCAAAGCCGGCGCTGCGCTGCGCTGCGTCGCGCTCGGTTTCAAGGCCCGCCAGGCGAATCGCCAACTGCGACTTCTGATCGGCGATGGTCGGCAATTGGTCGATGTCGCCGGAAACCAGCGCATCCCGTTCCGCGGCCAGCACAGCCACGAAGCCCTGCAATTCGGCGATAGTCTGTTCCAGCAGGACGTCGATTGCGGCCAAGACGTGTCCGCCGCCTAACGCTTCTTGCCAAGTTGATCCCGAACGTCGTCGATCAGGCGATCGGCAATTTTTTCGGCATCGATCTGCAGTTGCCCCTGCGCAATGGCATCGCGAATTTCCGCCACGCGCTGGCTGTCGAAGGGCGCTGCCGCCGAGCTGACGAACGCGGTCGTTTGCAGCTTGCTGGTTGCCGCGGCATCGCCGGCTACGGCGGTGCTTGGTGCCGCGGTTCTGCCTGACCCGTTGGCAGTGGCTTGTGTGCGGGCCTTCGGCAGGCTGGCGGGTGAAGGTATCGCAGAGTTGATCTTCATGATGTGCACCGGTACGGGTTCTTAGCTTAGGGGATTTAACGGCGCCGAAATCCCCAACTTTAGGGCTGGATCAGGTTTTGACGACAATTTTCCCGTTGATCGGCGAGATTCGCCAAGCCGACCCAAATGGTGGCGTCGGCGACCGACCCTGCCGCTGAGAATGGCCGTCAGTGTAGCGCTTCCCTTCCTGTTCGTGGGCACCGCGCCGTGCCGGTCCGCCGCGAACTGCGCTTGCGACACCTCATTGGGCGATGCTGACCCTGCCGTCGCGTTGCGCCGTGCCGCTGACGACCTGGCCGGAAGCCGTGCGGACCTGCACCAACTGCCCGGCAGCGGCGCTGTTCAGCGCGCGGCCTTCGCTGGCGACCTGGAAGCCCGCTCCGGTGGAGACGATGCGGACGTTTTGTCCCTGCCTCACCACCACGGGCGGACGAAACATTTCCACGCGCAGTGGCCGGCCGGCCGGTACCGCATTGGCGGAAGCCTGCCCGAGCACGCGCTGCGGATTGGTCAGCACGCCGCGAGGCAATTCCGCCAGATCGCCCTGGCGGCGGACGATGTCGGCTTCTTCGACGATCTGGCCGGCCCGCAGGGAACGCGCACTGACCAGGTAGTCCACCGTGACATGGATCTGCACGGGCACATACAGGCTCCATGTCGCACCTTCGGTGCAACGAACACTGACGTGGGTTCGTCCCCACGGTCGGGCTCCTGCGTCCATGGCAGCAGCGAGTTTGCGGCAATCGGGAGAAAGGCGGCCAGCGTTGATGGTGCCGATGCTGTAACGAACCGGTCCGGGCAGGTCCTTGCCGTGAGCATCGAGAAATTCGGCGACGGCGCGGCGGATCGGCTCCGCGTCCGCGGCCTGTACCGGGATTGCGGGCAGCAGCAGGATCGCGGCGAGCGCGGAAAGGAGGGCGGCAGTCGGATGCATGGTCGAAGATTACCGCAGGAAGCCGTGCTTACGTGCGCGGCCGGCAACATTCACGGCAATCGGCTTTTCGGCCGGCAACTTTTGCCGTGTTGCCGCGACGCTTTTGCCAGCGTTGCCTCGGCTCCGGCTCGAACAGGCGCGAAAGCACCAGAAACAGGCATGGCAGAGGCGACTCCGGGACATGGCATGGATGATGCGTAGACCACATCACATAGTCCATTAGACACACCGACAACCTCTATCATGTTCGATCGAATCGACGACCAACTCAGGATTCACCGCGCGGCACTCGGCGCGCTGACCTACCGCCAGGAATTGCTTGCATCGAATATCGCCAATGCGGATACGCCGCATTACAAGGCGCGCGATATCGATTTCAAGGGTGCGCTGGCGTCGGCCCTGACGGGACGGCGTACCGGTAATCCAGGCCTGGCAACCACGTCATCGCGGCACCTGCTGCAGGGTGCGGAGCCGTCCTTCGCCGAGGCGGCGAAATTTCGCACCGAGTTCCAGCCCAGCATCGACGGCAATACCGTGAATATGGACATCGAGCGCAGCGCCTTCGCCGAGAATGCCCTGCGCCTCGAAGCCGCGCTGACCTTCATTCGCGGCGAGTTCAAGGACCTGCAACTGGTCCTGAGCCAGTAAGCGCCATGAGCCTTCTCAACATATTCTCCATCGCCGGTTCGGCGCTTACCGCTCAGTCGGCGCGCCTCAACACGATCGCCAGCAATCTGGCCAATGCCGACAGCGTGGCCGGCGCCGACGGCCGTCCCTATCGCGCCAGGCAGGTGGAGTTCAAGGCAACTGCAGTCGAAGGCGGCGGTACCGGCGTGCGGGTCACGCGCGTGGTCGAAAGCCAGGCACCGCTACGGATGAGCTACGACCCATCGAGTCCGGCGGCGGACGAACAGGGTTATGTGGCGATGCCCAACGTAAACGTGGTGGACGAGATGGTCAACATGATCTCGGCTTCGCGTTCCTACCAGAACAACGCCGAAGTAATGAACGCCGCGAAATCGCTGATCCAGAAAACCCTGGCGCTCGGACAATAACATCTTTGCAAGGAGAGCATGACATGGCAATCACTTCGGCTTCCGCCCTATCCAGCACTGCGCAGTCCTTGCTGGACGCGGCCAACGGCACAGGCAGCGCCAAGCCGACCAGCGCAACGACCGATGCGCAGAACCGCTTCCTCCGGTTGTTGACCACCCAGCTGAAAAACCAGGATCCGCTGAATCCGATGGACAACGCCCAGATGACTTCGCAACTGGCGCAGATCAGCACCGTCGATGGCATCGAGAAGCTCAACGCGACCCTGCAGAAGCTGCTTTCCAGTTCCGTCGATAGCGAAGCGATGCAGGCGGCGGCACTGGTCGGGCACCAAGTCATGGTGGCCGGCAGCGGCCTGACTCTTGGCGACAGCGGGGCGGTGGGTGGGCTGGAGTTGCAATCCGCCGCCGACCAGGTCAGCGTCACCATCAAGGATTCCAATGGGATTGTCATGAGAACGCTGGATCTCGGCGATCTGGATGCGGGAATGCACAACTTCGTCTGGGATGGCAAGACCGACGGCGGCGCCCAGGCGGTCAATGGCAGTTACAGCATTTCGATTCTGGCCAAGCGCGGATCGGAAAAGCTTGAAGTCGCCCCGCTCGAACTGGCCGGGGTGACCAGCATCAATCGCAGCAGTCAAGGCGTCACACTGGATCTCGGACAGCGCGGCCTGGCCAAGCTGGCCGACGTTAAACAAATTTTCTGAGCGGGAGCGAATCATGGGATTTCAACAAGGTTTGGCTGGACTCAATGCATCGTCGAAGGCGCTCGATACCATCGGCAACAACATTTCCAATGCCAGCACGGTCGGCTTCAAGACCGGGCAGACGCAGTTCGCCGACGTCTTCGCGGCATCTCTTTCCGGTGCCGGCGCGGCGCCGGTGGGCCTCGGCACCAAGGTTGCCGCCGTGGTTCAGCAATTCACCCAGGGCAGCATCGGCGTCACCAACAATCCGCTCGATATTGCGATCAACGGTGGCGGTTTCTTCCAGATGGACGACGGCAACGGTGCCACTGTGTATACCCGCAACGGACAGTTCCAGCTCGACCAGTCCGGCTACATCGTCAATGCCAACGGTTTGCAACTGAAGGGCATCATGGCGACGCGCGGCGTGATCGCCCCGGGATCGCCTTCGGTGCCGCTGCGCCTGTTCGATCCTTCGCAGAGCCTGGCCGGGCCCCCGCAGCAAACCGGCGGCAGCCCCGGCAATCTCGGGCTGCAGGTCAACGTCAATCTCGATGCCCGCGTGGCACCGCCGGCCGATCCGACCTTCGACTACAACAATCCGCGCACCTACAACCAGTCCACGGCGGTCACGATCTACGACAGTCTGGGGAACCCCCACACTTATTCGATGTATTTCGTCAAGGGCGTCGCGGCCAGCAGCTGGGACGTCTATGCCGCAGTGAGCAATCCGCCGGGTGCCGTGCCGACCGTCACGGACCTGTCCGCCGGCGGACCGCTGGGAACGCTGACCTTCGATTCCACCGGGTCACTGACCTCGGCACCCTTCACCGCGGTCGTGACCGACGCCGACCTGGGCTACACCGGCGCCGTGAATTCCCTGTCCTTCCCGGTGGTCTTCGACGGGACGACGCAGTTCGGCTCGGACTTTTCGGTCAACGCGATGATTCAGGACGGCTATGGTTCGGGAACCCTGGCCGGATTCAACATCGGCAAGGACGGCATCATTCTCGGCCGCTACACCAACGGCCAATCGACCGAAGTCGGCCAGGTCATTCTTGCCTCCTTCCGCAATCCTCAGGGCATGCAACCGCTCGGCGACAACGTCTGGGCGCAGTCCTCGACCAGCGGTGACCGCATCGTCGGCACTCCCGGATCGACGGGTCAGTACGGCGTGCTGCAGTCCGCCGCGCTCGAAGAGTCGAACGTCGACCTGACCGCCGAGCTGGTGACCATGATCACCATGCAAAGGTCGTATCAGGCCAACGCGCAGACGATCAAGACGCAGGACAGCATTCTGCAGACACTGGTCAACCTGCGCTGATAGTTGCCGCTGACGACACGGCGAGAGGGACGGGACGATGGACAGGATGATCTACACGGCGATGAGCGGTGCCAGCCAGACCATGAGCCGGCAGGCCGCCGTGGGCCACAACCTGGCCAACGCCAACACCACTGGCTACCGCGCCGAGGAGCACCGCCTGCGGGCGGTGCCGGTGCTGTCCCATGCAACGCAGAAGGGTTTGCCGACCCGCGCCTTCGCCATGGACGCCAGCACCCATACGGACTTCACCCCGGGGCCGATGGTGCATACCGCGCGACCGCTGGATCTGGCGGTGCAGGGGCCCGGCTGGATTGCGCTGCAGATGCCGGACGGCAGCGAGGCCTATACCCGCAACGGCAGTTTCGAACTCAACGTGAATGGCATTGTGCAGACGCGCAGCGGCATTCCGGTGATGGGCGATGGCGGTCCGATCTCCATTCCGCCCGACGTGAAGCTCAGCATCGGCGGCGACGGCACGATCTCCGCGCTGCCCGAGTCGGGCGCGCAGAACACGGTCAGCGTGATCAGCCGTTTCAAGCTGGTGAATCCGCCCCAAGCCGACCTGGTGCGCGGCGACGACGGCTATTTTCGCCTGCGCGACGGCGAACCGGCGCCCGCCGACGAGAAGGTGATGGTGCTTGGCGGGAGCCTGGAGGGCAGCAACGTGAATCCGGCAGAACAGATGGTGAACATGATTTCCCTGGCGCGACAGTTCGAGATGCAGATGAAACTGGTGTCGGCAGCCGATGCCAACGACCGCGCCGCAACCCAGATTCTGGCGACCCGCTGATTCCGGGCATGGGGCTTGCATAGTCGCAGGTACAGACGCCCGAGCCTGGTGCGAGACGAACAGGAAGGAATGAGACATGGCCTTAGCAAACAGCCTTAGCGGATTGATCGCCGCGGCGAAAGCCCTCGACGTGGTCGGCAACAACATCGCGAATTCGCAGACCATCGGCTTCAAGTCGTCGATTGCGCGCTTCACCAACGTGTCCGCCGCCGGCAAGTCGAGCGGACCGTCCGATACCGGATCGAGCGCCGGCGTCAGCGCCGACAACATATTCCAGCAGTTCGGGCAGGGCCAGGTTGAACTCAGCGACAAGCCGCTCGACATGGCGATCAACGGATTGGGCTTCTTCCGCCTGTACAACCCGGAGACCAACCGGGTTTCATATACGCGCGACGGCCAGTTCGGGCTCGCCTTCGAAGGCGACGGCTTTGCCAAGCTGGTGACGCGCACCGGACTGTGTCTGACCGGGAATGTGCCCAGCTTCGGCAGCGATCCCTTCGGCACCATCGCCGCGACGCCTGCACCGGTGCCGCTCGTCATCGATCCTTTCTTCCCGCCACGGGCGACCGCGGTGGTCAATGCCAGCCTCAACCTCGATGTCCGCGTCGCGGCGCCGACGGCGCCCTTCGATGCCGCCGATCCCTTGACCTATAACGGGTCCGCGTCATCCACCGTATTCGATGCCGCCGGCGCAGCGCACGACCTGCGGGTTTATTTTGTGAAGCCCGGTCCGGCCAGTGTCTGGCAGGTCTATTCGACGCTGGATTACAACGCCAATGCCGTACCGGCCCAGGTGCCGACGGTCAGCGGTCCGATCGACCTGGCCTTCGACCTGCGTGGCGCCGTCAGATCGCCGATGCCTTCGCCGGTCCAGAGCTACACCCTGCCCGGTGGCGCCAACGTCGCCATCAGCTTTGACTTTACCGGCACCACCCAGAACGTCGACTACAGCAGCACCACCCAGTTCGGCACCGCGTTCAGCGTCAATGCGCTGGCTCAGGATGGCTATACCGCGGGCAGAATCCAGGACCCCAACGAATTCAACGTGCAGGCCGACGGTCGCATCATCGCGCGCTTTTCCAACGGACAGCAGCGCACCGTGGCGCAACTGGTGCTCGCCAATTTCGCCAATCCGAATGCCCTGATCAATACCGGCGACAACCAGTGGGTGGCGAACGAGGATCCGCTTCGCGGCACCGGCGCGGTGAGTCTCGGTTTCCCCAAGTTCTCCACCGAGAAACTCAGCGGCTTTGCCGGCGACAGCGATCCGGCCGAAGGCATGGGATCGATCCAGGGCCGTGCCAGGGAAATGTCCAATGTCGACCTGGCGACCGAACTGGTGTCGCTGATCGAGCAGCAGCGCAACTACCAGGCCAGCGCCCAGACATTCAAGATCCTCGACCAGGTGCTGCAGAACCTGGCGAACATGCGCTCGAATTGATCCCTGGCGCCCGCAATACCGTGAGCATTTCAAATTTCACTGACCGCCTTGCGCGGCCGCTTCCACCCCTTACGATTGCCAGGAGCAGACTACAATGATGCGTTCCCTCTGGATTGCCAAGACCGGTCTGGATGCCCATCAGACTTCGATGGACGTCATCACCAGCAACCTGGCCAACGTCAGTACCACCGGCTTCAAGCGTTCGCGTCCGGTATTCGAGGATCTGCTCTACCAGACCCTGCGCCAGCCGGGAACGTCCTCGTCGCAGGCGACCACCATTCCATCCGGCCTGACCCTGGGCACCGGCGTCCGCGTGGTCGCCACCGAACACATCTTTACCCAGGGCACGGTACAGAAGACCGACAATCCGCTCGACCTGGCGATCCAGGGCAACGGCTTTTTCCAGATCCAGATGCCCGACGGTTCCGTCGCCTATACGCGGGACGGCTCTTTCACCAAGGATGCCAACGGCCTGATCGTCACCGCCAACGGCTACCCCGTGACGCCGCCGATCACGATTCCCGCAAACGCTCTCAGCGTCACCATCTCGCCCGACGGTATCGTCACCTATTCCCAGCCGGGCAGCAATGCACCGCAGCCGGCGGGCAACCTGCAACTGGTCGCCTTCGTCAACAACGGCGGACTGCAGAGCACCGGGCAGAATCTCTTCGTCGAAACCGCCTCCTCGGGAACCGGCACGCCGACCACACCCGGCAGCAATGGTACCGGCCTGATCAACCAGGGCTATATCGAAACCTCCAACGTCAACGTGGCCGAGGAACTGGTCAACATGATCGTGGCGCAGCGCGGCTACGAAATGAACTCGAAGGCCGTCACCACCTGCGACCAGATGCTGTCGCGCCTGACTCAACTCTAAGCAGCGAGCAAAATCATGACTCCCAAGATTTCGTGCCGGCCGGCGTCGCATGTAGCGGCGTCGATCAAGGTCCTGGTTCAGATCGTGATGCTGGCGGCAGCCTTGTCGGGATGCGTGACCACCGCGCCGACCACCGCGATCCATCAGCCCATGAGCATCCGCCCAGAAGCGCGCAACTATGCGCCGCCGACCAACGGCGCGATATTCAATGTGGCCTCGGTACGGCCGCTGTTCGAGGATCGGCGCGCCCGCTTTGTCGGCGACATCATCACCATCAATATCGCCGAGAAAGTCCAGGCCTCGAAGAAGTCGGAAAACAAGACCACGCGCAGCCAGAACATCGACGTCACCGTGCCGACCGTCATCGGCCTGCCGTTCAAGGGCGTGCAGGGAACGGCGCTGGCCGCCAGTGACACCAACAATTTTGCCGGCAAGGGAGAGAACACCTCGTCCAACGATTTCACCGGAACCATCACCGTCACTGTGATTGAGGTGTATCCCAACGGCAACCTGCTGGTGTCGGGCGAAAAACAGATCGGTCTGAAGGAGGGCGAGGAATTCGTGCGTTTCTCGGGGGTGGTCAATCCCAACACCATCACGTCCGCCAACACGGTCACGTCCACCCAGGTCGCCGATGCCCGCATCGAGTACAAGGCGAACGGTTTCATCGATACGGCCCAGGTCATGGGCTGGCTCGGACGCTTTTTCCTGACCTTCCTGCCCTTCTGAGGAAACTGACATGACGCGGATAGAAAGAAGCCTGCTCGCAATTTTCTGTGCCGCCGCGCTGACGATCGCGGTGGGCAGCGCGCGCGCCGAGCGCATCAAGGATCTGGCATCGATCGCCGGCGTGCGGACCAATCAACTGGTCGGCTACGGCATCGTCGTCGGCCTCGATGGCAGCGGCGACCAGACCACGCAAACGCCGTTCACGGTACAGAGCATGATCAGCATGCTCTCGGCGATGGGGGTCAACATGCCGCCCGGGCAGTCGCTGCAATTGAAGAATGTCGCCGCTGTGATGGTGACCGCCAGCCTGCCGCCGTTCGCCCGTGCCGGTCAGGCGATCGATGTCACCGTATCGTCGATCGGCAATGCGAAGAGCCTCAAAGGCGGTACGCTGATCCTGACGCCGATGAAGGGCGCCGATGGACAGATCTACGCCATGGCGCAGGGCAATGTCGTCGTCGTCGGCGCCGGGGCCAGCGGCGCCGGATCGAAGGTCACGGTGAACCACTTGTCGGTGGGCCGCATTGCCGCTGGCGCGACCGTCGAGCGCGAAGTGCCGATGCCGCTGGGACAGGGCGACTATGTGCACCTGGAATTGAATACCACCGATTTCGGCACGGCGCAGCGCATGGTCGAAGCGATCAACGCGGTGGCGCCGGGTGCCGCCGCCGCCGCCGACGGCCGGCAAATCCGGGTACGCGCGCCGGCGACGCCCGATGAACGGGTGAGCTTCATCGGCAGGCTCGAAAGCATCGACGTCACGCCGGTGCGCCAGGCGGCCAAGGTTATCGTGAATAGCCGCACCGGCTCGGTGGTGATGAACCAGTCCGTGCTGATCGAGACCTGCGCGGTCGCGCACGGCAGCCTGTCGGTTTCGATCAGTGCCGAGAATGCCGTGAGCCAGCCTGGAGCCCTCTCTGCGGGACAGACCGCGCGAGTTGCCAATGCCCAGATCGAGATAAAGCAGGAAGGTGGCGCCCTGATGAACGTCAGGGGCGGCGCCAATCTGGCCGACGTGGTCAAGGCACTGAATTCTCTCGGCGCGAACCCGCAGGACCTGATCGCGATCCTGCAGGCCATGAAGTCCGCCGGCGCCTTGCGTGCCGAGCTGGAAATCATCTGACGCCGTGGGTAAGGGCGGTTTTTCGGCATCTGCCCCGGCGAACGGTTTTGAGCGTGCCATGTCATTCTGTGCTCCGCTATGAATGTCCCTAACGACCATTCCAGCCTGTCCGCGACGTCGAATATTCTCGACGTCGGCAGCCTGGGCAACCTCAAGCGCCAGGCGCGCAGCGGCGATCCCGATGCGAACAAGGCCGTCGCCAGGGAATTCGAGGCGATGTTCCTGCAGATGGTGCTGAAGTCGATGCGCGATGCGACGCCGCGCGAGGGTTTGTTCGACAGCGACCAGTCCCGGCTGTATCAATCGCTGCTGGATCAACAGTTGAGTCAGACGCTGGGTTCCGGCACGCGCGGCTTCGGCCTGGCGGCGATGATCGAGGCACAGTTGTCACGGCGCAATGAAGCGCTGCTGCCGGCGGCGGGTCCGCTGGAACTTGCACCCAAGGCGCGAGCTTTCCCGCTGCAGCCGGAACTCAA
Source organism: Pseudomonadota bacterium (assembly GCA_043826925.1). GTDB lineage: Bacteria > Pseudomonadota > Gammaproteobacteria > Burkholderiales > Rhodocyclaceae > Sulfuritalea. Next base: position 46,619 of record JBDRPN010000015.1, read on the forward strand.
GGCGCTGCCCCTGCGGCAGCCCGCGGAGTCGGGTTTCAAGCTGCCGCAGCCGACTATTCCGACGCGAACCACGGGGCCTGCCGCGGTGGCGCCGACCGGGGCCGTGCCGGCGATTTCTGCCATACAACGTTCCTTTGTCGATCGCATGCTGCCTGCCGCGCTTGCCGCGCAGCGCGCATCCGGCATTCCGGCACGATACATGGTGGCCCAGGCGGCGCTGGAAACAGGTTGGGGCAGGTCGGAACCCAAGGCCGCCGACGGCACCACCAGCTTCAATATTTTCGGCATCAAGGCGGGCGCCAGCTGGCGCGGCCCGACGGTGGAGTCGAGGACCACCGAAGTGATCATGGGCGTGGCGCAAACGCGTGTCGAGCGCTTCCGCGCCTACGGTTCGCACGAAGAGGCTTTTTCCGACTACGCCAAACTCATGATGCGCAGTCCGCGCTATGCGGCAGTGCGCGAGGCGCGCGATCCCGCCGGCTTTGCGCGCGGTCTGCAGTTGGCGGGCTATGCCACGGACCCCAAGTACGCGGCAAAGCTCGAACGCATCATCGGCGGGGCGGCCCTGAGACAGCCCATGATCGGCTGAGTACCGCGTTCGCGGCGAGTCGCCGTCCGATGCTGGCACGCAGGTTGCTATATTTCTGCTGAATCCTCAACTTGCGGCAAGTTTTGCCGTTATATGGGTTCCATAGCGGAGACATCATGGGCATTTCCAGTATTGGCTTCAGCGGACTCAATGCGGCACAGGCTGGCCTGCTGACCACCGGCCACAACATCTCCAATGCGTCGACGCCCGGCTATCATCGCCAGGAGATCGTGCAAAGCGCCAACGGCTCGCTGTTTACGGGGGCCGGGTTCATCGGCCAGGGCACGCATGTGCAGACCGTCAAGCGCGTCTACGACGAATTCCTCGGTCGCCAGGTACTCAATGCCGAGGCCGGCGCGACCGAGATGGAAACCTATCGCACGCAGATCAGCCAGATCGACAATCTGCTGGCCGACCCGAGCGCGGGCCTGTCTCCCGCGCTGTCGGCTTTCTTCAAGGGCCTGCAGGACGTTGCCGCCAACCCGGCTTCGGTTGCCGGCCGGCAATCCATGCTGTCCGCCGCCGAGGCCCTGGTGGCACGGTTTCAGGGATTGGATCAGCGATTCTCGGAAATCCGCGAAGGCACCAACCAGCAGATCTCGGCACAGATCGGCCAGATCAATGTCTTCAGCACGCAACTGGCCGACATCAACCAGCGCATCATCATGGCGCAGGCGTCGGGCACCAATCAGCAGCCGAATGACCTGCTCGATCAGCGCGACACGATGCTGAGGGATTTGAACAAGCTGGTCCGCGTCAGCACGGTGACCCAGAGCGACGGCAGCTTCAATGTATTCGTCGGCCAGGGACAGCCGCTGGTGGTCGGCACCCGGTCGTCCAGCCTGCAAGCCGTTGCCGCGGCGGACGATCCGCAGCGCAAGACCGTGGCAATAGTTGGCGCTGGCGGTACGGCGCAGGTCCTGTCGGAGTCGCAGATCAACGGCGGCAGCCTCGGCGGCTTGCTGAGCTTCCGCAATGAGAGCCTCGATGCGGCGCAAAACGCCCTGGGCCGGATTGCCGTGACGCTGGCACAGAATTTCAATGACCAGCACCGCCTTGGGCAGGATCTGACCGGTGCCATGGGCCAGGATCTGTTCACTGTGGCGGCGCCGATCGTGCGCGTGAACAGCGGCAATGGCGGCAGCGGGACGCCTGCCATCGGCATCGATGCGGCGACTGTTTCCGAGTTGACCGGCAGCGATTACCGGCTGAGTTTCGTCGCCGGCAATTACCAATTGATCCGCCTTGCCGACAACCAGACGCGGACCTTCGCCAGCCTGCCGCAGACCGTCGACGGAATCACGATCGACGCGGCCACCTGGCTGCCTGCCGCCAACGATAGCATCCTGATCCAGCCGACTCGCGCCGGTGCCAGGGAAATCGGTCTGGCCTTGTCCGACGTGCGCCAGATCGCCGCGGCGGCGCCGATACGCAGCACGGCCAGCCTGGCCAATACCGGCACCGGAAAAGTCACTGCCGGGACGGTCGACGCGCCACCGCCGCCCAATCCGGATTTGCAGCACCGGGTGACGATAAGCTTTACCAGCGCGACGAGCTTCGACGTGCTCGATGTCACCACATCCACCACGCTGGCCAGCGGCGTGGCCTACGCCAGCGGCAGCGACATCGCCTACAACGGGTGGACCGTGCGGATATCCGGGAACCCGGCCAGCGGCGACGCATTCAGCGTCGAGGCCAATGCCAATGGCGTTGCCGACAACCGCAACATCGTGCTGCTCGGCGGCTTGCAGACCCGCAACACCATAGGCGCCGAGGCCGGATCGGTGCCGACCGCGACCTATCAGGGCGCCTATGCCCAGATCGTCAGCGCGGTCGGCAGCAAGACCAACGAAGTCGAGGCCATCGGCGCCGCCCAGCAAGGCTTGGTCGACCATGCCGCGCAGGCCCTGGAGTCGCTCGCCGGTGTCAATCTGGACGAAGAGGCGGCCAAGCTGTTGCGCTACCAGCAGGCCTATCAGGCGTCCGCCAAAGTGCTCGAAATTGCCACCAGAATATTCGATGAAATTCTCGCCCTCGGCCGTTAAGCCGGCCATCACCGCAGGAGAATCCGATGCGCGTCAGTAGCGGCATGATCTTCGATGCTGGCATTGCCAGCATCAACCGGCAAACAGCTTCCCTGCTCAAGGTCCAGCAGCAGATCGCCAGCGGTCGCCGGATCCTTACGCCCAGCGACGACCCGGTCGCCGCCGCGCGTGCTCTGGAGGTGACCCAGGCCAGCGACATCGTTGCCCAGTTCAAGGAGAACCAGAACTACGCAGTATCCGCCCTCGGCATCGAGGAGGTGCAGCTCGCCGCAGCCACCGATGTGATCGGCCGGGTGCACGAACTGGCGGTGCAAAGCACCAATTCGGCGCTGACGGACAGCGCCCGTGCCGGCATTGCCACCGAGTTGCGCGCACGCTTCGACGAACTGCTCGGCATAGCCAATTCCGGCGATGGCACCGGCAATTATCTGTTTGCCGGATTCATGAGTTCGACCACGCCGTTTGCCGGCACGGTGGACGGCATTCTTGCCGGCAGCGACGTCGTCTATCAGGGCGACGACGGCCAGCGCAAGCTGCAGGTCTCGCCGACCCGGGTCATCGAGGTGAGCGATGCCGGCAGCGACTTGTTCCGGCGCATCGCCAGCGGCAACGGCTATTTCGCCACCGACTATGCGGCCGGCAACAGCGGCACCGGCGTCATCAACTCTGGTGCGGTCAGCAATCCCGCCGCCTGGAATGCATCGGCTTCGCAGCAGGTCGCGATCAACTTCACGGTGAGCGGGGGCGTCACCAGCTATGACCTGGTCGACACCGTGAGCGGCAACTCGCTGCTGACCGGCGCCGCCGCGCCGGCGGCACCGGGCGCCCAGCGCGTGTTCCAGGCCGGACAGCCGATCATGCTCAGCGCACAGGGAGCCGAAACTCCTTTCGATCTCGGCGCCAGCGTCACGATCACCGGTGCGGCGGCCGACGGCGACAGCTTCACGCTGGCACCGGGCGGCTCGCAGAGCGTATTCACCACGGTGGCAAGATTGATCGGCGCGCTGGAGACGCCGGCCGGAACGCCGGCGGCCAAAGCCCAATTGGCGTCGGAAGTCGGGTTCGCCGTGACCAACCTTTCCCATGCCGCCAACAGGATTTCGGAGACGCGCTCCCTGGTGGGTTCGCGCATGAACGAGCTTGATTCGCTGGGCAGTTTGAACGAAGACCTCGACTTGCAATACCAGCAGACCTTGTCCACCCTGCAGGACGTCGATTACGCCAGGGCGGTATCCGACCTCACGCGCAAGCAATTCGAACTGGAAGCGGCCCAGCAATCCTTTTTCAAGATCTCACAACTTTCACTGTTCAATTTCCTGTGATGCCACCGAACCGCCAGCGCCAACTCCTTCCCGCCGCCGCCATCGCCATCGCGCTGGCCGGCTGCGGTTCGCTCAATTCCCTGGACGGAAATTTCCCCGCGCAGGGGCCGATCATTCCGGACACCTCGCTGAACCTGACGAGGTCGCTGCAGATACCGCTGGACAAGGTCGTCGCCTGGGGTTTGTATGCGGGTGCCGCCTGGCTGATTCTCGATCCGCTGGCGCCCAACTGGGAAATCGAACAGGCGAGCTTTCCGGATCGCCACTACCACCTGTCCCTGAAAATGAAGCGGCTTTATTCCGGCGGCGCGGGCGAGGCGCGGGTCGTGTTCCACCAGCGGGCCAAGGAACTGATGCGCCAGAACGGCTACGATACCTATGCCGTCGTCGAATACACGGAAGGCCTCGAATCGTCGCTGCTCGGCTCGCAGCGCGTGGCGCAAGGGGTGATCCAGCTCACGCGCCGCTGAGCGCCTTACGGTCTATCCGGCCGCCGCGCGCAACAGCATTCCCAGCGCCTCGAAGCCGCGATTGAACACGCCTTCCATTGCGGCCCCCAGATAGGGCAGCATCAGCATCAGGATGAAGAAGCCCAGCCCCAGGGTCACCGGAAAGCCGACCGCAAACAGGTTCAGGGTCGGCGCGACGCGCGCCAGCACTCCCAATGAAATATTGGTCACCAGAAGCGCCGTGATCAGCGGCAATGCCAGCAGCACGCCGAGGCTGAACATCATCGCCGCCGAGTTCAGCAGCGAGGACAGCGCCGCCGCATGAAAAGGCGTCAGGCTGACCGGCAGCAGGGTGAAGCTTTCGGCCAGCACGCTCAGCAGCAGCAGATGGCCGTTCATGGCGAGAAAGATCATTGCCGTCAGGAAACCGAGGAACTGGGTCATTACCGGCGTCAGGCCGCTGCTGCTCGGATCGAAGAACGTGGCGAAGGAAAGACCCATCTGCAGGCCGATCAGCTCGCCGGTGACGTCCAGAGCCGCCATGGCGATGCGCAGGGCGAAGCCCATCATGGCGCCGATCAGCAACTGTTCGGCGATCACCAGCAGGCCCAGCCACGATCCGGGGGCCAGCGGCGGGGGCGGCGGCAGCGCCGGCGACAGGGCCAGGGTGATGACGAGGCCCATGACCAGACGCACGCGCATCGGCAGCGCCGCATTGTTGAACACCGGCGCGGCGGCCAGCAGGCCGAGTATCCGCGTCAGGGGAAAGACAAACAAGCTGAGCCAGGCGTCGAGCTGCGCCGAGCCGAGGGTAATCACTAGCCTATGAGTCCCGGAATCGATTCGTAGAGGCGGCGCATGTAGTCGGTCAACATGGTCAGCATCCACGGTCCGGCCAGGATCAGCGTGACAAAGATGGCCAGAAGTTTCGGCACGAAGGAGAGCGTGGCTTCGTTGATCTGGGTGGCCGCCTGAAAAATGCTGATGATGAGTCCGGTCACCAGGGCGGCCGCGAACAGGGGTGCCGAAATCAGCAGGGTCAGCTCGACCGCGCTGCGTCCGATTTCGATGACGGTGGTCGGAGTCATGCGCCGAAACTCAGGACCAGCGAACCGATCAGCAGGTTCCAGCCGTCGACCAGCACGAACAGCATGACCTTGAAGGGCAGGGCGACGATCACCGGCGACATCATCATCATGCCCATGGACATCAACACCGAGGCCACGATCATGTCGATGATCAGGAATGGAATGAATATGATGAAGCCGATTTGGAAGGCAGTCTTGAGTTCCGAGGTGACGAAGGCGGGGATCAGCACGCGCATCGGGATTTCATCGGCACTTGCCGGCACCGGCTGTTTCGCGATTTTGGTGAAGGTGGCGAGATCGGTGTCGCGCACCTGCTTCATCATGAAGGCGCGCAGCGGTACGGCGCCTTTTTCGAGGGCCTGCTGAAAGCTGATGCGGTTTTCCGACAGCGGCAGATAAGCCTCGGCGTAAATGCGATCGCCGACCGGCGCCATGATGAAAAAGGTGAGGAACAGCGCGAGCCCGACCAGCACCTGGTTGGGCGGCGAGGTCTGGGTTCCCATCGCATGGCGCAGCAGGGAAAAGACGATGATGATGCGGGTGAAACTGGTCATCATGAGCACCAGCGCCGGCAGGAAGCTGAGGCTGGTGAGCAGCAGCAGGGTCTGGATCGATAGCGACCACTGGACGCCGCCGCCCGCCGCCGGCGTGCTGGTGACTGCCGGCAAGGCCTGGGCCAGGGCCAGCGCCGGCGACAGCAGCGCAGCGGCGAGAAGGAGCAGGCGGCTGTACATGGTCAGGGCTTGCGCATCAGGCCTTGCAGCCAGCCCGGTATCGCCTCGGCGGCGGCGGGCGGTGTGGCGAGCGGCTGGCGGGGAATTTCCGCGAGGGCGGTGACGCGACCCGGAGCCACGCCGAGCACCAGCCAGGTGCTGCCCACTTCGACGATCACCACACGCTCGCGTCCGCCCACCGCCGTGGCGGCGACTACGCGCATCAGGCCGGCCGCCGATCCGCGTTGCAGCGTCAGCTTCTTCAGCAGCCAGAGGCTGCCGATCAGCAGTGCCAGGATACCTGCCACGCCGAGCAGCATCTGCAGCAGGCCGCCGCCGCTTACCGACGGCAGTGGCGGCGCCGCTTGCGCCAGGGCTTCGGCGGCGGTCAGGCACAGCGTGATGGTGGAAACGACAAGTTTGCGCATGCACATCCGGAAACGCGAGGCCGCATCGTGGCGCGGCGAGGAGTGGATGCGAGGATAAGCCGGAGCATCCTCGAAGAAGGCGGAAAGGAAAGGGACGAAGCGCCGACTTATCAGCGGTTCAGCTTGCGGATGCGTTCCTGCGGCGTGATGATGTCGGTCAGGCGGATGCCGAACTTGTCGTTGACCACGACAACTTCGCCCTGGGCGATCAGTGTGCCGTTGATCAGCACGTCCATCGGTTCTCCCGCCAGGCCCTCGAGTTCAACCACCGAGCCATGGGCCAATTGCAGCAGATTGCGGATCGATATCTTGGTACGCCCCAGTTCCACGGTGAGCGCCACCGGAATGTCCATGATCATGTCGAAGCCCCGCGGTGCCTGGGGGCTGCTACCGGTTTCGGAAAACTGCTCGAAAATCTGCGCCGGCTGGATGGTCGGGGCGGGCTGGGCGCCGGCGGCGCCTTGCTCGTTCATGGCACTGGCCCAGTCGTCGTCCGATATCTGCGGTTCGGCGCCGGCCGACGCGGTAGTTTGGTTCATTTCAGGCTCCTGGTGTCGTCGCGGCAATGACAATGCCGAGCATGATAATCATGTTTGCTCTTCCGCGAGAAAACGTCCGACTTTCAGGGCGTACTGACCGTTCTGGATGCCGTAGCGGGATTCGAGCAAAGGCACGCCATCGACCGTCGCCCGGATCGTATCGTCGATTGTCAGCGGAATCACATCGCCGACTTTCATGTTGATGATTTCGCCGAGCTTGACTGTCGTGTGCCCGAGATTGGCCACCAGTTCGACTTCGGCCGCCTGCAATTGCCGGGTGAGCATGCTGGTCCAGCGATTGTCCGACGAAGTCTGCTCGCTGTGCATCGTGCTGTGCAGCACATCGCGGATCGGCTCGACCATCGAATAGGGCAGGCAGATGTGCAGTTCCGAGCTGTTTCCGGCAAATTCGAGATTGAAGGTGATGGAGATCACAACTTCCGACGGCGTCGCGATGTTGGCGAACTGGGTGTTCATTTCCGAGCGCACGAACTCGAAGGTCAGCGGAAACACCGGTTGCCACGCCTTCTGGTATTCCGCGAAAACCACGCCGAGCAATCCCTGGATGATGCGTTGCTCGGTCGGCGTGAAATCTCGTCCCTCGATGCGGGTGTGGAAGCGTCCGTCGCCGCCGAACATGTTGTCCACGACGAGAAATACCAGGTTCGGATCAAGCACGATCAGGCCGGTGCCGCGCAAGGGCTTGGCCTGGATCAGGTTAAGGTTGGTCGGCACCACCAGGTTGCGGATGAACTCGCTGTATTTCTGCACCTTGATCGGGGCCACCGACACCTCGACGCCCTTGTGCATGTAGTTGAACAGGCCGATGCGCAGATAGCGGGCGAAGCGTTCGTTGATGAGCTCCATCGTCGGCATGCGGCCGCGCACGATGCGCTCCTGGCGTCCCAAATCGTAAGGGCGGACGCCGCCGACTTCTTCTATTTCGGCGGGTGCGTCGTCTGCTTCGCCGGCCACTCCCTTGAGCAGGGCGTCAACTTCTTCCTGGGAGAGAAAATCCTGGGCCATGGGCTTCAGCGTCCCTCAAGGACGCGGAATTACTGGATGATGAAGCTTGAGAATAGCACGGATTGCACCGGGGCATCGGGGTCCGCGGCATCTGCGGGCGCAGTATCGGCGCCGGTTTTGGGCGTTTCCGGGGGGCCGACGATGACCAGGTTCGCGACGTCCCGCAACTCGTTGGCGAGGCGCTGCACTCCCGCCGAAGTGGCGAGTTCGGACGCCTTCTTGCTCATCAAGGTCAGGGTGATGCGATGCTTCAGTTCAGGCTCGTACTGCTTGATCAATTCCTGCCCCTGCTGATCGCTCAGCTTCATTTGCACCTCGGCCTGTACGTAGGCGTCCTGCAACTCGGATTGCAGCTTGACGGTGAACGCCTTGTCGAACTTGTAGAAGACCGGCGGGGTGTTGTCGGTCTTCCGCTTTGGCACTTCGCGTTTTGCGACTTCCGTGCCGGCTTCGCTTTCCGCCGGGGCCGACTTCTTCAGCAGAAAGAACGCGGTGCCGCCCCCCAGTGCCAGGCACACCACGCCGATGAGGCCGAACAACAGCCATTTGCCCCGGCTCTTTTTGGGTGGGGCTTCGACGGCGTCGGCTTCAGGCTTTTTTGCATCTGGCATTTATGTTCTCCACGGTTTTTTTCGGTCTTTCGCCATGCGTCGGGCGCATCGGTCGCTGGCGTCATTCTACGGTGGACTGCGCATCATGCCGGTGCGCGCACGACGCCCAGGCCCGTTTCCGGTCTAGGCGAACAGGTCCACCATGCCGCGGCCGCTGCCGCTGCGCCACGCCGGGGCGATGTCCATTTCAGCGCCGGGCAGGGTGGCAAGCTCTGCATTGCCGCGATCCGCCGGCCGATCTTGGTGCCCCGGAAGCATGGATCTGGAATCGTGACGGGATTCGGCGCCGACATGGGTATGCGCCAACGTGATGCCGGCATCGGCGAGTACCTCGCGCAGGCGCACCATCGAGTTCTCCAGTGACTCGCGTACGGCGGCATGAGGCGAGGCGAAACTGGCGCTGAGCTGGTCGCCCTCGAAGCGCATGGTGACTTCGATGCGGCCGAGCTGGGGCGGGTTCAGCACCAGATCCGCCTGCTGGCGGTTGGTGCCGGCCATCCAGGTCAGCTTCTGGCCCACCTCGTCTTGCCAGCCGGCGCGGCCGACATGGGTAGCCACCGGCAGATCCGGAATGCGTGCGGTCGAAGTTCGGGCTTCGCTGGCCTGAACGCCGAACGCAGCGGGATTGCTGGCGACGCGTTCGATCACGGCGCGGAAGTCGCCCGGCGCTTGTTCCAGGCTGGCCGTATGGGTGCCGGTCCGACCTGGCTCGGCAGTAATTGCCGCATCAACGGCAAGCTTGTCCGGGCGGCGCGCGTTGTCCGCGGCAGGTATGGCCGCGCTGCGGCCCGCCTGCGGCTGCTGCTGTCCCTTGCGTGAATCGCGTGCGTCGGCGACCACGGGCAGGCCGGGTGCCGACAAAGTTGGCGCTGACGGTACGGCGCGGGTCGCTTCGCCTGACATCACCGGTGAGGCCGGCAGCACGCTGGCGGTGACGACGAGCGGCAGCGCCGCGGGCTCAGGCTGCGGGGCGGGCAGCAGCGCCGGCTCGGCTCCGGGATCGACTTCGGCGCCAGCATCGGCCAACGCGGCAACTGTCGCTGCCAGCGCGGGTTCCGCGGCGACGACCGGCGGGGCGTCCGGCGCCAGCCGCGGGAACAGGCTGGCGGGCGCGGCCGCGGGGTCTGCGATGGTTGATGCCGCTGCCGTGTCCGGCACAGGCAATTGCTCTGCCAGCGTCTTGCCTGTGCGAGCCACCGTCTTGCTACCCAGCGACTTCAGCACGTCGGCAAACGTGGCGGGAGTTCCCGCCGGGGTTTCCGCGCTGTTGAATTCCCCGGCGCGCGATCCGTCGCCGCGCCCCACAGCCTGGGTCGATGGGGTGGGCGAGGGGATCGCCTTGAGTATGTCAGCCATATGCATTTCCTTCCGGACTGGAGCGTCACGCACTGGTTATGCAAGGCCTATGCCACAGGCCGGCGACGAGCCTAGATGGCTGGAATTGCCGTGGAAAACAGCTGAAAGAGATTCTGTCCCGTGCCGTTGTCGGCATGGCGGCGGGCGCCGTGTTCGTCACTGGTTTTTTGTTCGCCGCGCGCCTCTGCGCCGGCGGCGCGGGCGCGATGCCGGTCGGCAAGCGTGTTGAAGGCACGGACTTTTCCGTGCTTGCCCATCCAGTCCTGTTGTCCGGCCAGGGTCCGTTGCCGGGTGGCCTCCACCGATTGGGCCGCGGGGACGATTGCGTCGTCGATGCGTGCCAGGAAGCGGCTGTAATTGCTCCATTCACTCTGGCCTATGCCGCCGGCGGCGGCGGCCATGAAACGCGCGTGATATTCCTCGCGGTATTGCAGCAGCAGTGCCAGGCGTTTGGTGGCTTCCTGTTCGCCGGCAATCAGTTCGCCAAGCTCGCGCGCGGCCTGGTCAAGACGCATTTGCGAAAGATCGAGGAGAGGCTGTAGAGGGAAGACGGGAGACATGATGGCGGTCGCTCGAAGAATTGGGGGCGGGATCGATGGATTCAGGAGGCAAACAGTTCGGCCAGTCGCAGCCGCGAACCCTGGCTGTCGGCACGTTCGTTGATGGATTGCTGAAGAAAGGCTTCCAGCCGCGGATACAGCGCGATCGCCCGGTCCAGCAGGGCGTCCGAGCCGGGCGCGTAGGCACCGACGGCAATCAGGTCGCGGCCGCGCTGGTAGCGCGAATACAGCTGCTTGAACTGGCGCGCGAGTTCGATCTGTTCCGGCGCGATGATCTGGTTCATCACGCGCGAAATCGACTGTTCGATGTCGATTGCCGGATAATGCCCGGCATCGGCCAGTTGGCGGCTGAGCACGATGTGCCCGTCGAGAATGGCCCGTGCCGAGTCGGCAATCGGATCCTGCGGATCGTCGCCTTCGGTGAGCACCGTGTAGAAGGCCGTGATCGAGCCGCCGCCGACCGGACCGTTGCCGGCACGTTCGACCAACTGCGGCAGGCGGGCGAAGACAGACGGCGGGTAGCCGCGCGTGACCGGCGGCTCGCCGACGGCCAGGGCGATTTCGCGCTGGGCCATGGCATAGCGCGTCAATGAATCCATGATCAGCAGGACGTGGCGGCCTTCGTCGCGGAAGCTCTCGGCGATCGCCGTCGCGTAGGCGGCACCCTGCAGACGCAGAAGCGGGCTGACGTCGGCCGGCGCGGCGACCACGACGGAGCGCGCGCGGCCATCCTGGCCGAGGTTCTGTTCGAGAAATTCCTGTACTTCGCGGCCGCGTTCGCCGATCAGGCCGACGACGATGCGATCTGCTTCGGTGTAGCGCGCCATCATGCCCAGCAGCACGCTCTTGCCGACGCCGGAACCGGAGAACAGGCCGAGACGCTGGCCGCGACCGACGGTCAACAGGCCGTTGATGGCGCGGATGCCGACGTCCATGCTATGGCGGATGGGTTCGCGCTGCAGCGGATTGAGCGGCCGGCTCGCCAGCGAGTGGCGCCGGGCAGTAACCAGCGGTCCGAGATCGTCCAGCGGTCGGCCGTTGCCATCGACCACCCGTCCCAGCAGCTCGTCGCCGACCGGCAGGTGTTTGGTGCGATCCTGCACGCGGCGCATCGCCGGGGGCCGCTGGCCGAGCACCGGTGCTGCGCTGGGCGGTTCCTGCGGCAGCACCAGGGCTCCCGGTGCCAGTCCGTAGACATCCTCGGCCGGCATCATGAACAGGCGATCGCCGGCAAATCCGACGACTTCGGCCTCGACCGTGCCTGTGTTCGGCATCTCGATGCGCACCACGGCGCCCAGGGGCAGTTTCAATCCCGTGGCTTCCATCACCAGGCCGTTGATGCGGGTCAGCCTGCCGCCGATCTGGTGGGCCTGGGCGCCGGCGACCTGCACTCGGCATTGATCGAGATACTGAGTCAGGCCTTGCGTGTTCATGCTTGCTCCGTGTCGTCTGCGACGAGCCAGGGCGTGTGTTGGTCGAGTGAGCCAATCACCCGCTGCCAGCGCGTGGCGAGGCGGGCATCGAGGTGTGTGCCCCCCGTTTCAATAACGACATCGCCGCGGCCAAGTTGAGGATCTTCCTGGATGCGGTGCCCGGCGCGCCCAAGCTGTTCGCCGGCCTGGCTGCGCACCAGCGCGGCGTCTTCGGCATTCAGATGTATGGTTCCGTGCTGCGCGGGCAGATGGGTCAAGGCTTCGCGAATCGCCTCGAGCACGATTTGCGGCCGCACTTCGACGGTCTGATGGATCACGCGACGGGACACTTCGAGGGCCAGCGCCAGGATTTCGTTGGCGGTGGCGCGCTCGAGGTCGGCAATGCCTTCATCGAATCGGGAAATCGCTCGCGCCAGTTGCATGGCCAGTATGCGTCCGTCGGCTTCGGCGGTTTCGCGGCCGGCTTTGAGGCCGTCGATGCGGCCCAGGTCGAAGCCGGACTGGTAGCCTTCCTGTCGCGCGGCTTCGCGCAGGGCGGCGGTTTCCTGGTGGCCGAAAGCCTGTCCGCCGGCGGCGGCCTGGGCCGCCTTGGCGGAACTCCTGGCGCTGCTTCCGGCATTGCCGACGGCATCGCTGAAGTTGGTCAGCGCCAGCGGCTTCCAGGTCGGCTCGGGCGCTTTTTTGGTGGGCGGAGAGAAAATTTTATTTTGTCCCGGAACGTTGCAGATGGTCGGCGCTATCCGTCTTGCTGCGATGGATAATCTCAAAAAGGCCGCCGCGTGTTTATCCGTGAATTACGCGGCAAACTGCGGTATCTACGTAGGCGTTTAGTAATAGATTCGGGACGCCGGTTTCCCAAAGGCCGGGGGATGTCGTGTGCGTTGCGGGCATTCCGGTTTTGTCAAGGCGATGGAAGGCCGCCGCAGGGCTGTCGGCAAGCTTTGCTCGTGGCTGGGAAGTTGCCGGCGACCGACCTTGTCGCGCGGACTTGTAGGGCGGACTTCAGTCCGCCATCGTTATCCGGCCGACTGAAGTCGGCCCTACAGCGTCATCGTTATCCGGCCGGCTGAAGCCGGTCCGCATGGAATCTAGAGAATCAGTTCCATTCCTTCGCGGGCCAGAAGTATTTCCAGGCCGCCGGCAGCCGGCGAGGCATGCCCCGTATGTTCGAGCGCCGCCGCGAACGCCTGCTCCAGCGCGTCGTCGCTGCGTGTCGGTTCGTGGTGGGTGCACACCAGGGTCTTCACGCCTAGGCGCGAGGCCCAGGCGATGCTGCCTTCGAGGGTGCCGTGGCCCCAGCCGATCCGGGTCGGATACTCGGCCGCGGTGTAGGAGCAATCTGCGATCATGATGTCCAGACCCGCCAGGGCCTGGTCGAGCTGCGCCTGCTGCTGGTCGATCATCTGCTGGAACTCGGCATGGCCCTCGTCGGCCGGATCGTAGATATTGGGCCAGGGTTCATGGTCGCCGGTGAAGAATACCGATTTGCCATTGCAGTCGACCCGATAGCCGAAATTCACCACCGGATGATTGAGCAGCAGCGGCGTGACGCTGGCATCGCCGACGTGCACGGTTTCGCCGACCCGCAGGGTGCGGTACTCGATGCCGGCCTTCATCTCCGCTTCGCGTACCGGGAAGTAGCTGTACTGCAGTTGCACCTCCATGACCTGTTCGATGCCGCGTCCGGCGACCACGTCGTAGCCGCCGTGGATGCGGATCGAGTTGCCGGGGATGTACAGCGGCGTGAAGAATGGCAAACCCTGGATGTGGTCCCAGTGCGTATGCGTCATGTAGATGCTGGCCTGCACCGGCATTTGCTTCAGGAGTTCCTGGGCCAGCGGGAAAATTCCGGTGCCGGCGTCGAAAATCAGCAGCGCGCCGTCGTCGCTGCGCACTTCGATGCAGGTCGTGTTGCCGCCATAGCGGATGGTGTGCGGGCCGGGCGCCGGGATCGAACCGCGCACACCCCAGAAGCGAACTTTCACGGCGTTTCTTTCACTGCTCGCGGGCCAGTTGGGCGAACACCATGGCTTCGGCGACGATCTTGTCCAGTGAGCCCGGCGCAAGCCGCGCCAGGAGGTTCTCCGGATCGTCGCCAAAACGCGCTGCGGCTGCCGGGGCTTCCGTGTCGCGCCAGGGATTGCCGCTATCGCCGATTTCGCGAAAGCGCACCAGTTGGTCCGCCGTTCGCACGCAATCGAGCATGGCGGAGGCCGCGGCGGCGGGCTGGTGATGGTCGCGGATGCAGTCGATCAGGTGTGCGGGAAAGGTCCAGCGCTTCGCCAGGCGGGCGCCGACCACGCCGTGATCGACGCCGATCACGATGCGTTCGGCTTCGTGCAGGGGCAGCGAGTTTTCCTTGGCGTAAGCCAGCGCGTCGTGGAACTCCGTCGACAGGAACTGTACGAACACCACCTTGCCGAAATCGTGCAGCAGCCCGGCGATATAGCAGTCGCCCGGGTCCGCTTCGTCGTCGGCGAACTGGATTGCCAGCTGCCGGGCGACGCCGGCGACCACCAGCGAGTGCAGCAAATAGCGCTGGATGTCGAAGCCGGCGGCGTTCATGCGCGGCAGTATGCCGGCGGCGGCAAAACCCAGCGCCAGGTTCTTGATCGTGTTGATGCCGAGATAGACCACGGACTGGCCGATCGAGGTGATCTTGGTCGGCAGGCTGTAGTAGGCGGAATTGATGACCTTGAAGATCTTCATGGTCATCACCGGATCCTTTTCGATCACCGCGACAATTTCCTTGGGCAGGCAATTGATATTGCGCGTGAGTTCGAGGATGCGCTGCACGCTGCGCGGAAATGCCGGCATGCGCTCGACAGCCGTGTCCAGTTTGCGTTCGAGTTCGGGTGTCAGTGCGCTCAAGTTTGGCAGCCTCGGTGGAGCCGGCATTATAGCCACCGATCCCTTCGCGGCCGGGCTCGTCGGCGCGGCACTCGGACTGCTGTCGGCCTTCATTCGCTGACATTCCAGCAAGCAGGGAAGTTTGTGGTTAGCGTGCTGGAAAGCAGGTAACCGATTGAGATACTTTAGATTGAAATCAAATCTTTGCAAGACGTTGAATCGTAAATACCCTTTTAACCGTATGGATTCTGGCTCGCGAATTGCATAACCTCTGCCGATATCAGGCCCGGACGCGGCCTGGCTCTTGGAGGGGGACAGCAGAATGGGTGAGATCAACGAAATCTTTGAAACCAGCCGCAAGACGCTGGAGGAGATCGAGCAGCGCCTGGAAATGCCGCGGCGCGAGTTTCTGCAGTTCTGCGCGACGCTGGCGGTGACCATGGGTTTGCCCAGCGGCGCCGAGGCGGCGGTGGCCAAGGCGATCGAATCGGCCAAGCGGCCTTCGGTTATCTGGCTGCACTTCCAGGAATGCACGGGCTGTTCGGAATCGCTGCTGCGGGCCGAGCATCCGACGCTGGAAAAGCTGATCCTCGATGTGATTTCCCTCGATTACCACGAGACCCTGATGGCCGCCGCCGGCCACCAGGCCGAAGCCGCCCGCCGGGACGCGATGAAGGCCAACAAGGGCAAGTACGTGCTGGTGGTCGAAGGCGCGATCCCGACCAAGGCCAACGGCATCTACTGCAAGATCGGCGGCCAGACCGCGATCGACATGCTCAAGGAATGCGCGGCCGACGCCGCGGCGGTGATCGCCATCGGTTCCTGCGCTTCCTGGGGCGGCATGCCTTCGACGATTTCGCCCCTGGCCGATTCCAGCCCGACGGGTTCCGCGGGCGTCGCCGAGATCCTCGGCAAGCCGGTGGTGACGATTCCCGGCTGCCCGCCCAACCCTTACAACTTCCTCGCCACCGTGGTGCATTTCCTGACCTTCGGCAAGCTGCCCGAAGTCGACAAGCTGGGCCGTCCCAAGTTTGCCTACTCGCGCCTGATCCACGAAAACTGCGAGCGTCGCGCCCATTTCGACGCCGGCCGCTTCGCGATGCAGTTCGGCGACCCCGGCCACCGCCAGGGCTATTGCCTCTACAAGCTGGGCTGCAAGGGCCCCGAGACCTACGCCAACTGCTCGACGCTGGGCTTCGGCGACGCCGGCGAGAACAACTGGCCGGTCGGCTGCGGCCATCCCTGCATCGGCTGCACCGAGAAGGGCGTCGGCTTCCAGAAACCGATCCACCAGGTCGCCAAGATGCTCAACGTGACGCCGCCGCTGCAGTATCCGCGCATCGTCGAGGAGCAGGGCAAGGCGGCTTCCTTCGCCTCTGCCGCCGCCGTGGCGGCAGTTGCCGGCGCAGCGGCCGGCGCGGCGATTATGCTGACGCGCAACCTGGGCCTGTCGCACGCGGCCGAGGAAGCCGAACGCGCCAAGGACGCCGGCGGGTCTGGCAAACGCGCTGCAGCTGCCAAGGCTGGAGAATGATCATGGGCACCCGGCGAGATTTCCTCAAGGGTGTGCTCGCGAGCGGGGCGGCGGCCACGGCCGGCGCCGTGGCGATTCCGGCGGCGGCCCGCGAAACCAGGTCGCGGCCGCCCGAAGCGCTCGGACTGCTCTACGACTCGACGCTTTGCGTCGGCTGCAAGGCCTGCGTCGCGGCCTGCAAGGAGGCCAACAACAACCCGGCGGAATTTTCCACGGTCGATCACCTGTGGGACACGCCGCTCGACACCTCGGGCTATACCTTCAACCTGATCAAGATGTACCGCAACGGCACCATGGATGCGAAGGACCAGGAGACGAACGGCTACGCCTTCATGAAGACCTCCTGCATGCATTGCGCCGACCCGTCCTGCGTCTCGGCCTGTCCGGTCTCGGCGATGACCAAGGACCCAGTCACCGGCGTGGTCGGCTACAACCCCGACAAGTGCATCGGCTGCCGCTACTGCGTCGCCGCCTGTCCCTTCGGTATTCCGAAGTACCAGTACGACTCGCCGACGGGGCGCATCGGCAAATGCGAACTGTGCCGCCATCGCCACAAGGACGGCCACTATTCCGCCTGCGCCGAGGTCTGCCCGACCGGGGCGACGCTGTTCGGGCATACCGAGGACTTGCTGGCCGAGGCCAAGCGCCGTATCGCGATGAAGCCCGGCGAAGTGAACCGCTTCCCGCGCGGCCGCCTGCGTCCGGCGCAGGAAAAGGCACTGCAGGGCAAGCCGGACGGCAAGGGCGAGATGAAGCGCGTCGGCTGGCGTCATGAGCCCGACCAGAGCTACGAGACACCCGCCGGCAAATACCTGCAGCATGTCTATGGCGAGAAGGAGTACGGCGGCACCCAGGTGCTCAAGCTCTCCGGCGTCAATTTCGAGAAGCTCGGCATGCCCAACCTGCCGCCCGATGCAGCCGCGGCGATGTCCGAAACCATCCAGCACAACCTCTACGGCAACCTGATCATGCCCTTCGCCGTGCTCGGTGCAATGACCTGGGTGGCCAAGCGCAACGTCAAGCCCGAGGATGAATCGTCCGACAAGGAGGGGAGCTGATCATGGCCAACCATCAACATGCGGCACCCGCGCCGGTCGGCGGCAGCCTGGTCAACATCGTGACTCTCAGCTGCGGCGTGCTGATCGCGCTGATGGCGGCGATCCTCACGGTGCGCTTCCTGTTTGGACTCGGCGCCGTGACCAACCTCAACGACGGCTATCCCTGGGGCATCTGGATCGCGGTCGATGTGGTGATCGGCTCGGCCTTTGCCTGCGGCGGCTTTTCGGTGGCGATGCTGGTCTACATCTTCAACAAGGGCGAATACCATCCGCTGGTGCGGCCGGCCCTCTTGGCCAGCCTGTTCGGCTACACCCTGGCCGGCGCCGGGGTGATATTCGATCTCGGCCGCTGGTGGAACGTGTGGAACATGTACTGGCCGGGCTCGATCAATCCGAATTCGGTAATGTTCGAGGTCGCGGTCTGCATCACAATGTACATCGTGGTGATGTGGATCGAGTTTTCGCCGGCGGTGCTGGAACAAATGGGCAGGCACGACACCCGGAAGAAGGTGAACAAGGCGATGTTCTTCATCATCGCCCTCGGTACCGTGCTGCCGATGATGCACCAGTCCTCGCTAGGCACGCTGCTGGTGGTCATGGGCGGACAGGTACACCCGCTGTGGCAGACCCCCGCGCTGCCGCTGCTCTACCTGCTGTCGGCCATCTTCATGGGCTACGCGGTGGTGCTGTTCGAGTCCTGCCTGACCTCGACGGCCTACCGGCGCAAGCTCGAGACGCAGATGCTGACGCCGATGGCGAAGATCATGCTGGGCATCCTCGCGGTGTTCATCGTGGTCCGGCTGGGCGACGTGATCCTGCGCGGCGCCTTGCCCATGGCCTTCGCGCCATCGGTCGAGGCGCTGATGTTCTGGCTGGAAATGGCCTGCTTCATCGCGCCGCTGATCCTGATCGGGGCCGAGGCCAACCGGCGCAATCCGGCGAAGTTGTTCCTCGCCGGCGTGCTGCTGATGCTGGGCGGCGCGCTGATGCGCCTTTCCGGCTTCCTGATCGGCTACGAAACCGGCGGCGACTTCACCTACTTCCCGACCCTGGCCGAAGTGCTGGTCACGGCGGGCTTGTTCGCCGCCGAAGTTCTCGGTTACATCGTCATCACCCGTCGCTTCCCGGTGCTGCCCCGGGAAGAAGCCATCCACTGAAGCACGGAGACAAAAATGTCCAAGCGCATAACAATTGATCCGATCACCCGTATCGAAGGCCACCTGCGTATCGACGTCGATGTCGATGGCGGCCGCGTCAAGAAGGCCTGGTCCTCCGGCCAGATGTGGCGCGGCGTCGAGCTGATCCTGCTCGGCCGCGATCCGCGCGACGCCTGGGCCATCACCCAGCGCATCTGCGGCGTGTGCACCACCGTGCATGCCATCACCTCGGTGCGGGCGGTGGAAAACGCACTGAAAATGGAAATCCCGCTGAATGCCCAGTACATCCGCAACCTGATCATCCTGGCGCACTCGGTGCATGACTTCATCGTGCATTTCTACCACCTCTCGGCGCTCGACTGGGTCGATGTCACCTCCGCCCTGAAGGCCGATCCGGACAAGACGGCGATACTTGGAGAGAGCCTGTCGTCCTGGCATCTGAACAACAGGCACGAGATGAAGCGCGTGCATGAGCGGCTCAAGCACTTCGTCAATGGCGGCCAGCTCGGCATTTTCACCAACGGCTACTGGGGCCACCCGGCGATGAAGCTCTCGCCCGAAGTGAACCTGCTCGCCGTCGCCCACTACCTGCAGGCGCTGGAAGTGCAGCGCAAGGCGAACAAGATCGTCTCCATCCTCGGCGCCAAGACGCCGCACATCCAGAACGTCGCCGTCGGCGGCGTGGCCAATCCGCTGGCGACCGATTCGCAAGCGGTGCTGACGGTCGAACGCCTTATGGCGATCAAGGGCTTCATCGACGAGCTGTCGGATTTCGTCAAGAACGTGTATCTGATCGACGTCGCCGCGGTGGGCGCGTTCTACGCCGACTGGACCAAGGTCGGCAAGGGCGTCACCAACTACCTCTCGGTGCCCGACATTCCGCTCGACACCAAGGGTACGCAGTTCGGCTTCCCCGGCGGTTTTGTAGAAGCCGGCGACCTGGGCAAGCAGAAGCAGATCAAGAGCTTCAACGACGAGTACTGGATCAAGGGCGTCGAGGAATCGGTCAAGCATTCCTGGTACGACTACGACAAGAGCGGCCCCCTGCATCCTTATAAGGGCGAAACCAAGCCGAACTACACCGACTTCAAGGACGACGCCAAGTATTCCTGGCTCAAGTCGCCGACTTTCTACGGCAAGGTGGCCCAGGTCGGCCCGTTGGCCCGCGTCATCAACGGCCTGGCGGCCGGCCACGCGCCGACCACCAAGTACGCCACGGCGGCGCTCGACACGGTGTCGGCGCTGGCCAAGACCAAGGTCGGGCTCGATGCCATGCATTCGACCATCGGCCGCCATGCGGCGCGCGCGATTTCCTGCTGCGTCAATGTCGACATGCTGGCCGATCAATGGACGTCCCTGCTCGGTAACATGGGCAAGGGCGACCTGACCACCTTCAACCCGCCGGTGTTCCCCAAGGACGAAGTGATGGGCGTCGGCTTCCACGAGGCGCCGCGCGGCGCGCTGTCGCACTGGGTGGTGATCGACAACGGCAAGATCAAGAACTACCAGTGCGTGGTGCCCTCGACCTGGAATGCCTGCCCGCGCAACGACAAGGACGAGCCGGGGCCCTACGAGGCATCGCTGGTCGACACGCCGATCGCCGACGCCGAGAAGCCGCTGGAAGTGCTGCGCACCATCCACTCCTTCGATCCCTGCATCGCCTGCGCGATCCACCTGACCGACAAGGAAAGCAACACCGCGATCTCGGTCAAGGCCGTGTGATGAACGCCGCAGCATCTGTAGGGCCGGCTTCAGCCGGCCACCCCCGCCGTGCCGTCGTCCTCGGCATCGGCAACACCATCCTCACGGACGAGGCCGCCGGCGTGCGCGCGGTCGAGGCGCTGGAGCGCGGCTGGACGCTGCCGGAAAACGTGCTGGCGATAGACGGCGGCACCTCGGGCATGGAAATGATCGAGGACTTGTCGAACCTGGATTTCCTGATCGTGCTCGACGTGGTCAAGACCGGCGCGGCGCCGGGCACGGTGGTGAAGATCGCCGGCGACGAGATCCCGGTGTTCTTCCGCAGCAAGCTCTCGCCGCACCAGATCGCGTTGCCCGACGTGCTGGCCAGCTTGGAACTGCTCGACACCATGCCCAAGGAAATCGTGGTGCTCGGCGTCGAGCTGATTTCGCTGGAACTCGGCATGGAAATGACACCGACGATTGCCGCGAAGGTGCCGGTGCTGGCCGCCATGGCCGCAGAAGAACTTGCCGCGCGCGGCTACGCCGTCGAGCCGATGAAAGAGGCGGCCTGATATGTGCCTCGCCGCACCGTCCCGTGTGCTTGAAGTCAGTGAGGGCACGGCCCTCACCGAGTGCTTCGGCCAGTTGCGCGAGGTCAGCCTGCTGCTGCTGAACGAAGACGTCGCGGTCGGCGATTACCTGCTGATCCAGGCCGGCGGCTTTGCCTTCGAGCGCGTCGAGCGCGAGCGCGCCGAGGAAGCCCTGACGCTGATGTGCGAACTGATGGAGCAGGGGGGCGACGCCCGCAGTTGGGGCGACGATCTGGCGGCGGCATGAACTTCCGCGTCCACCAGGACAGTCCCGCCGAGGCCGTGGAGCAAGCCTTCTTCCGCATCCAGCGCGAGCAGATGGCCGATGTGCCCATCCTCAATCCCGCGCTCTCGGTGGCGGCCATCGATTTCCAGCGCTGGCAGGGACATTGGCTGGGCATCGTGGTGACGCCCTGGTGCATGAGCCTGCTCTTGCTGCCGGGCGGCAGCGAGAACTGGGTGTCGACGGGCGAAAACAAGCGGCGCTTCGTCAAGTTTCCCGCCGGCGATTTCGCGTTTCTCGGCAGCGCCGAGGCGGAACTCGGCGAGTACCAGAGCTGTCCATTGTTTTCACCCATGGGCAAGTTTTCCTCGCAGTCGGAGGCGACCATGACGGCCCGCGCCTCGCTGATCGCACTGCTGACGGCGCCGCAGCAGGCGCCGAAAGCACCCGCGGAGGAAAAGGCAGCCGGCGAGCCATCACTGTCACGCCGCCGCTTTCTGGCTTTGCGCTAAGCTGCAGCTCATGAACGATCCGGCTTGCCGAAGGAAGTAAACATGTCACAGCTCTCCGAAATCAATATCGAGTCGAACGCGGGCACCGATCGCGAGCACGAGATTCAACTGGGATTGCTGCGGGCGCTGTGCGCCGCGGCTGGCGAGAATCGAGACGCCGCGGTGGTGGGCGAGATACTCGAACGCCTGATTTCCTACAGCGAGGCGCACTTCCTGTCGGAGGAGCTGTTGATGCGCCTCAACAGCTACGACGACTACGAAGACCACGTCGAAGACCACGCCTATACGCTCGACACCCTGCGCATCCTCGCCTCACGCCATGCCGCGGGCGATACCGAGCTGATCGCGGGCGGGGCCGCCGAGGCTCTGGCCTTCATCGGCAATCACATCGCCACGCGCGACCGCCGCTTCGCCGATAGCGTGCGCAACGGCCGCTGAGCGGCGAGGGCACCGGAAAGTTGGCGCTGGCGGGACGGTGGCGCGAAACGCCAAAAGCCATTCGTGGGTGTCAAGGGTTGGGTATTCGTTTGGGGGGGCTGGTTTGCAGCGCTAGGGGGCTAGTTTGTGACCAGTTTTTCCGGAATTTGGGGGACAGAATTGTGTCACCCGAGTCCCCTGCGGAGAACCCAGAATCCCATTTATACCGAATTGAATAATTCACCATAATGTCTAGGGAACCCTTCAAGAGTTCTGGGCACAGTTCCTTGGACTGACGGCATTTACAGTTTTCTGAGAAAACCAATTACAACTTTATTGTGATGAAGTGCTGCGAAGTGATTGTGGGGCATGGCACTCTAGGTCCCGGCCCTGATTGGAAGGACTGATTCTTTCAAAATCAAATTTCGTCACACAGATTTGCATTTCTAATGATGAACATGAATGCGTGAGTCGATTCGCATAAAAAGTAAATCTGTCTCACATAAGGCAAACAAAAAATTCGTCAAACTAAATCTGGCGCGGCGGTTCCATTTACACAAACACAAAAGTTAGTCGCTGGCGATCAGAATATCCCGTGCAGCACGGAACCTCGCAGAAATTTAGCGTCCTTGGCAAGCCACCAAGTGTTGTTCGCTACCTTGTCAATCAAAGTGCCGAGGAGTTCACCTGCGGCGAACCATTCCCAGATATCTCGTCCTAGATTGAGTTCAACGTATATACCGATCGCACCGGCAAGTGCTTCCATAGATGGGTTCTGCGACAGCGAAGCAATTTGCTCGATAGAAGGATCGACTCGTGTTACGCCGTTAGGATCATATTCCAACGGCCAAAGAAAAAACTCCTGTGCCTGATGCGGAGGCAGCGCCATTAGGATTTTGCTAATTGTGTCGCGACAGGATTTTGAGGTTATCACTTCAACCTGCTTTAGAGGGCAATCCAGTATTCGTTTGGATCCTGGAGCAAGTTTTTCTGCATGTTCTGCAACAAGGACTTGCGTTGAATCGATCAGTGTGGTCGCACTTCGAGGGCTGCATTCCCCCCTGGCCCATCTGTACCATCGTTTTGACGAATCATTTGTGCCAAGTGTCGAAGTTGCTTGGCCCACGGTCGGGAAAAGTACATCCAACTGCCCGATGGTGCAGTCCAGTTCTTTCATCAAGTAACGAATCCAACCACGCGTCAGCAGAACTGACAACTTCATGATTTCGTTGTCAATAAATGCCTTTCTTGCAGGATTAGGAAGTCGCAAAGAGTTTTTCACGAATAGCCAAGAATCACTTAAGTCCGATGGCAATGTAACTCTCTAAAAACAGCTAATAGATTAACAGGTTACCCGCTCTTATGGCCGGTCACGCAGGGTGTTTGAGTGTCACTTGAGTCGCGATCCAGTGACACTGGCGAAGGCCGGTCAATATTGCTACTTTGCGCCATACGACCTTGCGGATCTAATTCACGGCTGCTGGCTTTTGGCTAACAGTTGCACTCGAATGGCGAAACAGAATCTCGTTGGATGGAGTCGTCACTCGAGTTTTTGGCCCCGCGGAGTTCGAGCATGCACTTTTCACTATGAGTGATGGCACCGTGAAATCCGCTAACAATGACATGGCGAAACTCGTCACAGTGGCCTCGCCCGATGAAGGGCTGCAAAGTACCTCTCATCCTGTCGCGGACTCGTCGAATAAAAAAATCGCGACAGAGATCCAGATTCGTGAATCAATCGCGGCAGTGCGAGATGCTCTTGAGAAGCGATGGCCTCAGCAACCAAATACCTGGGTTTTCTTCAGTAATCGGAATAAACAACTTCTAACTATCCTGGGCGATTTGCCGTTTATTCAGTGTGTGCTCTTGGAAGGAGATCCCAATGTCGCAAGCTATCGAGCTATGGACACCGATTCCCAAGTCGATGCCGAGGGATACTCTGGCAGAGTGAAAGTCACTTGGGATGATGGTCGGCAGGATACATACCGATGTGTCGCGGAAACTAGGCAACCACGAGCTGCGCCAACAAAGAATAAGCCAGTCGCTGTCGCTGCGGCGTCAACTCCAACGAGCGAGATTATTGTTACTGAGCGTGACCTGTCATTGCGGATGGTGGAGTTTGCCAACTGGCTCATGTTGTCGGGTGCAATGACGCGCGCAAGAAGTTTCTCCACTGCACATGAATCGTCTTTGCTCGTAGAGGCAATTGCTTCGAAGAATGGAATAGCGTTTGACGACGCAATGAAGCTGCCAAATGTCGATCCGGCATTGATGCTTGCAGCGATTGCCACGGGACTCGCGAACGGGGTCTTGGCGTGCAACTTGAAGGACGCGCTTTTAGATATTAACCGGCGCATTGCATTAAACGCCAATCAAAATCAGGTCGAGAAACGATCTCAATCTGTCACGAACCCATCACCGGTAGAGCCCACATTTGTGGCGATGTCCATGCCACGAAATCGGCGTACGAAGGGGCATCCCGAACTCTTTGTCCATCCCGAAAGATGGCTAGTTTTCGAGGAACCTGAACTTCCGGAAACTAATTCACTTCGCTGTCGAGCGAAAGCGGTCCAGCTGTATATCCACAATCGCCCATACGCGGAAATTCGAAGAGAAACTGGGATCAGCGCTGCCTGGGTGCGCAAGCTCTTTGGAAAGACCTTAGAGGCCAATCCCGGTGAAAGTCCGCGTGGCATAAAAGGCTTGGTACGTTATCGACATTGGGGACCCAACACTCGACATGCCGACTTGCCCGCTGGCAATCTTGCTGAGGGCCGACGGGGTGGATACGCTGGCGCATTCACCAGCCTAGTGTCGCGCTTTCCCGAAGAATTGATGGAAATGATCGAGGGTGAAGTACTGAAAAATCGACGTGATCACGTCAACAATTGTAAAAGAATCAGGGAGGCCCGCGTATCCTGGATTGACCTCCACGGAAGGTTTAGAGAATTTCTTCTGGCGAAGGGAATGGGTAAGGATCACTATCCCTTTAATACTCGCGACGAAGCCTATTCGTCGCTTGTCACTTTATGCAATGCCATCCTGTTCAATAGGCCGCTCAATTGGATTAGCAGTCGTGGGGGTGAAGATGCCGTTCGCCGCACAAATATCGGGCAAGGACTATCGTCGCTAATCCGTCCGCAATGGCTCAACCAAATTTGTGAATTGGATTACCAAAAGGGCGATAGTGCAGCGATTGTCGAGATCTCGACGCCCAAAGGCACCTCCATTGATGTCCCAGTTCCGCGCTGGTGGGCGGGCGCTATCGTAGAGACATATTCTGAATCGATCATCGCTACGTCGGACAGCTTTGAATTCCAGACTACGGAAGATTGTCTTATGGAGTTGGTTGATTTAGCCGTAGTTACGCCAGCGCCCATGGACCAACTTAAGCGGTTTAAGGCGTCTCCTGACGGTCGATGGCTACCAGGCCACTTCTTGCAAGAGTTTGCAGGGCAAGCTTGGGACATCTTAAAAATTGATCGGGCATGGGCCCACAAGTCAACAACGGCCCTGTCGGCAATTGTCGCGACGGTCGGTTGTGCCTTGTGCTATGGCGAGGCCCGCGCGTGGTATGCCCGATACTTGGTCGAGCGGACGTTCGAAAAGCTTACGCAGGCAGGCCCGCAGAATTTACCCAGCACTTTCGGTACTGGACCCAAGGATACAAAAAAGGGTAATCCGGACCAGGAAGCTCTTAGGTGGCGATTTCGCCAAGACGATATTTGCGACCTGATAAAGCTTGCTGCACGTTGGGTTAACACGACTGGGGACGAAGGTAACTTCTGGGCGAAGCCGCTGGAGGTGATTCAAGCGGCTATGGCAGATTCGAGCCAGCGCTTCTTCCCGCGACCTTATCCTAAGCTACGGCAAAAAGATCGACCAACAATGTGGCATATGCTTCCATGCAAGGTTGAAGGGAACGCGCTCAAGGGTATAGAGCCTTGCGTCAGGGTTAATCGAACGAGGTTTCGGGGGCCGCAGCTGGCCCATTCTTGGAATCTAATTCGACAGAAAGTTTTTCTGCAAGTGTATCGTCGCCAATTCCAGATCAGCCGCGTGCTTTCGGCCAATGGAGAGTTAGTCGGCTACGTAAAACCAGAGAAAAAATGGATGACGACAGCACTCAGTTGGCGCGACCACAATCTCATCCAAAAATTTGGACAAATAGCGAAGCGACATGAACGCGAGCCCACGCCTACGCACGATTTTCTGGAAGTGAAGCAGGCAGAACTGACAGCCGAGCACGCAGCCCACAAGAGCAAGCCGACCCAACGTAAAAAGGACGCGACGGCGGTCGCACGCATTCGGCGCAATGCGAAGTTACAGGGGCCGGTGCATGGCCACGGAACCTCGGATCAACTTGAGCAGCCTACTCTCATAAGTTCAGAACCGAATTCTGTTTTGGGCCCGGCACCACTCATTGGCGCAATAGTGCGGCGGAAACATCGTGGCTGACACTTCTGCCGCAACTCTATTTGGAAAGGTAACCTCAAGCGCGCCGGCTGGCAATGATATGAGCTTGGATGGCGAAGCCATGGGTACCGACCAGCTGCCATCCCCAGAAGTCGCCATTGCGCTCGTTGAAAGTCTCATTTTTCCAACGAATCCGCTAATGCAAACGTATGAAAAGATTCGTGTCCCAATCGTTTTGCGGACCTCAGGGTGCTGGTTCTCCGGCGCCAGCGGTGAGGGGAAGTCGACGGCCGCAGTCTACTGCGTTGAGGCGCTCCGCACGGAGTTCCCTCTGATGCCCGCATTTTATTTGAATGCTCATATGCTTCCGGCCACTGCGTCGCGCTCGATTCCGATCCGATTGCTCGCCGAGGTCGAGCACAAAGTCTTGGGCGGAGATCCGACCAAACTGCGGATTCGCATGGCTCGAACGATTGCAGAGCGGGCCTCGCAGTCGTCCCTACGGCAATGCGTGCTAGTGATCGATGAAGCGCAGACGCTACGTATTCAGGATCTATTCTTGCTGAAGGATATTTCAAACGATTTAGCTGGGTACAGCACGGGACTCCTAACAATTATGTTTGGCGAGTCGCCGAAGATGGAGCTACTGGAAAGCCGCATTCGATCAGGAGAAGATTTTGGTCTGGCTGAGCGCTTTTTTACCAGGCGGCTGACCTTATGCCCATACTCATTGGAGAGCGATTGGAAGTCGCTATTGGAGAAGATGGATGAGAGTCGATTTCCCGAATTGAATGGTGTTACCGTGCCTGAAGCATTCCTTACGGACTCTCATGGCAAGCCATACCAACTCGCAAATGAGTCGAACAGGCTTTGGAAGGCTTTAGGCAGGAAAACAAAGGGCACCCCGGCGCTTACACTACGCCGAATCTTTACGGGCATACGCTGGTGGATATTGAATGCCAGAGAACCGGTAAGGAGCCAAAAGCCGATTCCAAAGGATTTGTGGACTCGTGCGATGGCGTATGCTGGATGCGTCGACCTCGACTAGTTGCGCGCTTCTTTTTTTGTGCCTAACGCGCGAGCAATGGAATTCACGAAAATCGTCCGGTCCGAACTTTAGGCGAATGGGCGGACAATGATTCATTCCACGAATGCCAAAGGCACATGGACGGGCGATACTTTGCCATTTCTTCCCTTCGAATCTCCACAAAGTTCAATTCTAAAATTCGGTTGGGCCAACGCGCTTACGACAAAGGACGCGGCCGCAGTGTTCTCTACTGCGGTGAAGGGCGATACAGCGTCAAAGAAACTAAATCTGCCCGCGAAGTGGACGGAATGGGTTGATGCCTATCGAAACACGACGGACATTTTTTCGCGTCGAGTTATCTGCGCATGCCTTGGTTGCGACGATTGGCTGCTGTTCGAAACGAGCGTTCTGCGCTTTTGTCCAATTTGCCTCGGCGCGGGATACCACACGTGGTGGCACCAGTGCCATTTGCACACGGTGTGCCTGATGCATGGTTGTCGCCTACTCGACCAATGCACCGTGTGTGGCACCAAAATCTACTTTCAGAACGAGGCAAGAGTTTCGTTGCGCGAACCCTATGTCTGTTCTGAATGTTCGCACCCGGTAGCGGGAGTTGAGCCAACCTGGGATGCCATGATTGACATGCAGGCGATACGCCCTCTACTCACGGCTCGATATTTTCCGTGGGCTGCATGGTTCAATCGGCTCGCCGAGTCGCGTGTCAGATGGGATAAATTGCATACTGGATGGTACAGCGAAGTTGGGCATCCCCGCCTGATTCGAAGGCGTGCAGAGAGGGAGCGTCAAGCAATCCTGTCGCTATGCCCGCCGCCCATAAAGGCGACGATTAGTGCATTGGACGTAGCGCGGGTAGAGATAATTGAACTGTGGCGCTGGGATGAATTTACGCACCCGAATTATGGAGCAGCCAAGTACGATCCATTCGACGTTTGCGTAGAGTTCATGTCGGCTATCCGAGCAACTTTCGGTGCCACCGCTTTGATACAGTTCCGATATTGCCAAGCGAACGTTCTGAACGGATATAGGTATCACGCAGGTGACTTGCGCGTAGAGCCGCTTGCGTTGTGGATCGTGCTTCTGTATGTGGAGTTCTGTGCAGAGTGCGCAGAACAATCGGGTCGCCAGAAGACGACGGCAGACTGGGTCATGAATCTCGTCAGCCAAGCCACCCAAATGCGCATGTGTGTCGATGCAGGCGGATTGCTTCAGCTGCTAAATACTCTTTATTGCGAAGTCGTGGATTGGTTGAGCCGCCGATCATTGCGCGAATGCTTTGACCTTGAAGTTGGGAAGCTTTGCGTTACGCCCGGTGTATCCGCTTACCGGATATTGGACGAACGGGAGAACCGGTGTTGTCTGGCGTTGATTCGACCGAATGTGCCGGTCGCGACACCTGCGGGAACGGTCTTCGATCAATTTAGCCCGAAATCAGAGTGGAAACATACCAGGGTGGAGCTTGACCTAGAGCGCTACTGTCGGCCACATTCCTGCTGGTACTCGAACGCCGGTTGCCGGCGTCGTGCATTTTTAAGTGTATCAGGCTGGCCTTCTAGAGAGAAAGCGCTGGCAATATTGAAGCAACGTAACAATGCTCTTGGGCAATAATGTCAAAAAGCTGGGGGGAGTTTTGCCTTCGATGCAGGATGTCTGCGTGCCGCATGATGAAGAAGGACGTATCCAGGGAAACTCAATTCGAATGGCCGCTTTGCGGCAGCGACGATAGCCGCTTCAGTCCCAATATAGGTCCGTGACAAAGATTGGAGCGGCGATTCGCTGCACATCCTGGTGAACGCGCAATGGAGATTCGTTATGCAAAGGTGAAATTTCCACATCAACGGCCTCTGCGCTGCGATTGCCGTCAGCCTGTATCGGATGATGGCAGTCGGCACCCGGCCATCAGGCGCCCGGCGCAGCTCATGCACCGGAGTGCACAAGTTAAATACGAATATCTATATCCAACGGTGTCAAATCCACCCATAGTTGATGAACATCTCCGGGACCCCAAGCGAGCCCAAAGCGGTTTGGATCGGATTCTTGGAAGCGGATGTGCAACTGGTGGAATCGCACCCATCCTTTGCACTGCTTGACAATGTGCGGTTCGCGGTCCGGGCCTTTGGATCGTAGGCCACTAGCGACAAATTCGACCGTCGACTGTCCCTTTCGCCAGTTAGGCGGATACAGCCCCTGTTCACACAAGGCATTGATCTCCCTACAAATCTCGGCCGCGCTAACCATCTTTTGCTTGTGCCGCCGGATAGCGCAAACTAGCCCATACAACAACACCTTGCCACAACTGCTTTTGGTGTCTGGTTCAGCAATCGCCTTCCCGTCGATCAACACATCCAGACCTTTGTGGCTTGTCGCTCGGCGCAGCAACAATTTGCCAGTGCCCAACTCTGGAGGCGCATCGAGACCCTGACCCACGATGATCCATGAGCTATAGAATTCCAGTTGTTGTCCTGGGGGAAGCTCGCTGCAGACGCGAGCACTGAGCGCCGGATGAAGGACGAGATACTTGTATCCTTCTAGCAATGGTTTTTCCGTTCCATTCGGTCGAAAAAATTCGATCCGACTCTTTGCTGCCCCACTTGGAATGCCGATCAACCCCCGTGCGTACAGAAAATCAAATAACGGCGGTTGCGGTCGCGCGCCAAATTTCTCCGCGAAAATCTCCTCGATCACGCGTACTTGCTCCGCCGGTAAAACATTGCCCGCAATATGCGCAAACCCCGCCTCATAGCGCTTGTCCCAAATTGGGAATACCGCGGGAATGTAATCGTTAAACACATCGATGGCTGCAGTATTCATCGCATCGATCATATCTTCGACACGGTGCTTTCGTTCGAGCGGCGGAACGCTATTTTTCGCGGCAGCGGCCAACATCACCAGTTCGCGCGGCGCGCCAAAACTGTGCCGAATTATCGCCTGCAAAGCCCGTTCATTGCTGCCGAATACGCGCGGGTGTTCAATCAGATCCAAACCGAACAGCCGTTCGCACGAAGATATGTCATCGGCCCCACCAGTCCTGCCTGCTTTGAGAGGCATAAGTTCGGCGGCTGGCGTCCACTCTACGTGGAGATCAAAAACCCTCTCCAAATCGTCTAAGCTGTAGTTAAGTGACAAGATCAACGACCCATCGACTTTTGCTCGATTGAGTACAGTCTTTTCCAAATAGCGCGGGAAAGCCTCCGAACGAACCGCGCCGTAAGCCCGACAACCCATGGAGGTCGATTCCCGTAAGTGGTAAACCGCATCGATAAATCCGGTTTGGACATGTAGCCACAGTTCATGTGCCGCCGCACGCTCGTTCTCACGGTCCACTGCACTGGACTTGTCATCGCGGTTCTTGCCATAAAGATCAAACAAGCGCATATCCCCACTGCCAAGGCACTCATCCACCCCATCCACGAAGATCGTGTATTCGCGCTCGCCGGATGCTTTGGCAAGAATCGGGTCTATGTATTGTTCGAGCCAGCTACGACACAGCACGCTGCTAATTTTGTGTTCCAACAAAAAAGAAATCGCGCGAGCAATGGACTCCGTGTGGCCAATAGCGTAGCGAACCACCTTCTCAAAAAACTCGTACGCACCGAGTTTTTCCATTTTGGAACATCGAAACAGGCGCGTTACGATGGCGGCGATCCGTTCCTCTCCTTCCTGTGCTATATCCCGCGAAAATTCATGGCGCAGAATCAGAACAGCAAAATGCGCCCCCAAGACAAGCTTCCAGATACTGACCCACGTTGCGTGCGGCGCATACATGGAGTAGCGCTCCGGACCGATTACAACCTCGCCGGGGAGCAAGCGATTAATCCACGGACTGTACGGCCGTAGCGTGTGATACTTCCCGCCGCCGCTCAGAGCAAACATCTTGGCCGCCTTCACCGTGAGCGCGATCGTCTTTCCTGTGCCACGAGACCCGACAAGGACCAATACGGGTGAATTCGAGTTCTCAAGAAATGCATCTAGGCCGCTCGGGCGGATCATCCGAAAATTCCGGAGCTGACCTACGCTAGCTTGCGCGAGCGTGCCGATCGCGTCTTTCTCCCAGGGCAGGAAATATCCGGAAAGATGTTGCTCCGTTGCCGCCGGGACAGAAACCTTGGCGTCCACGTTCATTGTTCAGCCTCCCTCCTACCGTGTGTATGCCTGGCGTTCAGCTGCGGGCGTTTCGTATCCACCTCGGCTGCCGCTCGGCCAGAAATATGACCATCATTCAACCATACTGAGAAAAGGCTTATCAGTCCACTATGACAACATCGCGACACCCCCGCAACATCGTCTTCGAAGACGACGCCACTGGAGATTGCCGCCGCTTCACTGAACAGTTACTCAACTTTTTAGCGAAGGAGCAATGCGATGCTGAAGCACCGGGGACCAAACCAGGGCCGGCACCACGGACCAGCCGGCTTACACCAACTCGCCAGTCACCTGCAAGAAATGCGAGATTTGGGCTTTTCTGCGGAAGACATCCATGACCTGATAGCACTGCTTAAAGTCAAGCTTCCGAAGGGCTTTGCCGAAAGCGCGGTGGCTGTGAATGATGGTGACGAAGGAGCTTCTATTGCTCAATGTGCGGAAGACGCAAACAGAAAGGTCCTCGACGTGCTGCGCAACTCGTTGGTCCTCATCGCGGGTGAAATGAGGCCTCATTTGATCAGTCCCCTACTCGATGAGGGCGTCAGCGTAACCCAGGTGCATGATGTGACACCTCACGGCCATCGTCCGCCGCACTTCCGGGACTTGGCGCGCTGGTATCCAGCTCGGTTCTGCGGGGTACTCTCCTTCACCGAGGTCAAAGATGCTGGGTTCACCGCCATCTTGATTGATGTTTTCCTCGACGAGCAGGGTGTGGCCCTCGCTTCACCACTGGCCATGATGGCTTCGCGCCTGTGGCCGGAAGCCAAGGTGGTGGCGGTACTCTCGGACCACTGTGCGCCTCACCATGTCGGTCCTATTGGCCGGAACGTCGATCTGTATTTGTACTGGGAGTAAATGATGGTGATCTACATCGACTACCTGCCCTTCATGGCACTTCTCGGCCTAATCATCACCCTGCTGGCGTTTCCGCGCGCTGGCCTTGCCAAGCCAGCCGTGATCGCAGCGCTCTTGGCGCTTGCGGCATCACCTGGACATATTTCGGATATTCTCGGCAAGGTAGGGCCGAGCCTCATTGGTGTCCTTGTCATGATGACGGCTGTGCAACTCGCCGTTGCGATGGCCCTTGATGAGCGTGGTGGAGACTGGCTTGGGGCGGTTATTGCACGACCGCTGCATGTATCTTGGCTCGCGGGGGTGCCCGCCAGCGTGCTCGTGCCCTGCATACTGATGCCGCTTGCGATGGCCTGCGCGGCAGCCATCCACAACATCCCGGCCGTCGCGCTTCTCGCTCCGCTGGCGTTCAGTTTGTGTCAGCGCCTCGGCATCCCTTGGGTGCCGTCGTTGGTGGGGTTGATTCCTGCATCGAACCTCGGGGGCGCCTCCGCAGCTTGGGGTGACACGCCAGCGATCCTGCAAAGGCAAGTCTGGGGCTTCGATGTATCCACGTTCGCGGCAAACATGCTTCCCAGAAACCTACTCGTGCTATGCGTGCTCATGGTGGTTGTGGGGGCTTGGTCATTCTGGACGAATCAACACAATAGCCGCCGTCGAGTCATGGAGACTTTCGAGCGCATTCGGATTCGCGACCAGCAGCACGCTCGGTCTGCGCATCGGGTGTCGCCGAGCACGGACCAGTATCTCGGAGGTCTGGGGCTGGTCAGCCTGTTCGCCGTGCAGATACTGCAACCTGTGTACGCGTTGGCAGGGTCGATGGCAATCCTTGCGCTCCTGCTCGCATGCCGTGCTTCGAGTGACTTTGTTCGGAGCACGTTCGTACTCGGCGACGAAGCCGTACTTGCGATTGCGGCCTTGTTCACGATCTCGGCGGTGATCGAGCATTCTCCTTTGTTGGCGGTACTCGTTGAAAAGTCGCTGACGAATCACAGCGGTAGCATCGAAGTCGTCGCCTTTCTTGTCACAAGCCTGATCAGCGCCGACGGCGCCGCCACCATGCTCGCGTCGGTCGTGCATGCGAAGCACGATGGAAGCCTTGATGCCGCGTGGTCTCTAGCCTCGGGCATCTGCGCGGGAAGTACGGCCCTGCTCACATCCGCTAGCGCTGGACCGATCCTCATCGAAGCCGCAAAAAAGTCTGGCGTATCTCTGAGTTTCCGGACCTATGCAGTGTTCGGGGTGCCGTTCAGCCTGCTGATGCTGACAGGCTACCTCAGTCTAAGCATGGCCAAGCTGGCGTGAGGTCGCTATGAAGCAGATTCTCTCCATGCTCGTGAAGCACAACCGCCAGATCGCCATCGCACTGGTGCTGGCGTTTTGTGCCGCTCTGACGGACCAGTTGGTGCCGCGTTTCCTGCGTGACTTGATGAATGGCATTGCCATTACTGGGAAGGATGAGGCTACGACCTTCCTGCTGCTTGCCATGGCCGGTGCATACATTGGTGCGCAGTTGCTCCGCGTACTACAACGTGTGGCAGTCGAGCGTGCTGCCACGAGGCTCGGCGCAGAGCTGATGAGCCGCGGAATGTCCCACCTAGTTGGCAACTCGATGGCTTGGCACCTGGATGCGCCGGTAGGACAGATACATGTACGGCTAGAGCGCAGTGCTCACGCCATCGCCGATCTATTGAAGGTGGTCATCGGTGATATCGTCGGTCCGCTCATGGGCATCGTATTCGCCCTGATTCTCTTGTTCGAAACGAACAGCCTCAGCGGCGTGACGGCGCTGGGGGTTGCTTTGGCCTTGTGCGCCGTCACTGCCTTGCAGATTTCAAACCAGAACGGTGTTCGGGTCGCCATCAATCGGGCCCGGGAGGCTCTTGGGGCTGATATCGTGGATGCAATCACCAACGTGGAGACGGTCAAACTTTGCGGGGCCGAAGCCGCAGAGGCTGAGCGAGTCGAAGGCACGTCCAGCGCACTGGCCGACCGGGAGTTTAGGCATCACAAGGCCATGGCGGTCTTTGACATGGCGAAGGCCGTCATTGATCACGGGGGGTTCGTGCTGGTGGTTGCTGCTGGGGTGTGGGGTCACTGGGATGCATCAGCATCTGGCGCTATGGTTCTCGTCGTGCTCTGCTACCAGCGGCTTATGGAACCCCTGCGCTCAATGCACCGGATCGTGGATGAAGTGGCTGAACGCATGGCGCTGGCCAGAGACTACTTGTCTCTACAGGAAGCACCTCAAATCGCTTTGCCGGACGAGCAGTCGATGAATCCGGAATGCGCCATTTCCGTCCGCGATGTCATGTACAGCTATCCGCACGCTTCGAAGCCCGCACTTTCTGGCGTTAGTATCGACATACCTCACGGCGCACGAGTTGCACTTGTCGGTTCAAGCGGGGAAGGCAAGTCTACGCTGGCTAAGCTCTTGAGCGGCGTACTGGTGCCATCGGACGGGGTCGTGACGATCGCTGGAGCTCGTGTGCAGCCAATTGAACTTCAGAATTCAACCCAGCGAGCGGTTGCCGTTCTGACCCAAGAAGTTCGCCTGTTCAGCGGTTCCGTGATCGAGAACATTCGCTACGGTACACCGACATCGAGTGATGAAGCGGTGCTCCGGGCTGCCGAAGCGGCTGGTATCCGTGACCTGTTGTTTGAACCGGACGGAGCGCACCGAAAGATTCGCGCGCGCGGCGAGGGGGTGTCCGGGGGGCAAAGGCAACGAATCGGAATCGCACGTGTCCTCTTGCGTGGAGCGCCCGTCGTTGTGCTGGATGAACCAACATCGGCTCAGGATGCTGCGCGCCGAGTTACGTTCTTCGATCTCGTGCTTCGGGCATTCGTCAATCAAACTGTCGTGGTCATAACCCACGACACTGCGAGCCTGGACTGGGCAACACATGTCCTGCGGTTGCGTGAAGGCAAAGTCGTGAATGAATCAATTATTGCGGCACCAATAGCAATGTCTTCATCCATTACGCCCGTGCCCGCACCGTTTATGCACGCAAAGGACGCGCGCCGTCGATTACTTGGTTGCGACGAACGTGATCTTGTGCGCATCCTCGGGCCAACGGTCTCCCGCCCAGCTTGAGTGCGCCACGCATTCGCGGAATCTAACTTCTCGAAACAGCAGACAACCCAGTGCTTCTTGGATACCTACAGGGAGAAGCCAGAGGGGAGGGCCACCGCCCCAACTGAAGATTTCGCCGAGAAAGGACTCCAGAGCCTCAACGTCTAAGTGGCCCGAAAAAAAACGAGAGCACCGACACCGTGGGCCGCCCGCAATTCAGCGCGATCCAAAACAGACACTGGGGGGCTAATGTCAAATTGCGGGGACGGCGTCACCGCTGGAGGTTGGCCAATGCGAGAGATGAATCCACTGCAGCCAGGGCTCAAGACCCCGAGTTACTTCGGCGCATAGGAAAACACCCATTCCGATGTTCGTGTCTTGCCTTCAAATCCCGCCAAGTGTCGCGGAAAATTCACTCGGCGGTGAGCAACAATATCGTCGCGCAAGCTGAATACGCCCATGATTCCGCCATCCGGCGCACGCTGTAAGCCCCATTCCGCTGTACCTGACATTGGGTCGCGGTAAATGCGCCGCAGATAGCGCCGGATACCCGGAAATCTCGGATCGTAAAGCAGTGCGTCGAGGTTCGGCGGATACTTCTTCTCAATAACACCGCTCTCATAGTATTGTTGGATGGCTCGCCGGAATTGCTCTCCCACAAAAAGCAGTTCGCGCTCTTTCTCCCGCTGACTGGCCTCGCTCCATACAGTCCCGGCCGCGGCCAGACCGACGCCTATGACCGCGATGGCGATCAACAGGGCGATATAGGCGATGCCCCGCTCGTGCCTACCAGCTTTCATACTGCGAGCCATCGCGGGCGGTGCCGGATGCTCCACTCTTCACGTCGTAGACGCCACCTTTTTGCGGATCGGAAGGGGGAATCAAGACCCAGGTACGGTCACTGTCCGTCACCGGGTCGACTGGAATCCTTCGGAGATACTTCTGAGTTGCCAGATCCTCGAGATTGGCCGGATAACGTCCACGGTCGGCGTAGAACTTGTCGATCGAATCGCGTATCTGGTGCAGGTTTTCCTTCAGCACCGTCTCCTTGGCTTTGTCGACGCCACTAAAATAGCGTGGCGCGGCAAGCGACAGCAGCAGGGCGATGATCGCCATCGTCACCAACAGCTCGATCAGGGTGAAGCCGGAGGTCCCAGCCGACTTAGACAACAACTCTACGCGCTTGTCTTTGGCTACCATTCTCGGTACTGAACGCCGTTAATACCCGTGCCTGGTGCCAGTGAATAGACGTCAAAGACATCGTCTCCTGCGCGCGGTCGGTCATGGGGGCTCCGGTAATTACGTTTGCCCCAAGTGTCCTCAGGCTTAAGGTCTGGATCGGCGAAGGGATCCCGCGGAATCCGGCGAAGAAAGTGAATCCTGGCGCGAGTCGGGCTACGCGCATCTTCGACGCCTTCCACCAACACGGCAAGTGACCGTGGATAGCCCGAGTCGCCGGCGCGCAGGATGATGCGGCCTTCGTCACCGGCTTGCTTGTGCGCATCGAGTCCTTCCCTGATCTGCCGCAGTGCACTGCGAAGCTCCCCTTCCTTCAGGCGAAGCGTCGTGAGTTCGGCGACCGGAAGCGCGATCGATGCGACCAGTCCGATCAAAGCTAGCGTGACCAGCAGTTCGATCAGCGTAAAACCTCGTGCGCACATGACCTGCTATGGCGTGACCGTAACGCCAATAAGCGCGGCCGCGGTTTGCTGGGTCGGCCGTCCGGAGCTGTTCGCCGCCATGGTTGGCAGCGCTGTCACGAGGCTACTCGGCGCCGGTTTCAGCGCCTTGAATTCAAACTCGACCAGTTCGCCATCTCCGCGGGCGCCGTCACCAGAGACATTCTGTGTCACAAAAATCATTCCGGCGGCGCCGACGATACGTTTCGTGAATTCAACCTTCTTCCCAGACTGCGCGAGAAAACGACCGACCCGTGCGTCGATGGCTTCCAGCACCGCCGGGTCGTACTTCACCTGAACCGGCAAGGCGGAAATCGCGTCAGCCGCCGACACAATCAAATTAAGTTTCACGATTCCGCCGATTTTGGTCGGCGCGTTTCCTTCCCAACGCAATGTTGGAGTCGCGGCGCGCGGTTCACTGCCTGGCGGCGCAGACGGGGTCGCTGCAGAACTTTCCGACGCGACCACAGACGGAAATGTCTTGACACCACTTGTTGTCGGCGATTCGGCCTGCGCCAAGGCCGGTGCTATAGAGGGCACGAGCGACGTAGTCGCCAAGGCGGCGAGCGGCTTCAGCATCGGATTGTTTTCCGTGCCGGACCAGAATTCGGTCGGCACATGCGTCGGTGGAACCAAGCCACGCACAAGTCGAGGCGTGATCGAGAGCACGAGTTCGGTCTTTTGGTTGTCGTCCTTCTGGCTGGCGAACAGCCGGCCGACAATCGGAAGATCGCCCAAACCGGGAACGCGCTGGGCGGACTTGCGTTCGGAATCGTTGATCAGGCCGCCGAGAATCTGCGTCTCACCGTCCTTCAGGCGCAGCACTGTCGACGCGTTGCGGGCCCCGATCTGGTACGACAGGCTGCCTGCCTTGCTAGTCACTTCCTTGACCACGGAGCTGACCTCGAGCGAGACCTTGATGGAGATTTCGTCATCGGGATAGATGGTCGGCTCCACTTCGAGCTTGAGGCCGACATCGACATATTGAACATTCTCGGAGACGAATCCGGTCGATGTCGATGTGGTCGTGATAACCGGAACGCGGTCGCCGATCTTGATTTGCGCTCTTTCGCGGTTGTGCGTGCGTACCCGCGGAT
This sequence comes from Pseudomonadota bacterium, assembly GCA_043826925.1. Taxonomy (GTDB): domain Bacteria; phylum Pseudomonadota; class Gammaproteobacteria; order Burkholderiales; family Rhodocyclaceae; genus Sulfuritalea. The sequence continues at coordinate 85,110 of JBDRPN010000015.1, forward strand.
TGGCGAGCAGGTTGGTGTCGCCGACCTCGCGCCGCAGATTCAGCACCAGAGGAGAAATCGTGGCCCCGGTTCGGCTCGAGTTCGAGGTGTTCAGATCATGCAACGTGAGTGTCGTACCTGAACTCGGTAGCGGCACCAGGGACAGCTGATTCGGGAACTGGATGCCCAGTTCAAGGAGTCGCGAGCGCTGAACTTCGATCACCTCGACGTCGAGCATCACCTCGGGCTCGCTGATGTCCTGGGTGGCCACCAGGCGCTCCGCCAGCCGGATCATCGTTGGGGTGTCGCGCAAAATGACTAGGTTAAGCTTGTCGTCCACAAAGACGTTCCTCGCCTTGAGCACGGTTTTCAGCATGTTGGCGGTGTGTTTCGCCTCGGCATTGGCGAGAAAAAAGCTTTTGACCACCAGTTCTTGATTTGCGGTCTGTTTCGCGGCCGTGTTGGGATAGATCAGCAGCGTCGTGTCGTTGAGTACCCGCCGATCGAGTTGATGCGTGGTGAGCAGTACATCAAGAGCATCCTCGACAGTCACCTGGCGCAAAAACACCGTGGTCGGCAGATTCGCCGGTATCTCTTTGTCCAATACGAAGTTCAGCCCACTGTGGCGGGCCAGCACCTCGATCACCTGCTTGAGGTTGGCATCTCTGAATTCCAGCGTCACCGGCTTTTTGAAGGTGTTGCGCAGGGTGCTCGGCAAGGCCTGGTTGCGACCTAGGCGGTCATCGATCTTTCGCCGCAGGGGCCGCGCTTCCGGGAGCTGCGGGTTTTCCTGAAGAACCCGGTTGAGTCGCAGTTCTGCCGCATCGATGTTGCCGGCTTCAAATTGCGTGTTGGCATCCTTGAGCAAGGCCGTCACGTGCCGCGATTGTTCAAGGCTGGTGAGACCCGATACGGCGGACTTGTTGGTCGAATCGATCGTGAGGATCCGGCGGTAAATGGCTTCGGCCTCATCAAGGTGGCCGGCGCCGCGCTCACGCTGGGCTTCCCCGATCAAGCGCCGGCCTGCCGTCTCGCGGGCGTTCATCAGACGCATGCGAAATTCCGAATTCTCAGGGGCTTCGGCAGTGGCCCGTTCCAGTGCGGCGATGCCTTCCTCAAGTCGTCCGTCGGCAAGCAACTGCATGCCCTCGCGATGCGCCACCTGCCCGGCACAACCATAGAGCGCCATTAGCGCTAAGACCAGTAGCGTTCGGCCGATGCTGCGGAATGTCATGAGCTCACTCATTCGAATTACCAACAAAAATAGTTTGACGGATATTCATCGGCACATACACGAGATGCAGTTGTGTCCCGTCGAACTTATCGACGAGATAGGCAGGCTCGATGCGATCACCGACGCGCACTGTGATCATTTCCGCGCCGCGGCTCAGGATGAAGCTGGGGGCCTGGCCTGGATCCTGAATGCGCCCAAAAAACTTGAAGGGCAGCGGGGGGGCTTGTGGCGACTGATGTGGGACAGACACCGGGACGACTGGAGGCGGTGGCGGTTCCCAGGTGCGCGGCGCAAATAGATCGACCCTGCCGTTGACGTGTTTCGCTATCGATGACTCCACACCCACAGTAGGTGCCGTTTCCGATGGACGCACAGATGAAACAGGAATTGGTACTTGCATTTGGGAAGGAATCTGGCCGCCGATCGGTGCGCTAAGCAACCAATAGGTTGCCGGTGCCGACAAGGCGGCGATCACGATCCAGCGCCGGCGAGAAGCGATGTATGCAGGCATGTCCGCGCTCATTTCGGATCCAGTTGAAACGACAGCTTCAAATCTGCATCGAGTACCGGGTCCGTTGCACGGGCACGCTGCAGCACGAGACTGTCGATTTGCGCATCGCGCCCGATCTTCAAGGCTTCGTGCAGATAAACCCGGATCGGCAAGTAGCCGCCTTTGGTCGGAAGGCTGACTTCGATGCGCGTGAGTCCTTCTTTTTCCGTTGTCGTATAGGACGCCCGATCGACCGTGACCGCTGAACTTTCCGCGACGGCATTCAGGCGACGGATGATCTCGACGGGATCAGAGGCAGGCCGACTGCTGCTCAACGCCTCCTGGGTTTCGGTGGGAACTGTTGACGTCCTGTTCAGCCCCGTGGCACGCAGCGTTGCGGCAAGCCTCCGTGCTTCGCTCTGGACAGAGTCCAGTTGAGTCCGCATCGGCGCTATCGTGCCGAAATGGAACGATGCGCAGAACAGGAGGAGGCCGAGTCCGGCGATTCCAGGAATTCCCAGCGCCTTCATGTCGCGGGTGTTCATCGCGGAGCTTCCTTCCAGATCGCCCGCACCGAAAACCGCAACGGACGCCGCGGATGGTCGCGAGCGATCTCGTGCTCTGTCACACGAATGTCCGCCAGTACGGGATGCGCCGACAAGCGTGTGATGTAGTCCGTCATCGCAGCAAAGTCCCTGGCCTCACCGCGCAGTGATATCTCAATGGCACCTGGCTCGAAGGAAAGCAGGGTCACGGTATCGTTGGCTGCTGCCTCGAATCCATCGAACAGTGCGTCCCACTGTTCGCTCGACGCTTGGTCCGCGCGCTCGCGCCCTCTCCGGCTCTGCGGTCTTCCGATTGCACACCAAACACGCGCTGCCGTTCGACGTCGCGCTTGAGTCGGGTCACGTTAGTTTCGACCAGCATCAGATCATTACTTACGTCGGTGTGCTGCTGGATCAGCATTGCTGTCAGCCCGATTCCGGCGACGAGCAGAACGATCCCGGGCAGCGGCCATGTCGTCGGTTTCCTGTCGAAATCGAGATTCAGTCGCTGCATCGGAATCAGGGCAGCAAGGCAGCGGCAAGATGGCCGGGCCACGGAGGCGGGACGGTTCGAACCTGGCCGGACATCTCGGCCGGAAAGACGGACATCCCGGTTAGATCGCGAATCCAGATCGCGGCATTCTCGGGAAATGGACAGAGTTCCATGTCTTCCGCCAGCACTCGTGCGCACGCAAGCGCGTCATCGATCGGCGCGGGTCGGCTGACCACGGATGTCCACCCACCGTCAGCAACCCGCCCAATCGTGACCCGTCCGGAGTCGATCAGCACGAAGATTGCCGAGCCGTGTTTCACGTCGTCGGCGATCCGGTTGAAGGCGTCCGTGAGATCGGGGCGGATGGAGCAGATGCCGCTGTGTTTGCCGACGCTGGTACGCAAGTCCTTGATCAGGTCCGATGGAATCGCCGCACCCAATGTCGGCAATCCTTTCCGGGCGTCACTCAGCGCGATGTGCCAGTCCTGGCTCAGCGCGCCGAAGGTCTTGCGAAAGATGATGGCGCCCAAGACGGATCGCTCTTCTTCGCTCTGCGCGCTCGGGTCGCCCGGAATCACCGCATAGCGTACAAAGTGGCTCGACAGCACGAATTCCACATGGGCTGTTTGCCATTGGGCATCGCGCACGAGTTCGCGAAATGCCGCCAAGCCGGATCGCCAAGGTGCGGCCGGTTCGGCGCCATTGAGGCGCACATCGCATTGGCTGATCGGACGCGGATGCAGACCCTTGCCGAGGCGGACCGCCTTCAGCCGCGCCGGCGTCAGGCCCACAATCAGCCTGTCACGCCACAAAGGTGACACGGTTGATTTCCTCGAGTGTAGTGCGCCCCTGGCGAACCAGTATCAATGCGGCCTCGCGCAGCGAGCACATGCCGTCGCGGGCTGCGGCTTCGCGCAACTGGCGGGTCGGCGCGCCGGCGACTATGGCTTCGCGCATCTCGTCGGACAGGCGCAGCAGTTCGGCAATGGCGCGCCGGCCCTTGTAGCCGGTGCCGCGGCATTGCGCGCAGCCGCGGCCGCGGCGGAATGAATACGTCGAACGGGTGTTGGTGTCGATGCCCGATTCCTCCAGCAATTCATCCGAGGGATGATCATCAACACTGCAGTCGGTGCAGATGATCCGCACCAGGCGCTGCGCCAGGATGCCGTTGATCGCAGAAACGAAGCTGTGGGCCGGAACACCCATGTGAAGAAAGCGGCTGATGACGTCGAAGACGTTGTTGGCGTGCACGGTAGTCAGCACCAGATGACCTGTAAGCGCCGATTGCACGGCGATTTCCGCCGTTTCCGAATCACGGATTTCGCCGACCATGATCTTGTCCGGGTCGTGGCGAAGAATCGAACGCAAGCCGCGGGCGAAGGTCAAGCCCTTCTTTTCATTGACGGGAATCTGGAGAACATCGGGCAACTGATATTCGACCGGATCCTCGATGGTCACGATCTTGTCGCGCCCGTCGTTTATCTCGCTAATGACGGCGTACAGCGTGGTGGTCTTGCCGCTGCCGGTCGGTCCCGTGACCAGCAGCATGCCGTAGGGCTCGCGGGCAAGCCGGCGTATCCGGCGTATCGTGTCGTCCTCGAAGCCGAGCGACTCCAAGGTCAGGGCGCTCAGCTGGTCGGTCAGCGCGTGCTTGTCGAGAATGCGCAAGACGGCATCCTCCCCAAAAATGCTCGGCATGATCGAAACGCGGAAGTCGACATCGCGACTGTCGATCGATACCTTGAAGCGTCCGTCCTGGGGCACCCGACGCTCGGCGATGTCGAGCTCGGCCATGACCTTGATGCGGGAGATGACGTGTTCGGCGGTCTGGACGCCGCGGCGTTCGGCAACACGCGAGAGGACGCCGTCGAGACGGTACTTGACGCGCAGTCCGTCGGCAGTCGTTTCGAGATGAATGTCACTGGCACCAGCGCGGTAGGCGTCATACAGCGTCGAATTCGTCAGCCGAACGATTGGGCTAGCGTCGGAATGAATCGTATCCAACTGCAGCGATTCGATCGCCTCGGCGGTGGCGTCGGCCACGTTGGCGTCCGGATCGATGGCATCCATTGCACGCACAGCGTCGGAATGACTGGCAAGGACAGCGGAAATATCGCCGCGCTTCGCGAAACACAGCGAAAAAGGTGCTGCGAGCCGCGCCCCGGCCCACGGCATGAGGTTGATTGCCGCCTCGCGATCGATGGCCAGCAGCAAGTGGCCGTCCTCGCTGCGAAGCGGAAGGCAGGCATGGCGCGTCGCTTCGCCATAGGGTAGGGCATCGAACGCCGGGGTGAGCGCGTAGAGATGATCGATATCCAGCACTGGGATGGCCGCGTTCATTGCAGACTGCCCGCCAGTTCGAATATCGGCAGATACAGAAGCACGACGATGAGGGCGATGAAGAGGCCGATGCCCAACATCAGCAACGGCTCGAACAACCTGACGAAGCGCTCGATCCAGCGCGAGGTGTCGGCATCCAGGAAATCGGCGATGCGAATCATCTTTTCGCCAATATCGCCGGATTTCTCTCCGACCTTGAGCAAGTCACTGGCGACGGTGGGCGCCAGTCCGCATTCTTCCATGGCGGCCGACAACGCCGAGCCGGCGCGGATTTGGGCAATTGCCCTATCCATGGTGTGCTGGCCTTCACGATCGAGCAGGACGCGCGCCAGTTCGAGCGCGGCGACAATCGAAATCCCGCTTTGCACCAGCATGCCCAGGGTTCGGTAGAAGCGGGCCAGAACGAATGCCTGGTAATGATTGCGCAGCGCTGACCGGGACGTCAGGGCATGCCACAGGTGGCGCGCGCTGTCTTGCTTCCGGAAGGCCCTCGCGACGAGTACCAACACGAGAACGACGCCCAGCGCGAGTGCGGCGCCATGATCCTGCACCAGTGTTCCCCACTGCATCAGCAGCTTCGACATCCAGGGCAGATCCTTGCCGAAGTCTTCATAGATCCGGCTGAAGCGCGGAACAACGTAGATCATCAGAAAGGCAATGACGAGACCACCGACACCGACCAGCAGGGCCGGATAAATGGCGGCAGCCTTCACGCGCTCGCGCACGACATCCATCTGTTCGCGGTAGGCGATGAATCGCCGCAGCACCTCGGAAAGGCCGCCGGTGCGTTCGCTGGCCGAGATCAGCGCCGCATAGAGTGGCGGAAAGATTCCCGTCTTCGTATTAACGGCCAGCGAGAATGGCTTGCCTTCGCGCAGTTCGCGAATCACCGCGTCGATGACGGCGCGCCGTTCCGGTATCCGTTCCTTGCGTGCCAATGCACCGAGCGCCTCGATGATGGAAAGACCGGCGTCAAGCAGCGATCGCAATTCATGGCTGAATAACAGGACATCGAAGCTCGCGGGTCGATGCAACGATATGACGCGATGCCAGCGCTGCTGGATCGATATGATCTCGAGGCCGTCGGCCGAAACTCGGGCACGGGCGTCCTCCGCATTGGCGGCTTCGAGCGAGCGCCGCACGATGCCGTCGTGGGGATGGAACGCTTTGATCTCGAAGTGCAAGGAACGAGTTACCAATTGGTGATGTCAGCGTCTTCGCCAACACCGCCCAAGCGTCCGTCACGTCCGAAAGAGAACAGGTCGTACTCGCCGTGCTCTCCGGGGCTTTTGTAATTGTAGGGTTTGCTCCAGGGATCGGGAGGGATGTCTTTCTTGAGGTAAGGGCCTGCCCAGCGGGAGATGCCAGCCGGCTTGACCATCAGCGCATTGAGCCCTTGCTCGGTGGTCGGATAGCGACCGACATCCAGGCGATATTGATCGAGAGCCTTGTCGAATCCGTCGATCTGGGCGCGTGCGACCTTGACTTCGGCTTTGCCGAGTTGTCCGAAGTATTTCGGCCCAACGTAGCCGGCCAAGAGGCCAATGATGGCGACGACGACCAATAGTTCAAGCAAGGTGAATCCGCGTCGATCGCTGAAGAGCGCCGACGGGTGTGTAGTGCAGCGCATTAATGTGGTTTCCTCCCCGACGCGGATTCTATACGCAGGGCGAGCAGCAGTGCAGTGCCTGCCCGGTTTTGACCAAAGCGAAAGCCTTTTACGCTTCAAGCAAATAGCGTTGGCAGCGACATCGGGCTCCGTCCCGGGCAATGGAATCCCGCTGCCAGCTTCGTTTAGCAGTAAAGGATACTCATATTTCATCGAATGATGATATATGCACGCGGACTACAAAATTCATTGACACAAATGGTCTTATCTCATAGTCTCGTCAGCCGTTGGCAGGGCTGGTCGATGTGGCAATGGACCACCAAGGATCGCCGTGCCGCCAACGCCGACTTTTGGCGAGTTTCATTTCTATCTTGATATTTCGGGCTTCTCAATGGCTATAGCATTAGGGAAGCGCCGATATGCTTTTTGATTGGCGAAAATCTATTGCTGTTGTGGCGAATTGGAGTTGGTCTCAATAACAAGAAGTGATCAGCATGGGGGAAGCATGATCGGGCGATTGGCCATATATGTGACGCGTACTATGTTCGCTGTAATTTTTGGCGGCGTTCTCTCTGGACATCTGTGCGCGGAAACGCTACCGGCTATATCGGGGCCATCGGCGTACGACTGGAAGCTTCCTGTATCGACTTGCTACTCCGATTCCTTTAACCCCGTTGGCCCGAAGGGTTGCGTCGTCACTCCGACGGAAACTCCGGCGCAAATTGTCAGTAATTGGCAAGCGGGCCATGCTGGATGTGTACCGACGCAAAATGGCCCTTGGGGTTGGAACACTTACTGGGGTCAATGGTTGTGGCCTTTTTCGCAGTCCTCTGCGCCAGGGAGTTTTTGCGCCTATAGCGGGAGTTCAGTCGTGAATTACTCCAATACAGTGTGTCCTTCGGGCTATTTCCGGACTGCAGATCCCGCTTCCCCTCCACCATATGTATGTCGAAGCAGCAGCTTGGTCGTTACCTACACCTGTCCCCCCAACCACAATTGGACGTTAAGCGGCGCGACCTGTACCCGTGAAGACTGCTCATCGAATCAGGTTCGTGCCAAGAACGGGAGCTGTATTGCCAAGACCGACGCGAAGGATACCGGTGCTCCCAGTCCATCCTTATGCATTGGCAATCCCGTAAACGCCGGTACCGGCGGCAAGTTCCATTCCGAAGGCATCTATGCCGTCGCCGGCGAATCCTCCGGCTTCGCCTATGCCCTCAGCTACCAAAGCCGCCCGAGCAGCTCGCAGTACCATCCCGCCAATCGGCACGGCCTGTTCTGGTTCAACAGATTCGACCGCAGCCTCTCCCCCGATGGCACCTTGAGCGCCACCACCGCGCCGGCCGCCGTCTATGCCACCCGGCCGGACGGCCAACTCATCGACTTCCGTCTCGTCAGCGGCGCCTACAAACCCGACGCCGACATCACTCACAAGCTGATTCGCAAGACCGATCCCGGTGGGGCCACCAGCGGCTGGCAGATCACCGGCGGGGAGGGCGACGAGCTCGAAACCTACGACGCCACCGGACGCTTCGTCAGCCTCACCGACGTCCGCGGTCGCGTACAGACCCTGGGCTACGACGCCAACGGACGGCTCGCCACCATCACCGACGGCTTTGGCCACACGCTCACGCTCGCCAACGACGCCCAGAACCGCGTCATCAGCCTGACCCAACTCGACGGACAAACGGTTGGCTTCGCCTACAGTGCCGCCAACAACTTGACCACCATCACCTGGCCTGGCGGTGCGACCCGAACCTACCACTACGAGAATACGAGCTTCCCCAACAACCTCACCGGCATCACCGACGAGAACGGCGCCCGGTTTGCCACCTATAGCTACGACACCTCAGGGCGTGCCAACCTCACCGAACACGCCAACGGTGCCCAGCGTGCCACGCTCAGCTTTGGGACGAACAGCACCACCGTCACCGATGCCGTCGGCACCAGTCGGACCTACACCCTCACCACCGTCCTCAACGTCGTCCGCGGCGTGGGCAGCAACCAACCCAGCGGCTCCGGCTGCGGCCCCGCATCGAGCGCCCTGAGCTACGACGGCAACGGCAACGTCGCCAGCCGGACGGACTTCAACGGCGTCGTCACCAGCTACACCTACGACCTAAGCCGCAACCTCGAAACCCAGAGGATCGAA
>JBDRPN010000016.1:0-359642 GCA_043826925.1 Pseudomonadota bacterium
GCAGACGCTTGCGTTTGGGTGTGGTAGCCATGGCGAATTCTTGCCATGACCGCCGCCGCCGTCAATCCCGCACCCCATGCCAATCCGCCCCCGCGATCTGATCGTCATGCGATTTCACCCACACTATTCCGAGAAGACCCACTGATTTATTGCGAACAAGGACTGGGCGATTCGGTGATGATGATGCGTTTCTTGCCTGAAGTGCAACGACGGAGTGCCGCCACCATCACCCTCTATATTCAGCCTCCCTTGCAGCGCCTCGCCAAACGAGTGCTGGCCGGTACCGGCATCCGAGTGATCGCCGACCCCGAATCGATGCCCTTTGACGCAGCCTGCCCATTGATGAGCCTCCCTTTCGTCCTGGGCATCAACTCGCCGGCGGCCTTCCTTGGGGCGACGCCGTATCTCCGCGCTGATCCACTGCGGGTAGCCATGTTCCGTGACCGCCTGGCGCAGTATCCCGGGCGGAAGCTGGGGTTGGTCTGGCAGGGCAACGTGGCTGCCAAGATGAACCGCTTGCGGACTATTCAGGAGGCAGACTTGTTGCCGCTCCTGTCGCTTGATGGCTGGTCTGCCGTTTCCCTCCAGCATGGCTGCAAGGCCCCCATGATAGGCGGACTGCCCGTGATCGACGTCTCCGAGTCGATCCAAGACTTCGACGATCTGGCAGCCCTTATGGAGGCTGTCGATACGACGGTTTCGCTGGACACCGGACCGGTGCACCTAGCCGGTTCTTTGGGCGTTCCAGTCCACACTCTGCTGCCTTGGATACATGACTGGCGCTGGGGCGTCGATGGCGATACGACCCCTTGGTATGCGGAAATGGTGTTGTACCGGCAGACAGGCGACGGCGCATGGGCCTCGGCCATCGCGAAGCTGGCCCGCCGGCTTCAGTCGTTGGGCGCAACCCGCACATCCAACCATGCGGCTCCTTGATGCACTTCCGCGCCAGAAGTATTTATTTCAGTATGTTGCTTACACAAGAGAGGTCCTATGCCATACCCGGAGCGTGTCATCAAGAGTCTGGATCGTGGCGCCGCGCATATCGCGGCCAACAACCCGCAACTCGCCATTCCGGACTTGGAGAAGGTGGTGGCAAAAACCCCTAAGGCCTTCGAGGGGTGGGCTATGCTTGGGCAAGCCCGAAGCATGCTGGACGAACATGCCGAATCGGAGCGCTGCTATCGTAAAGCGGTGCTCCTGAACCCCAAGAATTACGAAATCCTCTTCGGGCTCGGTTTGGCGCTATCCAGTCAGGGAAAGTATCAGGACGCCACCGTCTATTATTTGCGTGCAATCGACGTGGCACGCACGGATCCAATCAACGCTGTCCAGAATCTGGCTTCCTGCCATCTAGAATCGGGCAATTTTGCGGAGGCTGCAGAAATATACCTTGCCCTAGCAAGGCAAACGGATAACGGCAATTTCTGGGCATTGCTTGGCATGGCCCGTCAGGGGCAGGCGCAATATAAGGAGGCATTGAATGCATACCAGTGCGCCCTGGAACGTGGATTGGATGCTTGCGCCTTGAATATCCGATCCAGTGAATGCGCCCGCCTCATGGGGGACGGCACCGGCGCCATCCACTACGCCCAGACCGCCCTGACAGTCTCTCCCGGCAACCCGGCGGCGCAGGCATGCCTTGAATTGGCAAGCACGCCCGCACTTTGACTCCCCAGGCATGCTGTCGCCATCCCGAGAAAAGTTGATTTGGAGATAAAGTGTCGGCGTAATAAAGCCGGCAAGAGTTGGCGCTGGCGACACGCCGATTCGTCAATCCTCGAACGGCAGCCCCACGTAGTTCTCCGCCAGCGTCGTCCTGCCGGCTTCCGAATGCACGACGTAATCGAGTTCGGCTTCCAGCGCCTTCTGGTCGAAGGGGTTGGTGTCGGGGAAGCGGTGCAGCAGCCGGGTCATCCACCACGAGAAGCGCTCGGCCTTCCAGACGCGGCGCAGGCAGCGATCCGAGTAATGGTTGATGCCGGCGCTGCTGCCGCCGTAATGTTCGATGAAGGCGCGCGACAGGTAGCGCACGTCGGAGGCGGCGAGGTTTAAGCCCTTGGCGCCGGTCGGCGGCACGATGTGGGCGGCGTCGCCGGCGAGGAACATCCTGCCGAAGCGCATCGGCTCGGCGACGAAGCTGCGCAGGGGCGCGATGCTCTTCTCGATCGCGGGGCCGGTGACCAGGGAGGCTACGGCCGGCGCATCGAGGCGGCGGCGCAGCTCGTCCCAGAAGCGCTGGTCCGACCAGTCCTCGACCTTCTCGCTCAACGGCACCTGCAGGTAGTAGCGGCTGCGCGTGTGCGAGCGCATGCTGCATAGCGCGAAGCCGCGCTCGTGGTTGGCGTAGATCAGTTCTTCGGCGACCGGCGGCGTTTCGGAAAGCAGGCCGAGCCAGCCGGAGGGATAGGCGCGTTCGAAGTTGCGGATGGCACTGGCCGGCACGCTGGCGCGGCAGACGCCGTGGAAGCCGTCGCAGCCGGCGATGAAGTCGCATTCGAGCTTGTGGCTGACGCCGTCCTTGACATAGCGCACACACGGCCGCTCGCTGTCGAAGTCATGCACGCTGACCTCCTTCGCCTCATACACCGTGGTCAGGCCGGCGGCGGCGCGTGCTTCCATGAGGTCCCTGGTCAGCTCGGTCTGGCCATAGACCATGACCTGTTTGCCGCCGGTGAGGCCGACGAAGTCGATGCGGTGGCGGCGGCCTTCGATCAGGACCTCGATGCCGTCGTGCGGCAGGCCCTCGGCGTGCATGCGGGCGCCGACGCCGGCCTCGTCGAGCAGGTCGACCGCGACCTGTTCCAGCACGCCGGCGCGGATGCGGCCCAGCACGTAGTCGGGCGTGTGCGCTTCGAGGATGACGGCGTCGATGTTGGCGCGGTAAAGCAACTGGCCGAGGATGAGTCCGGCGGGGCCGGCGCCGATGATGGCGACTTGGGTTCTCATTATTTTCTCTCTGTGGGGCTGGGGTTTATACGACTTCCATGGCGAGCAAGCCGGAAGCGGTGTTGGAAATCGGGATGTGGTAGTTGCCATGCACTTTCGCCACTTCGCCCAGCAGAGCGCCGCGCGTGGTCAGCCAGTTGAGCAACTCGACGCCCTGGGTGCCGGTCAGCTCGACCAGGTCGGGCACCGAATAGCGCGTCACCCAGAGCGGATCGGTGATCAGCTTGTCCATGAACATCAGGTCGAATTCCTTGTTGATGAAGCCGGCGCGCTGGCCGTCGAGCTGGTGCGAGAGGCCGCCGGTGCCGATCACCACGACGCGCGCCTCAGAGTTCCAGGATTCGATGGCGCGCCCGATGGCCTGGCCGAACTTGAAGCAGCGCGCCGCCTTGGGCAGCGGGAACTGCACGGTGTTGACGCAGACCGGCACGGTGCGCACGGGGCAACTCTTGCGGTTCGGCCACAGCAGTTCCAGGGGCAGCGTGAAGGCGTGGTCGACCAGCATTTCCTGGCAGGTCGTGATGTCGAATTCCTCCTCGACCAATGAATCGATCATGTGCCAGGAAAGGTCCAGCTCGCCGCGATAGGGCGGCAGGGTGGGAATGCCCCAGCCCTCGTCGGCGTTGCTGTATTCGGGCGCGGCGCCGACGGCGAAGGTCGGCATCTTGTCGAGGAAGAAGTTCAGCCCGTGGTCGTTGTAGATCACCACGGCGACGTCCGGCTTGACCTTGGCCAGCCAGTCGTGGATAGGCGGGAAGCCGTCGAAGAAGGGCTTCCAGTAGGGGTCCTGCTGCAAGTTGTTGGCGATCGCACGGCCGATGTAGGGCACGTGGGTGACGTTGATGCCGCCGATGATTTTGGCCATTTCATGCCTCCTGAAGGGCCGCCCCCGAGGCGGCATACGCCCCCTCGGGGGGCAGAGAGCGAATGCGAACGTTGCATGCCCGCGAAGCGGAATCCCATGCACGCAGAGCGCTGGGGCTCATCAGTTCCTCCCCGCGGCGACGAGTTTCGCCTTGAATTCATCCTTGCTCATGCCCGTCTGTTGTGCGCCGATGTCCTGCATGTCGAGCCCGAATATGCCGCCGAGCTTGGCCAGGTAGTAGGCGTTGCCGCCGGCGGCGAGCATGTCCAGCACCTGCAGGCTCAGCACCGCCGCGCGCTGCTGTTCGTTGAGTCCGTACTTGTCGCAGTAGGCCTCCTTGTCCTTGAGAAACTCGGCGCGGTTCTCGGCCGAGTTGAAGGAAAAGCACATCTTGTTCAGCGCGTAGCCCTTGCGCGCCATGTCGCCGTCGAACATCGTGGTGCCGGGTATCACCCGTTTCTGTTTGCCGCCATTCATGGTTCGTCTCCTATGTCTCGAATCGGAATGTTTCACTGTCGATCTCCCGCTGGGTGGCCGCGTTGTAGCGCGGCCCTGCGACTGTCTGTGGGTTGATGAGTGCATCCAGACGTTCGACGATGTTGCGATCGAGCTTCACGGCTGCGGCCCCGGCGTTGTCGTCGAGATGCTCCGGCTGCCGGGTGCCGAAGATCGGAATGATGTTGTCGTTTCTGTCGAGCAGCCACGCCAGCGCAAGCTGCGCCGGGGTGCAGCCGACCTCACGCGCGATGTCCATGTAGGCGGGCAGCAGTTCGAGGTTCTTCGCGTAGTTGGCCGCTTCGAAGCGTGGCATCTGGCGGCGGATGTCCTTCGCCTCCAGTTGCGTTTCCGGGTGGCGTAGCGTGCCGGTGAGGAATGCGCGCGCCAGCGGGCTGAATGCGACCAGTGCCACGCCCAGTTCGCGGCAGGCATCGAGCACGGCGATCTCGGGATTGCGCGTCCACAGCGAGTATTCGTTTTGCAGCGCCGCTACCGGATGCACGGCATGGGCGCGCCGTAGCGTGGGCGCCGAGACTTCGGAAAGGCCGATAGCCATGATCTTGCCCGCGCGCACCAGGTCGGCCAGCGCGCCGACGCTGTCCTCGATCGGCACCGTGAAGTCCAGCCGATGCAGGTAGTAGAGGTCGATGACATCGGTCTGGAGGCGCTGCAGGGCTTCGTCGCAGGTGCGCTTCAGCGTCGCCGGCCGGCCGTCGATCACGCGCTTGCCATCCACGCCCGTCATGCCGCACTTGCTGGCCAGCACGATCTTGTTCCGGTGCGGTTTCAGCACGCGGCCGACCAGCGTTTCGTTGGCGCCGAAACCATACAGCGCGGCGGTGTCGAACAAGGTGATGCCGCGATCCAGCGCGCGCAGCAGCAGCGCCTCCGCCACTGCGGGCGCGGGCGGCGTGCCGTAGGCGTGGCTGAGGTTCATGCAGCCGAGGCCGAGGGCCGAGACGCTGAATGGGCCGAGAGTGCGCGTCTGCATCTCAGAACCTCAGCACGAACAGCGTGATCGCCGGAAACGACACCAGCACGACGACGCGCACCAGGTCGCTGATGACGAAGGGAATCACGCCGCGATAGGTGTCGCGGAGCGGAATGTCGGGCGCCATCGACTGGATGACAAACAGATTCATGCCCACCGGCGGCGTGATGAGACCGACCTCGACCACGATCAGCACCAGGATGCCGAACCAGATCGCGGTATGTTCGGGCGAGAGACCGAAGTCGAGCCCGGAGACCATGGGAAAGAAGATCGGGATGGTGAGCAGGATCATTGACAGCGAATCCATCACGCAGCCGAAGACCAGGTAGAAGGTCAGGATCGCCCACAACACCGCGTAAGGGCTGAGGCCCAGGGTGCCGACCCAGGCCGCCAGTTCCTGCGGCAGCAGCGACAGGGCGAGGAAGGTGTTGTAGGCGGCGGCGCCCAGCACGATCATGAACACCATGCCGCTGCCGCTGGCCGTGGCCTCGAAGGCACGCAGCACTTTCTCGCGGCCGAGGCCACCTTTCCACCAGGCCAGCAGCCCGGTGGTCACGGCGCCGACTGCGGCGCCTTCGGTGGGTGTAAATATCCCCGTGTAGATGCCGCCGATCACGGTGACGAAGATCAGCAGCACCGGCCACACCTCGCGCTGGGCGCGAAGGCGTTCCGCCCACGGCAGGGGTTCGAGCGTGCGTCCGCCCCAGGCGGGATGCAGGCGCACGACGATGCCGATCACCAGCATGTAGCCGAGCGCGGCGAGGACGCCGGGGACAAAGGCGGCGGCGAACAGCTTGGCGATGTTCTGCTCGGTGAGGATGGCGTAGATGATGAGGACGATCGAGGGCGGAATCAGGATGCCGAGCGTGCCGCCGGCCGCCAGCGCGCCGCTGGCCAGGCCGCCGTCGTAGCCGGCCTTGCGCAGTTCGGGCAGCGCCACCTGGCCCATGGTCGCCGCGGTGGCGAGCGAGGAGCCGCAGATCGAGCCGAAACCGGCGCAGGCGCCGATCGCCGCCATCGCCACGCCGCCCTTGCGGTGGCCAATGAGGGCCTCGCCGGCCTTGAACAGCGCCTGCGACATGCCGCCGAGCGAGGCGAACTGCCCCATCAGCAGGAACAGCGGCACGATCGACAGCGAATGGCTGGAGAACTGGCTGTAGGCGATGGTCTTCATCTGGTTCAGCAGCGGGCCGAGGCTGCCGTAGGCCAACCAGGAGCCGACGAGGCCGAGCGCCAGCATCGCCAGACCGATCGGAATGCGCAGGATGATCAGCAACAACAGGACCGGAAAGGATCCGGCGGCCAGGGCGAGCGTATCCATCAGTGGGCGACCTCCACCCGTGCCGAATCCGCGTCCGCCACCACCAGGCCGACAGTCTCCAACAGGCGCCAGGCATAGGCCAGGCAGCCGAGTACTGCCGGCACGAAAGACGCGGCATAGCCCCACCACACGGGCATCTGCAGGATGAAGCTGACTTCGCCGTTGGCGCGAAATTCGAGCGTGGCCACCCCCATGCGCCAGACCAGCAGCACCCAGATCACCAGCATCAACGCATCGCTGAAGCCTTCCAGCAATCGCTGCATGCGCGGCGGGTAAGCATGCCAAAGCATGGTCACGTCGGCGTGGGCACGCCTGAGGTGGCACCACGGCAGAAAGCAGAACACGGCGAGTGCGGTGCCGGCTTCGACCAGTTCGAAATCGCCCGGCACCGGGCCGAGACCGGCAAACGACAGCGCACGTCCGGCGATGCTGATGACGCTGACGACGGCCAGCAGGACCAGCACCAAGGCGCCGAACCAGGCCATCCAGCGGCTTGTCGCGTAAACGAGTTTTGTCATGGGGCCGGGCCGGACTCCCGCCGCTGCGGCGGGAGTCCGGCTACCAGGATCATTTTTTCGCTTGCTTGGCGATCAGCGCTTCGGCATCGGCCGCGAGCATCTGTCCGTCGATGCCCTTGGCCGCGACTTCCTTGTACCAGCTTGCCCGCACGCCGGACGCAGCGCGCCGCCAGGTCTGGGTTTCCACGGCGTCGAGCATGATCACCCGGTTGCCGGCCTTCTGCGCCAGCGCAAGACCGCCCTTGTCGCCCGCGTCCATGGTCCGGCCGAACATCGCCGCGACCTCGATTCCGCTGTTGGCGTCGATGACCTTCTTCAGGTCGGCCGGCAGCTTTTCATAGGCGGCCTTGTTCATCACCACGCCGAAGGTCTGGGTGTAGAGCCCGGTGTCGCCGGCGAAGCCCGTGTGGTTCTTGACGATCTGGTGCACCTTGAGCGCCGGCACCACTTCCCAGGGAATCGTCGTGGCGCTGATGACGCCCTTGGACAGGCCCTCGCCGACTGCCGGCACGGGCATGCCCACGGGCACGGCGCCGAGTTGTTCGAGCATGATGTTGATCACGCGCGAACCGCCGCGCACCTTCATGCCTTTCAGGTCTTCCAGCCTGGTGATCGGGTCCTTGCTGTGGAACAGGCCGGGGCCGTGGGTATGCACCGCGATCAGCTTGACGTCCTTGAACTCGTCCATGGCGTTCTTCTGCACATACTCCTGGAAGGCGCGTGAGCAGGGCTCGGCCGCGCCGCAGGAGAAGGGCAGCTCGAATACCTCCGACTTCGGGAAGCGGCCCGGCGTGTAGCCGAGCACGGTCCACACGATGTCGGCCACGCCATCCCTGGCCTGGTCGAACAGTTCGGGCGGCTTGCCGCCGAGCTGCATGCTGGGAAACAACTGGATCTTGATGCGGCCGCCGCTTTCCTTCTCGATCTTCTGCGCCCAGGGCGCGATGGCCTTGGACGGGATCGGCGCCTGCGGCGGCAGGAACTGGTGGAAGCGCAGGGTCACGTCGGCGGCATGCGCCAGCTGTGCGGAAGCGGCCAGCACGGCCGCGGCAAACAGGACTTTCAGGCTGGTTTTCATGATGCGTTCTCCTCTTGTGGTGTGGTCTGGCTTCAAATCGGCACGCCCTCAGGCGCCTTGCAATTGCTGTTCGAGGCGGTGCAGGGTGCGGTAGCAGGGCAGCACCTGGGCGACGCTGGCGTTCGGCTCGCGGCCTTCGCGGATCGCGGCGAAGAACTCGCGGTCCTGCAGTTCGATGCCGTTCATCGAGACATCGACCTGGCTCACGTCGATCTTGTTGTCTTTCGCATCGATCAAATCGTCATAGCGCGCGATGTAGGTGCCCGTGTCGCCGATATAGCGGAAGAAAGTGCCGAGCGGCCCGTCGTTGTTGAACGAGAGCGACAGGGTGCAGATCGCGCCGGTGCTGCTCTTCAACTGGATCGACATGTCCATGGCGATGCCCAGTCCCGGATGGATCGGCCCCTGCAGCGCGTTGGCGACGACGATTTCTCCTCCTGTCTGCCAGGCGAAGAGGTCGACGGTGTGCGCGGCGTGGTGCCACAGCAGGTGGTCGGTCCAGGAACGCGGCTGGCCCAGTGCATTCATGTTGCTGCGGCGGAAGAAGTAGGTCTGCACGTCCAGTTGCTGGATGTTGAATTCGCCGCCGGCTATCTTCTTGTGCAGCCACTGATGGCTGGGGTTGAAGCGCCGCGTGTGGCCGCACATGGCGACCAGGCCGGTCTTCTGCTGTTCCGCCAGCACCGCTTCGGCGCCGGCCAGGCTGTCGGCCAGCGGGATTTCGACCTGCACGTGCTTGCCGGCATTCATGCAGGCGATGGCCTGCGCCGCGTGCATCTGGGTCGGGGTGCACAGGATCACGGCATCGACTTCCTTCAGCGCCAGGCTCTCGGCCAGATCGGTGGCGACGTGGGCGATGCCGTAGTTGTCGGCCACTTCCTTCGTCTTCGCCGGATCGCGACTGACCAGCGAAACGACCTCGACGCCGTCGATCAGCTTGATCGCGTCGAGATGCTTGATGCCGAAGGCGCCGGCGCCCGCCAGCGCGACTTTTATGGTTTTCATGTGTTCTCCAGAATCAGATGTCCTACTGCGGTGTTCGACGCGGGCACATGGTAGAAGCGGTGCGCGACGTTTGGTTGGTTGTCGTTCATCGCCCCGCGCGCGATCAGCCACATCACGAGTTCGATGCCTTCCGAGCCGGCTTCGCGCACGTAGTCGATGTGCGGTTTCTGCGCCAGCGTTGCAGGATCGGCGATCAGTCGATCGAGGAAGGCGGCATCGAATTCCCGGTTGATCAGGCCGGCGCGCGGGCCCTGCAACTGGTGGCTCATGCCGCCGGTGCCCCAAACCTGCACCTTGAGTGGCGCATCGAAGCTCTCGACCGCCTTGCGGATGGCCCGGCCCAAGTTGTAGCAGCGGCGGCCCGCAGGCACGGGATACTGCACCACGTTCACGGCGAAAGGAATCACCGGGCAGGGCCATTCCTGCGGCTGGCCGCACATCAGCGACAAGGGCACGGTGAGGCCGTGGTCCACCGGCATCCTGTTCACGATGGTCAGGTCGAAGTCGTCCTGGATCACCGACTGCGCGATATGCGCGGCGAGTTCCGGGTGGCCTTTGACCGCCGGCACCGGACGCGGCCCCCAGCCTTCGTCGGCAATCGGGAATTCGGCCGCGCAGCCGATGGCGAAAGTCGGGATCAGGTCCAGGCTGAAGGCGTTGGCGTGGTCGTTGTAGACCAGGAAGATCACGTCGGGCGTGTTCTCGCGCAGCCACTGTTTGGAGAACTCATAGCCGGCGAAGACCTTCTGCCAGTACGGCTCGCCGGATTTGCCGAGATCGAGCGCGGCGCCGATGGCGGGAACGTGGGAGGTGTAGACGGATGCGGTGATGCGGGCCATGTCAGTTGCTCTCCGGCGCTGTGCGCAGTTGCGTCAAATGAGAAGCGTCGATTGACGAAGGTGTACGGGCGCCAGGGGCGGATGGTGGTCGTCGCCGCTCGTGTCCTCCGAGCCGGGCTGCGCCCGGCTCTCCCCCTTTACCTCGCCGCGTCGACCACCATCCGCCCTCGGCGGGAAACGCTTTTGCTTTGCGACCGCCAAACCACCACGGCGCTACCCGATCGGGATGGTGGGGCGTTCTGCGCAGCGAAGTAAAGGGGGAGGCGGCGCCCAACGGGCGCCGACGGAGGACATGAGCGAAGTAGAACGCCCCAGCGTCCCGATCGCGCGCAAGCCGCAATACCGCGGTGGTTTTCATTTCAGCCACCACCCTTGCCCTGCGGCTGCCGATGCGCCTGCGCCGTTCCGTCCTCGCCGATGCGGCGATTTCCCTCGACGGAACGCCCGCCGGAAATCATCATGTCCCGGTATTCCTCTTCCGTCATGCCGGTCATGCTGCCGGCCATCTGCTGGAAGCTCTTGCCGTCGGTGGCGCCGATCTTGGCCAGGAAATAGATGTTGCCGCCCAGCCGTATGCACCAGTTGAGGTCGCGCGCCAGCACGGCCTGCTTCTGCTCTTCCGTCATCGGCCACTGGTCGAGGCAGGCGCGCTCGTCGGCCTTGAAGCGCGCGCGGTTTTCGGCCTGCATCAGCGACATGCAGAACTGGTTGAGGTGATAGCCCAGGCGCGACTGCTCGGCATCGAAAATCGTCGTGCCGGGAATGTCCTTGTAGGGTTTGTCGAGTGCCATTCAGTTTTCCTCCGGCCAGTACAGGCGCATCGGGTTGTCCACCAGCAGTTTGCGCTGCAGCTCGGACGTCACCGCGATATGCGGAATGAAATCGACCAGCAGGCCGTCGTCGGGCATGTGGTCCTTGAGGTTGGGATGCGGCCAGTCGGTGCCCCACAGTACGCGGTCGGGGAAGGTCTCGACGATGCGTCGGGCAAACGGTACGACGTCGCGATAGGCATTCTGCTCGCCGTCAAGCGCCTTCGGACCGCTGACGGAAAGCCGCTCGGGGCAGCTGACCTTGCTCCAGACCTTCGGGTAGTCGCGCATGAACTTGACGAAGAGTTCGAACTCGGGTCCGTCGACCGGCTTGCTCACATCGGGGCGGCCCATGTGGTCCACCACGATGGTGGTCGGCAGTGCTGCGAAGAAATCCCAGAGTTCGGGGAGGTCGGCCGCCTCGAAATAGATCACCACGTGCCAGCCCAGCGGCGCGGTGCGCGCGGCGATTTCCATGAGTTCGTCCTTCGGCGTGAAGTCCACCAGGCGCTTGACGAAATTGAAGCGCACGCCGCGCACGCCGGCCGCGTGCATGGCCTGCAGCTCGGCGTCGCTCACCGCGCGCCGCACCGTGGCGATGCCGCGCGCGCGGCCAGCCGAGTGAATCAGCGCATCGACCATCGCGCGATTGTCGGCGCCGTGGCAGGTGGCCTGGACGATCACATTGCGCGCGAAGCCGAGCCGGTCGCGCAGCGCGTAGAGCTGGGCTTTCGATGCGTCGCAGGGCGTGTACTTGCGCTCCGCTGCGTAGGGGAACTCGGCACCGGGGCCGAACACATGGCAGTGCGCATCGACGCTGCCGGCCGGCACGTTGAAAGTTGGCGCTGACGGCACGGCGTACCAGTCGAGCCAGCCCGGAGTCTTGTCGAATGCCATGTTCATTGCCTGCCCCTGGCCAGGATGCGGTCGGCCTCGATGCGCCAGTCGGCGCTGCGGGCAAAATCCGTGCTGCCGCGCGCACCGAATACGCCTTCGTCGGCCAGCGCCGCCATTGCTGCGTCGCGCTCGGCGCTGCCGGCCGCGGAGCAGGGCGCCAGCCCGGCCTCGCGCACGGTTTGCGCCACTTCGCGCATTTCCTCGGCGCGGCGGCGGCCGTGCTCGATCACGCGCTGGAAGAAATAGGCGCCCTGTTCTTCCCAGTCGATGCCGGGGAAGGTTTCGTACAGCGAGGCGACCACCGCATCCTCGACGCCATAGGCGCGCGCCGCGGTGAAGCTCTCGATGACTATGGCTTCGAGCCCCTTGATCATCACGCTGCGGCACATCTTGGTCGCCGAGGCGACGCCGAGCTTCTCGCTGGCGACCCTGGCGACGAAGCCGAGTTCCTTGAGCAGCGGCGCCAATTCGGCCGCGCCGGGGCCGCCGAGCAAGAGCGGCACACGGATGCGATGGGGCGGGATCGAGGTCATCACCGCGCCCTCGACATAACGCCCGCCGGCGGCGTCGATGATGGCGGCGGCCTCGATCTTGGCCTTCGGCGAGGCCGAGTTGAAATCGAGGAACCAGGTCCCGGGCTTGAGAGTTGGCGCTGACGACACGGCGACGGCGAGCGTCTGGTCGGCCGTGACGGCGGAAATGACCAGCTCGGCCGCGCGCGCCAGCGCGGCGTGGTCGGCCATCAGGGGCACGCCGTATTGCGCCGCATGCGCGCGCAATGGCGCGTCCTGCGCCGTGCCGAGCTTGGTGTCATAAGCCAGGACGTTGTCGACGCCGCGTGCGCGCAGATCCTCAGCGAGGATGCGGCCGACCTCGCCGTAGCCGACGAGGCCGATCGACCATTGCAGGGGATTGGATGGAAAGGACATCTATAAGACCTTCACCACAGAGACACAGAGGCACAGAGAAAACCACGTAGCCGCTTTTTCTTTGAATTCCTCTGTGCCTCTGTGTCTCTGTGGTTCATGGTTTTTCCAACTCAATCCACATACTTGAGGCCGGCCTTGGCCAGCGTCTCGCGCATCTTGTACATGTCGAGGCCCAGCTCGCCGGCGGCGAAGCGCGCGCGTTTGGAAGTCTCGTTGGCCTCGCGCGCCGCTGCGGCATCGGCCACCTGCTGTGCGATCGCGGCCGGCACCACGACCACGCCGTCGTCGTCGGCGATCACCACGTCGCCGGGATTGACCAGCGCCCCGGCGCAGACCACGGGGATGTTCACCGAACCCAGCGTGGCCTTGATCGTGCCCTTGGCCGAGATGGCGCGCGAGAACACCGGGAAGTTCATCGCGGTGAGGTCCTTCACGTCGCGCACCCCGGCGTCGATGATGAGGCCGCGCGCGCCGCGGGCGCGGAAGGAGGTCGCCAGCAGGTCGCCGAAAAAGCCGTCCTCGTTGTCGCTGATGCAGGCGGCGACGGCGACATCGCCTTCCTGCAACTGTTCGGCCGCGACGTGCATCATCCAGTTGTCGCCGGGCTGCAGCAGTATCGTCACCGCTGTGCCGCAGACGTGGGCGCCGGTGTAGATCGGCCGCATATAGGGCTTCATGAGGCCGACGCGCCCCATGGCTTCGTGGATGGTGGCGACGCCGAAGCGCGACAGCTTTTCCACGGCTGCCTTGTCGGCGCGGACGATGTGGCGTTTGACGATGCCCAGGTTGTTCATGCTCATGATCAGAGTCCCTTCGCTTTCAGCGCGGCGTCGAGCCGCGGATAGACGCGGCGCGCATTGCCTTCGTAGACCTTGTAGCGGTCTTCCGTACTGAGGTTCAGCGTCGCCTCGATGTAGCGTTTGGTGTCGTCGAAGTTGTGGCCGGTCTCGGGATCGATGCCTTTTACGGCGCCGATCATTTCCGAGGCGAACAGGATGTTGTCCACCGGGATCACGCGGGTCAGCAGGTCGATGCCGGGCTGGTGATAGACGCAGGTGTCAAAGAACACGTTGTTGAGAAGATGGTCCTTGAGCAGCGGCTTCTTGAGTTCCTGCGCCAGGCCGCGGTAGCGCCCCCAGTGGTAGGGCGCGGCGCCGCCGCCATGCGGAATGACGAACTTGAGTTCGGGGAAATCCCTGAACAAGTCGCCCTGGATCAACTGCATCACGGCTGTCGTGTCGGCGTTGATGTAATGCGCGCCGGTGGTGTGGAAGCAGGCGTTGCAGGAGGTCGAGACGTGGATCATGGCGGGGATGCCATGCTCGACCATCTTCTCGTAGAGCGGATACCAGTGGCGGTCGTAGAGCGGCGGCGAAGTCCAGTGGCCGCCGGAAGGATCGGGATTGAGGTTGATGCCGACGAAGCCGTATTGCTTCACGCATTTTTCGAGTTCGGGGATGCAGCTCGCCGGATCGACGCCGGGCGATTGCGGCAGCATCGCGGCGCCGATGAAGTGCTCGGGGAAGAGTTGCGCAACCCGGTAGCAGAGTTCGTTGCAGATCGCGGCCCAGGTCGAGCTGACATCGAAGTCGCCGATGTGGTGGGCCATGAAGCTGGCGCGCGGCGAGAAGATGGTCAGGTCCGAGCCGCGCTGCTTCATCTTCGCCAGCTGGTTGGTCTCGATGGTCTCGCGCAGCTCGTCATCGCTGATCTTGAGTTCGGACACTTTCGGCATCGCGGAAGGGTCCTTGATACCGGCGATCTGCCGCTTGCGCCAGTCCTCCAACGCCTTCGGCGCGGTGGTGTAGTGGCCGTGGATATCGATGATCATGAAGTTAGCTCCTATGCCGGATCCATGCCGTGGCGCCGTTTGGCGTCGGCCGCTGCCGGAGATTGCATGAAGGCGAGCAAGGCGCGCACGGCCTCGTTTTGTTTCGTGGCGGTGCAAACGCCGCCGCTGAACGTGGTGACGATCTCGCAGCCGGCGGGCATGGTGCCGAGCATGGCGATCCCCGGCTGGTGCAGCATTTCGCTGAACTGCTGAAAGCCGAGTTCGACCGCGCCGTCGGCGACGAGCTGGCCCACCGGCACGCCGGGCGGCGCCTGGACGATGCGGTCGCGCACCATGTCGGCAATGCCCCAGCGCGCGAACAGTTGCAGCAGCGCCGTGCCGCTCGGCCCGGTGGAGTAACCCAGCGTGCGCGCGGCCAGCACGGCGTGGCGCAAGGCATCCTCGGAGCCGATGTCCGGCCGCGCTGCATCGGCGCGCACCGCGACCGCCACCTTTGATACCACGAGGGCGGTCCTGCTGTCGGCAATTACATGTCCAGACGCAATCAGCTTGTCGATGGCATCGACCGCGAGCACCACGAGGTCGAAAGACTCGCCGGCCTGCACCCGCTGCGCCGCGTCCACGCCGCCCACCGACTCGATCGCGACCTCGATGCCACTGTACTGGCCATACGCGACGGCAAGCTCGGCCAGTACCTGGCGCGTCGCCATCGACGAGATGCCGCTGATCTTCGGAGTCTGCATATTCCCCACCACTATTCGATGGGAGCATTCTGGCAAAACGACGATGGCGGTCCTAGCCGCCGCGCGCACTACTAGCTATCGCGTTTTGTTATGGCGCGTCTTTTGGGCAGCCGCACACAAGTATGTTCGGCGAAGCCCAACGGAACTCCGCTCTTGCCAAATCGGAGTCGTTCGCGCCTGTCATCCAGGTCAAGCTGACCAGCCGAATGAGGAATCGCTGGAATTGGGGGGTGGCGGCACACCGGCGAGGCGCGACCCCTGTGTCACCGGCCCTCCTGGAAACATCTCGTAGAGATACCGACGGCCGCTGTCGATGGCAAAGTCATTTTCCAGTACGCGAACCAGCTGTCGCGCACTTTCCGCGCGTCCGTTTTTCCGGTACAGCCCGCGCAGAGCGTGAATCACGCGCCATTGCATTTCCGACAACTCGCCCAAACCCTCGTCCCGGGCCTGGGTGCGGGCCATCTCGCGCGACCAGCGCTTCAGGTCGTACATGTGCCCTTCCGGGTCGTGGCCAGGCAGATCGGAAGCATTGATCGACTTGTTGATATCGAGCATTCCGTTTTCCTCCTTCGGTGTATTTCGCGCCGGCTGAAATGGAAGGCTTCCCGGTGCGAAGCGCAATGCTGTTCAAATTGATCGTGGAAGATTGCTTGGCGCGGCGCGAGCCGGCGATTTCGCATTCTCGGCAAGCGGACGTGGAGTCGGAGCAACCGCAGAAACTGCGACAGGCTTTTGCCGCAGGCCCGAGTCGAGGCGGTCAACCAAACCGGACCATTCCGAGTCGTCGGCCAGGGCTTGGCGCAAAAGTTCGGCTTGGGAATGGGTCCAGAAAGGAGCGTCCTGGATCGGGCCATCAAAACCACCGGGGCGGAAACGATGGGTGGCGATAAATGCCTGTATCGCCTCAGGCGAGCGTTCCAGTCCGAGCTGTTCAAAAAGCAGTGTCATGGTAGGAGATACCGGGCTCATGTCGAACTCCTGGACCAGGGCTTAACCGAATTCGCAGGACGCTTCGTCGACAGGGACGCAGGCGCTGCGCGAGGGAGACTGCGGATTGTGTGGATCAGCCAGACTCGAAGCCAGGCAAACCCATTCACGCCCGGCGCGATCTCGCAGGTTCAGGAACGGGCCCGGACCGAAATGCGCATAGGAATCAAATTGGCTCGACTCGGCGAAGATGAAGGATGTCTCGCTGTCGACGATGACTTCAAGGCGTCCTTCGTGGGAGACGCCATAGTGGTGCCAGCCGTCGGGACCGCCACAGCCACCGAGGACGGGTGACTCTGTCATGGACGAGCGATCACTCCAGGCGACGACCTCGGGTTCCAGAAGTTCGTTGTCGGACTCGGCGAGGGAGAATGCCAGAGCCTTGGCGGCGTTGAAACGGGAACGGGCGGTTTCGCCGGAATGCTGTCGGGATGCGTTGAGGGTCTTCATGGTTTCCTCCTTGAGGATTCTCGTGTTGTCGTTCCGGTCAGCGAATGGGCCGGGACCATCTGCAAAGCAAGCATGGAATAGTGTACAGATCTTGTCAACTATTATCATGCACGCCGCGTGGTGCCGGGTCGCGCGCTACTAGCTATCGCGTTTTGCTATGGACAGGCGGCACGGCCGCTGCCGCAGCCAGGATCAGCTCGCGCAGGAGGCGCAGCACCTGCTTGGTCAGCGGCGTCGACGGCTTGTGCGCGGAGACGGCCAGGCACAGCGTACTGGTCAGGCGCGGCTCGCTCAGCGGGCGCAGGACGAAGGCTTCGGGCTGGCCCGAGGCGGCCAGCGCCGTCGCCGTCAGGATGGCGTGGCCGTGGCCGGCGCGCACCAGTTCCAGGATCGATTGCACGCTGGAGATTTCCATGGCGACATTCAGCTTGTGGCCGGACAGCGCCGCCTGGGTTTCCAGCAGTTTGCGTATCGCATGGCTGCGCTCGGGCAGGATCAGCGGATAGCGCGTCAGCTCGGCCAGGGTCACCGGAGCGCCAGCGCCAACTTTGCGGCCCTTGCCGGCGCCGGCCGGGCTGACCATGCCCAGCGGTTCGTCGAGCACCGGCGTGAACTCGATCGCCTCCTGCGATTCCGGGTTGTGCAGCAGTCCGACGTCGACGCGGCCGGTCGAGATCCATTCCGCGAGATGGGTCGACAGGCCCTCGACGATGGCCAGCCGCGCCTTCGGTAGCGTGCGGCGGAAGCCCTCCACCAGCGGCAGCGTCAGCAGGCGGCCCATGCTCGGCGGCAGGCCGACGACGATGCGCCCGGCCGGCTCGCCGCGCGTGCTTTCGAGGTCTTCGCGCACCCGCGACATCAGTTGCAGGATGCCGACGCTGTGGTCGAACAGGCGCTTGCCGGCCTCGGTCAACACCACGCCGCGGCCGTTGCGCATCAGCAGCGTGACGTGCAGGTCGGTCTCCAGCAGGCGCACCTGGCGCGACAGCGCCGGCTGGGCGATATTCAGGATCAATGCCGCGCGGCTGAAGCTGCCCAGTTCGGCGACGCGCACGAAGTATTCAAGTTGCTTGAGGTTCATCCGGAATCGGCGAGGGCCATAACAAAATGAGATAGCCAATAGTACCCACATTCCGTATCGGCTTATCCGCGTCCCTGCCATAATGCGCCGATTCAATAGAGGCGCCGCTTGCGGGCGCAAGCACCCACTCCCTACGCATGGAAGGACATATTCAAGGCCGTGATGCCCTGCCCACCTACCAGGCCGGTCGCTTCACCAAGTCGGAAGTCTTCGGGCTGCCCTTCCGGGCCAGGAACGCCACCACCGCCAGCCCGACGCTGTGGGAATGCGTGCAGATAAACTCGCTCGACGAGTTCACGGGCACCAAGCTTATCTTCATGCACTTGCATGACGGCGCCGGCATCCCCTGGGAAGTGGTGACGCCGTTCAAGCTGCAGAAGATCACCAGGTTCCACGTCGAGGTGCCGTCCGGCATGCCCAAGCCGGGCAATTCGATCTTCGCCTTCGCCATGAACCAGGCCAGGTACGACAGCCTGCCGGCCGACCTGAAGAAGCACGGCAGTCTGTAACAGGCGCCGAACTCCAGCCAAAGGCAGGCCTGCGGGCCTGCTTTTTTTGGGCGAATGAAATTGTGCGGGGTATGCGTTGGTGGCGATGGATGATTTACGGCCCGAGGTCAGTGGCAAAAGCCAGGCCCCCAGTCGACCGAGATGCGCGTCCTTGCGCTAGGATCTTTTGACTCCCACCATCGAAAGAATCTCGTTGGCATTTACGATCGCCGTCGCGATCTCTTCGATGGTGACCCGCTTTACCATTGCCTGGTCGCGAATCACGGCATAGGCATCTTCCTCTGATAT
Organism: Pseudomonadota bacterium; assembly: GCA_043826925.1. Taxonomy (GTDB): domain Bacteria; phylum Pseudomonadota; class Gammaproteobacteria; order Burkholderiales; family Rhodocyclaceae; genus Sulfuritalea. The sequence continues at coordinate 18,553 of JBDRPN010000016.1, forward strand.
CTTGCGCGAGTTCATCAGGACACTCTTTGCATCGGTAATCTTGCGGATCGACTGAAGCTTGGACTCAAGCTTGGCCACGTGTTTTCGCTCTTGCCGCAAATCCCCTGCCAGCTGACGTGCGAGAATCAGTGTCGACAGCACTCCAAAGGAGCGGATAGGCGTGGCAATGACCGCGCTTGCTCCAAGTCGCAACATGCCATCGACGATCGTCGGATTCTCGTAGTTGACTACCGCCACCCTGATCGGGGCATCTTCGCTCTTGATCCATGGCAGGTCCAGGACAATGGTCTCCGGATTGACTGCAAGAAAAGCGACGTCGAACGGCTCGTTCAACTCGACCGGAAGAGGCCAGAACGCCTGAACCTGGCATCCGATCCGCTGCAACTGGCGAATCAGCTGCTCGCCGTCGTTGTCACGCGGATGAAAAACAGCGACTCGCAGGCTGCGCAAATCCTTGAGCAGTTCGGGGGTGCTACGTGTTCCTGTTCTGCGCATCCGGCCTGGCTCCCCTATAGGTCCAGGGTATCGATCTGGGTCGTCCAGTCGCCCAATGAATAGGTGACCAGATACGGATCGGGATGCACCGGACGCTTGGCCTCTCGCACAATGGTGAACTGCCCCTTTGAATTGGCACGCCCGATTCTCGGATAGAGACAGGTATGGTGCGTGGCGGGGTCGATGCGCACCCGTCCTTGAGGTGCCTGGAACTCGGCGCCGAGCAACTCGGGCAGGAGCGCCTCGACCTGGTCGGTACCGCATTGCCGCATGGCGTTGGCAAACATATGGACCTGGAAGTAAGCAGCTTCCCAGCACATGTTGGTAACGACTTCTCCGCCCATGAATTCCTTGTACAGATCCAGCACACGTCGGTTGGTATCGGAGTCGATGGACTGAAAATACGGCGCTGCGGTGTAGTGGCCAGCAGCAAACTCGGCACCCATGGCCTTGATCTCGGCTTCGCATGTGGTCAGGCTGGCGATCGGCATTTCCTTCGGATTCAAGCCTGCCTCGGCGTACGCCCGGTAAAGGTGCTGAGTCGACTCGCCCACCACCGTCGAAAAGATGAAGTCCGGCTGCTGCTTCCTGATGTCGCTTACGACCGAGGTGAACTCCTCGTAGCCGGCCGTGAGGGGCAGGTAGCGTTTGCCGACGGTCTTGCCGTTCCGTTGTTCCACCAGATCGGTCATGATGCGGTTTGACTCGAAGGGGTAGATATAGTTGGAACCGACCAGATAGACCCGGGAACCGAAGTTAAGGGTCATGAAATCGGCCAGCTGGACGCTGTTCTGGTTCGGCGCGGCGCCCGTATAGATCACGTTGTTGGAGAACTCGAAACCCTCGTAGATGGTGGGGTAGAAGAGCAACCGGTTCCACTTCTCCACAATCGGCAGTACCGCCTTGCGCGTGCTGGACATGTAGCAGCCGAAGATGACATTTACGTCGTCATTGAGTATCAACCGCTCTGCCAGGCTGGCGTACTGCACCGCATCCGATTGGGGATCGTAGAGGACGGGCACCAGTTCTCGTCCGTTGATGCCGCCTGCAGCATTGACTTCGTGTATCGCGAACAAGGTACCGCTGAGTTGGGTACGCTCGATCGGGGCGGTGACGCCGGTGTTGGAAAACAACACGCCGACGTGGATGGGTTGCTGATTAGACAAATCTGTAGTCCCTGAAAGCGTCTATGACTGCCATCCCGCTCAGCGGAGATGACGTGAATGATAGCAACGGCTGTACGAATTGGGTGGCGCCCGTTCTCATCGGGAAAGCAGGCGGACAAAGACATGTGACAGCTGTGTCACCAGATCCTGGGGATTGTCGAGCAGCAGATAGCGGTCGCCGAAAATATGCGCGACATAGCGTTCGGCCTTTTTGTCCACCGTCAGGCAGAATGGAATCGTGCCTTCGCCATGGATCACGCGCACCGTCCGTGCCGTATCCTCGATCAAATAGTTGGCGTCCCCGACATCGACATCCGATGGTTCCCCGTCGGTAACCAGCAAGAGAATCTTCCGCTCCAGCGGCTGTTCCGCCAGCATTGCCTGGGCGTGGCGCAGCGCGGCGCCCATGCGGGTGGAATAGCTTCCCCGCAGTGCCCGCACCCGTGTCTGTTCGACGGCGCCGAAAGTCTCGTCGAAGTCCTTTATCCGATAGTAAGAGACCTCTTGGCGACCGTTGGAGCAGAAGGCGTGGATGGCAAACCGCTGTTTGGCTTGGTCCATCGCCGTGCCCAAATTCAGGGTGGCGCTCTTGATGGCGTCCAGGAGCGATTCGAAGCGCCCCGGCAGGCAATCGTTGGTGGACTCGGAGATGTCCAGCAGCACCAGAATGGCCGACTCGATCAGGCGCCGGCCGGGGCGCTTGAAGACTCGGGGATCCGGAGGCAATCCCGATCGCATGTCCACCCTGGCGGCAACGGCGGCGTTCAGGTCGAGTTCCTCGCCCTCCCATTGGCGGGTCAATTTGGTCGACCGGCTCAACTGGCGCGCCTTGATCATGGAGAACAGATTGCGATGCGACTGCGGCGCCGGGACCGGCGGCGCCAGTGACATAGCGGCTTTCGCTGCCAGCGGCTGCTCGATTACCGTTGTCCAGGCGTCGCGTTCCACGGCGCTCTGATAATCCCATTCGGGGTATTCGAAACGCACCTGAACCTGTAGCGGGGACACGCTGGCCGGCGGGGCTTGCCCCGCGTTGCCACCACCGGTCTGCTGTCCATTCTCGTCCCGCTCCATCCGTGCCGTGTCCAACTGCAGCGGTTCTTGCTGCGGTGGCGGGTTCCGGGATTCACCGTAATCCCAGAGGAAGGAATTGTCATCCCGATAGGCAGGCGCAGGCACGTACGACTCGGCGCTGAAGCGCACCCGCATCTGCCCCAGATCGTTGGCCAGAATCGATGCGATGCGGCGAAAGGCCGCATAGTCGCCCGGCTCGACTAATTGTTCTCGAAACAGGCGCACACCCTTGTTGACCCAATAGTTGTCGTCCTCACGGTCCGGATCGTGAAGTGCGAGGGCCAGGCGACTGCTCAGGCCGGCGAAACTCAGGTTGTCGGCATCTGCGGATGCCTTGTGAAAGCAGTTCCACAGGACGCGCAAGCCTGGCAACTCCCTCATCATCAAATATTCGACACGGGCATCCTCGATCAGCGCGATTACCGCCAGCAGCATCGGCTTTAGTCCTGCTGCCGGCAGTTTCTGCGGCGAGAACTTCAAGTGAGCGACCGCATGGGCAGCGGCAGCACGATAGAGGGCGCTGCCGTCGGCACCATCCAGCACGCTGTAGCCTTCCGGCAAGAACAGCCCACCTTCCGTCACCACCGAACGCAGCGGTGGCCCGTGCAGGGCGCCCTGGCCGCGGCTGCTCAGTCCGAGATGGCCGCCCAGCAAGCCGTCGACGTAGTACTGGAGAAAGTTGTGGAGCGTTGCGAACCTGACGTTCGCCTGCTCGTGAGCCAGGCTGCGGGCAGCAAGCGGATCATCGAGCCGGAAGTAGGCCAGCAACTTTGCCGGATGTTGACCGTAGGCGCGCAAACCGGTCACGGTCCAGCGCCGCAGGCCAGGCACATCGAGGTGTTCGGCCAGGTAGCCGAGGCTGCCGGCGAGGCCCGCCGCTTCACCTCTACCCAGTGCCGGCAGTTCTTCCAGCAGGTCCAGCAGATCGTGGAAATGCTGCCCGACCCCATCTCCGAGAATGATGCGCGGCAGTACCTGATCAAGCTGTTCGGCGACGTGAAGCCCCGACTGCTTCGCTATCCGATCGAGCCGCAGCCCTATCTCCTTGGCCGCCACCTCGCCGAGGCGGTCACCGACCGCGCACTGGATCGACCAATCCGCTGGCTTACTGGATGTGCGTGCCAGGTTGGACATGCGCTAAACGTGCTGTGCCGAGTGAATGACGGATGCGGGAACTCACCTGCCGGCTTCGGCAGCGGACCGGGTCACGCGAAATGAGCCTCGATGAAGCCATCGAGCGCCTTGTAAAGGGCTTCGTCGTCGGTAATCGGGCGCGTCATTGCCAGGCGGCAGGCATCGACCGCCGCAACGCCATCGCGAATCAGCGCGCCTGCGTAAATCAGCATGCGTGTCGAGATGCCTTCCTCCAGTCCGCGCCCCTTGAGTGCGCGTGACTTGTGCGCTATCCCGACCAGAGTGCGCGCTGTTTCGAGATCGACGCGCGCTTCGTGTTTCACTATCTCCGCTTCATGCCCGCCATCCGGATAATGAAAGTCGATCGCGCCAAAGCGCTGTTTGGTGGATTGCTTGAGGTCCTTGGTCATACTTTGGTAACCGGGGTTGTAGGAAACCACCAGTTGGAAATCCGGGTGGGCGTGAAGTACCTCGCCCTTCTTTTCCAGCGGCAGAATCCGCCGCGCATCGGTGAGCGGGTGGATGATCACCGTGGTGTCCTGGCGGGCTTCGACGACTTCGTCCAGATAGCAGATTGCACCGTGGCGAACAGCCGTAGTAAGCGGACCGTCGTGCCAGACCGTCCCGCTGGCGTCCAGCAGGTAGCGGCCGACCAGATCCGATGCGGTCATGTCCTCGTTGCAGGCAATGGTGATGAGCGGCCGACCGAGCTTCCACGCCATGTATTCGACGAAGCGCGTCTTGCCGCAACCGGTCGGGCCTTTCAGCATCATCGGCATGCGCAGACCATAGGCCGCCTTGAACAGCGCGACTTCGTTGCTGCTCGGGTAGTAATAGGGCTCTAGCGGAATCAGGTATTGATTCATGGCTGCTGACATCTTGTTGGTACCTCGGATCTAACGGGTGGCGTATGAATCCTTGGGCGATGAAAATTCATCCCCCAGGATTCAGACTCTCTGCGTGTGGACAACAAGGCGCATCCGGCGCGAGGCCGCTCTTCGGTGAGAGCGGCCTCGCTGCGCCGGAAAATCAGCGATGCTGTTGCGCCGTGTTCGGAATACCCTCAATCGGGCATTCCTCGGTTCCCGGAGTATTCCGGGTCAGGGATTCGACCATCTTCTTGGTCCCGTCGGGATCATTGACCCACTTCGAATAGAACTGGAACGGACAGGCGGCAACGCCATCCGGTCCTTCGCCGGAATTGATCTTCCCGGTGTAGCCGCGGTGCAGCAGCTTGTAGAGATGGTTGTTCGACTGGGAGTTGCGCCGCGCGTCGCGGATCAGCGACATCGACAACTCGGCGTACTGGATGCCCATGTCTTCCTCGCCGCATTCGCCCAGGGTACGGCCGTCGAAACCGACGATGGCGGAGTGGCCAAAGTAGGAATAGACACCGTCGAAGCCAGTAGCGTTGGCCACCGCGACATAGATGTTGTTCATCCAGGCCATGGTCTTTGCCACCATGACCTGCTGCTCCTTGGCCGGGTACATGTAGCCCTGGCAGCGGACGACCAGTTCGGCGCCGCGCATGGCGCAGTCGCGCCAGATCTCCGGGTAGTTGCCATCGTCGCAAATGATCAGGCTGACCTTGAGCCCCTTGGGGCCGTCCGATACGTAGGTGCAGTCGCCCGGATACCAGCCCTCGATCGGCACCCACGGCATGATCTTGCGGTATTTCTGCACGATCTCGCCCTTGTTGTTCATCAGGATCAGGGTGTTGTAGGGAGCCTTATTGGGGTGCTCCTCGTGGCGTTCGCCGGTGAGGGAGAACACGCCCCAGACATTGGCCTTGCGGCAGGCGGCGGCAAAGATCGCGGTCTCGTCGCCGGGAACCGTGGAGGCGGTCTCGTACATTTCCTTGGAGTCGTACATGATGCCGTGGGTCGAATATTCCGGGAACACCACAAGGTCCATTCCTGGCAGGCCCTGTTTCATTCCGACCACCATGTCGCCTATCTTGCGGGCGTTCTCCAGCACTTCCGCCTTGGTATGAAGGCGCGGCATCTTGTAGTTGACGACTGCGACGCCGACGCAATCGTTGCTGCTTGAAATATCGCCATGTCTCATCATGCTCTCCTTTGGTGTTTGTAAAAAAAGCCCATTCAGACGGTAAGGTAGGACCGCACCTCTTCGAGGTTGAGGTTGGCCTTGTCGGCTTCGCGGACGATACGACCGCGATCGATGACCAGCAGGCGGTCCGCTACCTCCAGGGCGAAGGAAAGGACTTGCTCGGACACCAATATCGCGATGTTCAGCTCTGCGCGCAGCGCATTGAGCGAGCGCGCGATCTCTTTGATGATCGAAGGCTGTATGCCTTCGGTGGGTTCGTCGAGGATCAGCAATCGTGGCTTCGATGCCAGCGCCCGGGCAATCGCCAGTTGCTGCTGCTGGCCGCCGGAGAGGTTGCCGCCCTTGCGATTGCGCATATCCTTGAGAACGGGGAAAAACTCATAGAGGAAGGAGGGAATCTCCTTGTAGCGCTGAGTTTCCAGTCCGGTGAGGAGGTTCTCCTCGACAGTCAGCTGCGGGAAGATGAGTCGCCCCTGCGGGACGAAGGCCAGCCCCGCCTGCACGCGTTTGTGGCTTGCGGTTCCCATCAACTCCCTACCCTCGAGGTTGATCGACGAACCGTGTCTTGCCGGCACCATGCCGATCAGGGATTTGAGCAGCGTGCTCTTGCCCATGCCGTTGCGTCCGACGATTGCCATTGCGGCGCCCGGTTGTACCAGGAAGGACACGTCGTGGATCACTTGGCTTTCGCCGTAGGCGACATTCAGGTTATGCACTTTGAACATGGCCGGCCTCAGTGTCCCAGGTAGACTTCTATGACGCGCGGATCGTTTTGAACCTCTTCCACGCTTCCTTCGGAGAGCAGTCGTCCTTGGTGAAGGACGGTGACCTTTTTCGCTATCGAGCGTACGAAGTCCATGTCGTGCTCGATCACAACCAGAGACTTGCCGTTGGCGATCCGCTTCAGCAGTTCGGCCGTCTCCTCCCGTTCGCGCGGACTCATCCCGGCTACCGGCTCATCGAGCAGCATCAGGTCGGAGTCCTGCATCAGCAGCATGCCGATCTCCAGCCACTGCTTCTGGCCATGTGAAAGTTTTCCGGACTTCATCCGCAGGTGATCCTTGAGCATGATTTCCTCCGCGACGTAAGCGATGCGCTCGCGGACTTCCTTGGTGCGGCGAAAGAAGATCGATGCCCACACACCATGTACCTGGGGAATGGATATCTCCAGGTTTTCGGCCACGGTCAGATCTTCGTAGATCGATGGCGTCTGGAACTTGCGACCGACACCCAGGCGCACGATTTGGTAGTCGGACAGCTTGCTGAGTTCGGTGCCACGGAAGCGAATGCTGCCGCTGGTCGGCTTGGTTTTGCCGCAAATCATGTCCAGCAAGGTGGTCTTGCCAGCACCATTGGGGCCGATGACGACCCGCAGTTCGTTTTCATCAATCGACATGTCCAGGCCGTCGACCGCCTTGAAGCCGTCGAACGAGACAGTCAGTCCTTCTATGGACAGGATTTTTCCATTCATGAGAGTCGATTTGGCATTGACGGGTTGGCTGGTGGCGATCGATTCGGGTCGTTGGGAAGCGACCGCAAAAGGCGTAGTGGCGAGAGCGTTGTCCATGGCAGGCGATCCTTCAGGCCTTCACTCTCAAGATCTTCCGGAACAGATCGGCGAGTCCGTTCGGCAACACCCAGACGACGAAGATGAACATGGCTCCCAGGAAGAACAGCCAGGTCTCGGGATAGTGTTCCGACAGATAGGACTTCGTGAAGCCGACCAACAGGGCTCCGACCACGGCGCCGACCACCGACAGTCGCCCGCCGACGGCGGCGTAGATCACCAGTTCGACTGAAGTCACCGCACCTATCAGGCTCGGCGTGACCAGCCCGGCTTGCAGCGCAAACATGGCGCCACCAACGGATGAGAGTACCGCCGAAACCGTGAATATGAAGGCCTTGATCATGGCGGTATCGAAGCCGGAGAAGCGGACCCGATCCTCGCGATCGCGAACGGCAATAAGCAGTTTGCCGAATCGGCTGTGCAGCAGCAGTGCCGCCAGCGTGGTTGCCGCCAGGAGAAGTCCGACCTCGACCCAATAAATCGCCTTCTTGCCGGCGTCATCGATGATATCGAAGCCGAGCAATGTGCTGAAGTCGGTAATGCCGTTTGCGCCGCCGGTCTCGCCTTGCTGGCCGATGTTCAGGACCACCAGGGTCATGGCCAAGGCAATCGTCACGATCGCGAAGTACACGCCGCTGACGCGTTTGCGGAATATCGCGTACGCGAATATGAAGGCCACCGGAATTGGAACGAGGAAGATCGACGCGAGGGTTACGCCGAAGCTGGAGTACGGCTCCCACCAGAACGGCAGCTGCTCGACGCTGCTCCAGACCATGAAATCAGGCAGTTCGGGTGCCGATGCCTCCAGCTTGAGAAACATCGCCATGGCATAGCCGCCGAAGCCGAAAAAGACGCCCTGCCCGAGGCTGAGAATACCGCAGTAGCCCCAAGCCAGCACGATCCCGACGGCGACGAAAGAAAAGGCCAGGTACTTGCCGACAAGGTTGAGCCAGTAGGGGCCGAGCGCCAGCGGCAGCAGTCCGAGCAGCAGCAGTGCGAGCCCCGCGTGAGCGAGTCGCTCGCCGTGTTTTGCCGAGAGGTTCATCAGATCAGGCCCTCACTTTCGAAGCAAACAAGCCGTTCGGACGAAAGTACAAGACGGTGATCACCAGCAGGAGGATCGCCACCTTGGCCATCGAACCGCTCATCAAATATTCCAGAGTGGTTTGCATCTGGGCGATGAGGAAGCTGGAGGCCGCTGTTCCCAGAAGGCTGGCGACGCCGCCGAACACGACGACGATGAAGGAGTCGACGATATAGAGCTGGCCCGTGCCGGGGTTGGTGGATCCAACCATGGTGAAGACGCTGCCGGCGATACCCGCGAGTCCGGAGCCCAGAGCGAAAATAAGCGCGTCGACGCGGTTGGTGTCGATCCCGACCGCAGAGCTCATGGCGCGGTTTTGCGTCACGGCTCGCGCGCGAAGTCCCCAGCGAGTCTTATGCAGGATGAACCAGACACCCAGCGTCACCAGAATCGTCAGGGCGACGATGAATATGCGGTTGAGAGGCAGTTGAATCGATTCGGTGGGCTCCCATGCGCCGGAAAGCCAGGCGGTCAATGGAACGCTCACTTCCTGCGCGCCAAACACCGATCGGTAGGTCTGCTGCAGGATCAGGCTGAGGCCCCAGGTTGCCAGGAGCGTGTCCAGCGGCCGATGATAGAACCAGCGAATGAAGCCGCGTTCGAGCAGATAGCCAAAGGCGAACGTGACGCAGAAGGCGAGCAGGATGGCGACAAACAAGTACACGTCCATCAGCCCCGGCAAATGACGCTCGAAGAAACTTGCAGTGAGATAGGTTGTATAGGCGCCCATGGCCATGATCTCGCCGTGGGCCATGTTGATGACGCCCATCAGGCCGAAGACGATCGCCAGCCCCAGCGCCATTAGCAAGAGGATGGTGAACAGACTCAGTCCGTTGAACAGTTGCATCACGAGAATGCCGAAGGTCACGATAGCTTCCTTGATCGATGTCGTGGGCATGACAGCCTTTGCTGCGGGACGAGTAACCGCCCCGCAGCAAAGGACTGTGCATGCTCCGCGCTCAGAGCTTGGGGAATGGGTTCGGCTCGATCACACCCGACTCAAACACGATATCGAACTGCCCATCGGTTCGGGCGCGGCCGATGCGAATCTTCTTTGAGACATGGTGATTGGTCTTGTGAATCGCGACCTTGCCTTCCGGCGCATTGAATTGAAGTCCACTGGATGCAGCTACAACCTTGTCCACCTCGAACGACTTCGCCTTTTCGACAGCCATCTTCCACAGGTAAACCGAGTTGTAGGCGCATTCCATTGGATCGCCGACGACGCGATCCTGGCCATACTTGGCCTTGATCGCCTTGACGAATTTCTCGTTTTCCGGGCTCTTGATGCTCTGGAAGTAACCCATGCAGGCGTAATAGCCGACGGCATTTTCCTTGCCGATGCCGTCGATCTCGTTTTCCGAGACGACCGTGGACAGCAGTTTCTGTTTGCCGCCGTCGAGGCCGGCGGCCTTCAACTGCTTGTAGAAGGCCACATTGCTGCCGCCGACTACGGTGCTGTAGATCCAGTCCGGCTTGGCCGCCTTGATCTTGTTGATGATGGAGGAGAACTCGGTGTGACCGAGGGGTGCATATTCTTCGCCGACCACCTTGCCGCCGAGGCGTGCAACGGTGGGCTTGGCAATCTTGTTGCAGGTGCGCGGGTAGATGTAGTCGGAACCGACCAGGAAGAATGTCTTGCCCTGCTGCTTGGCCATCCACTCGATTGCGGAAATTACCGATTGGGTCGCCTCTTGCGACGTGTAGATGACGTGCTTGTCCTCTTCCTGGCCCTCGTAGTAGGTTGGGTAGTAGAGCAGTCCCTTGGACTGCTTGAGGACCGGCAGCACGGCTTTGCGGGAAGCCGAGGTGTAACAGCCCACGATGGCCGCCACCTTGTCTCGTTGCAGGAGTTGTTTGGTTTTCTCGGCGAAAGTCGGCCAATCGCTGGCACCGTCTGCGACGACGGGGTCGATCATCCGTCCAAGAACGCCCCCGGCGGCATTGATTTCGTCAATTGCCATTTTTTCGGCTTCGACCAGTGCGGCCTCGGCAATGGCGATAGTGCCAGTAAGTGAATGCAGCAAACCGAGCTTGATCGGTTCGGCAGCAAAACTACTCTTGGTCAAAAGACCGGCGCCAGGAATTGCACCTGCCGCTACCAAACTACCGCTAATCTGCATGAAGCGACGCCGACTGATTTTGCTCATTTATTTCTCCTAGCTTGGTTGTGGAAATACTCGTTTTTGGCCCGCTACCACATAAACAAATCAAATACAGAACGACCAAAACTCCCTGTCCCGGGCATTCCCCTCAAATCGAGCGGATTTCTTTGAGCTGCCACGCCTCAGATTTATGCGACGTCAAAGCCCAAACCTTGGGACTGACGAAACAAAAAAAAGCCCAAAGCAGCGCAAGCGCTGCTTTGGGCTTTCTTAGCCACCTCATACTGCCGGCATCATTGGCGGCAAACGAGGATGTATTTGTTTCAGACGGCGATCCGTCAGTTCGTGGCAGCAAATTATCAAACATGCTTGATTGCTGTCAACCACTTTTTTTAAAAAATGCTATACGGGCGGTCTTGGTGCAGTGCGGCATTTCGTTGGCGCCGAAATGCTCCGCTTGAGGATTCGCTTTCCGGCAGTGGTTGCGGTGCTATCGCCGCAAGTGGCCGTCACGCGATGCGCCTGGTTCGCCACGCATCGCGATGCTTTGCGCTACAAGTCGATCCGCTCGCCGAGCTGGGGCAGGTGCGGCCTGGGCCAGCCCAGTTCATCCTGGATGGCCTGGGCGAACACCGCGGAGGCGGCGGCTTCGCCATGCACGACGTAGGCATGTTTCGGCGGCCTGTGGAAACCGCGCAGCCAGTCGAGCAGCCCGCTTCGATCGGCATGGGCCGACAAGCCGCCCACCGTATGAATGCGGGCCCTGACCGGGACGGCCTTGCCGAAGATATGGGCCAGGCGGGCGCCGTCGACCAGCCGGCGGCCGAGCGTTTCATTGAGCCCCTGCAGGGCGATGTAGCGCCGCGCCGCCGGCAAGCGCTGCTCGGTCTTCAGCTTTTCCTGGCGGAAGGTGGCCGGCGGATGCGCCAGCTTTTCGTAATCGAAGCGCGCCGGCTCCGCCAGCAGGGCCTTGCGCGACATCGCCGGCGCAACGTTGTCGCGGCATTCGAAGCTGCCGCGCACATGGCAGGCGCGCACTCGCAACTGCAGCATGGCCGGCGTGTTGCAGGCCTCGGACAAGGCGAAGCCGTGGCTCACCATGCGCACCATGTTCGGCAACTGCGGCCGCGGATCGAGCAGCAGCAAGGATGACTTCATGGCGAAGGCATGGCTGCGTTCCTGGATCACGCTGGCGCCCTCGCCGTAATCCTCGCCGACGATGATCAGCGCGCCGCCCACGACGCCGGGCGAAGCCAGGTTGGACAGCGCGTCGGCGGCGACATTGGCGCCGGCCACCGACTTCCAGGTCACGGCGCCGCAGCGGATAGTGGATCGAGGCGCCCAGCATTGCGGCGGCGGAAGCCTCGTTGGAGCCGGCCTCGACATGCACGCCCAGCTCGGCCATGTAGTCCGCCGCCTGCACCATGACGTCGAGCAGGTGCGACACCGGCGCGCCCTGGTAGCCGCCGACATAGGCCACGCCCGACTGCAGCAGCGCCTTGGTGATCGCCAGGATGCCTTCGCCGTGCAAGGTCTCGCCGGCGCCCAGCCGCAGCTGGCTCACCTCCTTGCTGAAGGAAACCTCCATCGTCGTCCCCGCACGAAAATTCGACGGCCAACCTTACGCCGGATGCGCCGATTGCTCCATGCAATAATGGCTCTAACAGCTTTTCAAAAAATGTCATGCGATGACCCTGCAGGCCGTGTGGACACCAGCCTTCGCCGCCGACCGACGGGTGATCCTTCTCAGGAAATGCACGATTGAACGCCACGCCTGAACTCGACCTCGCGGCCTATCTGCAGCGTACCGGCTATGCCGGAGACATCGCGCCGACGCTGCCGGCGCTGCAAGCCCTGCACCTCGCGCACGCGACGCGGATTCCCTTCGAGAACCTCGACATCCTGCGCGGCCTGCCGATCGCACTCGACCTGCCCGGCATCCAGGCCAAGCTGGTCGGCCGGCGCCGCGGCGGCTACTGCTTCGAACACAACCTGCTGTTCGCCGCGGTGCTGCGCGCCTTCGGTTTCGGCGTCACGCAACTCGCGGCGCGCGTGCGCTACGGCACCACGGCGCTGCTACCGCGCACCCACATGCTGTTGCTGGTCGAGGCGGAGGGCGAGCGCTGGCTGGCCGACGTCGGTTTCGGCGGCGAAGGCCTGCTGTTGCCTGTGCCCTTCCTCGTCGGCGCCGCAGTGCGGCACTATGCCTGGAATTACCGCGTGATCGAGGAAGTCGGCCCCACCTGGGTCCTGCAATCGAGCCGCGACAAGGCCTGGCACGACCTCTACGCCTTCACTTTGGAGCCGCAGCAGATCGTCGATTACGAAGTCGTCAATCACTACCTGTCGACCCATCCCAACTCGCGCTTCGTGCAGACGCTGACGGTGCAACTGCCGGCCCCGGAGAAGCGCACGATCCTGCGCAACCGCAAGCTGGTCGAGGATCGCGGCGCCGGTGTCAAACTCGAAAGCCGCACGCTGGCCGACGACGAGGAATTGCTGCGCGTGTTGCAGGAGAGCTTCGGCCTCGACTTTGCGCCGGGCACGCGCTTCGGCCGGTGACGAAAGTTGGCGTTGGCGCTACGGCGACGGCCTCGCGCCGCCCCGCTTCAGGCCGGCGCCAGCCCGTGTTCCGGATGGCTCGCCGCGGCCAAGAGCGGCGCCATCGCGGCGCGGAACTCTTCGTCGTAATCGCCCAGGGTACCGACGTGTTCGCTGCAGCCCGATATGATCGCCGCGACGCGTTGCGCCGGCAGCGCGCGTGTCTGCGGCGTCAAGCCCTGCGCCCACAGGCCCGCCTCCTGGCCATAGCTGCCGACGCAAAGCCAGCCGCGGTCGTTCCCCGGCGGCGACGACAATTCCGGAAGGTAGCCGCCGCTTTCGGCAATACGCGTACGGCATGCCAGCTCGAAACCCAGTTCCTGCGCCCTGTGATGCAAATCGGTCCAAGTCATGTTTGCTCTCCCGGTTACGCCATCGCGGCCGCGATGCGTCTTCCTTATAGGCCGCTTGTGTGAACAAGTCATGACGCGGCGCATTAGCTGCACTGCGGCAAAGCCGTACTCGGTGATTGGCCAGGCGTCGCACGGCAGCTCCTGATTCCCATACCGTCAACGCGTCATTGCGGTCGTGCCCAGCCAGCGTGGACCAGGCATCGCCGGCCGGAGCTGTCAAACGGAGACAATACAGTGCTAATGTGTCAGTCGATTGGCTGATCAAATACTCCCGTTGCTTGTCCCGAAGGGGGATTCACGACCTCCAATCCGGAAGGGCAGAGCGGGCCCCAATGAGGTTACGCAATGTTTGATGCGATAGTTGCCTATAGCGACGACGTCGACACCTCGGATGCCATTGACGAGATCCTGGACGCGTGCGATGAACAACTTGCTGGTCGGGCGCCGACGGCCGGTCTGTTGTTTTGCGGGACCGAATTCGACCATAAAATGGTACTGGAACGCATCCACCAACGCTTTCCGGAGTTGCAACTGATTGGCTGCACCACCGATGGCGAGATGAGCAGTTGCGGCGGCTTCACCGAGGATGCGATCACACTCACGCTGCTTTGCTCCGACACCATCCGCATTCGCGCAGGATATGGCGCAAAGGCCGGCGCCGAGCCCAAGGCAGCGGCCGCCGCCGCGGTAAAGATGGCGAGTCAGGCGCTGGGGGGCAAGCCGGGCCTGGCAATCATTCTGCCGGACGGCCTTACCTCCAGCGCTTTCCGGATACTGGAAGGATTTGCCGAAGTCCTCGGCGACGATATTCCTGTGGTCGGTGGCATGTCGGCCGATCGGGTGGCCGGCGCCAAGGACAGTTACTCGACCTATCAATTCTTCGGTAATGAGGTCCTCACCGACGCGGTGCCGGTGCTGCTCTTCAGCGGTCCGCTGATTTACTCCCTGGGCGTTGAGAGTGGTTGGACGCCGATCGGCAAGAAGATGACGGTGACACGATCCGAGGCCAACATCCTTTATGCACTGGATGACAAACCGGCGTTCGAACTCTACCTGCACTACCTGGGCGACGTCGTCAAGGAGAGCATGGCCGGGATCGGGTCCTACCCCCTGGCCGTCTATGAGCCCGGGCTGAATAACTACTACCTGCGCGTGGCCAAGGCGGCCGACCCCGAAACCGGCGCCATCACCTTCCTCGGCGAGATTCCCGAAGGAGCAAAGGTGCAGATCACCCAGGCGGTACGCGACGATGTCATGGATGGCGTGACCCAATCGGTCCGCAGCGCGCTCGACAACTATCGCGGCGATCAGCCTGGCGTGGCAATGATGTTCTCCTGCACCGGCCGCAAGATCGCGCTCGGGACCAAGGCCCGCGAGGAGATCAGCCGCGCTCGCGCCGGTCTGGCTGTCGGCCTGCCGCTGACCGGCGTTTACACGTTTGGCGAAATCGGCCCGGTCTCGAACAACACAAGGGCGCGTTACCACAACACCACATTTGTCACCCTGCTGCTCGGCGAGAAATAGCGATGGACGCGAGCAGCAGCTCCGACGACGGAACAAAAGTGCCGCTGGAGAAGGAAATCAGGAAGCAGCAGCGCCGCGCCGAGCGGGCAGAGCAGCAGCTGGAGAACTATGAACGCATAGTCGATCGCACCCAGCATCTGCTCAACACCCGCATCGCCGAAGTCGAGGCGGCGCGCACCGCACTTGCGGCGCGCACCGAAGAGTTGGAATTAAGCGAACAACGCTTTCGGCAACTCGCCGACGCCGCCTTCGAGACCATCATCATCCACTCCAGGGGCCGTATCATCGATTGCAACGATGCGGCCGTCGAGCTCTACGGTCTAAGCAAGGAGGAGCTGATCGGCACACAGGCGATCGACCTGGTCGCCCCGCCGCGACCCAAGGAGGTAGACGACTGGACGCTGCATGCCACCGACAAGGCGATCGAGGGGGTGCACCTGCGTGGCGACGGCAAGGTGCCGGTCGAGGTGCGCAGCCGCAGCATCCAGCTCAAGGGCGAAACCGCGCTGGTAACCGCTGTACGAGACATCACCGCCCACAAGCAGATGGAAGCCTACCTGAACAGCATTGCCAACAGCGATGTTCTCACGGGCGTCGGCAATCGTCGCTACTTTCTCGAAGTGGGCAAGAAGGAGTACTTGCGCTCGAAGCGCTATGGGCAGCCCTTGTCGCTGCTGATGATGGACATCGACAAGTTCAAGAGCATCAACGACAGCTATGGCCACGACATCGGCGACCTGGCCCTCAAGGCGCTGGCGAGGATTTGTGTCGATACCTTGCGTACCAGCGACTTGTTCGCCCGATTGGGCGGCGAGGAGTTTGCCGCCATTCTTCCCAGCACCGGAATCGACGGTGCCGTCCTGCTGGCCGAGCGCTTGCGCACGAACATCGAGGCGATGCTTACGCCCAGCGCGAAGGGCGATATCCGATTTACCGTCAGCATGGGCGTCACGCAGATGCAGGGCAATGCGGAAGAGGACATAGATGTCATGCTCAACCGCGCCGACAAGGGGCTCTATCAGGCCAAAGAGGGCGGGCGCAATCGGGTTGTGGTGATCTGACTCCCGACCGGCGCACTTACCCAGGCGCCTGAAACGCCGGAAGTTGCCGCGGCGCAGCCTACTGCAAGGCGTACCTGCTCTCCGCCGCCGTATCGCCAGCGCCAACTATTGCGGCCGACAGCGCCGGTGCCTGCACCGCGAGGGCGTGGGCGTGGAAGCGGGCGAGTTCGATCAGGCCGCGCAGGTAGTCCGCACCGTAGCTGTTGCCGTCGGCCTGCCGCACCGCGGCGAGCACCACGCGCGCCAGTTGCCAACTGCCGCAGACCGAGCCCAGCAGGTGCAGGAAAGGTACCGCGCCGGCCAGCACGGCGGCGAGTTTGTCCTTGCCGTTGGCGAGGATCCAATCCAGCGCGCGTTCCAGCGCGGCGATGTCTTCCTCTAAGCGCACCGCCATGGATTGCATGCCCTCGGCCGCCGCGAGTTCGGCGGCGACGCCGCGCATTTCGATGATCAGTTCGCGCAAGGTCGCGCCGTTCTCGCGCAGCACTTTGCGCCCTACCAAGTCGTTGGCCTGGATGCCGGTGGTGCCTTCGTAGATGGTGATGATGCGCGCATCGCGGTAGTGCTGGGCGACGCCGGTTTCCTCGACGAAGCCCATGCCGCCGTGCACCTGGATCGCGTCGTAGCAGACCTGCTGGCACAGCTCGGTGCTCCAGCCCTTGACCACTGGCATCAGCAGGTCGACGTAGCGTTTGGCCTTGTTGGCCGCTGCCTGGTCGGGCGCATGGCGGGCGAGGTCGAACCAGCCGGCTGCCGTGTAGGCCAGGGCGCGCGCCGCCATGATGCGGGCGCGCATGGTCAGCAGCATGCGCTTGACGTCCGGGTGATTGATGATCGGCTGGCCCACCGCGCCGGTGACAGCATCGCGCCCCTGCACGCGCTCGCGGGCGAAGGCCAGCGCCTGCTGGTAGGCGCGCTCGCCGATGCCGATGCCCTGTACGCCGACGCCGAAGCGCGCCTCGTTCATCATGATGAACATGTATTCGAGGCCGCGGTTGGGCTGGCCGACGATCCAGCCTGTCGCTCCCCCCGCGTCGCCGAAGCTCATGGCGCAGGTCGGGCTGCCGTGGATGCCGAGCTTGTGTTCGAGGCCGACGCAGCGCACGTCGTTCCGTGCACCAAGGCTGCCATCGGGATTGACCAGGTACTTGGGCACCAGGAACATCGAAATGCCCTTCACGCCCGGCGGCGCATCGGGCAGGCGCGCCAGCACCAGGTGCACGATGTTGGGCGTGATTTCATGGTCGCCGTAGGAGATGAAAATCTTCTGCCCGCTGAGGCGGTAGCTGCCGTCCGCCTGCGGTTCGGCGCGGCAGCGGATCGCGGCGAGGTCGGAGCCGGCCTGCGGCTCGGTCAGGTTCATGGTGCCGCCCCACTCGCCGGTCACCAGCTTCTGCAGGTAGGTGGCCTTGAGCTCGTCGCTGGCGGCGAGCAGGATCGCCTCGGCTTCGCCGGTGTTGAGCTGCGGCAGCATGGTGAATGCGGTGTTGGCCGAGAACCACATTTCCCAGACGGGCGTCGCCACGCATTTGGGCAGGCCCTGGCCGCCGTAGTCGGGCGAGAGTCCGAGGCCGACCCAGCCGCCATTGGCGAAGGCTTTGTAGGCTTCGCTCCAGCCCGGCGGCGTGACGACCTTGCCGTCTTCGAGGCGGCAGCTCTCGCGATCGCCGATGGCATTCAGCGGCGCCAGCACGCCGGCGGCGAACTTGCCGGCTTCTTCCAGCACGGCATCGACCAGGTCGGGCGTGGCTTCCTCGCAGCCCGGAAGCTGCGCAATCTCGCGCAGGCCCGCGACCTCATTGAGCAGGAAGCGCATGTCGGCCAACGGCGCGCTGTAGCTCATTGGACTACCCTCCCCCCAGCCCCCTCCCCACGGGAGGGGGTGACGAAAGTTCGCCGCTGCGCGGCTCCGGTTTGTGTCTTGCGCCCCTTCGGGCGGCCGTGCGGGGCGCTCACTGCCACTGCGCCAGCAGCGATTCGGGAATCGCCACGGCCTTGATGCGTCTGGGGTCGGCCGGGTCCTCGATGGCGAAGATGCGCTTCTCTTCGCCCTCCGCCAGCACGGTGTCGCCGCGGCGGATGACGTGCTTGAGGACGAAGGCCTTGCCGCTGATTTCGGCGATCGAGGTATCGACCTCGATCGCCTCGGGGTAGGTGGCGGAGCTGACGAACTTCGCCGAGGCGCCGACCAGCGGCGCGCCGATGATGCCCCAGTCGGCCTTGGTCTGGCGCCAGCTTTCGATGCCGCAGGCATTGAAGAAGTGCAGCGCGGCGATGTCCATCCACTTGAAGAAGTTGGGATAGAAAACGATCTGGGCCGGATCGCAGTCGCCGAATTCGACGCGCAGGCGGTAGGTATGTGAACGTGGCATGGTCGGGCTCGCTTATTCGCAGAGGGCGCGGATTTCGGGGGGGATGGGCACGGCCCGGATGCGGGTCGGATGTTCGGGGTCCATGATGGCGAAGACGCGGACGTCCTGGCCCTCGGCCAGCACCGTGTCGCCGCGGCGCGCGACGTGGCGCATGACGAAGCTCTTGGTGCGCCATTCCTCGACCCAGCTTTCGATCACCACGTCCTCGCCGTAGGTGGCCGAGTTCTTGAAAGTGGCCGTGGCATTCACCAGCGGCGTGCCGATGATGCCGCCTTTCGCCGCGGTGTCGCGCCAGGGCGGCACGCCGCAGGCGACGAAGAATTCGAAGCCGCTGGTGTCGAACCACTTGAAATAGTTGGCGAAGAAAACGATCTGCGCGGGATCGCAGTCGGCGAAGGCGATGCGGTGCTTGTAGAAGGTGCTGCGGCGCATAGGGCTGGGCTCCGGATTATTTTGGCGCGAGGCGCAGGGCTCCGTCGAGGCGGATGGATTCGCCGTTGAGCATTTCGTTGTCCACGATGTGCGCGGCGAGCTGGGCAAACTCCTCCGGCCGGCCCAGGCGCGGCGGGAAAGGCACGGACTTGCCGAGCGATTCCTGCACCTCGGGCGGCAGGGACTCCATCATAGGCGTGTAGAACAGGCCCGGCGCGATGGTGCACACGCGGATGCCGAAGCGCGCCAGTTCGCGCGCGATGGGCAGCGTCATGCCGACGATGCCGGCCTTCGAGGCGGCATAGGCGGGTTGGCCGATCTGGCCGTCCCAGGCGGCGACCGAGGCGGTGTTGACGATCACGCCGCGCTCGCCGGAGGAGTTTGCTTCGCCTATCGACATTGCCTCGGCGGCGAGGCGGATCATGTTGAAGCTGCCGACCAGGTTGATGTTGATGACGCGGGCAAAGTTGGCCAGCTTCTGCGGGCCATCCTTGTTCAGCACCTTTTCGGCAATGCCGATGCCGGCGCAGTTGATCAGGCCCTGCAGGCTGCCGAAGCTCGATACGGCCTTGGCCACGCAGGCCTGCGCATCGCTCTCGGAAGACACATCGGTGCGCTGGAAAGTCGCGCGCGCGCCGAGCCCATTTGACAATTCAGCGGCGAGTTTCTCGCCGCGCACGATGTTGAGATCGGCGATGACGACATTGGCGCCATTGCCATGGAAGGCGCGGACCGTGGCTTCACCGAGGCCCGAAGCGCCGCCGGTGACGATGAAGGTGGAATTTTCGAATTTCATGTGCTGTCCTTTATGCCTGCTCTACAAGAATCGCCACACCCTGGCCGCCGCCGCAGCAGGCCGAGGAAATGCCGAACTGCAGATCGGCCTCCCTGAGTTCGCGCGCTACCGTGGTGGTCAGGCGCACGCCGCTGGCACCCAGCGGATGGCCGATCGCAATCGCGCCGCCATGCACGTTGGCGCGCTCGCGCGCGAGGCCCAGTTCCTTTTCGCAGGCCAGATACTGGGCGCCGAAGGCTTCATTGATCTCGACCCGGCCGACCTGCTCCAGCGTCATGCCCTGCTTCGCCAGCAGCGCGCGGATCGCCGGCACCGGGCCGATGCCCATGATCTCGGGCGGCACGCCGGCCGCCGAGCCGCCGACCAGGCGCGCCAGCGGCTTCAGGCCGTGGGCGCGCACGTAGTCGCCGGAGGCCACCAGCACTGCGCCGGCGCCGTCGACGATGGCCGAGCTGTTGCCGCCGGTCTGCACGCCGCCGAAGGCCGGTCGCAGCTTGGCCAGGGTCTCGTAACTGGTCGGCTTGGCGTGGCCGTCACGGCTGAAGGACTCGACCTTGCGCGGCAGCTTGAGGCTGCGTGTGTTGTAGCCGGGGAGTTCAAAAGCAGCATTCGTCACCGCCACGATTTCGTCGTCGAAATAACCCGCGGCCTGGGCCGCGACGGCACGGGCGAAGCTCTGTTCGGCGAAACGGTCGACCTCTTCGCGCGTGATGCCGTAGCGTTTGGCGAGGTTCTCCGCCGTGTCGCCCATGCTGGCGCCGGGCGCAGTGTCCTTGGTGGCTTCCCAGAGGAAGTCCTTGAACTCGACCTGGCCCATCCTGAAGCCGGCGCGATGCGTGTAGGCCGCGACCGGATTGCGCGTCATGGATTCGGTGCCCACCGCCAGCACCAGCCTGGCCTTGCCCAGCTTGATGTGGTCGGCCGCCGTGATGATGGTCTCGAAGCCGGTGCCGCACAGGCGCTGCACCAGCAGCGCGGGCACGTTCGGATCGACGCCCGAGTAAAGCCCGATGTGGCGCGGCAGGAAATAGGCATCGAAGCTGGCCTGCGCCATGTTGCCGCCGATCACGCAGTCGACGTCGGCGGCGGGGATGCCGCTCTTGGCGAACAGCGCCTTCGCGGCATAGATGCCCATGTCGGTCGGCGAGACCTCGGCCAGTTCCTGCATGTAGTCGGCGAAGGGCGTGCGCAGGCCGGCGACGAGATAGATATCGTCCCAGGTGCTGACGACGGCGCGCGCTTCGGATTCGGCGTACGGATTGCTCATTTCGCGTCCTTCTTGCGATTGAGGAAATGCCCGATGCGGGCGACCACCTCGGGGCTGGTCTGGGTCACGGCCGCCATCAGCGATTCGACATAGAAGCCGTCGTCGGAGGACATGTTGCCGATGCGCTGGATCGCGGTGACCATCGCATAGTTGGCCAGCGGCGCGTTCTCGGCGATGCGTTGGGCCAGCTCCTGCGCCTTGGCCATGCCCTCGCCCTTGCCCACCAGGTAGTGCGACAGGCCCAGGGCCTGGCCTTCCTCGGCGCTCAGCATGCGGCCGGTCAGCATCATCTCGGCCATGCGGCCGGGGCCGACGATGCGCGCCACGCGCACCGAGGCCCCGCCGCCGACGTAGATGCCGTGGCGGCCTTCCGGCAGCTGGTACATGGTGTTCGGCTCGGCGATGCGCACGTGGGTGGACGTCGCCAGTTCCAGCCCGCCGCCGATCACGGCGCCGTGCAGCACGGCCACCACCGGGATGCCGGTCTGGTGGATCTTGCCGAAGACGCGATGCCAGCCCTGCGAATGCAGCATCACGCCGAAGGGCTCGCGATGCTGGTGTTCGCTGAGGTCGAGGCCGGCGCAGAAATGTTCGCCGGCGCCGGCCAGGATCACCACGCGCGCCTCTTCCGGCCGCGCCTCCCAGGCTTTGTCGAGGGCGTCGAGCAGGCGGTCGCTGATGGCATTGCGCTTGGCCGGCCGGTTCAGCGTGATGGTGTAGATCTGGCCGTCGAGCGTATGGCTTACGAGTTTTTCGGTCACGGTGTGGTCCTTTGAAACATTAAACATTGGGTTCGAAGTTCCCTGCAATCGCCGCGCGCAGCGCGCCAATCAGTAACCCCCCGCGAGGGGGGGGAGGGGGGCGGGCGATTAAAGGTCTTCGCGGGTTTCATCCTCAGCGGCTGGCGCTCGGCACAAGGCAGCGTCAGACAAAAATGACACTCGAATCCGGCACGTCGGAATGCAGTTCGAGCACGCGGTCGGCGCGGCGGGTCAGCACCGCGCGCTGGTTGATGTAGCCCTTGTCGGTCAGTTCGCCGGCTTCGGAGGAGGGCGGCTCGGCCATCAGCAGCGCGCGCGCCGGGTAGGTCGAGGAGCCGCCGCCCTGCTGTTTGAGGCGCACCAGGCCCTCGCGCAGGCGCTCCTTGATCGCCGGGTGGCCGAGCACCGCGGCGGTCGCGGCATCGTCGCCGAGGCCGGCGATGCGGCGGCACTCGGCGAGGTTGGGGAAGACCATGAAGCCGATGTCGTCGCGGTCGTGGCCGGTGACCACGATGTCCTGCGCCACCGGCGACAGCGCGCTGATGCCGGCCACGCGCAAGGACCCGACATGCACCCAGGTGCCGGAGAGCAATTTGAAGTCCTCGGCGACGCGGCCGTCGAACAGCAGACCCTGTTCGGGACGCGCCGGATCGACGAAGGAAACCGCGTCGCCGATCATGTAGAAGCCTTCTTCGTCGAAGGCGGCGGCAGTCAGCTCGGGCTGCTTCCAGTAGCCGGGGAACAGGTTGGGGCCCTTGACGCGGACTTCGAGCTTGTCCGCCACCGGCACCAGTTTGAGCGTGGTGCCGGGAATCGGCACGCCGATCACGCCCGAGCGTACGGCCTGGAAGTGGCAGTCGGTGCAGGCCGGCGCGGTCTCGGTCGAGCCCCAGGACGAGAGCATGACGACCGGGTGGCCGAGTTCCATCACGGCGAGGCGTTCCAGCTCGTCCCAGGTCGATTGCGGCAGCGCGGCGCCGGCGTAGAAAATGATCTGCAGGCGGGCGAAGAAACTCTTGCGCAGCGCGGCGTTGTCGCGCAGCTGCGCCACCAGCAGGCCGTAGGCCAGCGGCACGCTGAAATAGATGGTGGGCGAGACCTCGGTGAGGTTCTTCACGGTCTTCGGCAGCAGCGCCGGCAGCGGCTTGCCGTCGTCGATGTAGAGGCTGCCGCCGAAGCGCAGCACCTTGTTGAAGTTGTGGCTGCCGCCGAAGACGTGGCTCCACGGCAACCAGTCGACGATCACCGGCTTCTGCCGGGTGAGGAAGGGCCAGATCACCGACTTCATCTCGGCGTTGGAGCACATCATGCGCTGCGTGGTGATGACTGCCTTGGGCGCGCCGACCGAACCCGAGGTGAACAGGAACTTGGCGATGGTGTCGGGCGTGACGGCGTTGAAGGCCGCCTTCACTGCCGTAGCGTCAGCGCCAACTTTCTCGCCGACTTTCTCGATGTCGGCGAAAGGAATCGTGCCCGGCTGCGCTTGACCGCTGTCGGCACTCCTGCTGCCGGCGACGATCACCGCGTCATGCAGGTCGGCGATGGCATTGAGCGCCGGCATGAAGCGCTCGATGCCGTCGGCGTAGATCACGCCGGGGCGCAGCAGTTCGACGTTGGCCTTGAGCTTGGCGAAGTCCTTCGAGAGCAGCGAGTTGCCCGGCGACACCGGGCTGATCGGCACGCCGACATGCAGGCAGGCCAACATCAGCAGGGCGTGTTCGATGCCGTTGTCGGAGAGCACCAGCACCGGCCGCTCAGGCGAGAGCTTCTGCCCGAGCAGCCAGGCGGCGATGCGATAGACGCGCGCCAGAGCCTCGCCGTAATTCACCTTGACCCATTCGCCGTCCGCGCCCCTTTCGGCGATCAGGATCGCATCGGGGGTCTCGGCCGCCCAGCGCTCCAGCCACTCGCCGGAACAGCGCGCGTAGTCGGGCAGGGCCAGGGCCGAGCGGAACAGCTGCGTGCCGTCAGGCCGGGCTTCGAGTATCACGGCCGGATCGACGAAAAGTTCGGCCGGCTTGCGGGCAATGGGGCTCATGCGAAGTCCTTTAACGTGAAGCAACAGGATGGGTCGCTGTCGATATCGAGCGCAGCGAGCCGATCAGCAACCCCCCGCGAGGGGGGAAGGGGGGCGGGCCGAGTTTTCTCGCCCATGGCCGGGCAAGGGTGCGATCGTTTCATGATCCGAGGGTCACTATCGAAGCCATGGGCGTTACACGGCTTACTTGGATACGACCTTGAAGGCGCCGTTCTGCACCTGCAGCAGCACGCGGGCGCGGCCGTCGAAGCCGGAATGGTTGGTCGGGCTCATGTTGAACACGCCATGGGCGCCGGCAATCTCGCGCTCGCTCTCGATCGCGTCGCGCACCGCGGCGCGGAACTCAGGCGTGCCCGGCCTGGCTTTCTTCAGCGCGACGGGAAGCGCGCGCGAGGCAATCGCCCAGGCATCCCACATGTGGCCGCCGAAGGACGACAGCGTGCCCTTGCCGAACTTCGCCTCGTAGGCCTTGGCGTACTCGCCGCCGACCTTCTTCGACGGATGCGTATCGGGCAACTGCTCCCATTCGAGCAGGGGGCCGGCAACCAGGATGCCGTTCTCCACCGACTTGCCGCCGTTCTTGAGGAACACCGGCGAAGGCGCGCCGTGGGTCTGGTAGATCTGGCCCTTGTAGCCGCGTTCGGCCAGCGCGGCGTGCGCCATTGCCGCCGGAGAACCCGAGGCGACGACGATCACGGCGTCCGGCTTGGCGCTGATGAGTTTGATAACCTGGCCGGCGACCGAGGTGTCGGTGCGCGCGAAGCCCTCGATCGGTCCGAAGCTGATGCCGTACTTGCCGGCGGTCGCTTCGAGGGCCTTGATCCAGACCTCGCCATAGGCATCGGGGTGGTAGCCGAGGAAGCCGAGCGTCTTGTAGCCTTTGGCCTTGGCGTGTTCGAGCAGCGGTTCCGCCATCAGGCCGATGGGCTGCGGCATGGTGAAGGCCCACTTGAACTTCTCGCCGTCGAGGCGGTTGGGCGCCAGCGCGATCAGCGGCGTCCTGCTGTCCGCCGCAGGCCCCGCGGCCGCCATGACGCCGGGCGTGGTGGTGCCGGTGATCAGCACATCGACCTTACTCTCGGCGAGGAATTTGGCGACGTTCTTCGAGGTGTTGGTCGGGTCGGACGCGTCGTCGAGCACGATCCAGTTGATCTTCTCGCCCGCGATGCTGGTCGGGAACAGCTGGGTCGTGTTCTTCTGCGGACCGCCGAGCACGGCGGCCGGACCGGTGGCGGAAACGCTGACGCCGATGTTGATGTCGGCCAGCGCGGCGCCGGAACCGGCCAGCGCAAGGGCCACCGCCAGCGGTTTGAGGGACAGTCGGGTTTTCATGGCTTGCTCCTGTTGTCGGGGTTGGGGGTGCTGCTTTTCTTGGTTTGGTCTTGCGGGTAAATCGATGAGAGCCGGGGCCACATGATTCAGGCGGCGATCGAGTGGCTGCCGCCGAGGCCGAGATAGCTTTCGATCACGCGCGGATCGTCGAGCAGCTTGCGGGCGTCGTTCTCCAGCGCCACGCTGCCGTTTTCCAGCACGTAGCCGTAATCGGCGACCTGCAGCGCGGCGCGCGCATTCTGCTCGACCAGCAGGATCGAGACGCCCATCGCCTTCAACTGCTGCACGATGCGAAAAATTTCGCGGACGATCAGGGGCGCCAGGCCGAGGCTGGGTTCGTCGAGCATCAGCAGAGTCGGTTTGGCCATCAGCGCGCGGCCCATGGCCAGCATCTGCCGTTCGCCGCCGGAGAGCGTGCCGGCTTCCTGCGTGCGGCGCTCGGCCAGGCGCGGGAAGATGGCGAAGACCTCGTCCATGGCTTTGGCATGGTCGCGCGCGCCGCGCCGGTGGCGGGCGAAGGCGCCGAGCAGCAGGTTGTCCGCTACCGACATGGAACCGAACAGCTCGCGCTTTTCCGGCACCAGCACCAGGCCACGGCCGACCAGCGCGTCGACCGCGGTGCTGCCCGAGGTGGGCTGGCCCTGGTATCTGATTTCCCCGCGCGACGGCAACAGGCCCATCAGCGCCGAAAGCAGTGTGGTCTTGCCGGCGCCGTTGGGGCCGATTACGGTGACGATCTCGCCCTGGCGGATGCGCAGGCTGACCTTGTGGATGGCCTCGACGCGGCTATAGGCGACGCAGAGGTCCTGGGATTCGAGCAATATCGGTTTCATCATGCCTCTACGCCTCCCAGGTAGGCTTCGAGCACTTTTGGATTGGTCTGGATTTCGTGCGGCAGGCCTTCCGCCAGATGCTCGCCGAATTCCATGACCACGACGCGATCGGCCAGACTCATGACGAAGTCCATGTCGTGCTCGACCAGCAGGATCGCCATGCCCTCGCCGCGCAGCTTGGACAGCAGTTCGGCCAGCGCCTGCTTTTCGAGATGACGCAGGCCGGCGGCGGGTTCGTCGAGCAGCAGCAGGGTCGGGTCGCTGCACAGCGCGCGGGCGATTTCGACGATGCGCTGCTTGCCCAGCGGCAGGCTGCCGGCGGCATCGAACAGGTGCTCGCCGAGGTCGCAGCGTTCCAGCTGATGCGCGGCCTCCCAGAGCAGGCGGCGTTCTTCCTCCCGATCCAGGCGCCAGGCCGATTGCACGAAATTCTTGCGTCCGCGCAGGTGGGCGCCCAGCGCGGCGTTTTCCAGCACCGTCATGTCGGCGTTGAGACGCACGTGCTGGAAGCTGCGGCTCATGCCGAGCTTGGCAATCTCGCGCGAACCGAGGGCATCGACGCGCTGGCCCATGAAATGGATCTCTCCCTCGCTCGGCGGATTGACGCCGGAGATGCAGTTGAACAGCGTGCTCTTGCCGGCGCCGTTGGGGCCGATCAGCGCCATGACTTCGCCGGCGCGCACCGTGAGGTTCATGCTGTTGTTGGCGACCAGGCCGCCGAAGCGCTTGGTCACCTTGACCACCTGCAGCACCTCGCGGCCGTGCGGTTGCGGATCGCGCCGCGGCAACACCAGCGCCGGCTCCACCGTCCGCGCCTGCGCGCGTTGCGGCGCCAGGCTGCCAAAGACGCGCATCAGGATCGGCCACATGCCGTCGCGGGCGCGATGCAGCACGGCGATGGTGAGCAGGCCGAACACCACCATCTCGAAATTGCCGCTGGCGCCGAGCAGTTTCGGCAGCAGATCCTGCAGCCACTCCTTGAGGAAGGTCACCGCGCCGGCGCCGAACACCGCGCCCCACACCGCGCCGGCGCCGCCCAGCACCGCCATGAACAGGTATTCGATGCCGTGGCCGAGCGAGAACGGCGTCGGATTGACGAAGCGCTGCAGGTGGGCGTAGAGCCAGCCCGAGACGCAGGCGAACTGCGCCGCGATCATGAACAGCACCATGCGATAGCGCAGCGTGTTGATGCCCATCGCCTCGGTCATGGTCATGCTGCGCAAGGAACGCATGGCGCGGCCCTCGCGCGAATCGAGCATATTGCGGGTGGTGACGATGGCCGCCAGCAGCGTGGCCCAGATCACGTAGAAGAAGGCCCGGCTGGAGCCGAGTTCGAGGCCGAACAGATCCACCGGCGGAATGCTGTCGATGCCGCCGTGGCCGCCCAGCACTTCCATGTTGCCGAACAGGAAGTAGAGCGAAATGCCCCAGGCGATGGTGCCCAGCGGGAGGAAGTGCCCCGACAGGCGCAGCGTGATGAAGCCCAGCGCCAGCGAGACCGCCGTGGTCACCGCCATGCCGACGATCAGCGTGCCCCAGGGCGACATGCCGTGGCGCGTGGTCAGGTAGGCCGTGGTGTAGGCGCCGAGGCCGACGAAGGCGGCCTGGCCGAAGGAGGTCAGGCCGCCGATGCCGGTCAGCAGCACCAGGCCGAGCGCCACCAGCGCCGAAAGGCCGATGTAATTGACCAGCGTCACGGTGAACTGGGCGGCGAACAGCGGCACCATGGCTACCGCCAGCGTGAAGGCGATCAGCGCGCGATTGGGGGTGATCATTGCAGGCCTCCGCCGGGCCGTCCCAAGGAGGCCTGCGGCGTTTTCATCTGGAGGCGGCAACGCCGCCGAACCATGGTCACCCCTTTCCTCGGGAAAGGGGATGGGGGATAGGCAAACAGGTTCACCTCAGTGCTCCTCGTCGTCGACGTGATGCGTGGTCAGCGAACGCCACAGCAGCACCGGGATGATCAGGGTGAACACGATGACTTCCTTGTAGGCCGAGGCATAGAAGGACGAATAGGATTCGAGCAGGCCGACCAGGATCGCGCCGGCCGCCGCCAGCGGGTAGGAGGCGAGGCCGCCGACGATGGCGCCGACGAAACCCTTGAGCCCGATCAGGAAACCGGTGTCGTAATAGATGGTGGTGATCGGCGCGATGAGGATGCCGGAGAAGGCGCCGACCAGCGCCGCCAGCGTGAAGCAGAGCTTGCCGGCGAGATCGGCGGAGATGCCCATCAGGCGCGCGCCGGTGCGGTTGATGGCGGTCGCGCGCAGCGCCTTGCCGTAGATCGAATGCTCGAAGAACAGCGCCAGGCCGGCGATCAGCACGGCGGCGATGCCGACGATCCACAGCGTCTGGAACTGGATGTAGCTGGAACCGAGATTGAAGCCGCCATCGGTGAAGGCCGGGGTGCGGCCGCCTTCGGCGCCGAAGAAATACAGGCCCAGCCCGAGCAGCACGAAATGCACCGCGACCGAAACGATCAGCAGCAGCAGCACCGTGGCCTCGGCCACCGGCTGGAAAGCCAGGCGATAGATCTGCGGGCCGAGCGGCACCACGAACAGCAATGCGACCGCGATCTGCAGCGGATAGGCAAGCGTCTTCAGCGGCAGGTAGCGTACCGCGATCAGCGCCAGGATGGGCAAGGCGGCATTCTTCAGGATGATCATCGGCAGCCGCGCCGCCGCCCCCTCGCGTAGCGCCGCGACGCTCTCCACCAGCGCCACGGCGATGCCCAGCGTGACCACCAGCCACATCGTCGGCGGCAGGAATCCGGCGGTGACGGCGGCCATGGACAACGCGCCATAGGCGACGAATTCGCCCTGCGGGATGAAGATGACGCGGGTGACGGCGAACACCAGCACCAGCGCCAGCGACAGCAGCGCGTAGATCGCGCCGTTGGTGACGCCGTCCTGGACCAGGATCAGGGCGATCGACGCGTTCACGCCGGCGCCCGTTCAGGTCCGCGGCGCGATCGTGCCGCCGCGGCGCATTGCGAAATATTGCCCATCGCTCCTCCATTCTTTTCTATGCCGCTTTGTCGGGTCCGGTGACGGCTTGTCGCGTCTTGCGGACTGCGGATGAGGTGCGGATTGTGGCGAGTAGGTAAGTCGAAGTCAACCTGTTTTATATCGAACTATTAAACCGTAAGCAACTTAATCGATTTCTAATATGTTGGTTGGCTTGTGTTTTTCGTGTTGGCACGGGCGGCGAATACCAACATGTTCAGCTTGTTCGATATAAAATTGGACGGCAAACCATTCCAGGGAATCCCGTTCGAAGCCATGCCCGCCAATCGCAAGCCCCCTGCCATCGGATGCCTGGCCAACCATGTCGGTTTTCATTTGCGCCTGGCGCAGCTGGCGGTGTTCGAGCATTTCGCCAGCCGCCTCGACGAGATCGAGGTCACGCCGGCGATCTTTTCGGTGCTCGAGGTGCTGCAGCAGAACGACGGCATCACGCAGTCGAAGCTTGCCGCGGCGGTCAGTCTGGAGCGTTCGTCGGTGGTGCCCCTGCTCGACAAGCTGGCCAAGCGCGGCCTGGTCGAGCGCCGCACCTCGACCACCGACCGCCGCCACAATCACCTGCACCTGACCGAAGCCGGGCGCGAATTGCTGGCCGAGGCGATCCGGCGCGCCAGCCTGCACGAGAAGGAAGTCTGCAAGCCCTTCACGATCGCCGAAAAGAAGCTGCTGCTGGAACTGCTTGGCCGCTTCCGGCGGCCGAAGGCCTAGGACGCCGCGGCGCGTCGGCTTGCCGGAAATGGGAAAGAATTTCCGCATTTAGAGAAGCGCGGCAAATGGCTTTCTTTAGCTTTTGGCCATATCCCCTTCATAAGTTGGACATTTTTCGATATCGCGCAAACCGGATGCCTGTGTCGGCGAATGGCATGTAATTTGCATAATGTTCGGGCGTAATAGAACATCAGCCGAAGATAAATCCATTCCGAGCAGCGGCCCCGAATATCAAGGGATGAAGCTTGGCGCTTGTATCGATAACGGATTATGGAAATCATGGCTTCGCACACAACTGCTACACCATCCGGGGACGATGCCGGATTCCACAATGTGAATCCGCATTGTCTGGGACACATCGTGGAACTGGCAAAGACCCGTCAGATCGTCTGTGCCGACGACATCCACGACGAGCACGGCAACAAGCTTCTGGCGCGGGGCTACGCTGTTTCTCCCGAGCTTCAGGAGAAGCTGCTGCGGCGCAAGCTGAAGCAACCGCTGGAGTCGAGCCTGACCGTTTCTGGCGGCACCACGATGGAAAACATCGTGGCCGACGCGCTCGCAAAAATCGAGGAAGACGCCGTTCTGAGGGCGTTTGCCGGATCGAGCCTGGCCCGCGGACTGCTGCGCGACATGCGCCAATTTTCCTTGACCGGTCCGCTCAAGCTGCTGTTGACGTCGGCCCGTGAAAATCGTCAGGCCAGCTATGCGCATGGCCTGGCGGCGATGATCGTTTCCGCCGGGATGGCTGCAAGCCTGGAGCTTGGCGAGCCCGATGCCAGCAATTTGATCCTCGCGGCAATGATGCACGATGTCGGCGAGATGTATATCAATCCGGAGTATCTCAATTCCACCCAGTCGCTGCCGCCGTCCGCATGGAAACACGTTGCATCCCATCCCTGCGTCGGCTACGCGTTCATCCGCGAGTTCACCACCTACCCCTCGGCCGTTGCTGTCTGCATACTGCACCATCACGAGCGCCTCAACGGCAGCGGCTATCCGTTCCGGCTCCGCGTCGAGGCGCTCGATCGGCTGAGTACCCTGCTCGCAGTCGCCGACGTGGTTTCCGCGCTGGTCTTGCGTGGCGGCAATGGCCTGCGCCGAAAGATCGAGGTTGCGCTGAGCATCGTTCCCGAGGAGTTCGATCGCGGCGCGGTGTCGTCGATCAACTACGCCTTGCGCGGCATTGCCGAAGAATCCTGCAGCGAATCTCCATGCAACTGCGCGAACCGGATCTTGCCGGTGCTCAAGCAGATGGGCGACGTCCGGACGACGGCCGAGGCACTGCTGGCCGCCGATCGGTCCGGGCCTGTCGGATCTTCCGTCTGCTATGCGTTGTCGATACTGGAGCACATCGAAAAGAGCCTGCGCGCAACCGGCGTGTCCGATCTGTCCCAGCTTGACCTGATGGATCAGGACAGGCAGGTCATGAGCGAGGTCTGCCTGATCATCCCCGAGATCGCCTGGCGGATGCGAAATCTGGCGCGCAACCTGCACATGCAGGTCGAAACCTCAGGCAGCGCCGATGATGTGGCACGGACTGCGGGGTTGATAGCGCTGCTCGATTCGAGGCCGCCGACGGTTGCCTGAGCGCTGAGTACCATGCAGGTATTTTGCAGAGCGGGAAAGCGCGGGGCCGACATTGACAGCCTTTGCGGCGGTAACCGGCTCATCTTCCGTGTCAGTCCGATTGATCGAGATAAGGGAGTCGAACCGTGGACATCTTCATGCAAGCCGCCATCGCGGAAGCACGGGCCGGATTCAGTGAGGGGGGCATCCCCATCGGTTCCGTGCTGGTTCATCGTGGCGCCATCCTCGGCCGTGGCCACAACCGGCGCGTACAGCAGGGTAGTGCGATCCTGCACGCCGAAATGGATGCCCTGGAAAATGCCGGCCGGCAACCGGCCCTGGTGTATCGGCAATCGGTTCTCTACACAACGCTGTCGCCCTGTGCGATGTGTAGCGGTGCAATTCTGCTGTACGGCATCCCCAGAGTGGTGATCGGTGAAAATCATACCTTCCTCGGCGAAGAGGAACTGCTGCGTTCCCGCGGCGTGGTCGTCGAGGTAGTTCAGGCTGCGGACTGCATTTCCCTGATGCGACAATTCATTGCGATGAGCCCGGCCCTCTGGAACGAGGACATCGGGCAGGCTGCAGCAGAGTAGCCGGCGCTGGCCGCGCGGTCCGTTCGACAGGTACGAACACTGCGGACGGAAGACTTGTGGCGAAGCGCATTAAAATTTGCGTCTGGATTTCCCGCCCCTCCTCGCCTCCCGTCGATCTCCATGTCATCCGCATCACCCTGGTTTGAAATGCCCAGCCCCTTCGATCCCGACGGCGGCCGGGTGCTGATGCTGGAGCCGCCCTGGGCCAGCGCGGAGGCCTTGCAGTCGCAGTTGCTCGACGAGACTTACCCCAAGCCCTACGTCATGGACGACGGCGAGCGGCGTTTTCTGCATTTCAACGAACGCTTGATCCAGAGCGCCATGCGTCTGGCCGCGCCCAACGAGCTGGACCTGCGCTACACGCAAAAGATGATGTCCTTCCTGTTGTTCCGTACCAGGCCGCGCCGTCTCGTGTTGATCGGTCTCGGCGGCGGCTCCCTGGTCAAGTTCTGCCACGCCCGGCTGCCGGCCACGCAGGTGACCGTGCTGGAAAACAATCCCGACGTGATCGCCTTGCGGGAGGCTTTTCTGGTGCCGCCCGACAGCCCCAATCTCAGGGTGCTGGAGGCCGACGGCGCGGAGTATCTGGAGCAAACGCAAAAGGGCATCGACGTGTTGCTGGTGGATGCCTTCGACAGCGGCGGTTTCGCCCCCGGGCTCGCCAACCCAGAATTCTTCGAGCAGGCCCGCTCCAGGCTGACGGGAAGCGGCGTGCTGGTGGTCAATCTGGCGGGAGACAGGCAGCGCTATGACGGACTGATCGGGGTGGTCATGCAGGTCTTCGACGATCAGGTCATAGTGGTTCCGGTGCCGGAGGACGACAACCATGTGTTGCTGGCCTTCGGGGATCCGATGTTCGACCCCGACTGGCGCCGGCTGCGTGCATTGGCCAGGGAATTGCGCGCCAAGTACGGACTGGATTTTCCCGATTTCCTGGAAAAAATCGAGCGCTCGGCCAAACTCGGTCTGGCCCGCCGCGAAGCGGGGCGCGGGCATTGAGTCACCCGGCCCAGCGTCGCCAGCCGACCGGCGTCGGCGCGCGGAAGCGCCTCGCAACGCCTCCCCACCGCGTTGTCAGAGTCAACTCTTGCGGACAAGCAAAGGGATCGGCTTGGACTGCGCAGTCCGATTAACTTCAGGCTGAATGGCACGCGCGAGCCGCGCCTGATTGGCTCGATCGATCCCGACTGAGCTTGCAGCCGGCGGTGTGCGGCGTCGCGGGCGCCGTCGTGTCAGCGCCAACTTTCTGATTATTCGCCGAGGTAGGCGCTGCGCACGCGCGAATCGGCGAGCAGCGCGGCGGAACTGTCGGCCAGCGTGATCAGGCCGCTTTCCATGACGTAGCCGCGCGAGCAGACCTCCAGCGCGAGGCGGGCGTTCTGCTCGACCAGCAGGATGGTCATGCCTTCGGCGGCGACGGCGCGGATGACTTCGAAGACTTTCTCCACCATCAGCGGCGCCAGGCCCATCGAAGGTTCGTCGAGCAGCAGCAGTTTCGGCCGGCCCATCAGCGCGCGACCGATGGCCAGCATCTGCTGCTCGCCGCCGGACAGCGTGCCGGCCACTTGTTTGGCGCGCTCCTTGAGGCGCGGCAGCAGGCTATAGACGCGCTCGAAGTCGCTGGCGATGCCACTGGCATCGCGACGGTGGTAGGCGCCCATGGCGAGGTTCTCGGCGATCGTCAGGCGGGCGAAGATGCCGCGGCCTTCGGGCACCAGTGCCAGGCCCCGGCCGATCAACTGGTGGCTGGGCAGACTTTCGATGCGCTGCGCGCCGTAATGTATCTCGCCGCGCGAGGGAATCATGCGCGCCAGCGCCTTCAGCGTCGAGGTCTTGCCGGCGCCGTTGGCGCCGATCAGGCAGACGATTTCGTTCTGCTCGACGACGAAGGAGATGCCTTTCACCGCGGCAATTCCGCCGTAGTGAATCTGAAGATTCACTACGGCAAGCATGGGACGGCCATCCTCCCGACCCCCTTCCCCAGGACGGGGGTGACTATGCTCGCTCGCTGCGCTCGAAATTGTCGCGTCAGTGGGAGGTGCCAAGGTAGGCCTCAATGACTTTGGGATTGGAGCGCACCGCCTCGGGCACGTCCTCGGCGATCTTCTCGCCGTAGTCGAGCACCGCGACGCGGTCGCAAAGTCCCAGCACCAGCTTGACGTCGTGCTCGATCAGCAGCACGGTAAGGCCATCCTTGCGCAGGCCTTCGATCAGGCCACGCAGCGCGGCGGTCTCGGTCGCATTCATGCCGGCGGCGGGTTCGTCGAGTGCCAGCAGCTTCGGCTCGGTGGCCAGGGCGCGGGCGATTTCGAGCCGGCGCTGGTCGCCATACGACAGGTGGCGCGCGAGGTCGTTGGCGCGATCGGCGATGCCGACGTAATGCAGCAGCTCGGAGGCAGAGCGGCGGATCGCAGCTTCCTCGGCGCGCTCGGCGCGGGTGCGCAGGATGGCCTGGATGACGCCTGCCCTGGTGCGCAGATGGCGGCCGACCATGACGTTCTCCAGCGCGGTCATGTTGCCGAACAGGCGGATGTTCTGGAAGGTGCGCGCGATGCCGGCCGCGGCCACCGCGTGCGGGCTTTCCAGGCGCAGCGGCGCGCCGGCGAACCGCACCTCGCCGCCGTCGCGCGGATAGAGTCCGGTGAACACGTTGAACAGCGTGGTCTTGCCGGCGCCGTTGGGCCCGATCAGGCCATAGATTTCGCCGCTCCCGATGGTCAGCGAGACATCCTTGAGCGCCTGCACGCCGCCGAAGCGCTTGGCGATGCCGCGGGCTTCGAGCAGTATCTCGGTCACACACGGCCCTCACTGAGTTCGCGCCTGTGGCGCGTTTCCGGCCACAGGCCGGCGGGGCGGAAGCGCATGGTCAGCACCAGCGCGGCGCCGAACACCAGCATGCGCAGCACTTCGGGGTCGATCAGCAGCTTGCCGAACAGCGCAATCTGCGCCGGCTCGACGGTGTAGCGCAGCAGCTCGGGAACGAAGGAGAGCAGTACGGCGCCGGCGATCACGCCCCAGATGTTGCCCATGCCGCCCAGCACCACCATCGACAGCACCATGATGGATTCGTTGAGGACGAAGCTTTCCGGACTGACGAAGGTCTGCATCGCGGCGAACATGCCGCCGGCGATGCCGCCGAAGGAGGCGCCCATGGCGAAGGCCAGCAGTTTGATGTTGCGCGTGTTGATTCCGCTGGCCTTGGCCGCGATCTCGTCCTCGCGGATGGCGACCCAGGCGCGGCCGATGCGCGAATCCTGCAGGCGGCGGTTGATGACGATGACGCCCAGCAGCACCAGCATCAGCAGGTAGTAGTACTTGATCGGGCCGCTGAAGACCAGCCCGGCGAAGGTGTCGCTGCCTGCGAAGTTCACCGGTCCGATCTGGAACGAATCGATGCGGCTGATGCCTTTGGGGCCGTTGGTCAGGTTGATCGGCGAAGACAGGTTGTTCATGAATATGCGCACGATCTCGCCGAAGCCCAGCGTTACGATGGCAAGGTAGTCGCCGCGCAGGCGCAGGGTCGGCGCCCCCAATATGACGCCGGCAAGGCAGGCGACGGCGGCGCCGATCGGCAGGATCACCCAGAACGGCAGGTGCAGGCCGAAATGCGGCGAGGCCAGCAGCGCATAGACATAGGCGCCGACCGCATAGAAGGCCACGTAGCCGAGGTCGAGCAGGCCGGCAAAGCCGACCACGATGTTAAGCCCGAGCGAGAGCAGCACGAACAGCACGGCGAAGTTGGTGATGCGCACCCAGGCCGTGCCGGCCGAGGCCAGCACGAAGGGCAGGGCGATCAGCGCGACCGCGATCAGGGCCAGGCCGAAACGTTCTTTCGTAGTGCTCATGCTGCCTCTGCCGGGCCGCCCCAAGGAGGCAGCACGCCATGACCCGGAAGCCACGCTAGTGGCTGAACCTTGGTCGCCCCCTTTCGCGGAAAGGGGGTCGGGGGGATTGTTGCCATGGCTAGGCTCTCTCGGAGACCCGTTCGCCGAGCAGGCCGGAGGGACGGAACACCAGCACCAGGATCAGCATCAGGAAGGCGAACACTTCCTGGTAATTGCTGCCGAACAGCACGAAGTGGGCGCCGTCGGCGCAGCGCTCGCCCATCCAGCCCAAGCCTTCGCCGGCGCCGGGCCAGCGACAGACGTCGGTCAGGTCGCCGATGTAGCCGGTGCCGAGCGCTTCGACCAGGCCGAGCAGGATGCCGCCGAGCATGGCCCCGGCGATGTTGCCGATGCCGCCCAGCACCGCCGCCGAGAAGGCCTTGAGGCCGAGGCTGAAGCCCATCGTGTAATGCGCGATGCCGTAGTAGCTGCCGTACATGACGCCGGCGACGGCGCCGAGCCCGGCGCCGATGACGAAAGTGGCGGCGATCACGCGGTCGGCATTGATTCCCATCAGGGCGGCGACATGGACGTTCTCGGCGGTGGCGCGGATCGCAATGCCGAAGCGCGTGCGATAGACGAACCAGGACAGGCTGGCCATCATGGTCAATGACAAGGCGATGATGGCGATCTGCACGCTGCTGATCGCCGCGCCGCCGATGGCGAATACGCGGTTGTCGATGATCTGCGGAAAGGCCAGCGGGTTGCGGCCCCAGACCAGCAGCGCCAGATGCTGCAGGATGATTGACATGCCGATCGCGGTGATCAGCGGCGCCAGGCGCGGCGCGTGGCGCAAGGGGCGATAGGCCGCGCGTTCCAGCAGATAGCCCATGACCATGCAGGCCGGAATCGCCGCCATGACGCCGGCCAGCACGATGAGCAGCGGCGGCAGGCTGCTGCCGGCGAGCGAAGTGATGACCGAAAACGCCACCATGGCGCCAATCATGACGACTTCGCCGTGGGCGAAATTGATCAGCTGGATCACGCCGTAGACCATGGTGTAGCCGAGCGCGACCACGGCGTAGACGCTGCCGGTGGTGAGGCCGTTGATGATCTGCTGCAGGAGGATGTCCATGGTCGGGGAGCGCTCGAATCCTGAGGATACCGCCCCCGCGTCCCGCGGGGACATAAAAACGGGGAAGGCGCTGTGGCGTCTTCCCCGTTGCTGGCGAACGGCGGTGGACTTACTTGGCGGGAGCTGGAGCCGGGGCCGGAGCGGCGGCGGGCGCCACCGGCGCAGCGGCAGGCGCTGCCGCAGGAGTTGGCGCTGGCGCCACGGCGGCCGGAGCCGGCGCGGAGAGCGCGGCGTACTCGTCGAGTGTCAGCGACTTGCCGCCCTTGAGAATGGCGACCGGCGTGATCTTGCCGTCCTTGAGCGTGAAGATTGTCATCTCGGCATCCTTGCGGTCGCCCTTTTCGTCGAACTGGATGTTGCCGCTGGCGCCGTTGTGGTTGCTCGCCGCGAGTGCCGGCAGGTATTTCGCGGGATCGGCCGAATCGGCCTTCTTCATCGCGGCGATCAGCAGGTTGGCGGCGTCGTAGGTGAAGGGCGAATAAAGGATCGGATCGACATTGAACTTGGCCTTGTAGGCGTCAAGGAATTTCTTGCCCGCGGCCTGCACCGGGATGCCGGCCTGCGAGCAGAGCAGGCCTTCCGCCGCCGGGCCGGCGAGTTCGGCCATCTTGTCGGTACAGGCGCCGTCGCCGAAGGCGAACACGGCCGCGATCTTGAGTTCGCGCGCCTGCTTGATCAGCGGGCCGGCAGTGGCGTCCATGCCGCCGTAGAACACCGCGTCGGGGCGCTTGCCCTTGAGCTTGGTCAGCACCGCCTTCCAGTCCACGGTCTTGTCGGTGCCCTTCTCGCGCGGCAGGACCTTGATGCCGGCTGCCTTGAGCGTCTTCTCGACTTCGTTGGCGAGGCCTTCGCCGTAAGCGGTGGCGTCGTCGATCACGGCGACGGTCTTCGGCTTGTTCTGGCCGGCGAGATAGTTGGCGACGGCCGGGCCCTGCTGATCGTCGCGGCCGACGACGCGGAACACGCCCTTGAAGCCCTGTTCGGTCAACGCGGGATTGGTCGCGGAGCCGGACACCATCGGCAGGCCGGCGCCGTTGTAGATGGCCGAGGCGGGAATCGTGGTGCCGGAATTCAGGTGGCCGACGACGCCGGCGACTTTGGCATCGATCAGTTTCTGCGCCACGGTATTGCCGACCTTGGGATCGGCCTGGTCGTCTTCCGACAGCAGCTCGAACTTGACCTTCTTGCCGCCCAGGCTGACGCCGGCCGCATTGGCTTCGTCGATGGCGAGGCGCACGCCGTTCTCGTTGTCCTTGCCCAGATGCGCGATGCCGCCGGTGAGCGGGGCGACGCTGCCGATCTTGACCGCCATCGGCGGCGGGGGCGGTGCCTGGACCGGCGGAGGTGGCGGCGGTTCTTCCTTGCCGCAACCCATCATGGCGACGGCGGCGAGCACGGAAAGCGAGAGGGCTTTGGTGGGCAGGTTCATGGCATTGCTCCGTTCGGTTCTGAATTACGGGGGACGAGGCTGCGGGAAAATCGGCCGGGCAGATTCTTGCCTGCTGTCATGGACTTGTCAATGTTGCCGGCGCCGGCGGGCCGGCAATATCTCACGCTCGGGATGCCGTCCGCGACAGCTCGCTGCGCAAACGAAAAAGGCCGACCCCGCGGATGGCGGGACCGGCCTTTTATTGGCTGCGGCGAAGCTTACTTGGCGCCGGCGAGAATCCACTTGACCAGCGTGTGCAGATCCGCTTCCTTGACCGCGGCATTCGGTGGCATCGGGATCTGGCCCCAGACGCCCTTGCCACCGGCCTTGACCTTGGCAACCAGCATGGCTTCATCACTGGCCTTGTACTTCTTGGCGACGTCCTGGTAAGCCGGGCCGACCAGTTTCTTGTCGACGGCGTGGCAAGCCATGCAGCCGCTCTTGGTGGCGAGGTCCTTGTTGGCGAATGCCGGGGCCGAAGCCATAACGCCGGCAGCAACCAGCGCGGAGATCAATACCGATTTCATGTTGAGTTCCTTGTCGTGTGGAGAAGATTGAGTTGTGCCGGGAAAACAATATTTCAGTGAAGGCCAACGCCGGCTTTGTCGGCGATAGGCACAGCGACCGAATCCAAAAACGTTGCGCATCCTAACGCATTCGACGTCTGCTGAAAATGCTTCATATCAATTTGTAACACTTCTCAAATTTGCCGTTGGGGGCAGGCAAGTAACGCCGCGGCAGACCCAGGCGTTGACATGATCGCTTTCCGGCTTGTCCAGGGCCGCGGGCAGGCCGCGGATTCCGCTGGGCAGCGCCAGCACCAGCCGCTGCGGGGCGGTGCCGAGCGCTTGCTGCCATTCCGTCATGGCTGCTGCCGGACCTCGAAGGATGATGATTTCCGGCGGAGTGAGCGCTTCTTCAAGAGCCCTCAGCAGACTGCCGAAGCCGCCCGGCGAGCGGTGCATCTGCGGCCAGAACAGCAGTATGGTTTTTTCCGCGGCGGCAAGGTAACGCGCCTCGCCCACGAGGTGTCCGAGGCGTTGCAAGGCAAATGCGGCGATGCCATTACCGGCAGGAGTGGCATTGTCATGGCCGGTCTTGGGGCGGTGGATCAGCGCCTCGTGATCGTGGCCGGTGAAGAAGAAACCGCCGTGTTGCGCGTCCTCGAATCGGGCCAGCAGGGTATCGGCGAGTTCGATGGCGAAGGCCAGATCCGCGCCGCGAAATTCCGCCTGCATCAGTTCGAGCAGCGCGGCGAGCAAGAAGGCGTGGTCGTCGAGATAGGCGTCGAGATGGGCGCGGCCGTCCTTGGCGGTCGCCAGCAAATGGCCCCCACTTCCCGCCACCCGCTCACGCGGGGGGCCGCTACGCGGCTCCGGTTCACCGGCTTGCCACATCGTGCCGCGGATGAAGTCCATTGCGCGCTGCGCCGAGGCCAGCCAGTCGCGGCGTTCGAATATGCGCGCGGCATGCGCCATGCCTTCGATCATCAGCGCGTTCCAGCTGCTCAGCACCTTGTCGTCGCGGCCGGGATGGATGCGCTGTTCGCGCGCGGCAAACAGCTTTTGCCGGGCGGACTCGAGCAGCGGTAGTTGCTCGGCGGCCAGCGGCGCCACGACTCGCGCGTGCCAATGGCGGCCCTCGAAATTCGGCGGGCCGTCGAAGCCCCAGCGCCGTGTCGCCAGCGCCAACTCCTGCGGGTTCAGCAGGCGCTCGATTTCGCCGCGATCCCAGACGTAGAACTTGCCTTCCTCGCCTTCCGAATCGGCGTCGAGCGCGGAGTAATAGCCGCCCTCGGGCGCTTGCATTTCGCGCAGCACCCAGCTCGCGGTCTGGTCGGCGACGCGCGCATACAGCGGATCGCCGCTTCGCGCCCAGGCATCGGCGCACAAGCCCAGCAGCGGGCCGTTGTCGTAGAGCATTTTTTCGAAATGCGGGATTTCCCAGCGCTCGTCCACGCTGTAGCGGCAGAAGCCGCCGCCGATCTGGTCGTAGATGCCGCCTTCGCTCATGCGCGTCAGCGTGGTCAGCGCCATCTGGCGCAGGGCCGCATCGTCGCGGCGCAGGAGGAAGGCCAGATCGGTCGGATGGGGAAATTTCGGCGCGCTGCCGAAACCGCCGTGGCGGGGGTCGAAAGCGCGGGCCAGGGCCTTTTCCGCCGCCGCCAGCGCTTCGGCATCGAGCCCGCCGCTCGCCGCCGCGGTCGGCGTGGTGCCGGCCAGCGCGCGGCGCAGCTCGGCGTTCTGGGTTTCGATGTCGGCCCGGCGATTCTGGAAGGCTGCGGCCACCTTTTCACAAAGCTCGGCGAAGCCGGGCAGGCCGTAGCGCGGCTCGCGGGGGAAGTAAGTGCCGCCGAAGAAGGGCGTGCCGTCCGGGGCGAGGAACATGGTCAGCGGCCAGCCGCCGTGGCGCTCGGTCAGCATCTGGTGCGCGGTCTGGTAGATCTGGTCGAGATCGGGGCGCTCCTCGCGGTCGACCTTGATGTTCACGAACATGCGGTTCATGACCGCCGCCACCGCCGCGTTCTCGAAGGATTCGTGGGCCATGACATGGCACCAGTGGCAGGCCGAATAGCCGATCGAGAGCAGGATCGGCCGGTTCTCACGTCGCGCAAGAGCGAGCGCTTGCTCATCCCAGGGCTGCCAGGCAACCGGGTTGGCCGCATGCTGCAGCAGATAGGGCGAGGTTTCGGCAGAGAGCCGGTTGGAAGGTGGCACGGGCATCACCGGGTTCGTACGGAACCCGCATCATACCCGATGGAATTAGTCGGGTATAGACTGCGCCTGCCCGACTGCTAGATACCCATCTTCTCGAAAATCTTGTCCAGCTTCTCCTGCAGCGTGGCGGCGGTGAAGGGTTTGACGATGTAGTTCGAGGCGCCGGCCTGCACCGCCGCGGTGATGTTTTCCTTTTTTGCTTCGGCGGTGATCATGAGAAAGGGCAGGGATTTCAGCTGGGCGTCGGCGCGCACGTTCTGCAGCAACGTGAGGCCGTCCATATTTGGCATGTTCCAGTCGGAAACGACGAACTCGAAGTTGCCCTCGCGCAGCTTGGTCAGCGCCACGGCGCCGTCCTCGGCCTCGTCGACGTTGGTAAAGCCCAGTTCTTTCAGCAGGTTGCGCACGATCCTGCGCATGGTCGAAAAATCATCGACCACCAGGAACCGGAGTGCGGTGCGATCGGGCATGGATTCGGTCGGTGTCGCCATAGCCGGCACTATGCCTCAGCCACCCGCGGGCCAAAACCGGGAATACGGGCCGGAACTGCCTAGCTATCTCCGAGCAAGCTCCGCCACCAGCGCTTGCGATTTTCCGGGGCCGGGCGGCCGGCTGGCATTTCGTCGGGCTTCACGCGGCTCATGATCCATCCCGGCCCCGGCGGATTCTTCGACGAGCCGCAGGACGAACCGAGATTGTTCGGATCGTAGATCTTGATCAGGCGCGGGTTTTCGAGGTCGTCGGCGTAGACGATGCCGCAATAGGATTCGTGGTGGTCGGCCCGCAACAGTGCGTCGATGCGTTCGATGAAGGCGCTGACGGCGACGGCGTCCGCAAGAGTTGGCGCTGACGAGACGCCGGCAGCATGCAGATACCAGCCGGCGGCGGGATCGATGCGTTGCCAGAGCGCGGTCAGCTGATCCCAGGTCAGCACCGACCAGACACGGCCGGTGTAGAGGCGCTGGAATTCCGTCGGCGGGCTGTTTTCGGTCGTCACGCCGGAGATTTTAGCCGACGTGGCGACTGTTGCTGCGAACTGCGGCCGCTGCGGCAGCGCTACTTCTTCGCCACCATGCGGTAGCTGCCGTCGGCATTGAATTTGACGTCGGCATCGAGAAAGGAGGCGATCACCTTGCCGCCGAGCAGCTTGACCGTGTCGTAGGCTTCACCCGAGCGAGCGCCGGTGCCGCAGACGAAAACCACCGGCTTGTCGGTCGGCAACGTGGCGATCTTCTTCTCCAGTTCGTTCATCGGGATGTTGACCGAGCCCTTGATGGTGCCGGCGGCGACTTCCTTCGGATCGCGCACGTCGACCAGCATGATCGAGCCCGGATTGGACTTCCACACCTGCTCGAACGAGGCTACGGTGACCGAACCCTTTTCCTTGCCCGGCACCAGGGCCGCCGAGCTTGTTGCTACGCCGCCGGCAACGGCGGCAGCCGCGGTGGCAGGAGCCTGCGCGCCATGCAGCTTTTCCCATTCCGGATAGCCGGGCGGATAGGTCAGCACATTCGTGTAGCCGAGCTTCCTGGCCTTATCCGCCGACTTGTCGGAGAGCACGCATTCGAGGCCGCCGCAGTAATAGATCAGCGGCGTCGCCTTGTCGGCCGGCAAATTGTCCACCTGCTTGTCGAACTCGGTGTCGGAGATGTTGAGCGCGGTCGGGATCATGCCCTTGTCGGCCACGCGCTTGGGCCGCGCGTCGATCAGGACATAGGGCGACTTTTCATCCATCAGCTTCTTGATGTAGCCGGCGGATACCGAAGCCTGACCACCCTTGGCCTTCCAGTCGGGCATGCCGGCCGGGTAAACCTTGATGTTGGTATACCCGAGCTTCTCCGCCTTGAAAGCCGAGTTGTGGCTCAGCATGCATTCCAGCCCGCCGCAGTAGAACAGCAGCAGCGTGGCCTTGTCGGCCGGCAGCTTGTCGACCAGCTTGTCGAACTGGCTGTCGGGAATGTTGATTGCACCCGGGATGTGACCGGGGTCGTATTGGCGCGCGGCCGGGCGCGAGTCGATGATCATCACGCCCTTCTTCGGCGGGATGCTGACGTTCTGGCGCACGAAGTCGAAGTCGACCAGCGCCTTGTTGTACCAGCCATCCCTGGGCTGGATGGTCGCCGCATCGGCGGCATAGACCGTCACCGGAAACACCAGCGGCGCAGTGGCAAGGCTGGCGAGGATGGCGACGTAAAGGGAAAGTTGCCTGGCTCTCATGATGATCTCCTAGAGAAGGGTAAATTTTTCGGTGGATTCGTTGTAGCGCACCAGTGCGTACCAGAGCAGCAGCAGGGCGCCGCCGGCCGCCAGGGTCCAGCCCCAGCTGCCCCACATCTCAGGCAGATAGGCCTGGAAGCCCACATTGGTCATTTCGAACAATTCGACGTTGGTCTCGTCGATCGCGGTCAGGTTGAGTTTCTTGAACACGGCACTGGCGATTGAGCCCATCCAGGAGAAGAAGAACATCGTCACCCAGAGTTTCAGGTGGCCTTCGCCCATGCGCCAAAGCGAACCTGAGGCACAGCCGCCGGCGAAGACCATGCCGATGCCGAAGATCAGGCCGCCGATCAGCGAGCCGATCCAGAAGGCCGGCGGAATCGCCAGGTAGGGGTCGATCACCTTCTTCTCGAACAGCAGGGCAGCGATCGGAATGCCGATCGCCAGCGCCAGTATCACCGCCTTGGTCATGTCGCCCTCAGCCGTCATGAAAGGCTCGCGGAAGGCGCGCGCGAAGCACAGGCGCGAGCGGTGCATGATGAAGCCGATGGCGAAGCCGGCGATGACGATGACCGCGCGCGCCACCAGTTTCTCGTCGCTCGATCCGTACCACTGCGTGGCCCAGACCAGCACGCCGACCACGATGGCGAAGCCGATGTAGGGATATCGCTGGGTGACGCTCTCAGGAATGTCCAGAGCAGGCGGCGCCTGCATGCCCCATTCGATGTGGTCGAGGGTCCATAGCAGCAGCTTGAGGCCGATCGCGGCGCCGGCCAAGAGGCCTGCCCACATGGCCCAGCCGGCAGGCGACGAGTGCAGCACCGGATTGAAGAAGCCGCCCGTGGTGCAGCCGCCGGCCAGCGCTGCGCCGATCCCGAGCATGGAGCCGCCCATCGCGGCCCAAAGATACTCGAGCGGCGGCGGCCGGTTTGGGCTGAACTGGCGTGACAGCAAGGCCGCGCTCAAGGCGCCGATCACCAGCATGATGTTCATCAGCGACATGCGGTACATCAGGAAGCCGTCCGTCTGTTGTGGCAGGCCGAGCAGGGGACCGAGGCCGATCAGGTTGTTGAACCAGTCGCCCCAGAACTTAACGCCGCCGAACACGCCCCAGACCAGGCCGGAGAGCATCAGGCCGATGATCACCAGCACCAGCAGCATGGCGCCGACAAAGGGCGACCATTCCTCGACGAAGATGCTTTGGTAGTCCGTCTTGAAGCCGGCGCGCCAGCCGGAACCGCTATCGGTACTCATAGCAGCTTCCCATCTGCCATCTAGCGGGCACCCTCCACGGCTTGCTCAGCGGTGACCGGACCGCTGCCGCGGCGCTCGAACCATGAGCCGAAAAAGAACACGGCAATCAGCGCGACGCCGAGGATGGCCAGGACAGCGGGCTCCGGAACTTCGTAAACGTCGGTAAAGGTGTCGCCTTCCGCGATCAGCCAGGCGGCCTTGAGGGACTTCAGCGCTGCCCCGTAAAAGACTGCAAATCCGGTCGTACCTGGCAGAACGCCGACGATGAATACCAGGGCGTCCAGGCGGCCGGAAAACAGGCCCGCCACCGACGTGCCGGGGCAGTAACCGCCTACCGCAAACCCTGCACCCACCAGCGCGCCGCCCACGGCCGAGGCCAT
The DNA here is from genome assembly GCA_043826925.1 of Pseudomonadota bacterium. Classification (GTDB taxonomy): domain Bacteria; phylum Pseudomonadota; class Gammaproteobacteria; order Burkholderiales; family Rhodocyclaceae; genus Sulfuritalea. Next base: position 63,470 of record JBDRPN010000016.1, read on the forward strand.
CAGCGCCGCCTGCGGTACGGCAAACGAGTCGGGCCGCATCAGCCCGACCATGCGCAGCAGCCACAGACCGACCGCCGCCACCACGATGGCGGTGAACATGACCTTGAATACCGCCCAGTCGGTCAGCTTGAACTGGGCGCTCAGTTTGACGGGGCTGCCGAATCCGGCGTTCTCCAGCACGTAGCCGAACAGGATGCCGCAGAGCAGGCCCGATAGCATGCCATTATCATTGAGGGGGAACATGTCAGACTCCTTTGACCAGGCGGCTGACGAGCATGCCGGTGGCAAAAAACAAGGCCAGGAAGACAAAGGCCGAAATGCCCAGTGCCGCCGCGCCCGAGAGCCCCAATCCGCTGGTGCAGCCTCCGGCGATGCGCGCGCCAAGGCCGGCGAGAAAGCCGCCGGCCAGGGTGGAGATCAGGCGTCTCGGGGTACCGACGCTGCGCGCGCCATCCAGTTGCACGCGAAAACGACCTGCCGTGAACGCCGCCACCAGCGCGCCGATGGCGATGCCGAGGATTTCCCAGGTCATCCATGAGCCGATCGGGCTGCCGTCCGCCACCATTGGTCCCAGGTAGCCGTTCGCCCGGGTTGCCTCCGGCGCCAGCGTCAGCCCGGCGCCGGCGACCACGTCGGTCGCCGCCCCACTGGCCCCCAGGCCGTGAGCGGAAAGAACGAAGGTCAGCAACAGGACCAGGCCGAGTGCGATGCCCGCAGCCAGCGGTGGCCAGAAGGGTTTGATTTCCGGATTGCCGTGTTTTTCTGATGTGCTCATGATGTTTGCCTTTCAATGGCCGAATCGCCGTCGCTGCCGGGCGTCAATCGCGTTGACAATCGGGCGCGCCAAGCCGGCGCGTTCGCCCCGGAAGCCGTACGCCTTCTCAGCTGCAGCTGGCCGGCGAGTCGCCGTCCTTGGCGCCCTTGGTCAGGAAGGCCGATATGTCGTCGAGCAGTTCCTGGTCGGGTACGTTGGCGAACTTCTCCGCGGCCTTGTTGCTGGCCTTGATGCTGGCGCGGTAGGCCTTGGACACATACTGCTTCAACGTGTCCTTGCCCTTGGCATGCCTGTCGGCCTTGATGTAGGCGGCCCAGTCGGCCTTGGTCCTGGAGCTTGGGTTGATCGAGCCGACAGGTGACGCCACGTGGCAGGAGGTGCACACGCTGCGATAGTAGATGCGGCCGCGTTTCCAGTCGGCGTCGTAGGCAAAGGCGGCAGTGGCGAGCATGGAAAGCGCGACGCCTACCGTGAGTTGAGTGCTGAATTTCATGGTCATACTCCTTATTGAAATTTGGTGATCAATCCACTTCTTCCCAGCCGGTGATCATTGCCTTGATGTGGGCCATCGGCGTGTGTCCGGCCGTGGTCAGATAGACGTGGGCAATGAGGAAGGCCAGCATCATGAAGGCGCCGGCGATGTGGCCGTTGGCGACCCATTCCAGCTGCAATGCGCTCAGGCCCCAGGCTGGCCATTTGTCATAGAACAGGTAGAGCACGCCGGTGACCCAGATCAGCGGGCCGACGCAGATCATGATGGCCAGATAGGCCAGCCGTTGCAAGGGATTGTGCTTGCGCAACTGCGTTAACTTGAACGGATGCGGCGCATTCCTGAAGATGCCGAACAGGTAGTAGTTCGCCATCGCCACGACTTTTTCCGTGGTCGGGATGTACTGCTTCCACTCGCCGGTGGTGAAGTGCCAGAAGATCGCGAACACCCACAGGCCGATCAGCGACCACGCCGCGATGGTGTGGTAGGCCACTGCCTTCTCGAAACCGAAGATGGCGTAGGTGCCGTGGATGTCGAAGGCGGTCAGCATCAGGAACATGATCAGACCGGCCTGCGACCAGTGCCAGAAACGCTCGAAGCGCTTGAAGACGTAGATACGTTCGGACATTTCAATTCTCCTTTCGGTGCCCGCCCGGCCGCCCGAAGGGGACCGAACGCCCCCTCGGGGGGCAGCGAACAAAGTGAGCGTGGGGGTTCATGAGTGCTTACGGCTGGTGACGATGCGCAGGGCGCCGTGGCCGAACACGCCGAGCAGGGTCAGGAAGACGATTGCCCAGCCGACGGTGTCCAGCAGCGTGTTGTTGTCGCGAACCGGGATGTAGATGCCCTGGATGCCGGCCAGGCGGCTTTGCTTGCTGTGGCATGCGGCACAGCCCAGCGCCTTTTCCTTGGGCGCGACCATGTGGGTGATCGGCCAGGACATGACGGTATTGACGAAATCCACCTTGCCTGAGAAGGGCCGACCGGAATCCTTCATGCCTTCCTCGATCGCCTTGTCCCAGACCAGCGTGTTCCAGTAGCCGTCGGGGCCTGTGGTATGCGGCGTGACCAGCGTCTTATTCACCGGGTCGTAAGGCTGCGTGCCGCGGAACACCTTCATGGGCCAGATCATCGACTTGCCGTCGCCGGCATTGCCGCCCAGCTTGTTGATCGGAGTGCGCTCGGCGCCTTTCTCGATCTTGTCGGTGAGCAGGGTGTATTCGACGTGCCCGTTGAACCAGGCGTACTCGGGAACCACGTTCTCACCCAGCTTGAAGTCGCCCTTGCGCGATTCATAGATATTGTGGCCCTTGGCGTCCTTCTTGGTGAATTGCTTGCCGTTGGCGTCGAGCTTGCCGGAGGTAGACCAGTCCCATTCCATTTTGGTCGGAATGCCGCCGCGCGCGAATTTCGGAATGTGGCAGGTCTGGCAGGCGATCTTGGTCGCATGCTGGTTCAGGCGCGCCTCTTTCTTGTGCGGGGCGTTGTCATGGCAGGCAACGCAGGTGGCGGGATTACCGTTGCCGGGCTTGCCGCGCAGGTGCGCGCCCTTGTCGTCCTTGGCTGTCGGCGCATAGCGGCTGCCGGCGACGTCGTGGCTTGATGTCTTGTGACAGGTGGCGCAGGTGAAGTCAAGTCCGGTGGCGTCCATGTGCACGTCGAGTTCCTTCTCGGGCGTGGCCATGGAACTGTCGAGGTCGCCGTGCTTGACACCGTCGCCGCCGCCGCCGTTGAAGTGGCAGCCGCCGCAGGTGTCGCGGCTGGTCTTGCCGACCTTCTGCGAAATCTTCGCCAGGTCGATACCCTTGACGATCTTGCCCGAGCCGGGCGGGAACTCGGTGTCCTTGCCGAAGGCCTGGCCGCCGCTACCGGGGACCTTGCGGTAATTGCCCGTGGTGTCGTGGCAGACCAGGCAATCGACGTTCTCTTCCGAGGTGAAGTCGAAGTTGTTGTCCTTCCAGCCGTAGCCCACGTGGCAATTCGTACACGCCGCCTGGTTCGCGGCGATGGAAATGCAGTAGTTGTTGAGGACGTTCTTTTTGCCCAGCTTCTGGTTGGTCGCGGGATTCAGGTATTCCCATTTCCAGTGCTTGGTGCGGTGAATCTGGCCGGCTGCCTCGGTGTGGCAGCGTAGGCAGGCCTTGGTTACCTCCGGGCCGGAGTTGAAGACCTGCTGCAGCTCCTTGAACTTGGTGTGGTCGGCGGTGGTAGTCAGCTTGAGCGGCTTGGGTTCCGGCTGTGATTCCTCAGCCAGTACAGGGCCGGCGGTGACCAGCCAGCCGGCGCTGCAGAGGAGCAGCGCGGCTCGGATAAGGGCATGTCTCATGAATCATCTCCATCGGAAACTGCATAACAGGTAACTTGAAAATAATTATCTGCTTATATACCGATGGAAATTTGACGCAGATCAACGAAGCTGTGAAATATCCCGCACTGCACCAGTGTCGGCCGAAGTCGTCATTGCCGCATAGGCCAGCAGCGCCGCCGAGACTTCGCGCTGGCGCTTGAGCGGTTTCCAGGCATGTACGCCGCGGGCTTCCATCGCCGCACGCCGTGCCGCCAGCGCCAACTCTTCGATCACGAGATGGATGCGCCGGTTGGGAATGTCGATCTCGATGGTGTCGCCCTCTTCGACCAGGCCGATGGCGCCGCCGGCGGCGGCTTCCGGCGAGGCGTGGCCGATCGAAAGCCCCGAGGTGCCGCCGGAGAACCGACCATCGGTGAGCAGCGCGCAAACCTTGCCCATGTCCTTGGACTTGAGATACGAGGTTGGATAGAGCATCTCCTGCATGCCGGGGCCGCCTTTCGGCCCTTCGTAGACCACGATCACGATGTCGCCGGCGACGATCTGGTCGCCGAGGATCTTCTCCACGGCTTCCTCCTGCGACTGGCAGACCCGCGCGCGGCCGGTGAACTTGAGGATCGAGTCATCGACGCCGGCGGTCTTGACGATGCAGCCCTTCTCCGCGATGTTGCCGTAGAGCACGGCCAGGCCGCCGTCCTGCGAGTAGGCGTGGGCCCGGTCGCGGACGCAGCCTGTGGCGCGGTCGAGGTCGAGGGTCGGGTAACGGCGCTTCTGCGAGAAGGCGACCTGGGTCGGCACGCCGCCCGGCGCCGCGCGATAGAACTCATGCACGGCCGGCGCATGGTTGCGCTTGACGTCGCAGCAGTCGAGCGCTTCGCCCAGGGTCGGATAGAGCACGGTGGGCGAGTCGCGGTTGATCAGGCCGGCGCGGTCGAGTTCGCCGAGGATGGCCATGATGCCGCCGGCGCGATGCACGTCTTCCATGTGGTACTTCTGCGTTGCCGGCGCCACCTTGGCCAGGCAGGGCACTTTGCGCGACATGCGGTCGATGTCGGCCAGGTTGAAGTCGACGCCGGCTTCCTGGGCAGCGGCCAGCAGATGCAGCACGGTATTGGTCGAGCCGCCCATGGCGATATCCAGCGCAATGGCATTCTCGAAGGCGGCGAACGAGGCGATCGAGCGCGGCAACGCCGATGCGTCGTCCTTTTCGTACCAGCGTCGGCAGAGTTCGACGATCTGGCGGCCGGCCTTGAGGAACAGCTTCTCGCGGTCGGCATGGGTTGCCAGCAGCGAACCGTTGCCCGGCAGCGAGAGGCCCAGTGCCTCGGTCAGGCAGTTCATCGAGTTGGCGGTGAACATGCCCGAGCAGGAGCCGCAGGTCGGGCAGGCGGAGCGCTCCATGGACGCCACTTCGGCGTCGCTGTTCTTGCTGTCGCCGGCTTCGATCATGGCATCGATCAGGTCGACCATGCGGTATTCGCCATGCCACTTGACCTTGCCGGCCTCCATCGGGCCGCCCGAGACGAAGATGGTCGGGATGTTCAGGCGCAGGCTGGCCATCAGCATGCCCGGCGTGATCTTGTCGCAATTCGAGATACAGACCATGGCATCGGCGCAATGGCCGTTGACCATGTACTCGACCGAGTCGGCGATCAATTCGCGCGAGGGCAGCGAATACAACATGCCGCCGTGGCCCATGGCGATGCCGTCATCGATCGCGATGGTGTTGAATTCCTTGGCCACGCCGCCGGCCGCCTCGATCTCGCGGGCGACGAGCTGGCCCATGTCCTTCAGATGCACATGCCCCGGCACGAACTGGGTGAAGGAATTGACCACGGCGATGATCGGCTTGCCGAAATCGCCGTCCTGCATGCCGGTGGCGCGCCACAGCGCGCGGGCGCCGGCCATGTTGCGGCCGTGGGTGGACGTACGGGAACGGTAGGCGGGCATGGGGAACTCCTGCAAAGGGCGCGGCGCTGCCGCGATAGAAGCGCAAATTCTAGCTGAATCCCCATGGGAGGCTTGTCCGCTATGCGTCGTCTGCGGCTGTTTTTGATTGCCATTGCAGCGCGTCCCGTTTTTTCCCCGAGGGCCGGGCATGCCGGCCCGGGATGCCGACGAACTGCTGGTCCGGCCTGCGGCAAATTCGCGCCGCGTCCCGGAAGCCACACGCCGCAGCCAACGCTGACTGCAGGACAAGGGCGCCAACGCCGACCTGAGCGAGGGCTCCGGCGGCGACCACGGCGGCTTCCATCGCCGCGACCAGAGCGTCGGGCGCGCGCTCGACTGATTCCCCGGCGCACGCTGATTCAGTCGTCCGGCGCCGTATCGCCAGCGCCAACTTTTGGGCTGGCCGTCCACCGGCTTGTTCCGGTCGCTGGGCCAGGCCGCTGCGCATGATCGCCACCGATCCGGAAGGGTCGTTCAACATTCGAGGTGTTGACGGTCAGCTATGCGTGGTGCAGCCGCCGCTGGGTTCCTCGCGACGGATGAGCACTCAGTGACGGTAATTTCAGAATGCCGGCTGTCTGGGGCGCTGCTGACGTTCATTTCGGCATTTTCCGCGAGTCGTCAATGGTGCGCCTGGCCGTTTGTGGGCAAGCTGGTTGAATCAATGAGGCTTTCCTGCGACTGGCTGGATGCGGCAAAGCGCTGGAAGGCATTGGCCGGCGATGCCGCGCTCGATCCCTGGATCATCCACGGCGGCGATCGATCCTTCGAGTGCGAGGGCAGCCGTGGGCTTTCATGGCGGGCGCTGAGGGAGAGCTCGGTCTGATGCCGACAGTTCCGGTCCGCTTTTGCCGCCGTCCCGCCAGCGCCGACTCTTGAGCGACCGAGCCGACGCTTGGGCGGTGTTCGGTCTTCTTGACATCCAGCGAGGATTGAATCATGATGAACTAGTCAGACTGACTAGTTCATCGGCAGGGAGATCATCATGCACACGTGGCAACTGCAGGAGGCCAAGAGCCGCTTCAGCGAGTTGGTGGATTGCACGCTCGCCGAAGGGCCGCAGCTCGTCACACGGCGTGGTGAGGAGGCGGTGGTGGTGATCGCCGCGCCGGAATACCGGCGCCTGCTGGCCGGGCCGTCATTGCTCGCCGTGTTGAACGGCGCGCCGCGCGGCGAAGCGCTGGATATTTCCCGTTCCGCCGAGGCGGTGCGGGCGCTCGATTTGTGAAGTATCTGCTCGACACCTGCGTACTGTCGGAATTCGTCAAGACGGCGCCGGAGGCCAGGGTGCTGGCGTGGATCAATGCGCGCGCCGAACGCGATCTTTTTGTCGCCGCGATGACGCTGGCGGAATTGCGGCGCGGCGTGGCACGCTTGCCCGTATCGCGGCGCAAGACCGATCTGACGGCCTGGCTTGAGCAATTGCAGGCCGGGTTCGCCGACCGGATACTGCCCTTCACCGGCGAAACCGCCGCCTACTGGGGCGAGATGTGCGCCCGCGTCGAGGCCAGTGGACGCACGATGGCTGCCTTCGATTCGATCATCGCGGCGACGGCGGTCGAACACGGCTTGGTCCTGGTGACGCGCAACGACCGTGACTTTATGGCAGCCTTGCCGGTGGTGTTCAATCCTTGGGGAATTACGGCAAACTCGCCGCAACAGCAATAGGCGGGGCGCCGTAGTGCCAACGCCGTTCCCGGGGATACCGCTTCGCATAACTTTTCACCGACCCACACGACCACCATGCTGATCCATCCCCAGTTCGACCCCATCGCGATTTCCATCGGCCCGCTGGCCGTGCGCTGGTACGGCCTCATGTACCTGGCCGGCTTTGTCGCCTTCCTCTGGCTCGGCAAGCGGCGCGCCGCTTCCCAACCCTGGCATGCGATGAGCGCGCAGGATGTCGACGATCTGCTGTTCTATGGCGTGCTCGGCGTGATCCTCGGCGGGCGCCTGGGCCAGGTGCTGTTCTACGAGCCGGGCTATTACCTCGCGCATCCGCTGGAAATCCTCGCGGTATGGAAGGGCGGCATGGCCTTTCATGGCGGCATGCTTGGCGTGTTCGTGGCCATGGCGCTGTGGGGCCGCAAGGCCGGCAGGACGTTTTTCCAGGTCACCGATTTCATCGCCCCGTTGGTGCCGCTGGGCCTCATGGCCGGGCGCATCGGCAACTTCATCAACGGCGAGTTGTGGGGCCGGGTGGCCGATCCCAGCCTGCCATGGGCGATGATCTTCCCGCATGTCGACCGCTTGCCGCGCCATCCCTCACCGCTGTACCAGGCGGCGGGCGAAGGGCTGCTGCTGTTCGCGATCCTCTGGCTGTTTTCGGCGCGGCAACGTGCGCTGGGAGCCGTCTCCGGCATGTTCCTGATCGGCTACGGCACCTTGCGTTTTGCCGCGGAATATTTCCGCGAACCGGATCACGGCATTTTCGGCGTGTCCTACGTGGTCAGCATGGGGCAGTGGCTGAGCCTGCCGATGGTGCTGGTGGGACTCTGGCTGGTGTTGCGACGGTCGTCGCCGAAGCCATCCGCCTGAGTCAGCGCGTACGCCAGGAGTAGTGGCAGGCGACGCAGCTGCCAGTCAACTTGGGCAGTTCTGCAAGCGCCTTGTCCCGGTCGCCGCTGGCGGCGGCTTTGGCGAATTCGCTGACGGCACGGTGGCCGTCCATGCCGATCTCATGCATGGCCGGCGGCATGTGCGCTCCCGGACGCGCATCGAGCGGCTTGCCGCGATGCTTGCCCATGGCGGATTGTCCGAGCGACGTTTCCGCGAGTTGGCCGGCTTCCTTGACCTTGCCGGCGGCTATCAGTGTCAGGATTTCGTTGATGGCCAGCAGGTTGCCGAGCATTTCCTCGCGCAGCGACTCTTGCGCGGCGGGCGGCAGAGGGGCCAGCGGGCGGGCGTCTGAAGCCAGCGCCTGATTTGCCAGCAGGGCGGATATCAGGATCAGCAACTTCATTTTCATGTCCTCAGCGGAATACCACGGTCTTGTTGCCGTGGACCAGCACGCGGTCTTCGAGGTGATAGCGCAGTCCGCGCGCCAGCACCGTTTTTTCGATGTCCTTGCCGTAGCGCACCATGTCCTCGACCGAATCCGAGTGGTCGATGCGGATCACGTCCTGCTCGATGATCGGACCCTGGTCGAGATCGGCGGTGACGTAGTGGCAGGTCGCGCCGATCAGCTTGACGCCGCGCGTGTAGGCCTGGTGGTAGGGCTTGGCGCCGACGAAGGAAGGCAGGAAACTGTGGTGGATGTTGAGTATCTGTCCCGGATAGGCGGCGCAGAGTTCCGGCGAGAGTATCTGCATGTAGCGCGCCAGCACCATGGTGTCGCCGCGCACTGCTTCGAACAGGCGCCTGACCTCGGCATAGGCCGCGGCCTTGTTCTCGGCCGGCACCGGCACATGATGGAAGGGGATACCGTGCCATTCGACGAAGCCCCGGAAGGTATCGTGATTCGAGATCACGCAGGCGATCTCGATGTCGAGTTCCTTCGACTGCCAGCGCGCCAGCAGGTCGTAGAGGCAATGTTCCTGCTTCGAGACCAGCACCACGACGCGTTTCTTGACCGCCGAATCATTGATGCGCCAGTCCAGTTGCAGTTCGTCGGCGAGCGGCTGGAAGCGGCTGCGGAATTCTGCGAGCTCGAAGGGCAGCGAGTCGGCCTTGACCTCGATGCGCATGAAATAGCGGACGTCCCGCATTTCCGTCGCTTCGTCTGCATGAAAGCTCGATTCGAGTATCCAGCCCTTGTGTTCGGCGATGAAGCCGGTGACGCGCGCGATGATGCCGACCTGGTCGGGGCAGGAGGCGGTCAGCGTGTAAAAACGCGCTTTATGCATCAGATGCGTGCATCAGATGCGGGTGGAAGCCTTGTCGATCTCGCTGCGCAGTTCGGCGTAGTTCATGGTTACCGGGAACTGCGGGAACTCGTCGATCACGTTCTGCGGCGGATGGAACAGAATGCCGGCATGGGCTTCGGCCAGCATCGCCGTGTCGTTGTAGGAGTCGCCGCCGGCGATCACCTTGAAGTTGAGTTCCTTGAAGCGCTTCACCGATTCCATTTTCTGGTTCGGCATGCGCAGGTGGTAGTTGACCACGAAGCCGGTGGCATCCGTCTCCAGCTTGTGGCAGAACAGCACCGGCATGTTGAGCTGCGCCATCAGCGGCATGGCGAATTCATAGAAGGTGTCGGACAGGATGATGACCTGGTAGTCGCGGCGCAGCGCGTCGAGGAAATCCCTGGCGCCAGCCATCGGCCCCATGTCGGCAATCACTTTCTGGATGTCGGGCAGGCCCAGCTTGTGGGTTTTCAGCAGGTTCAGCCGGTACTTCATCAGCTTGTCGTAGTCCGGCTCGTCGCGCGTGGTGCGGGAAAGTTCCGGGATGCCGGTGCGTTTGGAAAACTCGATCCAGATTTCGGGAACGAGTACGCCTTCGAGATCGAGACAGACGAGTTGCACTGAAATTCTCCAAGAGTCGGCGCTGGCGATACGGCAATTGTCGCCGGCGAACGCCGCGAAAGGGCGCGATTTTACCTGTTTGAGTTCAGAGCAGCGCGTAGGTTGTGCTGGTGCGGCAGACGCTTTTGCCGTCGGCCGCACCGCGAATGTCGATTTCGCCGAAGGCCAGCGCCTTGCCGGCGCGGGTCACGCGGGCTTCGATCAGCGCATCCTGGCCCGACAGCGGCTTGAGGAAGCTGGTGGACTGCTGCACCGTGGTGCAGGGGCGGAATTCGCCGAAGTGCTGGATCAGGGCCAGCACCATGGCCGAATCGGCCGCCGCCATCATGGCCTGGCCGCAAAGCATGCCGCCGACGCGGGACAACTGGTCGTTCTGCGGCAGGCGCAGGAGAACGGATTCCGGCGCACCGGCTTCCACCTTGAGGCCCAGGGCCTGAACCCAGGGCGCAAAGTAATCGGCGAGGGCGGACTGCAGGATGTCGTTGTTCATGGTTCCGTCACGAGTCGGTTGGCGGATCGCTCCGCTTGAAAATGGGCCGGCGCGGCATCTCCCGAACGCCGCGCCGCCCCAATATAATGCGAAGTCTAGCCCTGCCCGATCGACTGCGGGCACAGCGGCTGGTCTTGTTGTTTGGGGCCGATCGGTTTCTAATACTCACTTTCGGCCATTTCCCAGTCGCTTCAAGGTCATATCTCCGTGCAGCTGTTCGCTCTGGGTATCAACCACCATACAGCCCCGCTGGCGGTACGCGAGCAGGTGGCCTTCGACCCGTTGCACATGGGGCAGGCCCTGCACGACCTGTTGCGGGCGAAATCCGTGCGCGAAGCCGCGATCCTGTCGACCTGCAACCGCACCGAACTGTATTGCGCCGCCGAGAATCCGCAGGTCGCGGCGGACTGGCTGGCCGAGTATCACTCGCTGTCGCCGCAGAAAATCCATCCCTACCTCTACCAGCATCCGCAGCAGGATGCGGTGCGTCACATGTTCCGCGTCGCTGCCGGGCTCGATTCGATGGTACTGGGCGAACCGCAGATTCTCGGCCAGATGAAGCAGGCGGCGCGTGCCGCGGAAGAAGCCGGCACCTTGGGCACGCTGCTGGGCAAATTGTTCCAGCGCACCTTCGCCGTCGCCAAGGAAGTGCGTTCGACCACCGCGATCGGCGCCAACACGGTTTCCATGGCGGCGGCGGCCGTGCATTTGTCTGCCCGAATTTTCGACAGCCTGTCGGAACAAAAGGTGCTGTTCATCGGCGCCGGCGAGATGGTGGAGCTGTGCGCCGCGCATTTCGCCGCGCAGAAGCCGAAACGGCTCACCATCGCCAATCGCACCCTGGAGCGCGGCGCCGATCTGGCCGCGCGCTTTGGCGGCGATGCCATGAAACTGGACCAACTCGGCGAGCGCCTCGCGGAATACGACATCGTGGTCTCCTGTACTGCGAGTTCCTTGCCCATAATCGGCCTTGGCATGGTCGAGCGCGCCCTCAAGCTGCGCCGCCATCGGCCCATGGTCATGGTTGATCTGGCCGTGCCGCGCGACATCGAGGCGGAAGTCGGCCAGCAGGACGATGTGTTTCTCTACACGCTCGACGACCTCGGCCAGATCGTCGAATCGGGTCTTGAGTCGCGCCAGGCCGCCGTGGTCGAGGCCGAAGCCATCATCACCGATCGCGTTTCGGGTTTCCTGCACTGGCTCGAATCGCGCGAGACGGTGCCGACCATCCGCGCCCTGCGCGATGCCGCCGAACGCGCGCGCCGCCATGAAGTCGAGCACGCGCTCAAGCTGCTGGCGCGCGGCGACGATCCGGCCAAGGTGCTCGACGCGCTGTCGCACGGCCTCACCAACAAGCTGCTGCATGCCCCGACCCACGCCCTGAATCAGGCGGAAGGCGCCGAGCGCACAGAGGTTTCAGCCCTAATCTCCCGTATTTATCGCCTGAATTCCGGGGAGTAGGTGCGTGATCCCGCATCGACCGTCCGGCGCCTGCACGGCGCAGAAGCCTGTCCGCCAGTGAGCCGTCAGCCCTTCTTTGATTTCACCGGCTGGACGCTGGACCTTCTGCGTCGAATTCTTTATCTGGCGACGCGTACCCGGGTGTTCCCGGAAACTCCGGAAATGCTCAAGCTGCGACCCGACCTGGCGGTCTGCTACGTGCTCGACGAGCGTCGCCTTTCGAATCTGCTGGTACTCGACCGGGAATGCCGCGAGCTGGGCCTGCCGCCCGCCTTGCGGCCCTTGCGCGATGCGGCGTTTTCGGCGCGACGATCCTTCTTTTTCCTCTCGCGCAACACGCGCGGACAATTCGCGCCGAATCCGCGCAGCGAACATTCGGCGCTGCTCAAGGCCCTGGTCAGGACCGCGGTCGCCGATCCGCGCTTCGACGTGCAGTTGGTGCCGGTGACCATCCTCTGGGGACGCGAACCCGGCAAGCAGGATTCGATACTCAAGGCGCTGTTCGCCGAGACCTGGCAGTCGGTCAGCACGCTGCGGCAGTTGTTCGCCATCCTGATCCATGGCCGCCACACCGTGGTGCGTTTCAATGCGCCGATCTCGCTGCGCGAACTGCTCGCCGAAGACATCGACGAACCCCGCGCGCTGCGCAAGCTGGGACGTATCCTGCGCGTGCACTTCCGGCGCCAGCGCGAGATGGCGATCGGTCCCGATCTGTCGCATCGCCGCACCCAGTTGCGCGCCCTGCTCAACACGCCTGCGGTGCGCGAGGCCATCGTTGCCGAAGCGCAGGCCAAATCGATTTCGCAAGTCGCCGCGCAGCGCGCAGCGCGGGAGTTCGCGCTGGAGATCGCTTCCGATTACACGTATGCCGTGGTGCGGGCGTTTTCGCTGTTCCTGACCTGGGTCTGGAACAAGGTCTACAACGGCGTCGAGGTGCACAACTTCGAGCGCGTCACGGCGGTGGCGCCGGGCCACGGCATCGTCTATGTACCCTGTCACCGCAGCCACGTGGACTACCTGTTGTTGTCCTACATCATTTTCAACCGCGGCCTGATGGTGCCGCACATCGCGGCCGGGGCCAACTTGAACCTGCCGCTGCTCGGCTCGGTGCTGCGGCGTTCCGGAGCCTTCTTTCTGCGCCGCAAATTCAAGGGCGAACAACTCTATGCGACGGTGTTTCTGGAATACCTGCACCTGATGATCGACCGCGGCTTTCCGATCGAGTACTTCATCGAGGGCGGGCGCAGCCGCAGCGGACGCATGCTGGCACCCAAGGCCGGCATATTGGCGATGACCATACAGAGCTTCGTGCGCAGCCGTGCGCGGCCGCTGGTCTTCGTGCCCGTGTACATCGGCTACGAGAAGCTGATGGAAGGCAGCAGCTATCTGGCAGAACTCCACGGCCGGCCCAAGCAGTCCGAATCGCTGAGCGATCTGCTCGCCGCGGCGCGGCTGCTGAAACGCAACTTCGGCAAGGTCCATGTGAATTTCGGCCCGCCGCTGGCGCTGTCCGAGTTTTTCGACACGCAGCACCCGGCCTGGCGGGAGGAGAGCTTCGACGCCAGGGCGCCCTGGCTGCGCAATGCCGTGGAGGCCACGGCCACGGCGCTGGCGCTCCGCATCAATGCCCAGGCCGTGGTCACCCCCGTCAACCTGCTGGCGCTGACCTTGCTGTCCACGCCCAAGCACGCCGCCGATCTGCGGCTGTTGCAGAGGCAGATCGAGCATGCCCAATATTTGCTGGCCGAGACGACGTGGGGCGACATCGTTCCCTGCCAGCTGCCGGCCGGCGAAGTGATCGACTACGCGCGCCGGCTGGATCTCGTGCAATGCCATCCGCATCCCCTGGGCAACATCATCCGCGCCGACGAGCAGCAGGCAGCACTGCTGGCCTACTTCCGCAACAATGTGCTGCACCTGTTCGCCCTGCCCGCGCTGCTGGCGTGCCTGCTCAGTCATAACCAGCGGCTGCCGCGGCAGCGCGCTCGGGAGGCGATCAGGGGCATCTACGGCCTGCTGCGCGCCGAACTGTTCCTGCCCTGGGAAGCCGCCGAACTCGATGCGGTGATCGATCGGACCGAAGCGGCATTGTCCCGGCGCGGCCTGATCCTCGGTGACAGCCAGAGCGAGATCCTGCGCGCGCCGCCGCCCAACAGCGAGGCCGGTCCCGAACTGCGGCAACTCGGCGAAATCATCCGGCCGACGCTGGAACGCCAGTTCCTTACCCTGGCCCTGCTGCAGCATCACGGCAGCGGCCGCCTGACCCGCAATGCGCTGGAGCACGCCGCCCACCTGCTTGCGCAGCGGCTGACCATGCTCTACCAGTTCAATTCGGCCGAGTTTTCGGAAAAACTGCTGTTCGCCAACGTGATCCGCAATCTGATCGATGCGGAAATCCTGCAGGTCGATGATGCCGGCCTGCTGCAGTTCGACGAACGCATCACCCTCGCCGCGGCGCAGACCGAACTGCTGCTCGCCGCCGATGTGCGCCAAAGCATACAACTCATCGCCCGCGCGGCATCCGCGCCCGCAAACTGACCTGATCCCATGAAAAAAAGCATACTCGAAAAACTTGAACGCCTGAGCGAACGCCTGGCCGAAATCGACGGCTTGCTGGGCGGCGAACACGCCGCGCGCGACATGGACAGCTACCGCAAGCTGACCCGCGAACGTGCCGACATCACGCCGGTGGTGGATCTGTTTCATCTTTACCGTAGCGCCAGCGCCAACTATTCGAGTGCCGGCGAAATGCTCGGCGATCCCGAGATGAAAGAGCTGGCGCAGGCCGAACAGGAATCGGCCAGCGCCGAGATGGCCCGGCTCGAACTCGCGCTGCAGACCGCACTGCTGCCCAAGGATCCCAATGACGACCGCAACCTGTTCCTCGAAATCCGCGCCGGCACCGGCGGCGACGAATCGGCGCTGTTCGCCGCCGACCTGTTCCGCATGTACAGCCGCTACGCCGAGCGCCAGCGCTGGAAAGTCGAGATCGTTTCGCGCAGCGAATCCGACCTCGGCGGCTTCCGCGAAGTCATCGCCAGCATCGAGGGCCAGGGCGCCTACTCGAAGCTCAAGTTCGAATCGGGTGGTCATCGCGTGCAGCGCGTGCCGGTGACCGAAACCCAGGGCCGCATCCACACCTCGGCCTGCACCGTCGCCGTGATGCCGGAAGCCGACGAGCTGGTCGACATCGACATCAACCCGGCCGACCTGCGCATCGACACCTTCCGCGCCTCGGGCGCCGGGGGCCAGCACATCAACAAGACCGATTCGGCGGTGCGCATCACCCACATCCCGACCGGCATCGTCGTCGAATGCCAGGACGACCGCTCGCAGCATCGCAACAAGGCGCAGGCGATGTCGGTGCTGGCCGCCCGCATCAACGACGCCAAGCAGCGCGAGCAACAGCAGCAGATCGCTTCGCAGCGCAAGAGCCTGATCGGTTCCGGCGACCGCTCCGAGCGCATCCGCACCTACAACTTTCCGCAGGGACGGATCACCGACCACCGCATCAACCTGACGCTGTACAAGATCGACGCGATCATGGACGGCGACCTGGACGAACTGGTCGGCGCGCTGACCGCCGAACACCAGGCGGAACTGCTCGCGGCGCTGGCCGAATGACCACAGTAGCGGCAGCGCTGGCCGCAGCACGCGCCAAGCTGCCGGCCGGCGAGGCGCGCCTGCTGCTGGGGCATGTCCTGCAACAATCGGCGGCCTGGCTGCTTGCCCATGACGACCAGGTGCTCGACGAAGACGAATTGCTGGCCTTCGCCTCGCTGGTGGCGCGGCGCGCGGGCGGCGAGCCGGTCGCCTATCTGGTCGGATTCCGCGAGTTTTTCGGGCGCGAATTCGAGGTTTCAGCGTCGGTGCTGATCCCGCGTCCCGAAACCGAACTGCTGATCGAAATCGCCCTGGCAAAAGTTGGCGTTGGCGCTGCGGCGAGGATTCTCGATCTCGGCACCGGCAGCGGTTGTATTGCGATCACGCTGGCGCTGGAAATCCCGCTGGCGCAGGTCACCGCGGTGGACGCTTCGTCAGCCGCCTTGCAGGTCGCACGCAAGAATGCGGAACGGCTTGGTGCGCATGTACGCTTCCTGCAAGGCGACTGGTTCTCGGCCCTTGGTGGCGAACGTTTCGAGCTGATCGTCGCCAATCCGCCCTACATCGCGGCAGCCGACCCGCACCTTGCCGCAGGCGACCTGCGCCACGAACCGGCCGCGGCGTTGTCAAGCGGCGCGGATGGACTGGACGCGATTCGCTGCATCCTTGCCGCCGCGCCTGCGCATCTGGCGTCCGGTGGATGGCTCTGGCTCGAACACGGCTACGATCAGGCCGAGCCTGTGCGTGAACTGCTGGCAGCGGCGGGTCTCGTCGATATCGAACAGTGCCGCGATCTGGCGGGTATCATTCGTGCAAGCGGTGGACGGCTGATGTAAGGATCAACCGGCAGGCACTGCGGTATAACGGTCAGTGAGAAGGGCGGCATGATGAAGTGGGACAGCGATCTGGCGATCGGCATTGAGGCGATCGACAATCAACACAAGCAAATCTTCGAACACTTGTTGGCTATCGAAAACTCGATTGCGAAGCGGGACCCTTGGCATATCCTGCACTTCCTGCTGTCGCAGCTTTCCGCCTACATGAAGTTCCACCTCGCCGTCGAGGAGTCGCTGCATGAAATCACCCGTTATCCTGACCAGCAGGAACATCGCTACGGGCACGCAAGAATCATCGAGCTGATGAACGAACTGGAGGACAAACTGCAGCGGAATCCGTCAGGCGAAAATCTGGTCGGTTTCTTCGAAGCCTGGTTTGTCCGTCACGTCCTGAGCGGTGATCGGGAATTCGCGACCTATATCAAGGAGGAGTTCCCGGCGCTCTACCGCAGGCAATCGGCCTAGGCACGGCGGACAACAAAAAGGCGGCGCGGGAATTTCCCGCGCCGCCTCTGTCGAAGCGAATATTCAGTTCCAGCCGGCGCGCTTAACGTCGATTTTTAGCGCAATCCGGCGATGTAGTCCGACACGGCCTTGATTTCGACGTCGGTCATCTTCAGCGCAACCATGCGCATCATTTTGTTCGGGTCGTTGGCGCGGACGCCATCGCGGAAGCTCTTCAGTTGTATTTCGGTGTATTCGGCAAACTGGCCGCCGATACGCGGGTACTGCGCCGGAATGCCGGCGCCGGCCGGGCCGTGACACGCTGCGCAAGCCGGCAAGCCCTTGGCTTGGTCGCCGCCGCGATACAGTTTCTGGCCGAGTTCGACGGTTTCGCGGCTTTTTGCCGCTTCGCCCTTCTGCGTCTGCGCCGCAAAGTAAGCAGAGAGATCGCGCATCTGGCCTTCGTCGAAGGCGGCGATCATGCCATTCATGATGGCGCTGATGCGCTCGGGCTGCTTGCCCTCGGCAGCCTTGAAGTTCTTCATCTGCTTGAGCAGGTAATCGGCATGCTGCCCAGCCAGTTTCGGGTTGGCAGCCAGTGGACTATTGCCGTCCGGGCCGTGACAGGCCACGCAGACGGTGGAAGCGATGGCCTGGCCGCGGGTGGCGTCGCCTTTCGGAGCTGCCTTGGCGGCATCGGCGGCTTGCGCGCCGAATGCAGTCAATGCGCACAACAGTGTAAGCAGGGAAAACTTCATGGGCAAAACTCCTCGAAAACTGCAGGATTCGGAAATTGTAAACCTGATATTCTATCCCAGCTCGCCCGATTTCTCCACGTCAGCCTGTCCGGCGGCGTCTCTCCGAAGTATCCCCGATGCCCCTATTCCGCCACGCCGCTTTTGAAATTTCCGTAGCCCAGCCCAGCGGCCTGCCGCCCCCGGTCGGTCCCGAAATCGCCTTTGCCGGTCGTTCGAACTCCGGAAAATCCAGTGCCATCAATACCCTGGTGGGGCACACCCGGCTTGCCTTCGTCTCCAAGACACCGGGCCGTACCCAGCTGATCAACCTGTTCCGCATGAAGAACGGTGCGGCACTGGTCGACCTGCCCGGCTACGGCTATGCCCAGGTGCCTTTGGCCGTGCGGCTGCAATGGCAGGGTCTGCTGGAGCATTACCTGACCTGCCGTTCCAATCTTGTCGGCTTGGTGCTGATCATGGATTCGCGCCGACCGCTGACCGAACTCGACTGGAAAATGATCGGCTGGTTCGGTTCGACGGGACGGCCGATCCACTGCCTGCTGACCAAGTCGGACAAACTGACAAAACAGGAGCAGACCAAGACTTTGCGCGAAACCCGTGCGGAACTGGCTAAATTCGGCGAACAGGTGACCGTGCAGATGTTTTCCAGCCTGAAGAAGACCGGCATGGACGAGGCCGAACAAGTGATCGGACGCTGGTTGGAGAGCGATAGTTCGGTTTTGCCAACCGGCTGACGAAGTCAGCAAATCAGCCCCCCACTTTCTGGGAAAGGGGGCCGGGGGGATAGCCCTATAATTTGCCCGACGGGCTTTTATTTTGGTTTCACCAAAATAAAAGCCCTCGACCAAAGGGGAGAAGGCCGAGGGCGAAACACCTTGAAATGTTCAAGGCACCCGCTCAGGGAGGTGAAGCGGGAGACAGTACGAACGGGCGTCCGCCACTGTCTGCTTACTATGATAGATCGCTTGCGTTAAAGTTCAAGCAATGTTCAAAATATTTTCGAGGCTAAGCCAATGATTATAAAAGGGGTATTCCCGGGGTCGCGGATGCGTCGGATGCGTCGCGATGACTTCTCGCGGCGCCTGATGCGTGAGCACACGCTTACGGCTGACGACCTTATTTATCCGGTTTTTGTTCTTGAGCGTTCGGGCCGCACCGAGGCTGTCGCGTCGATGCCCGGAGTCGAACGCATGTCGCTGGACCGCCTGCTGCCCGTCGCGGAGAAGGCCTTGAAGCTGGGCGTGCCGGCGCTGGCGCTGTTCCCCGTGGTGGATGGCAGCCGGAAAACTCCCGGTGCCGAAGAAGCGTGGAACCCGGCGGGCTTGGTGCCGACCGTGGTCGCGCGGCTCAAGCATGAATTCCCCGAACTTGGCGTGATCACCGACGTCGCCCTCGACCCCTACACCAGCCACGGCCAGGACGGTCTCATCGATCCGGCCGATCCGCGCGGCTACGTGATGAACGACGAGACGCTGGAAGCTCTGGCGAAACAGGCGTTGTGCCACGCCCGCGCCGGTGCCGACGTGGTGGCGCCTTCGGACATGATGGACGGCCGAATCGGCCGCATCCGTGCCACGCTGGATGCCGAGAAGCTGATCCACACGCGCATCCTGGCCTATTCGGCGAAATACGCCTCGGCGTTCTACGGCCCCTTCCGCGATGCGGTCGGTTCGGCAGGCAATCTTGGCAAGGGCAACAAATCCACTTACCAGATGGACCCGGGCAACAGCGACGAGGCCTTGCGCGAAGTGGCGCTGGATCTCGCCGAAGGCGCCGACATGGTGATGGTCAAACCCGGCATGCCCTATCTCGACATCGTGCGCCGGGTCAAGGAGGAGTTCGGCGTGCCGACCTACGCTTACCAGGTCAGCGGCGAATACGCGATGCTCAAGGCCGCCGCACAGAACGGCTGGCTGGCTCACGATGCGGTGATGATGGAGGCGCTGCTGTCCTTCAAGCGGGCTGGCTGCGACGGCATCCTGACTTATTTCGCGCTGGAAGCGGCAACCCTGCTCAAAGCTTGAGAGTTGGCGCTGATGAAACCCCTGCGCAACAGGGCGGTCGAGCAAAGTACGCTCTCCTCGCCGCTGCGGATGGCGGTACGGCGATGATTACCTGGCAAGTATCGGCCATTGCGCCGGCCAGTTCGCCAGCGGATCGGCCTTGAAGCCGCTTTTGACGAAGCGTTGCCAGCGGCCCACGGCGTAGCAAACCAGCAAATCGGCGTGAGCGCCGAAGTCGTGTTCCGCGGCCAGAGCCCCCTGTGCCGAGGCTACCTTCAGGCATTGCTTGAGGGTGGCTTCGATGCGATCCAGCAACTGGTTGATACGTGCCTGCAGGCGCGGGTTCTCATGCACCAGCGCATCACCCACCAATACCCGCGTCAGGCCGCGATTCTTCTGGGCGAAGCGCAGCAGCGAGGCGACGATGGCTTCGGCCTGCTTGAGACCGGATTCCTCAGCGGCTTCGATCTGGGTGATCACCGAAAATACGCCGCTTTCGATGAATTCGATCAGCCCTTCGTACATCTGGGCCTTGCTCGCGAAGTGGCGGTACAGCGCTGCCTCCGACACCTGCAGTTGCTTGGCCAGCAGCGCCGTGGTGACCTTCTCCACGGCCGGGCGCTCCAGCATTTCGGCGATGGTTTGCAGAATCAGCAGTTTCTTTTCACCGACTTTTGCGGCGCGGGCTTCGTTCATGGCGGCTTCAACCTGAGTGGGTCACTTCGATTTGATCAAGGTACCGACGCCTTCGTCGGTCAGAATTTCCAGCAACAGCGCGTGTTCGACGCGGCCGTCGATGATATGCACGCCCTTTACGCCGCTGCGCGCCGCATCCAGCGCCGAGCTGATCTTCGGCAGCATGCCGCCGGAGAGCGTGCCGTCCGCCACCATGTCGTCGATCTGCTTGGGCGTGATGCCGGTGATCAGCTTGCCGGACTGGTCTAGCACGCCCGGTGTGTTGGTCAGCAGCACGAGTTTTTCCGCCCTGAGCACTTCGGCGATCTTGCCGGCCACCACATCTGCATTGATGTTGTAGGTTTCGCCCTCGCTGCCGACGCCGATCGGCGCGATCACCGGAATGAAGTCGCCGCTGTCGAGCAGGGCGATCAGGCTCGGGTCGATGGAGACGATGTCGCCGACCTGGCCGATATCGATCAGGTCGCCCGGGGCGTCCTTGTTTTCCATCATCAGCTTCTTGGCGCGGATGAAGTTACCGTCCTTGCCGGTGAGGCCCACGGCCTTGCCGCCGTGCTGGTTGATCAGGTTTACGATTTCCTTGTTGACCTGACCGCCGAGCACCATCTCGACCAGTTCCATGGTTTCGGCATCGGTCACGCGCATGCCCTGGACGAACTCGCCCTTCTTGCCGACGCGCGCCAGCAGGTTCTCGATCTGCGGGCCGCCGCCATGTACGACCACCGGGTTCATGCCGACCAGCTTGAGCAGCACCACGTCGCGGGCGAAACACTGTTTGAGGTGTTCGTCGGTCATGGCGTTGCCGCCATATTTGACGACTATGGTTTTGTCGTGGAAGCGCTTGATATAGGGCAGGGCCTCGGCCAGAACGCCGGCCTTGACGAGGGGAGCGAGCTTTTCAGTCATGGGTATGGGCGAGTGCAAGTGATAACTTCGCCCATTCTAGCGGGCCCGCAAGCAAACAGGGCAAGCCACCGCATCCTTGACTTGCCCTGAACACGCCAACGCCAACCGACGCGGCGTCGGCAATTATTGGATGGTGATCCTGCGTGCCTGGGTCGCGGCCTTCTTCGGCAGTACCAGTTCGAGCACGCCGTCGGTGTATTTGGCGCTTACCTGTGCTTCATCGATTTCCTGCGCCAGTTGGAAGCTGCGCGAAACCTTGCCGAAATAGCGCTCGGTACGCAACACGCGTTCGCCTTCCCTAACATCCTTCTCCTCGCGCCGCTCGGCGCTGATCGAGACGATGGCGCCATCGACGGCGACATGGATGTCTTCCTTTTTTACGCCCGGAATTTCGGCATGGACCAGATAGCCCTTTTCCTGTTCCTTGACGTCGATTTTTACCGCAGGTGCGTCGGGCTCCGTTCCAAAATCAACCGGGCGGACGAAGAAACCACGGAAAAAGTCATCGAGTGGATCGCGGCGGATCAAATTGCTCATTTCATTCTCCTTTCGGGTTTGTGGCCTCGATCATGACGAAGGCCTTGCGCACTACATGAGCGCCCGGAAGGAAATTTCAAGAGCTTCCCTGTGGGTTTGACCCATGCCCGGCGTGCAGGGCAAAGCGTCGCGGCAATTCCAGGATGGCATCGCGATTGCTCCACGAAAAGCAGGCCGCCGCCGCCTCCTGCCAGGGCAGCCAGCGATAGCCGAGATGCTCGTTGGGAGCAACGGTCACGTCCATCCGTTCGGGCAGGCACAGGCTGAAAACATGCTCGGTGTTGTGCATGACGCCAGGGGCATAGCGATACCGCCACTCGGCAAAAATCTCGTAGCGGTTGCTCAGTTGCCAGTCGGTCAAATCCGCCGCGGCGGCATCGATGCCGGTTTCTTCGCGCACTTCACGGCGCGCCGTTGCCAGCAAAGGTTCTTCGTCTTCCTGGCTGCCGGTGACCGACTGCCAGAAGCCGGGATGCTTGGTGCGTTCCAGCAGCAACACATCCAGCGCCGGGGTGTGGATCACCACCAGCACGGAAACCGGCTTCTTGTACTTCACCCTCGTGTCAGCCAGGTTGCGCCACCGTCGGCAACCAGGCGATGCCGTCGGCCTGCATGTCCACCAGACACCAGAACGGCACGCCGTCTTCGCGCCAGGTCGCCGCGGCGTCCTGGAAAATCTGCATCAGGGTGACGAAGTCGGCCTCCGCCCGGCCATGGATGCCGTCGCAATGTTCGAGGATGATCACGTGGCCGGTGGCAGGCAGCCAGCCCATGTCAAGCAGACTGTCGGTCAAGGCGTCCCAGTTGTGTCCGAACCACTCGGGAAAACGCAGGGAGCGGGCGATGGCCGCCAGCATTTCATCCTTGTTGCGTGCGGCGGCCAGATCGACGTGCAGCACTATGCAACCGGCAGCCTGTGCACCGGCCAGCAGCTTGTCGATGGGGCCATGCGGCAAATGATGCACCCCGGCCTGAGCGGCGTCGCCGAACAATTTTTCGTAATGTGCGGCACTCATCGCTGGATCCGGTGGAAGCTCTTGTAGTGATCTGCAGTGTAGTAGAACACGGCAGGCGGCCTGTCACCGGTGACGATGCGCCGCGCGCCGCGCGTCGTGGAGCCCGGCGTCGGCACCGTGTACTCGCGGTAGTAGCCTTTCGCTTGTTCCGGCAGCCGGCGTTCGTGGTTCTGAAAAATGATGCCGTCGCGACGGTAGAGAAAGGGACCTCGGGCGTCGATCAGCATCAGCGTTGCGCGGGCCTCCTCCGGCAAAGCCGCCACCGGGATGATCCCGACCCGGTTGTCGCGCGCCAACGCGGTGCCGAACAGCGCGACACCGATCAGCGCGCACAGCAGGTGTCGCATGATCAGGACTTGCCGACCTCGACCTGGGTTTCGACCTTCTGCCGCAGGCGGATGTGCAGTTCGCGCAACTGCTTTTCATCCACGTCCGACGGCGCATCGGTCAGCAGGCACTGCGCACGCTGGGTCTTGGGGAAGGCGATGACGTCGCGAATCGACTCGGCACCGGCCATCATGGTGACGATGCGGTCGAGACCGAAGGCCAGGCCGCCATGGGGCGGCGCGCCGTACTTGA
This sequence comes from Pseudomonadota bacterium, assembly GCA_043826925.1. GTDB lineage: Bacteria > Pseudomonadota > Gammaproteobacteria > Burkholderiales > Rhodocyclaceae > Sulfuritalea. The sequence continues at coordinate 86,785 of JBDRPN010000016.1, forward strand.
GGGCGTCGAGCAGGAAGCCGAATTTTGTCTGCTGTTCCTCGGCGCCGATGCCCAATGCCTGGAATACCCTTTCCTGTACCTCGGCGCGATGGATACGCACCGAGCCGCCGCCCATTTCCCAGCCGTTCAAGGCCAGGTCGTAGGCCTTGGCCAGGCAGGCGCCCGGGTCGGTCGCCATCAGTGCTTCATGCCCGTCCTTGGGACTGGTGAAGGGATGATGACAGGCCGACCAACGCTGGTTCTCTTCGTCGTATTCGAACATCGGGAAATCGACCACCCACAGCGGGCGCCAGGCCGAGCCGTCGACGTAGCCCTTTTCGTGGCCGAGCTTGGTGCGCAGGGCGCCCAGTGCGTCATTGACGACCTTGGTCTTGTCGGCGCCAAAGAAAATCAGGTCGCCGGACTGGGCGCCGGTGCGCTCGATGATGGCCTTCAGCGCTGCTTCGTGAAGATTCTTTACGATGGGTGACTGCAAGCCTTCTTCGTTGAGTTTCGTCGCGTCATTGACCTTGATGTAGGCCAGGCCGCGCGCACCGTAGATCTTGACGAATTCGGTATAGCCGTCGATTTCGCCGCGGGTCAGCGCAGTTGCCCCCAATGCGCCGCCCGGCACGCGTAGCGCCGCGACGCGGCCGCCGGAAGTCGCCGGACCGCTGAACACCTTGAAGGCGACGTCGGCCATCGCATCTGTGACTTCGGTGAGTTCGAGGGTGACGCGCAGATCGGGCTTGTCCGAGCCGTAGCGGCCCATGGCTTCGGCGTAGCTGATACGCGGGAAGGGATTGGGCAGATCGACTGCCAGCGCCGTCTTGAATACGCTGCGGATCATTTCTTCCATCAGGGCGGTGATCTGCTCCTCGGTCAGGAAGGAGGTCTCGATATCGACCTGGGTGAATTCCGGCTGGCGGTCGGCGCGCAGATCCTCGTCGCGAAAGCACTTGGTGATCTGGTAATAGCGGTCGAAGCCGGCGACCATCAGCAGCTGCTTGAACAATTGCGGCGATTGCGGCAGCGCGAAAAACTGGCCCGGATGCACGCGCGAAGGCACCAGGTAGTCGCGTGCGCCTTCGGGCGTCGACTTGGTCAGCATTGGCGTCTCGATGTCGATGAAGCCCTTCTCGTCGAGGAAGCGGCGGAAGGCCATCGCCACCTTGTAACGCAGCATCAGGTTCTTCTGCATCTGCGGGCGGCGCAGGTCGATCACGCGATGGGTCAGGCGCACGTTCTCGGAAAGGTTTTCCTCGTCGAGCTGGAAGGGCGGCGTCACCGCCGGGTTGAGTACTTCCAGTTCATGGCAGAGGATTTCGATTTCGCCCGAGGCCAGGTTGGTATTCTCGGTGCCAGCCGGCCGGCGGCGCACCTTGCCGGTGACCTTCAGCACGAATTCGTTGCGCACGTCCTCGGCGATCCTGAACATCTCGGGACGATCCGGGTCGCAGACGATTTGCGCCAACCCTTCCCGGTCGCGCAGATCGATGAATATGACGCCGCCGTGGTCGCGGCGGCGATGGTTCCAGCCGCAAAGCGTGACGATCTGGTCGACATGGGAGGCATTCACCTCGCCGCAATAGTGGGTACGCATAGGATTTCCGAACGGTTGTGGTGCCCTTTCGGGCAATTACTGATTCTGGGCGCGCCCGCGGGGATTCCTCATGGGCGGGGCGACGACTCCCATGGAGACGATGTATTTGAGCGCTTCATCGACGTTCATGTCGAGTTCGATGACGTCTTTCTTCCTGACAAAAAAGAAGAAACCGTTAACCGGGCTGGGCGTGGTCGGGATGAAGACGCCGACATACTCCTCCGGCAGCATGTCGGCGACATCGCGGGCCGGATGCCCGGTCTGGAAGGCCACCGCCCATGACTCGGGGTGCGGGTAGCGGACCAGCAAAACCTTGCGAAAGGCCACGCCACTGCCCGAGAACAGCGTATCGCTTACCTGCTTGACGCTGTAATAGATCGACTTGACGACCGGTATGCGCGCCAGCACGCCTTCCCAGAAGCGCACCAGCTTCTGACCGACGATGTTTGCCGTGATCAGTCCGGTGAGGAAGACCACCAGTAAAGTCATCAACGCCCCGATGCCCGGAATGTACATGCCAAGCAGCTGTTCGGGCTGTATGGCTTGCGGCAGCAGCAACAGTGACTGGTCCATGGAGCGGACGATCAGCGACAACACCCAGGCCGTGATGGCCAGCGGAACCCAGATCAGGAGTCCCGTGATGAAATATTTTTTCAAGGCAACCGCTGTCAATTGTTGGCGGCGCAGCTGCCTGTTCCACCTTGACACGGCGGCGGGTTCTCGCTCTTGGCGGCCGCGGGTTTGCCGCCGCTGCCACCCTTGAAGTCGGTGGCGTACCAGCCGTTGCCCTTGAGCTGAAAGCCCGGGGCAGTCAGCTGCTTGGCAAAGTTTTCGGACTTGCATTCGGGGCAGGTGGTCAGCAACGGATCGCTGACCTTCCGCATGACATCTTTCTCAAAGCCGCATTCGGTGCAGCGATAAGCGTAGATCGGCATGAAATTCTCCGGCATTCTGGCAAAAAAGCGATTATAGCTGAAGGCCTTGGCGCACCAGCCCAAGCCCGCTATCCCAATTTGAGAAATCGGGGTGAAGTCCGGGGTTTCAAGCGGGAAAGGCGATATTCGGATGCAGGCAGGTGCCTAGAGGCTGGCGCCGAGATAGGCGCGGGTCAAGGGTTTGCCCCAGATCAGGGCAATAATCCCCGCTGCCGCCAGGTAGGGCCCGAAAGGAATCGGTACGTTGCGGTTGTGACGGGCAAACACCATCAGGCCGATGCCGACCGCTGCGCCGACCAGGGACGACAGCAGAATGGTCAAGGGCAGCATCTGCCAGCCCAGCCAGGCACCGAGCGCCGCCAGCAGCTTGAAATCACCATAGCCCATGCCTTCCTTGCCGGTGGTGAGCTTGAACCCCCAATACACGGTCCACAGGGCCAGGTACCCGGCCATGGCGCCGATAACGGCGCTCTTCAAGTCCGTGTAGACACTGAAGGCATTGAGCGCCAGGCCGATCCAGAGCAGGGGCAGGGTGATGTCGTCGGGCAACAGCTGGGTGTCGAAGTCGATACCGGTCAGGGCAATCAGCGCGGCGACCAGTACCAGGGCGCCCAGGCCCGCGGCGCTGAAGCCAAAATGCCAGGCCGCCAAGCCGAACAGCAGCCCGGTCAGCGCTTCGATCAGCGGGTAGCGTACCGAAATCGGGGCGGCGCAGCCTTTGCATCTTCCGCGCAGGAGGACCCAGCTGATGATCGGGATGTTCTCCCGGGCGGTGATCGGATGGCCGCACTGCGGGCAACGCGAACGTGGTTTGGCAAGCGTAAGCGGCTCGAAAGCGGGCGGGGTTTCGCCCCTCAGTTCCGCACATTGCAGCGCCCAGTCGCGTTCCATCATGATCGGCAGGCGATGGATGACGACGTTCAGAAAGCTGCCGACCATCAGGCCGAGCAATCCGGCGGCAAGGGCAAACGCCGCCGGATCGGCGAGCAGTGCAATCATCTGCAGTAGTTGACTGCCGGCCTAGCCGACAACCGAGCCGAGCTTGAAGATCGGCAGGTACATGGCCACCACCAGGCCGCCAATCAGGCCGCCGAGAAAGACCATGATGATCGGTTCCATCAGGCTGGAGAGCGTTTCGACGGCCTCGTCCACCTCGGCCTCGAAAAAGTCGGCGGTCTTGCCCAGCATTGAATCAAGCTGGCCGGACTCTTCGCCGATGGCGACCATCTGCGTCACCATGGGCGGAAAGACGCCGGAATTCTCCATGGCGACGGTCAGGCTGGATCCGGTAGACACTTCAGCCTGAATCTTGCTGGTTGCGAGGGTGTAGACATAATTCCCCGCAGCACCGCCGACCGAATCGAGGGCGTCGACAAGCGGCACGCCTGCGGCGAACATGGTGGACAGGGTTCGCGTCCAGCGTGCGATGGAAGATTTCTTGATCAGGTCACCGAACACAGGAACCTTGAGGAAGTATCTGTCGGCAGCAATCTGCACCGCGCGGGAACGCTTGAATGCTTGAATGATGCCGTAGATGACCGCGTAAATTCCGCCGAAAATAAGATACCAATTGGCCACGAAGTAATCGGAAATCGCGATTACGATGAGGGTGGGCGCAGGCAATTCGCCGCCGAAACTGGCAAACACGCCCTTGAAGGCCGGTACCACGAAGATCATGATCACCGCGGTGATGACAAAGGCGACGATGAGGATCGAGATCGGATAGAACAGGGCGCCCTTGATCTTGGACTTGATCGCCTGGATTTTTTCTTTGTAAGTTGCCAGCCGATCCAGCAGTGTGTCGAGAATGCCTGCCTGCTCACCGGCTTCGACCAGGTTGCAGAACAGGGCATCGAAATATTGCGGGTACTTGCGGAATGCCGACGCAAGATTGGAGCCGGTTTCGACATCGGACTTGATGTCGAACAGCAGCTTGGCCAGATTCGGATTGTTGGTGCCCTTGCCGACGATGTCGAAGGACTGCAGCAGCGGCACACCGGATTTGACCATGGTCGCGAGCTGGCGAGAGAACAACGTGATGTCCTTGTCCGAAACCTTGCCGCCACCGCCGACCTTCTGTTTCTTGAGTTTGGTGACATTGACGCCTTGCCGCCGCAAGGCTGCGTTCGCCGCTGCTTCGCTGGCCGCCTTGATTTCGCCACGAACAACCTTGCCCTGTTTGTTCTTGCCTTCCCAGGAAAAATTGAGTTCCTTCGGGCCCTCCTTTTTCTCTGCCTTGCCTGCTGTGGCCATCGGCTTCTCCCGCTTGATTTTTAGTTTCGGCCGCTATGCGTGACGCCGAGAACCGGCTTTAGCCTCCACTGAAACTTTGTTCCAGGCATTCTACGCCCTGACTATGCCGAGAGTATCACTCTCCGGCAGGACGGTGAAGCCGTACCATTTTGATTTTTCGATCCTGTGTTTGTACGATCTCCATCGCCACGCCCCCCACCCGTAAGCCGACGCCGACCTCCGGGATGTCCTGCAAGTGCTCGACAATCAGGCCATTGAGCGTACGCGGCCCATCCAGGGGGAACTCCAGATCCAACATACGGTTGAGTTCGCGCAAGGTGGTCGCTCCATCCACCAGCACCACGCCATCGTCGTTCCAGGAAAGCGAGCCGGCGACATCCGACTGCCGTGTGGTGAACTTGCCGACCAGCTCTTCGATGATGTCTTCCAGGGTCACTAATCCTTCGATTTCGCCGTATTCGTCCACCACCAGCCCCATGCGCTGCCGATTTTCGCGAAAGAACTGAAGCTGGGTATAGATCGGCGTCGCCGCTGGGATGAAGTAGGGGTCGGACATGCGCTCGCGCAGTATCGAGTGATCTATCTCGCCGGCAAAGGCTTCTGCCAGCAGTCGGCGTTGATGCATGACGCCAACGATGTTGGCCGGGTCGCCTTCGAATACGGCGACCCGGGTGTGAAAACTGGTAGCCAGCTGAGCCTTGATGTTCTCGATTGGCGCCGCAATGTCAATCGCTTCGATTTCCCCGCGCGGGGTCATGATGTCGGCGACCGTCAATTGCTCCAGTTCGAACAGGTTGAGCAATATGGAGCGATGCTGCTGCGGAATGAAGCGACCTGATTCCAGCACGACCGAACGCAGTTCCTCCGGCGAAAGACGGGATGATTCGTGTCCAGGCGTGGGCTGCAGGTGGAGCAGGCGCAGCAGTGGCTGGACGATCAGATTAACCAGCCAGACGACGGGATAGGTGACGCGCAACAATGGTGTCAATATGTAGCCCAAGCGCAGCGCCAGCCAATCCGGATAGGTGGCTCCTGCAACTTTGGGAGTGATTTCGGAGAACACCAGCAGGCAGAAGGTCACGAACAGCGCGCCGGCTTCCAGAGCCCATTTCTCATGACCAAATACCCGCAGGGCAATGTTGCCGGTCAGCATGGCGGCGATCGAGTTGACCAGGGTATTTCCCAGCAGGATCACGCCGAGCAGTTGGTCGGTTTTCCCCAGCAGGGCCACCGCCAGCCGCGCGCCGCGATGGCCTTCCTGCGCCATGTGCCGCAACCGAATCCGGTTGGAAGCCATCATGGCGGTTTCCGACATCGAAAAGAATGCTGAGCAGACCAGCAGTACGGCGAGTGCTGAGAATTGCGCCGAAAGGGGGATTTCGTCCATCAGCGGCCGAGAATTACCTCAAGCACGAAGCGGCTGCCGACATAGGCCAGCAACAGGGCGGCGAACCCGGCCAGGGTCCAGCGCAGCGCCACCCGCCCGCGCCAGCCGCGCAGGTGGCGGCCCGTCAGCAGTGCGGCGAAAATCAGCCAGGAGAGGATGGCAAATACGGTTTTGTGATTGAACGTCAGCGCCTTGCCGAACAGGGTTTCGGAGAAGAACACGCCAGAAATAAGGGTGAGGGTGAGCAGGACGAAGGCGACGTGAATCAGCCGAAACAGCAGCGCCTCCATGGTCAGCAGGGGCGGCAGGCCGGCCAGCAAGGGCGAGATGCGGCCCCGATGCAGTCCCCTTTCGGCAGTCGCCATCAGCAGGGCGTGCAGCGCAGCCAGGGTAAACAGGCTGTAGGCCAGCATCGCCATCAGGAAGTGCATACGGAAAGCCATCGAACCGGCGTTGGTCAGCACATGGGCCTCGGAGAAGATGAAGGGCAGCATGGCCGCGACCGAGGCGGCCGGCAGCCCGAGGACCTGCAAACCTTCCATGCGGGCGTAGAAACTCTCGATCCAGTACAGCGCAATGGCCAGCCACAAAATCACGGAAAGCGCGATGGCGAAGCCGAAGCGCATGTTCTCGCCGTCGAAGATGGCCATGCGCAAACTGACGCCATGAGCGATCAGCGCCACCAGCAGGAGGCTGCGCTCACCAATTCCGAGGCCTCCCGACGGTTGGTCGAGCAAGGGGCCGCGCCAGCGTGTGCGCCAAAGATGGACCGCCAGGCCGGCATAGAGGGCTGCGGCCAGCGGATGCATTAAGATTGCGGGCATCGGCGAAGTCTACACCAAGCCTTCCATCTCTTAATGCATCTGCCCTCATCCATTCATGCTAGATAACCTTACCCAGCGTCTTGGCCGTGTCGTCAAGAACTTGCGCGGCCAGGCGCGACTGACCGACGACAATATTTCCGACATGCTGCGCGAAGTGCGCATGGCCCTGCTCGAAGCCGACGTGGCCTTGCCGGTGGTCAAGGACTTCATCGCCCGCGTCAAGGAAAAGGCGCTCGGACAGGAGGTCATCGGATCGCTGACCCCCGGCCAGGCACTGGTCGGCGTCGTGCACCGCGAGCTTACTGAACTGATGGGCGGCGCCAGCGTCGGCCTCAATCTCGCCGCCCAGCCCCCGGCCGTGATCCTGATGTCCGGTCTGCAGGGCGCCGGCAAGACCACGACCACGGCGAAGCTCGGCAAGTGGCTCAAGGAGCGGCAGAAGAAGAAGGTGCTGACCGTCAGTTGCGACGTCTATCGTCCCGCTGCCATCGAGCAACTGAAAGCCGTTTCAGCCCAGGCCGGGATCGACTTTTTCCCGTCTTCGGGTGAGCAAAAGCCAGCCGCCATCGCTGCCGCGGCGCTGGATTACGCCAAGCGGCATTATTACGACGTGATTTTCGTCGACACCGCCGGGCGCCTGGCCATCGACGAAGCGATGATGGCCGAAATCAAGGATCTGCACTCGCTGCTGAATCCCATCGAAACCCTGTTCGTGGTCGATGCGATGCTCGGCCAGGACGCGGTGAACACGGCGAAGGCATTCAACGAGGCCCTGCCGCTGACCGGCGTGATCCTGACCAAACTCGACGGCGATTCGCGTGGCGGCGCAGCGCTGTCGGTGCGGCACGTCACCGGCAAGCCGATCAAGTTCGCCGGTGTCGGCGAGAAGCTCACCGGCCTTGAGGAGTTCCATCCCGAGCGCATGGCCTCGCGCATTCTCGGCATGGGCGACATCCTCGGCCTGGTCGAGGAAGCGCAGCGCGGCGTCGATCAGGACAAGGCGCAGGAATTCGTCAAGAAAATGAAGTCGGGCAAGGGCTTCGACCTCAATGACTTCAAGGATCAGATCGGGCAGATGAAAAAGATGGGCGGCATGGCCGCGATGCTGGACAAGCTGCCGGCTCAGTTCAGCGCCATGGCGCAAAAGGCCGGCGGCGGCATGGAAGACAAGACGGTGCGGCGCCTCGAAGGCATCATCAACTCGATGACGCCGGGCGAACGCAGCAAACCGGAAATCATCAAGGCCAACCGCAAGCGCCGCATCGCCACCGGCGCCGGCGTATCGGTGCAAGAGGTCAACCGTCTGCTCAATCAGTTCGAGCAGACGCAGAAGATGATGAAGCAGTTCTCCAAGGGGGGAATGCAGAAAATGATGCGCGGCATGAAAGGGATGTTGCCGGGCATGCGCTGATTTCTTTGCCGTAGCGGACTCGGTCTGCCTGGGATTCCGCTTCGCGGGCCGGCAAGCGCAAACTGTTGCGGCCGTATCGATTCGGCACGACGACTAGCGCGGCCCGATTACGCGCGGCCCCCAGTGCCATTGCCGCTCCCACGCGCCGCGCACCATGTTCGGGTAGTCGGGCTTGCCCAGGCTGCCGTTGTAGCGACCCAGCGCACGGTAGAGGTCGCCTTTCTCGATATCCAGGTAGTGACGCAGGATGGTGCAGCCGAAGCGCAAGTTGGTACGCAAGTGGAACAGGTTGCTGTCCTTGTTGCCGATCAGGCGCATCCAGAAGGGCATAACCTGCATATAGCCGCGCGCGCCGGCCGAGGAAACCGAATACTTCTTGAAGCCGCTCTCGACCTGGATCAGCCCCAGCACCATCTGTGGATCGAGGCCGGCGCGCTTGGCTTCGTAATGCACGGTCTTGAGAAACTCGAGGCGCGCCTCGCGGTCCGGCATGCGCCGACGCAGGCGCGACGACATCTCGGTCAGCCAGTCGACCTTTTCCCGGATCGAGGAGAACTGCGGTTCGGGTGCGGCGCGATCGGCAATCGCCGCGTGCAATGCCGCCTGGACGCTGGCGGCGAGCGGCTCATACTGCTGTGCGCCGGCAAGGGCCGCGGTCGGCGAGAACGCGGCGGCAAGGCACAACGCAAAGACTAGCCGCCGCACAGCTTCTGTTTGAGGAAGGCGGTCATGTCGCTGGCGGCAACCATGGTTGCCTCGGCGTCGCAGCGGCCCTTGTATTCGAGCTTGCCGACCAGAAGGCCGCGCTCGCCGACCACCACGCGATGCGGTATGCCGATCAGTTCCCAATCGGCGAACATCGAGCCGGGCCGCTCGTCGCGGTCATCGAGTATCGCATCGATGCCGGCGGCCAGAAGTTCGGCGTGGAGTGCGCCGGCGGCCGCGCGGACGGTTTCCGACTTGGCGTAGTTCATCGGCACCACGGCCACGGCGAAGGGGGCGATACCAGCCGGGAAGGTGATGCCGCGCTCGTCATGGCCCTGCTCAATGGCGGCGCCGACGATGCGCGACACGCCGATGCCGTAGCAGCCCATTTCCATGACCTGATCCTTGCCTTGCTCGTCGAGAAAAGTGCATTTCAGCGCTTCGGCGTACTTGGTGCGCAACTGGAAGATGTGACCGACTTCGATGCCGCGGCACAGTTCGAGCGACCCCTTGCCATCGGGCGAGGGGTCGCCCTCGACCACGTTGCGGATATCTGCCACGGTTCCGGGTTGCGGCAGGTCGCGGCCGAAATTGACGCCGGTGAGGTGGTAGCCCTCTTCGTTGGCGCCGCACACGCAGTCGCTCATTGCCGCGACGCTGCGGTCAGCCACGACCCGGCCGTTGAATCCGACGGCGCCGATATAGCCGGCCTTGCAGCCGAGCGCTTCGACGATTTCTTCGTCGCGGGCGAAGCGGAACTCGCCGACTACTTTCTGCGCCTTGATTTCGTTGAGGTCGTGGTCGCCGCGCAGCAGCAACAGGACAAACTCGCTGCCGCCGTCCCTTTTCGCCATCACGGCGATGGCCTTGACCGTCTGCGTCAGCGGCAGGCCGAGGAAGGCTGCGACGTCCTCGCACTTGGTCTTTCCCGGCGTGGCTATTTTCTCCATCGTCGCCGTATCGCCAGCACCAACTTTCGTCGGCGCGACCGCTTCCGCCAGTTCCACGTTGGCCGCGTAGTCGGATGCGGGGCAGAAGGCGATCGCATCCTCGCCCGAGTCCGCCAGCACATGGAACTCGTGCGAGCCGGTGCCGCCGATCGCGCCGGTGTCCGCGGCCACGGCGCGGAACTTCAGCCCGAGGCGGGTGAAAATGCGGCTGTAGGTCTCGTACATGTTGTGGTATTCGCGTTCCAGGTCGGCGTACGAGGCGTGGAAGGAGTAACCGTCCTTCATCAGGAACTCGCGTCCGCGCATGACGCCGAAACGCGGGCGGATCTCATCGCGGAACTTGGTCTGGATCTGGTAGAAATGGCGCGGCAACTGGCGATAGCTCCTGATTTCGCGGCGCACCACGTCGGTGATGACCTCCTCGTGCGTCGGCCCGATCACGAAATCGCGCTGGTGGCGATCCTTGAAGCGCAGTAGTTCCGGGCCGTATTTCGGGCCGCGCCCGGATTCTTCCCACAATTCGAAAGGCTGCACGGCCGGCATCAGCAGTTCGATGGCGCCGGCCCTGTCCATCTCCTGGCGCACGATGTTCTCGACCTTGCGCAGCACGCGCAGGCCCATCGGCAACCAGGTGTAGATGCCGCCGGCCAGGCGGCGGATCAGGCCGGCGCGCAGCATCAACTGATGGCTGACGATTTCGGCGTCAGAGGGGGCTTCCTTGAGGGTGGCGATGAAAAACTGGCTGGCGCGCATGGCTGTAGGCTGAAAGGCGGGAAACCGGCATTTTACCTGCGGCTGCCAACTTGCAGATGCGACGCGAGCGGCTTTCCAGCGACGCGGGATTGTGAAAGAATGGGCCCCAATCAATCATTGGAATATGCATCATGCTCGATCGTGAAGGCTTTCGCCCGAACGTCGGCATCGTTCTGGTCAACAGTCGCAACGAGGTGTTTTGGGGCAAACGGATCCGCGAACATTCCTGGCAGTTCCCGCAAGGGGGCATCAAGAAGGGCGAAACGCCCGAACAGGCGATGCTGCGTGAACTGGAGGAGGAAACCGGCCTCAAACCCGAACATGTGCGGATCATCGGTCGCACGCGCGACTGGTTGCGCTATGAGGTGCCGAAGCACTGGATTCGCCGCGAATGGCGCAGCACCTACCGTGGGCAGAAACAGATCTGGTTTCTGCTGCGTCTGGTCGGCCGCGACAGCGACGTTTGCCTGCGCGCCAGCGACCACCCGGAATTCGACGCCTGGCGCTGGAACAGCTACTGGATTCCTCTGGGTAGCGTGATTGAATTCAAGCGCAGTGTTTATGAGGCGGCCTTGCTGGAGTTGGCGCGCCTGCTGTTCGTGCATCCCGAAGAGCGCACGCCGCGCTGGGAAACGGATACCGTGGACGACGCCAAATGAAGCCGGCAGTGGCTGTCTTTCTGCTGGGGATGGTGGCAAATGCATTCGCTCAGATGACCGATTCAGTGGGTCTTCCGAGGATCAACAGCGACTTCGAGGAAGAGGCATCCTGGCAGGAGCAGAAGGAAGTCGACCTTCCCGCCTTCCCCAAGGAGGAGGATCTGCGTGAGTTCTACGTCAGTGCCGTAGCCACAAACAAATATATGGTCGATGCCAGTACCCTCGTGGTGGGTGCCGATGGCGTGGTGCGCTACGTGCTAGTGGTCAAAGCCTCAGGCGGGGCCACCAACGTCAGCTTCGAAGGAATTCATTGCAAGGAACGCAAGTGGAAGCATTACGCCACAGGGCTTCGCGACAGCACCTGGAGAAGGTCGCCGGCCAACCGTAGCGAGTGGCGACCGATTGAAAACAAGCCGGTGAATCGACACCACGCGGCATTGAGTCGGGATTATTTTTGCCCGGGTGGCATTGGCATCTACACCGCCGACGAAGGGCGCAACGCCTTGCGTCTGGGCAAGCATCCCAATTCACTCTGACTTCAGGGAGGCTTCGTTGATCGACGCACTCATTCCGGAATTCGACAAGGCGCTGCGCGCCGTCTTCGCCGCCGCCCCGACCCGACGACCGATGCCTGGGGCAGACCTGCCGGAAGGCGAGCTTAGCGAGGCCGAGAAACGCCATGTCGCCGCGCTGATGCGGGTCAACCACTGCGGCGAAATCTGCGCCCAGGCCCTGTACCAGGGGCAGGCACTGAGCTCGCGCGACCCCGCGGTGAAGCGCGAACTGGAGATGGCGGCCTGGGAGGAAACCGAGCACCTTAACTGGACGGAGCGGCGCATCGCCGAGCTCGGCGGGCGCAAGAGCCTGCTCAATCCGCTGTGGTATGCCGGCTCACTGGCGATCGGGGCATTCGCGGGAAAATGCGGCGATGCATGGAGCCTGGGTTTTCTGGCCGAAACCGAACGCCAGGTGGAAGGGCACCTGGAAAGCCACATGACAAGCCTGCCGGCACAGGATCGCAAGTCATGGGAGGTACTGGAACAGATGAAAGCCGACGAGATGCGCCATGCCGAAACGGCGAGTCATTACGGCGCCCGGGATCTTCCGCTCCCCGTCAGGTGGGCAATGCGGCTTTCGTCGAAAGCGATGACCAGGCTTTCATACATCGCCTGACTCGACCACCTCGAAGCTGTGAGTGATCGTTGCCGTCTTGCCGAGCATGATCGACGCCGAGCAGTATTTTTCTGCGGATAGCTTGACGGCGCGTTCGACGATTTCGGGTTTGAGCTTGTTTCCGGTAACCACGAAGTGCATGTTGATCCCGGTGAATACCTTGGGGTCCGTCTCGGCACGCTCGGCCTGAAGTTTCACTTCGCAGCCGCTGACTTCATGGCGGCCGCGCTTCAGTATCAGGACGATATCGAAGGCGGTACAGCCCCCGGTGCCGGCCAGCAGCATTTCCATCGGCCGCGGCGCCAGGTTACGCCCGCCCGCATCGGGCGCCCCGTCCATGCATACCAGATGTCCGCTGCCGGTCTCGGCAACAAAACTCATCCCCTCATGCCAGCGTACCGTGCATTCCATTGCCGTTCCTCCCCGTGGTCACGGCCGGCATTCTAGCCGTCGTATCCAGGTGCAGCTGTCGCGTTGCAGCATTGAACGCCTGCCCGTGGGGGCGCCGGACTGTCGGGTCGTTGCTTGCTCTGGTTTGGTGTCATCTATAATGTTGTTATAAATCAATATGATCAATCGCAGCAGGTCCAAGCAAATGCGCAATCCAACAATTCGTTGCGCAATGCACAAAAAAACCTTGCATTGCAGCAAAACCTATGCAAGAATTTCTTCAACCTGACACCGACTGATGAAAGACATACCTAGTGGCTTTCGTGTTGGACCCTGTCTCCTCCTCCCTCCTTCTATGGAGTGGATTAAGCGCAATCCCATTCGGGTTGCGTTTTTTTTGCCGGTTTCGGCGCAATTTCTTTTAATTGAACTGAATCGCGATCGGGTTTGACAGCGCTGGGGAAGGTCTGTACGATTCGCGCCCTTCTAGGCTGGGTCGGTAGCTCAGTCGGTAGAGCAGCGGACTTTTAATCCGTTGGTCGCGAGTTCGAATCTCGCCCGACCCACCACCGTAATATATAATTTGAAATTCGGGTTGTTAGCTCAGTTGGTAGAGCAGCGGACTCTTAATCCGTAGGTCGAGTGTTCGAGCCACTCACAACCCACCAAATCTCCAGCCGAATCAACTAATTAGTTGATTCGGCTTTTTCTTGTCCCGATCAGTTGGCGGCAATCGCCAGGCCGAGCAGCAGGAGCAGCAAGCCGCGCAGGCCGCCCCAGCGGCAGAGTCGGGTACGCAGAGCCTTATGCCATGGCCCCTGAACTCCCGGCCGCAACCAGACCGGTAGCAGGTGGGAAGCGGCGCCGCTCACCAGCGGCAGCAGGAAAGCGACGACGAAACCGGCCACGGCGGGTCGTGCCGGCAGCCAGTCGGCAGCATGTGCGGCACCGAACGCCAGCAGGGTCAGCAAGCCGAAGGCCGCGGCTGCCAGCGAGGGCGCTGCACCGTGCAGTTTCAGCAAAGCGAGGCCGAACCGCGACTGCCAGGCGCGCAACATGCGCAGGACGACAAAACCATAAAGCGCCGTACCCAGCAGCGCAAGGCCTGGCCCCGCCATCGCGACGGACGTTGGCAGCAGTGAGGAAACGCCGAGTGCGATCAGCAGGGCTCCGGTCGCCGCCCACTTGAGGTCGCGCCGCAGACGCATTGCGGCATCGGGGTCAGGTTGCTCCAGGCAGGTCGGCAGCAGCACCTGCAAGGTGCCGAGGGCGGTGAGCCCGACAAAGCCGAGCAGATTGGCATGCAGGTGAAACAGCCGCAGGCCGCTGCGCTGGGCGGGAAACCACGGCATCAGCACAACCGCCAGCAATGCCAGGAACAGAAAGCCGAGCGCGGCCAGATACCAGTCCAGTCCCCGATGACGCGGACCGAACATGCGGCGTGCACGATCCAGGGTCCAGCCGCCAAGCGCCAGTGCAGCGAGCGCCGCAAGCGCTGCCGCGAGGCCCAGGCTGATCGGCGAAAAATCCGTGGCGAAAGCAAACACTGCCAGCACCCCGCCGGTCCACGCCAGCAAGGGCGGCCATGCCGCCGCAAGACCGGTCGCCCCACTGCGCGTCAACACCGGGACAAAGTAAGTCATTGCGGCGAGGATCAGCGGCAGCACCCCCAGTGCGAAGGCCAGATGGGCCGCCAGTTGCGGCGTGCCCAGGCCGGCAATCAACATCGCTCCCGCGCTCAACAACGCAAGCAGGGCCGCGATGGCCAGCAGTGGCAGCAGGGAGAAGGCAGGCATGGGCGGATTGTAATGGCCATGGCAGCGTGCGACACTCGCGCCCCATGTCATCCACCCACATCCCGCGTGCCGGGCTCGCCCTGCTCGGTCTGCTTTCTCTCGGCTGGGGTTTCAACTGGCCGATCATGAAAGTCGTCATCTCCGAGATTCCGCTGCTGATGTTCCGCGGCGACAGCATCTTGCTGGCTGCCCTCGGGCTGTTCGGCATCGCCTGGTTTTCCGGGCAGTCCCTGCGCGTCCCGGCCGGTCGCTGGCGCCAACTGCTGGCCATGGCCTCGTGCAACATCATGGGCTGGAACATGTTCGCCATCTATGGCGTCAGCCTGCTGCCTTCCGGGCGGGCGGCAATCCTCGGTTACACCATGCCGATCTGGAGCGCTCTGCTCTCGGTCTGGTTCCTTCATGAGCCCCTTACCCGGCGCCGGCTGATCGGTCTGGCGCTTGGCATGGGCGGCATGGCGTTGCTGATCGGCACGGAGTTCGAGAAACTCGGCAGCGCCCCCACCGGGGTGATCCTGATGCTCATCGCCGCGATTTTCTGGGCCGGCGGGCTGGTGATCTACAAACGAAATCCGCTGCCCATGCCCATCACGTCGCTGACAGCCTGGCAGGCCCTGCTCGGCGGGGTACCCATCGCGCTGACGGGTCATGCGCTGGAAAGCGTCGAATGGAGCCGCGTCAGCTTCTGGCCGCTGTTCGGCTTCTGGTACAACGTCTTCATCGGCCTGCTGTTCTGCTACTGGGCATGGAACAAACTGGTGCAGATGGTGCCGGCCGCCGTTTCCTCGCTCGGTTCGCTGATCGTTCCGGTGGTTGGGGTTTTCAGCGGCATGGTCATCCTCGACGAAGCTCCGCGCTGGCAGGACTTCGCCGCCCTGGTGCTGGTTCTGACGGCCATTGCGACGGTGTTGTTGCCGCCGCGGCAGGCCGTTTGACCGCGCGCAAGTTGCTGCGCGCCGGTTTCGGGCACAATTGCGGGATGCTCAATGTTTCGGGTCTTGCCTGTTCGCGCGGTGAACGCCGCTTGTTCACCGACGTCGGATTCTCTCTCGACCCCGGTGAGTGGCTGCACGTGCAGGGCGAAAACGGCGCCGGCAAGACCAGCCTGATGCGTCTTCTGGTCGGGCTTTCGCCGGCCGACGCAGGAGAAATACGCTGGCGCAACGAACCGACGCCCTCCGCTGAGTTCCGCCGCGACCTGATCTACCTCGGACACCATGCCGCGGTCAAGGAAGACCTGACTCCGCTGGAGAATCTGCTGTTGGCCGCGGCGCTGGACGGTGTCGGGCTCGACGAGCCCACGGCGCTGGCGGCATTGGTCCGGCTCGGCCTGCGCGGTCGCGAAGACTTGCCAGTACGCGTACTTTCGGCCGGCCAGAAGCGGCGCGTATTGTTGGCGCGATTGCTGACGCGCCCGGCGGTGATTTGGGTGCTCGACGAAGCCTTCAATGCGCTCGATGTGGCCGCGGTCCGCTTGCTCGGCGACCTGATCGCCGAGCATCTGGCGGCGGGCGGGATGGCCGTGCTGACCAGCCACCAGCCACTGCCCGTGCCGGGCGGCAAGGCCCTCGTGCTATGAACGCTTTCCTGGCCACGGTGCGCCGCGATCTGCTGTTGGCGCTGCGGCGCAAGAGCGAGGTGCTGACGGCGGTGTTCTTTTTCGTCATCGTCACCAGCCTGTTTCCTCTCGGCATCGGGCCGGAACCGGTATTGCTGAAGAAGATCGCGCCGGGCATCCTGTGGGTTGCCGCGCTGCTGGCAACCCTGCTCGGCTTGCCGCGCCTGTTTTCCGCCGATCATGTGGATGGCACGCTTGAGCAGATGGCCTTGTCGCCATCTCCCTTGGGGCTGCTGGTTGCCGGTAAAATACTGGCGCACTGGCTGTTGTGCGGTTTGCCGCTGGTGTTGCTGGCACCGATACTTGGCCTGCAGTTCGATCTCGATGCCTCGACTCTGGGCATCCTGACCCTGGCGCTGTTGCTGGGGACGCCGTTGCTGTCGTTGATCGGCGCGATAGGCGCCGCATTGACGCTGGGCGTACGTGGCGGCGGCGTGCTGCTGGCGCTGCTGGTACTGCCGCTGTACATTCCGGCGCTGATCTTCGGCGCCGGGGCGGTGGAAGCGCATAGTGCCGGACTTGGCGCGGGAGGGCATCTGTCCCTGCTGGCGGCGATGCTGGCGCTGGCTGGTTTTTTTGCGCCGTGGGCGACTACGGCTGCTTTGAGGGTTGCATTGGAGTGAGACAGTCAATTATTCAGTGGTTCAGGTTTGCCAGTCCGCAGAGTTTCTACCCTCTGGCGGGGCGCATGATTCCATGGTTCTGGGCCGCGGCAATCATCTTCGGCATTGGCGGACTGTGGATCTCCTTCTTCGTCGCGCCGACCGATGCGCAGCAGGGCGAAGGCTACCGGATCATCTTCGTGCATGTGCCGGCCTCATGGATGTCGATGTTCATCTACCTGGTCATGGCCTTCTGGGCCGGTCTCGGATTGGCGCTCAACACGCGCGTGTCGGGCATGATGGCGCAGGCGCTGGCGCCTACCGGGGCCCTGATGGCAGCACTGTCCCTGTGGACCGGCGCCCTGTGGGGCAAGCCGATGTGGGGCGCCTGGTGGGTATGGGATGCGCGCCTGACCTCGGAACTGATCCTGTTCTTCCTTTATCTGGGCTTCATGGCGCTGCAGGCGGCCATCGACGATCCGCGCCGCGCCGACAAGGCCGGGGCGATCCTGGCATTGGTCGGCGTGGTCAATATCCCCATTATCTATTTCTCAGTGAAGTGGTGGAATACCCTGCACCAGGGGTCAACGATCAATCTTAACAAGGCGCCGTCTATGGCGCAGACCATGCTCTGGGGCATGCTGTTGATGGCCCTGGCTTTCTGGATGTATTCGATTGCCATGGCGCTGATGCGGGTGCGCGCCATCATCCTCGAACGCGAGCGACACACGGAATGGGTCAAGCATGCAGTGGAATAGCGTCGGTGAATTCTTCGCCATGGGCGGTTACGCCCTGTATGTCTGGGGCAGCTTCGGTGCCTGCGCGCTGTTGATGATCGCGGAACCTTTTCTGGCCAAGCGGCGTCTTAGCGACGTTCGCAAGAGTTTGGCCCGCGAACGACTCGCCGACGAACTCGAACTCCAACAGAAAAATTCATGAAACCCAGACAAAAACGCATCGCCCTGATCCTGGGCGGCCTTGCCTCGCTGGCCGTCGCCGCCGTGCTGACGCTGAACGCGCTCGACAGCAACATCGCGCTCTACGTCACGCCCACCGAGGTGGCCGCCGGCAAGGCGCCACAGGGCAAGGCCTTCCGCATTGGCGGCCTGGTCAAGGAAGGCTCGATCAAGCGCCAGGACATGACGGTGCATTTCGTCATGACCGACATGGCCAAGGAGATTCCGGTGGCTTACACCGGCATCCTTCCCGACCTGTTCCGTGATGGCAAGGGTGCGGTGGTGCAGGGCAGGCTGGGTGGCGACGGCATCTTTGCCGCCACCGAAGTCCTGGCCAAGCATGATGAAAATTACATGCCGCCGGAAGCCCAGCACGCGCTCGACCAGGCGCAGAAAGCCCAGAATCCGACGGTAGCCCCGACGGCAGCCCAGACGCCAGCCAAGTGAGTCCGGTAGTTTCGCTGCAGGCTCTTCGGGAGCGCTGTGAAAACCGGCTTGCGATGCGGCGGGCGCCAGCAAATCACATGTCGCCGGGATTCCGGCAGGCCATAAACCAGGTACAGAAAAGTCATGACTCCTGAGCTCGGACACTTCGCCCTCATCCTCGCCTTCGTGGTTTCGATCGTGCAAGGGGTGCTGCCGCTGGTCGGCGCCCAGCGCGGGCAGCAGCATTGGATCGCGCTGGCGCGACCGGCGGCGCAGACGCAGTTCGTGCTGATCGCCATCTCTTTCGCCTGTCTGGCGCAGAGCTTTCTCGCCAATGATTTCTCGGTGAGTTATGTCGCCGGCCATTCCAACAGCCAGTTGCCGACCCTTTATCGTTTCTCGGCCGTCTGGGGCGGTCACGAAGGTTCCCTGCTGCTGTGGGTTCTGATGCTGGCAGGATGGGGCGCCGCGGTCTCGCTGGCCTCGCGCCAGCTGCCGGAAGTCATGGTGGCGCGCGTGCTGGCGGTGCTGGGCCTGGTCGGTATCGGCCTGCTGGCCTTTGTCCTGTTCACCTCTAATCCCTTCGAACGCCTGTTGCCGGCGGCCGCGGAAGGCCGCGACCTCAACCCGCTGTTGCAGGACCCGGGCCTGGTGTTTCATCCGCCGATGCTCTACATGGGCTACGTCGGATTTTCGGTGGCTTTTGCCTTCGCCATCGCGGCGCTGATTTCGGGCCGGCTGGATGCGGCCTGGGCGCGCTGGTCGCGGCCGTGGACCACGGCGGCCTGGGTCTTCCTCACGCTGGGCATCGCGCTGGGCAGCTGGTGGGCCTATTACGAACTGGGCTGGGGCGGCTGGTGGTTCTGGGACCCCGTGGAGAATGCCTCATTCATGCCCTGGCTGGTGGGCACGGCGTTGATTCATTCGCTGGCCGTGACCGAAAAGCGCGGCGCCTTCAAGAACTGGACCGTGCTGCTGGCGATCGCGGCGTTTTCGCTGTCCCTGCTCGGCACCTTCCTGGTCCGCTCCGGCGTACTGACCTCGGTCCATGCCTTCGCCTCCGACCCGCGTCGCGGCATTTTCATCCTGGCCCTGCTGGTGGTGGTGGTCGGCAGTTCGCTGGCGCTGTTTGCCTGGCGCGCACCCAAGGTCAGCGCCGGCGGCAATTTCGGGCTGGTGTCGCGCGAAACCATGCTGCTCATGAACAACGTGCTGCTGCTGGTGGCCACCGGCAGCGTGCTGCTCGGCACCCTGTATCCGCTGCTGATCGATGCGCTCGGCATGGGCAAGCTGTCGGTCGGCCCGCCTTACTTCAACGCGGTCTTCGTGCCGGTCATGGTGCCGCTGTTGCTGCTGATGGCGGTGGGCCCCATGGCAAACTGGAAGCATGCCGACCTCAAGGCGATTGCGCGCCGGCTGCGGGTCAGCGTGGCGCTGGCCGTGATTGCCGGCATCGCGCTGCCGCTCTTGATGGGGGCGTGGACGCCGCTCACCGCGCTGAGCTCCCTGCTGGCAGTCTGGATCACCGCCAGCGGCGTGTTCCAGATACTTGAACGCGTCAAGACCGGCAGGCCGGCGGCGGCGTTCTGGGGCATGCAGATCGCACACCTGGGCATCGCCGTGTTCGTGATCGGGGTCGCCATGGTCGGCGGCTACCAGGAGGAAAAGGACGTGCGCATGGAGCCGGGCGATACCGTCCAGGTGGGCGGCTACGGCTTCCGCCTGATCGGCGTGAAGGCCGCTCCCGGCCCCAACTACCGCGCTTCCGTCGGCACCGTCGAGTTGTCGAAGGATGGCCGCGTGCTGAAGACCATGCATCCGGAGAAGCGCCAGTATTTCTCGTCGCAGATGCCGATGACCGAAGCCGCGATCGATGCCGGCTTCACGCGCGACGTGTATGTCTCGCTCGGCGAGCCGCTCGACAATACGGGCGCCTGGAGCGTGCGGGTTTATTACAAGCCCTTCGTCGACTGGATCTGGGGTGGCGCCCTGCTGATGGGTCTGGGCGGTTTCATCGCCATGCTCGATCGGCGTTACCGCTTGCGCCTCAAGGCCGGGGCCGCTGCAGGGATTCCCGCCGGAGTCGCGGCATGAAGCGTTTCCTGATTCCGCTGGGGGTGTTCGTGGTGCTGGTGGTCTTCCTCGCCGTCGGCCTGACCCTGAACCCGCGCGACGTGCCCTCGCCGCTGAAGGACAAGCCGGCGCCCGCATTCACGCTGCCGCAACTGGCGGCGGCCGGCAAGACCTTCTCGCCGGCCGACATGAAGGGCCGGGTCTGGTTGTTCAACGTCTGGGCCTCGTGGTGCGTTTCCTGCCGCCAGGAACATCCCGTGCTGGTTGCCTTCGCCAAAGATGGCAAGGTGCCGGTGGTCGGCCTGAATTACAAGGATCAGGAGGTCGACGCGAAGGGCTGGCTGGCGCAGTTCGGCGATCCCTATCTGCTGTCGGCAGTCGATGCCGACGGCCGTGTCGGCATCGACTACGGCGTCTATGGCGTGCCGGAAACCTATGTGATCGACAAGGCCGGCATGATCCGCATGAAGCACACCGGCCCGATCACCCCGGAATCGCTGCAGAAGCAGATCCTGCCCCTGATTGCGGAGTTGTCAAAATGAAGTTGAGCAGCTTGTTGGTTTGGTGCGCGCTGATTTTCTCCGGCGCGGCGATGGCCAAGGAGGCGGCGCCGATGGCAGCCGATCTCGAAGTGGAAAAGCGCATGGTGGCGATCAGCGAGGAGTTGCGCTGCCTGGTTTGCCAGAACGAATCGCTGTCCGGCTCGCACGCCGAACTGGCGCAGGACCTGCGCCGCGAGATTCGCAAAATGATCGCCGAAGGCAAGACCGACAAGGAAATCCTCGACTTCATGGTCGACCGCTACGGCGATTTCGTGCGCTACCGGCCGCCGATGAAACCGACCACCTGGCTGCTGTGGGGCGGACCTTTCCTGTTCCTCGCGGGCGGCCTCGCCGCACTGATTGCATTCCTGCGGCGCCGCGCCAAGGATAATGCTGCGCCGGTACTTTCCGATGAAGAGCGTCGCCGCGCCGCGACCTTGCTGGACCAAACCAAACCATGAGCTACTTTTACCTTGCCGCGGCGACGCTGGTCGTCGTCGCCCTCGTGTTGCTGTTGCGCCCGTGGTGGCCGGTTTCCCGCCGTGTCGCCAGCGCCAACTCTCTGCCGGCGCTGAATGCCGCCATCCACCGCGACCGTCTGGCCGAACTCGAGCGCGACCGCAACAATGGCGTGCTGTCGGCTGACGATCTCGCCGAGGCGCGCGAGGAATTGCAGCGGCAACTGCTTGACGATACCGCCGCCATCGAAGTCTCGGCGGTCGATGGCTTCAGCCGTCGCAGCGGTATCGCACTGGCCATCGCACTGCCGCTGCTCGCCGGCGGACTCTATGCCCTGCTCGGCAGCCCGGCGGCGGTGCTGCCCGAGGCGGTGCAGACGCAGCGCGCGACGGCCGACATGGAACAGCTCACCGCCAAGCTCGCGCAAAAGATGGAACAGAATCCCGACAATCCCGAGGGCTGGGCCATGCTGGCGCGCTCCTACAAGGCGCTGGGCCGCTGGGACGATGCCGAGCGCGCCTTCGGCCGTGTCGGACCCGAACTCAACAAGAATGCCGAACTGCTCGCCGAAGTCGCGGAACTGCTGGTGCAGAAGAACAATGGCTTCAATCCGCGTTCGCGCGAGTTGATTCAACAAGCCCTGCGCCTTGAGCCGGATAACATGCTGGCCCTGTTCCTCGGCGGCGGTGAGGCGCTCGACGGCGGACGCCACGCCGAGGCCGCGGCGCTCTGGGAGCGGCTGCTGCCCCAGCTCGAACCCGGCAGCGAAGATGCGCGCATGGTCGAATCCAGCATCGCCATGGCGCGCGGGCGCAGCGGCGGCGCTCCGTCCAGGCCTGCCAAGGCTGATGTCGTGGCCGGTGCCGTGATGCCGCAGGACGAGGTGCATAAGGGTGTGGCGAAGGCGGGTACCGGCAAGCCGCCGGCGAGTGCGGCGGCCAGTGTGGCGGCCAGTGCCGTCAGCGGTCGCGTCGAGCTTGCTGCCGCCTTGAAGGGCAAGGCGAATCCGGAAGACGTGGTGTTCATTTTTGCCCGCGCCGTCGACGGCCCGCGCATGCCGCTCGCGGCCAAGCGCGTGCGCGCAGCCGATCTGCCGCTGGACTTCACTCTTGACGACAGTCAAGCAGTGATGCCGGGGGCCAATCTCTCCTCGGCCAAGCAGGTGCGCATCGAAGTGCGCATTTCCAAATCGGGCATGGCGACGCCGGGCAAGGGCGACCTCAGCGGCAAGAGTGCCGCGGTGAAGCCTGGGGCCAAGGGTTTGCGCATCGTGATCGACCAGATCGATTCCTGACCGGTCCGCCCGCAGGCGGCAGGCCCGCCTGATCAGTTCAATGAATTGCCATAGGCGAAAGCTCAATGGCAATTTTTATTTGGATGCCCTTTCGGTTGATTCGAATCAAGGCAACTGCGTCCCGCAGGCCTAGGATGCTGCGTGTGCACAAGACCTTAAGAAATTAATGGTTATTGAGGCATGGCGCCCAAATCGGCAGCGCCCGGCAGTGCCGATCGTCCGGAGTCACGCAATGAATATTTCCAGCGCCATCATCCACGCCCGTCCCGGCGACGTGGCGATCGTTCAGGCGGGCCTGACCTCGCTGGCCGGGGTCGAGGTACATGCCATCTCGCCGGAAGGCAAATTGATCGTGACTATCGTTACCGAGGACGACAGCAGCAATGTCGCCACCTATGAGCTTATCGGCCAACTCGACGGCGTGATGTCGGCGGCCATGGTCTATCACCAAACCGAATCTGAGCCAGACAAGGAGATCTGAAATGAAATTGACGCGACGTGAGTTCATCAAGACCAATGCCATCGCAGCGGCAGCCACCACGGCGGGCATCAGCATCCCCGGCGTGGCGATGGCCGCGATGCCGCAGAGCCAGGACGGCGTGCGCTGGGACAAAGGGGTCTGCCGCTACTGCGGCACCGGTTGCGGCGTGCTGGTCGGCGTCAAGGACGGACGCGTGGTGGCCACCCAGGGCGACCCCGATGCGCCGGTCAACAAGGGCCTCAATTGCGTCAAGGGCTACTTCCTGTCGAAGATCCAGTACGGCAAGGACCGCCTGACCAAGCCGCTCTTGCGCATGAAGGACGGCAAGTTCGACAAGAACGGCGAATTCGCGCCGATCTCCTGGGATGCCGCATTCGACATCATGGCCGAAAAGGCCAAGCAAACCATCAAGACCATGGGGCCGGACGGGCTCTGCATGTTCGGCTCGGGCCAGTGGACGATCTGGGAAGGCTATGCGGCCGCCAAGCTGATGAAGGCGGGCTTCCGCACCAACAACATCGATCCGAATGCACGCCACTGCATGGCCTCGGCCGTTGCCGGCTTCATCCGTACCTTTGGCATCGACGAGCCGATGGGTTGCTACGACGACATGGAACATGCCGACGCCTTCGTGCTGTGGGGTTCCAACATGGCCGAGATGCACCCTATCCTCTGGTCGCGCATCACCAATCGCCGTCTCACCGCCAACCACGTCAAGATCAACGTCCTGTCGACTTTCTCGCACCGCACTTGCGAACTCGCCGACAGCGAACTGATCTTCAAGCCGCAGTCCGATCTGGCGATCCTCAATTACATCTGCAACTACATCATCCAGAACAACGCGGTGAACAAAGACTTCGTGGCGAAACATGTGAAATTCGCCAAGGGCGTTACCGACATCGGCTACGGTCTGCGCCCCAATCACCCGCTGGAACAGGTCGCCATGAACAACGGCTATCCGGGTGCCGACGGCAAGCCCAAGGGCAATCCGGGCAAGAATTCGCCGATCACTTTTGACGACTTCGCCAAGTTCGTTTCCGAATACACGCTGGACAAGGCCCACGAGATTTCCGGCGTGCCGAAGGACAAGCTGGAGGCCCTGGCCAAGGTCTATGCCGATCCGAAGACCAAGGTCTGCTCCTACTGGACCATGGGCTTCAACCAGCACACGCGCGGCACCTGGGTCAATAACATGATCTACAACGTGCATCTGCTGGTGGGCAAGATTTCCGAACCGGGCAACGGGCCTTTCTCCCTTACCGGCCAGCCCTCGGCCTGTGGCACGGCGCGCGAGGTCGGCACCTTCGCCCATCGCCTGCCGGCCGACATGGTGGTGATGAACCCCAAACATCGCGAGACCTGTGAAAAGGCCTGGAAACTGCCACCGGGCACCCTGCCGGCCAAGGTCGGCTACCACGCCGTGCTGCAAAGCCGCATGCTCAAGGACGGCAAGATCGGCTTCTACTGGACCTCGACCACCAACAACATGCAGGCCGGTCCCAACATCAATGGTGAAATCTATCCGGGCTGGCGCAATCCGAAGGCGTTTGTCGTCGTCTCCGACGTCTATCCGACGGTCTCGGCCATGGCGGCCGACCTGATCCTGCCTTGCGCGATGTGGATGGAAAAGGAAGGCGCCTACGGCAATGCCGAACGGCGCAGCCAATTCTGGCGGCAGCAGGTCAAGGCGCCGGGAGAGTCACGTTCCGATCTGTGGCAGTACCTCGAATTTTCCAAGCGCTTCAAGGTCGAGGAAGTCTGGCCGGCGGAACTGCTGGCCAAGGCACCGGAGTACAAGGGCAAGACGCTGTATGACGTGCTGTATGCCAACGGCCAGGTCGACAAATTCCCGCAGGAGGACGTTGCCAAGGTCAATGCCCATGCCTGGGCCGGATACAGCAACGACGAAACGGAGGCTTTCGGCTACTACGTGCAGAAGGGCCTGTTCGAGGAGTACGCCGCATTCGGCCGCGGCCATGCCCACGACCTGGCGCCTTTCGACACGTATCACAAGGCGCGCGGCCTGCGCTGGCCGGTGGTCGATGGCAAGGAAACCCTGTGGCGCTTCCGCGAGGGCTACGATCCCTACGTGAAAAAGGGCGAGGGCGTGAAGTTCTACGGCAAGCCCGACGGCAAGGCGGTGGTCTTCGCGCTGCCCTATCAGCCGGCCGCCGAAATGCCGGACCAGGAATATGACCTCTGGCTGTGCACCGGTCGCGTGCTGGAGCACTGGCATACGGGCTCGATGACTCGACGCGCGCCAGAGCTCTACAAGGCCTTCCCCGACGCGGTGGTCTGGATGCATCCGAAGGATGCCGAGAAGCGCGGGCTCAAGCGCAACGACGTGGTGAAGGTCAGCAGCCGCCGCGGAGAAATCCAGTTGCGGGTCGACACCAAGGGCCGCAACAAGCCGCCGGAAGGGCTGATCTTCATTCCCTTCTTCGACGAGAGCCGCCTGGTCAACAAGCTCACCCTGGACGCCACCTGTCCGATTTCGAAGGAAACGGACTTCAAGAAGTGCGCGGCCAAGGTGGTCAAGGCCTGAATGAGCTGAAAGGGAAATCGGGGAGTGAAAAGCGTTTTGTGCTCCCCGTCCGGGAATCATGGACAACGAGAACAAGCCCAGCGCCGCGGCGCGGCGCCAGTTCCTCGCCGACACGGCGCGCATGGCCTGCGGCGTCGGCCTGCTGGGGCTCGGCGTCGGGCTCTACGCACGGCATGCCAGGGCCTTGCCGCCGGCTGCCATCCGGCCGCCGGGTGCGCTGCCGGAAGCCGAGTTCTCGGCTGCCTGCATCCGCTGCGGCATGTGCGTGCGCGACTGTCCCTTCGACATCCTGCATCTGGCCAAACCCGAAGAGCCGATGTCCACCGGCACGCCCTACTTCGTCGCGCGCCAACTGCCTTGCGAAATGTGCGAGGACATTCCCTGCGTGAAGGCCTGCCCGACCGGCGCGCTGGAGCACTCCCTGAAAGACATCAACAAGTCGAAGATGGGCCTGGCCGTACTGGTCGACCACGAAACCTGCCTGAACTTCCTCGGCCTGCGCTGCGACATCTGCTACCGCGTCTGTCCGGTGATCGACAAGGCGATCACGCTCGACCCGCAGAGCAATGCGCGCACCGGCAAGCACACGCTGTTCATTCCGACGGTGCATTCAGAACACTGCACGGGCTGCGGCAAGTGCGAAAAGGCCTGTCCGACCGAGGTGGCCTCGATCAAGGTGCTGCCGCTCTACATGGCCAAGGGGCAACTGAGCTCGCACTACCGACTGGGCTGGGTGGAAAAGGAAAAGGCCGGCGGCAGCCTGGTGGCGCCGGAAGTCGAGCACCGGTACAACATGCCCGAAGGCATGCAATATGAGCACGGCAAGGGCCTCTCGGGGAGTTCAGGCGCCGTACCGCCAGCGCCAACTCCTGCCGAACCCGCCGCATTGCCCAGAGCCCTGCAGGGGAGCAAGCTATGAGCGCTCCCGCCGCACGGCCCGGCACCGAAGCCGTTGCCGCCAAGGGCTGGCTGGCCGCGCACAAGTGGCTGATCCTGCGCCGCGGCAGCCAGTTCGGCATCCTGCTGCTGTTCCTGGTCGGGCCGTGGTTCGGCCTGTGGATCGTCAAGGGCAACCTGAACTTCAGCTACACGCTGAACGTCCTGCCGCTCGCCGATCCCTACATCATTCTGCAGTCTCTGCTGGCGCGCCAGATGCCGGAGAAACTGGCGCTGACTGGCGCCGTCATTGTCGTGCTGTTCTATCTGCTGGTTGGCGGGCGCGCCTACTGCTCCTGGGTCTGCCCGGTGAACCTGCTGACCGATTGCGCCTACTGGCTGCGCGTGAGATTGGGCCTCAAGGGCAGCGCGCACATCAGCCGGCCGACGCGCTACTGGATGTTCGGCATGACGCTGGTCGCGGCCGCGGCAACCGGCAGCATCGCCTGGGAGATGCTCAATCCGGTGTCGATGATGCATCGCGGACTGATCTTCGGTCTCGGCCTGGCCTGGGCGGTGCTGCTCGCGGTGTTTCTCTTCGACCTGTTCGTCATGCGCCACGGCTGGTGCGGCCATCTTTGCCCGGTCGGCGCGTTCTACAGCCTGGTCGGCAAGCTGTCCCTGGTGCGAATCAAGCTGCCGGCGCGCGCCGCCTGCAACGACTGCATGGACTGCTTCGCCGTCTGCCCCGAACCGCAGGTGATCCGCCCGGCGCTGAAAGCCATCGCCGGCGCGCCGCCGGTGATTCTGCAAGCCAACTGCACCAACTGCGGCCGCTGCATCGATGTCTGTTCCAAGAATGTATTTGCCTTCGGTACCCGTTTCAACATTACCGCCACACCTGCAAGCGGCGTCGCTCAAGCGGCGCCGAAATGATCAACCATCAATCTCGTCTGGGGAGTCCATCATGAAGAAAACCGTCACCATCCTTATGGCATCACTGCTGACCGTCATCGTGGGTTGCGCCAGCTACGAGCCACTGGTTTCCATGCGCGGGGCGGATGTCGCCGCACCGGATACCGCCCCTGCGCCCACCGTCTATGCCGGCAAGCGGCCGGGCACGCAACCGCTCGTGGCACGCACTTTCAGCACCCAGCCGCCGGTGATCCCGCATGCGGTGAATAACTTCGACGAAGTGACCCTCACCGAAAACCAGTGCATGGACTGCCATGGCCCCGCCAATTACGTGAAGAAAAATTCGCCGAAACTGGGCGAAAGCCACTTCATCGCCGCAACCAAGGCCTTCGATCTGTCGCGGCACAACTGCACCCAATGCCATGTGCCGCAGGTCGACGCGCCGGCGCTGGTAGAGAACCGTTTCATCGGCAACATCAAGTAAGGCTGATCGCAGCAACCGGGCAGGGCGCCACGCAGGCGCCGCAGCCCGTGCATAAGGCAGTATCAACCTCGGCGACGGGCGGCCCGCCGAGGCGCGGGCTGAAGCGTATGGCGGCCACCGGGCAGGGGTCGCCGCAGACCCGGCACTCCACGCCGCGCTTGGCCAGGCAGGTATCGGCCACCTGGGCCTTGATGTCCCACGGCACGGCGTGCTCGTCGGCACGGAGCAGGGCGCCATCCCTGCAGGCCGCCGCGCAGGCGCCGCAGAACGTGCACTCGCCGCGCTTGAAATCCACCTCCGGATAGCCCCGCACGACGACGACGATGCGCGTCGGGCAGACCGGCACGCATGCACCGCAGCGCGTGCAGGCATCGAGGAAGGCTTGCTCGGTCAACGCCCAGGGCGGACGTTGCGGATTGCGGCGGGCCTTGAAATCCCCCCGCATGAATTGTCGGCGACTGACCATGGAAGTATGCGTTTGAACCGGGACCGGGATTTTGCCAGCGTATATCCCTGGCGTCAGATTGTGCGCCGCTTTAAGCCTGCTCGCGGCATTTGGCAAATCCTTGTCGGCGGCATCGGGTTTGTCACAAAATCTCACCATTCCCCATTTGGATTCGGAGTGGATTAGTCTAGCCTGATATTGAGGTCGAATAGATCAGACCCGTTTCCACCAATCAAGCAGAAAGGAAGTCATCATGAAAACCAAGTTCACGCAGATAGCGTTGCTGGTAATTCTCGGAGCATCGCTTGCAGTACCGGCGGCCGCGCAGCCCGGCGGTGGTCCGGGTATGGGGCCGGGCATGGGTCCGGGTGGCGGCGGCATGGGCATGCGTTTCAACTTCGACAAGGACAACACGCCTGGCTGGGCGCTGATGAATGCCGAAGAGCGTGCGGTTCATGGCAACACAATGCGCAACGCCAAAACTTACGACGAATGCAAGGCTCTGCAGACCGAGCATCACCAGGCCATGGAAGCCCGCGCCAAGGAAAAGGGCGTGACTCTGCCGGCGCCGCGCTACAACGGTTGCGACCGCATGAAGGCTCGCGGCTTCTTCAAGTAATCGACAGCGTGCCGCATGCCATGGCGGGTTGCGCCGCCCGATGAGCGAGCATACGCACCACCACGGCCCGGCCAGCTTCAGCCGGGCCTTTGCCATTGGCATCGCGCTGAACATCGCCTTCGTCGCGACGGAGGCTTTCTACGGCTGGCGCGTGGGCTCCCTGGCACTGCTGGCCGATGCCGGACACAACTTGTCGGATGTCGCCGGTCTGGTGCTGGCCTGGGGGGCCGCGCTGGCAGCCGGCCGGTTGCCCGACCACCGTCACACCTATGGCTGGCAGCGTGCCTCGATCCTCGCCGCGTTCGCCAATGCCGTGCTGTTGCTGGTGGCCATGGGCTCGCTGCTGTGGGAAGCCGGCCATCGCCTGCAGGCACCGCACCCGACCGACGGCATCACCATCATGGTCGTCGCCGCGATCGGTGTGCTGGTCAATGGCGCCACCGCCGCGCTGTTCATGGCGGGCAGCCAATCCGACATGAATATTCGCGGCGCCTTCCTGCACATGGCCGCCGATGCCCTGGTCTCGCTCGGCGTGGTCGCCGCCGGCGCGCTCTATCTATGGACCGGCTGGGCCTGGCTCGATCCGATCACCAGCATGGCGATCGCGCTGGTGATCATCGCTGGCACCTGGGGCCTGTTCCGCCAATCCTTGCACCTGCTGTTCGACGGCGTGCCGGAAAGCGTCGCCCTCGTCGAGGTGGATGGGCTGCTGCGCGCCCTGCCCGGGGTCAATGGCGTGCATGATCTGCATGTCTGGGCGATGAGCACCACCGAAATCGCGCTGACGGCGCACCTGGTGATGCCCGGCGGACACCCGGGCGACGCCTTCCTCGAAAAAATTGCCCACGATTTGCACCATCATTTCCACATCACGCATCCGACGATCCAGATCGAATTCAACGATCCGAATCACGGTTGCGCCCAACCCCTCAATATTTCATCGCCATGACTGCCGCCAACCCGCCCCTGCCCGTAAATTTTCCGCTCATCGTCAAGACCTTCGCCCCCGGCTGGCCGGCGGCCGTCATGGGCACCGGCGCCTTTGCGCTGACGACGCTGCATTTCTCCCATCAGTTTCCCGCACTGGCGGGGCTGGCCTGGGCGCTGCACTGGTTCAACCTGGCGCTGTTCGCGCTGATCAGCGTGCCCTGGCTGCTGCGCTGGGTCATGGCCTGGCCGGCGGTGGTGGCCAGCTTCCGCCATCCGGTGGCGGCCAACTTCTATCCGGCCTATGCCATCGCCATCCTGGTGCTGGCGGCGCAGCTGCGGGCCTTCGGCGGCCATGATGCGGCGGCGCTGGTGGCCTGGTGGCTGGGCGTGGCGCTGCTGTTTTCCCTGACGCTGGCGGTGCTGATCTCGATCTTCCAGGGCGAACACGTCAATCTCGACCACATCACGCCCGGCATCTTCATGCCGCCGGTGGCGCTGGTGCTGATACCGGTGGCCGGCGCGCCGCTGCTGGCGATCCAGCCCGAAGCCCTGCGCGACCTGGCGCTGACCATCAACGCGATCGGCCTGGGTTCCGGCATCTTCATGTACATGACATTGCTGGCGCTGGCCTTCCACCGCTTCTATGTGCACAAGCGCCTGCCGCCGACGATGGCGCCGACCTTCTGGATCAACCTCGCGCCACTGGGCGTGACCGTGGTCAGCGTACTCAACCTGGTGGCCGCGACGCCCTTCGCCGGCGACAAGGCGCCCTACCTGATGGCGGTGTTCCTGCTCTGGGGCTTCGGCGCCTTCTGGCTGGTGCTGGCGGCGCTATTCACCTGGTCAGTGAGGAAGATCGCGCCCTTGCCCTTTTCGCTAACCTGGTGGGCCTTCACTTTTCCGCTGGGCGCCTTTACGCTCGGCAGCCAGCGTCTCAGCGAAGTCACCGGGCTCACCACGCCGCTGGCCTTCGGCTGGCTGGCCTGGCTGCTCCTCGCCGGCATCTGGAGCGTGACGCTGATCAAGACATTGGTCGGCGTGGCCAGCGGCAAGCTGTTCCAGCCGCAACCCTAGCGCGGTCGGCAGACCTGCAAGGAATCACTCCGGGCGAATCCCGCTTGACGCACTTCGCTGCCGCCGATAAGATAGTAACCAATTACTAGCTATCGGACTGAACCATGGTGCACAACGAACCCAGGCCGCGCAACCTGCCGGCGGACCAGCGGCGGGCGGTCACCGTCGAAGCCGTCATCGAGCTGACGGCCGAGCAGAATCCGGGCGATATCACCACGGCGGCGATTGCGCAACACATGAATCTCACGCAGGGTGCGCTGTTCCGCCACTTCCCGAGCAAGGACGCGATCTGGCAGGCGGTCATGGAATGGGTCGCCGAGCGACTGCTGCAGCGGGTGGATAAGGCCATGCAGGAAGCGGAATCGCCGCTGGCGGCGCTGGAAGCGGTGTTCATGACCCATATCGAGTTCGTCGTCGCGCATCCTGGCGTGCCGCGCTTGCTGTTCGGCGAGTTGCAGCGGGCCGAGGACACCCCCGCCAAGCGCATGGCGCGCACCCTGATCGGTGCCTACCGGAAGCGCCTGAGCGGCCTGATCGAAGAGGGCAAGGCATGCGGCGAAGTGGCATCCGAAGTCGATACCGCGGCGGCCGTCGTCGCCTTCATCGGCAGCATCCAGGGCCTGGTCATGCAATCGCTGCTGAGTGGCAAGGCCAGGCAGATGCGCGCCGATGCGCCGGGTGCCTTCGCCATCTACCGTCGCGGCATCCGGAGCTGACCCTCATGAAATCCCTGTTCAGCCGACGCAATGCATTCATCCTTGCCGGCATCGCGCTGGTGGCCGGCTTTGTCTGGGTCATGGCACGCAGCGGGCCGCTGGCCCCGGTGCGGGTCACCGTGGTGCAGGTGGCGCGTGCCGACCTGGCGCCGGCGCTGTTCGGCATCGGCGTGGTTGAAGCGCGCCGCAGTTATCTGGTCGGCCCGACCACCGCCGGCCGCGTGCGCCGGGTCACGGTCGATGTCGGCGACGCGGTGACCGCCGGGCAGTTGCTGGCCGAGATGGACCCGGTCGACCTCGATCAGCGTCTGTCCGCCACCGGTGCCGCCGCCGCGCGCGCGGCGAAGGCGATCGACACCGCGGCGGCACAGTTGAGCGACAGCGTCGCGCGGCGCGAAGTGGCCGCCGCCAATGCGCGTCGCTATGACGACCTGGGCAAGAAAGGCTTCGTCAGTTCCAGCGTCACCGAAGGCAAGTCGCAGGAACTGAAATCCGCGGCCGCGCAAGTGACGGCTGCCGAAGCCGGCCTGGCCGGCGCGCGCCAGGACCTGGCGCGGTTCAACGCCGAACGCGAAGGCGCGCAACAACAACGCGCCAACCTGCGTCTGCTGGCACCTGCCGCCGGCGTTGTCACCGCGCGCGATGCCGAGCCCGGTTCGACCGTCGTCGCCGGCCAGGCCGTGCTGCGGATGGTCGCGGCGGACAGCCTGTGGGTCAGGCTGCGCCTCGACCAGCAGCGCTCGGCGGGCCTGCAAGTCGGCTTGCCGGCCGAGATCGTACTGCGTTCCC
Organism: Pseudomonadota bacterium; assembly: GCA_043826925.1. Lineage (GTDB taxonomy): Bacteria > Pseudomonadota > Gammaproteobacteria > Burkholderiales > Rhodocyclaceae > Sulfuritalea. The sequence goes on from JBDRPN010000016.1 coordinate 119,447, forward strand.
AGCCGGGCAGGGTGCTGGCCGGCAAGGTCGCGCGCATCGAAATGCTGAGCGACAGCGTGACCGAGGAACGCATCGCGCAAGTGAGCTTCGATGCATTGCCGAAGGATGTTTCGATCGGCGAAATGAGCGAAATCACCCTGCGCCTGCCGGGCATCAGGCAGGCCCTGGTGGTGCCCAGCGCCGCCCTGCGCCAGCGCGAAGGCAAGACCGGCGTCTGGGTCCATGCCGGCGACAAGTTGCGCTTCGTCGCGGTCAGGCCGGGAAGCAGCGGCGCCGACGGCAGGGTGCAGGTACTCGAAGGCCTCAAGGAAGGCGATGCGGTGATCGTGCATAGCGAACGCGAGCTCGGCGAACAAAGCCGCATACGCGTGGTATCCGCGCTGGCCGCTTCCTGAGTCCGCCATGATCAGCCTCGCCGGTCGCGACATCCTGCATTCCTGGGGCAAGTTCGTCCTCACCGGGATCGGCCTCGGCCTGCTGATCGGCGCCACGCTGACCATGGCCGGCGTCTATCGCGGCATGGTCGACGACGCGCAGGCATTGCTGACCAACAGCGGCGCCGACATCTGGGTGGTGCAGAAGGACACGCAGGGACCCTACGCCGAAGCCTCGAACATCAGGGACGACGTCTACCGCGGCGTGCTCGGCCTGCCCGGCGTGGCCCAGGCCGCCAATGTCACCTACCTGACCATGCAGGTGCTGCATGGTGCCCGCGAGAGCCGCAGCATGGTGGTCGGCTTCGAGCCGGGCCAGCCCGGCGAGCCGACCTATCTGGTGGCCGGGCGGCGCCTGCTGCGCGGCCATTACGAGGCCATCGCCGACGTCAAGGCCGGTTTCCGTCTCGGCGAGCGCATCCGCATCCGGCGCCACGACTACGAGGTGGTCGGACTCACGCAGCGTACGGTGTCCTCCGGCGGCGACCCGATGGTCTTCATTCCGCTCAAGGACGCGCAGGAAGCGCAGTTCCTCAAGGACAACGACGCCATCATCAGCGACCGCGCGCGCACCGCGGCCAACCCGGCGCTGAATCGCCCCGGCGTGCCAGGCCTGCTCGACGCCGTGAATGCCGCGCAGACGGTCAATCACAGCGTCAACGCGGTACTGGTGAAAGTTGGCGCTGGCAGCACGGCGGAAAGCGTGGCGCGGGAGATCCGCCGCTGGAAGCATCTGCAGGCCTACACCCGCGTGCAGATGGAAGAGATCCTGGTGGCCAAGCTGATCGCCACTTCGGCCAAACAGATCGGCATGTTCCTCGCAATCCTGACCGTCGTCAGCGCCGCCATCGTCGCCTTCATCATCTACACCATGACCCTGGGCAAGATCCGCGAAATCGCGGTGCTCAAGCTGATCGGCACGCGCAACCGCAGCATCGCCGGCATGATCCTGCAGCAGGCGCTGGGCCTCGGCCTGATCGGCTTCGTCGTCGGCAAGATATCCGCCACGCTGTGGGCGCCGGCATTCCCGAAATACGTGCTGCTGGAAAGCGGCGACGCCCTGCGCGCCTTCATCGTCGTCATGCTGGTATGCACGCTGGCCAGCACGCTGGCGATCCGCGCCGCGCTCAAGGTTGATCCGGCCGAAGCGATCGGGGGCTGAGATGGATCAAGGAATCCACATCGAAGGCCTCAGCAAGCGTTACGGCGCGGGCGACACCGCCGTCGATGCGCTGAAGGAGGTGAACATGAGCATCGCGCCGGGCGAGGTGGTCGGTCTGGTCGGTCCCAGCGGCTCGGGCAAGACCACGCTGCTCAAGTGCCTCGGCGCCGTGATCGAACCCACGCGCGGGCGCATGACCCTGGGCGGCGAGGTGATCTACGACAGCGCGCAGGGCGGCTGGAAAACCAAAGACCTGCGCGCGCTGCGCCGCGACCGCATCGGCTTCATCTTTCAGGCGCCCTACCTGATTCCCTTTCTCGACGTCACCGACAACGTGGCCCTGCTGCCGATGCTGGCCGGCCGCGCCAACGGGGCCTCGCGTGCACGGGCGCTGGAACTGCTGCAGGCGCTCGACGTCGCCCATCGCGCGAAGGCGCAGCCCAGCGAACTCTCGGGGGGCGAACAGCAGCGCGTGTCGATCGCGCGCGCCCTGGCCAACCAGCCGCCGGTGATCCTCGCCGACGAACCCACCGCGCCGCTCGACAGCCAGCGCGCGCTGGCCGTGATGCGCATCCTCAACCAGATGGCCAGCCAGTACCAGACCGCGATCATCGTCGTCACCCACGACGAGAAGATCATCCCCATCTTCAAGCGCATTTATCACATCCGCGATGGCAGGACGGTCGAGGAGGCGGGCGAGGGGCGCGACATTTCCTGAAGCTGCGGGCTGCCGCGAATGGGGAAATCGACGGCGGCCTAACATACGCTTCCGCATATATCTGCCATCGTGTATATTGGCCGCGATGGAAGCCCAAGCCCTGTTCGACATCCTCGCCGACCCGACGCGGCGGCGCATTCTGGCCCTGCTGCTGGCGCGGGACGAACTTTGCGTCTGCGAGCTGACTACCGCGCTCGAAGAAATCCAGCCCAAGATCTCGCGTCACCTCGGCGTCATGAAAGGCGCGGGTCTGGTGACGTCCCGCCGCGAAGGCACCTGGATGCATTACCGGATGGCGAAGCTGCCGTCCTGGACCGCGGCGCTGCTCGGCCCGCTGGCGACGGGGGCCGTGCCCGAATTCAAGGCCGACATGAAGCGCCTCAAGATCGTATCCGGCCGCGCCCAACGCTGCGCCGACTGAAGCTGGAGACCTGGATGAACAAGCTGTATTCCCTGCTGCTCGCTGTCGTGCTGAATCTGATCGTTCCCGCCGTTTTCGCCGCCGACCGGCCCGGTTTCCTGGTCGATGCCGACTGGCTCGCGGAGCGGCTGAAAGACCCCAAACTGGTGGTGCTCGAAGTGCGTTACCACCCGCATCGCCACGCCACCGTCGGCCACATTGCCGGTGCCGTGCAGGTGCAGCGCTTCGCCGATCTCGGCGCCAACGACAAAGCGCCGATCATGCGTTTTCCCTCGCGCGCCGCCTTCCAGGCCACGCTGCGGCGCTGGGGCATCAACGACGATTCCACCGTCGTGGTCTATGACGATTCCTCGACCGCGCTGGCTTCGCGCGTGATGTTCCTGCTCGACCTCTACGGCTTCGACATGCAGCGCGTCAAGCTGCTCGATGGCGGCACCATCGGCTGGACCGGCTTCAACGAGCTGAGCAAAACGCCGACGCCAAAGCGCGCGCCGGGCAAGGTGAGGCTGAAAGCCGCGCCGGCCGCCGCGATGGTCGGCTGGACCGATGTCTATCGCCGCGTCGTCGCCGGCCGCGAGCCGGGCATCACGCTGCTCGATGCCCGCCCGGCCGACATGTACGACGGCAGCCGGATCCAGCACTCGGTGCAGGGCGGGCATATTCCCGGCGCCCTCAATATCGTCAGCCTGCAGGGCGTCGACGGCCAGTCGCAGCAGTGGAAATCCCTCGCCGAGCTGGCCGCGATGTACAAGGACCTGCCGCGCACCGGCACCGTCATCGCCTATTGCCACGACGGCTTCCGCTCCACTTTGGCCTGGCTACAGCTCAAGGCGCTCGGCTACCCGGACGTACGCGTCTACAACGGCGGCTGGAGCGACTGGGACCGCACGCTGACCCTGCCGGTGGCCAAGGGTGCGAAGCCCTTCGATGCCGATTTCGAACTTTGAGGAGCGCAAGTCGATGAGCAAGACCTTCAAGGTGCTGGTGCTGTGCACCGGCAATTCGGCGCGCAGCATACTCGGCGAGATGCTGTTCAAGCATCTGGGGCGCGGCCGCATCGAGGCGTACTCGGCCGGCAGCAAGCCGGGCGGCGCGGTCAATCCGGTGGCGATCGAGACGCTGCAAAAGCACGGCGTGCCCTGCGCGGGCGCGCGCAGCAAGTCCTGGGATGAATTTGCCGTTGCGTCAGCGCCAACTCTTGATTTCATTTTCACGGTCTGCGGCAATGCCGCGCAGGAGACCTGCCCGGTCTGGCCCGGCCACCCGGCCACGGCGCACTGGGCCATACCCGACCCGGCGCACGTCGAACCCATGGCAGCGCGCCGCGCGGCTTTCGAGCAGGCCTACCAGTCGCTCAGGCAGCGCATCGAAGCCTTCCTCGCCCTGCCGCTGGAATCCATGACGCCGCAGGAGGCGGCGCAGGCGGCACGGCGAATTCACGGCGAGGCCTGAGCCATGTCCGCCCAATGCGAAATCGCCATCAAGCAGTCGGCCGGAAAGGAAGGCAAGGGCGCGATGTCCAGCTTCGAGCGCTACCTGACGGTCTGGGTCTTCCTCTGCATCGTGGTCGGCATCGCGCTCGGCCAGTGGCTGCCGGCGCCTTTCCAGATGCTGGGCAAGCTCGAAGTGGCGCGGGTCAATCTGCCGGTCGGCCTGCTGATCTGGATCATGATCATCCCGATGCTGGTCAAGGTGGATTTCGGCGCGCTGCACGAAGTCCGCAACCATGTCAAAGGCATCGGCGTGACGCTGTTCGTGAACTGGCTGGTGAAACCCTTCTCGATGGCCTTCCTGGCCTGGCTGTTCATCCGCAACCTGTTCGCGCCCTACCTGCCGGCCGACCAGCTCGACAGCTACATCGCCGGCCTGATCCTGCTCGCCGCCGCGCCCTGCACCGCGATGGTCTTCGTCTGGAGCCGGCTGACCAATGGCGACCCGCTGTTCACCCTGTCGCAGGTGGCGCTCAACGACAGCATCATGATCGTCGCCTTCGCCCCGCTGGTGGCCTTCCTGCTCGGCATCTCGGCCATCATCGTGCCCTGGGACACGCTGTTCACCTCGGTGGTGCTGTACATCGTGATCCCGGTGATCCTGGCCCAGGTCTGGCGCAAGTCGCTGCTCAAAAAAGGACAAGCGCATTTCGACGCGACCATGGAAAAAATCGGCCCCTGGTCGATCAGCGCGCTGCTGGCCACCCTGGTGCTGCTGTTCGCCTTCCAGGGCAAGGCCATCATCGAGCAGCCGCTGATCATCGCGCTGCTGGCGGTGCCTATCCTGATCCAGGTCTTCTTCAATTCGGCGCTGGCCTACTGGCTCAACCGCGCCGTCGGCGAAAAGCACAATGTCGCCTGCCCCTCGGCCCTGATCGGCGCCAGCAACTTCTTCGAACTGGCGGTGGCCGCCGCCATCAGCCTGTTCGGCTTCGAATCGGGTGCCGCGCTGGCCACCGTGGTCGGCGTTCTGATCGAAGTGCCGGTGATGCTGCTGGTGGTCAGGGTGGTCAATTCCAGCAAGGGCTGGTACGAACGCCGCGATCAATGAGCCATGCGCTGCCTGACCGACGCCTGGAATGCCCACGAAGCCGAGTTGCGTCGCTTCCTGCGCCATCGTGCGCGCAGCGAGGCCGAGGGCGACGATCTGCTGCAGGAGGTTTTCCTGCGCGCGATGCGCCGGCCCAATGGCCTGTGCGGCCTCGACAGCCCACGGGCCTGGCTGTTCCATGCCGCGCGCAACCTGCTGATCGACCGCCTGCGCCTGGCAAAGGACCAGGTGCCGCTGCCCGAGGACCTGGCCGCCGAGCCCGCAGCCGTGCTCGCGCCGGTCGATGGCCTGGCGCAATGCCTGCCGCGCGTGCTGGCCGAACTGGCGCCCGAAGACCGCGACGCGATTACCTGCTGCGACATCGAAGGCATGAGCCAGAAGGACTACGCCGCCCGTCTCGGGCTCAGCCTGCCCGGCGCCAAGTCGCGCCTGCAGCGGGCGCGCGCCCGGCTCAAGGCGCGCCTGACCGTGGCCTGCCAGGTCAGCTTCGACGCCGACGGCGCGGTGTGCTGCTTCGTCCCGCGTCCGCCCGAAGCCTGACCGGCCACGGCGCATAGCCCGCCGCCGAACCACGACCACAACCCCAAGAGTTGGCGCTGGCGAGACGGTGGCGCTGGGGGGAGACGGACAAGCTGCTTTCGAATCCCCGCCCCCTTGGTCAAATACAAGCAAAATGGGTGTAAATGGCTTGATCAATGCGCCGATCGCCCACGACAGAAGCTCTGGAAGAATGGGTGTAAATGGTTGTAGTATTGGAGCCCATGCTCCGATCCCATGCTGTCCAGATAACTCCGGAAATCCTGAGCCTCATCGCCGGCATCGATGAGTTCAAGGGGGCTTGGCGCGCGCTTGGCTCGCTGGCGCCGGATCGGCTATCGGCTTTACTGCGGGTCGCCACCATCGAAAGCATCGGCTCGTCGACGCGCATCGAGGGCAGCAAGCTGTCGGACCGCGAGGTCGAGCGCCTGCTGTCCAGGCTGCAGATCAAATCCTTCGCAACGCGCGACGAGCAGGAGGTGGCCGGCTACGCCGGGGTCATGGAACTGGTGTTCTCATCCTGGCAGGACATTGCGCTGACCGAGAACCACATCAAGCAACTGCACCGCGACCTGCTGAGCTACAGCGAAAAGGATGCCTGGCACCGGGGCAACTACAAGACCTCCACGAACAGCGTGGTCGCCTTCGACGAAGATGGCAAACAACTCGGCGTGGTATTCGAAACCGCGACACCCTTCGACACACCGCGTCTGATGACCGAGCTGGTCACCTGGTTCAACGCAGAACGCAGTGCGGCAAGGCTCCACCCGCTGCTGCTGATCGGCATCTGGGTCGTGGTCTTCCTGGAAATACACCCCTTCCAGGACGGCAACGGCCGCCTGAGCCGCGTCCTGACTACCTTGCTGCTGCTGCAGGCCGGCTACGCCTACGTGCCCTACAGTTCGCTGGAAAGCGTGATCGAGCAGAGCAAGGAAGCCTACTACCTCGCGCTGCGGCAGACGCAAGGGACGATCCGGACCGAATCGCCGAACTGGCAACCGTGGCTGGTCTTCTTCCTGCGTGCGCTGGCCGAGCAAGTACGACGCCTGAATCGCAAGGTGGAGCGCGAAAAAATCGTGCTCGCCGCATTGCCCGAACTCTCGCTGCAGATCGTCGAGTTCGCCAGGGAACACGGACGCATCACCATGGGCGATGCGATCCGGCTGACCGGCGGCAATCGCAACACGCTCAAGCAACATTTCCGGGCCCTGGTGGAGCAAGGCCACCTCGGTCAGCACGGCGCCGGCAGGGGCGTCTGGTACGAGTTGCGATAGGGGGAAGTTCATGCCCGGTACTCGCCAACAAAGCAATTTTTCGCAACTCAAGGCCCACGGCGCGCAGTTGGACGATTGGGCTTGTTCGCCCGTCGCCGACATTCCGCATTAGCCCTCGCATAGTGGGGCGGACCGTAGGGCGGACTTCAGTCCGCCAACCACCCCGGCCAACTGAATGAAGTCGGCCCTACAACGGTCGCAGCACTTGCGAAGCGGAGCAGGTAAGGGGCGGCTGATGTCTCCGCATCCGGAGCACGCAATCGACAAGCAGATTGCGGCAATCGCCGCGATTCACGACTTGACGGTGGTCATGCGCAATGTCGATGATTTTCGCGGCACGGGCGCAAGACTTCAAAACCCCTTCATGTGATCGCGGCGATGACCTGGACGTCGATCTCAATAGCTGTTTTGTTCAATACTGAAAGTTGGCGCTGGCGACACGGCGACACGGCGGCAAGTCGGCCTTTGCTGCCGATCGAGTCTCGCGCAGCGAATGCCTGCAGTCTGCCTTAATGCTGCCCGTTCGCGGAGGTTTCCTTCTCTGCAGCAGCCAAACTTGGCCAAGAGACGCGGGATGGCGATTCGTATTCTGTTGCCTTAGAGTTCGCGCTACCTAGGGAGGCGAGAGCCGACAAGCGACTGAAACAGCTGAAGGATGTCCACTTTTGTTCTTCCGCTGCTGATGACCGAGAGGAAGGCGTCAAAGCGCATTGATACCGTTACACCGCTGCGTGGATTGAGTAAGACAAAGTCCTGCCATTCCTCGCCTCGGCGCTCGATGGCCGCTGCATAGCTCAGGAGCCAGTAGATGGCTACCTGGCGGTAGTCCGGCGATGAAAAGCGTTTGGCTGAGCACTTAACCTCAATGAGAGTTTGACCGAGAGAAAAGTCGCCGTGCCCACTCGAAATCCACTCGAAACCCGGAATGCCTGGACGCAAAACGACAGGCAGGCTCCGCTTCTGGCTCATCGCCTTGAGCGCCGTTGACAGATTCCGTCCAGTAATTTCGGCGAGCACTTGGTCACCTGCATCGAGTTGGTCTGGAAGCCTGGCATCGAAGAAGGCCCTCTGCCGCCTCAACGTCGTCTCGAAACATTCGTCCCAGTCGATTTGGGTGCCCGTTAGAAGGCGCTCACCAACCGTGTAACCGAGTTCGAACAGCATCGCTCGCTGTAACTTAGACTGCGAGAGCAAAGCCGGAGAAAGCGCCTGTACTTGAAACTCGTCGGCGCGGGCATTGAAGTGCGCCACGATTCCTGGCGTCAACTGCGGAAATATCTCATCGAAGATTCCCGGTATGTCGCGGGCGACAGTGCGCGGGTCAATTTGCACTATTGACCCCTTTCGCCCACGCCTCATACACGGTTGAGAACCGAGGCTCGGCGCCGCGGGGGTGCTTCTTAAGCTTTTCCTTATCTTTCTCCGCATCCAACGGCACCTCCAAGCCCAGCGCCCACGCTTGGGGCGTGGCGTGGCGAAACTGTCGCCGTGCTGCCTCGCCTTCATCGCCAAACTTGTAGGTAGCGAGCCAGAAAAGGCGCTGACATTCAGCCGTCAATTGGTGCCATCGATTGCGGAGTTGGTTGAACCCAGCCCTGTCGCCCCAGTTTCGCCAGCAGTCCAAACATGCACAACGGACGGTATCGAGTTGAGTGGTCTCGTAGAGGTTGCGAACATACTGAGCGCGCGCTGGCGTGCTGCGGAATCTTAGGCAGCGCATGTAATGCAGGAGGCTCGTGTCGACCTTGAGGATGTGAGCCGAATCAATTGGGACGGAGTCGAGCAAGGAGTCGATACGTTCATGGATGAGCACGAACCGATCATCGGCGCGCAGGTTTGCAATGCCGCGCATGATGGTGGAGAAGGAGGACCGGAATGCATGTAGATTCGCCCCCTTCAACAAGGTAGAGGCGATCTCTAGTGCGATGGCTGGCTCGTGAAGGCGCATCGTGCGCCCAATTTGAGCCACCAAGAAGGTGTCAGGCAGAGCCTTCTCTAGCTCTCGATTGAGTAGGCGCCGAACCTCAAGCGTGTCTACGGTCTCCCTCAGCAACTCATAGTCTTCATCCGGCGTGTCAGAGTACGGGTCGAACTTCAGGTCGATGGTTCGAAGCTTGACTGCCTCGTCATCGCCACTGCCCAACTGCGAGTTGACATAGTCCCGATAATGCTTCGATGAAAGGAAGACGGTCTTGGACTTGTTCAGACTCAGACCATAGTCCATCAAGCATTGAGCCAGCACGCTTAGAGCGTGGTATGCATCGGCCGTGTTCGCAGCAATCAACACGTAGTCGTCGACGTAGCGGTTCCAATTGATGCTGGCCCCCGTGAGTGCTGAATCGACTTGGTTGAGAAAAAGTTCTGCCAGAACGCGGGCCCCCTGTCCGCCAACAGGAAGTCCGAATGACCTTCCGGCGGAAACCTTCCCCAACAGCGCGTTGACCTGCTTCGACACTTGCGTGCAGTCTCCATCGAGGGCGTTAATACAGTTCTCGATGTAGTGATGCGAGACGCGCTCGTAGAAACTGGAAATGTCGGTCTGAACGACGACCGCGCCTGGGCCTGCGGAGTCGGCCTGAATAACGGTCGTCTCCTTGAATGCACGCCAGGAGCGATTCGGATCAAAAAGTTGCTCGCCACCACTAGGTAGAAACCTGTACGAGTGTGTGCGAGCTTCTCGCCGCGGCTCCAGCGCTTCAGCAATTGCGATGGCCAGGCCGTTGAGGTAAATGTTCCAGAAGGGATGAATCTTTGTAACCACCCGAAAGCCAGCCGGCCCAGAAGGAGCGACAAGCCGCTCAATAAACATGTGCATTGCAGCGATTCGCTCGTGGTTCTCCTTAGATGGACCGTCGCGCAACTCCTGATAGAAGCCTAACGCGATGGTTGCCAGCGCTTGTGCTTGGTCGCCGCAGAACCTGACGTCCAGGTCGAACGGAAGCGTGTCGTTGTCCCCGTGTGCCGCAATCTCGCGCGCGGCACGTTCAAAATGGTACAGAGCCGGCGTCAGCAATCTGGAGTCTCCCTCGAGGTAGATGGTTTAGTGCCGCGACTTGCTCATTTTCGTCACGCGTGGATCGTCATGGTAATGGGCCGGCTCGCAGCGCATGGTCCAAACGTCACGCCGGAACGCCAACCAGAACCGATGTTTGAAGATGCTCACAACATGTGAGCCACGGCTCTTTCAAATGACCAAAGAGTTTTAATCATACTTGATTGCTTGGGTTGGACGTGACTCTGCCCCTGAAAGCGGAAGCATCCTTGGCAAGTTTAGGCGATGAATCAACTTCGGGCCATAGTGTGCTTTCGCCGATTTTGAATGCAGCCATTTGGTCCGGGCTCTTCGCTAGGGCCTGTTTCGAAACCAAACTGGCCGCCGAACTCCCTGGGTCTAACCGGCAGCAATGGCCGAAACTCGGCCGTTCTGGCCAGGCAAGCCCGCTCTCCTCCTCGCCGGTTACAATGAACATTCTTAGTTGTTCAGGATGCGGACGATGAAACTTGACAACAGCACGTACTCGGTCGCGGAGTTGCGGGACATGTTGGGCCGAAAGGATCTCATAGTAAATAAGACCTATCAGCGTGGTGCAGGGCTCTGGCCGTCTAGTGCCAGAAGCTATTTCATCGACACGATGCTTATGGGGTTTCCCTTCCCAAAACTATACTTCTTCGAGTCGCTCGACAGGACGTCTCGCAGAGTTATCAGAGAGATCGTTGACGGGCAACAGAGAATCACTTCAATGATGGACTTCATCGCGGACAAAGTTCGCCTGACATCCGTATCACGCCAGTACCACGGACTGATCTTCTCTGATCTACCGGAAGAGATCCAGATGTCCTTTCTGTCGCACCCTATTCCAGTCGACGTAGTTCGCAGCGCGACGAAGGCCGAGATCTTGGAAATGTTCAGGCGGATGAACGCCTACACGCTGCCGCTTAATGAGTCCGAGAAACGCCATGCGCAATTCCACGGTCCATTCAAATGGTTCGTCAACACGATAACCAGTGAGTTATCGGCAACCTTTGTCGAGTTCGACATTCTTACAAACCGCCAGATTGTCCGAATGGCCGACGCCGAGCTCATCGCCGAAATGGTCTTGACGCTGGAATCCGGAGTAATCAGCACGAGTCCGAAGTTGCTCCACAACTTGTACGCTCGCTTTGATGAAACCTTCGATAAGCAGCGGGAGTACGGCGGGCTGATTGCTGACTTCTTTGATTTCCTCACGCAGCAGCTAACTGACTTCAAGGGCTCTTACCTAATGAAGGCCTACACGGTACACACCCTCTTTTGTGCTTTCGTTCTGAACAAGCAAGGACTGCCAGACGAGAAAGGGGAAATTGGTCTCGGGGCCATTGGGCACTACTACAACGACATCGACACTGCCCGAGAGCAGCTTCGATCACTATCTCAAGCGCACGAAAGCCACGACATTGAAGGTGATTTCAAGGAGTATGTTCTTGCCGTAGAGGGGGCAACCACTCGGAAGCCCAGCAGGCTCAAGCGCATACAATTCTTGGCAAAGGCGTTGCGAGGAGAACTGATCGCTTAAGGGGCGACTGTGGATCTAGAGATCCAGTTCAAGCGACTTTCGGCGCGCCTCAGTGTAGTTGAGCGCCGGTTCTGCGAATTTCAGAGTTCGATGGCAGGTCGACTTGACCATCAGCATTGGATGTTCCTGGAAGGGCTAATCTCAGCGACCTGGCAGTATTGGGGGCACTTTTGTAGATCCGTTATCGTCGAGTCTGCGCTTGGAGCCAGGACGGCCGGCGGAACCGTCCTCCCGCCCTGTGCTGCTTCCTGGCAGGAGGTTTCACACATTGCACTCCGGGCTATCATGAGCAAGCCGGTAGTACCGGGTGGCACAAATAGTGTGCTGAGAAAGGAACCAACTTGGGGCGACGCCGGCAAGTTGCTCACCGTCGTTTCGCTGCTCCAGCCCGCGAATCAGATACAACTATCCCAGTCCTTTGGTTCGAGTTCCTACATTGGCCACTTGCAGACCATTCGGAATGCTGCCGCTCACAGGCATTGGCAAAACACAGCAGAGGTTCTCGCGCTCAGACCGTACTACGTGGTCTCACGTCTTCGCCATCCCTCCGAAGCAGTGTTCTGGCTCGAGCAACAGTCACAGAATTTTGCATTTCTCTTTTGGCTTGATGACATGCGCATGATTGGGAGCTTGGCGGTCCAATGACTTGGTAGTGCCCAACTGGTATTCACGAATGGCGGACAACGCCGGCGCACCGAGTTGTGCGAACTTCAATTGTCTGCTTGGTTGGAACAGTGGGGACTTCCACACCGCTCCGATGTCGGCCGTCGACGACCTGACCGTGGTCATGGTCGCAGTCGATGCCTGGATGTTGGCCAGAACTGCCGACGTATTGAAAGATGGCAGTTCCAGCTCGACCGTCGGCTCCATCTCAGATTGCCGACCCATTGTGCCGACCCATATTCAATCAAAGGGCGAACTACTCTTTAGGGCACAAAGGGTGAGTACCGTTTTCCGAGAAGCTGCTGCTCAAATTCGTCGCCGCTGATCCATTGTTGCAGGCTGTCGAGTGGCAGCAGTGCGAAGTGCATCGGTCGCACATCTGTCGTGCTCTCAATGACCGCTCAGGCCGACTTGCCGCCGTATCGCCAGCACCAACTTTCAACATTGTGCAAACGACCGCGCTGCCCCATCGAGAGTCACCCCCACTCCCAAACGAGCGCAGGTGATCGGGCGTGGTGCGGACGTCCGCCGCGCATTGCGGCGAGGAGCTTCGCGCGGCTGAACCCCATGCGCCTTGCCGCGCCATCCTGCCAAGCCCGCGCCGACGCAGGATTCTCCGCTCGCCTGCATCCATTTGCCGCCGCATTCGTCTCCTGATTGAAGAGGGAGTTTTTCCCCTTGTCCTCGCTCCGGAGACCCCCGCATGCAAGCCCTTGCCATTCAACTCAAACGCTGGCCCGGCCGGCAGCCTTTTCTGTTCCTGGCGCTGGCGGCGCTGCTCTGGTTCGCGCTCTACCGGACGCTGATGCCCGTGTCCGAGGCGCTGGTCGCGGCCCTGCCGGTGGCGCGCGACAGCCATCTGGGCGGCGCGCTGCAGTTCTTTTTCTACGACACGCCCAAGGTGCTGTTGCTGCTGACCGGCGTCGTCTTCGTCATGGGTATCGTGCACACCTTCGTTTCGCCCGAGCGCACGCGCGCGATGCTTTCCGGCCGCCGCCTGGGCTCCGGCAACGCGCTGGCTGCATCGCTTGGCGTCGTTACGCCCTTCTGTTCCTGCTCGGCCGTGCCGCTGTTCATCGGCTTCCTGCAGGCCGGCGTGCCGCTGGGGATCACGTTTTCCTTCCTGATCTCGGCGCCGATGGTCAATGAAGTCGCGCTGGCCTTGCTGTTCGGCATGTTCGGCTGGAAGGTCGCCTTGCTCTACCTGGTCATGGGACTGCTGGTCGCCATCGTCGCCGGCCTGGTGATCGGCAGGCTCGGCGTGGAGCGCCACCTGGAGGACTGGGTGCGCGCGATGCAGAACAGCCAGCCCGTCAATGGTGTCGACATCCCGGCGCGGTCCTGGGGCGAGCGCATCGACAGCGGTTTCTCGCACGTACGGCAGATCGTCGGCAAGGTCTGGCCCTACATCCTCGCCGGCATCGCGCTGGGCGCCGGCATCCACGGCTACGTGCCGGAGGATTTCATGGCCTCGATCATGGGCAAGGATGCGCCCTGGTGGTCGGTGCCCGCGGCCGTCGCGATCGGCGTGCCGATGTACACCAACGCCGCCGGCATCATCCCGATCGTCGAGGCGCTGATGGGCAAGGGCGCGGCGCTGGGCACGGTGCTGGCATTCATGATGAGCGTGATCGCGCTCTCGGCGCCCGAGATCATCATCCTGCGCAAGGTGCTGAAGCCGCAACTGATCGCAACTTTCGTCGGCGTCGTGGCAGCCGGCATCCTGCTGGTCGGCTACGTGTTCAACGCGGTGCTGTAAGCGGGGCGGCGCGGCAGCCGTTCGTCACCTGGAAATTTCGTCTTCATTTATGCAAGCGCCCGGCTATCCCGGCCGGCGCGCCAAGCATCGAACAGGAGTCATGCAAATGCTGAACATCAAGGTCCTCGGCACCGGCTGTGCCAACTGCAAGACCACGCTCAAGCTGATCGAGGACGCCGCGCGCGCCAGGGGCGTGGCGGTCCAGCTCGACAAGGTCGAGGAGATCAGGGACATCATGGGCTATGGCGTGATGAGCACGCCGGGCGTTGTAATCGACGGCAAAGTGGTGCATGCCGGCGGCGTGCCCAGCCGCGACAAGATCGAGTTGTGGCTGGCCGGCGCAAGCTGAACCAATGGCGCTGTAGGGCCGACTTCAGTCGGCCAAAGGTGGATGGCGGACTGAAGTCCGCCCTATCAGCCGCCCTACAGCCGCGCTACGGTCCGGCCTAACGCGGCAGCACCAGCGTCGCCGCCAGGCCGTTGCCGGTGCGGTTCGCCAGCACCAGCCTGCCGCCGTGCAGCAGCGCCGCGTCGCGCGCGATGGTGAGCCCGAGCCCGACGCCGCCGGTCTCGCGGCTGCGCGAGGCTTCGAGCCGCACATAGGGTTCGACCACGCGCGCCAGGTCGGCCTCGGCGATGCCGGGGCCCTGGTCCTCGACGCAGAGGCGCAATTCCGTGGCGCTGTCCGCGATCACGATATGCGCCGAGTGGCCGTACTTCACAGCGTTGTCGATCAGGTTGCCGAGCGCGCGTTTGAGCGGCGACAGCCGGCCGAGGTAGGGCGCGACGGCCTTGCCGGCCAGCGTCACCGGATGCCCGAGCGCCTCTGCGTCGGCCACCAGGCTTTGCAACAGCGCCTCCATGTCGATCGACTGGAGCGCCTCGTTTTCGCGCAGGCCGCGTAGGTAATCGAGCGTCGATTCGACCATGGCCTGCATGTCGTCGATGTCGGCGTTGATCTGCGCGCGCAGCGACTCGTCGTCGACCAGTTCGGCGCGCAGGCGCATGCGGGTGAGCGGCGTGCGCAGGTCGTGGGAGACGGCGGCCAGCGCGCGGCCGCGCTCGGCGATCAGGCGGCGCAGGCGCTCCTGCATGCGGTTGAAGGCTTCCGCCGCGCGCCGCGTTTCGGCCGGCCCGGTTTCGGGCAGCGGCGGCGATTCGAGGTCGCCGCCGAAGGCGTCGGCCGCCTCGGCCAGGCGCTGCAGCGGGCGCGTCACCAGGCGCACCGCCACCAGCGACGCGGCGATCACCGCCGCCAGCGTGATCAGCAGGTGGGTGGCGAAGCGGCTCGGCAGGACCGGTATCTGGCCGTGCATCTGCTGCATCATCATCGCCCGTTCACCCATGTGCAGCCACATGCTGGCGAACTGGGCCGCGAGCAGGCCGACCACCAGGATCAGGGTCAGGCGGCCGAACAGGGACGAAGGAATCAGTCGCACGATGCGCGCCCCTCGACGCTGGTCGCCAGCACATAGCCTTCGCCGCGCACGGTCTGGATCAGTTGCGGCTCGCGGCCTTCGTCGCGCAGGCGCTGGCGCAGGCGGCTGACCTGCACGTCGATGGCGCGGTCATAGGGCTCCGCCTCGCGGCCGTGGATCAGCTCCACCAACTGGTCGCGATTGAGCACGCGGTTGGGATGTTCGAGCAGGATGCGCAGCAGCCGGTATTCGCCGCCGGACAGCGGCACCACCACGCCGTCGGGCGCCGTCAATGCGCGCGTCGCGGTGTCCAGGCGCCAGCCGGCGAAGGCCAGGCAGCGCTGCGATTCGGGGCGCAGGTTGGGCGGCAGGGCGCGGGTGCGGCGCAGGATGGCCTTGATGCGTGCCAGCAGCTCGCGCGGGCTGAAGGGCTTGACCAGATAGTCGTCGGCGCCCATTTCGATGCCGACGATGCGGTCCGCCTCCTCGCCGCGCGCGGTGAGCATCAGCACCGGCATCGCGGAACGCGCGCGCAGGTCGCGGCATAGCGTCAGGCCGTCGGTGTCGGGCAGCATCAGGTCGAGCACCACGAGGTCGATCGCGTGCCGCTCCAGGCCCTGCCACATCTCGCGCCCGTCCTTCGCGGCGTAGGCCTCGAAGCCGTTCTTCGCCAGGTAATCGACCAGCAGGCGGCGGATTTCCGGGTCGTCGTCGACGATGAGTATGCGGTCCTTGTTGTCCATGGCGGTCTTATAGCGCGTCCGAAAACACTTGGGTGCCGGCAATGTAACGCACTGTAACGGTCCATGGGTCCGCAACGCAGCGATGCAAAACGACGGCCGAAAGCAAAGGCCTGCTTACATCTGCGGCGTCAAATGGCATCCATGGGCGAACCAAAGGCGAACCAGCCGGCGGAGGCCCGATCGAGGGGCCGGAAACCTCCGGCCTCGATGTCACTCGCTACGGGAGATAAACATGAGCACGCTGAAAACCAAGTTTCGCAACGGTGCAATCGCTGTCGCCATCGCCGCCGGACTCGCCACCGCCTTCGTCGCGGTCGCGCATCCCGGCTTCGGCGGCTACGGCCCCGGCTATGGTCCCGGCATGATGGGCCCCGGCTACGGCCCCGGCATGATGGGCCGCGGCGGTCCCGGCATGATGATGGGCGGTGGTCCGGGCATGATGATGGGCTGGGGTCATGGCCGCATGTTCGCCGGCAACGACACCGACATCGCCAGGTTCCAGCAGGAGCGGCTCGGCGAACTCAAGTCGCAGCTCGGCATCACAGCCGAACAGCAGCCGGCGTGGGACGCCTTCGCCGCGAAGGCCGCGGAACAGGCCAAGACCATGCAGGCCCTGCGCAACGACACCAGCACGGCGACGATGCCGGAGCGCATGCAGCAGCGCCAGCAAGCCATGGGTTCGATGAGCGAATCCTTCA
This sequence comes from Pseudomonadota bacterium, assembly GCA_043826925.1. GTDB lineage: Bacteria > Pseudomonadota > Gammaproteobacteria > Burkholderiales > Rhodocyclaceae > Sulfuritalea. The sequence continues at coordinate 136,368 of JBDRPN010000016.1, forward strand.
CCAAACTCTACGAAGTATTGACGCCGAAGCAGCGCGAGCTGTTCGACCAGTCTCACGGCCCGATGTATCGTCGCGGCTGACGGGCCGCCGCCGGCCAGCGCGTCTTCCGGATACCCGCGATCACGGGTATCCGGGTGCCCTGGCCCCTTACGGCAGCTTCACCGGGTGCGTGAACACCCAGTCGCGGTCCTTGACCTGCGCTTTGTAACGCAGCGTAACAAGGCCCGCCTGCGCAATCGGGCGATGCAAATCTGCGGGGGGAGGCAACGCGCGGCCTGCATGGGCCGTGTCAAATTGCGGCAGGACCTTTTGAAAGGAAAGACATGAGCAAGATCTTCGCCTTTGGCGAACGCATGGACGGCTACGCGGTGCCCGTGCTCAACGAACGCGAAGTGCGCGCCTCCGCCGGGATACTGTTCCTGTTCGCCATGGTCGCTTTCATGAACGCCTGGCTGGCCGGCAATTTCCGGCTTACTAAAATATTCGTGATCGCCTTCCTGATCGATTTCACGATCCGCATTTTCGTCAATCCGAAATATTCGCCGACCATGATCCTCGGCCGCTTTGCGGTGCGGCACCAGGCGCCCGAATACGTCGGCGCGCCGCAGAAGCGCTTTGCCTGGGCCATAGGCTTCGCGCTGGCCATCACCATGCTCTGGCTGATCGTGATCAACAACGTGATCGGCCCGATCAACCTGCTGGTCTGCGCCACCTGCCTGACGCTGATGTTCTTCGAAAGCGCCTTCGGTATCTGCCTCGGCTGCAAGATCTACAACTTGTTTTCCAAACAGCAGGCGCAGCTATGCCCCGGCGCCACCTGCGAAGTCGACCAGCGCCAGGACAAGCAGAAGCTCGGCCTGACGCACTTCGCCATCGTCGCGGTATTTCTCGGGGTGATCGGTTTCGTCGGCCAGCGCTTTCTGCCGCCGACCGCTGCCATCGCCGCTACCGGGCCGGACCTGTCCGCTACCGCCACCGACGGCAAATGCACCCCGCCCGACTGGGCGGTCGCCATGGGCCACGCCGAAATGTGGAAGCTGCACAACAACTGCAAGTAGGGAAGCGAAAATGAACGTACGCAGGGATTTCCTTGCCGCCACGGCCCGCGTACATGCCTTGCTGCCGGGGCGGCTCAGGTAGCCTGCATCCATGTGCCGCTGAGCCCGTCAACTGCTGTTGAAGCGCCGTATCGCCAACGCCAACTTTCGAAAGAAGCACCATGAGCCTGCTCTCCGCGCACAACGTGACAAAGACCTACCGCGTCGGCGACATCGACGTGCCGGCGATCAAGGGCGTCGATTTCGCCATCGAGCCGGCCTCCTTCGTCGCCTTCGTCGGCCCTTCGGGCAGCGGCAAGAGCACGCTGCTCAACATGATCGGCTGCCTCGACCATCCGACCAGCGGCACGCTGACGGTGCTCGACACCGACATCGCGACGCTGGACCGCCGCGCCGCTGCGCAGTTTCGCGGCGAGCACATCGGTTTCGTGTTCCAGGACTTCAACCTGATCCCGGTGCTGACGGTGTTCGAGAACGTCGAGTACCCGCTGCGCATGGTGCAGCGCATTGGCAACCCATGGCCGGCGGAAAGGCGCCGCGCCCAGGTGCTGCGCCTGCTCGACGCCGTCGGCATGGCGGACCAGGCCGACAAGCGTCCCGACCAGATTTCCGGCGGGCAGAAGCAGCGCGTCGCCGTGGCGCGCGCGCTGGTCAGCCAGCCCAAGCTGGTGCTGGCCGACGAGCCGACCGCCAACCTCGACCACGACACGGCCTACCGCATCCTCGAACTGATGAAAAAAATGCGCGACGAGTTCAAGACTACCTTCGTCTTCTCCACCCACGATGCCAAGATCATGGGCGAGGCGGAAACGACTTTCACGCTCGAAGACGGTCGCCTGCAAAATGGAGGCAGCCATGCTTGATATCCTTTCCGTCGCCAGCCGCAACCTGCTGCGCTACCGCCGCCGCAGCCTGCTGACGCTGTTGCTGATCGTGATCGGCATGGTCGCGGTGCTGCTGTTCATCGCCGTCGCCGGTTCCTTCAAGTCCATGATGGTGGGCCAGATCACCGATGCGGTGCTGGGCCACATCCAGGTGCATCGCAAGGGTTATGTCGCCTCGATCGACAACCTGCCGCTTAACCTCAACCTGAAGCCGCCCATGGTGGCCAAGGTCGAAGAGGCGCTGCAGGCCAATCCGGCGGTCGAGGCCTGGTCGCCGCGCGTCAAGTTCGGCGGCATGTTCAGCAACTTCGCCGAGACCACCAGCATCCGCGTGAACGGCATCGATCCTGCGCGCGAGGTGAGCACCACGCCGCTCTTGCAGGGCCGCATGATCGAGGGCGACAAGGCCGGCGCGCTGGTCGGCCGCGGCCAGATCGTGATTCCGGCGCTGCTGGCGCGCGGCATGAAGACCCGGGTGGGCGACACCGTGGTGCTGGTGGCGACCAACCGCGACGGCTCCGTGAATGGCAAGACCTTCGTCGTGCGCGGCGTGCTCGAAGGCGTCACCGGCCCCGGCGGGCGCGACGGCTACATCCACATCGACGACGCGCGCGAACTGCTGCGCATGACAGAGGCCGAGGTCAGCGAAATGGTGGTGCGGCTCAAGGATTTCTCGCGGCTGAACAAGATCGACGCGCAGCTCAAACAGGCGCTCGAAGGCGTCGCCAACAAGGAGGGCAAGCCGGCGCTGGAAGTGCATACCTGGGCCGACCTCTCGCCCTTCGCCAACCTGGCGCGCATGATCGATTTGATGACCCTGTTCATCAAGATCGTGCTGGTCTCGATCGTGCTGGTCAGCGTCATGAACGTGATGATCATGGCCGTGTATGAGCGCATCCGCGAGATCGGCACCATCGCCGCGATCGGCACGCCGCCCTCGCGCATACTTGCGCTGTTCCTCGCCGAGGGCCTGATGCTGGGCATCGTCGGCACCGTGGCGGGCACGGCGGTTAGCCTCGCGGCGATTTTCGGCATCAATCTGTGGCAGCCGACCTTCAACTTCGGCCAGCAGCAGAACCTGGTGATGGCGCCGAGCATCGCCGGCGGCGACGTGCTGACCATCGCCGCGATGGTGGTCGCCGTGGCAATACTCGCTAGCCTGCAACCGGCCTGGAAGGCCTCGCGCATGGACCCGATCAGCGCGCTACGTCATGTTTGATTACCGGACTACGATCATGAAGAAACTGCTGACTGCGCTGCTGTGCCTGCTGGCTCTGGCGCCATTTCCCGTCCTCGCGCTTGACGGCACCGCGATCCTGAAGAAGGTCGATCGCAACCTCGAACCCGAGTCCTACGAGATGTTGCGCAAACTGATCAACATCGAGCCGGACGGCAAGAAGAAGGAATACGTGCTGTATTCGGTGAAGAAGGGCCGCGACAAGATCGTCGCGCTCTTCCTCGCGCCGCAAAGCGACAAGGGCCGCGCCACGCTGCGCCTGGGCGACAACATGTGGCTCTACATTCCCGAGGTCGGCAAGCCGATGCGCATCACCAGCCTGCAATCGGTGACCGGCGGCGTGTTCAACAATGCCGACATCCTGCGCATCGATTACACGGCGGAGTACGACGTCGAGGCCGCCGAGGAAGAGAAGGACCGCTACCTGCTCAAGCTGAAGGCCAAGACCGGCGACGTTGCCTATGACAAGCTGAAAATGTGGGTGGACAGGAAGGCGCTGCTGCCCGTCACCATCGAGTGCTACGCGGCCAGCGGCATGCTGATCAAGACCCTGCGTTTCTCGGACATCAAGGATTTCGGCGGCGGCATCAAGCGCCCGGCGACGATGGAAACCGACAGCCCGCTGTACAAGAACTACAAGTCGGTGATGCTCTACGCCAACATCAAGAAGCGCAGCTTCCCCGACGAGGTGTTCTCGCTCAACTACCTGCCGCGCGTCGAGGATTTACGCAAGTGAGACACGCTCTCGCCGGAATCGCCTGCCTGCTGGCGGCCACGGCGTGGGCGGAGGAATTCAAGTTCGATGCCGCCGAGTTCGACAAGCAGCCCTTCGAGTTCGGCGGCTATGTCGAACTCAAGGCCGACCGTTCCTGGCTCAATCACGACGGCAGCTTCTACAAGCTGAACGGCCTGGCGCGCGACACGCTGGACCGCAACACCGCGACGCTCAAGCTCAACGCCAAATATACCCAGGGCATTGCCAGCATCAAGCTCAGCGCCGCTGCCGAACAACGCCGCGACCAACTCATCAGCGAGCGCAGCAGCCGTTTCGACGAAGCCTATGTCTCGTTCAAGCCCGACCCCGGTTTCACGCTAGACATCGGCAAGCAGGCGCTGAAATGGGGCAAGGGCTACGCCTGGAATCCGGTTGGCTTCGTCGAGCGCATGAAGGACCCCAACGACGTCGAGCTGGCGCGCGAGGGCTACACGCTGCTGGCGGCGGATTTCATCCGCAACTTTGCGGACGATGGTGGTGAACTGAAGACCGTCGCCTTCACGCCCGTGCTGCTGCCGGTCGGCTCGCAGACCAACCAGGATTTCGGCCAGCCCAATCATCTCAATGTTGCGGCCAAGCTCTATGTGCTCTATCGCGATACCGACATCGATTTCACCTGGCTGGGCCAGGGCAGCCGCGGCTCGCGCTTCGGCATCGACTTCTCGCGCAATCTCAGCAGCGCGCTGGAAATCCACGGCGAATGGGCACGCCTGCAGGATGTCGAGCAGCGCCGCATCGATGCCGCCGGCAACCTCACGAGCGAAGTTGGCGACAGGACGAGCTATCTGCTCGGCCTGCGCTACCTGACCGACAACGACACCACCTGGATCGCCGAGTACTACCGCAACGGCGGCGGCTATACCGAAAACCAACTCACGGATTTCCATCGCGTGGTCGACAGCGGTAACCCCGCGCTGCTCGCCAGGGCGCGGCAGATCAGCCCCGCCTACGGCCGTGCCAATGCCGGCGAGCGCTACCTCTATCTGCGCGCGAGCCAGAAGGAGCCCTTCGACATCGTCTATTTCACGCCCTCGATCACGCTGATCGGCAACCTCGCCGACAGGAGTTATTCGCTGACTCCCGAACTGCTCTACACCGGCATCACCAACCTCGACCTGCGCCTGCGCGCGACCTGGCTGCAGGGCGGCGAGCACAGCGAGTTCGGCGAGAAGCAGAACGCCCGCAAGCTGGAGTTGATGGCGCGCTATTATTTCTGAATCGCCGTATCGCCAACGCCAACTCTTCACGGAGATCCTCATGAGTGACAGCCAGCAGTTCAGCTTCAGCCTCGAACAGCAGGAAGACTTCGCCTTCCTGATCCGCTTCGACCAGGACATCCCGCCGCTCCTGAGCGACGAGCCGCCGCCGCTGGGCAAGGATGCCGGGCCCAATCCCTCGCGCCTGCTCGCCGCCAGCGTCGCCAACTGCCTCTCGGCCAGCCTGCTGTTCGCGCTGCGCAAGTTCAAGAACAATCCCGGCCCGATCACCACGGTGGTCACCGCGCACATGGATCGCAACGAGGCCAAGCGCCTGCGCGTCGGCAGCGTCGATGTGATGATCCAGGTCGACTCGCCGGCCGACAGCCTCGAACATCTCGATCGCGTGCTCGACCAGTTCGAGGATTTCTGCGTCGTCACCCAGAGCGTCAGGAGCGGCTTCCCGGTGAATGTCACGGTGCGCGACGGCGCCGGCAAGGTGCTCAAGGGCTAGCGCAGCGAGTGCGAAGCAGACTGCCGGGACCGTTGCGGCTACTGCTCACCGTCCGACCCACTCACCAACAGGCTCACGGCAGGCGAGCGTATGACGTCGGCCGCCGTGTCGTCAGCGCCAACTCTCGGCAACCAGTCCCGCTTCGGTGTCAGTCTGCGTCGCGCTGGCGATATCCGCGGGCGGGCTGACTGCTGCATCTGGCGCAGGAGATGGACCTGCGCCAGATGCAGAGATCGATAACATAGCAATTTGCTATTTATAGCAATGTGCTATACCCTGTCCGGGTGAAGCTGATATCGAATCGAAGCTTGCGCGAGTTCTCGTTGCGTCATGCCGACGCCGCGGTCCCCTTGCAGGATTTCCGCAGACTGATCGAGCATGGTGAGTATCGCAACTTCGCGGCCTTGCGCACAACGTTCGCGAGTGTGGACAAGGTGGGCAAGCGATATGTGTTCAACATCGGCGGCAGCAAGTTTCGGCTGGTTGCCGCCATCGCGTATTCGGTGCAGGTGCTGTGGGTCAAGGCGGTGCTGACGCACGCCGAGTACGACAAGGAGGACTGGAAATGAATCTGAACGATATTTCCGCCCATTGGGTAGCCTTGCACGAACAGCTCGGGCTGGGCGCGCCGATCGCCGGCAAGGCGCAGTACGAACGCTTGTTGGCCTGCGTCGATGCCCTGATGGACGACTACGACGATCGCCCCGGCAATCCGCTCGCCGGCCTGTTGCTGCTGCTGGCCGAGCGCCTTCGCGAATACGAGGAGCGGACGCAGCCGTGGCCGGAGACATCGACGCCCGCTTCGCTGCTGGCCTTTTTGATGGAGCAGCACGGCCTGCGACAGTCCGACCTGCCCGAGATCGGTCCGCAAAGCGTGGTATCCGCCGTGCTCTCGGGCAAGCGCGAGCTCAACCTGCGCCAGGTCAAGATGCTCGCGGCGCGCTTTCATGTGCCGATGGAGGCGCTGGCGGCGTGAGCATGGCGTCAGCGCCGACTTTCGCATGAGCGTTGACCGTCCCGCCGTGCCCCGCGCCATCTGGGCGCTCGGCTTCGTCAGCCTGCTGATGGATGTGTCCTCGGAGCTGATCCACAGCCTGCTGCCGGTGTTCATGTTCACCGCGCTGGGCATCTCGGCCTTCAGCATCGGCCTGATCGAAGGTGCGGCGGAAGCCACGGCGCTGATCGTCAAGGTCTTCTCCGGCATGCTGTCCGACTGGTGGGGCAAGAGGAAGCCGCTGGCCCTGCTCGGCTACGGCCTCGGCGCGCTGTCCAAGCCGCTGTTCGCGCTGGCCGGCGGCGCCGGGCTGGTGGTCGCGGCGCGCCTGATCGACCGCGTCGGCAAGGGCATCCGCGGTGCGCCGCGCGACGCGCTGGTGGCGGACATCGTGGCGCCCGAAATTCGCGGCGCGGCTTTCGGCCTGCGCCAGTCGCTCGACACCGTCGGCGCCTTCCTCGGCCCGCTGCTGGCGATGGGCCTGATGCTGCTGTGGGCGAACGATTTTCGCGCGGTGTTCTGGGTGGCGGTGATCCCGGCCGTGCTTTCCGTCGCGCTGCTGCTGTTCGGCGTGCAGGAACCCGAGCGGAAAGCGCAGGGCGCGCGCGTGAATCCAATTCGCCGCGAGAATCTGCGGCGGCTGCCGGGCGCCTACTGGTGGGTGGTGGCGATCGGCGCGATGTTCACCCTGGCGCGATTTTCGGAGGCCTTCCTGGTCCTGCGCGCCGCCGAGGGCGGATTGCCGTTGGCATTGACGCCGCTGGTGTTGATCGCGATGAACCTGGTCTATGCCGCCAGCGCCTATCCGCTGGGCCGGCTGGCCGATTCGATGAGTCACGCGGGGCTGCTGGCGGCCGGGCTGCTGGTGCTGATCGCGGCCGATGCGGCGCTGGCCTGGGACGGCCACTGGAGCGCGGTATGGCTCGGCGTGCTGCTCTGGGGCCTGCACATGGGCATGACTCAGGGGCTGCTGGCGGCGATGATCGCCGATACCGCGCCGGCCGATTTGCGCGGCACGGCCTTCGGCTTCTTCAACCTGGCCGGCGGCGTCAGCATGCTGTTCGCCAGCGCGCTGGCCGGCCTGCTCTGGGACAGCCTCGGTGCGGCCTACACCTTCATCGGCGGCGGCTTGTTCGGCGCGGCGGCGCTGGCCGCCATAGTCCTGCGCGGCGCGCAGTCGGATACTGCGTAAAATGGGCAGCGTTGAATTCATGTCTTTGGACCAATAGTCCGGCAATATCGACTCCACTCCGCCGCCGGTGTCCGGAAGCAGCAATGCTCCGACCGCCGCGGTAAAAAAATACATCCTCGGCCAGGACCGGGGAGCAGGGAAGGGCAGGCATTGAGCGCAATGCGCTGTAATCGACATTCGGCCGCGTGCGGCGTCGCGGGGCGGGTAGTCCAGTGAGCATCCGCTGGACCGGCCTGCAGCATATTCGCATCGGCACCCGCATCGGACTCGCCCTGGCCCTGCCCATCCTCGGGGTGCTGATCCTGTCGGTCTGGATTCTTACCTTGTACTTCCGCACCGCCAATGACATGCGGGATTTGCGCAGCATCGCGGAGCTGGCGCCGAAGCTGGGCGACCTGGTGCACGCCATCCAGAAGGAACGCGGCATCGGCTCCAGCACCATCGGCGCGGCGGGCGCCGAACTGGTGGCAGCGCTGCCGGCACGGCAGGCCGAGACGAACCAAAAGCGCGCGGCACTCGCCGCCGCCCTGGTGTATTCCGATGCCTCGCGTTTCGACGCGCCGCTGGCCGCGCGGATTGCCGATGCGATGCGCACGGTGGACCAGGTCGACACCTGGCGCCGCGCGCTGGCCGAGCGCCGCATGGCGGCCTCCGAACTGGCCCGGCTGTACGGCGATGCGGTGATCCGCCTGATCGGCATCGTCGAGGAAATCCTGGTGCTCAGCACGCAGGCGGAACTGACGCGTTCGATCTATGCCTACCTGCAGTTGCTGCAGGCCAAGGAAAGCGCCGGGCTGGAACGGGCGATCGGCGCCGCCGGACTGGCGGCCGGCCAGTTCGACATTGCCAGCCAGACGCGGCTGGCCGAACTGATCGATCGCCAGCGCCTGTATCTCGATCAGTTCCGCTTCTATGCGACCCCCGGGCAGATCGCGCTGCTCGACCATTCGCTCGAAGGCATCGGTGCCATAGGCCTCGGGCGCATGCGGGTGATCATCGGCCACAGCGGCAGCCAGCGCCTGGGCGGCGAGATCCGTGTCGCGGACTGGCTGGACACGGCCACGCGGCGCATCGATCAGATGAAGGTGGTCGAGGACAGCCTGGCCGCCGACCTGATTGCGCAGGCCAGGCGCGCCGAGGAGGATGCCTGGCGCACCGCCAAGCTGCTGACCCTGCTCGCAGTGGTCCTGCTCGCCGTGGCCGCCGCGGTCGCCGCGGCGCTGGCGCGCGGCATCATCCAGCCCATGGTGAGGATGAGCGGTGCCATGACCAAGCTTGCGGCGCGCGACGAAACCGTCGAGATCACGGCCAGGGAGGGCCGGCGCGGCGACGAGATCGGCGACATGGCGCGCGCCATGATGGTGTTCCGCGAAAACCTGGTGCGCGTGGCCCAGGCCGAGGAGCGGCTGAAGAACGAGGCCATCCTGCGCCTGCACCATCAGGCGCTGGCCTCGATCTCCCAGGGCGTCATCATCACCGACGCCGACCGCCGCATCACCTACGCCAACGCCGCCTTCCAGCGCATCACCGGTTATTCGGAGGCGGAGATACTCGGCCTCACCCCGGCCTTCCTGCACAACCTGAAAGCTGACGAGGACATCCTCGGCCAGCTGGCCACCGCGCTCGCGGCCGGCAGTTGCTTCACCGGCCACCTGATGAACTTCAGGAAGGACGGCACGCCGTTCTGGAGCGATCTGTCCGTGACCCCGGTGGTGGATGGCGAGGGCCGCACCACGCATTTCGTCGGCATCACCCGCGACATCACGGAAAGCCGCCAGATGCAGCAGGAACTGCGCATCGCGGCGACCGCCTTCGAGTCGCTGCACGGCATCATCGTCACCGACGCCAACGGCATAATACTGAGGGTCAACCAGGCCTTTACCGAGCTGACCGGCTACAGCGCCGAGGAGGTGGTGGGGCACACGCCTTCCATGCTCAAGTCGGGCCGCCACGACGCCGAGTTCTACGCCGACATGTGGCGCCAGCTGAAAGCCACCGGCGCCTGGTTCGGCGAGATATGGGACCGGCGCAAGAACGGCGAAGTCTTTCCCAAGTGGCAGACCATTTCCGCCGTGCGCGGCCTCGACGGCCAGATCAGCCATTATGTCGCGGCCTTTTCCGACATCAGCGAGAGCAAGGCGGCGGAAGACGAAATCCGCAACCTGGCCTTCTTCGATCCGCTGACCCGGCTGCCCAACCGCCGGCTGCTGCTCGACCGCCTGCAGCATGCGCTGGCGACCAGCGCGCGCAACCGGCGCCGCGGCGTGCTGCTGTTCATCGACCTGGACAATTTCAAGCACCTCAACGACAGCCTCGGCCATGACAAGGGCGACCTGCTGCTGCAGCAGGTGGCGGCGCGCCTTTCCGAATGCGTCAGGGAAGGCGACACCGTGGCGCGTCTCGGCGGCGACGAATTCGTGCTGATGCTGGAAGACCTCAGCGAAAGCGCCGCCGAAGCGGCGACCCAGGCCGAGATCGTCGGCGAAAAAATCGTCGAGGCGCTCAACCGGCCCTACCTGCTGGGCGCCCGCGAATATCACTGCACGCCGAGCATCGGCCTGACGCTCTATTCCGGCCATGATGCGAGCATCGACGAGCTGTTGCAGCAGGCCGACCTGGCGATGTACCGGGCCAAGGCCGCGGGGCGCAATACGCTGCGTTTTTTCGAGCCGGACATGCAGGTCGCGGTTACCGCGCGCTCGACGCTGGAGGCGGATTTGCGCAAGGGTTTGCAGGAGCGCCAGTTCATGCTTTTCTATCAGCCCCAGGTCGGCGGGCAGGGCCGTATGACCGGCGTCGAGGCCCTGGTGCGCTGGAACCATCCGCAGCACGGCATGATCGCGCCCAACGAATTCATTCCGCTGGCCGAGGAAACCGGGCTGATCCTGCCGCTCGGCCAATGGGTGCTCGAAACCGCCTGCGCCCACCTCGCGGCCTGGCGCCACGACCCGGCGCGCGAGCACCTGACCATGGCGGTCAATGTCAGCGCGCGCCAGTTTCGCCATCAGGGCTTCGTCGATCAGGTGCTGGCGATACTCGTCCAGTCCGGCGCCAACCCCGACCGGCTGAAACTGGAATTGACCGAGAGCCTGTTCCTCGACGACGTCGAGGACACCATCGTCAAGATGACCGCCCTCAAGGATGCGGGCGTGCGCTTCTCGCTCGACGATTTCGGCACCGGCTATTCCTCCCTGTCCTACCTGAAGCGCCTGCCGCTGGACCAGCTGAAGATCGACCGCTCCTTCATCCGCGACGTGCTGTCCGACGCCAACGATGCCGCGATCGCCCGCACCATCGTCACGCTGGCCCACAGCATGGGCCTGACGGTGATCGCCGAAGGGGTGGAGACCGAAGCCCAGCGCGAATTCCTGACCAGCAACCACTGCCACGCCTTCCAGGGCTTCCTGTTCGGCGAGGCCGTGCCGCCCGACGAAATACCGTATTCGTAATAACGCGGGGCGGCCGATTCGGTGATATTTTCCGCCGCGCCCCGGAACCCTCATCCCGAAACAGGAACAAACCCCCATGCGCACCGAAACTCCCCACGCCATCTACCTCAAGGACTATGCCCCACCGGCCTGGCTGATCGACCGCGTCGACCTGCATGTCGCGATCCGCGACGGCCATGCCGAGGTGCGCAGCAAGCTGGCCTGCCGGCGCAATCCCGCTGCAGCCGATGCGGGCGCCGATCTGGTGCTCAACGGCGAGGAACTGGCGCTGCAGGAAGTTGGCGTTGGCGCGCCTCAGGGACAGATAAGCGCGCTGGCGCCCTCGCGCTACAGCCTGGACGATGACCGCCTGACCATCCGCGGCGTCGAGGGGGCTGCGCTGCCCGACAGCTTCACGCTGGAAACCCTGGTGCGCATCGAGCCCGACAACAATACCCAGCTCTCCGGCCTCTACCGTTCGAAGGACGGCTACTTCACGCAGTGCGAGGCACAGGGTTTTCGCCGCATCACTTTCTTTCCCGACCGGCCCGACGTGATGGCGCGCTTCACCTGCACCATCGAGGCCGACCGCGAGCGCTTCCCGCAACTGCTGTCCAACGGCAACCTGGTCGCCAGCGGCGATGCCGCGGGCGACACGGCGCGCCACTGGGCGCGCTGGGAAGACCCCTACGCCAAGCCGGCCTATCTGTTCGCCCTGGTCGCCGCCCGGCTCGATGTGCGGGAGGATCTCTTTCTCACCAAATCCGGCCGCGCGGTGCGCCTCGCGGTGTATGTCGAACCCGGCAAGCTCGACCAGTGCGGCCACGCCATGGCCGCGCTGAAGAAGGCCATGGCCTGGGACGAGCGGCGCTTCGGCCTGGAGATGGATCTCGACCACTACATGATCGTCGCGGTGGGCGACTTCAACATGGGCGCGATGGAGAACAAGGGCCTCAACATCTTCAACACCAAGTACGTCCTGGCGCGCCCGGACACGGCCACCGACGCCGATTACCAGGGCATCGACCGCGTCGTCGCCCACGAATATTTCCACAACTGGACCGGCAACCGCGTCACCTGCCGCGACTGGTTCCAGCTCTCGCTGAAGGAAGGCCTCACGGTCTTCCGCGACCAGGAATTCGGCGCCGACGTGCATTCGCGCGCCGTGACCCGCATCCAGGAAGTGCGCACCCTGCGCGTGGCCCAGTTTCCCGAGGACGCCGGCCCGATGGCGCATCCGATCCGCCCCGCGTCGTATGCCGAGATCAACAATTTCTACACCGCCACGGTCTATGAAAAGGGCGCCGAGGTGGTGCGCATGATCCATACGCTGCTCGGCCGCGAGGCCTTCCGCCGCGGCATGGATCTCTACTTTCAGCGCCACGACGGCCAGGCCGTGACCTGCGAGGATTTCGTCGCGGCAATGCAGGATGCATCACAGGTCGACCTAGGACAGTTCCGCCGCTGGTACGCACGCGCCGGTACGCCGCGCCTGCAGGCTTGCGGCACTTACGACGCGGCGGCCAAACGCTACACGCTGACGCTGACGCAGTCGCTGACCCCCACCGCCTACGAGCAGAAACTGCAGGAGGCCGGGCTCGCCGTCGAGGACGGCACGCTGCACATCCCGGTCGCCGTCGGCCTGGTGCTGCCTGACGGCAGCGATGCGCTGGCCGGGAGTTTTGCCGAGGGCACGCGGGTGCTGTCATTGACCGAGACCACGCAAAGCTTCGTCTTCGAGGACATTCCCGAGCTGCCCGTGGTGTCGCTGCTGCGCGACTACTCGGCGCCGGTGCATCTCGACTTCGAGCAAAGCGATGCCGAACTGGCCCACCTGATGGCGCACGACTCCGATGCCTTCAACCGCTGGGAAGCCGGCCAGCGCCTCGCCACGCGCGTGCTGCTGGCCGGCATCGCCGCAGGCGGCCGCGGCACGGCGTGGATACCCGAGGCCTTCGTCGCCGCCGTGGATCGCGTGCTCGATGCGGGCCTGGGGCTGGGCAAACACCAGGATGCCGCGCTCGCCGCCGAGGCCCTGGTGCTGCCGGCCGAACAGGTGCTGGCCGAAGAAGTCGCCGGCCGCGGCCAGCCCATCGACCCCGACGCCATCCACCTCGCCCGCCTCGAATTGCGCCGCCATCTCGCGACGCGGCTGCGCGACAAGTTCGAGGCCGTGTGGCAGGCGCTGGCGCAATTGCTGGCCGAGGCCGCCTACGCCCCCGACGGCGTCCAGGCCGGCCGCCGCGCGCTGCGCAACCTGGTCCTCGGCTATCTCGCCGAAAGCCCGGAGGCCTACCTGCGCGCCGCCGTGGTGCCGCGGCTGGTGGCGCAGTGCGCCAGCGCTGGCAACATGACCGACGTGATCGCCGCGCTGGGCACCCTGGCCAACCTCGATCTGCCCGAGCGCGACGCGGCGCTGGCGGCCTTCTACGACAAATGGAAGGGCGAGGCCCTGGTGGTCGACAAGTGGCTGCAGGTGCAATCCACCTCGCGCCTGCCCGGCACCGCGGCGCGCGTGCGCGAACTGATGCAGCACCCGGCTTTCGACATCAGGAATCCGAACAAGGTGTACGCGCTGCTGCGCGCCTTCTGTGCTGCCAATCCGCGCCAGTTCCATGCCGCCGACGGTTCCGGCTACCGGCTGGCGGCCGATGCGATAGTCGAGTTGCAGGCCATCAACCCGCAGGTCGCCGCGCGCATCGCCCGCGCCTTCGACCGCTGGCGCCAGTTCGATGCCGAGCGGCAGGCCCATGCGCGTGCCGCGCTGGAACGCATCCAGGGCTGCGCCGATCTGGCGCGGGACGTCGCCGAGGTGGTCGGCAACGCGCTGAAGTAAGGCCGGCGAACTGCCTCAGTGGGCCAGCGGCGCCTGCTCGGCGACGGCCTGGCGGTGCCAGTCGGCCACCTCGCTGACGGCGTTTTCCAGGGCCATGCCGGCCTCGATGCGATCCATGATCTGGCGCTGCAGGATCGCGCCGAGCATGTCGACATTGGCGCCCATCAGCGGCGCCAGTTCGCGCAGGAACTGCACCGTCGGCGGGTCGTAGGCATAGGCCGTCAGATGCGCCTCCAGATCCTTGCTGGTGGCCAGCGCGTAGCAGAGGTCGTAGAGCAGGTGGAAGCTGCGGGTGAACACCTCGGCGTCGCCGGCGACGTTTTGCCGCACTTCCGCGGCCAGGCCCTGGCGAAAGTCGGCGAGGCTGTAGCCGATCTGGCCCTTGACCACTTCCTGCGGCGTGAATTCCCATTCCATGTGCGGTTCTCCTAGTGTTGCGGGTCAGGTTCTAGCCGTAGATGGCGGTGAAGGCATCCTGATCGTCGCTGCAGACCCGGCAGGTTTTTTCCGGGCGCGGCGAGACGAAAAAGCGGTCGCAGCGGTCGCAGCGCTGCTTGGCCAGGCTGATCAGGGTGCGCGGTGGCTGATCGGGGCTCAGATCGAATGCGGCGGCGGCATCGAGCACGCGCGGCTGGCAGACTTCGAGGCAGGCCGCGCAGCCGACGCAGCGGTCGCGCTGGAACAGCAGCGCCCAGTCGCCGGGGTTTTCGGTTATGGAAATCGCGCCGGTGGGGCAGACGCGAAAGCAGGCCTCGCAGACCGTGCAGCCGGGGCCGATGGTGATGTCGAGCGCCGGCAGGGCCTCGTGGATGGCGACGCGGAAGGGCTCGCCGTCCTTGCGTCCGGCGACGATCTGCAACAGTTCGCGCTGCTCGGTCAGCGCGTAGGCGCCGGCGCGGATGGCCTTGTCGGGCACCGGCTGGGCAGCGGGTTTTTGTTCGACGGCGGCGGCGACTTCATCGACGCCGCGGCCAAGCAGGCGGCGAAACAGGTGACGGCGGGCGGAGGCGAAGCGCGGCTGTTCCACGGCGAGCGTCGGGGCGCCTTCGACGACTGCGACGACTTCGATCGGCAGCCATTCATCGGGTGCGGCAGCGGCGCGCAACTCGGCCACGGCTTCGAGGTTCGCCGCCAGTTGCGCCGCGCCCTTGGCGCCGTGGGCGCAATCGGTGCACAGCGAGGCGCCGAGCAAGGTGGTCGGCAGGCGGCGCTTTTCCAGATAGGCCAGCAGCGAGGCATCGAGCGCGCCCAGGCAGGGCACGACGGCATCGGCCGCATGGCCCGAGGGCGCGCAGGCGATGCTGAAGCGCTCGGTCTTGATCGCCTGGCGCAGCATGTCGATGGGCTTGAAGGCGTCCGCGGCGAAGGCGCCGGTGCGGCAGGCGGAAACGCACAGCGCGCAGTTGCGGCACAGGTTCGCATCGATCGACGCGCCCGTGTCCGACAGCGTGATCGCCTGGTGCGGACAGGCATCCAGGCAGCGCGCGCATTCGCTGTAGCGATAGCGGAAGCGCACGCAGCGCGCGGCACGGAATTCGGGGATGCTGACGCTCATTTCTTTTTGTCCGGCCGCAGTTCCTGCAGCGGCTTGCCTTGTTCGCAGGTGTTGGCCGGGATCACGAAGTTGACCAGGCCGCCGGCACCGCCGGTCGCGCTGGCGGCAAGCAGCGCGAACGAAGCCCCTTTCCAGGTGGCGAGGCCGCCCTTGACGGCGAGTATCGGCTTGCCCGGATGCTTGCGTGCGAGCGCCCGGGCGATGCCGAGTGCATCCTGGTCGCGGTCGGCGACCACCACCACGGTGGCCGTCGGGTCGATCTTCAGGTCGGCGCGCCAGGGCAGGGCATTGTCCAGCAGCTCGCGCTTGCGGCTGGCGGCGCTGCGGCCGTCGATCACGCAGCAGGGCGGCTTGGCGGAAAGCGCGGCGACCAGTTGCGCCTTGTCATTGAGGCTGACCTGCGCCTGTGCGGCGCCGGCAAGCAGCAGGCAGAATGCCGCGAAGAGCGGCCAGGCCAGCCGCTTCATGCCGACTCCGGCTGCGCATCCAGCAGGGCGTTGCAATGCGCATAGGCGGCGGCGCCCAGCGCAAGCTGCCGGCACTGGCCGTAGTCGACCCACTCCGCGAGGCGTGGCGCCGTGTCCTGCAGCGGCCCTATCCACAAGGCATCGCCGAGATCCTCGACCAGTCCGGCACAGAGATTGAGGTCGGTGTCGTCGCGGATGTCCACGCGCACCAGGAAGCGCGTGGCGCCGAGTTCGCGCATCGCCTTCAGCCACCACGGCGCCAGGGTGCCGGTGCCGCCGCCGTCGGCGCGCAGGACTTCCCAGGCCGGTTCGCAATGCGATGGCGTGACGGTCTTGAAATCGGCATTCGATGTCGTCTCGAAGGACCAACTGACGGTCTGCCGTACGAGCGGCGCGTAGATCCCGATGCGCTGGGCGCCGTGCGCCGCCACCAGACGTTCGACCACGGTGCTGTCTTGCAGCGCCGCTTCGCCGACGAAAACGCAGTCGGCCCCGGCGGCGAACAGGGTGGCGACACGCTGTTCGTCGCCCTCGGCGAGGATCACGCCGGCGCACAGGGCGGCGACGGCTTCGACCCCCGGCCCGTCGCAGACGAAATCATCGACGCCGACCTCGGCGGCGCCGTCCCACACCAGCCAGCGCCGTAGCGCCAGCGCCAACTCTTGGGCGTCCGGGGTTTCGGCGGACTCATTGGTGGGCTCGTCGGCGGGCTCGTCGGCGGGCTCGGCAATCGGCAATTCAGCCAGGGCAGCTTGCATGGGTTTCAGCTCGTGTATTCGAATTTCGGATAGACGAAAGGATATAGCGGGCAGTCGTCGTCCGGCGCCAGGCCGACCAGCATGGGCCGCAGTTCCTGCAGGGCGCCGAGGATGGGAGCGACATTGACGCCGAGAAAGCGCGGGCTGTACTTGGCCAGCGCCATCTGCGCGTCGTCGATCAGCAGCAGCGCACCTTCCTGGTTCTGGTTCTGGGTGAAATACAGCGCCAGCGTCGCATAGGCCAAGCCCTGCAGGAACTCGGCCTCCGGATCCTTGGTGCCGAGCAGGCTGTTGCGGATCAGGCGCGACCAGCGTTCGTTGAGCCAGTCGTGCAGCGCGCCCAGGTCGTTGCTGTCCCACATGACCTGAACTTCCTTCCAGTCGAGCTGCGACAGTACGCTGCGATCCGGCGGCGGCAGTTCCTTCGGTGTGGCGAGATCGAGAATCATCGCCAGCTCCTAGCCCGGATCGCGCAGGTCGCGCAGGTCGCGCAGGTCGTTCTGGTCGTTCAGTTTGTTCAGGCCGCGCATTTCTTCGAGGCGACGCACGTTGTCCGGGGCCGACAGCGTCGTCGACAACGCGTCCGTCATGCAGCCGTTGCAGACCGGCTCGTTCGGATTGAATTCGACGCGGATGTCGTCCTTCGGCACTTCCAGGCGCGCCTGGTCCCTGTCTTCGATGCGCAGGCCCATGGCCTCGATTTCCTCGGCGGCGAAACCGCCCAGGAAACGCGCCATCTCGCGGAAGAAGGAATGCTCCGAGGTGCGTTCGATGAGGCGGCTGTAGCCACGCACCCAGCGTCCGAGGTGCTGGGTCCAGAAGCGCTTGATTTCCTTGTCCAGGCGCCGCTGCGTCACGGCATCGCCCTGTTCCAGCGCGTTGGCGGCGCGTTCCAGCAGCTCGGCGACGAACATCAGCTCGACGCCGAGCTGGTCGGCAAACACCTCGAAGCGGCCGGGGCGCAGCACGAAACCCAGGCGCTTGTAGGTCTGCATGGCGTCGAAATTCGGTTGCTGCTTGTAGCGCCCGGTCAGGCGCACCGACTCGACCGCGGGGAAGCCGCCGGACGAGGCGAACTGCTGCGTGTATTCGATGGCCAGCGCTTCGATCAGCGCGTCATGCGGGGCGTCGAGGAAATCGGCGTCGAAGCGCAGCCCGGCTTCGGCCAGTTCGGCCAGCGCCGCGGGAGTGCGCAGCGCCGCAATGAATTCGCTGCCCGGTTCTTCGACGAAGGCGCCGCAGAGCAGCCGATAGACCTCGGCGCGGGCACGGCAGTCGGCGATGGTTTCGGCGGGCGACGCCAGCACGGCCGTGGTTTCGCCGGCAGCGACGTCTTCTTCGTGGTCATCGAGTGCCAGAACGGTTTTCAGCATGTCAGCTCCTAAGAAAAAAAGCCGGCCCGCCGGGCTTGGCGGGCCGAAGTACCCGGCCGCAAGCGGGAGCTGCGGCCGGTCGTCCCTCCTCAGGGAGTGCTCAATGGCCGCCGCCTTCCTTGTGCTTGACGCTGTCCGGGCCGGCCCAAGAGGCCATTTCCGGATGCATCTTGCGGTGCAGGTCGCCGGTGTAGGCGTAGCGCATGGTTTCCTTGTAGGCCTCGTAGTGCTTCTGCCAGTCGCCTTGCGAATCGCCGTACTTGTCGTTGGGGCCGGCCTTGGTCACCTTGACCACGGTGTCGTACCAGCCCTGCGAACCGCCGATCGGATCGGCAACCACCGGGATGATGTTGTTGGGATGGACACCTTTGTCGTCCCACCAGACATTGTTGAGGTCCGGATCGTCCTGGCCATGGCTGGCCTCGCTCTTCTTGTCCTTGAGCTTGAGCGTCGCCAGGCGGCCGTATTCCCAGTGGCCGAAGCCGGTCGGGATGGCCACCGTCTTCGGGTGGATGCCTTCCGTGACATAGGCCTTGGTGACGAGGTGGCCGACGCGGCTTTCGACGCGGACCAGGTCGCCGGTCTTGACGCCGATCTTCGCTGCGGTCGCCTCGTTGATCCACATCGGGTTGCTGTGGGCGATTTCGGCCAGCCACTTTACCGCCGCCGTGCGTGACTGCTTCATCACGTTGAGCTTGAAGGTGACCATGACCAGTTCGTCTTCCTTCATCGTCTCGTGCCACGGTATGCGCTTGAAGGTCGGCATCGGGTTGAAGCCGTACTCGGCCCACTTGTCGACACGCACGTTGATGATGCGGTTGCCGGTGGGGAAGCCGACGTAGTTCTTGCCGTTGCGCTTGACGCCGATGGCCTTGCCGTTCTTGTTGATCGTGCCGTCCTTGTCGGTGGTGGCGCCGGCCATGTCGGCTGCCGACAATTCCTTCTTGAACAGGCCGTATTCCGCCTGGATCTCGCGGCCGGTCTTGTCCGAAACCTTGCCGGTCTTCGGATCGAGCTTGCCGTAGATCGGCCAGACGCCGTGCTTCTTGAGGAAGTCGAGGCCGCCGGCTTCCTTGAGGCCCGGCACGTTGTCGAAGTGCTGGCGCATGTAGTCCTCGCCGTCCTTGAAGGCCCAGAACTGCTTCATGCCGCGCTTGCCGTCCGGGTCCAGCTTCCAGATGATGTCGCGCATCATGACGCGATTCTCGCGCGATTCGCCGAGCGACTTGTGCACCGGCTGGCGGATGCCGAGCCAGGGCCACAGCGAGTTGGGCATCGATTCCGGTTCCCAGCGCTCCAGATACGGACAGTCGGGCAGAATCAGGTCGACCAGTGCCGTTTCTTCACCCATGAAGGGACTCATCGACACCAGGTAGGGAATCAGCTTCTCGTCCTTGAACAGCTTGCCCCACACCGCCATGGCGCCCGGATTGGTGTAGACCGGGTTGTCCTGGTAGGTGATGTAGACATTGATCTTCTGCTTGCCGTCGGCGATCCAGAAGGGCACCAGGTGGCTGACCTTGTGGCCGGCCAGCGGGTATTCGGTCGGATGCGAAAGGTAGGAATCCTTCTTCGGCTTGCCCGGCGCCGGGCTCGGCTGCGGCCAGCCCATACCGCGCGGCAGGCAGTAGCCGCCCTTCTTCTCGACGTTGCCGGTCATGATCGGCAGCATCATGCAGGAGCGCTCGTTGTAGGAGCCATAGAGGTGCTTGGCCGGACCGCGGTAGGTGAATAGCGTCGCGGGTTTGGTCGTCGCGAACTCGCGCGCGATGCGCGCGATGGTCTCGGCCGGCACGCCGGAAATCTTCGAGGCCCATTCCGGCGTGTAGGGCTTGTAGTTTTCGATGAGCTCCTTGACCGTGACATTGGTCCAGGTTTCGATGAACTCCGTGTCCTGCAGGTTCTCGCGCAGGATCACGTGGCCCATGGCCAGCGCCACCGCGCCGTCGGTGGCCGGATGCACCGGGATCCATTCGTCGGAGAAGCCGGCGGTGTTGGACAGGCGCACGTCGAAGGTGACGATCTTCATGTGGTTGTCGACCCGGCCTTCCGTCACTCGCTGCGACAGCGGGTTGTGGAAGTATGCGGCTTCGAGGATGTTGGAGCCGAAGTTGAGCACGTACTTGGCGTTGGCGAAGTCCGGCGTTTCGATGTCCGGTCCCCAGGTCGGCTCCATGCCGATTTTCTTCGACGATTCGCAGACCGAGGTGTGGTTCACCACGGTGGCCGAGCCCAGCGTCTGCATGAAACGGTCGATCACGCCGCCGGAGCGGTTGCGGCCGTACTTGAGCATGATGGTGTTGGGATCTTCCTTGATCGCGGCGTCGAGCTTGCCCGCGAGTTCGGTCAGTGCTTCGTCCCAGGTGATGCGCTTCCACTTGCCTTCGCCGCGGGCGCCGACGCGCTTCAGCGGGTAGAGGATGCGATCCGGGTCGTAGCTGTACCACATGCCGGCGTTGCCCTTGGCGCACAGGCGGCCGCGGGTGGAGACGTGCTCCGGGTTACCTTCCAGCTTGACCACGCGATCATTCTCGACGTAGGCAATGGCGCCGTCCTGGATGTTGCAGACGTGGCAGTTGATCGGGATCGCCTTGCGCTCGGCGCCGGTGACTGGGCCGAAATCCTTGCCGCCCAACTGGGTTTCCATGGCGTTGAGCAGACGCGGGGCTGCGGCGGCCGCAGCGCCGGTGGTGGCGCTGACCTTGAGAAACGTACGACGTGTGACTTTTGGCATTTCCATTTTCTTAATCTCCTCGTGGCCGATCAATACAGGGTCTGCAACTGTTGCGGGGCCATCAGCAACACATAGCGCAGGGCCGCGCCACCGACCAGAATCAGCAAGGCGGAAACCATCAATACGATTTGGCTCTTGCCGACTGGGGCAAACAGCATCACCGCGGGAGCGACGCTGCCGGCGAGGAACCCGACGCCGATGAAGAGCAGGCCCATGGTGCCGGTGGTCATGATCATGAAGGTCAGTTCGGATGCCGAACCACCGTAGTTGGTGGTGCCCATCACCGAGACCAGCATCACGGCCACGGCGCCGGCCGACCAGAGCATGTACTGGCGCAGGACTTTCTGTGCCTCTTCATTGCCCATGGCCAGCAGCGAACCGACCGCGGAACCGGAGGCAATCGCCATGGCGACGAACAGCACCGGCATGATCGGCGAGTTCCACACCGGGCGCGACTGGTGCACCGTCAGGTCGAAGCCGGTATAGACCGGCAGGCCCAGCGCCAGTAGCGCAGTCACCAGCGCCAGCAGCTTTCCCTTGCCCTCGTCACCCTTGCGCAGCGCCAGGATGTAGAACACCGAGGCGATTCCGAAGGCGACGATGTTGAGCGCACCCCAGGCCAGCGGCGAGCTGAAGTTCAGGTAGCCGGGGTTGAGGATGTTGAGGAAGCGCAGCGGTTGCGACAGATCGGCGATCAGCAGCACGCCGCCCAGCGCCAGCAGGGCGATCGAGCCGTAAGCGGCCTTCTCGCGCAAGGGGCGCAGCGCCGGCGTGATCCAGGAGCCGTAGGACATGAAGGACAAACCGGCGAGGATGCCGATGACGAAGAAATAGACGGCGTAGCTTGCGTGCCACGACACATCGTGAAACCAGACGTAATCACCCATGATGTTCCCTCTCAGATCTTGAAGTTGCGCTTGAAGGCGGAACGCTCGAGTTCCATCACTTCAGGCTGGCGGTAGGCGTCGCGGCCGAACTCTGTCGCATTGCGATCGGCGCCGATGTAGAAGACGTGCGGCTTGGTGCCTTCTTCCGGACGTAGCACCTGGGTCGAATTGGTCGCCACCAGCCAGGAAACCTCGCTCTTCGGATCGTTGATGTCGCCGAACACGCGGGCGCGGCCGATGCAGGTCTGCACGCAGGCCGGGACCAGATTCTGGGTCACGCGGTGGAAGCAGAAGGTGCACTTGTCGACCACGTTGGTGATCGGCGTGTAGCTGCGATGCGAAGGCAGCATGAAGCGCGCGTTGTAGGGGCAGGCGGCCATGCAGCTGCGGCAGCCGATGCAGCGCTCATAGCGCTGTAATATGAATCCGCCATCCTCGACCTTGAAGGTGGCGTCGACCGGGCAGTTGCGCACGCAGGGCGCGTCGTCGCAGTGGTTGCACAGCCGTGGCAGGAACTGCTTCTTGACCGTGGGATATTTGCCCACCACCTTGTACGGCACCCAGGTTCGGTTGACGCCCAGCGGCGTGTCGTATTCGGCCTTGCACGCGACCTGGCAGGCCATGCAGCCGATGCAGCGACGCGTATCGACCACCATGGCAAAACGCCTCTTGCCGGTGACGCCGCGCGTCTCGATGGGGGAGACCCTCAATTCTTCACTCATCTGTCTTGCCTCCTCTGAATACAGTGATTCGGTTTTTTGTTCTGGTCGCTGGGGTGAAAGTCAGTGCTCGCTGGACCAGCCTGCCGTTTGCTTTACGCAACATCCAGACCAGTCGGGCCGTTCGGATGCCAATCCCTTGTCGTCATTGGGGATTTGGTCAGGGCCGAGCCGCAAGGCTTTCGGGCGATGGTTACGCGGGCGTAACACTTGCCTTCGATGCTGCGCTGCAACCTGCTACGCCGACGTAACGCTCGCTGAAATCGGCAATGAAGCGCTGGCTTTCGCGCTTATCATCGCCGCCATGAGCAAGGGCGATCACCTATTGGCGGGAGTATGCAGACGGGCTTTTCTGCGCTCGGCGCTGGCCGTCGCCGCCATGCCCCTGCTACCCGTGCGCGCCGAAACCGGCGTCCTGCGCATCGGTCTGACGCCGGTCTTTCTCGACGACCAGTTGAGCTTCCTGACGCGCTGGCGCGCCTGGCTGGAGCGGCGGCTGAAGCGGCCGGTGGCCTTCGTGCAGCGCGGCAACTACCGCGAGGTGCTGGACCTGGTCCGCGGCGGCAAGATCGATTTCGCCTGGATCTGCGGCTACCCCTATGTGCGCTACCGGCATGAGTTGCGCCTGGTTGCGGTGCCGCTGTGGCGCGGGAGGCCGTATTACCAGTCCTATATCATCGTGCCCGCCGAGGATGGGCATTCGGGCGGCCTGCCCGATCTGCGCGGCAAGGTATTTTCTTACTCGGACCCGGATTCCAACTCGGGCTACCTTTATCCCCAGTATCGGCTTACCACACTGGGCGAGAATCCGACGACCTTCTTTGCCCGCAACTTCTTCACCTGGGGCCACCGCAAGGTGGTCGAGGCCGTCGGCGTCGGATTGGCGGATGGCGGCGCGGTAGACGGCTATGTCTGGGAAACCCTGGCCGAGACCCATCCCGCGCTGACCCGCAGCACGCGCGTGATCGAGCGCTCGCCGGAGTTCGGGCACCCGCCCTTCGTCGCGCGCCCGGACATATCCGCCATTGAACTGCAGCGCTTCCGCGCCGTACTGCTGGAGATGCCGTCCGATGCCGAGGGTGCCGAACTGCTGCACCTGTTGCGCCTGGATGGTTTTGTCGCCGGTCAGCCTTCCCTGTTTGATGAAATCAGGCGTATGGCAGCGCGGGTGCGCCAGATATGATCGCCCTGGCCGACCTGTCGCTGCGCTGGAAGATTCCGCTGCGCGTGATGGGCGCCGTGCTGGGAACCGCGCTGGCGGTTACCGCTGCGCTGGTGACGCGCGAGTACGACGAGATGCGGCAGAACCTCGATGCCCACGGCAAGAGCCTGGCGCGGGTGCTGGCCAACACGTTGGTGACGCCGGTGCTGCACGACGACATCTGGCGCGCCTACGAAATCCTGCAGTCGGCCCGCGATCCCACGGCGATTGCGCCGGAACTGCAGGCCGACGTGGTGCTGGTGACCGACGCGGACTTCAATGTCTTCGTTTCTACCCGGCCCAAGGAATTTCCCATCGGCAGCAGTCCGGCCAGTCGCGGCGGCGTCTACGGGCGTCTGCGCGCCGAGCTGGTGAAGACCAAGGCGACGGAACAGCAGGTCATCGAACCGGCCGATTCGGTTCATTACTTCGTCATGTCGCCGCTGGTGGCCGACGGCGTCGCGCTCGGCCACGTCATCCTCGGCTATTCGAAAATTTCGTTTGTGCCGCGCTTCATCGGTCTGGTGGGACAGGCGGCATTCGTCACCCTGCTGGTGCTGGTGCTGATCCTGCCGTTTTCATGGTTCTGGGCGCGGCGCACGGGCGAGCCGCTGGTGGCCCTGGCCGAAGCCATGCGCCGGGTGCCGGGAGATCTGGAAGTGGCACGCCTGGCCGATTTGCCCAAGAGCGGCGACGAGATCGGGCAACTGGGCAATGCCTTTCGCCGCATGGTCGGCGAGTTGAAGCACAAGCAGGAACTGGAGGACCAGGTGCTGGTCACCGAGCGTCTGGCCGCCGTCGGCCGCATGACGGCCGGCATCGCGCACGAGATCAACAATCCCCTGGGCGGCATGCTGACCGCGATCAAGACCTACCAGCGGCACGGCGCCGGCGACCCGCTGGCGAACCAGACCCTGTCCCTGCTCGAGCGCGGGCTCACGCAGATCCGCCATACCGTGGCTGCCTTGCTGGTCGAAACCAAGTTGCAGGACCGCCCGTTCGAACCGGCGGATATCGATGATCTGCTGATCCTGGTCGAGGCCGAGGCGCGTGCCCGCTCCGTCACCATCGTCATCGAATCCCCGCAGCAGCGGGCGCTGCCCCTGCCGGCGACGCTGCTGCGGCAGATACTGCTCAACCTGCTGCTGAATGCGATCGCCGCGGCCGACGAGGGCGGGCGTGTGCGTCTCGGCCTCGGCAGCGGCGACGGAATGCTGAGGTTCTCGGTGTGCAACGACGGCAAGCACATCCCCGACGAGCAGATGGCCTATCTCTTCGAACCCTTCGCCAGCGGCCGCGAAAAGGGCTACGGCCTCGGTCTCTGGGTGGTTTACCAGATCGTCCAGCAGTTGAACGGCGGGCTGTCGGTCGACAGCGAGCCGGGCTGCACCACCTTCAGCGCCGAGATTCCCTATGTCGAAAACTGAATCCGCGCTGCGCCTGTGCCTGATCGAGGACGACGAGATCATGGGCGAATCCCTGTGCCAGCTGTTCCGCCTGGAAGGCTTTGCCGTGGACTGGTGCCGCACGGCGGCCGCGGGCGCGGCGGCGATCGGCGCCCACCGCTACAGCCTCGTGGTGAGCGACATCCGCCTGCCGGACCGCAATGGCGGCGACCTGTTCCTCGAACTCAAGGAGACGCAGCCGTGGCTGCCGCCCTTCCTGTTCATGACCGCCTTCGGCACCATCGACCGCGCCGTGGAACTGCTCAAGGCCGGTGCCGCGGACTACGTCACCAAGCCCTTCGATGTCGATGTCCTGGTGCAGAAGGTGCGCGGCCTGGCCGAGGGCTACGGCGCGGTCCGCGATGGCGGCGACGATACGCTCGGCGTTTCGCCAGCGATGCGGCGCATCGCCGAGTCGATCCCACGCCTGGCGCGTCACGCCACCGCACTGCTGATCACCGGCGAGTCGGGTGCCGGCAAGGAGCATGTGGCGAAGCTTTTCCATCGTCACGCGATCGGCGAGGCGGGCGAATTCGTCGCCGTGAATTGCGCCTCGATTCCCGAGTCGCTGATGGAAGCGGAACTCTTCGGTTTTGAGCGCGGCGCCTTCACCGGTGCGGTCAAGGCCAAGCGCGGCTACTTCGAGCAGGCGCACCAGGGCACGCTGTTCCTCGACGAAATCGGTGAAATGCCGCTGTCGATGCAGGCCAAGATGTTGCGCGTGCTGCAGGACCAGCGCCTGACCCGCCTGGGCGGAGAGAAAGCCATCAGCTCGGACTTCCGCCTGGTCTGCGCGACCCATCGCGACTTGCGCGCGATGGTCGATGCCGGCCAGTTCCGCGAGGACCTGTATTACCGGATACATGTGATACAGCTGCGCATTCCGCCGCTGCGCGAGCGCCCGGAAGACATCCGCTGGTTCGTGCGCCATTTCGTCGAGGAATTCAACCGCGCCCACGCCGGCGAGCAGCGCCGCCTCGACCCGCGCACCGAGCAGGCCCTGCTGCACTACGCCTGGCCCGGCAACGTGAGGGAGCTGCGGCACGCGGTGGAGCGTGCCTGCATCCTTTCCAGCGGGCCCCTGCTCGGCGCCGAAGCCTTTTTTGGCGGCGGCATCGACGGCGAGGTGGCGCAGCCGCCGGAATCCGAATCCCTGAGCGAATACCTGATGGGCTGCGAACGCGACTATCTGTCACTGATCCTGGAGCGGCACGGCGGCCACATGACCCATGCCGCCGAGGCCCTGGGCATTACGCGAAAGACCCTCTGGGAAAAGCTTCGACGCCTTGGAATCAAGGCAAAAGGCGAGCCGTAGCGACGCCGGCACGCCGTTCCCCGACTTGACAGCCTGCCGCCACGAAGGCTAAATCCGGGCCTCAGTCAGCATCGACACAAACCAATTGCAGGAGAAAACAACAATGGCACCCCCCCCACTGGCCACGCGTGAGGCAGTACGCGAAGAACGCTTCAACGATGTCTGGACCAACGAACTCAACGATGCGTTTGCCGACATCGCGCGCTATTACGACCGCGCCAACGAAATCGCTGCGCTCGGCCTGTGGAGCACTTTTCTCAAGCGCTTCATGCAGACCGTGGATATCAAACCGCAGCAGAAGGTGCTCGACGTCTGCGCCGGCACCAATGCCATCGGCGTCGCCCTGCTCAAGCGCGAACCGACGCTGGATGTGCACGCCATGGATCGCAGCGCCGAGATGCAGACCGTCGGCGCGCAGAACGCCGCCGCGCTGGGCTTTCAGATCAAGAGCACCATCGGCGACGTGCATACGCTGCCGTTTCCGGACAATCATTTCGACGTCGTCACGCTGCAGTTCGCCTCGCGCCACCTGCGCGTGCGCGATGTGTTCACCGAAATCCTGCGCGTGCTGAAGCCCGGCGGCCACTTTCACCATTCCGACATGCTGCGGCCGCGCAACGTGATCGTGAAGAACCTGTATTTCACCTACCTCAAGGCCTGCCTTAATTTCACCAGCCTGATCGTCGGCAGCAGTCCCGCGGCGACCAAGTTCAAGCGGTATTTCATCGACGCGCTGGACTTGTTCTACACCGCCGAAGAACTGTCGATCGTGCTGCGCGAACTGGGCTATGTCGAGGTCAGCGTGGATACGGTGTTCTACGGCATGATCGGTTTCCACCGCGCGGTGAAGCCGGTGGCCAAGGCCTGACAGGGCGTCGGCATGGGCTGAAGGCGTTCAGCCTTCGGCCATGTCCAGCTTGCGCATTTTTTCCCAGAGGTTCTTGCGGCTGATGCCGAGCAGGGCGGCGGTGTCGGCGATGCGCCCATCGCATTCGGCCAGCGCACGGCGGATGTAGGCGCGCTCGCAGTCCTGCAGGTGCTCGCTGAGCGGTTGCCGCAAGGTATCGGCGTCTGCCGGTGAGTCGCTGCCGGCGCCGAACAGGCTCTCGGCGCTCAGCGCCGGGGTCAAGGAGAGCACGCTGGCGCGCTCCAGGCAATGCTGCAACTCGCGCACGTTGCCCGGCCACGGATAGCGGGTCAGGGCGCGTTCGGCCTCGGGCGTCAGCGTGCGGCGCGCTTCGCCGCGGCTTGCGCGCGCATCCAGCAAGCGCGCGGCCAGCCAGAGGATGTCTTCCCGCCGTTCGCGCAGCGGCGGCACCTGCAAATGGATGACGTGGATGCGGTAGTACAGATCCTCGCGGAAGCGGCCCTGTTCCACCATGGCCTTGAGGTCGTTGTGCGTGGCGCAGATCAGCCGGATATCCACCTGGTGCGGCGTGGCGCCGCCGACGTGTACCACCGCCCGGTCCTGGATCGCGCGCAGCAACTTGACCTGCATCGAGGGCGGCATTTCGCCGATCTCGTCGAGGAACAGGGTCCCGCCGTCGGCCTGCTCGAAGACGCCGCGCCGGTCGCGGTCGGCGCCGGTGAAAGCTCCCTTGTCGTGGCCGAACAGTTCCGACTCGACCAGATTCTCGGGGATCGCACCGCAGTTCACCGCGATGAAGGGGGTCTTGCCCTCCGGATCGCCGGCACGGTGCAGAGCCCGCGCGACTTCCTCCTTGCCGGCGCCCGACTCGCCGGAGATCAGCACCGCGCTGCGGCTCGCCGCCAGGCGCGGCAGCAGCCCCTCGATATGTCGCATGCTGGTGGAAATCCCCAGGCGCGCATCGAGGTTCGTGGCAGGTTGCTGGCGTTCGCAAAGGCCGCGGATTTTGGCGATCAGTTCGCCGACGTTGAAGGGCTTGGTCACGTAATCCTGAGCACCCAGCTTGAGCAGGCGCACAGCCTGGTCGATGGCGCCGTAGCCGGTGATGAAGATCACCGGGGGAATGGTCCGGTTTCCGGCGAGCAGTTCGCAAAACAGTTGTTCGCCGCCGATGTCGGGCAGGTTGATGTCGCTGACGATCACGCTGTAGCGGCGCTGGCCGAGGCCACGCCGGGCCGACTTGCCGTCGCGGAACCAGTCGCAGGTGAAGCCTTCGAAGTCGAGCCGCTCCGACAGCGCCTCACCGATGATGGGGTCGTCCTCGATCAGGGCGATGCGGTGCTGCATGGGCTTTCTCCAAGGGGCAGGTTGACGACGAACTCGACCTGGCCGTCGATGTTTCTGGCCGAGATGCGGCCTTCGAGCTGTGTCACGATCTGATAGGTCACCCACAGGCCGAGCCCATGGCCGCCGGCGCGGGTTGACGCAAAGGGTTCGAACAAATGGTCCAGCTGTTCGTCGCCGAGCAGGGTTCCGTCATTGCGCACCTCGATCGACAGGCAGGAGGCCGATTCGGCTTTGCGGCCCAGCCACAGGCTGACGTGGCCGCCTTCGGCCGCTGCCTGTACGGCATTGAGCAACAGGTTGATCAGAATCTGGCGCACCAGGCTGGCCGGCGCCGGCAATTCGGCCGGCATCGCCGCCGACCAGTCGAGCCGGATGCGGCGTTTGCCGACCTGGGGCTGAATCAGGGTGTGCACGTCTTCCAGGTCGTGCGGACTCAGCGGCCGCGCCTGCACTTTTGTCTGCACCAGCAACGCGGCAACGGTGTCGCGAATCTGCATCAGGCCGCGATCGATCAACTCAAGCTGGCGCAAGGCGCGCGGATCGAGATTGCGCTGCAGCTTGAGGGTGTCGACGGTCGTGATCAGGCCAGCCAGCGGATTGTTGATTTCATGGGCGATGCCGGCGGTGAGCTGGCCGATCGCGGCCAGCCTTTCGGACTTGACCATCTCGTTTTCCAGTGCCGCCTTGTCGCGCAGCGCCAGCACCATGCGGTCGTAGGCCGCGAACAACTGGCCGAGCTCGTCGTGATAGGGATAAAGATCGGGCGGCAAGGGATCGGGAACCGATATCAGCATCATGCCCATGCGTTGTGCCAGGTCGACCAGCGGCGTCGCCATGCGGCTGCCCCAATACCAGTTGATCGGAATCAGCACCGCCAGCACCAGCAGGCCGATGCCCAGACCCTGCCAGATGGTGTCGATGAACCAGGGATGGAACACCGACTTTGCATAGCGCAAGACCTGGTGCCCCAGTTGCGCGTCCTTGTCGGTGATGGGCAGGATCAGGTAGAGGTAGCCGGAATCCTGTGGCTCCATCACCACGGGCCATGTCTCCTCGCTCGGGCTACCCAGCCGTTCGCTCATTTGCTGCCAGTCGGGCCCCAGCGTCGCGGCATCGGTCAGCATCGGCAGCGTATCGGGATCGCTGGAGACAAAAATCCGCTGGTCGCGTCCGAGCACCACCACGGCATCGACCGCGACCGGGGTTTTTGCGGATTCGGCACGAATCGGCGACCGCGCGATCTCGAAGGCGCGCCACACGTTGTCGTGCAACAGCGTCGGCGCCAGGGTGTTGGCAAGGGTATGCGCGAGATTGCCGGCGCTGATCACCACTGCGGTCTTCATGTCCTGATAGGCGCGCGTCATCAGCGCGGCGCCGACGACGAAAATCGAGACACTGATCAGGAACGAGGTCCACAAGGGAATCTTGTGGCGGAAGGAGAGGTTGAACAGCCAGCGCATCGGTTAACGTGAAATGCTTTGCCAAGCGTGCTGTGTCAGGTTCGAGCGCAGCGAGCCAATCGGTAGCCTCCCCCGCGAGGGGGGCGAGGCGGGAATTCGCGACGCATGCGTCGCGCCGCCGCAGCCGGCTGGCTGTGCAAAGCCCGCCGTGGGCCGCGTAGCGGATGGGAGGGGGTGGGTCCACTTGCCAGCTTGAGGGATTGCGACGTTAAAACATTTCATGATGTGGGGTGGTTCATCGAAGTCATGAGCGTTGGCTCAGGCTTCGCCGAAGCTGCGCATCATGCGCGCCACGCCCTCGTACAGCGCCGGACTGCCAATGGTGAATCCGTCCAGGTGCAGCAGGTCGAGCAGGCGTCGTCCGGCTTCGCTGCGCGAGGTGTCGAGCAGATGGCGCTGCATGAGTTGAAAGTCGGCGCTGGCCACCGAGCGATGGGCGACAAAAGGTGGGAAACCATACTCCGGCGAACGCCAGACCACGCGCGTACGTGCCGTCAGCGTCGGCTCGACGTAAGCCAGGGTTTCCCAGATGTAGCTGTCCACCGCGCCGCCCTGCGCCAGTCCGCTGGCTACCGCCTCGACCACCTTGCGGTGCGACCAGGTAAAGAAGGTCTTGCGGAAGAAGCCGGCCGGGTCGTGCCCCAACTGGCGGATTTCATAGCGGGGCGACAGGTAGCCGGTGTTCGAGTAGGGATCGGCGTAAGCGAACACGCCATCCGAAAGATCGGCGATCGAACGGGTCCGCGTATCGCCCTTGCGTACGATCAGGTAGGAACGGTAATGCGGACGCCCCTGATAGAGCGGCACCGCCAGCAGGCGCACGGTGTCCTTAAGGTGCAGGTAGGGATAGTCGCAGATCCAGGCGAATTCGAGCTTTTCCAGCCGCAACAGGTCCATGGTTTCCCGGTAGCTGTCGCGCTGCACGAAATCCACGGGCCTTTGCAGGGAATCTGACATGAACGCGCGCCATTCGCTGAGCATGCTGTGCTGGTCATGGAGAAAGGCCGGCGTCATGCCGACCCGCAGCTTGCCGCCGGCGGCAAGCGATTTGCGCGAGAGGCCGATCAGTCCCGCGGCGGCGAGACATCCGCTGTCGATCAGCCAGCGGCGTCGGTTACGGTTAGGTAACGAACTTTCGATTGACTGACTCATGGAGCCCTCGCTAGTTACGGTACGGTAACCATTCTAGTCCTTATTATCACTATTAATAACATGGTTTTCAGGGGGCGAGTCCAATACCCTGAATTCGCATGGGTTTTCGCCGTGGCATGTTTCTCGCGCATGGAAGAGCAAACATGATGATCGGGTCCCTGCCGTGAATACTCCATCCAAGCTTTCGACCGGGCATCGCCTGCGTGGCGGGGGTGCCGTCGGCCTTGCCGCACGCGGTGCCGTGTCGCCAGCGCCAACTCTTGCCGGCCGGCCACGCGGCGGGGCGAGCGCGACCGCTGCCCAAATTTCATGTTACTGCGCGGTAACCGCCTTGACGGCCCGAGGGTGCGGACAGTTTTCAGGCAAGTCTCACCATGCGACGTCCATTCGAAGCAATGGCAACAACATCTAGGAGTCAATGATATGGAAATCGGAAGAAGAGGTTTCATCAAGGGCATGGGTGCCCTCGGCGGCGCGGCGGCTTCCGGCGTCGGTTTCGATGCCCTCGCGGCGGCGGCGAAAGCCAAACCTGCGGCGGCGGCCAAGTCGATGGAGGTCAAGACTTTCAAGTCCGGATGTTCCATCTGCCCGAACTTCTGCGGCATCCAGGGCAACGTGGTGAATGGCATCGTCAAGTCCATCTATCCCGATGCCGCACGCGCCGACGTATACAACCACGGCATCTGCCCCAAGGGCGCGTCGGGCATGTACAACACTTACGATCCCTATCGGCTGAAGAAGCCGCTGAAGCGCACCAACCCGAAGAAGGGACCGAACGAGAATCCCGGCTTCGTCGAGATCAGCTGGGAAGAAGCCTTTACGCTCGTGTCCGAGCGGCTCAAGAAAATCAAGGCCGACAATCCGTCGAAGCTGGTTTTCCAGTGGGGCCAGGGCAAGTACCTCATTGGCGACACGAATCTGAAAGCCTGGTGCGGCGCCTTCGGCACGCCGAACGCCATACACCGCACCACGCTGTGCGAGGCGGCGCGGCACGTGGCCGACGAACTGACCTGGGGCTATCACGGCCATCTGCCCGATCTGAAATACACCAATCTCCTGCTCAATTTCGGCGCCAACTACCACGAAGGCGAGCAGACCTCGCGCTGGCTCGACTGGGCTACCGCGCAGGGGCGCGAACGCGGCTTGAAGACCGTGGTCGTCGATCCGCGGCTTTCCGGCTGCGCGGCCAAGGCCGACGAATGGGTGCCGGTGCGTCCGGGCAAGGACGTGGTGATGATTCTGGCCATGTGCAAGCAGTTGATCGATGCCGGCACCATCGACGAGGAATTTCTCACCACCTACACCAACTCGCCGCAATTGGTGGGCGCCGACGGCAAGATCGTCATGGACAAGGACGGCAAGACGCCGCTGGTCTGGGATACGGTGAGCAACGCCGCCGCGGCTTACACCGCCAACGTCAAGCCGGCGCTCAAGGGCAGCTACACGGTCGACGGCAAGCCGGTACGCACCGCCTTCACGGTTTTCGCCGACAGCCTGAAGGACGTCACGCCGCAATATGCCGAAGAGGTGGCCGGCGTACCTGCCGGCACCATTACGCGCCTTGCCGCAACTTTCGCCAAGGAAGCGCATATCGGCGAGTTCAAGGAAATCGACGGCGTCAAACTGCGTTATCGCCCGGTCGCGGCCTACACCTTCCGCGGGCTTGCCGCCAAGGAGTTCGGCGTGCAGAACTCACGTTCCCTGCTAATCCTCAATTCGCTGGTGGGGGCGATCGACGCCGTCGGCGGTTTCCTGCTCCACCACCCAAACAACCATCCGGAGTACCTGGAACCCGCGAAGTGCGACTATCCGCCGAAACGCACGGACATGCAGCAAACCGTGTTCCATCCGAACTCGCACCACAACATCGGCCAGCAAACCAACATCACCCTGCTCGACCCGAAGTCCTGGGGCTTGGGCTACGTGCCGGAAATGCAGATGTTCTACGGCACTAACCGGGCAGTTTCGACCTCCAACGCCTGGCAGCAGTTCGAGGGTATGACCAAGACCTTCAACGTGGTGATCGACATTGTGATGACCGAAACGGCCTGGTATGGCGATATCGTCCTGCCCGACAAGACCTACCTCGAATCGTGGCACAACGCGCCGGCCAAGACTCACCCCGAAATGACCGGGATCGTCGCGATTCGCCAGCCGATGACCAATCCCTTCAACCTCGAACACAACGCCACTTCGATCATCTTCGAGCTGGCCAAGCGCGTCGGCTTCCGTGACAAGTATCTTGAAAACCTGAACAAGGGCTGGAAGCTCAAGGAGGTCAAGTTCAAGCCGGGCCGCGACTACACGACCGAGGAGCAGGTCGAGATAATCTGGACCGACAAGACCAAGAAGGATTTCGCCTATGCCAAGGAACATGGCTTCGTCGCCAAAAAGCTGGATACCAAAGGCAAGTATCTGCACGGGGTCGATCCGGTGTTCAAGGGGCCCGGCAAGCCGAAGTTCAAGCTTTATGCCGATCAGTTCATCGGTACGTATGAAACGGTCGAGAAGGTCGTCAAGGCCAACAACATCGCCCGCATCGACCTGGCCAAGTACAAGCTGGCCTACTCGCCGATCCCGACCAAGGATCATGCCTTCCCGACGCCGCATCGCGAGGCCACGGATTTCCCCTTCTATCTGGTCACGCACAAGCTGATGCATCGCTACCAGTCCGGCAACACCATCAATAACGCGATCACCAATCAGGCACTCGGTGCCGATCTGGACACCAACTACGTTGCGATAAACGCCGCGACGGCCAAGCAGATGGGCATCAAGGACGGCGATACGGTGCAGATCGAAACCCGCGTCGGCAAGGTGAAGGGCATTGCCAGGCCGATGCAGGGCGTGCGTCCCGACACGCTGGCGGTGTCCTACCACTACGGGCAGTGGAGTCCGGGCTACGCCCCCGGTGCCAATCGGGGAACCTGGATCAATCAGGTGCTGGAGTTGCACCCGGACGTTCCGTCGGGCATGAACTCCTTCAACGACACCAAGTGCAAGCTGACCAAGGCATAAGGGAGTAAATCATCATGGCAAAATTTGGACGACTCATAGACACCAAGCGCTGCATGGGCTGCCGCTCCTGCTTGTCCGCATGTGCGGTGGAAAATTACTTCACTCCCGATGCTCAATGGAACGCGATGATCGAGTACGAGGTGGGCACCTATCCCGAAGTACACAAGATCTACAACACGATGAACTGCATGCATTGCGAAAAGCCGTCATGCAAGGCCATTTGCGACAAGATCGGCGTCAAGGCCATCACCAAGAACGAATACGGTGTGGTCTTGTTCGACTACAAGAAGTGCATCGGCTGCGGCTATTGCGCATCCGTCTGCCCCTACGGCGTGCCGCAAATGAATGCAGAAGTGAAGCCCATGAATCCGGGCAAGGGCGCGCAGGGCATGGAGACCATCGCCTTTGCCGAGCGGCATCCGACGCACCAGAAGCGGGCCAAGGCCGCCGAGAAGTGTACCTTCTGCTGGCACAAGATCGAAAAGGCCATCAAGGACGGCAAGCAGGATCGCATCGGCAAGGATCAGGATTACACGCCGGCCTGCGATCTGGTCTGCCCGACGCAGGCGCGCTGGTTCGGCGACCTCGACGATCCGAAGTCGGAAATTTCGATGCGCATCAAGGCGACCAATGCCGTGCAACTGAAGACGCATTTCGGCAACAAGCCGCAGGTGTATTACACGCTGGATAAAGGAGCCAAGTCATGAGACTACTTTTTGCATCGCTGGTTCTGGGATTGAGCCTGGCCATGGCACCGGCCATCGGCGCCGACGCACCGGCGAAGAAAAAGATGGTGTTTTCCGGCAAACCGTCGATGGCCGTCGGAGGGCGTTTCCACAAGTTGCACGAGAAGCAGGAAAAGCTCGACTGCGCCGATTGCCACGACAAGGTGCAGGAAGACATCCTGTATCTGCGCAAGGACGACCGCATGTCGAAAGCGCTGGCTGACGAGGGCCAGTCCGACCGCAAGGGCTGCCTGACCTGCCACAAGCCCGGTTACAAGCCGAACGGGCCGCACTCGTTCTGGGGAGTATGAGCATGAGCCCGGCCGCGACACTGGCGGATGTTGCCGGCCGCCGCGGCCGCACCTATTGGCTGCTCGCCCGGGGCTTTGCGGAGGCGCCTGGAAGCGTGCTTTTCTGTGAACTCATAACGGCGCTCGGTCCGGTGAATCCGGCCGAAGCGCTGGCGGCGGAGACCGCCGCCTTCGCCGACGCCCTGCACTCGGCGCTTGGCGTGGACGTTGCGTCGGATGCATTGGCCATCGAGTTCACCCGTTTGTTCGGCGGTATTTCCGAATCCTACGGCGGACCGCCGCCGTTCGAATCGGTGGTGCGCAGCGGCAACTGGGGCGGCGATGTTGCCTTGGCCGTGGTCGCCGCCTATGCCGATGCCGATATCGCGCCGCCGCTGCCCGATGCCAGCCCGCCCGACCATCTGGCGGCTGAATTGCGTTTCCTCGCCATCGCCTGTCATCGCGAAGCCGAGGCGTGGCGGGCGGATGACACCCAGGCGGCGATGGACTGGGTACGCCGCGAACGAGACTTCCTCGACCGGCATGTCTTGCGCTGGGTTCCCGAGTATTGCCGGCAGGCCTCGGTAATGGCGGTAACCCCGTTCTATCGTGCCTTGCTGGCGCTGACGCCGCGTGCCTGCGTGCTCGATCGCGAAGATATCGATGCCATAGTCGAATCCGTGCCATCCTTCGCCGAGTATGTCTGATCCCTTCGTGTCGCCGGCTTTCTCTATTGTCAGTTCCCCTGCTCAAGCTGGCGGTATGTCCGGGTTGAGATACATGGCGCCGGGTACGCCGATCCCGCACGATGGGGTGGTTTACCGGTCGCGCGCTTCGGTGCTGATCACCGGCGACACCGTGTCCGCCGCAGATGCGGCGCGCGAACTGGCGCGGCGCGCGCCGAGCTTGCGCATAGCCCTGTTTGCGCCCGGAGTGGCGGCTCTCGGCGACTTGCCGACGACAGTCAAGGCCGTCGGCGGGCGCATCGTTTCGCTACGAGGTCATCTCGGGCGATTCTCCGCGTCCGTTCGCGTCGCCGTCGACAAGGCCGAAGATGCCGGAATATTCAGCGGCAACGCCGACCGGCACTTTGATCTGGTGCTGGATCTGCGCCGCGAGCCGCTGTTCCGTCAAAGCGTGCTGCCCCATGGCTACTATGCACCCGGCGACGATCCGGCGGCGCTGGCTCAGGCGCTGGACAGCCTGCCGCAACTGACGGGCGATTTCCACAAGCCGAAATATGTCGACTACCGTCCGCAACTCTGCGCCCACGGGGCGATGGGGGTTGCCGGCTGTCGGCGTTGCCTCGATGTCTGCGCCACCCAGGCGATCCGTTCGAGCGGCGAAAAGATCGAAGTGGATGCCTACCTCTGCCAGGGCTGCGCCAGTTGCACCCTGGCTTGCCCGACCGGTGCACTCGGATTTCAGCATCCGGCGCCGGGAACCCTGCAGGAATTGCTGGATGAAGGCCTGGAAAAGCGCGGCGAAATCGCTCCAGGACCGATTCTGGTGGTGTATGACGCCGAGGCGCGCCACCTATTGCCCTTTACCGAAGCGCCAGGGGCGCTTTTTCTGGAGGTGAATCCCCTGCCCGCATTTTCGGACCTGCTATGGCTCAAGGCTCTGGCAGCAGGCGTCGGCGGCCTGGTGCTGGTGCTGGCGGCGACGACTCCGCCGCAGAGTCGCCAGTTGATCGAATTCAAGCTGAAGGGACTGCGCACCATCCTGGCCGGGCTGGGCCTCGATCCCGAGGTGCTGCGAATCGCTGTTCCGCGGGATGTGCCGACGGCGATCGAACAAATCGTCCGCCTGCCTGCCTTGACCGCGCCGGCCGCAGACCTCGCCGTGGATGGAAAGCAGGGAAGCCTGCTGGCACTGATCGACGCGCTCGGTTCAGGCGGGCCAACGGATGGGCGAAGCAACGCGCCGCGTGCGCTGGCGGTCGGTGCGACGTTTGGCGCGGTATTGGTGGATACCGGGAAATGCAGTCTCTGTCTGGCATGCACGCATTTGTGCCCAACCGGCGCGCTGAACGGCCAGCTCGATCCGGCGCCGCAGCTCTCGTTCACGGAAAGTCGCTGCATCCAGTGCGATCTGTGCCGCGCCGGGTGTCCCGAACAGGCGATTGCGCTGCAGCCGCGCTTCTTGCCGGACCCGATTGCACGCAATGCGGCGCGCGAACTGGCCAGCGATCGACTGGCGGCATGCAGCAACTGCGGAACACCGTTTATCGGGCGGCGCAAGCTGGCCCTGAGTCTGGCGCTGATGCAGGAACACGCGCCGGATACGCCGGGCGCCGGCGACAGCCTGCAGATGTGTCCAAATTGCCGGCAACGTGAAACAATGCTCGAAATGGGCTTTCGATGAATGCTATTCTTTGAAAACTCATTGACGTGGGTCAACTTTGAAAAGTCGTTTTATAGCAAGCTGCGCGGTCAAAAATTTCACACAACATTTACCGGAGTTTGATCATGAGAACCAAATTCACTCTTTTGCTGACTGGCTCACTGTTATTCGCCCTCTCCGGGCTGGCATCGGTGCATGCGGCGGTCGATGAAGCCGCGGCCAAGGCGCTCGCGAAGAAAAACGACTGCTTCAAATGCCATGCTCCCGAAAAGACCAAGAAGGGCCCCTCGCTGAAGAAGATCGCCGCCAAGTACAAGGAAAAGAAACTCACCGAGAAAGACGCCATCAAGCAAATGACCGAGGGCAAGAAGGTCAAGCTCGAAGACGGCACCGAGGAAGATCACAAGATCATCGAAACCAAGGATCCGAAAGAGTTGAGCAACCTTGCGCAGTGGATCTTGTCGCACTGATTTGATGCAATCCGCCGGGGCCCGAAAAAAGGCCCCGGCGGCGTTTCCTGGTGCAGCCGCTTGCGCGTGACCAGGCATAAGAACAACGAGTAGCGGGGAAACCGAATCATGCGTACCAGCCAGTTTGCATCATGGATAGTGGCGGCAGTGGTCTATGTCGCCGGAACTCTGGGCAGCGGATCGCCGCTTGCAGCCCCGGCCAAGCTCGATAACGCCGGCTGCCAGAGCTGCCATGACGGCAAGAAGGGCAAGCTGGAAATGCTCGCCAGCAATGGCGAAAAGCGCGCGGTGCAGGCAGTCGTTCCGGATAAATATGCGACGAGCGTGCACGCCAAGATGGATTGCGTTGCCTGCCACCTGGAAATCACCGACAACGTCACGCCCCACCAGAAAGCTGCCGGGGTCAAGAAAGCCGAATGCGCCCAGTGCCACCTCGACCTCTGGGAAGCAACCAAGAAACAGGGCAAGACCGCCGAGAAGCCCCGTCTCGGCATCGTTGCGGAAAACGTCGCCGCCTACAAGCAGTCCTTCCACGCCAAGCCGGACAAGGACGACCCCACCAAATTGATGGCAATCTGCAGCGATTGTCACAACGTTCATACCTTCGACGTGCCGCCGCGCGGCACGCCCGAGCGCAAGGAGTGGCACCTCACCGTGCCCGATATCTGCGGCAAATGCCACGAGGATCACCTTGAGGAATGGAGCGAATCCATCCACGGTATTGAAGCAGTCGAGAAGAAGAACCTGAAGACGGCCGTCTGCTCCGATTGCCACACCACTCATGACATCATCGGCAGTTCCACGGACAAGGCCAAACTGTCGATCACGGCCAGTTGCGGCGATTGCCACCAGGATGCCTTCAAGTCCTACAAGAATTCCTATCACGGCCAGGTCAATACCCTGGGCTACGCCTATACCGCGAAATGCTTCGACTGCCACGGCAGTCACGCCATTCAGCCGTCGAAGGATCCGAAATCGCGGATGAATGAAAAGAACCGGCTCAAGACATGTCAGAAGTGCCACAGCGGCAAGAAGGATCTGCCGCTCGCCACCGCCGGCTTCCTGACCTTCAGCCCCCATGGCACCAGCGACAATTTCGAGAAGTATCCGGAAATATGGCTCACCACCAAGTTCATGGTGGCGCTGCTGATCGGCGTCTTCGTGTTCTTCTGGGCCCATTCCATACTCTGGTGGTATCGCGAATACATGGACCGCAAGCAGGGCGTGCATCATTGGCATATCCGTACCGATGCGATACCCGTGGAAAAGCTGCCGTTCGACGAGCGGCGCGACGAACTGGGCAAGAAGCACGTGAGGCGTTTCGGACCGATGTGGCGCCTGGCGCACCTGCTGTTCGCGATCAGTGTGATGACCTTGGTGCTGACAGGGATGGCGGCGTTCTACCCGGAGACCGGCTGGGCCAAGACCGTCATGTCCACGCTGGGTGGCCCAAGGACGGCGGGGTTGATCCATCGCGTTGCCGCATTCACCATGCTGGGCATATTCTTCATCCACCTGATCGCGGTGTCGATCAACATCCTGCGCAAGTGGAAGGAATTCAAGATCTTCGGTCCCGATTCCTTTGTGCCGAACTGGAAGGATCTGGCCGACATCATCGGCATGTTCAAGTGGTTCGTCGGCAAGGGCCCGCGCCCGGCCATCGAACGCTGGTCTTACTGGGAGAAGTTCGACTACTGGGCGGTGTTCTGGGGTATGGCGATCATCGGCGGCAGCGGCATGATGCTGGCCTTCCCGCATGTCGTGGCCTCGGTGCTGCCCGGCTGGGTGTTCAACGTGGCGATGGTGGTGCATGGCGAGGAAGCCTTCCTCGCGGCGGTGTTCCTGTTCACGGTGCATTTCTTCAACAACCACTTCCGCCCCGACAAGCTGCCGCCGCCTGATGTGGTGATGTTCACCGGCACCCAGTCGCTCGACGAGTTCAAGCACGAGCACGCCGCGCAGTACCAGCGCCTGGTCGACTCCGGTGAGTTGGAGAAGTATCTGGTGGATGCGCCGTCCAGGCCATTCACGCTGGGCTCGAAAATCCTCGGCCTGGTCCTGATCTTCTTCGGCCTGTCCCTGCTGGTGATGATCGCCATCGGTTTCTTCGGCGGCGGACATTGAACGATTCCCGCTTCAGGGCATGTGCCTTGAAGCGGGGCCGGAGGCGGGCGTCGTGAGAATTGGATCTGCCGTTCCCGTTGCGGGAGCACTGCTGTTTGCGATGGTCGGCGCTGCACCGGCGCAGGCGCAAGTGGACGCCGAGGCTGCCCGTGCGCTGGCAAAAAGAAATGACTGTTTCAAGTGTCACGCCATCGACAAGACCAAGAAGGGCCCTGCCTACAACAGAGTGGCCGCCCGGCTGAAAACCAAGCCCGACGGTGTGGAGGTGATCGTCGAGCACATCACCAGCGGACGCCTGGTCCAGTTGCAGGACGGTTCCGACGAGAAGCACCCGATCATCGACACCCGGGATCCGGACGAACTGGGCAACCTGGCACGCTGGATCCTGTCGCTGTGATCACCGCTGCCCGGCATTGAAAGTTGGTGCTGGCGACCCGCCGGCGCCGGGCTTATTTGCGCAGCAGCTGATAGCCGGTGCCACGCACCGTCAGTATCGGCGAGCGGCCGTCGGCAAGCTTGCCGAGCTTTTTCCTCAGGTTGCTGATGTGCATGTCGAGGCTGCGTTCATAGTGCTGGATCTCGCGTCCCAGCACCGTCTTGGCGAGCTCTGCCTTGCGCACCGCGCGACCCGGGTGGCGAAACAATGCCTCCAGCACATCGAACTCGGTACTGGTCAGTGGCAATGGTTCGCCGCGCCAGGTCGCGGTGCGCTGGGACGCAACGAGACTCAGACTTTCAATACCGCTGCCGCGCATCCTCTCCGCGGCCAGGGCAAGCCGCGTGCGACGCAGGATGGAGTTCAGGCGAGCGACTAGTTCGCGCAGGTTGCAGGACTTCGACAAGTAGTCATCGGCGCCCAATTCCAGGCCGACAATGCGCTCGATGTCGTCGTTTCCGGCGCTCAGTATCACCACCGGCAGTTCGCCCTGGCGGCGAATGCGCCGCAGCACTTCGATGCCACCCATGCGCGGCAGCCGGTCATCGACAATGACCAAGTCATAGACGCCCTGCGAGGCCTGCAATAGCCCCGCCTCGCCGTCTGGGGCGACGGTGACGCCGAAACCCTGCCCCTGGAGATAGTCCACCAGGACCTGGCAAAGCACGGCATCGCCGTCCATCAGCAAGAGTTGCGGCGCTTGATCCACTTAATCATCCTCATGTCGCACACGGCGCCGGCGAACGTCGCTGGCGCCAGAGCGAAACGAGTCGGCGTGGCGGGCAACGAATATGGCAAGACGCGGTGTTGTATTGTAACAACTTACAATAATTTACATGTTGCGGCAGTGCCGGCGGTATCGCGGCCCGCTCAAGCCTTGATGGTCATAATTGCCACTAATGAGAAATGGTTCACGCGTTAAGTATCGCAAAAAGTTCTCATAAAATCAAAATAATATAGTTTTATTGCAAACAGCGAAGACGCTCGGAACTGATTGCTTCAAGTGCATTAAGGCAGGTTCCACATGAAATTCCTCACCGCACCCTGGAAATTTGTCGCCATTGGAATGTAAATAATTGCAAACAAACGGTTGCATGGTGTTTCCGGGGGGCTTGATCTGAAACAAGGCGTCAAGCATCCTCTCGCACTGATTGGGGTTGCGCGCAGCAATGGGCAGCGGGAATTCGAGGCAATGACTCCCGTTACGGCGCTCCAGACGCGATGGCATAAAGGGAAAACTCACATGCAAATAGCTCGACACTTACTCGCATTTTGTGCCGTCATCGGCACTCTGGCGGCTACCACACCGTTGCAGGCGGCCGATGCGCCCAAGGCCGCGAAGGCAAATCTCGCTGCAGATCCCAATGCCAAGGACCTGATCCTCAAGGGCGATGCGAAATGTACCGGTTGCCATGACGAGGCCGACGAGCCGACCGGCAGAAGTACCATGCTTGAGCTGAACCCCGGCGTGCTTGCAATCGGCAAGACCAAACATGGCACCCGGGCCGATAGCCGCACGCCGACCTGTACCGATTGCCACGGTGAGAGCGAAAAGCATCGCACCCATAAGGGCAGCGACAAGCCGCCACAGGTCGACCGCAGTTTCCGCAAGAAGACCACCACCTCGGTCCTGGCGCGCAACGAGGAAGCTTGCCTGACCTGCCATCAGCGGGGCAATCAGATCAACTGGCAGGCCAGCACGCACGGTAATCGCGATTTGACCTGCAGTACTTGCCACACGGTGCACAACAAGCGTGACATCGTCCGCGACAAGTCGGCGCAAACCGAAGTCTGCTTCACCTGTCACAAGGAACAGCGTGCGCAGATGCAGCGGCAGTCGCGCCACCCGGTGCCGGAAGGCAAGATGGGCTGCTCGTCCTGCCACAATCTGCATGGCGACAATCCGAAGCAACTCGTTCGGTCCAACACCAACGAAACCTGCTACCAATGCCACATGGAAAAGCGTGGACCCTTCCTCAACAACCACCAGCCGGTGAACGAGGATTGCGGGCTGTGTCACAACCCCCACGGCTCGACCAACGTGCCCATGCTCAAGGCCCGCTCGCCGATGATCTGTCAGGAGTGCCATAACGAAGTTGCTTCCGGTCACCCGGGACAACGTAATTTCTTGCCTGCCGCGCCGACGACGACGACCAGTCAACTTGGAAGCGTCGGGCGTGGATGCCTGAATTGTCACACCAGCATCCATGGCGACAACAATCCGCAAGGCGCGACAGCTACCCGTCGCTTCTTCCGCTAACCGGTGGAATGGAGAGCAATATGAAAAAGCACAACATCGCCCTCACCGCATTGTCCGCCGCTCTGCTTTCATGCTATTCGCAGATGGCAGCTGCCGACGACCTTGCCGAGTACATCAAGCCCGATTCAAGCACGCTTACTTTCGGCGTCGGTAGCTGGTCCGACCAGCGCATGCAGCAGGGCAAGTTCGACGGCATGCGCGACAAGGGCACCTACGGCACTGTCGATGGAAGCTACCTGAAGCGCGACGATGCGACCGGCACCTGGACCAGTCTTTACCTCAAGAATTTCGGCCTGGATACGGCCGAGTTTGGCGCGCGATACGAGGTCCAGGGCGACTGGGGTGTCAATCTGGGTTACTCCCAGATCAAGCGGGAACATCCCTTCACCATAAACACCGGATTGCAGGGCATCGGTACGCAGAGGCAGGTGATCACGCCCGTGGCGGTCGGGGCCGGCAGGGATGTGACGCTGGACTTGCGCCGCGACGGCACCACGGTCGCGATGTTCAAGCGTTTCTCCCCCGAATTCGAATTCAGGGTTAACTTCAAGAACGAGGAAAAGGAAGGCAACCGCCAGTGGGGGGGCAGGATCTATCCAACGCTCGCTTCGACCGCAGGCAGCTATCCGGCATTCTTCACCGAGCCGATCAACAGCACCACGCGGCAGCTTGATGTACTGCTGAATTATCAGGACAAGAAGTTGTCGGTTACGGGTGGCTACTACGGCAGTTGGTACAACAACAAGAACACCCGCATCGATATCATCGGTACGGCGGGCGCGCCGGGTGTCACCGAGATGTCGCTACCGCCGGACAATCAGGCGCATCAAGTTCATGTTCGCGCCAACTACATATTCACGCCGACTACCCGCGGCCTGTTCAAGCTGGCCTATACCCGCGCCACCCAGAACGACCCCTTCATCGCCACGATGAACAACAACGTGGCGGCTTGGGCACCGAAGGCCACCACCGGCGGCAGCCTCGACGGTGTGGTGGATACCACCGACATGCTGATGAGCGTGACGGCCCGACCGATGACCAAGTTGTCACTGCGGGGCGAGCTGAGTTATTACGACAGAAACGACAAAACCCCGCTTCGAGTCAGTGCCTCGAATACGGCCGGGACCGTCTTGTACCATAACAACC
The DNA here is from genome assembly GCA_043826925.1 of Pseudomonadota bacterium. Lineage (GTDB taxonomy): Bacteria > Pseudomonadota > Gammaproteobacteria > Burkholderiales > Rhodocyclaceae > Sulfuritalea. The sequence goes on from JBDRPN010000016.1 coordinate 180,578, forward strand.
CGTTCCGGTTCACCAATACCAAGGCGAAGCTGGAAGGCGACTATCGTCTGTCGGAAATATATAGCGTGAAAGGCGGCATCGACCTCTTCCACCAGAAGCGCTCGATTTCGAGTGAGATTGCCAAAACCGTCGAACTGTTCGTGCCTTACCGCTCCAGCGTGGATGAAAAGACCTACCGGATAGACCTGCGTCGTGCGATGTCCGAGGAATTGAGCGGTTCCATCGGGTACTCGTACGCCAGTCGTAGCGGGGCGCAATACGAGGATGTCAGTGTCGCCGTCGATACAGCGACAATCACTCCGATCTACATCGCCGACCGCCAGCGTGACAAGATCAAGCTGGCCGTGGATTGGGCCGCGACCAAGGATTTCGGAATGCAGGCGACTTTGGCCTACACGAAGGACAACTATCCGGTACACGGCGAACGCAAGGACGGCGTGCGTGAAGGCAAATCGCAAATATTCTCCCTGGACGCCAATCTGGCGCTGAACGACGACTGGAAAGCCAAGGCCTGGTATTCGCTGGAATCCATCAGGACCAACCTGACCGGTCCGATCACTGGCGCAACGGACTGGATCGAGGATTCCCGCGACCAGGGCGAGTCGCTCGGCCTGGGCATCGACGGCAAGGTCTCCGAGGCTTTGACATTGGGTGCGAAGTTCGACGTGACCGTGAGCCGGGGCGACTTTACGCAGACGCCAGGGTCCACGTCGCCGTTGCCCGCGGTAGTGAATAAGGAGACAAAGCTGCATCTGTTTGCGGACTACGCACTGCAGAAGAACTCGTCTGTTCGGCTGGATCTGATCAGTGAGCAGTACCGGACGGATGACTGGCAATGGCGGTTCAGTTCCGGCGCTCCGTTCAGCTACGGCACTGAAGGCACGCGAGTCCTCAACAACCCCGACCAGTCGGCGACGTTTGTCGGCGTTCGTTACACCTACAAGTTCCAGTAAACCGGAAGCACCGCCTGCCGTTCGCGGCAGGCGCAGCAAAGAGAATGGCCACCCAAGGGTGGCCATTCTCTTTGTGGGCGCAGCCGAGTGCCGGTGTCGCGCCAGCGCCGACTTTCGCCGCGCCGGCAGAGACCGGTTTGTCGGCTCAGTTCGCGTCGTAGTAGTAGGCCTTGCTCGGCACTGCCGCCGCCGCATCGTCCTTCATCGTTTCCAGCGGCCGTGGCGGCTTGTCCCACCACAGGGCGCGGCCCTTTTGCTGTTCCAGCGCTTCCTCGGGATGCTTTTCCATCCACTCGCGCATGAATTTGGTGTGTTCGGATTCGTAGAGGGCCATGGGATTTCCTTTGTGGTTTGCTTAGTGTTTGGTGTTGACGTAACGCGTGATGCGCACCACTTCCGGGATGCGCCGCAGGGCGCGCAGGATGCGGGCGAGATGAATCCGGTCGGAGACTTGCAGCGTGAAGAACAGGGTGGTGGCTTCGCCGCTGTCGTCGTCCATGCTGATATTGACGATGTTGGAGTCGGTCTCGGCGATACCGGCGGCGATCCGTGCCAGCACGCCGCGCACGTTCTTGGCGACGACCCGGATGTTGGCTTCGAACATGCCGCTGATGCCGGGTTCCCATTCGACATCGACCCAGTTGCCGCGCTCGCTGCGTAACTTGGCGATGGCCGGGCAATCGTGCGTATGCACCACGAGTCCCTGGCCCTTGCGGATCAGGCCGACGATGGGGTCGCCGGGAATCGGCCGGCAGCAGTTGCCGAGCTTCACCGCGACGCCGTCCGGGCCATGGATCAGGATCGCCTGATGGCTGCGGCCCTCCGCCGCGACGCCGGCGGCATCGGCTTCGACGCCTTCCGCCAGGCGCCGTGCGACGATGGCCGGCAGGCGCTTGCCGAGGCCGATGTCGGCCAGCACGGCGCGCTGCGAACGCGCTCCGGAGGCGCGCTTGAAGCGGTCCCAGGCTTGCGCCGGCAGCTTGGCCAGGGCCAGGCCGAGGTCGCGCAGGGCATGCGACAGCAAGCGTTCGCCAAGCGCCGCGGACTCTTCATTCTGCTTGGTGTTGAGGAAGTGGCGGATCTTCGAGCGCGCCCTTGCGCTTTTGACGTAGCCGAGCCACGCCGGATTGGGTGCGGCGTTCGGCGCGGTGATGATCTCGACGCGATCGCCGTTACGCAGTTCGGTGCGTAGCGGCATGGTCTCGAAATTGATGCGGCAGGCGACGCATCGGTCGCCGATGTCGGTGTGCACGGCATAGGCCAGATCGACCGGCGTCGAGCCGCGCGGCAGGGCGAAGATCTTGCCCTTGGGGCTGAAGACATAGACCTCGCTGGGAAACAGGTCGATTTTGACGTGTTCGAGAAATTCCGAGGAGTCGCCGCTGGCGGACTGGAGTTCGACCAGCGACTGCAGCCACTTGTGGGTCTTCTTCTGCAGTTGATCCAGCGTGGACTCGTCCTTGTACAGCCAATGCGAGGCAACGCCGGATTCGGCGACATGATGCATGTTGGCATCGCGGATCTGGATCTCCGCCGGCGTACCGAAAGGCCCGATCAGGGTCGTGTGCAGCGACTGGTAGCCGTTCGCCTTGGGGATGGCGATATAGTCCTTGAACTTGCCCGGCACCGGCTGGTACAGCGCATGCAGCGCGCCCAGCGCCAGGTAGCAGGTGGGCCGGTCCTTGACGATGATGCGGAAACCGTAGATGTCCAGCACCTGCGAAAAGGAAAGGTGCTTTTCGCGCATCTTGCGATAGATGCCGTAAAGATGCTTTTCCCGGCCCATGACTTCCGCGTCGATGCCGGCGGCCGGCAGCGTCTCGCGGATGGCTTCGAGGATGCGGCTGACCACCTCGCGCCGGTTGCCGCGCGCGCCTTTCACGGCTTTCGCGAGCACGCGATAGCGCAGCGGGTGGGCATGGCGGAAAGCCAGTTCCTGCAATTCGCGGTAGAGCGCGTTGAGCCCCAGCCGATTGGCGATCGGCGCATAGATGTCGAGCGTTTCGCGCGCGATCCGCCGCCGCTTTTCGGGTCGCATGGCATCCAGCGTCTGCATGTTGTGCAGGCGGTCGGCCAGCTTAATCAGGATCACGCGGACGTCGCGCGCCATGGCCAGCAGCATTTTGCGGAAATTTTCGGCCTGGGCTTCCTCGAAGCTCTGATGCTCGATGCGGTCGAGCTTGGAGACGCCATCGACCAGCTCGGAGGCGACCTTGCCGAAGCGCTCGGCGATCTGTTCCTTGGTGATCGCCGTGTCTTCCATCACGTCGTGCAGCAGCGCCGCGATCAGGGCGTGGGCGTCGAGATGCCAGCCCACCAAGGTTTCGGCCACCGCCAGCGGATGGGCGATGTAGGGCCCGCCGCTGATGCGCATCTGGCCGCGGTGCGCGGCGTCGGCGAAGACGTAGGCCGCGCCGACGCGGGTGATGTCCTCAGGTGGGAGATAAGTGGCGAGCTTGGCGTTGAAGCGTTCCAGATCTTCGGCGAGATCGACCGGCGGGTGCATGTCCGCCGATATCAGCGGCGGCTCGTCCAGCGCACCCGGCACCACGCCGGGGTCGAGGCTGATAACCGGCGAGGCAGCCGGGGAGGGCGGGGGTGACATAAACCGTGGCGCCGGCACGTTTCACCCCGTTTGCATGATGCCTAGGACTGGCCGCGAGTGAGAATTTCGAGGCCGACCTTGCCGGCGGCAATTTCGCGCAAGGCCACTACCGTCGGCTTGTCGCGTCCCGATTCGACTTGAGGCGTGCTGCCCAGCGTGAGCTGGCGGGCGCGATAGGTTGCCGCCAGGGTGAGCTGGAAGCGGTTGGGAATGAGCTTGATGCAATCGTCGATGGTGACACGGGCCATGGTGTTCAGTCCTGATCAAGAAAACGGAAAACAGCGGGATGGCGTGCGCGCTGACGCGCGAAACGCAGACGCGAAGCGCACACGGCGGCTTTGAGCTCGCCGAGCGCCACATCCAAGTCATTGTTGATTATAACAAAATCGAACTCGCCTACGTGACGCATTTCGCCCAGTGCGCCTGCCACCCGGCGCGCGATGACATCCTCGCTATCGGCACCGCGCCGACGCAAGCGATTCTCCAGCTCGGCGATCGACGGCGGCAGGATGAATATGCTGACGGCTTCGGGAAACTGCCGGCGCATTTGCTGTGCGCCCTGCCAGTCGATCTCCAGCACCATGTCGCAGCCCTCCGCCATGCGCTGGTCGAGCCAGAGGCGCGAAGTGCCGTAGAAGTTGTCATGCACTTCCGCCCATTCGGCGAACTCGCCGCGCTCGCGCATGGCCAGAAAGCGCTGCACGTCGATGAAATGATATTCGCGACCGTCATTTTCGCCCGGGCGGGGTGCTCGGGTGGTGAAGGAAACAGAATGCTTCACCTGCGCGTCCTCGGCCAGCAGGCGGCCCACCAGCGTGGTCTTGCCGGCGCCGGATGGCGCCGCGACGATAAACAGGGTTCCGGAGATCATGGTCGGCAGCGTTGAGTTTGGTCAAGGTTATGCGGTGCGAGACCGTATTAGTATACGCGGACCGTGCGCCGATCCATTCATTCGCCCTCGTTCCGCCACCGCCCAAGCTGGCTGCCGACCCTTGGTCTGCTGGCGATGCTTCTGCATTTGCTCGCCGGCAGCGGATTGGTTCGGGCGTCCATCGGCAGCGGCGATGGCTTCGTTGCCGATGTATGCACCAGCCACGGCGTGTTCCAGGCCGGCTCCGCGCAGAGTTCCGAAGGCGGTTCCGCACCGGCCGGCGCGGTTCACGACTGCTGCAAGTCGTGCGCCGCCGGTGGCCCGCTGCTGGCGAGCAAGGTCGAGGTCGCCGTGGCGCCAGCGCCAACTTTCACCGCACTGCGTGTGCCCACGGTTTCCGCGCGCCCGACGCCGGCCCTGTGGACCGCGCATGCGCCACGCGGCCCCCCGGCGCTGGGCTGATCAGGTCGCAACCCGCGCGCCGCCAATGCGGTGCCCGGGACCAGGATCACCTTCCCGCCTTGCTGCGGGACTAATTCCATCGCCAGGAGCCATCATGAATCGCATCACTCGCGCCAGCCTGTTGTCAACGCTTGTTTCCGCCGTCTTAATTCTTCCCGCCCATGCCCAGGTCACGGTCAAGGACCCCTGGGTGCGCGCCACCGTGTCGGTGCAAATGGCCACCGGAGCTTTCATGCAGATCACCTCAGCCCAGGACGCGCGCCTGGTCGAGGTCAGGTCGCCGGTCGCCGGCGTGGTCGAGGTGCACGAAATGTCCATGGACAAGGACGTCATGAAAATGCGCGCGGTCAAGGCGCTCGACCTACCCGCCGGCAAGAGCGTCGAACTCAAGCCGGGCGGCTATCACATCATGCTGATGGACTTGAAGCAGCAGATGAAGGAAGGCGACACCGTTCCGGTAACCCTCGTTGTGGAAGGCAAGGACAAGAAGCGCAGCACCATCGAGGTCAAGGCGCCGGTAAGGCCGCTGGCGACGCCCGCCGCCATGGGCCACGACATGAAGCATTGATCGCTGCGCCAGCCGCAAGCGCGTGCTGTCGGTGGCGGCGGCCGGCGTCAGGCCTGTCGCGCGAAGCGCTCGAATTCCTCCAGCGGCAGCGGTCGGCTGAAGAAAAAGCCCTGGTAGGCATGGCAGCCTGAATCCGCCAGGAAATCGCGCTGCAAGGAGGATTCGACGCCTTCGGCGATCACCCCCAGGCCCAGGCTGTGAGCCAGGGCGACCACTGTGCGGGCGATCGCCGCATCGTTGCTGTCCAACAGCACGTCGCGCACGAAGGACTGGTCGATCTTCAACTGGTCCAGCGGCATACGCTTGAGGTAGGCGAGCGAGGAATAACCGGTGCCGAAGTCGTCGAGCGAAAAGCCCACGCCGACGGCCTTCAGCAGCAACATCTTGTCGATGATTTCCTGCACGTTGTGCACCAACTGGCTCTCGGTCAGTTCGAGCTTCAGTCGCTGCGGATTCGCGCCGGTGCTGCGGCGGGGTTCCAGGACTGCGTCGACGTAGTCCGTGCGCCGCAACTCCTGGGCGCTGACATTGACCGCCAGGGTCAGGTGTCGGGTTTCCGGCCGCGCGGCCCAGGCCGCCAGTTGGCGGCAGGCGGTTTCCAGTACCCAGTGGCCCAGGGTCTGAATCAGCCCGGTGTCCTCCGCCAGCGGAATGAACTCGGTGGGGTGCACCAGGCCGTGCTGCGGATGCTGCCAGCGCACCAGGGCTTCGGCACCGATCACCTGGCCCGAGAAATCGACCTGTGCCTGGTAGTGCACGAGAAACTGCTGCTCCGCAATGGCCTTGCGCAAGTCGTTTTCCAGGGCGGCGTGGGCGGTGACGGCTGCCTGCATGGCCGGATCGAAAAAACGCAAGGTGTTGCGGCCCAGGGCCTTGGCCTGGTACATCGCCGTGTCGGCCCGTTTCATCAGTTCCTCGGCGGTGATCGGCGTGCGGTCGAACAGGGTGATGCCTATGCTCGAACTGCAATGGTGGCTGCGCTTGCCGCGGGCTTCCCCGCTGGCGACGATGTCGAGCAGATAGGGCTGGCTCAGCACGGCCTGGATTTTCACCGCCAGGGCTTCCGCCTGCATCGCGGCAAGCTGGTCGCCGTCGCCGCCATCGAGATCCTCCAGCACCACGACGAACTCGTCGCCGCCCAGGCGCGCCACGGTATCGCTTTGGCGGATGCAGGATTGCAGGCGCGACGCCACTTCCACCAGCAACTGGTCGCCGACGTCATGGCCCAGCGTGTCGTTGAGGGTCTTGAAGTTGTCCAGGTCGAAGAACATCAGGGCGCCGCAGCGGCTATTGCGGACGCAGCCGGCCAGCGCATGCCGCAGGCGATCGAGCAGCAGGCGGCGGTTGGGCAGGCCCGTCAGGTGATCGTAGAAGGCCAGCTGGGCGATCTCGTTCTCCGCCGCCTTGCGCTCGGTGATGTCGGCGAAGGTGCCGACGTAGTTGGTCACCTCGCCGCCGATGCCCCTGACCGCCGTGATGCTCAGCCACTCGGGAAACTCCTCGCCGTTCTTGCGCCGGTTCCAGATTTCGCCCTGCCAGCTCCCGGTGCGGGCCAGGCTGTCCCACATCGACTCGTAATAGGCCAGATCGTGACGCCCCGAGCTGAGCATGTGCGGCGTATTGCCCACGGCTTCGTCCGACTCATAGCCGGTAATTTCGGTGAAGGCGCGATTGACGCGCAGGATCACCTTGTTGGCATCGGTGATGGTCACGCCTTCCTGGGCCTCGAAGGTGGTGGCCGCGACGCGCAGATGCTGCTCGGTGCGGATCCGCTCCGAGATGTCGCGGATGGTGCCGCTGACGTAACGCTTGTCGCCGACCTCCCACTTGGCCAGCGACAATTCAATGGGAAACTCGGTGCCGTCACGGCGCAGGCCTTCGGTCTCGAAGGCCTTGCCGCTGATGCGCGATTCGCCGCCGGCCAGCACGCGATCGATGCCGCGCACATGGCTTTCGCGGTGTCGCTCGGGTATCAGCCGGGTCAAGGGCTGACTGATGATTTCGGCTTCCGTGTAACCGAAGGCGGCTTCCGCCTGCCGGTTCCAGCCGACGATGTTGCCGCGGCTGTCGGCGGTCACGATGGCATCGTTGGCCGATTGCGTCACGGCCTGGTAGCGGGCGGTGCTTTCGCGCAGGATATGCTCGACCTGTTTGCGTTCCTCGATCTCCTTCAGCAGACTGAGGTTGGTCGCGTCCAGCGATGCGGTGCGCTCGTGCACGCGCTGATCGAGATCCTGGATGGATTGCTTGAGCAGCATCTGCTGGCCGTCGATAGTGCGCTGGGCGCGGGCAACGAACACATACTGCAGCGCATACAGCAGGGCCAGCAGGCCGAGCACCGTGGCGATGACGATAGTGCGGGTTTCGCCGAGTTGCGAGGTCAGGTCGGTGACGTCGGTATAGATCTCGAATACCGCAACGATGCGCTTTTGCTCGTCGCGGATCGGCAGATAGGTCGAGATGATGTCGAGGTGGTTGCGCGTGCCTTCGAAGGCATCGAAGCTGTGCCGATGCGTCAGCCCGCTGGTGACCTTTCCATCACGGGCGGCGCGGAATGCGGAATTGCCGCTGTTGCCTTCGCCGGTCTGGGTCGGGTCGCTGGAGAACACCGTCATGCCATCGAGGGCATAGAGCTTGACCTTGACCACCTCGGTGTCCTTCATCTGCCGCGCCACCAGGGTGTACAGGCTGTCCCGGTAAGCCATGGCGCGCAAGGCGTCCGGCGAGGTGTTGGCGCTTGCGGCCATGAGGCCGGAGAACTTCGGCCACAGCGAGTTGGAGAGGGCGTGGGTCAGCGCCAGGTTGCGGTCCTCGGCCAAATGCTTGAGGTCGCGCAGGGCCAGGTACTGATAGCTCCAGCCCAGCAGTACCGCGACGATGACGGTGTACACCAGGCTGGCGATCGAGAAATGGCGGGCCAGCGCATATTGCCGGGGCAGCGCGATACCTTGACCCTCCTGGCTCATGCCTGCATTCCTCCCCTCATGTGTCTGCGGTGCGGCCGACGACAGAAAAACGGCACGCGGCAGCCCGCGACGGGCCTGAAAAAGACCCTTGTTTGTGGTTGGATTATATGCCAGTCAGGAAGGCCATGCTTCCGCTGTCGCCCGGCCTTCGCCGCGCCCGGCCGGCCGCCGCCTATTCGAGGTTCTGCACCTGCTCGCGCATCTGCTCGATCAGCAGCTTGAGTTCCAGTGCGATGGCGGTCACTTCGCCCGAGACCGACTTCGACGACAGCGTATTGGCCTCGCGGTTGAGTTCCTGCATCAGGAAATCCAGTCGCTTGCCGACTGCGCCGCCCTTCTTCAGAACCCGCTCCAGTTCGTCCATGTGCGTGACCAGGCGCGCGATTTCTTCGGCGACGTCGATCTTGGCGGCGAAGACGCCAACTTCCTGGCGGATGCGTTCCTCGTCGAGGTTGGCCACCGCCTCGCGCAACTTGGCCGCCAGGCGCTCGCGGTAGGCTGCCAGCGCCGCCGGCAGCAGCGGTTCGGCGGCGGCCACCCGTTCGCGCATGCGTGCCGCGCGATCCTTCAGCACGTCGGCCAGCTTGGCGCCTTCGCGTTCGCGACTGGCGACGAATTCGTCGAGCAGGGCGGCGAACAGTTCCTGCGCCGCGGCCTGCAGGGTTTCGCCGCTGAGCGAGTCGTCGCTGAGCACGCCGGGCCAGCGCAGCACTTCCGCTACCGACAGGGGGGCGGCCTGCGGCAGCACGCTGCGCACGGCGGCATCGAGTTTGCCCAGTTCGCTCAGCAGCAGCGGGTCGGGCGCCCGCTGGCGTGCCACCGCGCCTTGCGCCGGCTGCGCTTGCAGATAGCCGCGGCATTCGACCTTGCCGCGGCCGATACGTCCGGTGATTTTTTCGCGCAGGGGCATTTCGAGAAAACGCAGGTCTTCGCTGAGGCGAAAGCTGACATCCAGATAGCGCGAATTGACGCTCTTGATTTCGAGGTTCATCACGGCGCTGCCGAGGTCGCGGCTGGCAGCCGCATAACCGGTCATGCTGTAGATCATGGTGTGGGGGGCTCCGTTCCTGTTGCCTAAAGCAGTTGTTTACAGCGAGGGGGCGAACAAGGAAAATCACGGCAGTATATCAACCCACCCGTACTCTCCCCATACAGTGGCATCGCAGAACAATCAGGCATTGCCCCCCGGTTGCGAACTGGAAGGCTATCGCATCGAGCGACAGCTTTCAGTCGGCGGGTTTTCCATCGTCTATCTGGCGCACGATGCCGCGGGCACGCCGGTGGCGATCAAGGAATACCTGCCGAACGCCCTGGCACTGCGCGGCGAAGGGCAACTGACGCCGACCGTTCCACCGCAATACCAGGCGGATTTCAACCACGGCCTGAAGTGCTTTTTCGAGGAAGGGCGCGCGCTCACCGGGATCGATCATCCGAACGTGGTGCGGGTGCTGAATTTCTTTCGCGCCAACGAAACCGTCTATCTGGTGATGCGCTACGAAGTCGGCCAGACCCTGCGCGACTATATCCGTCAGCAGCGCGGCTGGCTGGAGGAGTCGTTTCTGCGCAGCATGTTCTGCGGCGTGCTCGACGGCCTCGGCGAGGTGCATGGCAGCGGCCTGCTGCATCTCGACATCAAGCCGGCCAACATCTGGCTGCGCGACGACGGCAGTCCGGTGCTGCTGGATTTCGGCGCCGCGCGCTACGCCGTGGATATCGGTCCGCCCGAGCCGCGGGCGATGTACACGCCCGGCTACGCGGCGCCCGAGCAATATCACGGCAAGTTCACGCTGGGACCCTGGACCGACATCTACGCCGTCGGCGCCTGCATGTATGCGACGCTGGCCGGGTCGGCGCCGCAGGCGGCCGACGAGCGCATGGTCGACGATCAGTTGCAGCCTGCCCGCCAGCGCTGGGGCTCGGATTACTCGCCGCGCCTGCTGGCCACCATCGACGAGTGCCTGCGTCTGGCCCCCGCGCGGCGGCCGCAGCACGCCCGCGCCCTGCAGGCGTCGCTGACGACCGATCAGCCGGGGGACCAGCCGCCGTCGTCGTGGTTGTCCCGCCTCGGTTTGCGCCGCCGCAAATGAACTACACCATCGTCCAGGACAGCCGCATCGGCGGTCGCGAAATCAACCAGGACCGGGTCGCCTGGCTGGCCACCGATGACGCGGTGCTGATGGTGGTGGCCGACGGCATGGGCGGCCATCTGCAGGGTGAAGTCGCGGCGCAGCTGGCGATCGATACCATCAGCGAACGCTTTCGCGCCGCAGCGAAAGCACGGCTCGTCGATCCGGCGCAGTTTCTTGCGGCGGCCCTGCAGCAGGCGCACGAGAGCATCGTCCGCTACGCCGCCGACTGCCGCATTCCCGCCCACACGGCGCCACGCACCACCTGCATTGCCTGCGTGGTGCAGGATGGGCAGGTCAACTGGGCCCACGCCGGCGATTCGCGCCTGTACCTGATCCATGGCCGCGCCAAGGGCGACGCCGGTTTCATGCGCACCCGCGATCACAGCCTGGTGCAACGCATGGTCGATGACGGAATCATCGAAAGCGGCCAGGCCGCCAGCCACCCGCTGCGCAATCGCGTGTTCAGTTGCCTGGGCGGCGACCTGATGCCGAGCATCGAGGTTTCGCGCACCGTGTCGCTGCAGGATGGCGACGTCATTGCGCTGTGTACCGATGGCGCCTGGGCTCCGCTCGGCGAGAAGCTGGTGCGCGAACTCGGGCGCGCCTCGCTGACCACCTCGGTGCCGCATCTGCTCGACGCCGCCGAACAGGCGGCCGGTCCCCAGGCGGACAATCTGACCCTGATCGCGATGCGCTGGAAAGCCCCCGACCCGGACGCGCATACGCTCAACCTGCGGCCCGACGCATTGCCGACCAACGTCACGGCGCCGCTCAGCGACGAGGAAATCGATGACGCCGTCGCCGAGATCCGCCGGCGCATGCCCTACACCCCCACTGGAGTTTCTTCATGACCCGCCCTTCCCAACGCCAGGACCGCACGGCGACCCAGTTGCGCAGCCTCACCATCACGCGTCACTACACCCACCACGCCGAAGGCAGCGTGCTCGTCGAATTCGGCGCGACCAAAGTGCTGTGCACCGCCAGCGTCGAAGAGTCGGTGCCCGGCTTCCTGCGCGGCAAGGGCTCCGGCTGGGTCACCGCCGAATACGGCATGCTGCCGCGCGCCACCAATACGCGCACCGCGCGCGAAGCGGCGAAGGGCAAGCAGTCGGGCCGCACCCAGGAAATCCAGCGCCTGATCGGCCGCTCCTTGCGCGCGGTCACCGACCTGGGGGCGCTTGGCGAGAGGCAGATCACGCTCGATTGCGACGTGCTGCAAGCCGACGGCGGCACTCGCTGCGCCTCGATCACCGGTGCCTGCGTGGCGCTGCATGACGCCTTGTCCACCCTGATCGCAAATGGCAAGCTGGCACGCCATCCGATGCGCGAACTGGTCGCCGCCGTTTCGGTCGGCATCGTCGATGGCCTTCCCCTGCTCGATCTGAATTACGCCGAGGATTCCGGCTGCGACACCGACATGAACGTCGTCATGACGGCCGGCGGCGGCATCATCGAAGTGCAGGGCACGGCCGAAGGCGCGCCCTTCTCGCGCGCGGAACTCGACACGCTGCTGGAGCTCGCCGCGGCAGGTATCGGCGATATCGTCAGGGCGCAGCAGCTTGCGCTGGCGGCATGAATTCAAATTCTTCACCACAGAGACACAGAGGCACAGAGAAAGGCAAAATACCAATGGCGTACCGGTATAACGCTTTTGTTTTATCTCTGTGTCTCTGTGCCTCTGTGGTTCAGGGTCTTTCATAATGAAAAAATTGGTCCTCGCCTCGGGCAATCCCGGCAAGCTGCGTGAATTCGGCCAACTGCTGGCGCCCTTCGATTTCGAGGTGCTGCCGCAATCGGCCTTCGACGTGCCGGAAGCCGAGGAGCCGCACATCACCTTCGTCGAGAACGCCATCGCCAAGGCGCGCCATGCCGCGCGGCTGACCGGCCTGCCGGCCCTGGCCGACGACTCGGGGCTCTGCGTTTCGGCGCTGGGCGGTGCGCCTGGCGTGTTCTCGGCGCGTTATGGGCAGTCGTCACCCGATGAAGCGAAGTCCGACGCGAAGAACAATGAAAAGCTGCTGGCCGAGCTCGCCGGGCTCACGGATCGCCGCGCCCACTATGTCGCGGTACTGGTGCTGATGCGCCATGCCGACGATCCGCAGCCGGTCGTCACCGAAGGCGAATGGCATGGCGAGATCATCGACACGCCGCGGGGCAGCGGCGGATTCGGCTACGACCCCTACTTCCTGGTGCCCGGCACCGGCCTCACCGCGGCCGAACTGCCGCATGAGGAAAAGAACCGCTATTCGCACCGCGGCAAGGCCCTGGCGCAGCTCATCGAGCGCCTGCGGCTGGGCATGTGATCCCTATCATTCCGATCGCCGCATCACCAGCGCCAACTCTTGCCGGCTCGGGGCTGGCCATGCCGCCGCCGCTGGCGTTGTATGTGCACTGGCCGTGGTGCGTGAAGAAATGCCCCTACTGCGATTTCAATTCGCACGAGAGCCGTGGCGAGATCGGTGACGAAAACGAGGCCGCCTACCTCGCCGCGCTGATCGCCGATCTCGAAGCCGCCCTGCCGCAGATCTGGAACCGGCCGGTGATCAGCGTTTTCATCGGCGGCGGCACGCCGAGCCTGATGCGCGCCGAGACCGCCGAGGCGCTGCTGGCCGCGATCCGCATGCGCCTGCCGCTGCACCCCGGCGCCGAGATCACGCTCGAAGCCAATCCCGGCACGGCCGAGGCGGCGAAGTTCGCCGCCTTCCGCGCCGCCGGCGTGACCCGGCTGTCGATCGGCGTGCAGAGCTTCGACGACGCCAAGCTGCAGGCCCTCGGCCGCATCCACGACAGCGCCGAGGCGCAGCGCGCGATCGAGATGGCGCAGCGGCACTTCGAGCGCGTCAATCTCGACCTGATGTACGCGCTGCCGCAGCAGACCCTGGTCGCGGCCGAAGCCGACATCGCCGCGGCGATCCGCAGCGGCGTCGGCCATATCTCCGCCTACCACCTGACCCTGGAACCGAACACGCCGTTTCACCACGCGCCGCCGCCGCTGCCCGACGACGACCTCGCGGCCGACATGCAGGAGATGGTCGAAGCCCGCCTTGCCGCCGCCGGGTTCGGGCATTACGAAACCTCGGCGTTCGCCAGGGCGGAACAACAGTGTCGGCACAACCTCAACTACTGGACTTTCGGCGATTACCTCGGCATGGGCGCCGGCGCCCACGGCAAGCTGTCGAACCACGAGAGCATCTGGCGCGAGGCACGCCACCGCAATCCGCGCGCCTATCTCGCCGGCGCCGCGCGAGGCGACTTCGTCAGCACCCGCCAGACCATCGCCAGCGCCGATCTGCCCGGCGAATTCATGATGAATGCCTTGCGCCTGAACCAGGGTTTCCCGCCCGCGCTATTCACCGAACGCACCGGCCTGCCGCTGGCCGCGATCGAAGAGTCGGCGCTGGCGGCACGGCGTGCCGGGCTGCTGGAGACCGCGGACGGCCTGCTGCGGCCGACCTTACGCGGCAGGCGTTTCCTCAACCGGCTGCTGGGCTGTTTTCTGGCCTAGTCCGCGGCGGGCGGCATGCGCCGGGGCCTTTATGTCGCCCATCTGCGACACGAACCGGCATTCAAAAACAGCGGCTTGCCCCCGGCGACGGCAATCCTGTCGTTGATTGGAAACAGGTCGCGAGCAAGGTTTTTTGCAATCGTCTGATTTTCATGACCTTCCTCTGCTGGCACCGAGCTTGCGTTAACCCAGGCTCGTTTGACCAAGGAGAAATCATGTTGCCGAAGACCTCATCCGTACATTTCCTGAGCGGCCTGGGCCACATTGCCAGCCACGCCGTCATCACCCTGCTGGCGCTCGCCATTGCCTTCTCGGTGCCGACCGCGGCCAGCTACGTTCTGTTCAACTGGTGGCCGAAAGTGGAAGGCGATGCGCAGGCGCTGCTGTACACGGAACTGGGTTTCGCCGCGGTGCTGGTGCTGCTGTTCAATCTCGTCAAGATTGCCTGGGACTTCCGCGGCCAGGCGCGCATGAGCAACATCGCCTCGCTGATCTATGCCAGGGAGAGCGACGACTGGCTGGCGCGCTGGGGCAAGGAACAGCAGTTTCGCCGCCTGCCGTGGAAGCGCGATGTCAACATCATGGCCGTGACCGGTTACGGCACCTTCGCCGCCCCCGCCAGTCCGCTGCGCGACGTCCTGCAGGAGTGCTACGAAATCCGCGTCATGCTGCTCAATCCCGATGGCCCGGGCGCCGTCGCCTACGCGGCGGCGCATGCCGATTCGGCGGCCACCCTGGCGCAACTGCGCCAGGAAGTTCGCAGCAGCATCGACGGCCTGCGGCAATTGCGCGCGGCGGGCAAGAATGTCACTGTCAGGTTCTACGACACGCCGCCGTTCTGGAAGCTCATCTTCACCGGCGAATATGTCTGGGTCCGCTGTTGCCACAACAGTCGCGATACCGACAAATTTCCCGAATACGTATTCGCGCTGCAGCCGACCAAGCCCAATCGGGGTTTCTTCCCCGCCTTCTATACCTATTTTCTCAACAGCTGGAACAGTGCCATCCATGCGGAATATGCGTTCGACACCGACGAACTGGTGTACCGGGACGTCCAGGGCACCGAAATGCGCCGCGAAACCTTTCCGCAACAGGCGGCGAACGAGGTCGACATCCGGCCCGGACTCAGCGTCTGCGCGCGCTGATCATGCAACCGACCGCCTGGCCGCAATCCGGCCGCCGCGATGTGTGTCACCATAACGCCCTGCGATCGACTGCGATCGGCAAGCAAGGAACGACAACGTGAATGACATATCCGGGAACCTGATCGAAATCGAGGACCTGTACTTCGCCTATGGCGGCAACCAGGTGCTCAAGGGCATCCAGCTCGCCGTGCCGCGCGGCAAGGTGGTCGGCATCCTCGGCGTCAGCGGCGCCGGCAAGAGCACCATCCTCAAGCTGATCGGCGGCCAGCTGCGTCCGGACCGCGGGCAGGTCCGTGTCGATGGCCGCGTGGTGCACGAGCTCGACGACAAGGGGCTCTACGACATGCGCCGCGACATGGGCATGATGTTCCAGGCCGGCGGCCTGTTCAGCGACATCTCGGTGTACGACAACATCGCCTTTCCGATGCGCGAACTGACCGACCTGCCCGAAGACCTGATCCATACCCTGGTGCTGATGAAGCTGCATGCCGTCGGCCTGCGCGGTTCCAGCGGCCTGATGCCCAACGAACTGTCCGGCGGCATGGCGCGGCGCGTGGCGCTGGCGCGGGCGATCGCGCTGGACCCGATGCTGACCATGTACGACGAACCCTTTGCCGGCCTCGACCCTATTTCGCTCAACGTGATCGCCGAGCTGATCCGCCGCCTCAACGACGCCCTGGGCGCCACCTCGATCGTCGTCACCTACGACGTCTCGGAAACCCTCAAGGTGGTCGACTATGCCTACTTCATCCACGGCGGCGTAGTCGTCGCCGCCGGCACGCCGGACGAACTGCTGAATTCGGACAACCCCTCGGTGCACCAGTTCATCCACGCCGAACCCGACGGCCCGGTGGCCTTTCACTACCCGCGCGAGCCTTACAGCAGCGACCTCAATCTGGGCCGGTAAGCCCGGCCGCCATCGAAGAGTTGGCGCTGGCGGCACGGCGAGTTGCGGCTGCGGGCTCTAGTGTTCCTTGCCGTCCACCCGGGCTTGCAGCAGGAAGGGGATCAGGCGCCAGGCGAGGATGCCGAAGCCGCCCAGCCAGCCGCAGGCGGCCAGCACCAGCCAGAGCGCATAGGCTTGCGGGTGGAATTGCGGCGCGACGACGCGCAGCACGAAGGCGGCGATCATCAGCCACAGCACGGCCTTGTCGATCGGATCGAACGCCACCTTGCGGCCGGTGTGGCCCTTGGCGATGCGGATCAGCATCGCCGGAATGATCAGGCCCATGACGCCGAGGCCGAACACATGCATCGAGAAGGCGCCGACCCAGGCCGGCGGCGCGACCCGGCCGAGGAACTCGGCCAGCAGTTGCAGCACGATGGCGGCATAGCCCAGGTACATGATGCCCAGATCGAGCCGGCGCAGGGCCAGTTGCGGCTTCCAGAACGCCAGCCGGCCGGCCAGCAGCAGCGCCAGCAGCAGCGACAGCCAGGCGGCCAGCCAGGGCGGCAGCAGGCCGGCGCCGACCAGGGCCAGGGCGAGCAGTTTGATCGTCCGGTCCAGCGCCGCATGGCGCAGGATGTCGACCTGGAATATGCCCTTCATGAACTGCGTCAGGGTGCGCTCCAGCATCACCAGGAAGGCGACGCGGAACAGGCCGGTGGCCATGAGGATGCCGGCCTGGAAATAGTCGGCGCTCAGCATCAGATACTTGGCCAGCAGGAACACCGGGAGGATCAGCAGGAAGAAATAGTTGTCGCGATAGCTGTCGGTCCTGTGGTGGCGGATCAGCGTCCACAGCAGCATGGCGACGATGATGGCGAGAAACAGGTTGTTCGATAGGCGGAACAGCAAAGCCGGCCACTGCCCGCCGAACCCCATGCCGACGCGCTCGAACAGCCAGGCGGCGACCAGAACGATCAGCGGCGCACCGTGATAGCCGCGGATCTGCACCCAGTTCTTGGTCGAGGTCAGGAGGAAGCCGCCGAGGACGGCCCAGCCGAAGCCGAAGAACATTTCATGGGCATGCCATTGCACCGCCGTGAACGCGGCGGCGGGCGCCGGCAGGATGCCGAGATAGATCAGCACCCAGAGCGGCGGCAGGCTGAGCCCGGCGAGGCAGGCCAGCGCGAAGAAGGGCCGGAAGCCGACCAGCCACAGCGGGTGCGCGGCGAAGCCCATGGCGGCTAGCCGGCCGACCTCACGCCGCCGACCTCACGCAATTGCGGCCGGCCGCCTTGGCCGCATACAGCGCCGTGTCGGCACGGCTCAGGATGGCGTCGACGGTGGCGTCGCCGGCATCGCTGCCGGCGACGCCGATGCTGACCGTGCAGCCGTGCGCCGCAGTTGAACTGGCGACCGCGGCGCGAAGTCGTTCGGCGACGACGAGGGCTTCGTCGATGCCGGTTTCCGGCAGCAGCGCGACGAACTCCTCGCCGCCGAAACGGCCGAGGTGATCGGGGCGGCGCAGCGCGGCCTGGGCGCGGCCGGTGAAATCGACCAGCACCTGATCGCCGACGAGGTGCCCGTGGGCGTCGTTGATCGCCTTGAAGTCGTCGAGGTCAAGCATCAGCAGCGACATGCTGTAGCCCTTGCGCCGGCAGCGTTCGAGTTCCTGCTCGCAGGCGTCGATCAGCTCGCGGCGGCTGAGCGCGCCGGTCAGCGTGTCGTGGCTGGCGAGATACTCGATCTCGGCGCGCAGCCGGTCGGTCGCCATCAGCACCATGCCTATCGTCGTCATCAGGATGGTGAAGGCATTGAGTGCAACGTAGGCGGTTTGCGTCGGCAGGTTGTTGTCGAAAATCCGGTCGCCGGCGGCGAGATCGAAGGCCGACAGGCCGCGCATGGCCTGACTCAGGGCCAGCAGCAGTTGGGCGCCGCCGGCGAAGTAGCTGGAGAAGACTCGCGGCCCATGGTGCAGGATCAGGCGCGCGTGGGCCAGGGCGAGCAGGCTCATCAGGCCGCCGACAATCGCCACGCGCACGCCGTAGTGCGGCTCGCGCAGCGCGAACCAGCTCAGGGCCAGCAGCGCGAGCACCAGCAACCCGCTCCACAGGCGCAGGGACGGCGCCAGGTTGAAGAAACGCTGGCTGCCGAAATACATCAGCACGGCGCCGCCCAGCAGCAGCATGTTGGCGAGCACCACCGAGAGCAGGTCGGGGATCGTGCCGCGCGCGCCGAACAGCAGGGTGGCGACGAAGATGATCGCCGGTGCCGCGGCCCACTCGCCCAGGCCGCGGATGCTGGGGGGAAAGCTGCGGCGCAGGAAGAACAGCACCAGGGCCATCAGCAGGCTGAGGACGCCGGCGACCAGGATCACCGAGCGGACGTCGAGATTGAACATGTCAGGGCTTGCGACGAAACACCACGTCCCAGACGCCGTGGCCGAGTTTCAGGCCGCGGGTTTCGAACTTGGTCTGCGGCCGGTAGGGCGGGCGCGGGGTGAAGCCGTTGGCCATGTTCAACAGCAGGGCTTCGCCGGCGAGCACCTCCAGCATCTGCTGGGCGTAATCCTCCCAGTCGGTGGCGCAATGCAGATAGCCGTTGGGCGCCAGGCGCGTGGCCAGCAGCCTGATGAATTCGGGCTGGATCAGGCGGCGCTTCTGCTGGCGCTTTTTCGGCCAGGGATCGGGAAAGAAAATGTGTATGCCGGAAAGCGATCCGGGCGCGATCATGTCGCGCACCACCTCCACCGCATCGTGCTGGATCACCCGCAGATTGGCCAGTTCGCGCGTGGCGATTTCCTTCAGCAGGCTGCCGACGCCGGGCGTGTGCACCTCGATGCCGAGATAGTCGTTCTGCGGGTGCTGCGCGGCGATGGTCGCCGTGGTCTCGCCCATGCCGCAGCCGATCTCCAGGATCCGCGGCGCGGTGCGGCCGAACACGGCATCGAGATCGAGCGGCGTCGATTGATAGGGAATGCCCCAGCGCGGCATGCCTTCTTCGTGGAAGCGCCGCTGGGCATCGGAGACGCGGCCCTGGCGCAGGACGAAGCTGCGGATGTGGCTGGCGCGGCGCCCGGTGGCCGCGGTGTCGTCTTCGGTCTCGTCTTCGCTCTGGCTCATTGGGCGGGCGTTTGAAAAGTTGGCGCTTGCCGGCCCGCGGAGCGGCATTCCCGGCAGACAGAGTCCGGTACGGCGACGATGTCCGGCAGGGTCTCCGGCTCGACCGTACCGGTCAGCAGTTTGTCGAGCGCATAGCGCGGCCGGGCGATCGCCTCGGGCAGGCTGGCGCAGGCGGCGTGCAAAGTCACTTCGTTCAATGCCGGCTGGATGTTGTCGATCAGGTTCAGGGCGCGCGACAGATCGGGCCACCGCGCCTCGCCGGCACGCGGCCCGAAATAATAGTCGGCCAGGTCATGCACGATGGTTTCGATCGCCCTTGCCTGTTTCGCATGCCAGCCGGCGTAGGCATCCTGGATAGGTTCGGAATGCGCCGGCAGGTCGAGGCAGGCGGCGGCCAGCAGCGACAGCCCGTGCGCCAGGCCGAACAGGCGCTGACGCAGGAGTATCTCGGGCTGGTCGTGGGCATAGCCGCTGCGCCCGGCAATGACCTTAAGCGGTGCCTGGGTTTCGGCCGGCGTCGCCGCGTCTGTTGCGGCGGGCGGCGCATCCGCGGCCTGCGCGATTCCCAGCAGCGCCGCGCACAGGGCGCCGGCGAGCAAACGCCTCACTTGCTGCCCTGGCCGCCGCTTTGGCCAATGAGCCCGCCGCTGGGCGAGCTGGGCGTCGCCGCGTAATACTTCTTCGGCATGCGCCCGGCGCGGAAGGCCTCGCGCCCGGCCTCGACCGCCTTCTTCATGGCGCCGGCCATCAGCACCGGGTCCTGCGCGCCGGCAATCGCGGTGTTCATCAGCACGCCGTCGCAGCCCAGCTCCATCGCGATCGCCGCGTCCGAGGCGGTGCCGACGCCGGCATCGACCAACACCGGCACCTTCGATTGCTCGATGATCAGCTTGAGGTTCCACGGATTGAGGATGCCCATGCCGGAACCGATGAGCGAGGCCAGCGGCATGATCGCGACGCAGCCGATGTCTTCCAGCATGCGCGCCTGGATCGGATCGTCGGCGCAATACACCATGACCTGGAAGCCGTCCTTGACCAGGGTCGCGGCGGCCTTGAGGGTTTCCGGCATGTTGGGGAACAGGGTCTGCGGATCGCCCAGCACTTCGAGCTTGACCAGCGCATGGCCGTCGAGCAGTTCGCGCGCCAGGCGCAGGGTGCGCACCGCATCGTCGGCCGTGTAGCAGCCCGCGGTGTTGGGCAGTATGGTGAATTGCGCCAGCGGCAGCACTTCCAGCAGCGAGGGCTGGCCCGGCTCCTGGCCGATGTTGGTGCGACGGATGGCGACAGTGATGATTTCGGCGCCCGAGGCGTCGATTGCGGCGCGCGTCTGGGCGAAATCCTGGTACTTGCCGGTGCCGACCAGCAGGCGCGAGTTATAGGCCTTGCCGGCGATGAGGAGGCGATCTGTGTTCATGGCTTGTGGATCCTGGGGAAGCGTTCAGCCGCCGCCGACGGCGACGACGATTTCAATGCGGTCGCCCGCGGCAAGCAGGGTTTCGGCGTGCCGGCTTTTCGCCACGATCTCGCCGTTGCGTTCCACCGCGACGCGCTTTCCCGCGAGACCGCGGGCATCGAGCAGGGCGGCCACGGTGAGGGCTTGCGGCAGAACCTGCGGCTCGCCGTTGAGAATGATGTCCATCCGCCAATTTTACTTCAGCAGGCGGCGCCGGATCAGCGTCAGCGCGATCCAGAAGGCGATCGCGGCGACCGCCAGCAGGGCCGCGACGTGGCCGGCGATGCCGGCCGGAATCTCGCCGAACAGGAGCGGCCGCACCAGCGCCACGGCATGGGTCAGCGGCAGCCAGGCCGCCACCGCCTGCACCAGCGGCGGCAACTGGTCGGGCGGAAAGAACACGCCGCACAGCAGCACCATGGGCGTGATGAACAGCGTGAAGTAATACATGAAGAAATCGTAGGAGGGCGCCAGCGCGGTGACGATCAGCCCCAGCGCGGCGAAGGCCAGCCCGGTGATGAAGATCACCGGCAGCGCCCACAGCGCCAGCGGCGAGGCGACCAGGCCCAGCACCGCGATGACGACCAGGATCGCGGTGCCCGACAGCGTGGCCTTGGCAGCCGCCCAGAGCAGTTCGCCGGCCATCACGTCTTCCAGCGTCACCGGTGCGTTCATGATCGCCTCCCAGGTGCGCTGCACATGCATGCGCGAGAAGGCCGAGTAGAGCGCCTCGAACGAGGCCGCGTTCATGGTCGAGGCGCAGACCGTGCCGGCGGCGAGGAAGGCGATGTAGGAGACGCCGTTGATCTGCGGCAGCAGCCCGCCGAGCCCATAGCCGAGGCCGAACAGATAAATCATCGGGTCGGCCAGATTGCCCAGCAGCGAAGGAATGGCGAGCTTCTTCCAGACCAGGAAATTGCGCCGCCAGACGGCGAAGGCGCGCAGCGAAAGTTGCGGCAGGGAGAGCAGTCGTGTGCTCGCGAAGACCTTGGTAGTCATGCCGCTTCGAGTTCCCCGGCTTCCCGGCGCAGCCGGTAGGGCTTGATCAATACCTCGGCCGGCAACTGCAGGCCATCGGCGAGGCGACGGATCATTTCCAGCGTCAGCGGCCGGGTGCGGTTCAGGATATTGGCGACGCGGCCACGCGGCCCGATGAAGGCTTCCAGATCCTTGCGCGTCAGTTTGCGGCTTTCCATGACATGGCCGAGGAATTCGATGGGATCGGGGTCGGCGATCGGAAAGTGCTGCCGCTCATAGCGCTCGACCAGCATCGTCAGCACGTCGAGCCGGTCGGCCTCTGCCGACTTTGCCGGCGCGTCCCACAGGCGCTCGACCTCGGTCAGCGCGGCCTGGTATTCCTTCTTGCTGCGAATCGGCTTGAGTTCCATGGCTATCCTGTCGTTGCCGACCTGGGACTCTTTACGCCGCCAAGCTCTCAAACGTCTTCGGCAAATGGCCCGCCATGCGCTTTTCCGCCAGCCAGAGATCGCGGCGGGTCTGCATGTCGATCCACAACTGTGGGCCGTTGCCGAAGAACGCCCCCAAGCGCACCGCCATCTCCGGCGATACCGCGGAGCGCTCGGCCAGAATGCCATGCACCGTCTGACGCGAAACGCCGAGCGCGCGGGCGAACGCCGCCACCGACAGGCCCATCGCAGGCAAGGAATCCTCTCGCAGAATCTCGCCCGGATGCGTCGGGCAGCGCGTCATCGTCTTCATCAGGCACACCCCTCAGTGATAGTTTTCCAGATCCACATCGACGGCATTTTCACCTTCCCAGCCGAAGGTGAGACACCACGGCCCATTCACATGCACGCTGTAACGCTGCGGCACACCTTTCAGCGGATGAAAATCAAACCCAGGCAGTCGCAGCGCCTCCGGCGTCTTTGTCGTAGCGATGGCATCCAGCCGCCGCGCCGTTCGTACCCACAGATCGCGCCGTATCTTGGACGACTTGTCCGTATCGGCCAAGTCGTCCAAGCGCTTGTGTCGATAGCTTGGAATCATTGGCGGAGTGTGAAGCCATGATTGACGAGTGTCAATCGATGCTTGACACTCGTCCGCACGTATTTCTGGCTGTCGGCGATCATGTTTTATTGCTTGGGCAAACAGGCACGATCCGAAATCGCCATGACCCAGGAACAGGCCATCACCGGCATCCCCGATGCCATTCGCCAGTTGATGGCGCCACCTCCGGAACAGAAGAAGAGCCTTGTCGGTTTGCCTATGACCATTGCGCGCAAGAGTTGGTGCTGGTGGGCCGGCGATACGCGCGGCGCGAAATCAATTGCGATGCTGACCCATTTTGCTGTTGCCGCCATCATGAGTCCATGGCCCTAAAGGAAGAAGTTCGACGCGGATTTGTCCTTTCAGTGCTGGAGCCAATGCTTCAGCGATAGCAATATCCACCAGTCTTCGATCCTCTACAGTCGGAATTATCTTTTGAAGTACTTTTCGACCATGGGAATCTTCACTCAGAATGATTCTGGCATGGAGATTGCCGAGATACAGAACCTCTCCTTTGCGAATTTGGAAACGCATAGGAGGCGGCATCGGATTTGGAAAAATTCGTGCAGTTCTAACGACTTGCCAGCCATTGAATTCGTGAGTGCCGGGCTCCAACTCCTGAATGTAGACATGCCCACGCCGATCTTTGAAATCACTCGGCTGCAGCAATAGGTCATTCTTAACAGATCCGAACGTGACTCGCTGGGAATACCAGTCAGGATTTAGGTAGAAGTATGTGTAGGTATGCTCACCTGCTTGAATGTCATCTGTTACAGACAGGACGGCAATGGATTTGTTAGCCAATTCTTTGACAGTGATGTCGCTACGAATTGGGACTCCCGAACATCCTATGAGAAGTAAAGTTGTCGCTATACACAAGAAGGTGCGTACTCTTAGAAGCATGGTTTCTCCATTTCAATTGATGTCGCTGACGCGTCAGCGACATCGCTCAACGTGGAGCTGACCGGCGCTGCGCGGCTTTATCGCGCAGCGTCCAGCGACCGAAGGGAGCGAGGTTGAGCGTAGTGTTATGCATCTTGGGATATTTCGGCGAAGTTGATTGCACGAGTCATTGGCTACCAGTAGCAGAATGCGCGTTTCTGCTCCATTCTTTCGATTCGTAAACGCTCATCGAACAGAGGAAGTGATCGGAGAGACCAATACGTCGGACTGGGTTCATGCATTGACGCGAATGACTCTTTGAACTTATCGGGTAGTTGGCGGAGTACTCGAGCCTTATTGCTGGTTGCAGTCGAGCAGATTTCAATAATCGATTCGTCGTCACTCACTTTGATCTCGTGAGTTGAGTAGAAGTCAAAAAGATCCTGGTGGAGCAATTTCAATGTGTGCGATCCCTTTGGCACTACCAATTCAACGTATTGTCCAGTTTCGATTCGGCCTACGCCCTTTCCGTCAAGCCAAATATCTTTCCCTGAATTGGACCCGGACCACACCGGGTTTGATGCGTTAAAGATGAGCACTTTGACGCGCGTTGGATCATCTATCCGAGATATCCCACCCGGCCCAACAAGCGGAATTTCGTTCTTGACAGGAGGAAGAACAGAACAACCGGTTACTCCAACAGCAGCAAGGGTAAGTAGCAGTGGTCTAGCTTTCATCGGAATAGGCCAAGTCGAGTGATGGAATCAAGATGCATAACGAGATGTCGCCGACGAAACGGCAAGTAAATGGGGTATGCGACATACGCATATCCCGGCACATTTTTCGAACGGACTGTTTTTCATCGAGGTTCTTCGGTGCGGGGGCGTCATATTGTCGTGCATGCAGTTATTGAGGAATCAGGACGGCTGGCGCATCGCATACGGTTGGACTCGGCAGACCTTGGTCGTCACGTCACCGGCATTCACATTCAGGATACTCATTCGGCAAATCGACGTCCACCCGTGATCGCCGTGCCGCCAGCACCAACTCTTGCATCGTCACTCTGAATCGGCGCGAATCAAGGCGCGCCGGTTCAGCGCGGCGCATCGGCGCCATACTCGCCAGTCGCAGGGCCGGCGTAAGCGCGCGTCACGGTGGTCAAGCAGATTGCTCTACGGGCCGCAACTTCGCCAGTCGTTTCACCGTGTCCGGGTATTTGACCACCAGATTCAGCAACACCTTGGCTGGCCCGGTCGGTTCCGCGCGCCCCTGCTCCCAGTTCTCCAAAGTCCGCTTGGATACCCCGAGGGCATCCGCAAAATCAGCCTGCGACAAGCCGGAACTTGACCGGGCAGAGAGCAGCGCCCAGCGGGCACCCGTCAGGATTTCATCCTTCGCCACCTTGCCGCCCGGCAGCTCGATACGGCGCCGCACGGAACCATCGGGCCGGACCTCGATGGTGGTCTTCCGTCCCCAGCGACCGGCTTTCATGTCACGCACGGATTGCAGCAGCTCGGCGCCGATGTTGCGCTTGGCGTCGCGCGCTTGAAGCGCTTTGTCAGTCATCGTCGGCATGTTCCATTTCCTCCTTGATCGCCTTGAGTACGCGACCTGGAATTGAATCCTTCGCGCTCTTGGCGTAGATCACCAGCATCAATATCCGTCCGGCCCTGGTGCGGACGTAGTAGCACACCCGCACACCACCAGACTTCCCGCCGCCAGGGCGGGCCCATCGCAGCTTGCGAACTCCACCGGAACCCCTGACCATATCGCCGGAGTCGGGATGCTCGCAGAGGTATTCCTGAAGCGCTGCGTATTCCTCGTCCGTCAGGTAATCCGGCAGATAGGACGTGAAGATCGGGGACTCGATGAACTCGAATTGCATGGGTTTATTATACGCATGGCGCGTATGATAGCAAGGGAGAAAAGTCCGCGCGGCACTGGAGTGACGGGCGGTGCCGGGAAGTTCGGGGCGGCTGCGCCAAGTGGCGGAACCCGAGCCGGGAAGCTTGTTCGGGCGACACCGCACCCTGACTGCCGATTTCCCAATAGCCG
The DNA here is from genome assembly GCA_043826925.1 of Pseudomonadota bacterium. Taxonomy (GTDB): domain Bacteria; phylum Pseudomonadota; class Gammaproteobacteria; order Burkholderiales; family Rhodocyclaceae; genus Sulfuritalea. Next base: position 206,187 of record JBDRPN010000016.1, read on the forward strand.
GCGGTCATCAGGGCATTGACGCTGCGGGCGATCCCTCATCGGCGCCGGCAAGGACAATGCAGTCGCACATGGACATGCCTGCGTCGCCGTGTCACCAGCGCCAACTCTTGCTCAGTCCCGCAACTCCCTGCCGGTCAGCTTGAGGAACACGTCTTCGAGGTTCGCCGGGCGGTGCAGGGTGCGCAAGTTGGGCCAGGCGGCGAGATGGGCGAGCAGCGGCGCGGCGTCCTCGACATAGCAGAAGGCGGTTTCGCCGCTGACTTCGACGCGGCGCGAAAAGGCCTGCGCTTCGCGCGTCGCCCAGCCCGGTGCATCCTCGCCATAGACCTCGACCACCTGCGGCTCGATCTGCTGACGGATCAGTTCGCGCGGCGCGCCTTCGGCGACCATCCTGCCGTCGTCGATGATGGCCAGGCGCTGGCAGAGGCGCTCGGCCTCGTCCATGAAATGGGTCGTCAGCAGGATGGTCTTGCCCTGCGCCTGCAGGCGCTTCAAGCGTTCCCAGATCAGGTGGCGCGCCTGCGGGTCGAGGCCGGTGGTGGGTTCGTCGAGCAGCAGCAGTTCGGGGTCGTTCACCAGCGCGCGGGCCAGCGTCAGGCGCCGCTTCATGCCGCCGGACAGGGTGCGGATGTTGGCGTCTTCCTTGCCGGCGAGGCCGGCGAACTCCAGCAGCTCGGCGATCTTCGGCCGGATCGCGGCGTCCTTCATGCCGAAGTAGCGGCCATAGACGATCAGGTTTTCGGCGGCGGTGAAGTCGGGGTCGAGGTTGTCGAACTGCGGCACCACGCCGATCTTCATGCGCGCTTCGCGGGCCCGTGCCGGCACCGGTTCGCCGACCAGTGCGATGTCGCCCGAATCGGGCACGGTCAGGCCCAGGCAGCAGCGCAGCGTGGTGGTCTTGCCGGCGCCGTTGGGGCCGAGCAGGCCGTAGCATTCGCCGCGCTGCAGCTCGAAGTTGAGCCCGGCGACCACTTCGCGGCCTTCGTAGGACTTGCGCAGCGCGGCGACACGCAAGGGACTCATGGATGACCAGGCACGCGGCGCACTGCAGACTCCTCCGGACGAGGCCGAAATTCTAACAGCCTGCGCCGGATTTCCAGGCCGCGCCGAACGGCCGCGGCTCCACCGGCGCAGCCCCTTCATGGCGAAAAACGCGCAAAATAGCCGCGAGCGATTTGTCGGCGGCAATGCGTCGCGGCAGCTTTTCATGCATGGAGTCGAATCGGCAATGCCCGAATTGTTTGGCGCGGATGATCTGTTGCACCTGCTGGATGGCGACATGCCGGGCGAAGGCAATTCGACGGCGGCGCAGCAGCGGCCGCCGCCGCCGCCGCAGCCTTGCCCGTACGAGTCGCTCAGCTACCTGCTGATCGAGGACTCGCAGACCATGCGGGTCTGGCTGCGCAACACCATCGTCAATGCCGGCGGCAGCAAGATCGACGTCTCCGACAGCTACCACGATGCGCTGTATCGCATCCGCACCCGCGGCAATTACGACGTGGTGCTGTGCGATTACATCCTTTCCGACACGCGCGACGGCCAGCAGCTGCTGGAGGAAGTGCGGCGGCAGAAACTGCTGCCGCGATCGACCATCTGGATCATGATCACCGGCGAGCGCAAGTACGAACAGGTGTTCTCGGCCGTCGAACTGGCGCCCGACGACTACCTGATCAAGCCGATCTCGCCGGAGATGCTGCACGAGCGCCTGGGCCGGGCCTGGGATCAGCGCCAGGTCATGAAGGGCGCGACCGATCTGTTCGATGCCGGGAAGTTCGAGCAGGCGCTAACGCTGTGCCGCAGCGAATCGCTGCATCATCCGCGCCATGTCGCCGGCTTCCAGCGCATCGCCGGCGACTGCATGATGCAGATGGAGCACTACCAGGAGGCCTACGACCATTTCGAATCCATACTCGAAGTGCGGCCGCGGCTGCCCTGGGCCAAGCTGGGCAAGGCCAAGGCTTTCTTCCATCTCGATCGCTACGACGAAACCGCGTCGATCATCGAGGAACTGATCCACGACAATCCGGATTACCTGCATGCCCACGACCTGCTGGCCAGGGTGCATGAACGCAAGGGCGATCTCGAGGCCACCAAGGCGCTGCTCAAGCTGGTGCTGCAGAAGAATCCGAAGTCATTGACGCGGCAGCGTGAGATCGCGCGCATCGCGATCGCCACCGACGACCTGCAGACCGCCGTCGATGCTTACGGCTTGATGCATCTGCACGGTCGAGGATCGAGCTTCGTGCGGCCGGGAGATTTTTGCAGCTATGCCGCGATGCTGATCAGGAGCGGCAGCAAGGGCGCGCTGGACCGGCTCGACGGGCTCGCCGGCAATCTGGCCGATTTCCACAAGAACGACCCCGCCTACAACCTGTCGAGCAAGACGGTTTCCTATGCAACGGCGGTGACCAAGGGCGATCAGCAGGCCGCGGCGAAGACCTACAAGGACATGATGCAGACGCTCGAAGCGGCCAAGGCCAACGACCTCGAAGTCGATCGCGAGCAGTCGATGTTCATGCTCGAAGCCGCCGTCACGATGGGCGACGAGCAGACGGCATGCAACATGGCGAAGGCGCTCTACGACGACCATATCGGCAACCAGTCGATCGAGGATCGCATCAAGCAGATGATGGCCAGCGGCGGCTGGACGGAGCAGGCGACGCAGATCGCCGCAGGCGCCACCGAGAATCTGCGGCAGATGAACGTCGCCGCCGCCGACATGGCCAAGCATGGCCGGCTGCTGGATGCCGTGGAAGAGTTTTCGCGGCTCGCCGAGGCCAACAAGAATGTGGCGGTGCATCTCAATGCCGCCACCTGCATCGTCAAATGCTTCGAGGAAGCCGCCGCGGGCAAACTGGCGATGGATGTCGGCACCAGCAAGCGTCTCAACAACCGCATGCAGGGCTACATGAACTTCGTCAGCCTGCGCGACGCCGGCAATCACCGCCTGGAGCAGATACGCAAGGCCTGGGACGCCGTGCCGCACTAGCCGGTGCGTGCCGCGCCGCCTAGTGCCAGGCGCGCTGGATGATGTCGCGGATCAGGTGCAGGCGGCGGTGGAAGAAATGGTCGGCGCCGGGAATCACCACCACCGGAATCTCCAGCGGCTGGGCCCAGGCCAGCACGTTGTCGAGGCGCACGGTCTGGTCGGCGGAGCCGTGGATCACCAGCGTGTCGGCGGTCACGGCTTCCGTGTCGTAAGTGCGCGCACCTTCGACGAAGCCGGCGGCGGTGCCGACCAGCACCAGCCAGCGCGCCGGGTCGCCGGCCGCGGCGAGGCGCCTGGCCAGGCGCGTGGTGACGTAGGCGCCGAAGGAAAAACCGGCCAGATAGAGCGGCAGCGCGGTGCCGGATGGCGTCAATACACCGGCATAGCGGGCGCGCGCCCAGCCGTGTACCGCCAGCACGTCGTCGGTCTCGGCGTCGCCGTGGTCGTGCGTGCCCTCGCTGCCGCCGACCCCGCGAAAGCTCGGTCGCAGCGTGATGCAGCCGCGCTCGCGGAAGGCGCGCGCCAGGGTGGTGACGACCTTGTTGTCGGCGGTGCCGCCGAACAGCGGATGCGGATGCGCGATCAGGGCAATTCCCTGCGGGTTCTCGTGCTCCTCGACGAAGACCTCGATCTTGCCGTCGGGTCCGTCGATCAGGACTCTTTCGTGCCGCGACATACCTGGGCTGTCAGATTTTCAGGCGCTCGACGACGCGGCCGTGCACCAGGTGTTCGTCGATGATCTCGTCGATGTCTTCCTTGTCGACGTAGGTGTACCAGACGGCCTCGGGATAGATCACCATGACCGGCCCCTCTTCGCAGCGGTCGAGGCAGCCGGCGGCATTGATGCGCACATTGCCCGGCACTTTCTTGCCCAGCGCCTTGACCTTGTCCTTGGCGTAGGCGCGCATGTCGCCGGCGCCGTGGTTGTTGCAGCAGGTTTCGCCGGGCGCGCGCTGGTTGGTGCAGAAGAACACGTGGTGTTTGAAATAGCTCATGGGGCGGAGATTTCTCGAAAAGGCGGACAAAGAATCGATTATAGGGGCGCGGGGTATTTGACCGCGTTCTTGACGATCTTGGCGCGCGCCGCGGCGATCGGGTCGATACCCAGCACGTCGGCCAGTTCGGTCAGGTAGATCAGCACGTCGGCAATTTCGTCGGCGACCTCGGCGCGCTTTTCGGGCGCGAGAGCGAGGCTTTCCTCGGGCGTGGCCCACTGGAAATGCTCGACCAGTTCCGCCGCCTCGACGCTGAGCGCCATGACCAGGTTCTTCGGCGTGTGGTAGCGATGCCAGTCGCGTGCGGCGCAAAACGCCCGCAGCGCATCGCGCAGGGTGGTGAGGTCAGTAATCGGGTTCATTTTTTCTCGGACGGTAGATCATCAGCCAGGGCAGGACAAGGAAGGGCCACAGCGAGCAGATCAGGCGCGTGAGGCCGTTGAAATTGAGGAACTGGCCGGGGTTCCAGATCTGCAGCATGTTCTGCAGGTAGGGGTTTTCCGGCGCGACATTGACCATGACGGTGGTCAGCAGCAGCGCCAGCGACGCCACGGCGCGTTGCGGCGGAAAGCTGAGGAAGGACGCGCTCCACCACAGCACCAGTCCGATGCCGATGCCGAGGCTGTTGCCCGGCGTGATCCAGCCCAGCGCCGCCGCCGGCCCCATCAGCAGGGCGTGGGTGGCTGTCTTGATCAGCAGGGCGCCGAGCAGCAGGCCGAGGGTCAGGGCGCGGGCGTGGCGGCGCAGCAACATTGAAATCACCAGTCCCGCGGCCAGCAGGCCGGCGGCGGCGATAAAGGTTTCCAGATCGACGAAGCGTTCCGCCAGGAAAGGCTGCACCGGCGGCAGGTCGAGCATCTGGCGCAGGTTGCCGCTGCCGAACAGCAGCGACTCGGGCGACAACTGGCTGATCAGCCAGGCGGCCACCAGCAGTACGCCGATGTCGACCCCGTAGCCGTTCATCATGAGCCGGCGGCGCAGGCCGGCAAGCCGTCCTTCGTCGAGCACGCGGGCGCCCCACAGCGCGCCGAGCCAGCCGCCGAGCATGGCGCCGGTGGAATTGCAGGCGAGGTCCAGATTGGATGGCACGCGGTTGGGCAGATAGTTCTGCAGCAGTTCCATGGACAGGCTCAGTGCGCTGCCCAGCAGGGCGGTCAAAAGCCAGGCCGGCAGCGGCGCCACTTGTCGGCGCCAGGCGGCGGCGCAGAGGAAGCCGAAGGGCAGATAGGCGATCAGGTTGGTCGCCAGGTCGAAGCCGGTGTAGTAGCGCGGCCACGCGGCACCGAGGAAGCTCGACGGGTCGCCGCCGCTGTCGTGCCAGTCGGCCAGCGGATACAGGCTGGCGTAAATGATCAGCAGCACGTAGCTGCCGGTCAGGTAAAGCGTCAGGTGGGTGCGCGCGCCGTTTGCCACAGTCCCGATTCTGCCGCCTTCGCTGCCGCGTAACAAGGCCGCGGCCCCTTGCCTTCAAGCGGCGCTACCAGCGCCGCTTGAGATTGCTCAGGTAATTGGGCGGGAAGGCGTCGATCGCGATCGGAGTTTGCGTCAGCACCTGGCGCGCCGTCTCGGCGGTGAGCGACAGGCAGAAGCTGCGGTCCGCCGGACCGCCCGAGGTCAGGCCGACCAGGCGGCCCTCGGCGTCGACCAGCGGGCCGCCGGAGACGCCCGCGTCGCAGTGATTGGAGGAAACCAGGTAGCTCTGGCTGCCGCGCATGATGGTGCCGAGCAGCCTGCCGGCCGAAAATATCAGGCGGCCGTCGGCGAAGCCGATGTTGAAAATCGGCGTTCCCTTCGCCAATTGTCCGGCCTCGCCCATGGCGGCCGGTTTGCCGTTGAGGCCGGGCGCATGCGCGACGCAGGCATCCTCCGTAATGAGGAAGGCGGCCGCGGTGATGCGGGTTTTCGCGCCGGTGACCGCATTGACCGCAAACAGCGGCCCCTTGAGCACGTTGGGCGCGATGACGTGGCAATTGGTCAGCAGGCGGTCGGCATCGATCGCCACGCCGGTGCCGAAGCCGGCGCCGCCGATGATCAGGTAGGTCGAGTCGGCGATCTTCATCAGCGTCGCGGCATGCGGCGCTTCCGTGACCAGACGCGGCGGGTTCTGCGCTTGCGCCGCGGGTGCATCGGGTGAATTGGGTGCATCGGGTGCCGGTGGCGGCGAGGCCGCGGCGATGGGCGCGGTGGGCAGCAGCGCGGCGATGTCGGCGCTGACGGCTGGGGAGACTTCCGCCGGCCGCGTCGACGGAATTGCCAGGGCCGGCGGCGCAGGCATTGTCGCGACGGGCTTTGCGGCTTTGAGGTGGCGCCAGGCCGGGTAGGCCGCAGCGAGCATCAGCAGCGAGACAATCAACGGCCAGCGCGAGCGCGCAGCCGGTGCGGTACGCGCCGCTTGCCTTCTGTCGCGCTGGCGGCGGTCGTAACCCGCGCGCTGGCGCCTGTCGTTCAGTACGTCGCGGGCATCCTGCAGGATGGCGAGCTGGTTGTGTTTCTCTTCGCTCTCAGGCCGGCTTTCCAGCGCCTGACGGCATGACTCGTAGGCCTGTTGAATCTGCTCCGGGCTGGCCTTGTCGCTGAGTCCGAGAATTTCATAGAGCGATGGTTTACCGGCCATGCTCAGTGCCGGTGCTCGGGCTCCGCGTGATGCGTCTGCGCCGCCGCGTGGTGATGCAGTATCGCGTGCGGATCGTGACCCGGCAGATGGTGGCCGACCCATTGCGGCAGCAGCGAGCCGGCGACCATGCCCAGGATCGAGACGCCGAGGCCGATCAGTTGCGGCGGCACCAGGCTGGCCTCGCCGATCAGGACTTCGATCAGCACCCAGGACAACAGGCCGCCGAAAGTTGCCGCCAGCGCGCCCTGCGTCGTCGCGCGGCGCCAGAAGATGCCGGCCGCGAGCGGCACGAAGGCGCCGGCCAGGGTGACCTTGTAGGCGTTCTCCACCATCTTGAAGATCGAGGCCTCGGATTTGAGCGCGAAGCCGAGCACGATGCAGGTGAATACCACCAGGCAGCCGCGCATCACACGCAGGAACTGGTGGTCGCCCATGTTCGGATAGAAGCCGCGGATCACGTTTTCGGCGAAGGTCACCGAAGGCGCCAGCAGCGTCGCCGAGGAGCAGCTCATGATGGCCGACAGCACCGCACCGAAGAACAGTACCTGGGCGAAGATCGGCGTGTGTTGCAGCACCAGCGTGGGCAGCACCAGTTGCGAATCCTGCTCCATCAGACCGGCAAACAGGACCGGGTCGATCAGGGTCGCCGAGTAGGCGATGAACATCGGCACGAAGGTGAAGCAGAAATAGATCGAGGCGCCGAGTATTGAGCCCCACAGCGCGATGTTCGCCGTCTTCGCCGAGGTGATCCGCTGGAACACGTCCTGCTGCGGGATCGAGCCCAGCATCATGGTCATCCAGGTGCCGAGGAAGGTCAGCCACAGCCAGGGATCGGGTGCCGGGAAGAAGTCCAGCTTGCCGGCGGCACGCGCGTGATCGATCACCGCCGTGGCGCCACCGCCAACTTTGCCGCTGACGACCCAGGCGATGAACAGCAGGCCGCCCATCGATACCGCCATCTGCACGAAGTCGAGGATCGCCACCGAGAACATGCCGCCGAACACGGTATAGGTCAGCACGATGGCGGCGCCGAGGATCATGCCGGCGTTCTGCGACACGGCGCCGTCGGTGACGACGAAGAAGATCAGCCCCAGCGCCTTGATCTGCGCCGCGACCCAGCCGAGATAGGAGAGCACGATGCAGACTGTGGTGATGACCTCGACCGTGCGGTTGTAGCGCATGCGGTAGAAGTCGCCCAGGGTGATGATGTTGAGCTTGTAGAGGTAGCGCGAGAAGATCAGGCCGGCGATGATCAAACACATCGAGGAGCCGAAAGGGTCGGCGACGACGCCGCCGAGGCCGTCCTTGACGAAGGTGGCCGAGACGCCGAACACGGCTTCGGCGCCGAACCAGGTGGCGAACACCGTGGCCGTCACCACCGGCAGCGGCAGGCGGCGGCCGGCGACGGCGAAATCGCGCGCGTTATGAACGCGGGTGGCGGCGAACAGGCCGATGCCGACCGACACCATCAGATAGAGAATGACGAACCAGAGCAGCATCGGAAATCCTTGTCAGCCGCAAATGCGCGTGGATTAAGCCGGGCCGCCGCTGCCGGCCCGAACGGACCGGGACATTATAGGACGCCGGTCGCGCGATGGACTCAGCGCAGGACGGCGAAGGCCAGTGCGCCGGCGGCGACCGCGAACGCCAGCCACAGCATCTGGCGCAGGCTGCGCACTTCGGCGGCCAGGCTTTCCAGTTCGAGGTTGGGGGCCGGCGTCGCCGTGGCCGTCAGTGCCTGATGCACCAGGCGCGGCAGGGTCGGCAGCAGCTTGGCCCAGTTCGCGGCCTCGCGCTTGATGTTGTTCTCCAGCGCCAGCCAGCCGAGCTGCTCGTTCATCCAGCGTTCCAGGTAGGGCAGGGCGGTCTTCCACAGATCGAGTTCGGGATCGAGCTCGCGGCCGAGGCCCTCGACGTTGAGCAGGGTCTTCTGCAGCAGCACCAGTTGCGGCTGGATTTCCACATTGAACTGGCGCGAGGTCTGGAACAGGCGCAGCAGCACGCGGCCCAGCGAAATCTCCTTGAGCGGCCGGTCGAAGAAGGGTTCGCAGACGGAACGGATGGCCGCCTCGAACTCGTCGACGCGGGTTTCCTTGGGTGCCCAGCCGGATTCGATGTGCACCTCGGCGACGCGCTTGTAATCGCGCTTGAAGAAGGCCAGGAAATTCTGCGCCAGGTAGTTCTTGTCGATATCGGACAGGGTGCCGACGATGCCGAAGTCCAGCGCGATGTAGCTGCCGCTGTGCGCCCCTTCGGTGGCGACGAAAATGTTGCCGGGATGCATGTCGGCGTGGAAGAAGCCGTCGCGGAACACCTGGGTGAAAAAGATCTCGACGCCGGCGCGGGCCAGGCGCGGGATGTCCACGCCTTTGGCGCGCAGCGTATCGATCTGCGAAATCGTCGTGCCGTGCATGCGCTGCATGACCATCACGCTGGTGGTGCACCAGTCCCAATACACCTCGGGCAGGATCAGCAGGTCGGAGCCCTCGAAATTGCGCCGCAGTTGCGAGCAGTTGGCCGCCTCGCGCATCAGGTCCAGTTCGTAGTGCAGGTATTTGTCGAACTCGGCCACCACCTCGCGCGGCTTCAGGCGCCGGCCGTCGGCCCAGAGGGTTTCCAGCAGGCTGGCGGCGACCTGCAGCAACGCGATGTCGTGCTCGATCACCGGCTGGATGCCGGGGCGCAGGATCTTGACCGCGACCTCGCGTCCGTCCGGCAGCACCGCGAAATGCACCTGGGCTACCGAGGCCGAGGCCACCGGTTCGCGCTCGAAGGAGGCGAATACCTGGTGCACCGGCTTGCCATAGGCCTTCTCCAGTTCGGCGATGGCCAGCTCCGAGGCAAACGGCGGCACGCGATCCTGCAGCCTCGCCAGTTCGTCGGCGATGTCCAGCGGCAGCAGGTCGCGCCGCGTCGATAACAACTGTCCGAACTTGACGAAGATCGGCCCCAGGGCTTCGAGTGCCTGGCGCAGGCGTACCGCGCGCGGTGCTGACAGGTCACGCCAGAACATCAGACGCTGTGCCGCAAACAGCAGGCGCGTGCGCAAGCCGGGTTCGATCTCATGTTCGAGCACGAGGCTGTCGAGCCCGTAGAGGTAGGCGACGCGGGCGATACGGATCAGGCGGAAGATGCGCACGGGGGGCTGGGGCGGACGTTAAACGGGAAGTATAATTCACGGCCCAGTGAAAGACCCTGTCTACTCCGATATGGCTGCATCCAGCGCACCTACTCCCACAGTCTTCGATGCCCGTCGGCATCTCGCCGGCCTGCTGCGTACCGCACTGGCCAGCGTGGCGCCCGGACAGGGCCTGACCGAAATCATCCTCGAACGTCCCAAGCAGGCCAGCCATGGCGACTTCGCCAGCAATCTGGCGATGCAACTGGCACGCGAACTGAAAACCAATCCGCGCCAGATTGCCGAACGCCTGGTGCGCGAGCTGCCGCCTTCGCCGCATGTGACGAAGGCGGAGATTGCCGGCGCCGGCTTCATCAATTTCACCCTGACGCCGACGGCGCGCACCGCCGTGGTCGGCGCGGTGCTCGCCGCCGGGAAGAACTTCGGCCACGGTCCGGCGAAGAACGGCCGCGCCGCGCGCCGCTTGCAGGTCGAGTTCGTTTCCGCCAATCCCACCGGCCCGCTGCATGTCGGCCATGGTCGCGGCGCCGCTTACGGCGCCAGCCTGGCATCGCTCCTGGCCTTCGCCGGCTTCGAGGTGACGCGCGAGTATTACGTCAATGATGCCGGCCGGCAGATGGACATCCTGGCCGTTTCCGCTTGGCTGCGCTATCTGGAACTGTTCGGCGAGCCGGTGCCCTTCCCGCCCAATGCCTACCAGGGCGGCTATGTGCTGGAGATGGCGGAACAGATCAAGCAGGCCCACGGCGACCGCTACGTGCATCCGGCCGAAGCCGTGCTGGCCTGCCTGCCGCAGACGGAAGACGACGAGCTGCGCCTCGACGGCCTGATCCTGGCCGGCAAGGATCTGCTCGGCGAGGACTGGGCCTATGTGCACAGCCATGTGCTGAACGAGCAACTGACCGATTGCCGTGCCGATCTCGAAGAGTTCGGTGTGCATTTCGACGTCTGGTTTTCTGAGCGCAGCCTTTACGACACCGGCATGGTGGCGCGCGCCGTCGCGGCGCTGGAAAAGTCCGGCCATATCTATACCCAGGATGGCGCCAAGTGGTTCCAGTCGACGGCCTTCGGCGACGAGAAGGACCGTGTGGTGCAGCGCGACAACGGCATCTACACCTATTTCGCCTCGGACATCGCCTATCACCTGAACAAGTTCGAGCGCGGCTTCGACAAGGTGATCGACGTCTGGGGCGCCGACCATCACGGCTACATCCCGCGCGTCAAGGGTGCGCTCGCCGCCTCCGGGGCCGATGCCGGGCGGCTCGACGTGACCCTGGTGCAGTTCGTCAGCCTGTTTCGCGACGGGCACAAGGTTTCGATGTCCACGCGCTCCGGCGAATACGTCACGCTGCGCCAGTTGCGTGCCGAAGTCGGCAACGACGCCTGCCGCTTCTTCTACATGCTGCGCAAGTGCGACCAGGCGCTGGATTTCGACCTCGACCTGGCCAAGTCGCAGAGCAACGACAACCCGGTGTATTACGTCCAGTACGCCCATGCCCGCATCTGCTCGGTGCTGGCGCAAGCAGAAGCAATGCAAACTGTAGTTTGGAATGCACTCGGAGATGGTCGCGGTATTGACCTTGCCCCGCTGCAGTCTGAGCGCGAATACGCGCTGTGCGCGCGCCTCGCCGAATTCCCCGAGCTGATCCAGCAGGCGGCGCGCGACTATGCGCCGCACGCGCTGGCTTTCTACCTGAAGGATCTGGCCGGCGATTTCCATAGCTGGTACAACGCCGAGCGCGTCCTGGTCGACGACAGTGCGACCCGCGAGGCGCGCCTGGCCCTGGCTCTGGCGACGCGGCAGGTGCTGCAGAACGGACTCTCCCTGCTGGGAGTTTCGCAACCGGTGAGCATGTGACCATGGGTAAATTCGATCAATCCTCGCGCGCCGCGGCAAAACCGCGCGCGCCGCAGAAGAAGAATGGCGGCGGCACTTTGCTCGGCGTTTTCATCGGCCTGGTGATCGGCGTCCTGCTTTCCTTCGGCGTGGTCTGGTACCTGAATCAGGCGAAGCTGCCCTTCCAGAACAAGTACGAAGGTGCACCCCGCAATGGCAACGGCGGGACTGCGGAGCAAACACCGGCGGCGCTGCCCGGCAAGCCCGGGGACAAGCCGGTCGAGCGTCAGCGCTTCGACTTCTACAACATCCTCGAAGGCAAGCCGGCGGCCGCGCCGGCCGCTCCAGCCGCACCCGGCGCCGCCAAACCGGCGGCGTCCGCAGCGGGGTCGGCCGCGGCGCCTGTGGCCGAAGCAAAGCCGGCGCCCGTGGAACTCTTCTTCCTGCAGGTCGGTTCCTTCCAGAAGGCGGCCGACGCCGACAACCTCAAGGCCAAGCTCGCGCTGACCGGGCTCGACGCCAGCGTGCAGGAAGTCGTCATTCCCGAAAAGGGCACCATGCATCGCGTGCGCGTCGGCCCCTACCGCGACGTTGACGAGATGAACCGGGCGCGGGCGCTGTTGACCCACAGCGGATTGCAGGGCAGCGTCATCAAACAGAAAGTCGAATAGGACGGCGATGAGCGCATGGCGTGGCCGTGTGGCAGCAGTCCTGGCGGTGCTCGGCCTGTGCCTGGCGCCGGGCGCGGGCGCGGCGGAGCTCAAGGAAGGGCACGATTTTCGCGAAATCTACCCGCCCCTGGCCGCCGCGCGCAACAAGATCGAAGTCACCGAATTTTTCTGGTACGGCTGTCCGCATTGTTTCGATTTCGAGCCGGTGCTCATGCCCTGGGTCAGGAAGCTGCCGGCCGATGTCGTGTTCCGTCGCGTGCCGGCCGTTTTCCCCAACAACAAATGGACGCCGGGCGCCAGGCTGTACTACACGCTGGAAGCCATGAACCTGCTCGACCGGCTGCACGCCGAGGCGTTCAATGCGATCCACCTCGAACGCAAGCGCCTCGACAAGGAAGAAGTGCTGTTCGAATGGGTGGCGACAAAGGGCGTCGACGCCGCCCGGTTCAAGGAGGCCTGGGCGTCCTTCGGCGTCGAGAGCCGCATCCGCCAGGCCCGTGAGCTGACCAGGGCCGCCGGCCTCAGCGGCGTTCCGGCGGTGGTGGTGGCCGGCCGCTACCAGGCGATCACGCCGGGCACCTACGGCGAGCTGATCGTGCTCCTCGATCGGTTGATCGACGGCGTGCGCGCCGAAACCGGGCGCAAGTAGGCGGCGGTGCGCGTCTTCATCACCGGTGCTTCGAGCGGCATCGGCGCGGCGCTGGCCCGCCACTACGCGCAGGCTGGCGCCACCCTGGGTCTCGCGGCGCGTCGCCAGCGGCAACTCTCGGAACTGGTCGCGGAACTTCCCGCAGGACTTTGCAGCGGCCACGCCTGCTATGCACTCGATGTCGCCGATGCGGCGGCGCTGCAGGCAGCCGCCGCGGATTTCATCGCGCGCTGCGGCTGCCCGGACATCGTGATCGCCAATGCCGGCGTTTCGGTCGGCACCCTGGCCGACGATGCCGGTGACCTGCCCGCCTTGCGTCGCGTCTTCGAGGTCAATGCAATCGGCATGGCGCAGACCCTGCAGCCCTTCATCGCCGCGATGAAGGCGCGCGGCAGCGGGCGCCTGGTCGGCATCGCCTCGGTCGCCGGCATCCGCGGCCTGCCGGGAGCCGGCGCCTATTCGGCCTCGAAGGCGGCGACCATCGCTTATCTCGAAGCCCTGCGCGGCGAACTGCGCGGCAGCGGGGTCAAGGTCGTCACCATCGCGCCCGGCTATATCGCGACGCCGATGACGGCTGCAAATCCCTACCCGATGCCCTTCCTGCTGCCGGCCGACGCGGCGGCGCGGCGCTTTGCCCGCGCCATCGAACGCGGCAGCAGCTACACGGTGATTCCCTGGCAGATGGGCGTGGTGGCCAAGCTGCTGCGCCTGCTACCCAACCCAGTGTTCGATGCCCTGTTTGCCCGTGCCGGCAGGAAGCCGCGCGGCCTGGATCTGTAATGCTGCTCGATGCGCTCGGCCGCGAGCACCCACCACATGACGGCGTACCGCGCATCGTCAGCCTGGTGCCGAGCCTGACGGAACTGGTATGCGATCTCGGCCTTGCCGACTGCCTGGTTGGTCGCACTGGCTTCTGCGTCCATCCCAAAGAGAAACTGCGCCGGGTGCCCAAGGTCGGCGGCACCAAGGACGTCAAGCTCGACGTGCTGCGCCAACTGGCACCCACCCACGTCATCGCCGACATCGACGAAAACCGGCGCGAGGCGGTGGAGGCCATCATGGAATTCGTGCCCCATGTCGTCGTCGTGCATCCGCAAACCGTCGATGACAATCTCGGCCTGTATGCGCTGCTGGGCGGCATCTTCCGTCGCGACGGCGAGGCTGCGCGGCTTGCCGCGGACTTCGCTACGGCGCGCCGGGAACTCGCCGCGGTGAGCGCCACGCTGCCGTGCGAGGCCGTGCTCTATCCGATCTGGCGCGAGCCCTGGATGACCGTGCGGCGCGACACCTATATTTCCTCGATGCTCGCCGCCGCCGGCTGGGACACGCTGCCGGCGGAAGCTCCGGCACGCTTTCCGCAATTCGCCTGGGATGCGCCCTGGCTGAAGGATGTCGCCCGCGTGCTGCTGCCTTCGGAGCCTTATGCCTTCAGCGACCACGATGCCGCGGAAGTCGCCGCGCTGGCGCAGCGGCCGGTGATCCGCATCGACGGCGAAATGGTCTCCTGGTACGGCAGCCGCGCGGTTCCTGGATTGCGCTATCTGGCGGAATTGCGGCGGCTGATCGCCTGAGCGGGTCTGAGGGGGCGTCAGCGCGTGGGCGAATCCGGCGTCGCGCCGCCCAGCCGCGCGATTTGCCGGCCGTCGCGATACACGCGCAGTTCGCGCGCCGCGAAGGGCTGCCATGGCCCGGCGGTGAGCGGCTCGGTGGCGATGATGACCTGGCGTCCGGACTCGTCGTCGAGTTCCAGGCCATGCAGCCGGTCATGGCCGTAGGCAATCAGCTCCTGTCCGTCGGACAGCAGGAAATTGAACTTGCCCAGCGCTGCGATCTTTTCCGTAAGCTGCGCCAGGCGGGCCAGCCATGCCGGCCGCTGTGCTTGCTCGTAGGCCTCGGCGATGCCGGTCAGCAAATGGCAGAAGGCATATTCGGAATCCGTTTCGCCGTCCGGCAGGCACAGCGGTCCGGTGGTCTGCCAGGCGATGACCTCGGGCACCATGCCGTTGTGGGCGAAGACCCATTCGCGATTGCAGCAGGCATGGATGAAGGGATGGGTGTTGAGCATGCCCGGCACCGGCGGATGCCGCGCCTTGCGCACATGGGCGATGGCCAGGCGGGTGTTCAGTTCGCCGGCCACGCGGGCGAATTGTTCGCTGCGAAAGCCCGGTTCGGAAGACTTGGCGAGGCGGGCGACGCCTTCATGCCAGGAGGCGACGCCCCAGCCGTCCGGGTTGTCGGCATTGCCGCCGCCGCGTTGGCGAAACGGCATCAGCCAGCGGCTCAGGCCCTGCTCGCGCTCGCTGCTATAGCCGAACAGTTCGCACATTGCACAATTCCTTCGCTACGCCCGTCACGGCGCCGGGTAATCTCTTTGGCATAGCGGTCCCGCCACCGGATTGGCCACGCTTTGCGCGATGGCGGCGACCAGCTCATGCACCTCCTCGACGGAAAAGTGCGCAAACAGGCGGCGCGCGTGGCGCGCGGGAATTCGCACCACGCCGGGCTGGCCGTCGGGCAGCGTGATGGCGACGGCCATCAGCGCGAGCGCCTGGTCGCCGTCGGCGGCTTCGACCAGGTCGCGCTGCGCTTCCATCAGCGTCGTGTATTCGTCCTCGATGGCCTCCTCCAGATCGTCATCCAGATCGTCGGCCAGGGCCACGACGAAACCCTCCATCGCATCGGCCCGCAGCTCGCCCGGAATGCCGCGGGCGGCGAGGAAGCCGACGAAGCGGTCGCGCAGTGCCGCGTCGAAAAAGATGTATTCGTTGCTCATGAGTCCCTTGGCGTCCTGTCTATCGAGTCAGCGGAATTATGCCGCGGATTCCTGCCCGCGCCGTATCATCAGTGCCAACTCTTGGGCCGGTTGCGGTAGGCGGACGCCGTTGCCGGGCGCGCCTTTCGGGTGTCGGCGAGCTGCTGCTGCGCGCTGGGTTCATCGCCAAACTATTCGGCCCCTGTGTGCGGCAGCGCACAGACGGCCGTTCCGGTCTGAATAGCATTGGGACGAGGTTTTGGTGTGATGGGTGCCTAAACAGGAACATAAGAGAGTATGGTCGCAGTTCCTGCCTGACGCTCGTGCCGCCACGGTCGGCGAGATGGGGCGTCAAATTCCTTGTCTGCTATTCCTGCCCGGTATGGGCTATTGCATTGCGCGCTCGAACCCGCCGGTGTTTTGCGATTCATAATTAAATGACAAGGAAATGCCGATGCGAACCAGTTCCCACCAAGCCGGATCAATTGCACTCGTGGCTGCCGCGCTTGCCATACTGGCCTGCCCGGCTTATGCCGAGGTCACCTTGAATGCGGGCGCCAGACTGTCGAACGACAGCAATGTCAATGGCTCGCCCGATACGCCGACCAAGGCGAATCAGCAGAGCGACAACTTTCTTTCGCTGAGCGCGTCGGCGGTGTATTTCAAGCCGCTGGACGATGCGCAAACCAATTATTTCATCGCCCAGGCCGGGGCGATGACGGCCAACTACAACAAGTTCGACAACCTCGACAGTTCCATGCTGATGGCGAGCGCGGGGTTTTACCGGCAGTTGTCGCCGACCTGGTCGGGCCAGATCATGGGTCGCGGCTTCCGCCGCGATACCCGGCAAAACGAACGCGATTCCAATGGCGTCGGCGCAAGCCTTGAAATCAAGAAGCAGCTGAACCAGACCTTGTGGCTCAAGGGGGTTGCCGACTATGAGGACAACAAGGCCAATCTCGCTTCCTTCAGTTACACCGGCGCGACTTATGGCCTGAACCTGGGCTACCTGCCGCGCCCCGATACCTTCGTCAATCTGGGCTACAGCCACTCCGCGCGCGATTTCAAGAGCCTGGTGGCGTTCAATGCCACCACGCAAACCCTGTTCGCCGAGGTCACCGAGCGGATGTCGAAGAACTGGTACCTCAACGGCGGCTACGCCTACATGAAGAACGATTCGAACTTCGCCGGAACGGCTTACACCAACCACGTCCTGTCGCTTGGCGTGAGCTTCAGTTATTGACTTATTGCATGGCTTGCTTGCCTCGTTCGTCTCACGGCGGCAGTAGGCAAAGCCACTTGCAACCGAGATTCAACTCCAGTCACAGGAGATTCAAATGAAGTTCAGTCCCGTAATTGCGCTAATGGCATATGCCTTGCTCTCGATGGGCGCAGCGGCAGCCGCGGATCAGCCGGAGCCCAACCAGACCGGGGCTGCCCCGCCTGCTCAGCCAGCACCCCCTGTCGGCTTTGGTAGCGGAAGCGGCATGGGTCCGGGCGGCGGCATGGGCAGCGCCAGCAGCATAGGCGGTGGTTTCGGTGCGCCGACCAGCGGCTCCGGCAGCCAGAGCTTCGGCGCTGGATTCAATCAGCAAACTCCTGGCTCGGGCCCGTTCGCAACCAATCCTGCGCTCAATCCCTCGCTCAGTCCCGCGAGGGGAGCAGGCGGTGCCGGCGGGGCGGGAGGAGGGTAATAGCGAACTTATTGGTGCTTGCCGCGAAAGCTGTTCACCGCCAGATCGGTTGAGAAAGTGACACCCCGACCGGGGCTGTCGCGAATGTTGATGATGCCGGACCGATCGAGCGAGGAGCAGCGAAATGGACCAACAGGATCCCGATTCGGTAGGCGGCGGAGGGAAGAGAGAACCCCTGTCGCGCCTGATGCTCACGCTTATCGCAGGCCTGGGTATGTCGTGCTGGGGCCCGGTTGCGCTGGCGGCCAGTGAGCCCCTGCCCAACATCAAGGTCATCGTCAGGAGCCAAGCCGGCGGCATCGAGCTGGTAACCGTGACGAACAAGGACGGGATTTACAAGTTCACCGGGCTGACACCGGGCAAATACGAGCTGACGATCGTCGGCCAGAGCGTTCAGTCGATCACCGTCGATGGAAAGCGAACCATCGTCGGAATGTTGAGACGAAACGACGACGGCACGATCACTGACAGCAAGGGCATATCTCCCGACTTTGGCAATAGCGCCGGCATCACGGATACAACAGGCACTACTGGCACCACCGGCTCGACCGGAACGACCGGAACCACCGGCACGACCGGTACCACCGGGACCACGGGCACCACGGGCACCACGGGCACCACCGGAACCACCGGAACCACCGGAACCACCGGAACCACCGGAACCACCGGAACCACCGGAACCACCGGAACCACCGGAACCACCGGAACCACCGGTACCACCGGTACCACCGGCACCACCGGCACCACCGGTACCACGGGCACCACCGGAACCACCGGAACCACCGGAACCACCGGAACCACCGGAACCACCGGAACGACCGGAACCACCGGAACCACCGGAACGACCGGTACCACGGGCACCACCGGTACGACCGGAACGACCGGAACGACCGGCACGACCGGCACGACCGGCACCACTGGCACCACGGGCACCACCGGGACCACCGGCACCACCGGTACCACCGGCACGACCGGCACCACCGGTACCACGGGCACCACCGGTACCACCGGAACGACCGGAACGACCGGAACGACCGGAACGACCGGAACGACCGGAACGACCGGTACCACCGGTACCACCGGAACGACCGGTACCACCGGAACGACCGGTACCACCGGAACGACCGGCACGACCGGCACGACCGGCACGACCGGCACGACCGGTACCACCGGTACCACCGGTACCACGGGCACCACCGGTACCACGGGCACCACCGGAACCACGGGCACGACCGGTACCACGGGTACCACCGGTACCACCGGTACCACCGGTACCACCGGTACCACCGGTAAGACAGGCACCACCGGCACCACCGGTACGACCGGTACGACCGGTACGACAAATACGAATGGCACAGGTATCAGCGGTACCGGCACCAGCGGTACCGGCGCCGCGGGCACTGGCACCACGGGCACGACCGGTACCACGGGCACCACCGGTACCACAGGTAGGACAGGTACCACTGGTACCACCGGTAAGACAGGCACCACCGGTACGACCGGTACGACCGGTACGACAAGTACGAATGGCACAGGTATTAGCGGTACCGGCGCCGCGGGCACTGGCACCACCGGCACCACGGGCACCATCGGTACCACCGGCACCACCAGTACGACCGGCACCACCAGTACGACCGGTACGACCGGTACGACAAGTACGAATGGCACAGGTATCAGCGGTACCGGTACCAGCGGTACCGGCGCCGCGGGCACTGGCACCACGGGCACCACCGGTACCACGGGCACCATCGGCACCACCGGTACCACAGGTAGGACAGGTACCACCGGTAAGACAGGCACCACCGGCACCACCAGTACGACCGGCACCACCGGTACGACCGGTACGACAAGTACGAATGGCACAGGCATCACCGGTACCGGCACCAGCGGTACCGGCGCCGCGGGCACTGGTACCACGGGCACCACCGGTATCACAAGTAGGACAGGTACCACCGGTAAGACAGGCACCACCGGTACGACCGGCACCACCGGTACGACCGGCACCACAGGTACTACAAGTACGAATGGCACAGGTATCGGTGGTACCGGCACCAGCGGTACTGGCGCAAGTGGTTCGGGGGCGACGGCTACGGAGATGGATGGTGGAGGTTTGAAGCCAGGTGCAAAGGCTACCGGAACAAGTGCCACAGGCATTACTGAGCCTGGCGTGGCGGGGGCCACTTCCACGAGCAAGGCCGCGAGTGGCACCGATCCCGGTGAAAAAGATGTAAGGCCGGCAATCGTAGATCAGACACCCGGCGGCAAACCGGCCGAAAATCCCGCCACCGGCTTCGGTAGCGGCAATCCCATGAGTATTGGATCCGGCATCGGTGGTCCCGGCTTGGGTGGCCCGGGCATGAGCCCCGGTTCGGGCATGAGCCCCGGTGCCGGGCCGGCCATCGGAGGCCCGATGGGACCCGGTTCCGGCTTTCGCGGAGGCGGCCCTATGGGACCTGGTGGTGGCAAGCCATGAAATTGTGAAGACCGGAGAAACGCTGCGCAATCAGTTTTCCGGAATACACCGAGTCAACGCAGGCAGCTGACGAACATGGCGTACCGCTTCATCAACTGAGTGCGTCACGAATTTCGAGGGCGGAAGTTTCCTGAAGCTCCCTGAGAGGCTCCCTGGCTGGCTTCAGGGCAACGAGTTGAACGACCATTTCCCGCACAACATTTCGCTCACTCATGACAGCCTCGACCATCGCCGGGGTGGGTTCGAGGCTCGAGCCTTGAAGTTTGAGGAAGTGGGCATGAGCCACCCATAAAGTGATGCCTTCGGTCTTCCAGTCTCCCCGATACCCATAATCGGCCCGCCAATAGTAAGGCTGGGAGAAGTAGCCGAAGCTCTGGAGGAATATGCCGCGCACATGGGTGGGGTCTTCCCAGGCATCGTCACTGGATCCATAGGGGCAGCGGATGGTCATGAGGGCGTCGGGCTTTGCCACGCGCCACAGTTCCTGCATCAGGGGAAGTGGACTTCGGATGTGCTCCAGAACATGGGATAGCAGAAACTCGCCGATGGAACTGTCCCGGAAAGGAAGGAGCCTGCCGCCTTCTCCGGATCCCAGCCTGTCCAGGTCGACCACGACGTCCACTCCGGGAAGGGGCATGGAATCCAGATTGGTCCACCCGTCGAGGATGTTTCGGCCACACCCCACGTTCAATCGGGACGTCCGATCGCCTCCGCCTGAACCAGCATTGAGGCCTGAGCGAGAAAGCAGGGAATCAGATTTGCGACTGAATTTTTTCATTGTTCTCAATTGGCAAAGCGGTCCCGGCGCAGGGCATCTGCGGCGGATCAGGAATGAAGAAGATACTTACTTGACCTGCGCTTGCACGGTGAAACTCGCCGGCGGATCGCCACGCTGGTATCGCTCCCACATCGTGGCATAGGCGGATTCGATGTGACGACAGAAGCGATCGGCATCAAACAACGGACAGGTGCCGAGGTTTCGTTCCAGCCTGGCCCGGATTTCAGCCAGCACGGCAGGCGCCGTGGCCAAGCTGAGCGCCAACGCTTCATACTCATCAAGGCTGTGACAAATCATCTCGGGGAGCCCAACGGCATTGAGCAGGCTTGCGGCGACGCGCCCGGCAAAGGTCTCACCCAGGCATGTCAGTACGGGCAACCCGGCCCACAGCGCATCGCTGGCAGTGGTATGGGCATTGCACGGCAGGGTGTCAAGAAACAGATCGGCCTGTCTTTGGCGGGCAAGGTGTTCGCTCATATCAATTCTTGCGGCAAAAACCAGACGCCCAGGCGCCACACCGCGCTTTTCGCACTCGCGTCGCAGGTTGGCCGATGCAGCCGCATTGTCCTCCAGCAACCACAATACGCTGCCGCTTACCTGATTCAGCAAACGCATCCAGACGTCGAAAATCTCTGGCGCAATCTTGAAATTGTTGTTGAAGCAGCAGAAAACGAAACCGCTCGCCGGGAGTTTGAGTTCCGCGCGGGAAGGTGTCCGCACGCCAATGACGCGCTTACGATCATTAGGCTGATACGAATCCGGCAGGTACACGACCTTCTCCGAATAATGAATCTGGTGCTCCGCCGGGATCAAATAGTGGTCTGCAATGATGTAGTCGATATAGTCAGCGCCCATGGTGCCGGGGTAACCCAGGTAGTTCACTTGGACCGGTGCCGGACGGTGCGCAAGGATGCCGGTGCGGCAATTGGTGGTAAATCCCTTCAAGTCAATCGCGATGTCGATTTCCGACTGCAGCATCAGTTGCGCCACCTCGAGATCGCTCATCCCGCCTGCGTCGACAAACTGATTGAACGACGGCTCCAATCGTTCGCGCATCGAGTCCCTCACCTCGGGACCAAAGCATATCGCCGTCGTCTCGAACCTGTGCTTGTCATGCACCTCGAACATTTCAGCCATCAAAAATGCGGTCGCATGATGGTGAAAATCTGCGGACAAGTATGCCACTCGGATCTTGTCGTGCCGGTAACGCTGACCTTGCCACAAAGGCGGCAGCGATGCGGGGCATTTGTCGGCGACAAAAATCCGGGCGCACTGCAATTGAGCCGGCGCGGATTGCGAAAAGGTGAGGAAGGGAAACGGAACGATCACGCGTTTGCCGCTCGCTACGGATACTGCGATGCTGTGCGCGCTCTGCTCATGCTGCGCCCAATCGCAACAGAGAATCTGCGTATGCAACAGGTTGCCGGGTCCGTAGTCGTAGTCAGGAGCTATTTGAACTACGTAGGCAAAAGATCTGGCGGCCTCTTCGTATCGCCCCATATCCCGCAATGCGTTGCCGCGATTGTTATGCGCCAGCACAAAATCCGGATTGAGTTCCTGAGCCCGGTCAAAATCTGCCAGCGCTTCGGTAAAGCGTCTCAGGTTCAGCAAAGCAAGGCCGCGATTGTTCAGCACCTCTGCAGAGTCAGGCTTGATCCGCAACGCATTGTCGTAGCTGGCCAATGCTTCTTGGTTCCGTTGCAGATCCAGCAACGCGTTGCCATGATTGTTAAGCGCGCCGACATCATCAGGTTGTAGCGCCAGCGTCCGCGCATAGCTGGCCAGTGCTTCTTCCCGCCGTCCCATCTGTTGCAGCACATAACCACGGTTGTTGAAGGCGAGCGCGAAGTCAGGGGCGAATTCGATGGCAAGGTTCAGACTTGCCAGGGCATCGACATGCCGCTTCAGGTTCAGCAAAGCGAGACCGCGATTGTTGTATGCATGCGCGTAGTCAGGTTTCAACACCAGAGCCTGATCGTAGCTGGCAAGGGCGTCTTCGTCGCGCCCAAGCTCGAGCAAGGCATTGCCGCGGTTGTTGAGCGCCTCCGCATCGACGAATGCTTGTACCGATGCCTCACCGCGGCTGGATTGCGTTTCTTGATTCAATTGTTGCATCACATGATCGGTCTGTTGTTGTAAGTGGGTGTTGAACCGTGATTGATTTAATGACCATGGCATTGACGCTCAAGTGAAACGCCCGAGATGCTGCTGTTCCCGTACCGGGTGCCAGAATTGTCGCGAGTCAACTCACTTCGCAGTTTGGAATCCAAGCATATACGCAAAATCAAAGTCTGAACCTCGCCCTATCAATCGAGGGCGAACTTCCGCAGGTAGTTAGCCACCTCAGTCGGCGCTTCTTCGGGCAGGAAGTGGCCGCAATCGAGCGCCGCGCCGCGGACATCGCCGCTTTCTCGCGCCACAGCGCAAGCACATCGTGGTTGCGGTCGACGAGC
Source organism: Pseudomonadota bacterium (assembly GCA_043826925.1). Taxonomy (GTDB): domain Bacteria; phylum Pseudomonadota; class Gammaproteobacteria; order Burkholderiales; family Rhodocyclaceae; genus Sulfuritalea. The sequence continues at coordinate 229,231 of JBDRPN010000016.1, forward strand.
CCTCCGGCGCCCCACCGGACCCGCAACGGAATCCCTGGCGGCGACCAGCGTCTGGCCCGGTCGTGCGCGAGTTCGATCCCGGCGGCAGCGCGGTAGTCGTCGCAACTGGCGCGGATGGAAACGGCGAGCGATGGAATAGACCCCGGGCAATGTCCCCTGCCCGAATTTTTCAAGACCTTCCGTGGCGCCACCGTCAGCGGCATTGGGGTCGGCACCTGGATGGGCGACCTTTCCGCGGCCACCGACGCGCGCTATGTCGAGACCCTGGTCCACGCCGCCAGCCGCGGCCTGAACGTGTTCGACACGGCCATCAATTACCGCCACATGCAGGCCGAACGCTGCGTCGGCCGGGCGGTGCAACGCCTGGCAAAGTGCGGCATTCCGCGTCTGCCCCTGCTGGTCGCCAGCAAGGGCGGCTACATCAGCCACGATGCCGCGGGCGCTCGCGACTGGAACGACTATGTGCGCGAGGAATACCTGGAGTCGGCTCTGATTTCAGCGGAAGAAATGTCGTGCGCATGCCATCAATCCGCAATTCATTCGTCGCCGGATCGAGCAGAGCCTGGACAACCTCAAGCTCGAAACCCTGGACATTTACTATCTCCACAATCCCGAGGCAGCGCTCGCCGGACTGGTGGCAAAAGAGCTGCGTCGGCGGCTGGCAATGACATTTGCCGTGCTCGAAGAAGCCGTCGCCGCTGGCACGATCGGATCTTATGGCCTCGCCACCTGGGATGGACTGCGCGTGGCCAAGGACGATCCCCGCCATCTGTCGCTGGCCACCGCCGTCGCGGCCGCCCGCGATGCGGCGGGAAGCGACGAGCACCATCTGGCGGTGATTCAACTGCCGTTCAACATCAGGGACCATCAGGCGGTGACGCTGCCCACGCAAAAGCTCGGACGCGCTACCTTGCCCGCGTTGCAGGCGGCCGAAGCGCTCGGGCTCTAAGTCATGACCAGTGCCAGCGTCATGCAGGGTGGGGGAACCGCGGCAGCCGATGAAGCCCGCTTGCGGAGGGTGGCGCCCGGGCATTCGCTGATCACTGCGGCGCTGCAGATTTCGCGCAGCGGCCGGGGCGTCGGCACTGCGCTGGTCAGCATGCGGCGCCTGCACAGCGTCGAGGAAGCCATGGCCGTGGCGCAGATGCCATTGGCGCACGAGGGCGCATGAGGGCGGGCGCTTGCCGTAGCGCCAGCGCCAACTTTCCGGCTTGCTCAGCGTCCCGGCAGTTCGTTCGGCCGCAGGTCGAAGACCAGCATCTCGGCATCCTCGCCGCCGTCGAATACCAGTTGGCCGGCCTCGCGCACGCGGGCGCCGTCGCCGGCCGCCATGGCGATGCCATTGACGCGCAACGCGCCGCGCGCGACATGGACATAGGCATGGCGTCCCGCCGGCACATCGAATTCCGCGCGCTCGGCGCCGCTTAGCAGGCCGGCATAAACGCGGGTGTCCTGATACACGCCGAGCGCGCCGTCCGCGGCATCGGGCGCGATGATCAGGCGCAGGCGGCCGCGCTTTTCGGCGTCGGCGAAATGCGTTTGCTGGTAGCGTGGAGCGACGCGCAGGCGGTCCGGCACGATCCATATCTGCAGGAAATGCACGCCTTCCTCGCGCGAGTGGTTGAACTCGCTGTGGCTGATGCCGGTGCCGGCACTCATCATCTGCACGTCGCCGGGGCGGATCACCGAGCCGGTGCCCATCGAATCCTTGTGTTCCAGCGCGCCTTCCAGCACGTAGGAAAAGATTTCCATGTCGCGGTGCGGATGAGTGCCGAAGCCCATGCCGGGCTCGACGCGGTCGTCATTGATCACCAGCAGGTCGGAAAATCCGACCTGCTGCGGATCGTGATAATGGCCGAAGGAAAACGTGTGGCGCGAGTCGAGCCAGCCGAAGTTGGCGACTCCGCGGTCGGAGGCCTTGCGCAGTTCGAGCATGTCTGTCTCCTTCGGTCGTCGGTGGCTCGGCGTTGGGTCAGCGGTTCCAGCGCGCCGCGGTTTCGGCGACGCGGGCGCCGAACAGGCGCGCGGTTTCCAGGTCGCCGGACGGGGGGCCTTCCTCCGGGCTGGAATCCACAGGCGATTGCGCCATGGCGCCGGCAAAGGAGCCGAGCCAGTTCACGTCGTTGCGCGTGGCCGCCTTGGTGTTGGCCGGCACCATGCCGGTGCCGACCCAGATCATGCCGTGCTGCATGGCCAGGGTGATCATGTAGTGCAGGGTCGACAGCTTGTCGCCGTTCATCGAGCCCGAGTTGGTGAAGCCGGCGGCGACCTTGTTCTTCCACTTCGAGCCGAACCAGGGTTTGGAACTGGCGTCGGCAAAGCGCTTGAACTGCCACGAGGCGCCGCCCATGTAGGTCGGCGCGCCGAAGACGATGGCATCGGCGACTTCCAGCTTCTGCCAGCCGTCGGCCGCCAGTTCGCCTTCCGCGCTGATTTCGAGCAGTTCCGCCGTCGCCCCGGCGACGCCGGCGGCGCCCTGGTGCACCGCCTCGGCCTGCTTGCGGGTGTGGCCGTAGCCGCTGTGATAAACGATGACGGTGTGGGACATGGTATTTCCTCCAGTTTAAATGTTCGATCCTGCCGATGATCACTGCTAGAATTCTTTCCCGGGATGGCCGGATCAAGCTTGATCGGAATACTCAGGTATGTTGCAGTATCTGCGATTGCAAGCCTTTCGGCGACGAAACTTTTCACGAGCTATAGTCGAATTTTTCGAATGTTAAACCCTTCCCCATGCTCAAGCTGACGCTCGACGCGATCGAAATCATCGATGCCATCGATCGCGGCGGCTCTTTTGCGGCGGCGGCGGAAGCCCTGCACAAGGTGCCGTCGACGATCTCCTACACGGTGGCCAAGCTCGAAGAACAGCTGGGCTTCCAGCTCTTCGTGCGGCGCGGGCCGCGCGTCACGCTGACCCCGGTCGGCCGCGAACTGCTCAGGGAAGGCCGCTGGCTGTTGCGTTCCGCCGCCGATCTCGAATCGCGCCTGCGCCGCATCGCGACTGGCTACGAGTCCGAATTGCGCCTGGTGCATGACTCGCTGCTGCCGGCCGCGGCCCTGGTCGAGGACATCCGCGCCTTCGAGGCGCTGGATTGCGGCACGCGCCTGCGCATCAGCACCGAAGTCATGACCGGCAGCTGGGAGGCCCTGCGCGAAGGCCGCGCCGACCTGATCCTGGCCGTCGGCGATCCGCCCTCCGGCTTTGCCCAGCAGGCCAAGCGCCTGCAGGACATCGAATTCATTTTCTGCGTCGCGCCGCAACACCCGCTGGCGCGCATCGACCGCCCGCTGACACCCGATGATCTGCGCGCGCACACGGCAATCGTGGTCGCCGACAGCGCCCGCCTGCTGCCGACGCGCAGCATCGGCCTGCACACCGGGCAGTCGCGCATCACCGTGTCGAACATCGAAGCCAAGATCGCGCTGCAGATCGCCGGGCTGGGTTACGGCTTCCTGCCGCGCTGCCGCATCGACGCCGCGTTGACCCAGCGCCAACTGGTCGCCCGGGACGTCGCCGAAGTGCGCGCCAACGAGCCGCTGTGGCTGGCCTGGAGCCTCGACGGCGAAGGCGAAGCGCAGAAATGGTGGCGGGCGCGGCTGCAGGCGCCGGGCGCCCTGGGCCGGCCCTAGCGCCGTGGCGCCAGCGCCAACTCTTCAACACACGCCGCGATGAATCCGCCCGCAACGCCCGCCGCCCTCGATCCCGCCCGCGAACGCATGCTGCTGCTGACCCTGGCCGGCGTGCAGTTCGCCCACATCCTCGACTTCATGATCATGATGCCGCTGGGGCCGATTCTGATGAAGGAACTCGGCGTCGGCACCCACGAGTTCGGCCTGTTGGTGTCGTCCTACACCTTTTCCGCGGCCTTCACGGGCCTCTTGGCAGCGATGTTCGTCGACCGCTTCGAGCGCAAGCGCCTGCTGTTGACCATGTTCGCCCTGTTCGCCGTGGCCACGCTGGCCTGCGGCCTGGCGCCCGGCTACTGGACGCTGCTCGCGGCGCGCGGCACGGCCGGCGCCTTCGGCGGCGTGCTCGGCTCGATGGTGCAGACCATGGTCGGCGACCTGATTCCCTTCGAGCGCCGCGGCCGCGCCAGCGGCACCATCATGTCGGCCTTCTCGCTGTCGACCGTGGCCGGGGTGCCGCTGTCGCTGTATCTGGCCAACCATTTCGGCTGGCGCTTTCCCTTCGTCTTCATCGCCGCGCTGTCCTGCGGCTTCCTGCTGCTGGGCTGGAAAATGCTGCCGGCATTGCGCGGCCACCTGCCCAGCGCCACCGTCTCCGAGACCGAGCGGGCCCATCCGCTGGCGGCCATGGCCGCCGTGCTGCGCGACGCCAACCATTTGCGGGCGCTGCTGTTCATGGCGCTGATCATGTTCTCCGGCTTCAGCGTGATCCCCTACATCACCATCTACGTCACGGCCAACGTCGGCATCCGCCAGGAAGACATTCCGCTGATCTACCTGTTCGGCGGCACCGCCACCTTCTTCACCTCGCGCCTGATCGGCCGCCTGGCCGATGTCCACGGCAAGATCCGCGTCTACCGCTGGATGGCGCTGTGCTCGATGGTCCCGCTCTTGGTGCAGACCCACCTCGGGCCGGTGCCGCTGTGGCTGATGATCGTCTGGTCCACGGTGTTCTTCATCTTCGTCCCGGGGCGCATGGTGCCGGCCATGGCGATCGTCACCTCGGCCGTGCAGCCGCGCCTGCGCGGCACCTTCCTCTCGATGAACGGCGCCGTGCAGCAACTGGCATCGGGCAGCGCATCCTGGCTGGGCGGGGCGATGATCGCCGCCGACGCCTCGGGGCGCATCGTCGGCTACGGCAATGTCGGCTGGCTGGCGATAGCCGCCACCGTCATCGCCATGCTCTTCGTCGGCCAGATCCATCTGCACACCGGGCAGCCGCCCGCCGCCAAAGCCTGAGCGCGCTGCGCAAACGATCGCCGGCGCTGTGAAAAGCCAGCGCTGGAACGCGCGCGGATACCGACCCGCGCGCCGCCCGGGTTCCGGCCGGCTCTGCTATGATCCGTCTTACCTAGTCTTACTTATGGAGTTGCCATGACCACGGTGCGGGTGTCGAGCAAGGGCCAGATAGTCATTCCCAGCGCTTTGCGCGCTGCATTTCACATCGAGGCCGGCAGCGAACTGGCGATTTTTGCCGAGGGCGACGAGATTCATTTGCGCCAGGCCGAACAGCGCTTCGGCCGTACCGACGCTGCAGCCGGACTCGGCCTGCTGGCAAAGCCGGGGCGCAAGGCGCCCGCGCCAGCCGAGATCAAGCGGGCCGTCGGCGAAATGCTGAAGCGGAAGAATTCCGCAAGGTGACGCGGCCATGATCGTGCTCGACACCAATCTGCTGCTGCGCTACCTGCTCAACGATGATGTCGCGCAGGCAAAGCGCGTCATGCGCCTGCTGGAAACTTCGGCGCAAATCACCGTTACGCCTACCATCATCCTCGAACTGGTCTGGGTTCTGGAATGCAGCGATTGCTCGCGCGCAGAGATTGCCGTCGCGCTGCGCCATGTGCTTGGCTTGCCGGCCATGCGCCTCCCGAACGAGGCGGCGCTTTATCGCGCCGTGCAATGGTTCGAGCAGGGGCTGGACTTCGCCGATGCGCTGCATCTGGGCCTGTCGCCTGCCACGGCCACGCTGATGACTTTCGACAAGGATTTCGTCAGCAGGGCAAAACGCGCCGAAGCCTTTCCGGTGGTGGCTTTATGTCCGGCGCGATAACCGCGCTTCCGGACCCCGTCGAAGCCTTTATCGCCCGCTGGCAGAACGCAGACGGCACCGAACTGGCCAACGCCCAGAGTTTTGTGCGTGAGCTGTGCGTCCTGCTCGACGTGCCGGTGCCCGATCCGGCGCGCGCCGATACAGCCGACAACGCCTATGTCTTCGAGCGGCGCATCGTGTTCCGCCACGGCGATGGCGGCAGTTCGGAAGGCCGCATCGACTGCTACAGGCGCGGCGCCTTCGTGCTGGAAGCCAAGAAGCTCAGGCTGAAGCCTGGAGTTGGCGCTGACGGTACGGTAAGCAAGGGCTTCGACGACGCCCTGCTGCGCGCCCGCAGCCAGGCCGAGAACTACGCCCGGGCGCTGCCGGCGGCGGAGAGCCGGCCGCCCTTCGTCGTCGTCGTCGATGTCGGCAATGTCATCGAGCTGTATGCCGAATTCAGTCGCAGCGGCGCCACTTACACGCCCTTCCCCGATCCGCGTTCGCATCGCCTGCGGCTGGCAGATTTGCACGACGAAGCCGTCCGTGCCCGCCTGCGCGCGGTCTGGCTCGCTCCGCTGAGCCTCGACCCGGCGACGACTTCCGCGCGGGTTACTCGTGACATCGCCGCCCATCTCGCCGAAGTCGCCAAGTCGCTTGAGCAGGCTGGCCACGCCGCCGAAACCGTCGCCGGCTTCCTCACGCGCTGCCTGTTCAGCATGTTCGCCGAGGACGTCGGGCTGATTCCCAAGGCCAGCTTCACCGAACTGCTGCACAGCCTGAAGGACGACACCGCGCAGTTCGTGCCGCTGGTCGGCGCGCTGTGGCAGGAAATGGATGTCGGCGGTTTTTCCGTCGTGCTGCGCAAGACCCTGCCGCGCTTCAACGGCAAGCTGTTCAAGCAGCCCGACGTTCTGCCGCTGACCAAAGCCCAGATCGCCCTGCTGCTCGAAGCCTCGAAAGCCGACTGGACCCAGGTCGAGCCGGCCATCTTCGGCACCCTGCTGGAACGCGCGCTGGACCCGCTGGAGCGCCACGCGCTGGGCGCCCACTACACGCCGCGCGCCTACGTCGAACGCCTGGTGCAGCCGACGGTGATCGAGCCCCTGCGCCAGAGCTGGGCCTACGTGCAGGGCGCCGCCGTGCTGCTTGCCAGCGAGGGCAAACAAGCGGCCGCCATCGCCGAAGTGCGCGCCTTCCACCATCGGCTGTGCACCCTGCGCGTGCTCGACCCGGCCTGCGGCAGCGGCAACTTCTTGTACGTCGCGCTGGAACACCTGAAACGGCTCGAAGGCGAAGTGCTGAACCAGTTGCACGAGCTTGGCGAAGGCCAGGCCCAGCTCGAAACCGAAGGCTTCGCCGTCGACCCGCACCAGTTCCTCGGCCTCGAACTCAACCCGCGCGCCGCGGCAATCGCCGAACTGGTGCTGTGGATCGGCTACCTGCAATGGCACTTCAGGATCAGCAAGGGAAACTCGGGCGCCAGCCTGCCGAATCCCATCCTGCGCGACTTCCGCAACATCGAATGCCGCGACGCGGTGCTGGCCCACGAGGGCATCGACCATGTGCTCGACGACCAGGGCATGGCCGTCAGCCGCTGGGACGGGCGCAGCATGAAGAAGCATGCCGTCACCGGCGAGCAGGTGCCCGACGAAACCGCGCGCGTGGCCCTGGAGCGTTACCGCAATCCGCGCCAGGCCGAGTGGCCGGCGGCCGACGTGGTGGTCGGCAATCCGCCCTTCATCGGTAACAAGCGCATGCGAACCGCGCTCGGCGACGGCTATGTCGATGCGCTGCGCGGCGTCTGGCCGGCAGTGCCCGAGTCGGCCGACTTCGTCATGTTCTGGTGGCACCATGCCGCGCAACTCGTCGCGCAAGGCAAGCTGGCGCGCTTCGGCTTCATCACCACCAACAGCCTGACGCAGACCTTCAGCCGTCGCGTGGTGCAGGGCGCGCTGGATCAGGGCCTGCACCTGGCCTTCGCGATTTCCGACCACCCCTGGGTGGACAGCGCCGACGGCGCCGCCGTGAGGATCGCAATGACCGTCGCCGCGCCGGGCGCGGGCGAAGGCCGGCTATGTAGCGTGACTGCCGAACGCGAAGGCAAGGGCGAAGGCTTGGAGGTGGAACTCACTGAACGCAGCGGCTTGATTCACGCCGATCTGAGTGTCGGTGCCAACGTCGCTACGGCGCTGCCTTTGCTTGCCAACGGCGGCCTCAGCAATCGGGGCATGATTCCACACGGTGAGGGTTTTCTCGTTACACCAGAAGAGGGGGCCGCGCTCGACGGCGGAGCGTTGCTGCGACCCTACCGCAACGGCCGCGATTTGACCGACCGGCCGCGCGATGTCCTAGTGGTCGACACCTTCGGCTTGAGCGAAACCGAACTCCGTCAGCGTTACCCGGCAACATGGCAATGGCTCCACGATAGAGTGAAACCGGCGCGCGACCATAACCCGCGTGAGTCACGGCGCAAGAATTGGTGGCTGTTCGGCGAGAACCAGCCGCGCATGCGAGCTAGCGTCGCTGGTCTACCGCGCTATATCGCGACTGCCTATGTTGCTAAGCACCGTATCTTCCAGTTTCTCGACACCAGCATTCTCCCGGACGATATGCTCATAGCAGTCGCGCTCAACGATGCGTACTGTCTCGGTGTGCTGTCTAGCCGCGTCCATGTCGTCTGGGCGTTGGCCGCCGGGGGAACGCTCGAAGACCGTCCTCGCTATACAAAGACCACGTGCTTCGAAACCTTCCCCTTCCCGGTCGCGACTGCCGAACAGCAAGCCCGCATCCGCGACCTCGCCGAACAGATCGACGCCCACCGCAAGCGCGTGCTGGCCGCGCATGCCGAGCTGACGCTGACCGGGCTCTACAACGTGCTTGCAAGAGTTGGCGCTGGCGACACGGCGAATGCAACGCCGCTGAACGCGAAGGAAAAGGCGATCCACGAAAAAGGCCTGGTCGCCGTGCTCAAGTCGCTGCACGAGGAACTCGACGCCGCCGTGCTCGACGCCTACGGCTGGCACGACCTCATCGGCCAAACCGGGGACGAGCAAACCATGCTCGAACGCCTGGTCGCCCTCAACACCCAGCGCCGCGCCGAGGAAGCCCAAGGCCACATCCGCTGGCTACGCCCGGAATTCCAGAACCCGCAAGCGGCACAAGCCGCCATCGGGCTGGAGTCGGGGGGCTCGGGGCGCAGCTCAGTTGGCAAACTCGAAAAATCTGACGAAGCCACGAGCCCCCCGGTTCCGGCCCGCACTCCGACGCAACAAGCATGGCCGCAAACCCTCCCCGATCAACTCGCCGCCGTCGCCCGAATCCTCGCCGACACACCGGCCACGCAAACCGAAACCCAACTCGCCGCCCACTTCACCGGCAAAGGCCGCTGGAAATCCCGCCTGCCCGACATCCTCGCTGCCCTCGAAGCCCTCGGCCGCGCCCGCCGCTTGGACGACGGGCGGTGGATGGGGTAGGCTTGCACCTCAGCAAACCCGACAATCAGGAGATGTCATGCCTTCCCCCGATCCCAGCCTGAGTCAAACCGACTTGCGCCGCCTGGAAAAGCTGGCAAGGGCCGCCGGGCGCACGCCGCGAGCCATGCTGAAGTTTGTCCTGCGTGACGGGTTCGCCGAAACCGAGCGGGTCGTGCGCGCCGTTCGGGCGGGACGGGCCGATGTCGTGGCCGGTCGCACGCGTTCGCACGCTACTGTCATGAGCAAGGCCGACGCGATCCTCTCGGGTCATGCCAAGTCGCAACAAGCGGCTTGACTGGTCGGCAACCGCCGAACGGGAGTTCATCGACGGCCTTGTCCATATTGCCGAAGACAGCCCGCAGGGCGCGCGCCTCGTCAAAGGCCGCATTGATCGCGCGGGGCGTTTTCTCGAACAGAATCCGCGCATGGGTAAACCCGGAGCCGTCGCCGGAACACGCGAATATCCCGTGCCGAAGACACGTTACACCCTGATCTACGAAGAGGGCGCCAACGTCATCCACATCCTTCATTGCTGGCACCAAAGCCGCCAGCGAATCATCGGCGATGCTTGAAGCATGCGATCATTTGCGCCATGAAGACCATCGAACTGCTCCAGTCGCTGTCTGACGCACAAGTTGACTACGTGCTGGTGGGCGGACTCGCCGTCCAGTTGCACGGTTTTATGCGCAGCACTTTCGATATCGACCTGGTGCTGGCGATGAACGACGAGAACCTGGCGCGGTTTATCGAGGTCGCCAGGCGCTGGGGGCTGACGCCCGGCATTCCCGTGCCGCTCGATTCGCTCATGGATGCCAAGCAGATTGATCAATGGCATCGCGAAAAAGGCATGCTGGCGTTTTCCCTGCGGGAGCCGCAGGCGGGAGGCGGCGTCGTCGATGTGATCGTGCGACCGGAAGTTTCCTTCGAGAGGTTGATGGCCAACGCGGTTGCCGGCGACCTGTTCGGCAGACATGTGCCGATCGCGTCCATAGGCGATTTGCTGGTGATGAAGCGCGCCGCGAACCGGCCCAAGGATAGGCTGGACATCGAAGCGCTGGAAAAGATCAAGCGCGGCGAGGACCCGAATGCCTGAAGCCGGCCGGCTGCCTGTCACGATCCCGCAGGATCTGATGCTCGCGCGCCTGGCTCAATCCGAGCAGATGCGGGAGTTCTTCATCCAGATGTGGCTGCAAAACCCCGCGCTGGCGAAGCAGGGCGGCGCACGCGTGGCGAACCTGCTCGCCGTTGCGCCAGCGCCAACTATCGAGCCGGACGACGGCACGGACTTGCGTTAGCCGCTCAGCGCGTCCACCACGCCGCAGCGACGAACAGTACCGCGGCAATGACGGCATAGGTCTTCCACGGCTGTTCCTTCTCCGCATAGGGGTCGCTCAGCGCGCGTTCGGCGCCTGGCGGCAGTTGCGCGAGTTGCGTCAGCGAGGTGCCGAAGGGGATGTTGATGCGCGCCCGCGCATTCACCGCCCAGCCGTTGGCATCGAGGATGGGGCCGAGGTTGCGGCTTCTGAGCTTGAACCAGGCCAGCACCATGGCCGGGGCCGAGATCAGCAGCATCAGGCCGCCGACGGCGAGCGGCATCTGCCACCACTTGAGGCCGAGCAGGCCGCTCATGACGCCGGCCAGGACGGTGCCGATCGCGCCGATGGCAAGGCCGATGGCGGCGAAGATGCCGGCGAATTTGCCGACGTCGAAGGCTTGCGGCGCGGCCGGTGCCTCGACCTTCTTGCCGACGCCGACGGCGGCTGCGCCGAGCTTGGCTTCGACCGCGGCGGCCTTGCTCGCGGCGAGCTTCTGCAGTTGTTCGCCGACCATGCGCATCAGGCGCTTGTAGGGCGACCAGAAGGCCTGGCGCAGGCTGATCGGATGCTCGACCAGCTTGACGATGGTGGCGTTCCAGTCGCGGCCCTGGCGATCGTAGAACACACCGTTGCGGCCGACCATCAGCTGATCGGAATCGCCGGCGGTGAAGGCCGCGGCGATGCTCAGCTTTTCTTCATTGCCATCGCCGACCCGGGTGCAGTCGCAATACACCAGGCAGATGCGCGACAGTCCGGCCAGCGCGGCATGCTTGGCGGCGTCATTGACCGCGACGCAGAGTTCGGCGGAACGGCCATCGAGATACAGGGTGCCGATCTGGAAGGTGGCCCGCATTGGCGTACCCGGCTGATGCGTGTAGAAATCGCGGAAGGCGACGAAGTTGTTGGCCAGCGGCAGCAGGTCGCGCACATAGCGCGCCAGCCGCTCCAGGTCGCGCACGGCCTCGGCTTCGGGCGGCAGGCCGACGGGCCGCGCGGCCTGCCAGGCGACATAGCCGGCGAGCTGATCCTGGATCGCCAGCCAGTCGGATTCCGAAATCGCCGCGCGGGCGCCGAGCAGCGGCACCACGGCGGCCTCGCGCAGGGTGGCGATGCGCTGGGCCCAGGCCGGATTGATGCCGGAATCGCTGCCGGCGCCGAGCGGCACCGTGGCGCCAGCGCCAACTCTTGCCAGGGGCAGCGCGGCGATATCGGCATGGGCCGCGGACAGCGCGGTGGCGCCCAGTGATTTGAGGGCGTCGTCGGAGGCGTTCAAGGCTTCGCCGGCGCGCGTGTCGAAGGCGGCGAGGCGACAGCGGACAAAGAAATCGTCGAGCTTTTCCTTGAGCTCGGCGACGGCGGCGCAGGCGGCTTCGGTCGCCTCGCCCAGCGGCTTCACCGTGCTGCCGACGCTGCTTGCCAAAGCCTCCCAGGCGGCCAGCGCGCGCGCCGAGTATTCGGTTTCGGCGGCGCTGGCGGCCTCGACCGAGACCAGCTCGCCGCCCGCGGGCAGCAGTCCCTGTGCCGCGGCGAGTATGGCCGGGTCCTTGATCGCGGCCAGCGGCACGCCGGCCAGCCCTTGCGCCAACACCTCGGCATCGTTGAGCCGGGCCGCGGCCCAGTCGATCGCCGCGAGTAGTTCCGCGGCGCGCACATGGCCGTCGTTGTCGGTATCGATCAGCGTCAGGCTACGCGCATCGAATTCGATGCCCTTGACCGGGCAGGACAGCGCGACCCACAGTTTCTGGTCGAGTTCGCGCAGCGCCAGCAGGTCGGTGGCGGTATCGATACGCGCCTGATCGAAGCCGCCGGCGCGAAAGAATTTCCAGGTGTGGCTCATGGGACTTCCTTGTTTTTGGCAGGACTTAACATGAAGTACATCTCCATGCGTGACTTGTTTGGTTCGAGCGCAGCGAGCCGATCGTCCGGAGTGGCTTTGCCCGCGTCGTTTGCGGGCTTAGCCCACTCCGCAGGGGCATCATCAGTAGCCTCCCCGCGAGGGGGCGAGGCGGGACTTCGCGACGCATGCGTCGCGCCGCCGCAGCCGGCTGGCTGTGCAAAGCCAGCCGTGGGCCGCGCAGCGGACGGGAGGGGCGGGCCCATTTGCCAGCTTGAGGCCATACGACGTCACGGTATTTCATGATGCGGGGTGGTTCATCGAAGGCATGAGCGTTACGCGCGGTCGCCGACAAAGGGGTTGCTGAGGCGTTCCTCGCCAAAGGTGGACATCGGGCCGTGGCCGGATATGAATTCGACATCGTTGCCGAGCGGCCACAGCTTGTGCTTGATCGAATCCATCAGCGTCTGGTAATCGCCGCGCGGGAAATCGGTGCGGCCGATGCTGCCGGCGAACAGCACGTCGCCGACCAGGGCGAGTTTCGAGTGGGCGTGGAAGTAGGCGACGTGACCCGGCGTGTGGCCCGGGGTGTGGAGCACCTGCAGGGTCTCGTTGCCGACGCTGACGGTGTCGCCGTCGTTGAGCCAGCGGTCCGGCGTGAAGGCTTGCGCCAGCGGGAAGCCGAAGCTGCGGCTTTGTGCCACCAGCTGGTCGATCCAGTAGCTCTCTTCCTTCTGCGGACCTTCGATCGGCACGCCCAGGCGCTGCGCCAGTTCGCCGGCGCCGCCGGCATGGTCGATGTGGCCGTGGGTGAGCAGGATCTTCTCGACGGTGACGCCCAGCCGGGTGGCCGTATCGACCAGCAGATCGATGTCGCCGCCGGGATCGACGAAGGCGCCGCGCATGGTTTTGCTGCACCAGAGCAGGGTGCAGTTCTGCTCGAAGGGCGTGACGGGAATGATGCGGTATTTCATCGGGGATGCTCCAGGGCGCCTTGCCGGCGCCGGTTTCTAGGGTTGCTTTGCGGCGATCGCCGCAAGCCGCGTGCGTGCCGCCTCGAATTCGAGCCGGAGTAGTTCGAGGGCAGCGCTGGCGCCGACGATGGTGCCGGCGCGGCCCAGCCGTTCGATCTCCATGCAGTGCAGGCGCATGCGCTGGGCGCCGAGATTTTCGATGCTGGAGAGATAGCGGTGGGCGGCGTTGGCGAGCGCTTCGCTGTCCTCGATGCGTATCGCCGCGGCGAGGATGTCCAGGTGCTCCGGGGAATCGCTGCAGAACAGTTCGATCAGCTCGGCGACCAGGGCCGGCTGCTGCTCGTCCTGCAGTTCCAGCAGGCCCGAGATGCGGCGCGGGTCGATCACCGGCAGCGCCTCGTTCGTTTCCGGGCCCGGCGGCGTCTGCCGCGGCGCCTGGCTCACGGCCAGCAGCACGGCACGGATGTCGTCGAGCTCGACCGGCTTCGAGACATAGGCATCCATGCCGGCGGCGAGGCAGATCTCGCGGTCGCCGGGCATGGCGCTGGCCGTCATGGCGACGATGCGCGGCGCGGCAGCGCCTTCATAGCGCGCCTTCAGCCGGCGGGTCGCTTCGAGGCCGTCCATTTCTGGCATCTGCACGTCCATCAGGATCACGTCGTAGTTCTGCCGCTCCAGCGCGTCGAGGACTTCGACACCGCTGGCGACCACGTCGGCGCGATAGCCGAGATGAGCCAGCAGCTGCTGCACCACCTTTTGATTGACCGTGTTGTCTTCGGCCACCAGGATCTTGAGCGGCAGGCTGTCGGCCAGATTCGGGTCGCTGCGCACCGGCTGCCGGTCGATGGAGTCGATCGGCGTGATGTGCATCGCGTGCAGCAGCACGTCGAGCAGGGCCGCGGGCTTGATCGGCTTGTTCAGGTAGGCGGCGAAATCGGCCTTGTCCATCGTGCCGTCGCGGGTCCGCTGGTTGGCCACCGAGGTCAGCATGATCAGGGGCAGCGACAGTGAATCGCGGTGTTTGCGGATTTCCAGGGCCAGCGCCAGGCCGTCCATTTCCGGCATGCTCATGTCGAGGATGCCGACGTCGAAGGCCTGGCCGTGCCGGATGAAATCCAGGGCCTCGATGCCCGATGCCGCCGCCGAGGGCAGCATGCCCCAGGTCAGCGCCTGCTTGACCAGGATGCGGCGGTTGGTGCTGTTGTCGTCCACGATCAGCGCGCGCCGGCCGGACAGCGCCGAGGAGTACTCCTGCAGGAAATTGTTGGCCAGCTGCGGACCGGCCGCTTCGGCCGCGATGGTGAAGCAGAAGGTCGAGCCGACGCCGATCTGGCTTTCGGCCCACATGCGGCCGTCCATCATTTCAGCCAGGCGCCGGCTGATCGCCAGGCCCAGGCCGGTGCCGCCGTACTTGCGCGTGGTCGAGGCATCGAGCTGGCTGAAGGATTGGAACAGCATGCTCAGTTTGTCTTCGGCAATGCCGATGCCGGTGTCCCTGACGGCGAACCTGATCTCGAAGCGGACCTCGTCCAGCGGCGCGCCGGCGACGGTGATCACGACCTCGCCGCCATGGGTGAACTTGATCGCGTTGGACAGCAGGTTCACCAGGATCTGGCGCAGGCGCGTGGCATCGCTGATCAGCGATGCCGGAACGCTGTCGTCGATGAAGTAGGCCAGGTTGATGTTCTTCTCGCCGGCTTCGGCGCTGATCAGGTCCATGGCCTCTTCGAGGCAGCGCCGCAGGTCGAAGGGGTAGCGCTCGATTTCCAGCTTGCCGACTTCGATCTTCGAGTAGTCGAGGATGTCGTTGATGATGGTGAGCAGGGCTTCGCTGCTGGCGCGCACGGTTTCGGCATAGTCGCGCTGCTCGTCGTCGATGCGGGTGTTGAGCAGCAGGCTGGTCATGCCGATCACGGCATTCAGCGGGGTGCGGATTTCGTGGCTCATGTTGGCCAGGAACATGCTCTTGGCCTGCATCGCCGCCTCGGCTTTTTCCTTGGCCGCTTCGAGTTCGCGCTCGTGCGCCACGCGCGCGGTGCTGTCGCGCAGGATCACGGTATAGATCAGGGCTCCCTTCAACTCCAGCTTGGAGATCGACGCCTCGGCGGGGAACTCGCTGCCGTCCTTGCGTACGGCATGAATCGCGCGGCGTTCGCCCATTCTGCGGGACACGTCGCCGGACTGGCGGAAACTCTCGATCAGCTGGCTGTGCCCGGGCCGGAAGCGATGCGGCAACAGCAACTCGAGCGCCTGCCCCAGTGCTTCCGCCGCCGACCAGCCGAAGATCCGTTCGGCGCCGCTGTTGAACAGGATGATGCGCTGGTCTTTGTCGAAGCAGATGATCGCATCGTCGGCGATGCCGAGGATGCCCTGCAGTTGCGCGGCGGAGAGATCGGTAGCGGGCAGTTGCTGGGCCATCGCGCGTTCCTCAGTGTGCCAGGCCGCGTCGGTAATGCACGGCCTCGGCGATATGGGTGGCTGACAGCGGCGCACCGTCGGGCACCTGGGCCAGGTCGGCGATCGTGCGCGCCACTTTGAGGATGCGATGATAAGCCCGCGCCGTGAGTGAAAGGTGGTTCATCGCCAGTTTCAGCAACTGCGCGCCGCCGGCATCGGGGCGTGCATGGCGGTCGATCTCGTCCGGGCCGAGCTGCGCATTGGGCTTGCCCTGGCGCGTGATCTGGCGCAGCCGGGCGGCGGTTACGCGGTCGCGCACCGTGGCCGAGGCTTCGCCATCGCCGCGCGCGGACAGGTCGGCGGCATCGACCGCCGGCACGTCGAGCATCAGATCGATGCGGTCGAGCAGCGGCCCCGAGAGCTTGCCGCGGTAGCGCGCAACCTGGTCCGGCGTGCAGCGGCATTTGCCGGCGGGATGTCCCTGCCAGCCGCAGGGGCAGGGATTCATTGCCGCCACCAGCTGGAAGCGGGCGGGAAACTCGGCGCGCCGCAGGGCGCGCGCGATGTGGATCTGCCCGGTTTCCAGCGGCTCGCGCAGGGCTTCGAGCACGCTGCGCTGAAACTCCGGCAATTCATCGAGAAACAGGGTGCCGTTGTGCGCCAGCGAAATTTCGCCCGGCCGCGGCGTGCCGCCGCCGCCGACCAGCGCCGCGCTGGAGGCCGAGTGGTGTGGCGCGCGAAACGGGCGCTGGTGCCACTGCGCCAGCCCGAAGCTGCCGGCCAGCGAATGCACCGCCGCGCTTTCCAGTGCTTCGGCGTCTGTCATCGGCGGTAGCAGGCCGGGCAGGCGCTGCGCCAGCATCGACTTGCCGGCGCCCGGCGGTCCGCTCATGAGCAGTGAATGGCCGCCGGCGGCCGCGACTTCGAGCGCGCGTTTGGCCTGCGCCTGGCCCTTGACCTCGGTCAGGTCGGGATAGCGGGCGAAAGTTGGCGCTGGCGGCACGGCGAAGGGCGCCAGCAGTTCGCGCCCGGCGAGGTGGGCGCAGACCTGCAACAGGTTCTGTGCCGGCAGGATGCTCATGCCCCGGATCAGCGCGGCTTCCGGCGCGCTTTCCAGTGGCAGCACGAAGGCGCGGGCTTCCTGGTGCTGCGGCCCGGCCTCGCGGCGGATCGCGGCGCACATCGCCAGCGTGCCGCGCACCGCGCGCAAGTCGCCGGAGAGCGCCAGTTCGCCGGCGAATTCGTGGGCATCGAGCTTGGCCGCCTTGATCTGGCCGGAGGCGATCAGGATGCCCAGTGCGATCGGCAGGTCGAAGCGCCCCGATTCCTTGGGCAAGTCCGCCGGCGCGAGGTTGACGGTGATGCGCCGCTGGGGGAACTCGAAGCCGCAATTCTGGATCGCGGCGCGCACCCGGTCGCGTGCTTCCTTGACTTCGGTGTCAGGCAGGCCGACCAGGGTGAATGAGGGCAGGCCTGCGGCGAGATGGACTTCGACCGTCACCTCCGGGGCCGCGAGGCCCGCCAGTGCTCGCGAGCGGAGTACGGCGAGCGCCATCGACGGCCTAGTGGGCGGCCGGGTCCGGCGGAGCCGTCTGGCTGCGTGCTTCGAATTCCGCGATACGCGCTTCGAGCGCTTCGAGTTTGGCGCGCGTGCGGGTCAGTACCTCGCGCTGCACGTCGAACTCCTCGCGGGTGACCAGGTCGAGTTTGCCGAACAGGCCGGCGAGCGCCGCACGCAGGTTCTTTTCGACATCGCCGGCCGGTGTCGCCGCCAGCAGGGATGAGACGCGGGCGGACATTTCGTCGAGCAGTTTGGGATTCAGCATGTTGTAGGAGCGCTTTGGTTTGACGAGGAAAACATCTTCTTGTTGCAGCCTGGAACCAGGCCGGTTTCAGCGGCGCCAGGCGCCACGGCCGGAGCCAAAGTCTAGCACAGCGACGCTGGCGGCCGGGCTCGCCGCGGGCGCTGCACCACGACGGTGCGCCGTGCGTTCGTCGCGGGCTCAGTTTGGTGCGGCGGCATCGCTGCGGCTCTGCAGGTTTATATCAAGCTATTGATTGTAAATGTAATAACTGTCTGGCACGGTCTCTGCATTAGGCAAGCTGTAGTTTTTCTATTCTTCCAAGGAGCATAACCATGCGCAAATCCCTGATCGCCGCCGCTGTCGCCGGCCTCGTTTCCCTTCCGTCGCTTGTCATGGCCCAGGCTGCCGCGCCGGCCAGCCCGCATACCTTCACCGGCAACGTCGGACTCGTCTCCAACTATGTTTTCCGTGGCATCAGCCAGTCCGCCGCCAAGCCGGCGATACAGGGTGGCTTTGACTACTCCCATGCCAGCGGGCTCTACGCCGGCACCTGGGCGTCGAATGTGAATTGGGTGGCCGACAATTACGGCGCCGCCGGTTTGCCGTCGGCCTCCAACAGCGTCGAGATCGATGTCTACGGCGGCTACAGGGGCACGGTCACCGGCGATATTGGCTTTGATCTCGGCCTCATTACCTACAACTATCCGGGCACCAACACCACGGTTGGCGGCACCTTCATCAAGCCCGACAGCACCGAAGTCTATGGCGCGCTGAGCTGGAAGTGGCTGACGGTCAAGTATTCGCACTCGACCACGGCGCTGTTCGGCTGGAACAAGTTTGGCGGCACGGTCAATGACAAGACCGACGGTAGCGGCTACCTGGAAATCAATGGCGCCTTCGATCTCGGCAACGGCTGGGGCCTCAGCGCCCACGTCGGCGACCAGAAGATCAAGGGCAACGGCCCGGCGTCCTACACCGACTACAAACTCGGCGTGACCAAGGATGCGGGTTACGGCGTGTTCGGTCTGGCGGTGACCACCTCCGATTCGAACGGAAGCTGCACCGCAGGTGCACCGACCACGGCACAGGACGTTTACTGCTGGGGTACCGCACCAGGCAAGTCGACTTATGACGCAGGCAAGTCTGCCGTGGTGTTGAGCTTTTCCAAGACGTTCTGATACTGATGAAATCCCGCCGGCGACCCGGCCGGCACCGGCGGGATGATTTGACATTTACCCAAGTTCCTCCAATTTTTAAAGGAAACAGCCATGAAACTCGTCACCGCCATCATCAAGCCGTTCAAGCTTGACGAGGTACGCGAGGCCCTCGCCGCCGTCGGCGTGCAGGGGATCACCGTTACCGAGGTCAAAGGGTTCGGCCGGCAGAAAGGTCATACCGAGCTCTATCGCGGCGCGGAATACGTCGTCGATTTTCTGCCCAAGGTCAAGGTCGAAGCGGCCATCCGCGACGATCTGCTCGACCAGGTCATAGAAACCATAGAAAAATCCGCCAGCACCGGCAAGATCGGCGACGGCAAGATTTTCGTTTTCGACGTCGAACAAGTCATCCGCATCCGCACCGGCGAAACCGGTGAGGAAGCCCTCTAAGGGAGAACTCAAAATGAGAAAGATGCTAGCTATCCTGCTGACGGCACTGACCGTCGGCATCGCCGGCGGTGCCTCCAGCGCCTGGGCCGACGACAACCCGACGGCCGAGGCGGCGGCACCCGCCGCGGCCGTCGCCGCAGCGCCTGCCGCCGCCGTCGAAGCGGCACCGGCACCGGCACCGGTGCCCAATCGCGGCGACAATGCCTGGCTGATGGTCGCCACGGCCTTCGTCATCCTGATGAGCATCCCCGGCCTCGCGCTGTTCTACGGCGGCCTGGTGCGCAGCAAGAACATGCTGTCGGTGCTGATGCAGGTCTTCGTCGTCTTCTCGGTGATCAGCGTGTTGTGGGCCGTGTATGGCTACAGCGTGGCCTTCACCGAAGGCAACGCCTTCTTCGGCAGCCTCGACAAGCTGTTCCTCAAGGGCATCACGCCGGATTCGGCGGGCGCGACCTTCAGCAAAGGCGTGGTCATCTCCGAGTTCATCTTCGTCGCCTTCCAGGGCGCCTTCGCGGCCATCACCTGCGGCCTGATCGTCGGCGCCTTCGCCGAGCGCATCAAGTTCTCCGCGGTGCTGCTGTTCATGGTGCTGTGGTTCAGCTTCAGCTACCTGCCAATGACGCACATGGTCTGGTACTGGACCGGTCCGGATGCCTACACCACGGCGGAAGCCGCGGAAAAGGCCACCGCCACCGCCGGCTACCTGTTCCAGAAGGGCGCGCTCGACTTCGCCGGCGGCACTGTGGTGCACATCAATGCCGCGATCGCCGGCCTGGTCGGTGCCTACATGGTCGGCAAGCGCGTCGGCTACGGCAAGGATTCGATGGCGCCGCATTCGCTGACCATGACCATGATCGGCGCCTCGCTGCTATGGTTCGGCTGGTTCGGTTTCAACGCCGGTTCGGCGCTCGAAGCCAACGGCACGGCGGCCCTGGCCTTCGTCAATACCTGGCTGGCCACCGCGATGGCGGCGACCACCTGGATGGTGGCGGAGTGGATGGTCAAGGGCAAGCCCTCGATGCTGGGTGCCGCGTCAGGTGCCGTATCCGGCCTGGTGGCGATCACTCCGGCAGCCGGTTTCGTCGGTGTGGTCGGCGCCCTGGTGATCGGGGGCCTGGCCGGCGTGATCTGCCTGTGGGGCGTTAATGGCCTGAAGAAGCTGCTCGGTGCCGACGATTCGCTCGACGTGTTCGGTGTGCATGGCGTTGGCGGCATCCTCGGCGCGCTGCTGACCGGCGTCTTCGCCGCGCCCAGCCTGGGCGGCAGCGGCATCTACGACTACGTGGCGAACAAGGTCGCGGACAGCTACGACATCATGGGCCAGGTCATGATCCAGGCCACCGGCGTCGGCGTGACGCTGATCTGGTCCGGCACCGTGGCCTTCGTCTGCTACAAGATCGTCGATATCTTCATCGGCCTGCGCGTGCCGGAAGACGAAGAGCGCGAAGGTCTCGACATTACCTCGCACGGCGAGTCGGCTTACCACAACTGACCTGTCTCCCTCACCCCCTTCGTCAGGAGGGGGCGGCCGCAGAGCTTCCCCACTCCTCCTGCGGTTTTTGATCGGGCGCCTTCACGGCGCCCGATTTTTTATTGCCGGCCCGCGCAGCGGAATTCCCCGCAGGCAAGGCCCTGCGCCAGGGGCGCGGACGGTATCCAGAGGAATGTCTGCACCAGAGGCGTGGACGGTATCCCCTTGTGGGATTTATTACTTGCCGAAGGCGAGGCAGGGGTCCGGGCGCTCGGCGCGCGGCGTGAACCAGATGACATCGTAGGGCGCGATGCCGCCGACGCGTTCGTTCTCATACTGTGTTGGCGCCGTCCTGTCAGCGCCAACTTCCACGAATCCGATCGACAGCACACGGGTGCCGGGCCGACGCGCCTCAAGGTAACGCGGTACGCCGACGTCGCGCCGGGCATGGCCGCGACCGAGAATGAAGACTACGCCGCGATCCAACTGGTCCAGCGCCGAGTCGGCCAGCGTCGCGTCGCGCAGGCGCTGGGCGAGGACCAGGCCGTCGCGCAGTTGCGGCGAAACCTTGCCGCAGTGCGAGGCCTCGATCAGCCCGGCCATGTAGTATTGCCGCGCGTCATCCCAGACTGTCAGGAGTGCGAGACGGCGCTGCTCGCCGACGGCCAGCGTTGCAAAGCCTTCGCGTACCACCGGGCGCGTCGCGCCGCGCGGCAGGTTTGCCGCCCGCAGCGGAATCCGCATCGAGTCGGCCAGCGCCACCAGCGGGCGATAAAGCGCCCAGTCCCAGCCGCGCATCAGCGGCGCAAGATCCTTGCCGGCCTTGCGCGCCGCGTCGATCGCGGCCTGCTGGTCGTTGTCAAACTGTTCCATCAGCAGGGCCGGTCGGGCGCCTGCATCGAGCCGCGTCTGCAGAATCCTGAGCTGCAGCTGATGGTGTTGCGGATTGTCATGGGTCTCGCCCAGCAGCAGCGCTTCCGCTTGACCGGCGCGGCGCAGCAGTTCGGCTTCGTCGATGTAACCGCCGGCAGCCACGTCCCAGAGCCGTCCGGCAAGCGGATGGTCCGTGTCGCGCAGAGTCCCGGGCGGGACTTGGGCGCAACTCGTCAGCAGCAGGAGGGAAAACAAGGCGGCAAACAGGCGCGGCCGCGAGCGAAGGTGTAGGAAATGCATCGGCCCATCATAGCAAGCAGCGGCGCCGGGCGGCCGCCGGCTATTTCTCGGTCTGCTTATCCAGCCAGTCCAGAATCTCGCGGGCCGGGGTGATTCCGGCCTTCTCCGCCGCGCCCAGCCAGCGCCGGGCTTCGTCCAGGTTCTGCGCCGTGCCGCGTCCGGCGGCATAGAGGCGGCCGGCATTGAACTGCGCCGGCGGGAAGCCGCTTTGGGCCGCGGCCAGGTAGTACTCGAAGGCTGCTTTTTCGTCTTTGGCGACGCTGCGGCCCTTCTCGTACAGCTCGCCGAGATTGTTGCGCGCCGAAGCTTCGCCCTGTTTGGCCGCCTCGCGGTAATACCTCGCGGCGCGCGCCGCATCGACCTTGCCGCCGATGCCTTCGGCATGCATCCAGCCGAGCAGGGACTTGGCGCTGGCCCGGCCGTCGTTTGCGGCACGCTCCAGGCGGGAAAAGGCACAGGGCGCATCCGGGGGTTGCGCTTCGAGGCAGATGCGTCCGAGTCGCTCGTTCGCCCCGACATGGCCGCCATCCGCGGCTTCCTTCAACAGCGCAAAGGCGCGCGCCGGGTCGTTCTCCTCGATACATTGCGCGTGGCGGAACTTGGCGCCGCCGAAACCCTTGTCCAGCGCCGCGGCAAAGTGTGCGCAGGCGCGCTCGACATTGGGTTGTTCCAGCATGCCGTGCAAGGCGAGTGCGCCGAGCGCGTACTCGGCGGCGCCGATGCCGCGCGCCGACATTGTTTCCAGGCCGGGGCGCGTGTCGGCGAGACGGGTCTGGATCTGGTCGCGGTAAGCGTTGAAGAGGTCGTCGTCGCCGCGCGACAGCGCGCGTTCCGCCGCACGCGCCGAACGCAGCGCGAGTACTGCAAGCTTTTGTCGCGACGAGCTGTCATCGGGGGCGGCCTCCAGTGCGTTACGCAGGGCAATGGTCTCGCCGCTGATGATTTCCAGTTCGTTGACCGGATCGATCTGCGCCGGCGCTGCGGCCTTGGTTTTACGGGCAACGGTGCGCGGCTTGTGCGTTTTTGCCTTTTGCTTGACCGTCCTTGCGTCGGCTTGGCGCAGTTTTGCTTTCGCCCAGATATCATCAACAGGCGCCGTTGCCAGTCCCAACGCCACGGACAGGCAGGTGGCAATGCGGTAATATCGCTTTAAATCAAAAATTAACGACATATTGATGAAGTCATTCCTCTACTCGGGCGGATTCGTGTGCAAGGCTGTTCTGGCGTTCGCGCTGGTTCTCGTCGTGCATCCTGCCACAGCGCAGAACGTAAATGAGGATGCCGCGGAAACGCTGGCAAAGGCGGGCGGTTGCTTCAAGTGTCACTCAGTCGAGAAGGCCAAGAAGGCGCCATCCTATAAAAAAATCGCGCAGAAATACAAAGCCAAACCCGATGCCGAAGCTGCCTTGATCAAGCATCTTTCGGGCAGCAAGTCGGTAACGGTCGAGGGCGGCGGCGACGAACAGCACGAACCGCCGCCAGCCAAGGACGCCGCGGATTTGAAGAACCTCGTGCAATGGATTCTGTCGCGCGGATAATGCCGACGTAATGTAGCCGTCCAAAACGAAACAGGCCGCACATGGCGGCCTGTTTGCTTGGCGCATGATCCGAATTACCAGCTCTTGACCACTGCCGAAACCCCGAATACGTGATTGCTGTAGCGCGGCGCCTGCTGGCCGGTAAACAACACGTTGACGTTGGATGTGGCGCCGACGTCGCTGAGCGCCCAGTCATAGGAATTCAGGTTCTCGTAGAGATAGTTGAAGCGCCAGCTCAACTGCTTGCTGTAGTCCCACTTGGCGAAGAGTTGCAGCGTGTGCAGCCGGCTCCAGGTGTCGGGTACGGGTTGCGCGGTTCCGGCGTTGTTTGTCACCCCGCTCATTCCGGTGCCCCGGTTCAGCACGTAGGTGCCGCCGAAGTCCCATTTTTCTTCGGGCTGCCACTTGAGGCCGAATCCGACCGTGTGGTCGCGGTAGATCATGTCGCCGTTCCAGTTGTTGGTCTCCAGCGCACCCGAAGTGTTGCCCCGCGACCAGACCCTGCCGGTTTCCCTGACGCCGGTTTGTGAAAAGTTGGCGAAGGCGAAGGTCGTCAGGTTTTCCTCGGGCTGGTATTGCAGATCGAGGCTCGCGCTGCCGCCATCGGCACTTTCGCGCCCCAGGCAGGTTCCCGAGAGGGCGGCGGTGACAGCCAGCGGCTGCAGTGCGTCGGAGAATTGACCGCAGTTCGGGCCGCGCATTTTCTGCTGGTAGCCATCGACGCTGCCTTGCAGACTGACCGTCTCGCTGACAATCCAGTTACCGGCCGCGCGCAGGCGATCCTCATCGAAGTCGGCGTACATGAAGGAGCGCATGCTGGGATTGTTGGTCAGCCTGCCGGTCGCGCCAGCCTGGAAAACCGGATCGGTATAGGTGTTGCGGAAGTAAACGTTCTTGTCGTAATCGGCGCCGCGGCGCTGAGTGCGGCTATAGCCGACGCTGCCGAGGAACTCGTCGGAGATTGGCCGGCGCAGTT
Organism: Pseudomonadota bacterium; assembly: GCA_043826925.1. GTDB lineage: Bacteria > Pseudomonadota > Gammaproteobacteria > Burkholderiales > Rhodocyclaceae > Sulfuritalea. Next base: position 253,514 of record JBDRPN010000016.1, read on the forward strand.
CGACCGATAGTTTGTTGGTCTGGGTATCGGTGCGGTCGCTCAAGGTGTATTTCTTGTTGCTGTGCTCCAGTCCGGCGCGCAGCACTGTTTTTGCCGCGATTTCATAGTCGCCTTCGAGGCTCAGTTTGTTCTCGGTGGTGCTGACTGGCGCATTGCTGCGGATGCTTGCTCCGGTTGTCGGCACTGCGCCGGCTCCGTCGCGGCCGACATATGCGTATTGGGCTATCGGCGTCCGGTTGTCGCTGTCGCGATACTGGTAGGCAACCTTGAGATTCATCTTGTCGATCGGTTTCGTCGTCAGCGCGACGTCGAGCAGCGTATTGACCACCTTGCCGTCCAACGAGTTCCGTGGCAAGCCCGCCGTTGCGCCCGGGCCGTTGGCCGAATACGGCAGGAAGGCTTCGTTCTGGCGTGCGATGCCGTAGCTGTAGGTCGCGGAGAGGCGTGTTGTCTTGCCGAAGCGGTAGGCGCCGGTGGCAAAGATCTGGTGGTGGTCGTTGTCCGGTGCCAGCGAAAGACGCCCCAGCGTACCCAGTACCGAGCCCGGGTCCTGGACAGTGAATGCGTTCAGGCTGTTGCTGAAGCGCGAATAGTTGTAGCCGAGCTGGAACTGGGCGAGCTTGGAGGTGTAGGACAGCACGGCCTCGATCTGCTGCGTCCTGTCGTCGATCTGATAGGGCAGGATCGCCGCCTCGCCGCTGGGCGCAAACGACATTCCGGTCATCCGGGTGCCGTCGCGACGGTCTTCCCGGTAGCTGACCTTGTAGTCCCACTCGTTGCCGAGCAGTCCTTTCAGACCGAGGCGGTAGATGTCGCGGCCATGCTGGATCTCGAAGGGCTGCAGCAAGGCCGGGTTCATCGTGGTGGGATTGGTGACCCACGCCCTGGCCGGTAGGGTCAGGTTGCTGGTGCCGAGTCCCTGGTGAATGAACATTGCGGATTCGGTCTGCGACTTCTTCAGGCCGTCGAAGCTGAACGATGCGCCCCAGCGGCCCTGCACACCGCCTTCGGCCTTGAACTTGCGCGAGTCGAGACCGAGATTGGCGCCATGAATCTGCCAGTACTGTGCATCGTTGGCCTGATCGCGGGAGATCCAGTTGAAGCCTGCGATGGGGAAGGCGCCCTTGTCGGTGAGGCCGGAAAACTGGCCGAAACGCACCGAGTCGTTTGAGTTGTAGCCGGCGCCGAGTTCGACATAATTATCGGCCCAGCGCGACATGTCGGCGTCGCGGAACATGACCTCGGAATCGCGGAAAAGCTTGATCGTCAGCAGCGGGTCGGCGAGGGCGGGTGCCGCGGCAAGCGCCGCGAGGGCGGCGCCGACAGCGAGGACGACGGTGCGGCGGCGAAGCGGCGCGTGAATATTCTGTTTCATGGCATCACCTATGGGCAATGAGGTGTTGGCTTAGCGCTGCAGGCGCGCGCCGGACGGATGGTTGCTGCCATGGATCTTCATGTGGCAGTTCGCGCAGGCGTTGCCGAGGATCCGCTGGGCGCTGCCGGACGTGGGCGCCACGGCATTGCCGTCGAAGGCAGCGTTGGAATGGCTGGCGGTCGAGTGGCATTGCTGGCACAGGTAGGGCATGCGCACCTTCAGCATCGGTGCGATGTTGGTGCCGTGTGGATTATGGCAGTTGGTGCAATCGTCCTGGGAAGGGCGGTGTTCCCAGAGGAAGGGACCGCGGAACTGCGCGTGGCAGGTGTAACAGGTTTCATTGACGGTATTTTTCTGCAAGGATCCGCGTTGGGCGGTCGATCCGTGCGGGGCGTGGCAGGCCGAGCATGAGAAGAAACCGTTCTTGGTCGGGTGGGTCGACACGCGGTGCAGTTCGGCGCGGCGATCCTTGTGGCAGTCGAAACAGACGCTGGCCTGCGTCTCGGCGACCATCACCGGATCCTTGGGTGCATGCAGGCGGTGGCAGCTCGCGCAGGACTGCTTGGTCTGTTCGTGCTTGCTGCCTTGCCAATGGATGCGCGAACCGGACTGGTGACAACTCAGGCAGGCCTCGTTCTGCGGCTCGGCCGCGCCCTTCTTGCCAAAGACTACCGGCACCAGGCCTTTGACGCGTGGCGTCTTCAGGTGTGCGGAGAGATCGCCATGACAACTGCTGCACATCTTGTCTTCAGGATTGCCGGTAAGCGACTTGCCGGTTGACTCGGGAGTGCGCGCATCGCCCTTGACCGCGTGTTTGGTTCGGGCGATCGCATAGAAGCCTTCATGGCACTCGACGCAGGACTTTATCTCGCCGCTATCAGCACGCGAACGGGTCGGTGCGGCGTCTTCCTTCTGTGTCGTCTGGGCGGAGGCGATGCCGGCAAGGCCGCTGGCGATCAAGAGAGCGAGACCGGCCGCCGCTGCGCGATATTTTTTGATTATCTGGTTCATATGTCTCGTTCCGACGATGCGTTTGAGCAATCCGCGGGTGGAGTTCGTACCCGAACTGGAACGATCCTCCGTGAATCTTGATAAATTACATTACTAAATTTCTCGTTGTCACTGATTCAAACAGACTTTTTTACTAAAAACAAGCTATTTCCCACACTCCGGGGTAAGTCGACAGGCCGATAGTGTTTCTTTTCTGCAACAAGGAACTTTTTGCGCCTTGGCGGATTGGAGCATTGGAAAAGGCCGAGGTTTGACAACGGCTTATGCCGTAATTCTAATAAATTACAGGAGAATATTTCCGTCGCCGTCGCCATGGGTGTCGAACCATGACGACGGTATGGCGGCGGTCGGAGTGCCGGCCTGGGCGGAAACTATTTGGCGCGGGTGGCGATGTAATCGGCAACGATCTTGAATTCGTTGCCCTTCATGTCGTCGGTGACGCCCTCTTCCTTGTGCGTCTTGTTCTTGGTCAGGCGCGCGACGACGCATTCCCAGTCGCCCTTGTACTTTTCATGGATTTTTTTCATCGGGGGGCCGGTCTTCTTCTGCACATAGGCATGGCATTGCGGGCAGCCGACGCGGTCGATGACCGCCTTGGCGCCGGCTTCGTCGATAGCGCCGAGCGGCGCTCCGGTCGGGGCCGCGCAGGGTGGCAGGTCGGAGCCGTCGCGATAGGCGATCTTCTTTCTGGCGCCGGGTTTGGCGGTTTCCTCCTTGGCTGCGGGTTCCGCCTTGGCGGCCGCTTCGGGTTTCTTCACTTGCGCCTGTGCTTCCGCCTCGCGTTTCTGCGTGGCGAGAGTCTCGGCTTTCGCCTTGGCCTCGGCTTCCCGTTTGGCGCGTTCGTCGGCGTCGCGCTTCTGCAATGCGAGCGCATCGGCCTCGCGCCTTGCTTTCGCCTCCGATTCCTGTTTTGCGGCCCGCTCGTCCGCCTCGCGTTTTTTTGCGGCCAGCGCGTCAGCGTCGCGCTTCGCGTTGGCTTGCGCTTCGGCCTCGCGTCTGGCGCGCTCTTCGCCTTCGCGCTGGATCGCATCGAGGGCGGCGGAATCCTTGCGCGCCCTGGCATCGGCTTCGCGTCGCGCGAGTGCGGCCTGCTCCTGTTGGGTGGCGGCTTCGCGCTTGCCCTGGGCGTCCGCGTCACGTTTGGCCTGGGCCTTGGCCTCGGCTTCCTGTCTGGCCATGGCGGCAGCCTCTTTTTTGGCCTGGGCCTTGGCCTGCGCTTCCTGCCTGGCCCTGGCTGCGGCGTCTTTCCTGGCCTGGGCCTTGGCTTCCGCTTCCTGCCTGGCCCTGGCGATCGCATCCTTTTTGGCCTGGGCTTTGGCTTCCGCGGCCGCCTTGGCTTTGGCCTCGGCTTCCTTCTTCGCCAGAGCCTTGGCCTCCGGACTGCCGGGTTTCGGCTTTGCGGCCACTGCCGCTTCCTGGTCGGCGAAGGTGGTCGCGGCCAGCCATTCCGCGATGGCCCGAATTTCGTCAGTGGATATGGATTTGAGTTCGTCGGCGTGGCTCGCGGCGGCGGAAATCGCGGCGGAGACTTTCGTCGGATCACCCTTCATGCCGGCTTTCATGGTTTTCACCGAAGGCGCGATGCTGCGCGCTTCGTAGAAATGACACAGGGCACAATTTTTCTGCTTGAACAGCAGGCGGCCCTTGGCGCCAGATTGCGCCTGGGCACCGAAAGCCGCCAGTGCGCACAGGGCAAAAGCCGCGGCACGCAGCGACATGCGGGAGGACCTCAGCTTCATCGACCCGGCCTCAATCGCTTTGCTTATTGAAGAATTCCATGGCCTTGACCAGGCTGCGGCGCATGCGATTGAAAGCGGAACTGAGCTGGGCGACTTCGTCGCTGCCCTTCTCATTGAATTCGCCCATCTCGAAATTGCCTTTGCTGATCTCGTCGGCAATTGCCGCCATTTCGCTCAGGCGGCTGGTGATCAGCGCGGTCAGCATCAGGTTGAGGAGTATGAAGACGGCGACGAAGACGCCGGTGAGCGTACCCATGAAGGTCGTGAACATGCGTTGGGCATTGGCAATCGGAACCGACAGCGGAACGCTGACGATCTGTGCGCCGACAATCTCCTTGAGCTTCCAGCCGTAGCCGTTGTCGCCGTAGATTGCGACCATTTTCGGCGGTGCCTTTTCCGGCGTGGTGTGGCAGCCCAGGCAGCCGGACTGCTTGATCTGGATCGGTCGTGCGAGGTAGAGGTAGGGGCCCTTGGAGGTTTCGCGCACGCCCCATTCCTGTTCCTTCGTCGCGTCGCCGCGGAAGCCGTTGATGATGCGGGCTTCCCAGGCCTCCGGACGATGCTTGACATTGGTCGGGTTCAGTGCCACTTCACGGTAGCCGTATTCCGGGTAGCGCTTCTGCACGGCCTCCATGACCTTGTTGGCCGCATAGGCGGGGATACCCATCATGAGCATTTCCTCGTCTTCTTCGGTTTCCCGCAGATTCGGACCGACTTCATTGACGGCCCAGGTGCGCGCCGAAAGTATGGTCTCCATCAGCACGCCGGCATTCGACAGCACTTCGTCGCGGGCGTTGTCGTTGAGCTGCTGGTACGAGAAGTAGCCGGAAGCACCCAGCGCCAGCCCGAACACGACAAGCAGCATCGAATTGAATTTTCCCCTCAGCTTCATGCGCGATCTCCGCTGGATTCTTTAGCGACAAAGCATAGCACGAGGTATTGCCGGATTTTTCGCAGACCACCGGCTGGACTCGATGGCTGTTCCCATGCCAGAATCGCCCGGCTGGGCCGTATCGGCGTGGCGTGTGGCCCGTTTTTAATATAGCCAAGGTCATATTTTAAGAATAAACTGATTTGAAAAAGTTGCAGCAGGCGCCAGCCGGAATTCGCCTTTGCTGCCTAAGCCAAAAATGGAGAAGGAGGGCTGGGGCACCGTGTCTTCGCAAGTCAGCGCACCTGTTTCAACCACGGTCATCGCCATCGATATTGCGGGGGCGTATATCGTCGATGCGGCGGCATCTGCGAGCTTCGAAGGCCTTGTTGCCGCGGCCCGTGCGCTCGGTTTTGTCACGCAGGAAACGGGCAAGCCGAATCTGACCTTGACCCTGGCGCCAGAACTGGCGGCAGGCGACGTCCTGAACCGCGTCGTCACTGCCGTTTCGGCTTTCGAAGTAGCCGCGGCGCCGCTGCGGATACGTGCCATGGTCCACTACGGTGTTGTCTTTCGCACCGAGTCGGCGGGCGAGCTGAGTTATGTCGGTTCCGCAATCCGCTCGACGCAAAGCGCATTGCGGCGGGCTCCGCCGATAGGCGGATTCGTGGCGACGCAGGACTTCGCGGCCTACGCCGCCAAGTTGTCGGATCTTCCCTTCCGGCTGCAGGCGATGAGCGGCGCGGCGGCCGCGGACGGCATGAACCAGATGGTTTTTTCCGGCCGCACGGTCGCGCCACCGTCGGCTGCCGGCGGGCGCCTGCAAAGCGCCGATGCCGAGTTTATTGGATTCGCCAAGCGCCGCCTGGCCGAGGACATCGGGCCGTTCGCGAGTGCCCTGGTAGATCGGGCGGTGCGTTCCTCGACAGCGGTGGAGCAGTTGGTGCCGGCCTTGAGCCGCGAAATCGACGACCCGGCCTCGCGCGCGCGTTTTGAAGAAGATATGCTGCGTTACATCAGTTCTCAATCTCGATAGAAATCGGGCGGGACATTTCAGGGAAGGAAGACATGGGTTTCTTCAGCAATCTGCTGCACCAATCGCAACCAGTGACCTGCGTGCTTCCCGAGACGCACCCGGTGATCCGCCAGATGTCCGACGCCGTCGGTTTCGATGTCGTCGGCGCCGACGACTTCGCATCGAGCCTGGTGCCGGCGATCAATTTTGCAGCCGAATATTTCGATGCACAGATCGGCACGATCTCCGGTCCGCTGGACATTTCCGTCGCGCACTACACGCATCATCCGCTGGTTCATGCGCTGTTTCCGGCGCGCCAGGATATCGCTCATGGCATCGGTCGCAGCATGGACGTCAGGCAGCCGCTGGCCTTTCTTGCCGGAGCCGAACAGCCGGAGTCATTTGCGCTGCTCGGCGTGCGCCAGCCGAAGGACCAGACGTCCGACAGCCCGACACCGGTCTTTTGCGAACAGACCCTGCGTTCGCTCGCGGCGACCGAGGCCGGTGCGCGGCAGGGACTGCGTACCGCTGCGCTGACCCGCCTGGTGAAAAGATTCAGCGAACATGTCGACCTGTTGCGCAAGAAGGGCCAGTTGCCGCGCGACGCATGGAATATCGAGAACCGCCGCGACCTGCAGTCCGCCGAGGGCGACAAGGGCAAGCTCGTGTTGGCCAGCGAGGAACTGCAAGCGGACAAACTGATGCGTGGACTGGTCGCCTGGCTGCAGCGTCCCGCCGAACAACTGCAGGTACGTGCCGACAACAAGGCAGACGCCGCGCAGGCTGCGCCGGTCGAGTCGATGCCGCAACTGCTGTGCCACGATCGCCGTCGCTGGACCGTCTGCATGGTGCGTTTCCCGACTGCCGAGGGCGTCGCGGCGGTCCAGAACGAAGCCCGCCAGTACCGCTACATTCGCATCTGAGCGGGGCCTGTCGGCGCAGTCGGCGCCGTCTCGGACTCTGTCCGCCGGGAATTCGGCTGCGCCGGCCGGCGAGCCCAACTCTCCGGGTTCTACGCGACTGTTCGCAGTTCCGCCAGTGCCGCCTCGGGCGTGAGGATGCGAAACAGGTCGCGCAACCGCTCGCGCCGCGCCAGGCGCAGCAGGGCTTTGTCCGCCGTTACCAGCCAGTCGGCGGCACTGTCGCGAGCCAGTTCAAGGAACTTCTGGTCATCGCGATCCTTGCAGCGCGGCAATTGAACTGGCGCAGCGGGCGGCGAGTCGTCGTGGTGTATGGCACGCGCAGCGTAGGCTGCCAGTGCGTCCGACTGCTGCTGTTCCGTCAGCGCGAACAGCGGATAGCCCAGCACGCGGCGGAATTCGCCGAGGCAGGCGGCGTTGGTGATCGCCTGCCATTCTCCGCTGTCGCTTCTCGCGCGCAGCGGGGCGAAACGGCTGTCGGCGAACACATAGAGCGAGACCAGCACATTGGTGTCGAGCACCACCCGCAGGGGTGCGGGGCTTAAAAAAACGGGCGCGGCGTCTTGCGACACCACGCCCGCTTCAGGTTCTTGGGGAAGCTGGATCACTTAGTCTTTTTCTGCGTGTCCAGGCGGAACTTGACGAAGGAACCCGGGGCATCTTCCAGCGGCTTGAACTTGCCCTTGGATGGGTCGCGCGCCGGCACCTTGTCGTCATTCAGCTTGGTGATCCATTTCTGCCAGTCGGTCCACCAGGAGCCTTCGTGCTGCGTGGCGCCTTCGAACCACTCGTCCGGGGTTTCCGGGCGCGCATCGTTGGTCCAGAAGCCATACTTGTTGGCCGAGGGCGGATTGACGATGCCGGCGATGTGGCCCGACCCGCCCAGCGCGAAGCGCACCGGTCCGCCGAGCGCGGTGGAGCCGAGATAGACGCTACGCCACGGCGCGATGTGGTCTTCGATGGTGGAGATGAAATAGGACGGCGTCTTGACCTTGGACAGGTCGATCGGCGTGTCGAGCAGGGTGATGCCGCCCGGCTCGCGCAACAGGTTGTTCAGGTACATGTTGCGCAGGTAGTAGCTGTGCATCTTGTAGGGCATGCGCGTGGAATCGGAATTCCAGTAGAGCAGGTCGAAGGGGAAGGGTTCCTTGCCCATCAGGTAGTTGTTGACCACGAAAGTCCAGATCAGGTCGTTGGAGCGCAGCATGTTGAAGGTGGTGCCCATCTCCGAGCCTTCGAGGTAACCGCGTTCCTCCATTTTCTTTTCCAGACTGGCGACCTGGCCTTCGTCGATAAAGACGCCGAGTTCGCCGGGAATCGAGAAGTCGAGCAGGGCGACGAAGAAGGTCGCCGAGGCGATGCGCTTGTCCTTCTTGGCGGCCATGTAGCCCATGGTCGAGCCGAGCAGCGTACCGCCCAGGCAGTAGCCGATCATGTTGATTTCCTTCTCGCCGGTCTGCTGGCAGACCGCGTCGATCGCGGCCAGCGCGCCTTCCGTCATGTAATCGTCGAAGCCCTTCATGGCCAGTTTGGCGTCGGGGTTCACCCATGAGATGACGAATACTGTGTGGCCCTGGTCGGTGGCCCACTTGATGTAGGAATTGCTCTCGCGCAGGTCGAGGATGTAGTACTTGTTGATCCAGGGCGGAATGATAAGGAGCGGCCGCTTGTACTGTTCCTTGGTGGTCGGATTGAACTGGATCAGCTGGATCATCTCGTTCTGGAACACCACCTTGCCCGGCGTCACGGCGACGTTCTTGCCCATCTCGAAGGCCGAGGGATCGGTCATCTTGACGCGCAGCTGACCGTCGCCTTCCTCGATGTCGCGCAGCAGGTTGTTGAAACCCTTGAGCAGGTTCTGGCCCTGGCTCTTGACCGTCTCACGCAGCACTTCCGGGTTGGTCATGGCGAAATTGGACGGCGCCAGCGCGTCGATGAACTGGCGGGTGAAGAAATTCACCTTCTTCTGCGAGATATCGTCGAGGCCTTCGATGCAGCAGACATTGTCATGCACGTGGCGCGCCGTGATCAGATAGGACTGCTTGATGAAATCGAACAGGAAATGTTCTTCCCATTGCGCGTCGGCGAAGCGCTTGTCGCCCTTCTTTGGCTGCGCCACCGGTGCGCCTTGCATGCCCATCATGCGCATCGTCGAATGCTGCCACAGCGAAAAATAATCCCACACCAGGTTCATCTGCGCCTGGGCCAACTGATAGGGATTGGCCAGCATCTTGGCCATCATGTCCATGAAGGCCTGCGCAATTCCAAGGTCATCGGAAGGTGCGGAAACGCCCTTTTTCATCTGACGCTTCATGTGGTCCGTGATCAGGTGCGAGGCACGCTGGGCCACTTCGGCGTAGGTCTTGGCGATTTCCTTGGGGTCGGGCAATTGCTGGGCTTCTGGTGCAGACATTGGGGCTCCTTCGGTTAACGGATGTAACGGACAAGACCGTTCTCTTCGATTCGTTTCAATTTGCCGGCGTGCTCAAGATAATTCAGGTGGGCAATCGCCTCGCCCATGGCAAACATGGTCTGGTGCGGGTCCGGGATCTCGCGATTGAACAGCACCGCGATCAATTCCGCGGCACTGCGCGCCATGTCCTTGCAGGCGGCCAGCAACACCTCGCAGCGCTCCGCATGGTGGGCGTGCAACTGCTCGACGCGAGCGTGCAGGCCGCGGAAAGGCCGGCCGTGCGAGGGCAGCACCAGGGTGTCTGCCGGCAGCGCGCGGAAGCCGTCAATGGAATCGAGGAACAGGCCGAGCGGATCGGCATGCGGGGTGCTGGCCATCACCGAAATATTGGTCGAGATGCGCGGCAAGAGCATGTCGCCGGAGATCAGCACGCCGAGTTCGGCGCAATACAGGCTCATGTGCTCCGGGGCGTGGCCGTGGCCGACGATGGTGCGCCACTCGTGATCGCCGATCTTCAGCAACTGATCGTCGAACAGGCGCCGGTAAGTCGCGGGAATTTCCGGCACGCCGCGCTTGTAGCCGTTGCCGCGCGCCACCAGCGCCTCGATGCGCGCCTCGTCGAGGCCGTGGCTGCGGAAGAAATCGACCATGGAACCGATCGCGTAGCCGGCGATCTGCTCGACCATCATGTGCGCCGCCAGATACTCGCCCTGGGCGATCCACAGTCCGGCGCCGGTTTCCTGCTCCAGCCAGGCGGCGAGGCCGAGGTGGTCGGGATGGCAGTGCGTGACGATGCAGCGCGTCAGGCGCCGTCCCGTCAACGCCGCCTGCCAGGCATCCTTGACCGGGTCCAGCGCGAAGCCGGTATCGACTGCGGCATAGCCGTCGCCGTCGGCCAGCAGCCACAGGTTGATGTGGTTCAGGGCGAAGGGCAGCGGCATGCACAGCCATTCGATGCCGGGCGCGACGGGTACCGCGACGCCGGGGGCGGGTGCGGTTTCGTGGGGGTAGGCGATCGGAGCGTTCAAGTCGCGTTTCTTTGCATCGATGGGGGAAATCTGCTTAACTTGCCGACTGGCGGTCTGCCATCTTATCCAATTTTCGGGACTTTATGTGCACTGCAGCATTGCGCCCATCCGAGCCCCCAGCCATGAACGATACTCAAACCATCACCGAACTGGCCCGCGATTTCGGCGTGACGACGCGCGCCATCCGCTACTGGGAGTCCCACGGCCTGGTTTCTCCGGCGCGCGAAGGCGGCAACCGCATCTACAGCAAGCGCGACCGCACCCGCCTCAAGCTGGCCCTGCGCGGCAAGCGCCTGGGCCTCAGCCTGGCCGAGATCAAGGATTTGATCGACATGTACGACACGGCCGAGGACGAGTCGACGCAATTGTTGTCCTTCCTCGGCGCCTTGGCCCAGCGCCGCGCCGCACTGGAGCAGCAGCGCGACGACATCCAGGCCGTGCTCAAGGAGATTGCCCGCTTCGAGCGCCAGTGCCGCGATATGCTGAAGTCCGATGCCGCCGCCCGCACCGGCACCCCGGGTAGTTGACGTTGACGTCAACGTTAACTACCATGCACGCCTCAGGCAGGAGATGAAATGCCGCACACCGCACGCCCAGCCAGGAATGTTTTCGAGCCGCGCAACCCGGACTGGGATGCCACGGTGCGGGCCAGCTTTGCCCGCCAGAAGGTGATGACCCTGATCGGCGCCGAAATCGGCGAACTGCAGCCCGGGTATTGCGAAATCCGCCTGCCCTTCCGCGACGACCTGACGCAGCAGAACGGCTTTTTCCACGCCGGCATCACCAGCACCATCGTCGATAGCGCCGGCGGCTACGCCGGCTTGACCTTGATGCCGGCCGGCTCCGATGTGCTGACCGTCGAATTCAAGCTGAATCTGCTGGCGCCCGCCGACGGCGAGTTCCTCGTCGCCGAAGGTCAGGTGCTGAAGACCGGGCGCAACCTCGTCATCACGCGCGGCGAGGTGTATGCGATCAAGAACGGACGGGCCACGCACTGCGCCACGATGCAGCAAACCCTCATGACCATGCATGCCAAGGAGAAAAAGTAATGCTCGGACTGAATTTCGATCTCGGCGAAGACGTCGACATGCTGCGCGATGCCGTGTGGCAATTCGCGCAGAAGGAAATCCTGCCGCGCGCGGCGGAGATCGATCGCGTCAACGAGTTCCCTGCCGACTTGTGGAAGAAGTTCGGCGACATGGGGTTGCTCGGCATGACCGCCGGCGAGGAATATGGCGGCACCAACATGGGCTATCTGGCGCACATGGTGGCGATGGAGGAAATCTCCCGCGCGTCCGCTTCCGTCGGTCTTTCCTACGGCGCGCATTCCAACCTTTGCGTAAATCAGATCCGTCGCAATGGTAACGACGCGCAGCGGAAAAAGTATCTGCCCAAGCTGATCTCTGGCGAGCACGTCGGCGCGCTGGCGATGTCCGAACCGGGCGCCGGTTCCGACGTGGTGTCGATGAAACTGCGCGCCGACCTCAAAGGCGACCGTTACGTTCTGAACGGCTCGAAGATGTGGATCACCAACGGCGGCGACGCCGATACCCTGGTGGTGTATGCCAAGACCAATCCGGACGCTGCTGCCCGTGGCATGACCGCGTTCATCGTCGAGAAGGGCTTCAAGGGCTTTTCCAAGGGCCAGCATCTGGACAAGCTCGGCATGCGCGGCTCCAACACCTACCCGCTGTTCTTCGACGACTGCGAAGTGCCGGTGGAAAACGTGCTGGGCGGCGAGGGCAACGGCACGCGCGTCTTGATGAGCGGCCTCGACTACGAGCGCGCCGTGCTCTCCGGCGGTCCGCTGGGAATCATGGCCGCCTGCATGGACGTGGTGCTGCCTTTCATCCACGAGCGCAAGCAGTTCGGCCAGAGCATCGGCGAATTCCAGTTGATGCAGGGCAAGCTGGCCGACATGTACTCGACCTGGCAGGCCACACGCGCCTATGTCTATGCGCTGGGCAAGGCTTGCGACCGCGGCGACCACGCCCGTACGCTGCGCAAGGATGCCGCCGGCGCGATTCTGTATTCGGCGGAAAAGGCCACCTGGATGGCCGGCGAGGCGATCCAGGCGCTGGGCGGCGTCGGCTACACCAACGAATACCCGACCGGCCGCCTCTGGCGTGACGCCAAGCTCTACGAAATCGGCGCCGGCACCTCGGAAATTCGCCGCATGCTGATCGGCCGCGAACTCTACAACGAGACCATGTGATGAGCGCCGCCAAGCGAGAGGAATGGCTGAAGCTCGAAGCCGAAGTCCTGGCGCGGTCGAAAGGTCAGGGCATGCTGACCCTGGAGAACCTGCGCGAGTGCTCGGGACTGGAACTGTTCCAGAAGATGATCGCCGGCGAACTGCCGCGACCGCCGATCAGCGACACTCTGGGCTTCTATCTGGTCCTGGCCGAAAAGGGCCACGTGGTATTCCAGGGTTCTCCGCAGCATCGCCACTACAACCCGATCGGTTCCGTGCATGGCGGCTACCATGCCACGCTGCTCGACTCCTGCGTCGCCTGTGCGATCCAGACTACGCTCGAAGCGGGGCAGGGCTATACGACGATCGAGCTCAAGGTCAATTACATACGCGCCCTGACCGACCGCGTCGGCCCGGTGCGCGCCGAAGGCAGGGTGATCCACGCCGGCAAGCAGATCGGCACCGCCGAAGGCAAGCTGGTCGATGCCGACGGCAGGCTCTATGCGCATGCGACGACAACTTGCTTGATTTTCAACGTCTGAAAATGAGCGGCCTTCTGGATACCTATCGCGGCACGGTCTATCCGTGGCACTGCGACCACATGAGCCACATGAACGTCATGTGGTACGTGGGCAAGTTCGATGAGGCGACCTGGAACCTGATGTCGCACCTCGGCATGAGCGCGGCCTTCCTGCGCGAACACCATCGCGGCATGGCGGCGATCGACCAGCGCATCAGCTACCAGCGCGAACTGCATGCCGGCGACACCGTGGCCATACGCACCGGCGTGGTCGACGTCACCGACAAGAAGATCGTCTTCTTCCATGAAATGCGCAATGCCGATACCGACACGGTGTCGGCCATCACGCTGCTGACCGGCATCCACCTCGACACCCAGACGCGCAAGAGCTGCCACCTGCCCAAGGCCGCGGCGGACAAGGCGCGCGAGCTGGTGGTCGCCTACGAACTGCCTTGGACGTCATGAACGACGCGGTGAAAGTTGGCGTTGGCGGTACGGCGATTCGCGTGCTTGGCGCCGAGCATGTCGCCGAACTGGAACAGGTGCGCCAGTTTTTCCGCAATTACGCAGGCTGGCTGGGTGTTGACCTGGGCTTCCAGAATTTCGACGAGGAAATGGCCAGCCTGCCGGGGCGCTACGCCGCACCCGAGGGGCGATTGTTCTACGCCGAGGTCGACGCAGGTGGTGAGAAGCGCGGCGCCGGCTGCGTCGGCATCCGTCCCTACTCGGAAGGCGTCTGCGAACTCAAGCGTCTCTACGTCGAGCCGGGCTTTCGCGGCCTCGGCGTCGGCCGCAACCTTGCGCTGGCGGCCATCCGCGCTGCGCGCCGGATCGGTTATCGCAAGATCATGCTCGATACGCTGCCGGCGATGCGCATCGCGGTAAAGCTCTACCGCGAACTGGGCTTCCAGGAGGCGCCGGCCTACTACCAGACCTCGCTCGAAGGCACGCAGTTCCTCGCGCTCGACCTCGAAAACTGGTCCGAGGAACAGCTCAACAACCAGACCCTGCACCACCTGTTCGACTTCAACCGGGCCTGGGCGCGGCAGATGCGCGAGGTCGACCCGAACTACTTCGAGCGCCTGTCCCACCTGCAGTCGCCGGAATACATGTGGATCGGCTGTTCGGATTCGCGCGTGCCCGCCAACCAGATCGTCGGCCTCTTGCCGGGCGAGGTGTTCGTGCATCGCAACGTCGCCAACGTGGTGGTGCACACCGACCTTAACTGCCTTTCGGTGATCCAGTTCGCCGTCGATGTGCTCAAGGTCAGGCACATCATGGTGGTCGGCCACTACGGCTGCGGCGGCGTGCATGCGGCGCTCCACCACCACCGCGTCGGGCTGGCCGACCTCTGGCTGCGCCACGTGCAGGATGTGCACGTCAAGCACCTGGCGCGGGTCGACGAGCTGCCCGAGGAAAAGCGCCACGACAGGCTGTGCGAGCTCAACGTGCTGGAACAGGTGATCAACCTCTCGCGCACCATCGTCGTCCAGGACGCCTGGCAGCGCGGCCAGAACCTGACCATCCACGGCTGGATCTACGGCCTCAAGGACGGCCTGATGCGCGACCTCGGCCTTACCGTCAGCGCCCCCGACGAAATCGCCGGCCGCTACGCCACCGCACTTTCCACCTTGATCTGAAAGGAAGCACCGTGTCTGCAAACCCTTCCGACCCCATCGTCATCGTCGCCGCCGCCCGCACGCCCATGGGCGGGTTTCAAGGCGACTTCAATTCACTGACTTGCGCCCAGCTCGGCAGCGCCGCGATCAAGGCCGCCGTCGAACGCGCCGGGATCAAGCCCGAGCAGGTCGACGAAGTCATCATGGGTTGCGTCCTGCCCGCCGGCCAGGGCCAGGCCCCGGCACGGCAGGCCAGCCTCGGCGCCGGCCTGCCGCTGGCGGCCGGCTGCACCACGGTGAACAAGATGTGCGGTTCGGGCATGCGCGCGGCGATGTACGCGCACGACATGCTGCTGGCCGGCAGCGTCGAGGTCATGGTCGCCGGCGGCATGGAATCGATGAGCAATGCGCCCTACCTGCTGCCCAAGGCGCGCGGCGGCTATCGGTTGGGCCACGGCGAGGTCAAGGACCACATGTTCCTCGACGGCCTCGAAGACGCCTATGACAAGGGCCGCCTGATGGGCACCTTCGCCGAAGACTGCGCCGGGACGTACAAGTTCACGCGCGAAGCGCAGGACGCCTTCGCCGTGGCCTCGACCACGCGCGCCAAGCAGGCCAACACCGACGGCAGCTTCGCCTGGGAAATCGCTCCGGTCACGGTGCCCGGGCGCAAGGGCGACGTCGTCATCGACAAGGATGAACAACCCTTCAAGGCCCAGCTCGAAAAAATCCCGACGCTGAAGCCGGCCTTCCGCAAGGACGGCACGGTCACCGCCGCCAACTCCTCGTCGATTTCCGATGGCGCCGCGGCGCTGGTCATGATGCGCGCCTCGACCGCCGCCAAGCTCGGTCTCAAGCCGATTGCAACCGTCGTCGGCCATGCCACCTTCGCCCAGGAGCCCGGATTGTTCACCACCGCGCCGGTCGGCGCCATGAAAAAGCTGCTGGCGAAGAACAAGTGGAGCGTCGACAGCGTCGATTTCTGGGAAATCAACGAAGCCTTCGCCGTGGTCACCATGGCCGCGATGCACGATCTCGAGCTGCCGCACGACAAGGTCAACGTGCATGGCGGCGCCTGCGCCCTTGGCCATCCGATCGGCGCCTCCGGCGCGCGTGTGATCGTCACCCTGATCGGCGCGCTACGTAAATATGGAAAGAAGCGCGGGGTCGCCAGCCTGTGCATCGGTGGCGGCGAAGCCACTGCCGTCGGCATTGAGTTGATCTAAGCCCGCCATGACCCTGCAGACCCTCACCTACACGACCGAGGGGCGCATCGCGCGCATCACGCTGAACCGGCCCGAGCGGCTCAATGCCATCGTGCCGGCGATGCCGCGCGAGATCCGCATCGCCGTCGATCGGGCGAATGCCGACGACGACATCCACGTCATCATCCTGCAGGGTGCCGGGCGCGCCTTCTGTTCCGGCTACGACCTCAAGGATTTTGCGGAAGGCCAGGCCGACACGCCCTGCACGCAATCCATGCCCTGGGACCCGATGGTCGATTACCGCGCCATGAAGGGTTTCACCGATGACTTCTTCAGCCTCTGGCGCAGCCACAAGCCGACCATCTGCAAGGTGCAGGGCTTCGCCGTGGCCGGCGGCAGCGACATCGCGCTGTGCTGCGACCTCGTGGTGATGGCAGAGGACGCCAAGATCGGCTACATGCCGGCGCGCGTCTGGGGCTGCCCGACCACCGCGATGTGGGTCTATCGCCTCGGCGCCGAGAAGGCCAAGTGCATGCTCTTGACCGGCGACACCATCGACGGCAGGACGGCGAAGGAATGGGGCCTGGTGATCGACGCGGTGCCGGAAGCCGAACTGGAAGATGCGGTGCTCAAGCTGGCCAATCGCATGGCCGGCGTGCCGAAGAACCAGCTCATGATGCAGAAGCTGATGATCAACCAGGCCTACGACAACATGGGCCTTGCCAACACCCAGATGATCGCCACGCTGTTCGACGGCATCACGCGCCACTCGCCGGAAGGCCAGTGGTTCAAGCATTACGCCGAAGAAAAAGGCTACAAGGAAGCCGTGCGCCTGCGCGATTCCGGCGAGCCGATACCCGGCAGCAAGAGCTACAAGGATTGTTGAATGAAAAGTAAGGCTGAACCACAGAGACACAGAGGCACAGAGAAGATCGAAACGAGAATTTCTGGTCCTTGTATTCCTCTGTGTCTCTGTGTCTCTGTGGTGAAAGGTTTTCCATGATTTTGACTTCCGAACAGGAACAGATCCGCGACATGCTGCGCGACTTTGCGCGCGAGCAGCTGGCGCCCAAGGCCGCCGAGTGGGACAGGACTTGCCACTTCCCGCGCGAGGAATTGCGCGCGCTGGGCGAGCTCGGCGTCTGCGGCATGGTGGTGCCCGAAGAATGGGGCGGCGCGGGGCTGGACTACGTTTCGCTGGCGCTGGCGCTGGAGGAAATCGCCGCCGGCGACGGCGCGATATCGACCATCATCAGCGTGCAAAACTCGGTGGTCTGCGGTCCGATCAACGCCTTCGGCACCGACGCACAGAAAGAGAAGTATTTGAAGAAGCTGGCCAGCGGCGAATGGCTGGGCTGCTTCTGCCTGACCGAGCCGCATGTCGGCTCCGACGCGGCGGCGATCCGCACCAAGGCGGTCCGCGACGGCGATCATTGGGTGCTCAACGGCGTCAAGCAATTCATCACCACCGGCAAGAACGCGCAAGTCGCGGTGGTGTTCGCGGTCACCGATCCGGGCGCCGGCAAGAAGGGCATCTCGGCCTTCATCGTGCCGGCCGACACCTCGGGCTACATCGTCGCCCGCGTCGAGGAAAAGCTCGGCCAGCATGCCTCGGACACGGCGCAGATCCTGTTCGAGAACTGCCGCATTCCGGCCGGCAACCTGCTCGGCGCCGAAGGCCAGGGCTACCGCATCGCCCTGTCGAATCTCGAAGGCGGCCGCATCGGCATCTCGGCCCAGGCCGTCGGCATGGCGCGCGCGGCCTTCGAAGCCGCGCTGAAGTATTCGCACGAGCGCGAGAGTTTCGGCAAGCCGCTCTTCGAACATCAGGCCGTTAACTTCCGCCTCGCCGACATGGCGACGCAAATCGAGGTCGCACGGCAGATGGTGCATCACGCCGCCGCCCTGCGCGACGCCGGCCGGCCCTGTCTCAAGGAAGCCTCGATGGCCAAGCTGTTCGCTTCCGAAATGGCCGAGAAGGTCTGTTCCGACGCGATCCAGATCCACGGCGGCTATGGTTACGTAGCCGACTTCCCGGTCGAGCGCATCTACCGCGACGTGCGCGTCTGCCAGATCTACGAAGGCGCCTCGGATATCCAGCGCCTGGTCATCGGCCGCTCTCTCGGCATGTAATCCAATGACCGCGGAATCAGGAACCGAGCTCTCGATCCACTCCGGCTACCTGCCGGGCTGCATCGGACGCATTGCCGAATTGCATGGCAGTTTCTATTCCCGCCATGCCGGATTCGGCGTTCCGTTCGAGAGCAAGGTGGCGCGCGAACTGTCAGCCTTCTGCGAGCGCTTCGATGCGAGCCGCGACGGACTCTGGCTCGCGGTAAGGCGCGGCCGCGCGGAAGCTGCCATCGCCATCGACGGCAGCGAAGCCGCTACCCACGGCGCGCACCTGCGCTGGTTCATCGCATCCGACGAATTGCGCGGCTCGGGCATCGGTAGCCGGTTGCTGGCCGGCGCCCTCGACTTCTGCCGAACGCGCGGATACCGGCGCGTCTATCTATGGACTTTCGAAGGCCTCGACGCCGCCCGGCATCTTTATGAAAAGCACGGCTTTCGCCTTGCGAGCCAGGAACGCGGAAAACAATGGGGCTACGAGGTCAATGAGCAACGCTTTGAGTGGCAAGCCTGAAAATTGGAGAAGCCCATGGCCGAATACACGCTGCATTGCTTCGCCCAGTCCGGCAACGCCTACAAGCCGGCGCTGATGCTGGCTTTGTCTGGCGCCGACTGGGAACCGCGCTTTGTCGATTTCTTCAAGGGCGCGACCAAGACGCCGCAATATCGCGCCCTCAACGTCATGGGCGAGGTGCCGCTGCTCGAACATCGCGGCCGCATCTGGTCCCAATCGGGTGTGATCCTCGACTACCTGGCCGAAGTGCTGGGCAAGTTCGGTCCGCAGGACAACGACGAGCGGCGCGAGATCCTGCGCTGGACGCTGTTCGACAACCACAAGTTCACCAGCTACACGGCGACGCTGCGCTATTTGCGCAACTTCGTACCGACCACCGACCCGGCGATCATTGCCATGTTCCGCAGCCGCGCAGAGGCCGCCTGGAAAGTGCTCGACGCCCACCTCGGCGGGCGCCAGTGGGTCGTCGGCCAGCGTCCCACCATCGCCGACTTTTCCCTGGCAGGCTATGTGTTCTGGCCCGAGGAGATCGGCGTGGACTGGAACGACTACCCGAACATCCGCGACTGGTCGGCGCGCATCGCCGCACTGCCCGGCTGGCAGCATCCCTATCAACTGATGCCCGGTCATCCGCTGGCCGGCTGGGGAACAGGAGAGAAATTGTGACAGACGCGAAAGATCCCATCACCTTCTGGTTCGACTTTTCCTCGCCCTATTCCTATCTGGCGAGCGAACGCATCGATGAGCTCGCGGCGAAGTACGGACGCAAGGTCAAATGGCGGCCGATGATGCTCGGCGCCGCCTTCAAGGCCTCGAACATGCCGCTCTTGATCACCATTCCGCTCAAGGGCGAGTACAGCAAGCGCGACTTCGACCGTTCGGCACGCTACCTCGGCATTCCCTACAAGTTCCCGCCCAAGTTTCCGATTGCCACGCTGGCTGCCGCGCGCGGCTACTACTGGCTGCACGGACAGGATTGTGCCAGGGCCAGGGAGTATGCCCATGCCGTGTTCCGCGCCTACTGGGTCGACAGCCGCGACATCAGTGAGCTGCCGGTGGTGCTGGACATCGTCGGCCAACTGGGCATCGACCGCGACGCTTTCGCGGCGGCCATCGCCACGCCGGAAATCAAGGACCGCCTCAAGCAGGAAACCGATGCCGCGATTGCCCAGGGCATGTTCGGCGCACCCTATTTCATGGTGGATGGCGAGCCCTTCTGGGGCGCCGACCGCCTGCCGCAAATCGACAAGTGGCTCGCCACGGGAGGATTCTAGTGTCCGTCATCAAATCCAAACTCAACACCCGTAGCGAGGAGTTCAAGGCCAACGCCGCGGCGATGAGCGCGCTGGTCGCCGACCTGCGCGAGAAGACCATCGCGGTCTCCGGCGGTGGCTCGCCGGAGACCGCGGCCAAACACAAGGCGCGCGGCAAGCTGCTGCCGCGCGAGCGCATCAATGCGCTGATCGATCCGGGCGCCGCCTTCCTCGAATTCTCGGCGCTGGCCGCGATGGGCATGTACAGCGGCGATGTTGCTTCTGCCGGCGTGGTCACCGGCATCGGCCGGGTCAAGGGCGTCGAGTGCATGATCGTCGCCAACGACGCGACGGTGAAGGGCGGCTCCTACTTTCCGCTGACCGTGAAGAAGCATTTGCGCGCGCAGGAAATTGCGCAGCAGAACCGCCTGCCCTGCATTTACCTGGTCGATTCGGGCGGCGCCAACCTGCCGACGCAGGACGAGGTGTTTCCCGACCGCGATCACTTCGGCCGCATCTTCTTCAACCAGGCCAACATGTCGGCCATGGGTATTCCGCAGATCGGCATCGTCATGGGTTCCTGCACCGCGGGCGGCGCCTACATGCCGGCCATGTCCGATGAGTCCGTCATCGTCAGGAACCAGGGCACGATCTTTCTCGGCGGCCCGCCGCTGGTCAAGGCCGCCACCGGCGAAGTGGTCAGCGCCGAGGATCTCGGCGGCGGCGACGTGCATACGCGCATCTCCGGCGTCTGCGATCATCTGGCCGAGAACGACCACCACGCGCTGTCCATCGCGCGGCGCATCGTCGGCAACCTCAACTGGCAGAAGCCCGTGTCGCTCGACATCGCCACGCCGGAAGAACCACTCTACGACCCGTCTGAGCTGGCCGGCGTGATTCCCTTCGATACGCGCAAGCCCTACGACGTGCGCGAAGTCATCGCCCGCCTGGTCGACGGCTCGCGCTTCGACGAATTCAAGTCGCGCTATGGCACCACGCTGGTCACCGGCTTCGCGCGGCTGCACGGCTATCCGCTGGGCATCGTCGCCAACAACGGCATCCTGTTCGGCGAATCGGCGCAGAAAGGCGCGCATTTCATCGAACTCTGCGCCCAGCGCGGCATTCCGCTGCTGTTCCTGCAGAACATCACCGGCTTCATGGTCGGCCGCAAATATGAGAACGCAGGCATCGCCAAGGACGGCGCGAAGATGGTCACCGCGGTGGCGACGGCGCAGGTGCCGAAATTCACCATGATCATCGGCGGTTCATTCGGTGCCGGCAACTACGGCATGTGCGGCCGCGCCTACAGCCCGCGCATGCTCTGGATGTGGCCTAACGCGCGGATCAGCGTGATGGGCGGCGAACAGGCCGCGTCGGTCTTGTCCACCATCAAACGCGACGGCTTGGAGTCTGCCGGCAAGCAATGGAGCAAGGAGGACGAGGAAAGCTTCCGCGCCCCGATCCGCGCCCAGTACGAAACTCAGGGTCATCCCTACTACGCCACGGCGCGCATCTGGGACGACGGCATCCTCGATCCGGCGCAGACCCGGCGCACCCTCGGCCTCGGCATTTCCGCGTCGCTCAACGCGCCCATCCTGCCGACCAAGTTCGGCGTATTCAGAATGTAATTCCAATGCGAACCACAGAGACACAGAGGCACAGAGAAGACCAACGCCATCTCTTGCCTTTCCTCTGTGCCTCTGTGTCTCTGTGGTGAAAGGATCTTCATGTACACCAACATCATTACCGAAACCGACCTCGGCGTCGGCATCATCACCCTCAACCGGCCCGAGCGGCACAATGCCTTCGACGACGCGCTGATTGCCGAACTGTCGGATGCGATCGACCGCATGGCGGCCGACCCGGTGGTGCGCGTGCTGGTTATTTCGAGCACCGGCAAGAGTTTCTGCGCCGGTGCCGACCTCAACTGGATGAAGCGCGCCGCGGGCTACGGCAATGAAGAGAACATGCGCGATTCGCGTGCGCTGGCCGAGATGCTGCGCAAGCTCGCGCAATGCCCGAAGCCGACCATGGCCCGCATCCAGGGCCCGGCCTATGGCGGCGGCGTCGGACTGGTGGCCTGCTGCGACGTGGCGATCGCCACCTTCGAGGCCCAGTTCTCGCTGACCGAAGTCAAGCTCGGCCTGATTCCCGCGGTGATCAGCCCGCATGTCATCGCCGCGATCGGCGAGCGCTACGCGCGCCGCTACATGTTGACGGCCGAGCGTTTTTCCGCGGCCGAGGCCTACCGCATCGGCCTGCTGCACGAGATAGTCACCGACGTTGGCGCGCTTGACGAAGCGGTCGGCGAGATCGTCGATGCGCTGCTCAATAACGGGCCGCGTGCGCTCGCCGAATGCAAGCAGCTGATCACGGCCGTGGCCTGGAAGCCGCTCTCGCCGCAAGTCATCGAGGACACCGCGCAGCGCATCACGCGCCTGCGCGCCAGCGAAGAAGGCCGCGAAGGCATGAACGCCTTCCTCGAGAAGCGTAAACCCAGTTGGATTCAAAATCATTAACCACAGAGACACAGAGACACAGAGAAATGCACAGGGGAGATTTGTTTCTCTCCGTGCCTCTGTGTCTCTGTGGTGAAAGGCTTCCATGTTTACCAAAATTCTGATTGCCAACCGCGGCGAGATTGCCTGCCGCGTCATCAAGACCGCGCGGCGCATGGGCATCCGCAGCGTCGCCGTGTATTCCGAGGCGGACGCCGGTGCGCGCCACGTGCGTCTGGCCGACGAGGCGGTCTGCATAGGCGCGCCGTCGCCCAAGGAATCCTATCTGGTGATCGAGAAGATCATCGCCGCGGCGCGCGCCACCGGCGCCCAGGCGATCCATCCCGGATACGGCTTCCTTTCCGAGAACGAGGATTTCGCCGAGGCCTGCGCCGCGCACGGCCTGGTCTTCATCGGCCCGCCGGTGACGGCGATCCGCGCCATGGGTTCCAAGTCCGAAGCCAAGAAGCTCATGGAAAGGGCCGGCGTACCGCTGACCCCCGGCTATCACGGCGACAATCAGGACCCCGATTTTCTCAGGCAGCAGGCCGACCAGATCGGCTATCCGGTGCTGATCAAGGCTGCCGCCGGCGGCGGCGGCAAGGGCATGCGTGCCGTGGATCGCAGCGAGGACTTTCTCGATGCGCTGGCCTCGTGCCAGCGCGAGGCGGCGTCGTCCTTCGGCGACCAGCATGTGCTGATCGAGAAATACCTGCAGCGCCCGCGCCACATTGAAATCCAGGTCTTCGGCGACAGCCACGGCAATTGTGTGTACCTGTTCGAACGCGATTGCTCGGTGCAGCGCCGCCATCAGAAGGTCGTCGAAGAGGCGCCGGCGCCCGGCTTGTCGCCTGCGCGCCGTGCTGCGATGGGCAAGGCGGCCGTCGATGCGGCGCTGGCGGTCGGCTACGTCGGCGCCGGTACCGTCGAGTTCATCGTCAATCAAGATGGCACTTTCTACTTCATGGAAATGAACACCCGGCTGCAGGTCGAGCATCCGGTGACCGAAATGATCACGGGCCTCGACCTGGTCGAATGGCAGTTGAAAGTTGCCGCTGGCGAGACGCTGCCGCTGCGCCAGGAACAACTGGTGATCCGCGGTCACGCGCTGGAGGCGCGCATCTACGCCGAAGACCCGGACAAGGGCTTCCTGCCTTCTGTCGGCCGTTTGATCCACCTCGCGCCGCCGGCCGAGACCCTGCACGTACGCGTCGATACCGGCGTCGAGCAGGACGACGAGATTTCGCCGCACTACGACCCGATGATCAGTAAGCTGATCGTCTGGGACGAAACACGCGAACGCGCCCTGGCGCGCATGCTGCAGGCATTGGCCGACTACCGCGTGGTGGGGGTGTCGAACAACATCGGCTTTCTCTCGCGGCTGGTCGCCTGTCCGGCTTTCGCCCAGGCCGATCTCGACACCGGCTTGATCGAGCGCGAGCGGGCCTTCCTGTTTCCCGAAAGCGCCGAACCGCCGGCCGAAGCCTGGCTGGTCGCGGCCCTGGCGGAACTGATTCGCGACCAGCAGTACGCTGCCGCCGAAGCGACAGCGAGCCGCGATCCGCATTCGCCCTGGCATGCCCGCGACGGCTGGCGTCTCAACAGCAATGCACGGCGCGAGATCAGGCTGCGCGCCGGCGAAGTGGAAAAACTCGTCAATGCCGGCTACGTCGGCGACGGCTTCACGCTCGAATTCGAAGGCCAGACCGTCACGGCGACAGGACGCTTTGCCGCCAGCGGCGAATTGCGCGTCGATCTGGGCGGGCGCCGCATCAATGTCACCGTGGTCTCCGCCAACGAGAAGCGCCACGTCTTCATCGACGGGCTCTGTTTCGTCTTTGCCGCCATCGATCCGCTGTTCCACGCCGGCAGCGGTGGCGGTGCCGAGGGCGGACTCACGGCACCGATGCCGGGCAAGGTCATCGCGCTGATCGCCGCGGTCGGCGCCCGGCTGGAGAAGGGCGCGCCGCTCCTGATTCTCGAAGCCATGAAGATGGAGCACACGATAGCCGCACCGTCCGCAGGGATGGTGAAATCCTTCTGTTTCAATGTCGGCGATCAAGTCAGCGACGGGGCCGAGCTAGTAGAATTCGAAGTCGCCAAGCAACAGTGAATTCGTATGACCCTCCCCAGCAAAGTACGCATCGTCGAAGTCGGCCCGCGTGACGGTCTGCAGAACGAAAAAGAGCCCGTCGCCACCGAGATCAAGGTCGAGCTGATTCGCCGCCTGGGCGCAGCCGGCCTCAGGAGCATCGAAGTCACCGCCTTCGTCTCGCCCAAGTGGGTGCCGCAGATGGCCGACGCAGCCTCCGTCTTCGGCGCCATCGAGAAGCTGCCCGATGTCGCCTACCCGGTGCTGACGCCGAACATGAAGGGCTTCGAAGCCGCGCTGGCGGCCGGGGCGAAGGAAGTCGCGGTGTTCGGCGCGGCCTCGGAAGCGTTTTCGCAGAAGAACATCAACTGCTCGATCGCCGAATCGCTGGACCGCTTCCGCCCCATCGTCGAGGCCGCCAAGGCGGCCGAGGTCAAAGTGCGCGGCTATGTTTCCTGCGTGCTGGGCTGCCCCTACCAGGGCGAGGTGATGCCGCTGGCCGTGGCCGACGTGGCGCAGGCCCTGATCGACATGGGCTGCTACGAGGTCAGCCTGGGCGACACCATAGGCACCGGCACGCCCGAGCGCACCAAGGACATGATCGAGGCCGTGGCGCGACGCATTCCGCTGAAGAAAATCGCCGGCCATTTCCACGATACCTACGGCATGGCCACGGCCAATATCTACGCCGCGCTGCAAATGGGCATCGGCATATTCGACAGCTCCGTCGCCGGCCTCGGCGGCTGTCCCTATGCCGCCGGCGCCTCGGGCAACGTCGCGACCGAGGATGTGGTCTGGTTGCTGCAGGGCCTGGGCATCGATAGCGGAATCGATCTTGACGCACTGGTCGACACCGGCGTCTGGATTTCCAAACAGCTCAAGCGCGAATCGGCTTCGCGCGTGGCCCGCGCCATCCTCGCCAAGCGCGCCACGCAGGCGTGATCGATAGGCCCGGCGCGGCGGCCGAGTTATGGTGAATTCGCCCTGCATCAACGTCTGCAAAATGGAAGAGGGCCTTTGCGCCGGCTGTTTTCGCACCCTCGACGAGATCGCGCGCTGGGCCAATGTCGGCGACGACGAAAAGCGGCTGATCCTGGCGGCCGTGGCGCAGCGCCGCGGCCAGCCCGACCCCGGGCTCACCGGCAGGACTGCGACCGATGAAGCTGCCTGAGACCATCCAGGTCATCGAGCGCGGCTGGCTCTCCTCGAACAACGTGCTGTTCTTCGAGGGCGGCACGGCCACGCTGGTCGATGCCGGCTACGTCGGCCATGCACCGCAGACCGTGGCGCTCGTAAAGTCGGCGCTGGCGGCACGGCGCGGCAGTGTCGGCCTCGGCCGCCTGATCAACACCCACTCGCATTCCGACCACATCGGCGGCAACGCGGCGCTGCAGGCCGAGTTCGGCTGCCGGATCGTGATTCCCGCCGGCATCGAACGCATGGTCGCCGACTGGGATACCGACGCGCTGTTGCTCGATGCCGCGAAACAGCGCGGCCACCGTTTCGCCCATGACGCGGTGATCGAGCCCGGCAGCGAATTCGAAATGGGCGGCATGAGCTGGCAGGCCCTGCCGGCGCCCGGCCACGACATGGAGGCGCTGGTCTATTACTGTGCCGAACAGCGCCTCCTGATCTCGGGCGACGCGCTGTGGCAGGACGGCTTCGGCATCATCTTCGGCGAACTGATGGGCCGGAAGGACGCCCTGCCGGCCACGCGCAGCACGCTCGAAATGATCGGCCGGCTCGGCGTCGATACGGTGATCCCCGGCCACGGCGCGCCCTTCGAGGATTTCGACGCCGCGCTGGCGCGCGCCTTCAAGCGACTGGAATCCTTCGAAGCCGACTCGACGCGCGTCGGCCGCAACGCCGTGCGCGCCTGCTTCACCTTCAACCTGCTCGACCTGCAGCGCCTGCGCGAAGACGAGTTGCCGGCTTATCTCAAGAGCGTGCCCTTCTTCGACAGCGTCAACCAGCGCATGCTGGGTTTCACCGACGAGGATTTCGCTTCGTGGCTGCTCGGCGAACTGCTCCGGTCGCGGTCCATCGAGATCAAGGACGGCTGGATATTGCCGACCATGGCGCCGTAGCGCCAGTGCCTACTATTGCCGTCGTTCCCGCGGAAGCGGGAATCCAGAAGCAATTCCAATTCGCCGGGACTCGCCCCGGCGGGCGAGGTACTTTCTTGCTGCGCGGCAAGAAAGTACCCAAAGAAACGCGCCCCACCTCCCCGGCCCTGCGGGCTGCCCTCGCTGCGGAAGGCCCGCCGGGCCGGTCGCTAAACTAGCCGGCCAAAATGCGGCCGTCGTCGGACAACGCGACCGGACTTCCCCCGGCGGACCTTCCTCGCTCGGCGGGTCAGAGGGGAAGGCAAACCATCGCGCGTGTCGGGCTCGTGCCGAAAACAAATCAAACCCGAACCTTACGAACGCGATTTGGTGACAGCAAAAACTAGGAACTGCCCTTTGTCTTTTTTGGGCCAGCGGCTCTTGGGTGCCCATAAGAGTCGCTGACCGATATTCGAAGCAGACATTCAGCGAGAGAGCTGGAAGCTGATAAGCAGTCGTTCGCGATCCCCAACGCAAGTACATCTGTGCGCTGGGCAACAGACAGCACATCAACTGCGCGCGACCATGGCGGAACGTGCGCTTGCGCGAAAATCATACTTTTGGACGGACTGCAGTCATGCTAATAACCTTCAAGTCCAAAGCCAGTGGCGATGTGATCATGCTTGGTGAAAATGGAAAGGAGATGTTGAGGCTGTTGGGCAAGGACGCTGACGATAGCAAGGGCATCTTTACCGCCGACCAATTGCCCGGCGCGATCGCGGCCCTGAAACAGGCAATCGCGGACGACAAGGCCAGCCCCGACGCCTCTCAAATGGAGAAGCCGGTGAATGGAAGTTACGATGCCGGCGATGGCGTTCGCCTGTATCACCGCGCTTTGCCGGTACTAGAGTTGATGGAGCGCGCTATGCAGGAAGACGCCTATGTCACATGGGGGGTGTGACCGTGTCAAAAGTTGGCGCTGGCGAGACGGCTCGTTGCATGACTGCAGGCCGAGTTGTCTCAATACGCGGCAGCTTCGTGGATATGCGCTTTGACGCCCGGCAGGTAAGTGGAATTTCCCTGACGCCAACCCAGAGCCTGGCGCGCGGATGGCCGTGCCACCGGGACAGTTAAGCCCCGGCATGTCCCGCCTCGAAAAAGCTACGCCGGTCGGCCAGTTCTGTCAGGGCGTCGTGGCTGGCTATCTCCCATTCCCGCTCCAGCAGGGTTCTCACCATGTCCGCCAGATGCATGTTGGTAGAAGGTGCTACAGATGCCAGCGTTGCAGGTGCTGAATGGCCACTTTACGCCGACGGAACTTTGCCTTATGTACGGAATCGTACATATCAAGAGTCGCGGTCGTCGTATGTTTACGAGCGCGCCGTAGCCGCAATGAAATGACTCGTCAGAAAGATAAACAGCTACTGGTCCCGAAGCAGACACGAAGGCTTCTCCTTGAGCAACAGGAGCACACGCGATGAACACAACCAATACCGCAAATACAACGGCATCCGAATCAGAAACAAGCGAAGAACAGGGGCGCCACGAGGCACTCTATGATCGCTTCGCCGAACGCTCGCGTGAGCTTTTCGAGGCCGGTCAGGAAAAAAGCAAGGAGGCAATGGACAAGTCCATCGAGATGGCCCGCGAGCAATTCGCCGCCGCCGGCGAATTTTCCGCCGAGCAGGGTGAGGCGTTCAAGAATTACATGCGACGCGATCTGGCGCAAACGGAAGCTGACATGCGCAGTTTGGGCCAGGAAGCCGCTGAGCGTTTCCATCCGGCGCGGCTGGGCGCGGGCGCCATGTCTTCGATGGCGCGACTACTTCAGGCGACCGGTTCGGCGCTGCAGAACCTTTCGCAGAAGGCCGAAAATGCCCTGCACTTCAATACCGGCGAGATCACTGCCGCCGGCACGCTGACCTGCACAAATTGCGGGCAGACGGTGCAGCTCAAGCGCAGCGCGCATATCCCGCCCTGTCCACGTTGTCATGGCACCGAGTTCCGCAAGGGATACTGAAGCGAATTCCGGCCGCGTCACTTCGATCCGTGGCAGTGTTGTCGATGTTCGCTTCCAATCCCTCCTGCCGCCGATTCATGCCCTGTTGCGTACCGGGAGCAATGGCGAAGTAGCCATCGAAGTCCTGGCCCAGCTTGATGCACAACGGGTACGCTGCATCGCCCTGACGCCCACCCAAGGGCTTGCCCGTGGCATGCGTGTGGTCGATAGTGGTGGCCCCTTGCTGGCGCCGGTCGGCAGGGAAATCCTGTCGCGGATGTTCGATGTGTTCGGTACAGCCATCGACCGCCTGCCGGCGCCCAGCGTTGACTGGCGCAGCGTGCATCGGGCACCGCCCTCGCTTGCCCATCGCTCGACCCAGTCCGAAGTCTTCGCGACCGGCATCAAGCTCATCGATGTGCTGATGCCGCTGGAGCGTGGCGGCAAGGCCGGCCTGTTCGGCGGAGCCGGCGTCGGCAAGACCGTGCTGCTGACCGAGATGATCCACAACATGGTCGGCCAGCATGAGGGGGTCAGCATCTTCTGTGGCATCGGCGAGCGCTGCCGTGAGGGCGAAGAGCTGTATCGCGACATGAAGACCGCCGGCGTGCTGGACAACATGGTGATGGTGTTCGGGCAGATGAACGAGCCGCCGGGCGCGCGCTTCCGGGTGGGACACGCGGCACTGACCATGGCCGAATATTTCCGTGACGACGAACACCGCGACGTGCTGCTTCTGGTGGACAACATCTTTCGTTTCATCCAGGCCGGCATGGAGGTTTCCGGACTGATGGGCCAGATGCCGGCCCGCCTGGGCTACCAGCCGACCATGGGCACGGAACTGGCGCAACTGGAAGAGCGCATCGCCAATACCGACAGCGGCGCCATCACGTCGATCCAGGCCGTCTATGTCCCGGCAGACGACTTCACCGATCCGGCGGCGGTGCATACCTTCTCGCATCTTTCCGCCTCCATCGTGCTGTCGCGCAAACGTGCCAGCGAAGGGCTTTACCCGGCCATCGACCCGCTGCAGTCGAATTCGAAGATGGCAACGCCCGGCGTCATCGGCGCACGCCATTACGCGCTGGCCCAGGAAATTCGTCGCACGCTGGCACAGTATGCCGGCCTCAAGGACATCATCGCCATGCTCGGCCTGGAACAATTGTCGAGCGAAGATCGCAAGGTCGTGGCGCGCGCCCGGCGACTGGAGCGCTTTCTCACCCAGCCGTTTTTTACCACCGAGCAATTCACCGGCCTCAAGGGCAAGCTGGTCAGCCTCGACGATGCCCTGGACGGCTGCGAACGCATCCTGCGCGATGAATTCAAGGATGTGCCGGAAAGCGCGCTGTACATGATCGGGGCCATCGCCGAGGCGATGGCTAAAGCGCCCAAGGAGGACAAACATGCCGTCAACGAGCATGCGGCTTAAGGTCCTGCTGCCCTTCATGGTCTTCGCCGAAAAGCGCGATGTCCTGCGCATCGTTGCCGAGTCGGGCAGCGGGTCCTTCGGCCTGCTGCCGAACCGTCTCGACTGCGCTGCCGCGCTGGTGCCGGGCATCCTGACCTTCGAAACCAAATCGGGTGGCGAGGTCAGTATCGCCGTCGACGAAGGGGTGCTGGTCAAAACCGGCAATGAGGTTCTGGTTGCCGTGCGCAATGCCATCGGCGGCCTGGAACTCGGCGAACTGCACAAGGCCATCGAGCAGGAGTTTCTGAATCTCGACGCACAGGAGCAGACGGTGCGCTCGGTACTCGCCAAAATGGAAGGCGACCTCATTCGTCGCTTTGCGACCCTGAACCATGACTGACACAGGCGACAAGCCCGCCGCTGGCAAGACCGGGTTCAGCCAGCAGGTGGGCGTCAAGGAAGCGCGCAAACTGAAGGCGCAGCGCCATGTGTCGCGCACGGTGTGGTCGGGCCTTGGCATGATGGGGCTGGTCGGCTGGTCGGTGGCGATGCCTACCCTGCTTGGCGCGGCGCTGGGGATGTGGCTGGATGCCCGCTATCCGGGGGGCCGCTCATGGACGCTGGCACTGCTGGTCGCCGGCCTGGCGCTGGGCTGTCTGAACGCCTGGCACTGGGTATCCAGGGAACACCGCGAAATCAGCGCACAGGAGGCCGACGACAATGAATGAGCCATGGTCGCTGTTCTCACTTCTGTTCTCACTGCTGATTGGCGTGCTGCTTGGCGCGGTGTTCTTTGGCGGCTTGTGGTGGACCGTGCAACGTGCGATGTCGTCGCAACGGTTGGCGCTCTGGCTTTTTGGCAGCCTGCTCCTGCGTACCGTAATCGTGCTGGGCGGGTTCTATCTGGCCTGCGGTGACGATTGGCAGCGCTGGCTGGCGGCTATGCTCGGCTTTGGTTTGGCGCGCGCCGGGGTGACCCGGATCACCCGGATCACCCGTCCGAACACCGAGACCGCGGAGGGCCATCATGCAGCTTAGCCCTGACAACCTCATCTTCTGGCAATTTGGCCTGTTCAAGGTCAACGCCACCATCGCCTTTACCTGGGGCTTGATGCTGGTATTGGTGCTGGGTTCCCATCTCGTGACGCGGCGTCTGTCGAAGGAACTGGCGCGCAGTCGCTGGCAGAACCTGCTCGAAATCATCGTGACCGGCATCGTCGCGCAGATCGGCGAGGTGGGTCTGAGCAAACCGCGTACCTATCTGCCATTTCTCGGCACCCTGTTCCTGTTCGTGGCCATGGCCAGCCTGTTCACCATCGTTCCCGGCTATGAGCCGCCGACGGGTTCCTTGTCGACCACTACAGCGCTGGCCATCTGCGTGTTCATCGCTGTGCCCCTGTTCGGCATTGCCGAGAAAGGGCTAGGCAGCTACCTGAACGCCTACCTGAAACCGACCTTCATCATGCTGCCCTTCAATATCATCAGCGAGCTCACGCGCACCCTGGCGCTGGCCGCCCGGCTGTTTGGCAACATGATGAGCGGGACGATGATTCTCGCCATCCTGCTGACCATCACGCCCTTCATTTTTCCCGTCGCCCTGAGTGCGCTGGGGCTGCTGACCGGCATGGTGCAAGCCTACATTTTCAGCATCCTGGCGGCCGTTTATATCGCGGCGGCAACCCGCTCGCGCAAAGGCGATGTCCGGCCCACCGTGCCGCTTGAATCAGCAACATCCACATGAATCACGAAAGGAATCAACATGGATAGCATGACAATCATCGCGGTGGTCTCGATCGTCACCGCCGGCCTCACCATTGCCATCGGCAGCGTCGGCCCGGCACTGGGCGAAGGGCGGGCGGTGGCCACCGCGCTCAGCGCGCTGGCGCAGCAACCGGATGCATCGGCGACCATCACGCGCACCCTGTTCGTCGGCCTCGCCATGGTCGAATCGGTGGCAATCTACTGTTTCGTCGTATCGATGATCCTGCTCTTCGCCAATCCGTTCTGGACCCACGCCATCGCCCAGGTTGCCGGAAAGTAGATCATGCTCATCGACTGGTTCACCGTCGGCGCGCAGGTACTCAACTTCCTGATCCTGGTGTGGCTGCTGAAGCGCTTTCTCTATCACCCGATCCTCGATGCCATCGATGCGCGGGAGCAGCGTATTGCCGCCGAACTGGCCGCTGCCGATGCGAGGAAAGCCGAGGCGGGAGAAGAACGCGCAGCCTTCGAGGAGAAGAACGCCGCCTTCGACAAGGAACGCGCGAACCTGCTCACGCAGGCGACGGTAGCCGCCAATACCGAACGCCAGCGCCTGCTCGATGATGCCCGTGAAGCCGCCACCGCGCTGAGCGCCAAACGGCAGGAAAGCCTGCAAACCGAGGCGCGGGAACTGCAGCAGGAAATCAGCCGCCGCGCGCAACAGGAAGTTTTTGCCATTGCCCGCAAGGCATTGGGCGATCTGGCCGACGCAGCGCTGGAAGAACGCATGGTCGCGGCGTTCGTGGGACGGCTTCAGGCTTTGGCTGACGACGAAAAGCAAAAACTGGCAAGTTCCCTGAAGACGGCTGCCGTACCGCTCGTCGTGCGCAGCAGCTTTGATCTGCCGGCGGCGCAGCAGGCGACGATCAAGGCGTCTGTCCATGACCTTCTCGCGACCGATGTAGATCTTGTCTTCGAGACGGCCCCCGATCTGGTCAGCGGCATCGAACTCTGCACCGATGGGCAAAAGCTAGCGTGGAGTATCGCGGAGTATCTGAAGGCGCTGGAGGGCAGCGTGGCCGAACTGCTGAAAACCAAGGCGGCGACTCATTAGACAGCCTTCACCCAAGCAAAGGCGATGACGGGACAAACTATGGCGGAGATTCGCGAGCGCTTGGTCAAGAAATTCCCGGATGATTGATTGAATAATTCCATGCTCCCCTTTCCCCGCTTCCTCTCGCGGTGCGCTACCGCCTTCTGCGTGACGCTGACAGCGGGTGCCATGCCGGTTGCAGCAGCGACAGTCAGGCTGGACGCGCCGGCGCCGCTGGATGCCTTTCTGCGCCGGCATCTCGACCTGCCGGCGACGTTGGTCGATTCCACAGAACGCGTCGCCCTGATGCGCCGCGCGCGCGGCGAAATTGCCGATCTGCTGGCGACAGAAGCCTACTTCTCGCCGCGGATCGACCTGACCCCGGAAGCGGCGGACAGCTTGCGCATCGTCGTCACGCCTGGGCCGCGCACCAATGTGTCGACGGTCGAAATCAACTTTCGCGGCCATCTTGCCGGGGCAGACGCTGTCTTAGAAGAACGGCGTGCAGCTTTGCGCGCGGACTGGGCGCTGGCGCCGGGTGCGGCCTTCCGCTCGGCGGACTGGGAGGCGGCGAAGCAGGCGCTGCTCGCGGCGGCGGCGGAAACCGACTACGCAGCAGCGCGACTCGTCGCCAGCCGTGCCGAGGTCGATCCGGAAACGGCGGCGGCGCACCTCGAACTGACGCTCGATTCCGGCCCGGCTGTGCGCTTCGGGCCGCTGAGCATCGAGGGCCTCAAGCGCTACGACCGCGCACGGGTGGCGGAACTCGCGCCGTTTGCGCCGGGCGAGCCTTACCGGCGCGCGGCGCTGCTCGATTTCCGTTCGCGCCTGCAAAGCACGCCGTGGTTTGATTCGGTGGCAGTCGAAGCAGCGCCCGAAATGACTTCGCCTGAAGGCATCATCGACGTGCCGGTACGGGTTACGCTCGCCGAGGTACCCGCCAAGCGCATCGGGCTGGGTGCCGGCATCAGCACCAACACCGGCGCACGCGCCGAGGCGAATTTTCATCATCACGACTTTCTCGGTCGCGCCTGGGATTTCGGCGCCGGCCTGCGCCTCGAACAAAAGCGCCAGACGCTGTTCGCCAGTCTCGACCTTCTGCCTGATGCGCGCGGTTATCGGCTCGGGTTCCGCGGTCTCATCGAGGCCAGCGACATCGAGAACCTGGCAACGACGCGCCAGTTACTCGGCGTAACGCGGAGCCGCAGCAAAGGACGTATCGAAACCCGCCTCAGCCTCGAATGGCAGCGCGAGGAACGTCGTCCCGACGACGCGCTGGCCGCGACCGATCGTGCCCTGACACTCGACTGGCACTGGATTCGTCGCGATGTCGACAACCTGCTCGACCCGAGACGTGGCAACGTCGTCGAGCTGCGTATCGGCGGTGCTTCGCGCCGCCTGCTGTCCGACAGCGACTTCCTGCGCACCCATCTGCGGGCGCAGCAGTGGTGGCCGGTCGACAGATTCGGACCGCGCGACATGTTCAGCCTGCGCGGCGAGGCTGGCTACACCGCCGCCGGTTCGCGCTTCGGGATTCCGCAGGATTATCTGTTTCGCGCGGGCGGAGCCCAGTCGGTGCGCGGCCATGCCTACCAGAGCCTCGGCGTGCCCGAAGGCAGCGCGGTGGTCGGCGGCCGCGCGCTTGCCATCGCCAGCGCCGAGTACACCCACTGGCTAGCCAGCGGGGCAGGCGCGGCAGGGCCATGGGGCGTCGCCGCCTTCGTCGATGCCGGCGACGCTGCAGATGATTGGCGCGCCCTGGATCCGGCTGTCGGCGTTGGCGCCGGCGTGCGCTGGAAAAGCCCGGCTGGCCCGCTGGCGCTCGATCTGGCGCACGGCCTGGCGCGCGAAGGACACGCCGCGCAATGGCAATTGCATTTCTCCCTGATGGTGGCGTTCTGATGGAACCGGGAAGGATTCGCCGCCTTCTGCGGCGCAGCGTGTTGCTGATTCCGACGCTGATCGTCCTGATCTTCTTCGCCGCCAGCGGCTGGTTGCTGACATCGCAGACGGGGCTGGAACGCGCGGCGGCATTCGTCGCCTGGACCAGCGAGGACGCCGTGCGCATCACCGGCGCACATGGCCGGCTGATCGGGGCGCTGGCGCTGGACAGGGTCGAGATCAGGCGCGGCGCAGACCGCTATACGCTGCACGATGTCGCCCTCGACTGGGATTTTTTCGAACTTCTGCAGCGCCAGATCGACATTCGACGCCTGCGCATCGAGCGAATTGAATACACCCTTGCGCAGAGCAAGATCGCGGCACCACCCGCCGACCTGCGCCTGCCGCTCGCCGTGCGCGTGGCGGCGCTGGAAATTGGCAGCCTGGCGGCGCATGGTGAGGCCGCGCCGCTGGCCGAGGACATCGCGGCGACATTCGAGAGCGATGGCGCAACGCACCGGCTGGCGTCGCTGACGCTCAAGAACGCCGTCGGCCGACTGACGGCGCAAGGAACGCTGGCGGGCGCGGCGCCGTTTGCGCTCACGGGAGAAGGGACACTGGCAACGACGACCGAACCGGCGCTCGCCGTCGCCGCGCGTGCCAACGGCACGCTCGCCGAAATCGCCCTTGCCTTCGACGGACGCGGCGCGGATTTCTCGCTGGACGGGCAGGCACGCCTGGCGCCATTCGCGGCCCAGCCGCTCGCTGCCCTGCGCCTGACCGCGCGCGGCCTCGATCCGCGTGCCTTCGTACCGGCCGCGCCGCGTGCCCGGCTGGCGCTCGACGCCGATCTCGTGCCCGATGCCAGCGGTGCCCTTTTGGGACGCTTGCGTCTCGACAACGCTACCGCCGCGCCGCTCGACCGGGGCGGTCTGCCGCTGACCCATCTCGCTGCCGATCTGCGGCTGGACTGGAACAGCGCGCCGCGTCGGTTGAGGCTTTCCGATCTATCACTAAAAGTCGGCGCTGGCGGGACGGCGACAGGTGCCGTCGATCTCGTCTGGCCCGCAGGTGAGGCCATGCCGCAAGGCAAGGCGGACGTCGCCGTGCGCGGGCTCGACCCTGCCGCGCTGCACGGCGCGCTGTTTCCGGCTCGCCTCGATGGCCGCATCGCCTTTGCCGGGGATAGCAAAGCGCAGCACGCCACGCTTGCGCTTGTCGACGGCACGCGGCGCATCGAGGCGACACTCGACCGGCGCGGCGAGATGCTGAATGTTTCGCGCCTTTTGCTGGCGCAAGGCAAGGCGAAGATTGCCGGCAGCGGCGCGCTCGCGCTGGCGGCGCCACACGCCTGGCGCGTCGAAGGGCGCTTGCGCGAGTTCAACCCGGCCGCCTTCGTCGCCCGCCTGCCGAGCGGCGATCTGAATGCCGGCTTTACGGCCGAAGGCAAATTACGCCCGCAACTGGCCGGCTCGCTGCGCTTCCGTTTCGAGCCGAGTCGCCTCGACGGCCAGACGCTTGGCGGCGCCGGTGATCTGACTTTCTTCGCCATCGACCATGTCGACGACCTGATTGCCGCCAACGGCCGCGCGTGGCTGCGCGGCAAGCTCGATCTCGCGCTCGGCGACAGCAAGCTCGCCCTGTACGGCGGCTGGGGCGATCCACAGGAAGCCTTGCATCTGACGCTCGTCGCGGTGGACCTGTCCGTCGGGGTGGTCTTGCCGCGGCTCGAACTGTCTTTCGACGGCATGCGCACGCAGCACCGGCTGGCCGCCACGGTTGTACTGCCGGAAAAACGGCACCTGTCGCTTAGCGCCACCGGCGCCCTGGTCGGCGCCAACGACTGGCGCGATACCGGCTGGCACGGGCGTATTGAAGCGCTGCGGCTGGAGGGCAATATGCCGGCCGTGCTGACCGCCATCGGCGAACTGTCGGCGAGCCGCACTGAGCTGTCCGGGCGACTGACGGGCGGCGTGCCCGATCTCGCCGGGCTCGGGCCGATGGCGGGCAATGTCGTCAGCGCCGGCGCGCTGACCTTCGACGCCACACTCGCCGGCAGCCCCACCGCACCGCGCTTCGCCGGCCAGGTGCGCGGCAGCGGGCTGGCCCTCAGCCTGCTCGACCATAATGTCCATCTGCGCGACGGGGTGCTGGCGCTGCGCTTCGAGAACGAACGCGCGGTGCTGGAACGACTGGACTTCGTTGCGCCGCACGATCTGCCCAAGACCGCCGCGCGCAGCGTCGGCTTGACGGCGCTGGCGCCGGGGCGCGTCAGCGTGACCGGTACATTCGACATGGAGCAGCGTCAGGCGAACTTTGACGCAACGCTGACCCGCATGCCCCTGTCGCAGCAACCCGAGCGCTGGCTGGTCGCCTCGGGCACGGCGCGGCTGGCGCATGTCGATGCGCGGCTGCAACTCAGCGCGCAACTGACGGCCGATGCCGGCTTTATCGCCGAGGCGGCGAAGGGCCGGCCGCAACTCTCCGAGGACATTGTCGTGCGCGGCCGCGAGCCGAGCCCGGCGCGCCCGCTGCGTGTCGAGACCGACATCGCCCTCGATCTCGGATCGCGCTTCCACCTGCGCGCGGCCGGCCTGACGGCGCGGCTGGCGGGGAATGTGCGCGTGCGCGGCGACGGCGCGAGCCCACTGGCTGCCAGCGGCAGCATCGCGACGCAGGAGGCGAGCTTCGAGGCCTACGGCCAGCGCCTCAGCGTCGAGCGCGGCATCGTGAATTTCCAGGGGCCGCTCGACGATCCCGGCCTCAATGTGCTGGCGCTGCGCAAGGGCCTGGCCGTCGAGGCCGGCGTCGCCGTCACCGGCACGGCGCAGCACCCGCTGGTGCGGTTGGTATCGACACCGTCCGTGCCCGACGCGGAAAAGCTCTCATGGATCGTGCTCGGCCGCGCGCCGGATGCCGGCGGTGCCGATACCTCGCTGCTGGTGGCCGCCGCCGGCGCAATGCTCGGCGGGCAGTCGGCGAGCGTCACCAGTCAGATCGCGCAGTCGCTCGGCGTCGACGAATTCTCGCTGCGCCAGGCAGCGGACAGCGACAACCTGATCAACCAGATTCTCACCGTCGGCAAGCGGCTTTCCGACCGCGCCTGGCTCGGCTACGAGCAGGGACTGACGGCGGCGACCGGTACCCTGAAGTTCACTTATGCGCTGACGCCGCGCGTTTCGCTCGTCACGAGGGCCGGCGGGGATAACGCGGTCGATGTGTTCTACAACTTCCGCTTCGACTAAACCGATGGAACTGCCCTCTACGTACGGAAACGAACATAGTTTGAGTCGCGATCGTCGTAGGCTGATGACCGTGCAGTAGCTGTGCTGAAGTCAATCGACGAAAAGACTGACCGCAACTGTTTCTGACGCCAACTCGATGGCTTCTACTCAGCCGACAGGGACACCCGCCATGAGCACAATCAATGCCGCAAAAGTCGGCGCTGGCGAGACGGCGTGGCCGTTGTCCGCCAAGCCACTGCAACCGCTGCAAAAGGTTCTGGAGAAAGCGTTTGCCGACATCGGCATCGCGCGCGAAGCTTTTGTCCCAACGCTCGAAACCCGCGAGGTCGGTCACATCACCAGCATCGCCGCGGGTATCGCCAAGGTTTCCGGCCTGCCCGGCATTGGTTTCGACGAGGTTCTGAAATTTCCTGGTGGCATCGAGGGCATCGCCTTCAATGTCGATGAAGATGAACTCGGCGTGGTGTTGCTCGGCAACTACACAAAACTGCAAGCGGGCGACTCCGTCGAGCGCGGCGGTCATGTCGTCGATGTGCCGGTCGGCGATCGACTGCTGGGGCGGATCATCGATCCGACGGGGAGACCATTGGATGGTCTGGGGCTGCTACCGGGCGGAGCCCGCCTGCCGGTGGAACGAGCGGCCGCCCCCATCATGGATCGGGCACCCGTCACCGTGCCGCTGCAAACCGGCATCAAGGTCGTCGACGCGCTGATCCCCGTCGGTCGCGGTCAGCGCGAACTGATACTCGGCGACCGGCAGACCGGCAAGACGGCGATTGCGCTCGACACCATCCTCAACCAGCGCGACAAGAACGTGTTGTGCGTCTACTGCGCCATCGGCCAGCGCGCTTCCGGCGTCGCCAGGGTGATCCATACCCTGCGTGAAAAAGGCGCCCTCGAGTACACGGTAGTCGTTGTCACCGAGGGCAACGATCCGCCGGGACTGGCGTATATCGCGCCCTATGCGGCGACCAGCATTGCCGAACATTTCATGGCGCAGGGCCGCGACGTGCTGGTGATCTATGACGACCTGACCCACCACGCCCGCGCCTATCGCGAACTGTCCTTGTTGCTGCGCCGGCCGCCGGGCCGCGAGGCCTTTCCCGGTGACATCTTCTACATCCACTCGCGCCTGCTCGAACGCGCCACCCATCTGCGCCCCGAACTCGGCGGCGGCTCGATGACCGCCCTGCCGATCATCGAAACGGAAGCCCAGGACATTTCCGCCTACATTCCGACCAACCTGATTTCGATCACCGACGGACAGATCTACCTCTCGCCGGCGCTGTTCGCACTCGGCGTGTTGCCGGCCGTCGATGTCGGCAAATCGGTTTCCCGCGTCGGCGGCAAAGCGCAGCGCGCCGCCTATCGGGCGGTGGCAGGTGACCTGAAACTGGCCTATGCCCAGTTCGAAGAACTGGAAACTTTCTCCCGCTTCGGCGCCCATGTCGATCGAGCCACCGGGCTATTGATCGAGCATGGCCGACGCATCCGCGCCTGCCTCAAGCAGCAAGAGTTCTCGCCGCTGTCCTTGCCCGTGCAAATTGCCGTTTTGCTGGCCTTGACCGCAGGCTTGTTCGACAAGGTGCCGCTCGATCAGATGCCAGAGGCCGAACAGGCGGTGCGCACGGCGGCAGCGGATTTACCGGCGGAACTGACCGCGCGCCTGGAAACTGCGGACAGCCTGAGCGACGAAGACCGGGCAAGCATCGTCCAGATTGCCAGAAAGGTACTCGAAGGCTTTCTGCCCGAAGCAAATTTCGAATCTGCGCCGGACTCGCCGCCGGCCACAATCATCACACGAGAACCGCATCCGGATCCAGATCAACACTGACCATCCTGTATGTATGAGCGGCAGCGTACAGATTCCATTGCCCTCGATGCCTATCCTCATTCGGATGGATGCCGGCTTCTCCGACTCGGCGCGAGTGCGTGAAAGGAATCAGCGTTATGAACGAACAAACGCCTGAAGATCCGGCCAAAGATGCTGCGGCGGCACAGCCGACCCATGACGAAGTTGAGAAAGCAGCGTATGCGCTTTCGCAGAAGGACGGCCGTTCCAAAGTAAGTGCCAAGGAAAATTGGCAGGCGGCGGAAGCTCAATTGCAGCAGCTCGGCTCCGCCCATGCGGAGCACCACGATCACCGCGAGCACCAAGAGCACCAGGGCCATCAAAACCACCATGCCCATATGGCAGCGGATTTCCGCAAGCGTTTCTGGATTGCGCTGGTCCTTACGCTGCCGATACTCGTGCTCTCACCGCTGCTGCAAACGCTGGTGGGCCTGCGCGAAGCCTTCCGCTTCTCCGGCGATGCCTATGTCCTTTTTGGCCTGTCTTCCGCGGTCTTCTGGTATGGCGGCTGGCCGTTCCTCAACGGTTTGGTCAAGGAACTCAAATCCCTGCAACCGGGAATGATGACGCTGGTGGCCGTTGCCATTGGCACCGCCTATCTCTACAGCAGCGCCGTGGTGTTCGGACTGACCGGCAAGGTGTTCTTCTGGGAACTGGCCACCCTGGTCGACATCATGCTGCTGGGGCACTGGATCGAGATGAAATCGGTGATGGGCGCCTCGAAGGCCCTTGAGGCGCTGGCCAAGCTTATGCCCTCGGACGCCCATAAGCTAATGCCCGACGGCAGCGTGAAAGACGTGCCTTTAGGCGAACTCGCGGTGTATGACAAAGTCCTGATTAAACCTGGCGAGAAAATCCCCGCAGACGGCGTCGTTGTCGAGGGCGAGAGTTCAGTCAACGAGGCGATGCTGACCGGGGAATCGACTCCGGTCACCAGGAAGTCCGGCGGCAAGGTCATCGGCGGTTCCATCAATGGCGAAGGCTCGCTCACCATCGAGGTCAAAGGCACCGGCAAGGATTCGTTTCTGTCGCAGGTCATCGACCTGGTCAAACAGGCTCAGGAAAGCAAGTCGAAGACGCAGAAACTTGCGGATACTGCTGCCATGTGGCTTACCCTCGTCGCCATTGGCGGCGGTGCCACCACCTTCCTCATCTGGCTGGTGTTCATGGATCAGGAAATCGCTTTCGCCATCGAACGCGCGGTGACGGTGATGGTGATCGCGTGTCCGCATGCGCTCGGTCTCGCCGTTCCCCTGGTCGTAGCCGTCTCCACCGCCTTGGCTGCAGGCAACGGCCTGTTGATTCGCAATCGCATTGCTTTCGAGCGCGCGCGAAGCCTGCAGGCCGTCATTTTCGACAAGACCGGCACGCTGACCGAGGGCCGCTTTGGCGTGACCGACACGCTGGTGCTGGCGCAGGACATCGATGAAGACACACTGCGCAACTATGCGGCTGCCG
Source organism: Pseudomonadota bacterium (assembly GCA_043826925.1). Taxonomy (GTDB): domain Bacteria; phylum Pseudomonadota; class Gammaproteobacteria; order Burkholderiales; family Rhodocyclaceae; genus Sulfuritalea. Next base: position 294,593 of record JBDRPN010000016.1, read on the forward strand.
TGGACGCAAATTCCGAACACCCGATCGCCAAGGCCATCGCCGCTGCGTCGGAAACCAGATTGCCGGTAGAAGATTTCAAAAGCATCCCGGGCAAAGGCGCCGAAGGCAAGGTCGATGGCAAGGAGGTCAAAGTGGTCAGCCCGGGTTACCTGCGCGAGCAGGACATTGATTTCGCCGACAAGCGCATCGAGCCGCTGCAAGCGCAGGGCAAGACGGTGGTGTTTGTCCTCGTTGACGGCAAGCTGAAGGGAGCGATCGCCCTGGCCGACATCGTTCGGCCCGAGGCGAAGCCAGCCATCGATGCCCTCAAGGCATTGAACATCCGCTGCATGATGCTCACCGGCGACAACAAGGCGACGGCCAAATGGGTCTCGGACCAACTCGGACTGGATGAATATTTCGCCGAAGTCCTGCCCCAGGACAAGGCCGCCAAAGTGAAAGAGGTTCAATCCCGCGGCGTGCTGGTGGCCATGACCGGCGATGGCGTGAACGATGCCCCGGCGCTGGCGCAGGCCGACGTAGGCATCGCCATCGGCGCCGGTTCCGATGTGGCGGTGGAAACCGCCGACATCATTCTGGTGCGCAGCAACCCGCTCGATGTCGCGGCCATCGTGCAGCTCTCGCGCGCCACCTACCGCAAGATGATTCAGAACCTGGTCTGGGCCACGGGTTACAACGTCGTCGCCATTCCGCTTGCAGCCGGCGCGCTCTACGCCTGGGGCGTGCTGCTTACGCCCGCCGTGGGCGCGGCGCTGATGGCCGCGAGCACGGTGATCGTGGCCATCAACGCGCGGCTGCTGAGACTGAAGACATGAACGCACCCGCGACCTTGGTCTTGACGCAATTCGGGAACCTCAAACCATGAACACCAAGACGCTCACGCCGGAATTGCTCCAAAAAATGGATGCCTACTGGCGCGCCGCCAACTATCTGTCGGTCGGGCAGATCTATCTTTACGACAATCCGCTGCTGAGGAAGCCGCTCAAGCTGGCACACATCAAGCCGCGCCTGCTCGGCCACTGGGGCACGACGCCGGGGCTGAACTTCATCTACGCCCATCTGAATCGTGTCATCAAGGAACACGAGCTGAACGCCATCACCATCACCGGGCCTGGCCATGGCGGACCTGGCCTTGTGGCCAATGCTTATCTCGAAGGCACCTACAGCGAGGTGTATCCGAACATCGCACAGGACGAGGGCGGGATGCAGCGGCTGTTCAAGCAGTTCTCCTTCCCCGGCGGCATTCCGAGCCACGTCGCGCCGGAGACGCCGGGTTCAATCCACGAAGGCGGCGAACTGGGTTATTCGCTGTCGCATGCTTTCGGCGCGGCATTCGACAATCCCGACCTGCTGGTCGCGTGTGTCGTCGGCGATGGTGAAGCGGAGACCGGCCCGCTCGCCACGGCGTGGCACTCGAACAAGTTTCTCAATCCGATCCACGACGGAGCCGTGCTGCCCATCCTGCATTTGAACGGCTACAAGATTGCCGGCCCCACCGTACTAGCGCGTATTCCGCATGAGGAGCTGGAAGCACTTTTTCGCGGTTACGGTTACACGCCGTATTTTGTCGAGGGTGACGATCCGATGAAGATGCACCAACTCATGGCTGCCACACTCGATGTCGTGGTGGCCGACATCCGGCGCATCCAGCGCGATGCCCGCAGCAAGGGATTCAAGGTACGCCCGCGTTGGCCCATGCTTGTCCTGCGTTCGCCGAAAGGATGGACCGGACCGAAAATTGTGGATGGAAAGCCCACCGAAGGCACGTTCCGCTCGCACCAGGTGCCGATGGGCGACATGAGTCGTTCGGGGCACGTGAAGATTTTGGAAAAGTGGCTGAAGAGCTATCGTCCGCAGGAACTGTTCGACCAGGCCGGCAGGCTGCGTTCCGAACTCGCCGATCTTGCCCCGAAAGGCGAGCGCCGCATGAGCGCCAATCCCCACGCCAACGGCGGCCTCCTGCTGCACGACTTGCGCCTGCCGCATTTCCACGACTACGCGGTGAAGGTGACCAAGCCCGGCGGCGTGGACGGCGAGGCCACCCGAGTTCAGGGTGAGTTCATCCGCGACGTGATCAAACTCAACCCGGCCAATTTCCGCGTGTTCAGTCCGGACGAAACGACGTCGAACCGCTGGGGCGCCGTGTTCGAAGTGACGAACCGCTGTTCCACTGCGGAAATCCTTCCCGGCGACGATCACGTCGCGCCCGATGGCCGGGTGATGGAGATGTTGAGCGAACACCAGTGCCAGGGGTGGCTCGAAGGCTACCTGCTCACCGGCCGTCACGGCTTCTTTTCATGCTATGAGGCGTTCATACATATCGTCGATTCGATGTTCAATCAACACGCCAAATGGCTGGATGTCGCCGGCGGGATTGCGTGGCGCCGGCCGATTGCGTCGCTCAACTATCTGCTGACATCGCATGTATGGCGGCAGGATCATAACGGCTTCAGCCACCAGGACCCTGGCTTCATCGATGTCGTGGCAAACAAGAAGGCGGAGATCGTTCGCGTCTATCTGCCGCCCGATGCGAATACGCTGCTCGCGGTGACGGATCACTGCCTGCGCAGCCGCAACTGCGTGAACGTGATCGTGGCCGGCAAGCAATCTGAGCCGCAATGGCTCGACATGGATGCCGCGATCAAGCATTGCACCGCCGGTATCGGCATCTGGCCTTGGGCGAGCAACGATCAGGGCGGCGAGCCCGATGTCGTCATGGCGTGCGCGGGCGACGTGCCCACACTGGAAACACTGGCAGCGGTCGATCTGCTACGGACGTATTTTCCAAAGCTGAAAATAAGGGTGATCAACGTGGTGGACCTGATGCGACTGCGGCCGCGGAGCGAACACCCAAATGGCTTGAGTGACAGCGATTTCGACGTACTGTTCACCACCGACAAACCGATCGTGTTCGCCTATCACGGGTATCCGGCCCTGATACACCGGCTTACGTATCGCCGCACCAACCACGGCAACCTGCACGTGCACGGTTTCAAGGAAGAGGGCACGACCTCGACGCCGTTCGACATGGTGGTGATGAACGAGCTGGACCGCTTTCATCTTGTCGCCGACGTAATCGACCGCGTGCCTGCACTCGGTCCCCGCGCCGCCTACGCCAAGCAGGCCATCCGGGACAAGCTGATCGAGCACAAGCAATACATCGCGCAGCACGGCGAGGACATGCCCGAAATCCGCGATTGGCGCTGGGGTGCCGGGCGGGTTGCAGCCGGCACAAGAAAATGAGCCCGGCGCGCTCAAAGGTATGCCGCGTCCGGGTTTGCATCCTGCGACACGGAGATTGCGCGCCGAGGGTGACAGCGCAGCGTGCCGGCCGCAGCTGTCGGAATGCGACATGACTAGCGTCTGCCCCGTCATTACCCTGTCACCGCGCGACTATGACGCAGTCCTGTTCGACCTGGACGGCGTGCTGACCAGAAGTGCGAGCGTGCATGCCGCGGCCTGGAAGAAGCTGTTCGACGGGTTTCTCGAGCAGCGCGCCACCCAGGCGGGTGAGCCGTTCGTGCCCTTCGATATTGCTACCGACTACCCGCGCTACGTCGACGGCAAGCCGCGCTACGACGGCGTGGCGGCCTTCCTTGCGTCGCGCGGCATCGACTTGCCTCTGGGCGCAGCCGAAGACGGCCCCGAGGTAAAAAGCGTGCGTGCGCTGGGCAATCTCAAGGACCGCTATTTCCAGCAACATCTCGAGCAGGACGGCATCGAACCCTATGAGGCGGCGATTGCGCTGGTGCGCACACTTCGGGCGCAGGAGATCAAGACCGCCGTGGTGTCCTCCAGCAACAACGCCGCGGCGGTGCTCGAGGTGGCGGGCATCGCGCCGCTCTTCGACACGCGCGTGGACGGGAAGGACGTCACCCGCCTCGAACTCGAGGGCAAGCCGGCACCGGATGCCTTTCTGGAGGCGGCACGACGCCTCGGGGCAGAACCCGCGCGCGCCGTGGTAGTCGAGGACGCGATCGCCGGCGTCGAAGCCGGGCGCGCCGGCCGCTTCGGCTGCGTCATCGGCGTCGACCGCCGTGACCAGACTCAGGCGCTGCGCGATGCCGGTGCCGATTTCGTGGTGACCGATATGGGCCAGATACAAGTGTCAGCGGAGCCGCCTTCCGCCTGGTCGCTGGTGTTCGAGGACTTCGATCCGGCGCAAGAGGGCATCCGCGAAGCCTTGTGTACGCTAGGCAATGGCTATTTCGCGACGCGCGGCGCCGCCGCCGGGGCACGGGCCGATGACATTCACTACCCGGGGACTTACCTCGCCGGCGGCTACAACCGTTTGCGCACCGATATCGCCGGCCGCAGCGTCGAGAACGAGGATCTGGTCAATTGGCCCAACTGGCTCGCGCTCAAGTTTCGTATCGACGAAGAGGACTGGTTCGACGCACGCAGCGTCAAGCTCCTCGCCTACCGCCAGGAGCTCGATCTGCGCCGCGGCATGCTGTTGCGCAGTCTTAGCTTCGAGGATGACCAGGGGCGACGCAGCACACTGCACGAGAGACGCCTGGTGTCGATGGGCGACATGCATCTCGGCGCGCTTGAGCTAGCCCTGACCGCCGACAACTGGTCGGCGGCCGTCACCGTGCGCTCGGCGATCGATGCCCGGGTGGTCAACGACGGCGCGAAGCTGTACCGCAAGTTCAACAACAAACACCTGGAGCCGCTCGCGGGCGAGCTCGTCGGCGAAGACGGCGTGTGCCTGCTGGTGCGCACCAGCCAGTCGAATGTCCATGTCGCGCAGGCGGCGCGAACGCAGGTCTTCATCGACGGGAAGCTGCTCGAAGCCCGGCGCCGGGTCATCGAAGAGCCGGGGACCATCGGTCAGGAACTCAAAGTTGAGCTCAAGCAAGGCGAGACGCTGGTATTGGAGAAGCTGGCGTCGCTATATACCTCGCGCGACCACGCCATTTCCGAGTGCGGCCTGGCGGCGCGCAAGGCGATCGCGCGCACGGGGCGCTTCGATGCGGTACTGGCCGCGCATGTACTCACCTGGAAGCACCTGTGGCGCCGCTTCGATGTGCATGTCAAGCCGGCCGATCCCGGCTTCAAGTCGAACGTGCCGATGCTGCTGCGCTTGAACATGTTTCACCTGCTGCAAGCGGTATCGCCGAACTCCATCGGCCTCGATATCGGCGTGCCTGCACGGGGCTGGACCGGTGAGGCCTATCAGGGCCATATTTTCTGGGACGAGCTGTTCATTTTCCCGTTTTTCAATTATCGAATGCCCGAAATCACCCGATCGCTGCTGACGTACCGCTACCAGCGCCTGGGCGAGGCACGCACCGCGGCAGCGGCAGCCGGCTACCAGGGTGCGATGTTTCCCTGGCAGAGCGCAAGCGATGGCGAGGAGACGACCCAGGCGTCCAACCTGAACCCGCGCTCGCAGCGCTGGGTGCGCGACAACTCCTACTTGCAGCGCCACGTCGGCAGTGCCATCGCCTATAACGTCTGGCAGTATTTCCAGGTCACGCGCGATGTCGAATTTCTGCATGCCTACGGCGCGGAGTTGATCCTCGATATCGCCCGCTTCTGGTCGAGCATCGCGAATTTCGATGACGCGCGCGGGCGCTATGAAATTCGCGGCGTGATGGGCCCCGACGAGTTTCACGACGGCTATCCGGATGCGGAAGCGCCTGGCCTCAACAACAACGCCTACACCAACATCATGGCGGTGTGGGTGCTGTGCCGGGCGCTGGAAGTGCTCGATCTGCTGTCCGAGGTGCGCCGCGCCGAGCTCACGGCGAAGCTGGGCTTGTCGGCGGAAGACATCGCGCGCTGGGACGATATCAGCCGCAGGATGTTCGTGCCGTTTCACGACGCGGGGATCATCAGCCAGTTCGAGGGCTATGAATCATTGCGCGAGCTCGACTGGGAGGACTACCGCACCCGCTACGGCAATATTCAGCGCCTCGATCTCATCCTCGAGGGGGAGAACGACAGCGCCAACCGCTACAAGCTGTCGAAGCAGGCCGACGTGCTGATGTTGTTTTATCTCTTTTCTTCCGAAGAACTTGGCGAGTTGCTCGCGCGGCTTGGCTATCCGTTCGAATACGAGACCATTCCGCGCAACGTGGCTTACTATGCCGGCCGCTCGTCTCATGGGTCCACGCTGTCGCGTGTGGTGTATGGCTGGGTGCTGGCGCGGTCAGACCGGCCACGCGCAATGGAGTTCTTCGCGCAGGCGCTGCAAAGCGATGTAAGCGATATCCAGCAGGGCACCACCGCGGAGGGCATCCACCTCGGCGCCATGGCCGGCTCAGTCGATCTGATTCAGCGCGTGTCGACCGGTATCGAAGCGCGAGGCGATGTTCTGCACTTCGCTCCGGAATTGCCGCAGGAGATGGAGCGCCTTGACCTGCGCATCCGCTACTGCGGGCATTCGCTCGATCTGCGGCTGACGCGCGAATCGCTCACGGTTCGCGGACGTGAAGGCCCGGCACCGCCGATTTCCCTGCGCGTCGGCGACGAGGTCTACGAATTCGCCAGCGGTACTACCCGTGTGTTTCGGTTGAACGCCACGGCATGCCCGGCCACATGAGCGAATATCCACTCTCGCAGCCCTTGCGCCTGTTGACCGTCAACATTCACAAGGGCTACAGCGCGTTCAACCGCCGCATTGTGCTGCACGAATTGCGCGAAGCGGTACGTGCAGTACGCTGTGACCTGGTGTTTCTGCAGGAGGTCGAAGGCGCCTCGGGCTCCGCCAGTGCGGCTGCCCTCGGCGCGCAGTACGAATTCCTGGCCGATCAGATCTGGACCGACCACGCTTACGGCCGCAATGCGGTCGCCGAGGGTCAGGACCACGGCAACGCGGTGCTGTCGCGGTTGCCGATAATGCGCAGCCACAACCATGACGTGTCGCTGCCGGGGGCGGAGCCGCGCGGGCTGCTGCACTGCGTGCTGGTCCGGCCTGCAGGGCTATCCGAGCTGCATGTGATGTGCGTGCACCTGGGGCTGAGCGAAACGCACCGGCACTACCAGCTGGCGAGGCTGTGCGAGACGGTGCAGCGCGAAGTTCCGGCGGCTGCGCCGCTGGTCGTCGCGGGCGACTTCAACGACTGGCGCTCGCGCGCCGATGCGATGCTGGGTTCGAGCGGGCTGCACGAGGTGTTTTGCCACACGCACGGGCACCACGCCCGCACTTACCCGGCACGCTTTCCGCTGCTGCGGCTCGACCGCATCTACGTGCGCGGCGTCGTCGCGTACCGGCCGCTACCGCTGCCGCGCCGCCCCTGGGCCCAGTTGTCCGACCACGCGCCGCTGGCGGCCGAGATCGAACTGCCGGAGTCGCCATGAACTCGCACTGGGTGCCCGGCAACCGCATCACGCTGCTCGAAAACGGCGAGGAGTACTACCCGCGCGTGTTCGACGCCATCGCCGCGGCCGAGCACGAGGTGCTGCTGGAGACCTTCATCCTGTTCGACGACAAGGTCGGACGCGCACTGCAGCAGGCGCTACTGCGCGCAGCCGGGCGCGGCGCCGAGGTACACGTGCTGGTCGACGGCTGGGGCTCGCCCGACCTGCCGCCGTCGTTCACGCAACCGCTGCTCGATGCCGGCGTCAAGCTGCGCAGCTTCGAGCCGGCTCAGCGCCTGTTCGGCGCCCGCATCAACATGCTGCGCCGCATGCACCGCAAGTTGGTGGTGGTCGATGGGCGGCACGCGTTTGTCGGCGGCATTAACTACTCGATCGACCACCTCACCGAGCACGAGCCGCTCGGCAAGCAGGACTATGCGGTCGAGATCGAGGGCCCGCTGGTCGGGCAGATCCAGGCCTTCTGCCGCGCCAGCCTGGAGGGGCCGCAACCGGCGCGGGGCTTGTGGCTGCGACGCTGGCGGGCGGTGCGCGACAAGAATGCCGGTCAGGACGAGAGCGGCACGGCGGCCGCGCACGGCGGCGCGCGGGCCGCGTTCGTCACGCGCGATAACCGCGGCAACCGCACCGACATCGAGCGCCACTACCGCGCCGCGGTGCGAAGCGCTCGCGAGCGCGTACTGATCGCCAACGCCTATTTCTTCCCCGGCTATCGGTTGCTGAGGGACCTTCGTAGAGCAGCGCGGCGCGGCGTTCAGGTCGACCTGATTTTGCAGGGCCAGCTCGACATGCCCTGGGTGCAGCGGGCATCGCAGCTGTTGTACGGATACCTGATGCGCGCCGGCGTTCGCGTCTACGAATACAGCGAACGGCCGCTGCACGCCAAGGTTGCCGTGGTCGACGACGACTGGGCGACGGTCGGCTCGAGCAACCTCGATCCTACCAGTCTCGGCCTGAACCTCGAGGCCAACGTGGTCGTGCGCGACGAGACCTTCGCCAGGCATCTGCGTGAGCAGATTGAGCGCCTGATGCAGCAGCACTGCGAGCGCATCCGGCTGCCGACGCCGGGTCCGCTGCACTCGGCCTGGATCGCGCTGCGCAGCCTGCTTGTGTTCCACGCCATGCGCCACTTCTCGGGCTGGGCGCGGCACTCGCAGGATAGCGCGCCGCGGGTCGTTCCGCTGCAGGTCGATTCAGAATGAGGCCGGCGGCGCGGCGGGCATGGTCGTGGTTCAAGCAGGGGGCGCCGTGGGGCCTGGCCGCGCTGGTGCTGACGCTGGTGGCACGTCAGGCGCATACGGTGGACTGGCCGGCGGTCTGGCAGGAACTGCTCAGGCAGTCACCCGGCCGGCTGGCGACGGCGGCGGCGCTGGCGCTGATCAGCTACGGCCTGTACGCCAGCTTCGATCTCGTCGGACGCCGCCAGACCGGCCACCGCCTGTCGGCCGCGCGAACACTCGGCACCGCCGCCATCAGCTACGCGTTCAACCTCAACCTCGGCGCCTGGGTCGGCGGCATCGGGCTGCGGCTGAGGCTGTACACCCGCTGGGGGCTATCGGCACCGACGGTGATGGAGATAGTCGCGCACAGCATGGTGACGAACTGGCTTGGCTATCTTTGGGTCGCCGGCGCGGTGCTGGCCTGGGCGCCGCCGCGGCTACCCGAAGCCTGGATGTTGCCCGACGCCGGACTGCGTGCCATCGGGCTGGCGATGGTCGCCGTGGCGCTGGCCTACGTAGCGATGTGCCGCTTGTCGCGGCGGCGCACGCTGAAAGTGCGCGGGCACACGCTGACACTCGCGAGCGGCCGCCTGGCCGCTTTACAGATGCTGGCGGGCGGCGCCAACTGGTTGCTGATCGGCGCCATCGTCTGGGGCCTGCTCGGCGGGCGCATCGACTATCCCACGGTACTCGGCGTGATGCTGCTGGCGGCGGTGGCCGGCGTCGTGACGCACGTCCCGGCCAATCTCGGTGTGCTGGAAGCGGTGGTCGTATTTGCGCTGGGTGCCCGGCTGCCGGCGCACGAGTTGCTGGCCGCGGTGCTTGCCTACCGCGCCACCTACCATCTGCTGCCGCTGGCGCTGGCACTGCCCGCATACGGGCTGAGCGAGGCAGCGGCGCGGCGTGCCGACTGCGGGGTTTAGTGTGCAGAAACTGCGTTGGGACGAACCGAAGCGAACGCGAATGTACGACAACGCACATCCAGGCGCATCGACTTGCGATCAAATTGCTCTTGATATCCCAACGTCCGGTCGCAAGGCTCATAACTGATTGTAAGAAAGGAAGCCAGCATGCAACTCGGAATGATAGGACTCGGGCGCATGGGCGCCAACATGGTGCGTCGACTCATCGCGGGCGGCCATGACTGCGTCGTCTTCGACATATCGCCACAGGCGGTCACGGCACTGGTGAGCGAAAACGCCCTCGCTGCGTCCTCGCTCGCCGACCTCGCGCAGAAGCTCGCCAAACCGCGGGCGCTATGGCTCATGGTGCCCGCGGCCGTGGTCGACCGAACGATCGCTGATCTGCTGCCGCACCTCGATCCCGGCGACATCCTGATCGATGGCGGAAATTCCTGGTACGTCGACGACATCCGGCGCGCCAGGGAGTTGGCAGCGCAAGGCATTCACTACGTCGACGTCGGCACCAGCGGCGGCGTCTGGGGCCTGGAGCGAGGCTACTGCATGATGATCGGCGGCGAGGTCGACGCGGTGCGCCGTCTCGATCCGGTGTTCGCCCGGCTCGCTCCCGGAGCGGGCCAGATCGTGAGCACGTCAGGACGCGAAACAGCCGCCGGTACCGCGGAACACGGCTATCTGCACTGCGGGCCGAACGGCGCCGGCCATTTCGTCAAGATGGTTCACAACGGCATCGAGTACGGCATCATGGCCTCGTATGCCGAGGGATTCAACCTGCTGCGCGCGGCCAACGTCGGCCAGCAGGCGCCCGCGGTCGATGCCGAAACCACGCCGCTGCGCGACCCCGAGCATTACCGCTACGACCTCGACCTGCCCGAAATCGCCGAGGTCTGGCGCCGCGGCAGCGTGATCACCTCCTGGCTGCTGGACCTGACCGCCAGCGCACTGGTCAAGGATCCGTCGCTGGCGCGATTCGCCGGGCGCGTTTCGGACTCGGGCGAAGGCCGCTGGACGATCAAGGCCGCGATCGACGAGGGCGTTCCAGTCCCGGTGCTGAGCGCCGCACTGTTCCAGCGATTCAGTTCGCGCGGCGCAGCGGAATTTCAGGACAAGCTGCTCTCCGCGATGCGCTACGAGTTCGGCGGCCACCACGAAAAGCCCGAGGAGAAATAGGTCGGCGAAAGGGAATCACGATGAGTGCATTGCAATCCGACGCCCTGGTATTCCTCGGCGCCACCGGCGACCTCGCCTACAAGAAGATTTTTCCGTCGCTGCATGCCTTGGTCAAGCGCGGCCACCTCGACGTGCCGGTAATCTGTGTCGGCCGCTCCGGCTGGACTCTGGAACAGCTCCGGGCGAGGGCGCGTGACAGCGTCGAAAAGCACGGCCAGTTCGATGCGGCAAGTTTCGATCGGCTGGCCGCCTTGCTGCACTACGTGGACGGCGACTACGCCAACGCGGCGACGTTCCAGGCCGTGCGCAAGGCTCTCGGTGCGGCAAAACGGCCCGCCCACTATCTGGCGATTCCGCCGGCGCTGTTCGGCTCCGTGGTCGAGCAGCTGGACACGTCGGGCTGCACCGCCGGCGCCCGTGTCATCGTTGAAAAACCCTTCGGACGTGACCTCGCTTCGGCACGCGATCTCAACCGCATTCTGCTCAGCGCCTTCGACGAGGAACATATCTTCCGCATCGACCACTACCTCGGCAAGCGACCGGTGCAGAACCTGGTCTTCTTCCGCTTCGCCAACGCGTTCCTTGAATCCTTCTGGAACCGCAAGTTCGTCAAGAGCGTGCAGATCACCATGGCTGAGGATTTCGGCGTGCAGGGCCGCGGCGCCTTCTACGACCAGGTGGGGACGATCCGCGACGTGGTGCAGAACCATCTGTTCCAGGTGCTGGCCAATCTTGCGATGGAGCCGCCGGCGCGCGCTGACGCCGAATCGATGCGCGACGAAAAGGTCAAGGTGCTGAAATCGATACCGCCGCTCGAAACCCGCCACCTGGTGCGCGGCCAGTTCATCGGCTACCGCAAGGAAGCCGGCGTCGCGCCCGATTCCCAACGTGAGACCTTCGCCGCCTTGCGGCTCGAAGTCGATTCCTGGCGCTGGGCCGGAGTGCCCTTCTTCATTCGCGCCGGCAAGTCGCTGCCGGTGACCTGCACCGAGGTCGTGGTCAGGCTGCATCGGGCGCCGAGGATGTTTTCGGACTGCGCCGGCACACCGAACCATTTTCGCTTTCGCGTCAGTCCGGACATGAGCATTGCCATCGGCGCCACAGTGATGGATCCCGAGGACAGGATGATCGGCCAACAGGTGGAACTGCTCGCCAGCCATCGCCCCGGCGCCGAAGAAATCGACGCCTACGAGCGTGTTCTGGACGATGCGCTGGCCGGCGACCAGGCGCTGTTCGCGCGCCAGGACTATGTCGAGGAAGCCTGGCGCATCGTCGATCCCGTGTTGAAGGCGCAGACGCCGGTGTTCGACTATGAGCCCGGCACTTGGGGCCCACAACAGGTCAACGCCCACGTCGCGCCGCCCGACGGCTGGGAGGATCCGGTCATCACGGGGCCGCCATGAAGATCGAGGTGCTGCCCAATGCGGATCAAGCCGCGCGGCGCGCCGCCGAGTTCGTCGCTGCGGAGGCGAGAAGTGCCGTAGCCACTCGCGGGCGCTGCGTCATGGGGTTCAGTGGCGGCAGCACCCCCTTGGCCATGCTGCGCCTGCTGGCGCAGATGGACCTGCCATGGCCGCAAATGCATGTCATCCAGGTTGACGAACGCGTCGCGCCGGCCGGAGATGCGCAGCGCAACCTGACGCACCTGGAGGCGAGCCTGGTCGCGCAAGTACCGATGCCGGCCCCCCGCGTCCACGCGATGCCGGTCGAGTCGGCCGATCTCGCCGCGGCAGCGGCGAGTTACGCCGACACCTTGCGCGAGTGGGCGGGTTCGCCGCCAGTGCTTGACCTGGTGCACCTCGGCCTCGGCGCCGACGGCCACACCGCTTCGCTGGTACCGGGGGATCCGGCGCTTGATGCCGCCGGCGATGTGGCGCTGGCCGGCCCCTACCAAGGGCAGCGTCGCATGACGCTGACCTACCCGACGCTCGATCGCGCGCGCTGCATCCTGTGGCTGGTAACCGGCGCCGGAAAGGCGACGATGCTTGCGCGCGTGGTCGCCGCCGACCGCGCCATTCCCGCCGGCCGCGTGGCGCAGGATCGGGCGCTCCTGATTGCGGACGCGGCGGCGGCGAGCTATCTCGAAGCCCATCGATGACGGGCACTTTGCACAGCGGAAGATCATTCCTGGGTCTTTGTCGCCGTGCCGCCAGCACCGACTTTCGTCAGCGAACCGCTGCGCACTGTGCGCGCCAGCGCACCGACTTTGAACAAGCCGACATGTAAAAGGTAATTGCTGCAATCGGTCAGACGGACTCCGACGACGAGTTCTACGGCCGGATGCGAACACATATCCATAGCCAACCCTGAATGGAGCTTAGCCATGAAATGCATGAACCTTCGCAAGACTATGAGTGTCGTCGTGCTGATAGGCGTACCGGTCGTGGCAGCCAGCGCACTGGCCCAGCCGCAAAGTGGCTACGGTCCCGGCGGCATGATGGGTGACCATGGCTCAGGATGGATGGGCGGCTATGGCTTCGGCGGGATGTGGGTGCCAATCCTGGTTGTCATCGTGGTGGCCGCCCTCGTGGCATGGGTCGTCGCGCAAAACAAGAAGTGAGTCAGTTCTATTCCGAACACTCCGGCTCTTCGCCGACGTGATGCCGTACGCTTGCCGCGAGCCTCGGCTACCAATAGTTGCAAGTAGCGGAAAATGAATCCAACCAACCCTGAATGGAGATTAGACATGAAACGCATGAACTTTCGCAAGACTTTGAGTGCCGTCGTACTGATAGGCGGAACGCTGATGGCAGCCAGCGCAATGGCCGACCAGCCGCAGGGCGCGTATGGCCACGGCTACGGCATGATGGGCGGTTACGGCCAAGGCTACAGCATGGGCCGCGGCATGATGGGTGGTTACGACCAGAATCAGGGCTACGGCATGGGCCCCGGCATGATGGGTGACTACGGTCCACAATCCCATGTAAATCTGAGTGCGGAGCAGCGCGGCAAGATCGCCAAGATTCAAGAGGACGCACGGCGCAAGCATTGGGATCTGATGGGAAAAATGCAGGACGAGCAAGCGCACATGAACGAGCGGTATTACTCCGACAACCGCGATGATGAGGCGCTCAGAAAGGACTACCGCAAAATCTCAGACCTGCGGCACCAGATGTTCGACCTGTCGCTCAGCACCCAGAAGCAGACCGATGCGGTGCTCACCAAGGAGCAGCACGGCAAATCGTGGCGCAATGGCTACGGGATGTGGGGGAAGTAAGGCTTGATGCCGGGAGGGGTTGAGCGAGCGGTACGGTGAATCCGCGCCGCATTGATTCCGCGCGCAATTGTCGTGATATCCCCTGCCTGGTCTGTAGTTCCAACAACTAAAGAGGGAATCGACCCATGTACGGATTCAACACCCATCTAAAGATGCCGTTCGATGCCGTCGTCGCGAAAGTCACTGAGGCCCTCAAAAAGGAAGGCTTCGGCGTGCTCACCGATATCGATGTCAAGGCGACGCTGAAAGCCAAGCTCAACATCGAGCAACGGCCGTATCGCATCCTCGGCGCATGCAACCCGCCGCTCGCCCACCGAGCAATCGAGGCCGACCCGGACATCGGCTTGTTGCTGCCGTGTAACGTGGTGGTGCGCGAAGAAGCCGACGGAACCATAACGGTGGCATTCATGGACCCCGAGGCGGTACTGAAGCTGGTCGACAAAGCGGAAGTGACCGAGATTGCCAGGGAAGTTCGCGCACTGCTGTTGAAGGTGTGTGCCAGCCTCACGTCGTAACGTCAGCCCGCTCGAACAGTTTTTTTCCGCCAGGTGCCGCTCGATCAGATGGCAGAGGCCGGGCAGGCGGTGCGCACTGCGGCGCAGGACACCATCACAACAGGAGAACAGCATGCAGATCCAGATCAACATCGACCACAATTTCGAAGTCCATGAAGCAACGATGGCTCAGTTTCGAAACACCGTGCAAAGCGCCCTGAGTCGCTTCAGCGAACACATCACCCGCGTGGAGATACACCTGAGCGACGAAAACGCCGACAAGAGCGGACAAAACGACAAGCGCTGCCTGCTGGAGGCGCGCCTCGAAGGCCGGCAACCCATGGCAGTTACCGATACGGCGGCAAACCTGAGCCAGGCTCTTGACGGCGCGGTAGCCAAAATGACGCGAATGATCGAAAGCACGCTGGGACGCGCGCAGCAATCAAGAAAGCCGCCGGAAACGTTTGACGACGTGCCATGAGCGACACTGCGGCAAGCCTGCGGCGCAAGATTGCCGGCGCCGGCGATCTGCAGTCCGTGGTGCGCACCATGAAGGCTCTCGCGGCAGCCAACATCGGCCAATACGAACAGTCGGCGCGCGCGCTGGCCGGCTACTATCGCTGTATCGAACTGGGGCTGGGCGTGTGCTTTCGCCACGGCAACCCTGCCGTCTGGTCGGAAAACGGCAAGGCGCAGGCCGATGCCGACGTCAGCACCGCAGTATGCGCAATCGTGTTTGGCACCGATCAGGGACTGGTGGGTCGATTCAACGAAGTCGTGGCCGAGCATGCGATAAAGACCCTCGCCGCCCTGCCCGGCGAACACCAGGTCTGGGCCATCGGACAACGCGTACATGCCCGCCTGGCGGACGCCGGCCTGGCGCCTTGCGGCCTGTTCAACCTGCCCAATTCGGTCCGCGCCATCACGCCGCTGGTCGGCCGGATTCTGCTGGAGACCGAGACATTTCTGGCGCAGGGTGATAGCGCCGAACTGCGGCTTTTCTACAACCGTCCCGACTCCGCCGCGGCTTACGCGCCGATCGGCCAACGTCTCCTGCCGCTCGACAACACCTGGCGCCTCAAGTTGATGGCGCAGGCCTGGCCGACAAAAAACTTGCCCGAGCTGATCGGCAACAGCACAGCGACCTTGCGGGCGATACTCCGCGAATATCTGTTCGTCTCGATCTTCCGCGCCTGCGCCGAATCCCTCGCCAGCGAGAATGCCAGCCGCCTGGCGGCGATGCAACGTGCCGACAAGAACATCGACGAACTGCTGACCGACCTCAACGTTGCCTTCCACCGCTTGCGCCAGAGCAGCATCGACGAGGAACTGTTCGATGTGATCTCCGGCTTTGAGGCGCTGTCCGGTGTGTAGCGCCGACCTGCCAGTCAGGACATTGCCCGCAAGTCATTGAAAGCCGAACCATGAATAAACTCAAACGATTCTGGGGCAATCTGCGGACCAGCTTCTGGTTCGTGCCTTCGCTGATCGTCGCGGCCAGCATCGCCCTCGCGGTGACCCTGATCGAAGCAGATTCAACCGGAAGCAAAGACTGGATGGGCCGCTGGCCTGACCTGTTTTTTGTCAACGCGGCTGGCGCGCGCGGAATGCTGTCCACCATCGCCGGCTCGATGATGAGCGTGGTAGGGGTCACGTTTTCGATGACCCTGGTGACACTGGCGCTGGCGTCGAGCCAATACACCTCGCGCATCCTGCGCAACTTCATGCGTGACCGCGTGACACAAGTCGTGCTCGGTATCTTTGCCGGCATTTTCACCTATTGCCTGATCGTGCTGCGCACCATCCGCGGCGGCGAGAGCGCATTCGTTCCGAGCCTGGCGGTGTTTATCGGCGTGGTGCTGGCGATCGGCGGCATCGTCGTCCTCATTTATTTCATCCATCACATCGCTTCTTCGATCCAGGCTTCGAGCATCATTGCCACGGTTGCCGATGAAACCATGGCGACTGTGGACAAGCTTTTCCCCGGGGCGCTTGAACATGGGCCGGCTGACGACGATGAAAGCCAGGCGCGACTCCCTGCGCCGGAGCGTGACTGGCAGACCATCCCGGTGAAGGGGAATGGCTACATCCAGAGCGTGGACAACGCGACGCTCCTGCGCCTGGCGCGGGAGCACAAGACCATTGTGAAAATGGAGCGCGGCATCGGCCTGTTTGTGGTCGATGGCACCCCGCTTGCCTCGCTTGCCCTGGAGGATTCGCCCGACAAAGACCTTGTCGCCGCCTTGCAGCGGGCCTACAGCATCAGCCGCCACCGCACACCGGAGCAGGATGCGGCTTTTGGCATCAGACAGATCGTCGATATGGCCTTGCGGGCGCTCTCGCCCAGCACCAACGACACGACGACGGCAGTGATGTGCGTGGATTATCTGACCGCGATTCTGGCGCGACTGGCATCCCGAAGCATCCCCTCTGCGTACCGTCATGAGGACGGCGAGCTGAGGGTGATCGCCATCGGGCCGACCTTTGCCGGCCTGGTCGCCGAATCGTTCGACCAGATCCGGGGCAACGCCCAGGGCAATGTTGCCGTCATGTTGCGCATGCTTGGCGCGCTGCAAACCATCGCCAGTCTGACCGACAGCCAGGACCGGCGACGGGTGCTCCGTGAGGAAATGGAATGCATCCGCGAGCTGGCCGAACGCACCCTCGAGTCGCCGCACGACCGGGCCAAGTTTGAAAGCCGGTTGGCGAGCGCGCGCGCAGCACTCGCAACGAAGCCCGCTCCGGCGCAATCGACAAAGGAATACTGATGAAAATCGATGCAAGGGATTTCCGGGTCCCGGAAGGCAAGAAAGTCATCCTCAAGAAATGGCCAACGCTTGTGAAACCTGCTTACAAGTCGAAGAAGGCATACAAAGCTCTGCTCAAGAATCAGGTGGATGAGTTGAGCGAACTGCAGCGCCTTCACTACGCGTCCAACCGCTACTCGGTGTTGCTGATTTTTCAGGCGATGGATGCCGCCGGCAAGGACGGCACCATCCGCCATGTGATGTCCGGCATCAATCCCCAGGGCTGCCAAGTATTCAGTTTCAATCATCCAACGGCGAGCGAACTCGATCACGATTTTCTCTGGCGCACTACCCAAAGCCTGCCGGAACGCGGCCGGATCGGCATCTTCAATCGTTCCTACTACGAGGAGGTGCTGATCGTCCGGGTTCATCCGGAGATTCTGCGCGGCCAGGGACTTCCGGATGCGTTGGTCGACGAAAAGACCATCTGGCAGCAGCGCTATCGATCCATCGTCGACCTGGAAGGCCATCTGCATCGCAACGGAACACGGATCATCAAGTTCTTCCTGCACCTATCGAAGGAGGAGCAGCGCAAGCGTTTTCTTGATCGCATCGACGATCCTGAAAAGAACTGGAAGTTCAGCCTTGCCGATATTGAAGAACGGCAATACTGGCAGCAGTACATGAAAGCCTATGAGTCATGCCTGGGCGCAACCAGCACCAAAGCATCGCCCTGGTATGTAGTGCCGGCGGACAACAAGAAGAATGCCCGGCTAATCATTTCTACCATCATCGTCGACACCTTGAAACAACTCAAGATGCGCTATCCGGCGAGTAGCGCAGAACGTCGTGGCGAACTGATGAAGATACGTGAGCGCCTGGTAAAGGAAGATTCAGACGACGACTGATCGAGACAATCGGCAGCGAGACGCTTCTCCTAGACAAAAAGTAAGGCAGCAATCCACTTCTCGACATCGTACTGCTCTTCGTTCGATAAGCCTTGACCAGACCTGACATCAGAACCAGGAACGCTCGTGTTGAATTGTCGACCGAAGAAACATCAATCACGATGGCGATCCGCTCCAATGCCTTTAGTTGAGCGACTCGAAGTTCGGAGTCATCCCACATAGCGGTGGCGGTAGGGCCTTCGAAATCTGGAGCGAGTTGATACAGCACTCTTGTCCGCCTGCGTTTCCGAAACGCCGGCTCAACGGCAGAGATGACGACTGTTTCAAAGTCTTTCGCATCAACTTGACCTGAAGCGCGGATGATGCAGAAATTCAACCATGGCGGCTCGCCAATGCCTACTTCCGATTAATCGCGCAGGATCAACGTCGGCTATGGAGGAACGTTGCGTAGGACCGCTTATGGCCGAGGACACTCGGTGACCAACGGCAGCTACCTGGTTTCACAATTCAAAGGCCGCTCTCCGATGGCGAGCTTGACGGTTTCGTGCCCTTAACTGCCGGTCGGCCGATGGAAAAGCAGCCCTTCAACGAATGAATTTATCGACCTTATGCGGCTTTGTGCGCAAGGTCGGTGCAACGACGGGTTGGGCATCGGCTTGCTTCGATTCGGATGCTGGCTTCATTTGTGCGGCATAGAACGGAATGTCGAGCTTGCGAAGTTCCCAATTTGTACCGGCGACACCCCCATCGCAGGGGGGGCTCCTTAGCACAATGAGTGTTGGGGAGACCTCAACGGCAAGCGGTCCCGCGTAGCAATCAGGACCTGTTGCAGCTACATTTACTGCCCAATCGAGCTTTCCAGTAAGGTCGTAGCGAGCCAATAGTTTCGGGATGGAACCTCGCCAATCTTTGTCGAACACAAAATAGCCGCCGTCTGCAGCTCGCACGTGTATGTCCCAATAGTTCTTCCTCATATCGTCATCTCGAAGTCGCCTAAGCGTTCGAGTGTCCCAGTTCAGAATGCTATGTACGTAGTGTCCGCGGCCAGAATTGACAGCTTCTGCGGTAGCAGTACTCCAGGCTATCGGATAAAGATCTTCCCCAAAGAGCAGCTTGTACTTGTCAGCTCCAGACCTGGGTTCGGATGAGCGTGTAACCGTTGGTGTAATCGTCGTCAGCGACCCTTTTTGTTGCCATAGGTCTCTCAATGCTGGAATCGGTGCGACATCATGCATCTCTACGGAAAACTCGCCTTCGCGGAAGGTTTTAGGCTTGATCCTCCATGCTAGGACCGTATATGGCGAGCGGCAATCAGTTGATGCGCCTTGTCTAGCTTCCGATGATATTTGTGGAGGAACATCAATCGTCGTAAGCGATGCGATCACCCTGCTATCTACGAGGTCCACAAGCGCCCATCGTCCAAACTCTTCGTCATTTACTTCCTTGCCAGACAAGTATCGAAGGGCAACCAGGGCATCCGGCTTGTCCGTAGCAGAAATGGCTAAGCAGGTACTAGGGAGCAGCGGGGGCCGGTTGTATCTGTCGTTGCCGCCATCTCCCGGGCGTGAGAATTCCGTGCTCTTATCGCAGAGTCCGGATTCTCTGTTCGCGAGTTCTAATTTGATGTAGGTTGGGGACTGTAACTTTGTGGGGCTGTATACCCAATCCCCAACGCCCTGCCCATCGGGCAAGCCATAGCGTAGCAACGGTGTCGTACCGTCGCCTCTAAGGGGGCCCAATACTGGCCGAACATAGATCGCTCGAACACCTCGGCGGACAAGAAGTTCGTAAATTAGGGTCGAGCGCAACGATGCTCCCTCATCAACGACCGCGGAGATATCAAACGCATCTGGCAGTAACTTTGTTTCGGCATCGCAGCGCTTGATGGCCTTTCGGTAGAGTTCGCGCCTTCGCTCCATATCGGGAATGCTTCCGAGCCCTTGAATAACTCCGATCGGATCTCTTCCTATAGCCCAGAGCAAAAACGAAGGCCCGGAAATACCTGCAGTGTCCCCACTGAAGGCACAATCGGCCGCGATGAAAGCAAGCAGACCAAACAAGCACCCTTGATAACATCTAACGCGCCGGCAAGACGATCTGAATTGCCCTGCCGAAGGTTCTCGGATGCGCAAGTTTCCGTGTCTCGATTGGGTCGAGCAATTCTGGTAGGTTGCTATGGGCTTACACATCAGTCGCTCAGCCAAATAAGAAATGACGGCGGTCAACTTTGTACTGGGCGAAAAAATCCGTTGGGCAAATTGCTGGATGTCCGATATCACTTTGTTAGTATCCGGCCAATTTCAAATTTGGACATTGTGCATCGCTGCGCGGTCCGGCGCAACGTCGTCTGCATGTTGAACGGCTGCTTTGGAGATCCGAACTCAAGCGTCCGCTAATGGCCGGGACTTGCCGGTAACTCTCCATGACTGAACGGCCGGAAGCGCTGCGCTGTAGCCGTTCCTGAATTAGATGGCGGGCTTCAAAGAAATCCATTTCCGTCGCGGCCTATCACCCGCGACGGTTTTAGTTTCGGCCGCTACGCTTAACGCCGATAGGGCCGGCGTTAGCCTCCACTGAAGCTTCGCTTTCCTTCCCCTCTGACCCGCCGAGCGAGGAAGGTTCGCCGGGGAATTCCGGTCGCGTTGTCCGACGACGGCCGCATTTTGGCCGGCTAGTTTAGCGACCGGCCCGGCGAAGCTTTCGCAGCGAGGGGTGAGCGCGGGGTTTCGCAAGGCCAATTTATTGGCCTTGCGCCGCGCGAACGGGCGAGACTCTGGCGAGCCCTCCGCCGCAGGGCCGGGGAGGCGGGGCGCGTTTCTTTGGGTACTTTCTTGCCGCGCAGCAAGAAAGTACCTCGCCCGCCGGGGCGAGTCCCGGCGTTCTACTTGTAGCGGATGTATGCCGGGCTTCGCATTCCTGAGCCTTGACCGCTGCGGGAAAGTTGGCGCTGGTGGGACGGTGAATCAGACGCTCATGACAAACAATCCGAAGCTCGTTCCAGATAGTTGCAGACCGCAAGCTTGCGGCACGGCGACGGAATGGAGGCGCCGGAAGCGGTTACCTTTGTACGCCCTGATGCTAGGATTGACGTATGAGTAACGCATTGCATATCGAGCTGCCCGACTTTCTGGCGCGGGCGAATGCTACGCCGACGGCTCTTGCGGCGCCGGAGGCGCGCATGCGTTTTGTGCTGGAACTCGCGCGGGACAATCTCGCGGCGGGAGGTGGGCCGTTCGCCGCCGCGGTGTTCGAGCGCGAAGGCGGCCGGCTGCTGGCGGCGGGCGCCAATCGCGTGGTGGCGAGCCGCTGTTCCTCGGCGCACGCCGAGATACTTGCCCTGTCGCTGGCGCAGGCGCGGTTGGGCAGCCACGACCTCGGCGCTTCCGGGCTGCCCGCCTGCGAGCTGGTCACCAGCGCCGAGCCCTGCATGATGTGCCTGGGGGCGGTTCTTTGGTCCGGCGCACGCCACCTGGTGTGCGCGGCGCGCGGGGAGGATGTCGTCGCTCTGGGATTCGACGAGGGCCCGCGGCCGGCGAACTGGATCGATGAACTGCAGGCGCGCGGCATTTCGCTAGTGACCGACCTGCTGCGCGACGAGGCCTGCGCGATCTTGCGCAGCTACCACAGGGCCGGCGGACCGATCTACAACGCGCGCCAGGGATGAGGGTGTTCTATGCCGCGCCGGCCTGATCAGCGGCGTGGGTTCGCCAGGTCAGGGGTCTTTGAGCAATGGCTCACTTCTCCTCTCGCTTCTGCTTCGAGGGCTCGATGAAGACGACCACGCCGAACGCCCCAACCGAGACAACCCGATCATTGACCGTGGTGTAAGAAGCGACGCCCAGGGGATGGTAGGTGGACACGAATGCGGTCAAGGCGCCCAGGCCAAGCACGGCAGCGATGGGGCTGCGCTCTCCCACCGCCTTCCTGATCTCCTCGCGGTGTTTTTCGGGCGAGGGATTCAGCGCGAACGCCAGGGCCACGACAATCAGTGCAACGATTGTGGATACGACGATGTTCTTGGGCACGGGACTATCTCCAGAAGAGCCTGACGAATTGCGAGGCAAGCAAGGGTTGGCTTCGGGCTAGATTACCCCGCAAAGCCCGGCCTGGGTTCAACCGTTACATTGACGCGCTGCACGCTGTAATCCGCTATCCTTTCACCCATGCAAGTCGTGCTCATCAGCGGTCTTTCCGGGTCCGGCAAATCCATTGCGCTCAACGTGCTGGAAGACGCCGGCTATTACTGCGTGGACAACCTGCCGGCGCCGCTGTTGTCGGATCTGGTCGAGCACCTGCGGCTGGAAGGGCACCGCATGGCCGCCGTGGCGGTGGACATGCGCGGTGGGTCGAGCATCGCGGCGCTGCCGCCGCAGTTGCGCAAGCTGGAAGCCGAGGGCGTCACGCTGCGTTTCGTGTTTCTCGATGCGCGCGACGACGTGCTGATCCAGCGCTTTTCCGAGACGCGCCGCCGCCATCCGCTGGCGACCGACGACGTGACGCTGGGCGAGGCCATCGCGCGCGAGCGCGAGGCGCTGGAAATGCTGGCTTCGCTCGGCCACCACATCGACACCAGCAACCTGCGGCCGAATGCGTTGCGCGCCTGCATCAAGGAGTTCGCCGCGCTCGATGAGCGCGCCGGGCTGACGCTGCTGTTCCAGTCCTTCGGTTTCAAGAACGGCATCCCGCTCGACGCCGACCTGGTGTTCGACGTGCGCTGCCTGCCCAACCCGCATTACGACCCGGCGCTGCGGCCGCTGACCGGGCGCGACATCGAGGTGATCCGCTTCCTCGATGCGCAACCCGAGGTGGCGCGCATGGAGACTGACCTGCGCCGCTTTATCGGCGACTGGCTGCCGGCCTATATCCGCGACAACCGCTCCTATCTGACGGTGGGCATCGGCTGCACCGGCGGCCAGCACCGCTCGGTGTATCTGGCCGAAAGACTGGCCGCGCATTTCCGCGATTCGGCCCGGGTGCTGGTGCGGCATCGCAGTTTGATCGAATGAAGCTAAAGCCTTCACCACAGAGACACAGAGGCACAGAGAAAGGCGGTGGATCAGTGTTCTTGTTTTCCTCTGTGCTCTCTGTGCCTCTGTGGTTCAACCGAGCTTTTGAATGAATGAAAGGATTCCCGACGGCCTGCGCGAGCTGCTGGCGCATGCGACGGGCGACGGCCATCTGCCCTGGCGCCGGCTGCTGAAACCCGGCGACTGGCTGCTGCTGATTTGCGCCGCGGCACTGGTGGCGGCCTCGTTTCCGCTGCTGTGGCGCGGCGGCGTGGCGGACCGCGCCATCGTCAGGCGCGACGGCCAACTGGTGACCGAGCTGGCGCTGAACATGCCGCGCAAGTATGCGGTCGCCGGCGCCATCGGCACCACGGTGATCGAGGTGCAGCCCGGCCGCGCCCGCGTGCTGTCCGATCCCGGCCCGCGCCAGTACTGCGTGCAGCAGGGCTGGCTGACGCGCGCCAATGCGGTGGCGATCTGCGCGCCGAATCACGTCACGCTGCAGCTCGCGGGCCGCAGCGGCCAGAATGGCGCCTATGACACGCTCAACTATTGAGCTGCCGGTCACCGCCGACGACTACCGCATCGCGCGCTATGCCGCGGCGGCGATCGCGCTGACGGTCGCCGAGGCGGCGCTGCCGAGCCCGCTGCCGGGCATCAAGCCGGGCCTGGCCAACATTATCGTGCTGGTGGTGCTGGCGCGCTACGGCTGGCGCGATGCAGCCTGGGTCAGCCTGCTGCGCGTGGTGGCGGGCAGCCTGGTGATCGGCCAGTTCCTCGCCCCGGGCTTTTTCCTCGCGCTGGCCGGCGCCTTGTGCAGCCTCGCCGTGCTGGCGCTGGCGCAGCAGCTGCCGCCGCGCTTCTTCGGCCCGGTATCAGCCAGCGTGCTGGCGGCCTTCGCCCACATCGGCGGGCAGATTGCGCTGGCGCGGGTCTGGCTGGTGCCGCATGACGGCGTGTTCTACCTGCTGCCGCTGTTCGCCTCGGCGGCGCTGGTCTTCGGTACCATCAACGGACTGGTCGCGGCGCGCTTATTGGCCATACCCGTGACCGCCCCCGCCACGCCGTCTTCCGCGAAAGCCGCCTCATGATCATTCCCCTGTTTCCCCTGCAATCCGTGCTGTTTCCCGGCGGGCGGCTGCCGATGCGGATTTTCGAGCAGCGCTACATGGACATGGCCAAGGTCTGCCTCAAGGAATCCGCCTCCTTCGGCATCTGCCTGATCGCCAAAGGCGAGGAAGTCGCCGTCGCCGGCCACAAGCCGGCCGAGCCGCACGCGGTGGGCACGCTGGCGCACATCGCCGACTGGGACATGCAGCAGCTCGGCGTGCTCGACATCATCGCCCAGGGCGGCGAACGCTTTCGTTTGCAGCGTCACTGGGTGGAGGATTCCGGCCTGCTGCGCGGCGAGATCGAACTGATCGCGCCGCCGGCCGTGCTGCCGATTCCCGGCGCCTACGCGCGGCTGGTGCCGCTGCTGCGCGCCATCGTCGAAGACATGGAGGCCGATGCGCCGCATGCGCCGGCCCTGCCGCACCGTTTTTTCGACGCGGGCTGGCTCGGCATGCGCTATGCCGAGGTGCTGCCGATCCCCAATGCGGCGAAGCAGAAGCTGCTGGAGATGGACGACAGCATCGACCGCCTGGAAATCATTTATCGCTTTCTCGAAAGCAAGGGCCTGCTGCCCGACGCGTGATGAGGCCCCTGATGAGACACCTGCACAGCAAGAAGGGGCAGGACAGAACCCTGCCCGCTTCGCTGTGGATGCGTAGCATGCGGGCCAGCAAACGACGCTGACCTCGCCGCTACGGATGAATCCCGTCGAGGATGGTCCGGATCGGCGCCGGCAGCGCGGCGTCGGCGGTGGCGGCCAGGTCCAGCCATTGCCGGCCCGGTTCCATCGCGCAGTGATGCGGCTTCACGCGCAGCAGCAGCGGAGCGATGTGCAGGCGGAAATGGCTGAAGGCATGTACAAGAGTTGGCGCTGGTGACACGGCGATCACGCGGCAGCCGAAGCGCTGTTCGGCCCAGGCTTCTGCGTCGGCGCCTTGCGGCAATTCCGGCAGCGACAGCAGTCCGCCCCAGATGCCGGTCGGCGGCCGGGTTTCCAGCAGCACGCGAGTATCGTCCTGCAGCACCAGCAGCGTGGCATGGCGCAGCGGAATCTCGCGGCGCGGTTTCGGCGTCGGCAGTTCGGCGGTGCGGCCGCTGGCGCGGGCAACGCAGATGTCATTGAGCGGGCAGGCCTCGCAGCGCGGCTTGGTCCGGGTGCAGACCATCGCGCCGAGATCCATCTGCGCCTGGTTGTAGATCGCGCCCTGGCGCGCCGGCATCAGCTCCGCGGCCAGCGCCCACAGACGCTTGTTCACCGCGCTGCTGGCGGGCTGGCCTTCGATGCCGCAGGCGCGGCACAACACGCGCTTGACGTTGCCGTCGAGGATCGGCGCGTGGGCGCCGAAGCAGAAAGTGGCGATCGAGTTGGCGGTGGAGCGACCGATGCCGGGTAGTTCCGCGATGACATCCGGATCGCGCGGAAACTTGCCGCCGTGCCGGCCCATCACCGCCTGGGCACAGGCGTGCAGGTTGCGCGCGCGGGCGTAGTAGCCGAGTCCGCTCCACAGCGCCATGACTTCCTCGACCGGCGCCGCGGCAAGCGCGGCGAGTCGCGGAAAGCGCTCGAGAAAACGCAGGTAGTAGGGGATCACGGTCGCCACCTGGGTTTGCTGCAGCATGATTTCCGACAGCCAGACGCGGTAGGGGTCCGTGGTGTTCTGCCACGGCAGGTCGTGCCGGCCGTGGCGCTGGTGCCAGCGGATCAGGCGCGCGGCGAAGCCGCGCGCCGTGGGCGACAATTTAGCCATCCCCCCAGCCCCCTTCCCGGGGAAGGGGGTGACCACGGTTCGCCGCTGGCGCGGCTCCGGGTCGTTGGCGGCATCCCCTTGGGGCGGCCCTGCGGGGATGCTCACCCTTTGACTGGCTTTACCAGCGACGCCGCCAGCTTGGCGCGCTGCCGCGCTTCGTCGGTGGTCTCGGCATTCGCCACCGCGACGCCCATGCGGCGCTTCTTGAAACTCTCGGGCTTGCCGAACAGGCGCAGGTCGGATTCGGGCACCTGCAGCGCCTCGGCGATGCCTTCGAAGGCGATGCCCTTTTCTTCCAGGCCGCCGTAGATCACCGCCGAGGCGCCGGGACGGCGCAGCGACGCATCGACCGGCAGGCCCAGTATGGCGCGCGCATGGAGTTCGAATTCGGACAGGCGTTGCGTCGCCAGCGTCACCAGGCCGGTGTCGTGCGGCCGTGGGCTGACTTCGGAGAACCAGACCTGGTCGCCCCTGACGAACAGCTCGACGCCGAAGATGCCGCGTCCGCCTAGGTTGCCGGTGATGGCGCGGGCGATCTCGCGCGATTTCTGCAACGCCACCGGCGTCATGGCCATCGGCTGCCAGGACTCGACGTAATCGCCATTGACCTGGACGTGGCCGATCGGATCGCAGAAAACGGTCTCCACTTCACCAGAGGCACCGACTGCGCGCACCGTGAGCTGCGTGATCTCGTAGTCGAAATCGATGAAGCCCTCGACGATCACCCGACCGGCGCCGACGCGGCCCGCAGCCTGCGAGTAATCCCAGGCCTTTTGCACGTCGGCCGCCGATTTCAGCAGCGACTGGCCCTTGCCCGAGGACGACATGACCGGCTTGACCACGCAGGGATAACCTATGCCGCCATCCGCATTTCCGTCGATTGCGGCCTGCAGCTCGGCCAGCGAGTCGGCGAACTTGTAGGGCGAAGTCGGCAGGCCGAGTTCTTCGGCGGCGAGGCGGCGTATCCCTTCGCGGTTCATGGTCAATTGCGCGGCGCGGGCGGTCGGAATGAATTCCGGAAAATGTCCGGCCACGCCGTCGCGCTCGATCTCGACCAGGGTCGCCGTGGCGATGGCCTCGATTTCGGGCACCACCAGCTGCGGCTTTTCCTTTTCGATCACCGCGCGCAGCGCAGCGCCGTCGGTCATGGTCACGACATGGCTGCGATGCGCGACCTGCATGCCCGGTGCGTCGGCGTAGCGATCGACGCCGATCACCTCGCAACCCAGGCGCTGCAATGCGATAATCACTTCCTTGCCCAGTTCGCCGCAACCCAGCAGCATCACGCGCGTGGCGGATGGAGACAGAGGAGTGCCGATACGTTTTACGATGCCCATCAGGTGCTCCCGATAAATTGATGTTCCCCCGATTTTAGAGCCTGCCGACGAGTAGCCCAATGAACCAGCCGTTTTCATACAGTTTCGACCCGCGCAGCCTGCGCGATGCCCTGGGTGACTTCGCCACCGGCGTGGCCGTGGTCACCGCGCGCAGCGCCGACGGCCAGCCGGTCGGCGTCACCATCAACTCCTTCGCCTCGGTTTCGCTCGAACCGCCGCTGGTGCTGTGGAGCCTGGGCCTGCACTCGCCCTCGCTGGCGGTGTTCGAATCCTGCAGTCATTATTCGGTCAATGTCCTCGCCGCCGACCAGATCGATTTCTCGCAGCGTTTTGCGCAGTCGCAGAGCGACAAGTTCGCCGGCATCGAACTGAAAGTTGGCGCTGGCGACACGCCGCTGCTGCCCGGCTGTTGCGCCTGGTTCGAATGCCGCAACGAACTGCGCTATCCCGGCGGCGACCATGTGATTCTGGTCGGTTATGTCGAACGCTTCGAACGCCAGGCCAGGCCGCCGCTGATATTCCATGGCGGCCGCTACCGCAGCCTCGCTTGACCGCGCATCAATCCTCCTCGCGCGCCGGCTGGGTCGCGGTCGTCGCGACGATCTGCATCTGGACCGGCTTCATCCTCGTCACGCGGGCCGGCGGCAAGGGCGTACTGACCGGATGGGATGTCACCGCGCTGCGCTTCGGCGTCGGTGCGCTGATCGCGCTGTTCTTCCTGCCGCGCGTGACGCTGCCGCCGCTCAAGGTGATCGCACTGTTTTCGCTGTTCGGCGGCATCGGCTATGCGGTCGCGGTGTATTCGGCATTTCGCCTGGCGCCGGCCGCCCACGCTTCGGTGCTGATGCCGGGCGCGCTGCCCTTCGAAACCGCGGTGATTGCCTGGCTGTGGCTCAAGCAGGCGCCCTCGCGGCCGCAGCGCATCGCGCTGGCGCTGGTGTTTGCCGGCATCGTGCTGACGGCCGCCGATACGCTGCTGTACGGCGCGCAGATCAGCGGCATGCAGATGGTCGGCGACCTGCTGTTCCTTTGCGGTTCCTCGTCATGGGCGACCTTCACCCTGCTGCTGCGCCGCTTTCCGGTGTCGCCGCTGACGGCGACGGTGAGCACGACGCTGGGCAGCGCCGTGGTGTATCTGCCGATCTGGTGGTTGTTGCTGCCGAGCACTCTGGACCAGGCTCCGCTGGCCGAAATACTGATGCAGTCCGTGTATCAGGGGGTGCTGGTGGTGTTTGTCGCCATGCTGCTGTACACGCAGGCGGTGCGCCATCTGGGGCCGCAGGCGGTGGCCCTGCTGATGGCTGTAGTGCCCGGCCTGTCCGCGCTGGCGGCGGTGCCGGTGCTCGATGAACCCTTGTCGCTGCTGGCGCTGGCCGGGCTGGCGGCCGTTACTGCCGGCGCGGTGCTGGGCGCGCGGCAGGGGCCGAAGCCGGGCTGATCAGTCGCAGTGGCGGATTCTGTCCGCGCGGTGGTGCGAGTGGAACAGCGGGCGCAGCAGCGATCCGATTTCGGCCACGCCGGTGTGCAGGCTGGTGGCCAGCGAGCGGCCATACTGGGCCAGACGCGCAAGTGCAATTCCCTGAATCCGTTGCATTTCTATGGCACGCATACGGCGGGCTTGCATTTCCAGGGCAACTAGGTCGGGGGTTAGCATGATTATTTCCTTTCATGGTGCGGCGCAACACCGCATAACCGAACTCTAATTACATCTCGATCGGATAACAATATATGTTGATGGAACAACATTGATGAATTTTGTTCCATAATAGGCTATGGATCGCGCTGCCCAGATGACTGCCTTTGTCCGTGCCGTGGAAACCGGCGGCTTCTCTGCTGCGGCGCGGGAAATGGGCCTGACGCCATCGGCCCTGTCCAAGCTGGTGACCCGGCTAGAGAATCGCCTCGGCGCCAGGCTGTTGCAGCGGACCACGCGCCGCCTGCAACTGACTGCCGAGGGCGAGGCCTTTTACGCGCGCGCCAGGCCAATACTTGCGGCCATGGACGAAGCCGAGACGGAGGTCGCCGAAGCCGGCGCCAGCCCGCGCGGTCTGCTGCGCCTGTACAGCGGCTCCATCTTCGGCACGCATCAGCTGGCGCCCGCGATTCCGCGTTTCCTCGAGCTTCACCCGGCGGTCCGGCTGGACATCACCATCAGCGATCAGCCCCTGGGGGCGATGCAGGAAGGGGTGGACCTGGCAATCCGCATCGGGCCGCTGGTCGAATCCTCGCTGGTGGCACGCCGCATCTGCAATCTCGAGCGGGTGATCTGCGCTTCGCCCGGCTACCTGGAGCGGCACGGCCGGCCGCGCACCCCGGACGACCTGCAGCAGCACAATTGCCTGTGGATCACCAGCCTGCCTGCCCTGCGCCGCTGGCCCTTCGATACCGACGACGGCATCCGCGTGGTCAACGTTGATGGCAACGTCGTCACCAACACGGCCGAGGCCGTGCTGCAGTTGGCGGTGGCCGGGGTCGGCATCACGCGCCTGGCCGACGTCGTGGTCGCCGAATCGATCCGCAACGGCGTGCTGGTACCGATACTCACCGACTGGCATCACGTCGAGCCGGTGCCGCTGTTTGCCACTTACCCGAGCGGTCGCAACCTTTCGCCCAAGGTGCGCGCGATGGTGGACTTCCTGGTCGCCGAATTCGGCAACGCGCCCTGGCGCCAGGCTCGTGCGTGAACCTCGAATTTTGATGAAAGTGCTCCCATGGCTACCCTGATCCTGCATCCCGGCAAGGAGAAATCCGTCCTGCGCCGCCATCCCTGGCTGTTTTCCGGCGCCATCGCGCAACTCGACGGTCGCGCCCGGCCGGGCGATACGGTCGATGTCGTTTCGCACGAAGGCCGGCCGCTGGCGCGCGCGGCCTGGAGCCCGGCCTCGCAGATCCGCGCCCGGATCTGGAGCTTCGATCCCGCCGAGACCATCGACCATGCCTTCTTCAAGCGCCGCATCGCCGCCGCCGTGGCGCGCCGCGCCGCGCTGCCGGAACTGGTCGGGCAGCAGGGCCTGCGCCTGGTGCATGCCGAATCCGACGGCCTGCCGGGTGTCATCGCCGATCGCTACGGCGACACCGTGGTGGTGCAGCTGACCAGCGCCGGCGCGGACAAGTGGCGTGGCGCCATCGCCGACTCCTTGCACCAGGCCACCGGCTGTGCACGCATCTACGAACGCTCCGACGTCGAGGTGCGCAGCCTGGAAGGGCTCGCAGCCGTGACCGGCTGGATTCGGGGTGCGGCAGCCGACGAGGAACTGGTGATCGAAGAGAATGGCGTGCGCATGACGGTCGATTATGTCGGCGGCCACAAGACCGGCTTCTACCTCGACCAGCGCGACAACCGCCGCCGCCTCGGCGAACTGGCGCGCGGCAGGCGCGTGCTCAACTGCTTCTGCTACACGGCCGGCTTCTCGCTGCAGGCGCTGGCCGGCGGCGCGCGCGAGGTGGTCTCGATCGATAGTTCCGCTCCGGCGCTGGCCACCGCGCAACGCAACCTCGCGCTCAATCCGCAGCTCGACGCCACTCGCGCCATCTGGCGTGAGGCTGACGTCTTCGCCGAGCTGCGCAGCCTGCGCGCCGGCGGCGAGAGCTACGACCTGATCGTGCTCGATCCGCCCAAGTTCGCCCACACGGCGGCCCACGCCGAGCGCGCCGCGCGCGCCTACAAGGACATCAACCTGACGGCCATGCGTCTGCTGGCGCCGGGCGGCCTGCTGATGACCTACTCGTGTTCCGGCGGGGTCAGTGCCGAACTGTTCCAGAAGATTCTCGCCGGCGCCGCGCTCGACGCGGGCTCATCTACCCACCGGCACGCGCGCATCGTGCAGCACCTGCACGGCGCCGCCGACCATCCGGTGGACCTGGCCTTTCCCGAAGGCGAATATCTCAAGGGCCTGCTGCTGCAGCTTGATTGATGCCGCGCCCTGTGGTCTGATAACGCCCCCATGCGTCGCGTTCTGAATCCCTTCCTGGTCCTGTTGCTCTCGCTGCTGCTGCTCGGCAGCCAGCAGGCGGCGCTCGCCCACATGCTGGGCCACGCCGTGGTGCCGGCGGCGCAGTCCGCCACTGAGGTTGCGCAAGGCCAGGATGCCGAGCATGGCGCCGCGCTCGCCCTGTCGCATGTGTGCACCACCTGCATCGCCTTCGCCGGTGCCGACTTGGCGCCCCCGGCGCCGGTCCTGCCCGTGGTGTTCACTGCGAACGGCACGCTGGAACCCGCCGTCGCCGTGGCGCCAGCGCCAACTCTTGCCTTCCTTGCGGCATTTCGCAGCCGCGCCCCGCCCCCGCTCTAAGACCGCTTGACGTTCTGCTGCGCCGCCGGCCCGTGCCGGGGGCGCTTCCTGTCATTTGCTCTGGAGCGAACATGAACCGCATTTCCGTTTCCGTGCTGGCCGCCTGCGGCGTGCTGGCGAGTTTCCCCGCAACGGCCGCCGATGCCGACCTGCAGGCCCTGCGCGAGGAAATCGCGCAGATGAGAAAGTCCTACGAGCAGCGCATCGATGCGCTCGAACAGCGCCTGGCGCAGGCCGAGACCGGCCGCGCGCAAGTCCCGACCGCGGCGCCTGCCAGCAGGGCTGCCAGCTTCAATCCGGAGATCGGCCTCAACCTGCAGGGCGCGCTGACCTCCACCAGGCTCGATCCGGCGAGCTGGACCCTGCAGGGCTTCGTTCCGCCCGGCGCGCCCGACGAGATCGGGCCGCCGCGCCGCCGCGGCTTCACGGCGCAGGAAACCGAGCTCACGCTAGCCGCCAACGTCGATCCGAATTTCCGCGGCTATCTGAATCTGGCGCTGACGCCGGACAACACCGTCGAACTCGAGGAAGCCTATTTCCAGACCCTCGGCCTCGGCGCCGGCTTCACGCTCAAGGGCGGGCGCTTTCTTTCCGGCATCGGCTACAACAACGAACGCCATCCGCATGTCTGGGACTTCGCCGATGCGCCGCTGGCCTACACCGCATTCTTCGGCAACAAGCTGAGCGCCGAAGGCCTGCAGCTCAAATGGCTGGCGCCGACCGAAACCTGGCTCGAATTCGGCCTCGAAGCCGGGCGCGACGACGGCTTCCCGGGCGGTGCCAGGAACAAGGGCGGCTCGGCGCTGGGCGCGGCCTTCGCCCGCACCGGCGGCGATCTCGGCATCGCGCACAACTGGCGCGCCGGCCTGTCGTATGTCGCCACCGATCCCGGCGCGCGCGCCTACGAAGGCGTCGATGCCGCAGGTCTCGCCACCAGCGTCAGCTTCGCAGGCAAGAGCCGTACCGCCGGCGCCGACTTTGTCTGGAAATGGGCGCCGAACGGCAATCCGGCCGAGCGCAATTTCACGCTACAGGCCGAGTACTTCCGCCGCAATGAAACCGGCAGCCTGAGTTGTGCCGAACGCGACGCCAGCGGCGCCTGCGGCGGCGCGGTGGGGCTGAGCGACAGCTACCGCTCCAGCCAGTCCGGCTACTACCTGCAGGGCGTGTGGCAGTTCATGCCGCGCTGGCGGCTCGGCTACCGCCACGACCGGCTCGATTCGGGAACCGCCAGCCTCGGCCCGGCGCTGGTCGCGACCGATCTGCCGCAACTCGCGGCCTGGAAGCCGCAGCGCAATACCGTGATGCTGGACTACGCCAGTTCCGAATTCGCCCGCCTGCGCCTGCAGTTCGCCCGCGACAACTCGCGCGGGCCGGGCCCGACGGACAACCAGCTCTGGCTGCAATACGTGATGAGCATCGGCGCCCATGGCGCCCACAAGTTCTAGGAGATGGCGATGCGAAATCTGATGATGGTGATTGCCCTGCTGCTGGCCCCACCGGCGCAGGCGGCGCTCAATGTGCTGACCACGGTGCCCGAATGGGCAGCGCTGGCGCAAGAAATCGCCGGCGACAAGATCAAGGTTGCCTCGGTGACCACGGCGCTGCAGGACCCGCACCGCATCGAAGCGCGGCCCTCGCTGATCGCGCGCGCCCGCAGTGCCGACCTGCTGATCGCCACCGGCGCCGAACTGGAAAGCGGCTGGCTGCCGGTGGTGCAGCGCGAATCGGGCAATGCCCGCATCCAGTCCGGCCAGCCCGGCTATTTCGAAGCCGCGGCACAGGTCAGGATGCTGGAAATTCCGGCCAAACTGGATCGCGCCGATGGCGACGTCCATGCCAGCGGCAATCCGCACATCAATACCGATCCGCGCGTCTATCTGCAGGTCGGCGCGGCGCTGGCGGCGCGCCTGGCGCAGCTCGACCCGGCCCATGCCGCGGCCTACCAGACGGGTTACACCGCATTCGCCGCGCGCTGGCGTGCCAACCTGGCGCGCTGGGAACAGCAGGCCGCCGCCTTGCGCGGGCAGCCGGTAGTGGTGCAGCACAAGTCCTTTTCCTACCTGCTCGACTGGCTGGGCTTGAAGGAGGTGGCGACGCTGGAACCCAAGCCCGGGGTTGAGGCCTCGGCCGCACATCTGTCGCGCGTGCTGCAGCAGGTGCGCGGCCAGAAGCCGCGCTGGGTGCTGCGCGCGGTCTGGGAAGGTAGCCGCGCCAGCGACTGGTTCGCCGCCAACAGCGGCACGCCGCTGGTGGTGCTGCCCTTCACAGTCGGCGGCAGCGACGCGGCGAAGGACCTGACCGGCGTGTTCGACGACACGCTGGCGCGCCTGCTGGCGGTCAAATGAAGCGACGAAAAGCATTTGATCCGCAGATTTCGCCGATTGACGCATATGGATCAGGACGCTTGTTTTCTCTGCGTAATCTGCGTCATCTGCGGAATGAACTGAGGTATTTCGGATGAACACACTGGACTGGACCCTGCTCATCGTTCCCTTCGCCGCCGGCCTGCTGGTGCTGGCGACTCACGTCGTGCTCGGCATCGACGTGCTGCGGCGGGGCATCATTTTCATCGACCTGGCGATCGCGCAGGTGGCGGGTCTGGGCGCCGTCGCCGCCAGCCTGACCGATCTCGATGCCATGCTGCATGGCTTCGGGCCGCGCGGCCTCGGCGCCCAACTCGCCGCGGCGCTGGCCGCCGGTGCCGGGGCGCTGCTGCTGACCTGGTGCGAGCGGCGCTGGCCGGACATCCAGGAAGCGCTGATCGGCCTGGTCTTCGTCTTCGCCGCGGCCGCCGGCATCCTGCTGCTGGCGCGTCATCCGCACGGCGGCGAACATCTGCGCGACCTGCTGGCCGGGCAACTGCTCTGGGTCAGCTGGCAGCAACTGTTGCCGGTGGCGGTGCTCTACCTCGGCGTCCTGGCCTTGTGGTTCGGTCCCGCGCAACGCTGGCCGCGGCTGGGCTTCTACCTGCTGTTCGCCGTCACGGTGACGGCCTCAGTGCAGCTGGTCGGCGTGCTGCTGGTGTTCGCCAGCCTGATCGCGCCGGCCGTGGCGACCCGCGCCCTCGACGGCGGACGCCGCGTCGTCAGCGGCTACCTGGTGGGCGCGGCGGCCTACGCCGCGGGCCTCGGTCTTTCGCTATATGCCGATCTGCCGGCCGGGGCGACTGTGGTTTCTTGTCTCTGCCTGACCGCATTTGCCGGGCTGCTCCTCTTCAAGCGCCGGAGTGGCGCGTTATACTGACCAGTCTTCAACAATCGCAGCGCCGATATTGCGCCAGAGCAGTGGCTGACGAAGACGACGACGATTTGATGTCCCTCGATTTCACGGTGCCCGGCGCGTTCGATACGCAGCCGGCAGAGCCCGTTGCGCCTGAAATTCCGAAAGCGCCTGCCGAGCCGCCACCACGGCGGCGTGCACCCCTGCCGTCGGCGCTGGCCGAGGCCGCCCAGATGTATGCCGCGGGGCAGGAACTCGATGCCATGCGTCGCCTGGAGTCCGCGCTCAAGAGCGGTGAAGACCTTGGCGAGGCCGCGTTGCGCGCCTGGGGCGGGCTGTTCGATCTGCTGCAGGTGCTCGGCCGCCGTCCGGCCTTCGACGCCCTGGCGCTTACCTTCGCGCGCCGCTTCGAGAAATCACCGCCGGCCTGGAACGGGTCTCTCGAAAGTGAGAACAGCGCGGCCGAAACCACCGGCGGACGTGCCCACGTGTCCCTCAGTGGGGCGCTGAATGCCCGCATCGGCGAGGTCCTCAAGCAGACCATGAAGCTGGCTGCCACCAGCACACTGGTGCGCATGGACCTGGCCAAGCTGGTCGATGCCGACAACGACGGCGCGACGCTGTTGCTGCGCGGGATTGCCGCCCTGAAGCGGGCAAACAAGGAATTCGTCTTCGGCAGCCCCGAACATCTGGCGCAAATCCTGGCGGCGAAGCTGGTGCCGGGCGAGCGTCGCAACGAATCGATGTGGCTGCTGCTGCTGGAGTTGTATCAACAGGCGTATCGCCAGGACGAGTTCGAGGAAGCGGCGGTCAACTACGCCATCACCTTCGAGGTATCGCCGCCGTCATGGGTAGCGCTGCCGACGCGCGCCGAGGAAGCCCCGCAGCCCGCGCCTGCGCCGCCGCGCAAGGCCGAAGGCTTTGCCCTGAGCGGCCAGTTGCTGGGCGCCACCGCGGCCGACTTCGCGCCGCTGGAAGCGCAGCTCGCCGGCCGCGACGAATACGACATCGATGCGCGCAAGCTGGTGCGCATCGACGCCGCCAGCGCCGGGCACCTGCTCGAAGTGCTGACGCGTCTTCACGCCAAGGGCAAGACGCTGCGCATTTCCGGCTTGAGCACCCTGGTCGCGGCCTATCTGGAGACGCTCGGATTTCCCGATGTCGCCGAGTTGCGCGCCCGCGTCATTTGATGATTTTCCGCTGAGGAATTCCATGGAGCAATATCACGGCACCACCATCCTCTCCGTGCGCCGCGGCAACAGCGTCGCGCTCGGCGGCGATGGCCAGGTCACCCTGGGCAACATCGTGGTCAAGGCCACGGCGCGCAAGGTGCGGCGACTCTACAACGAGCAGATCCTGGCCGGATTCGCCGGCGGCACGGCCGACGCCTTCACGCTGTTCGAGCGTTTCGAGGCCAAGCTGGAGCAATACCAGGGCAACCTGCTGCGCGCCGCGGTCGAACTGGCCAAGGACTGGCGCACCGACCGCGCGCTGCGCCGGCTGGAGGCCATGCTGTCGGTCGCCGACAGCGAGCATTCACTGATCATCACCGGCAACGGCGATGTGCTGGAGCCCGAATACGGCATCGTCGCCATCGGCAGCGGCGGCGCCTATGCGCAGTCCGCGGCGCGCGCGCTGCTGGAGAACACCGAACTCGCGCCGGCGGAAATAGTCAAGAAGTCGCTGGAGATTGCCGGCGATCTTTGCATCTACACCAACCAGAATCATCTGATCGAAACTCTGGACTGATCCAGCCGCGCGGCGCGGCAGGAGCTTGCGCCGGCCCTTGCGCGCGGCGCCGAAAGGCCTTGCAATGTCTTCCATGACCCCAGCAGAAATCGTTTCCGAACTCGACAAGAACATCGTCGGCCAGTCGCGT
This sequence comes from Pseudomonadota bacterium, assembly GCA_043826925.1. Lineage (GTDB taxonomy): Bacteria > Pseudomonadota > Gammaproteobacteria > Burkholderiales > Rhodocyclaceae > Sulfuritalea. Next base: position 331,192 of record JBDRPN010000016.1, read on the forward strand.
GCCAAGCGCGCCGTGGCCATCGCGCTGCGCAACCGCTGGCGCCGCATGCAGGTCGCCGAGCCTCTGCGCACCGAGATCACGCCGAAGAACATCCTGATGATCGGCCCCACCGGCGTCGGCAAGACCGAGATCGCACGGCGCCTGGCGCGGCTGGCCAATGCGCCCTTCATCAAGATCGAGGCGACCAAGTTCACCGAAGTCGGCTACGTCGGCCGCGACGTCGACACCATCATCCGCGATCTGGCCGAGACCGCGATCAAGAACGCGCGCGAAGAAGCCATGCGCATAGTGCGCGACCGCGCCATGGATGCCGCCGAGGATCGCGTGCTCGACGTGCTGCTGCCGCCCGCAAGAGTTGGCGCTGGCGACACGGCGGAGGACGGGTTTGGGTCCGGTGCGACACGGCAGAAGTTCCGCAAGAAGCTGCGCGAAGGCGAACTCGACGACAAGGAAATCGAGATCGAAGTCGCCGCGCCCCAGGCCAGCATGGAAATTTTCGCCCCGCCCGGCATGGAGGACCTGACCCAGCAGATCCAGGGCATGTTCCAGAACATCGGCGGCGGCAAGAAGCGGCAGCGCAAGATGAAGATTGCCGACGCGATGAAGTCGCTGGCCGACGAGGAGGCCGCGCGCCTGATCAACGACGAGGAAGTCAAGACTGCGGCGCTGAAGAATGTCGAGCAGAACGGCATCGTCTTCCTCGACGAGATAGACAAGATCGCCTCGCGCTCCGAGGCCCACGGCGCCGAGGTCTCGCGCCAGGGCGTGCAGAGGGACCTCTTGCCGCTGGTCGAGGGCACCACGGTGTCGACCAAGTACGGCATGATCAAGACCGACCACATCCTGTTCATCGCCAGCGGCGCCTTCCACATCGCCAAGCCTTCCGACCTGATACCCGAACTGCAGGGCCGCTTCCCGATTCGCGTCGAGCTGGATTCCTTGTCCGTCGATGATTTCGAACGGATACTCACCCAGACCGATGCCTGCCTGACGCGGCAGTACCAGGCCTTGCTGGCGACCGAAGAGGTCGGCCTGGAGTTTGCCGCGGACGGCATCAAGCGCCTGGCCGAGATCGCCTTCCAGGTGAATGAAAAAACCGAAAACATCGGCGCGCGCCGGCTCTACACCGTGATGGAAAAACTGCTCGAGGAAATCTCCTTCGACGCCGGCAAGCGCAGCGGCGAAAAGCTGGTCATCGACGGCGCCTACGTCGATGCCAAGCTCGGCGAACTGGCGAAGAACGAAGACCTGTCGCGCTACGTGCTTTGAACCTGCGCAAGGTACCAGGTCCGCAGATTTCGCCGATTGACGCAGATGGATCAGTGCTTCACCCGGATCGGCCGGATCACCTCCCGTGTGAGCCTTGGGCGCTGGTCACTGCGTTGTTCTCTCTGCGTCATCTGCGGATTGAACTGAGATTTTTGGGATGATCGAACGCATCCTCGGCATCGTCTTCCCGATCTACGCCGTGGTCGCCGTGGGTTATGCCTACGGCCGCTGGAAGAAGCCGGACATGGCCTTCGCCAACCAGCTCAACATGGACATCTTCGTGCCGGCTCTGGTGTTCGCCGCGCTGGCGTCGAAATCCTTCGACATCGCGCAGAACCTGCCGCTCTTGCTCGGCGCCACCGCGGTGGTGCTCGGCACCGGACTCCTGGCCTGGCCGGTGGCGCGCCTGCTGGGGGTGGCGAACAACACCTTCGTGCCGCCGATGATGTTCAAGAACTCCGGCAACATGGGCCTGCCGCTGGCGGTGCTGGCCTTCGGCGAAGCCGCGCTGCCGGCGGCCGTGGTGCTGTTCTTCGCCGAGAACTTTCTGCACTACTCGCTGGGCACCTGGATGCTGGACCACAAGGCGAAGCTGTGGAACCTGTGGCGGGTGCCGGTGATTGCCGCGGCGCTGGCCGGACTGGCGGTCAGCGTGCTGCAGTTTCCGTTGTGGCAACCGGCCTGGCTGGGCATCAAGATGCTCGGCGACGTGTCGATTCCCCTGCTGCTGTTCTCGCTCGGTGTGCGCCTGACCGACAGCCGCCATGCCGACTGGAAGATCAGCATCGTCGGCGCGCTGACCACGCCGGTCGCCGGCATGCTGGTGGCGCTGCTGATGAATCAGTTGCTGGGCCTGACCGGGCGCGACGCCGCGATGCTGATCCTGTTCGGGGCATTGCCGCCGGCCGTGCTCAACTACATTTTCGCGGAGCGCTATTACCAGGAACCCGAGCTCGTCGCCTCAATGGTGCTGATTGGCAACACGGCTTCGCTGCTGATAATCCCTCTGACTCTGGCCTGGATTTTGCATTGAATTGAACGTCGGGTTTCGGGATTTCTACCGGGAACCCATGATTGACGGCAACTGTCAGACTCCGGATACTTGCCGGCTTGCGCCAGACTCCTGATTCATTCTGTTGAGGAACAGCACCCTGGACTCCCCGTTCCAGCCGCACAGCGGCATCTCTCAGCTGAATTCCACGCTCTTCGACGTCAATCAAAGCGACGTCACGGGTACCGTGAATATGGCCAACCCCGGCGCGGTGGCCGACGCGATATGCAGCATCCTGGCGCGGCGCTATGAGGATTTCGACGAAGTCATCCTGCGCGACGGTTTTCTCGATCTTGAGGATATTTTCTGGGGCCGGCAAGCCGGGTTGTTGCCTTGCGATACGCCCTACCACGACCTGCGCCACTCGATGAGCACCGCCCTGGCCATGGCCCGCCTGGTCGATGGCTACGAGACGGTGCATGGCGGCAAGGAACATGCGCTGGGGGTCGAGCTGGCGACTCTGGGCGTGCTGCTGGCCTTGTTCCACGATGTCGGCTTCATTCGCCGCCTGTCCGAGGCGGGCATCAACGGCGCCTGCCTGGTACGCGAGCACGAACAGCGCGGCGTGGATTTCATGCACGTCTATCTCGCCGCGGGGCCGCTCGCCCGCTTCGAGGAACTCGCCGAACTGATACATGCCACGAATCTTGCGCGCTGCACCTGCGATTCCCTGGCCGGACTGTCTCCGCAACTGGTCGACCTGGGCAAGATGCTGGGTACTTCGGATCTGATCAGCCAGATCGCCGGGCGCTACTATCTCGAACGTTGCCGATTTTTCCTTTTTCGGGAATTCGTCGCGGCGGGCGTGGACCGGACGACCGCGCCCGGCGGCGAAACCGTGATCCTCTATCCCACGCCCGAGGACTTGCTGCGCAAGACGCCCAGCTTTTACGAGCACCTGGTCAGGCCCCGCCTCGATGACGATTTCGGTAAGACCTACCGCTACGTCGCGGCCCACTTCGGCGGCGACGATCCCTATGCCCTCTCGATGCAACGCAACTTCGACTTCCTGCGCAGCCTGATCGAGCGCAACGATTTTTCCAGATTGCAGCGCAAGCCCATACCGCTGATGCCCTTGCCGGAGTGACGAGCCGCAGCCCGCCCGCCCGGCGACGCTGGCCCCTCCGTTGCCGATGACAGCTGAAATTTCCGTTCCAAGGAGGAGGCCGTATGAAGAGCGTTGAACAGATGGATGCCGTGATCGACCGGCTCAATGCGGAAATTGGCGACCTCGGTCTGTGGTCTCCCCCCGCGGTGCTGAAGCTGCACGAGTGGATACGCGAGGTCGATACCCTGATCAGGAAGGAATTCACCCGCCGCGCGGCGAGCCACCACCAAAGCCCGCATCGCTGACGGGCAGACGATATCAGTCCGCGCCTGCGCCAAAAACGAAGGCGTCCAGCGCCAGCGCGCCCAGTTGGCAGTCGCTGAAGGCGCTGCGCAGTTCGGCGTGGTCGGCGGCGGCGCCGAGCGCGACAAACAGCGGCAGCAGATGCTCCGGCGACGGATGGGCGCGCGCCGCGTGCGGCGCCTTACGGTGCCAGGCGAACAGCGCCGGCAGGTCGCGCCGCTGCAGCGCAGCGACAAACCATTGGCGGAATTCGGCGACATAGGGCAGGGCCGCGCCGTCCGCCGCGTCGACAACCAGGTCGCGCAGATTGTGCGTAAGCCCACCCGAGGCGAGGAGCAGCACGCCACGCCGGGTCAGCATCCGCAGCGCCTGGCCCAATTGGTAATGGGCTTCGGCGTCGGCCTGCGGCATCACGGCGAGCTGGATCACCGGAATGTCGGCGGCCGGATACATGAAGCGCAGCGGCGACCAGGCGCCGTGGTCGAGCCCGCGCTGGCGGTCTACCTCGACGCCGGGCAGCAGTTCGACGACCATCGCGGCGAGGTCGGCCGCACCCGGTGCCGGGTAGTCGAGTTCGTAGAGCGCCTGCGGAAAGCCGTGGAAGTCGTGGATCGTGGCCGGCTGCGTGGCGGCGCTGACCGCCGGCGCGCGCTCGGTCCAGTGCGCCGAGACGGCGAGGATCGCCCGCGGCCGCGGCAGTTCCCGTGCCAATGCCTGCCACGCCGGGCCGGCGCGGCCGGGTTCCAGCATCAGCATCGGCGAACCGTGGGAAATGAAGATGGGTGGCATCGAACTCATGGCATGAGTCTAGTCGCGGCAGGCGTCGCGGTCAGCAGCGGGGGCGGAACACTTTGTTGTGCGCGGCGCAACCTGCCGCGGCTGGCGTCTTTGACTATACTCATCGCGCATCGGATAGCGGAGAGCCAGCATGACCACCACGATTTTTTCGCGCATCATCGCCGGGGAACTGCCCTGCGCAAAAGTCTACGAGGACGAGCTGGTGTTCGCCTTCATGGATGCCGGCCAGGTCAATCCGGGCCATGTCATCGTCGCCAGCAAGGCGCCGGTCGAGACCCTGATGGAGGCCGACGAAGCCACCGCGAAGGCCATGATGGCCGCCGCCTGGCGCATCGCGCGCGCGGTGCAGGAAGCCTTCGCCCCGGCCGGCATGACCATCCTCCAGGCCAACCAGGCCGCCGGCTGGCAGACCGTGCCGCATCTGCACCTGCATGTCCTGCCGCGCCACGCCGACGACGGCGTCGAACTGACCTGGCCGCGCAAGGAGCCGGGGCTGGAAAAGCTGAAAGAACTGGCGGCGCAGATCCGCTTGTGAAGGCGGATCAGGCCGGCTGGGGCTTCTTCTCGATCAGTTCGATCTTGTAGCCGTCCGGGTCCTCGACGAAGGCGATCACACTGGTGCCGCCCTTCATCGGTCCGGCTTCCCGCGTAATTTTGCCGCCGCGCTGGCGGATCGCGTCGCAGGCCGCGTAGGCGTCTTCGACGGCGAGTGCGATGTGGCCGTAGCCGGTGCCGATTTCGTAATGATCGACGCCCCAGTTGTGGGTCAGTTCGATCACCGCACCGTCCTTCTCGTCCTGGTAGCCGACGAAGGCCAGGGTGAATTTTCCTTCCGGGTAGTCGTGACGGCGCAGCAGGCGCATGCCGAGCACCTCGGTATAGAAAGCCAGGGACTTGTCGAGGTCGCCGACGCGCAGCATGGTGTGCAGGATACGCATGATGGATCCTTTCAAAGTATGGGCAGCGAGGCGGCGCGCTGCTTGAGTTCCGTGCGCGCGGCTTTCCACTCGGGGTAGAGCGAGCTGACCACGCGCCAGAAACGTTCGCTGTGATTCATTTCCAGCAGGTGGGCGACCTCGTGGGCGACCACGTAATCGCCGAGCTGCGTCGGCAGGTGGATCAGGCGCCAATTGACGCGGATGCCGCCGTGCCGGCTGCAACTGCCCCAGCGAGTTTGCGCCGAGGACAAGCCGAGTTTGGGCACGGCCAGATCGAGTCGGCCGGTGAAGTGGGTCAGGCGCTCGCCAAAATGGGTGAGCGCCCGCTTCTGCAGGGCGCGCACTGCCAGCTGGCCCAGGTCGGCTTCGGGGCGCGCTTCGAGCACCAGCAGCTCGCCGACCCAGCGCACCCGATTGGCGCCGGGCAGGACCCGCACTTCTGCCTCGGCATCGAGCAGCGGCAGGCGCGCGCCGTCCTTGACTGTCAGATGGCGCGGCTGCGTGGCATGGGCGAGTTCGCGGAGTTTCTTCAGCACCCAGTCGCCGTGGCCCTGGACGAAGGCTTCGATCTCGGACTGGCTGGTCCGATGCGGGGCGCCGATGCGCAGGCCGCGTTCGTCGATGGTCATCGACAGACGCTTGGCGCCGCTCTTGAAGCGGTAGTCGACGATGCGGCCGCCGATCAGCAGGTGGCGCGTCTTCGCCTCGGGCGGCGGCGAGGGCAGGCGGAATAGCTTGAGCTGTTCGAGAAACATCGGGCCGTTCAGTGCGTGGCCAGCGGCGCGCCGAAGAGATCGAAGCCCTGGTGCTCGGGCGGCAGGGCGGCAATGGCGCGCGCGATCGCCTGCTCGATGACGGCGGACGGCTGTTCGATCAGGCGCCAGTTGCAGCGCAGCGTTTCGCTGTTCTGCACCTCGACCCAGTTGCCGCGTGCGGCGAAGGACAGCGCCAGGCGCGGTGCGCGCCGTGCCGCCAGCGTCGACTTCTGTTCGATGATCTGCTGCAGACGCTGTTTGGCTTCGGCGCGCAGCCAGGCTTCGGCGCGGTCCTGGATCTGCCGCGGCGTGGCCTGTGGTGGCAGCGGCAAGGCCAGCGCAGCGCCTTCGCAGACGGCTTCCTTGTGCGTGGTGTCGAGCACCAGGCGCAGGCTGCCGCCGAGAAACGCCAGTTCGGCGCCGTCGTGCCAGCGGCTGGCTGGCGCCGCTGCGTCAGCGTCGAGCTTGAGTTTGAGTTGCGGATTGCGGCTGCCGGCGCTCACTGGACTACCCTCCCCCCAGCCCCCTCGCCAAGCGAGGGGGTGACTGCGGTTCGCCACTGCGCGGCTCCGTGTGATGACTGGCGGTCCACGGCCAGCTTTGCACAGCCGGCCGGCTGCGGCGCGAAGCAGTGCTTCGCGAAACCCCGCCTTCGCCCCTGCGGGCGGCCGTGCGGGGCGCTCATGGCGAAGCTCCATAAAGATGCGGGCTGATGCGGCGCATTTCGGCCTCGATCCAGGCTTCGGCACGGGCCAGCACTTCGTTCGCCGTCAGCCCGGTGGGATCGATGGCCGGGCCGACGCTGACGGTGGCCGTGCCGCTGCGCTTGAACAGGGCGTTGCGGCCCCAGAACTCGCCCGAGTTGAGCGCCACGGGAACCACCGACGCGCCGGTTTCGACCGCGAGCAGCGCGCCGCCGCCCTTGTAGCGGTTCTTCGATCCCGGCAGCGAGCGCGTGCCTTCGGGGAAGATGATCACGGTATAGCCGTTGGCGAGTCGATCGCGGCCCTGCTCGACCAGGCGTTTGAGGCTGGACTTGGTGGCGCTGCGATCGGTCTCGATCATTGGTATCGACGCCAGCGCCCAGCCGAAGAAGGGCAGGTACTTGATCTCCTTGCGCCAGACGAAGACGGTGTCCCTGAACACCTCCTGCAGCATGAAGGTCTCCCAGGCCGACTGATGCTTGCACAGTACCACCGCGGGTCGCGCCGGAATGTTTTCGGCGCCGACCAGTCGGTAGGGTATGCCGAGCACATGTTTGATCAGCCAGATCGTGAAATTCACCCAGGGCTCCACGGTCCGGCGCCGCATGTGGTGCGGCAACGGACGGCAGAGGATGACGCCCAGCGTGTAGGGCGGCGTCACCACCAGCAGGATCAACAGGAACAGCAGGGAACGGAATACGGCCATCAGCGCGCTATGTGCGCCGCGGCCGCGGCGAGATCGGGAAACACCAGCGTGTCGGGCGGTAGCGCCGGATCATCGACAGTATTGCGGCCCTTGCCGCTCAGCACCAGCATCGGCTGCGCGCCGACGGCGGCCGCGGCCTGCAGGTCGCGCAAGCTGTCGCCGATGGCCGGCACGCCGGTCAGGTCGGCGTTGAAGCGCGCGGCGATCTCGCGCAGCATGCCGGGCTTGGGTTTGCGGCAGTCGCAATTGTCGGCGTTGGTGTGCGGGCAGAAGAATATCGCGTCGATGCGGCCGCCGACCTGGGCCAGCGCCTTCAGCATCTTGTCGTGGATGGCGATCAGGGTATCGGTCTCGAACAGGCCGCGGCCGACCCCCGACTGGTTGGTCGCCACCACCACGCGATAGCCGGCCTGGTTCAGCCGGGCGATGGCGGCCAGGCTGCCGGGAATCGGCTTCCATTCTTCCGGCGACTTGATGTACTGGTCGGAGTCGTGGTTGATCACGCCGTCGCGGTCGAGGATGACGAGTTTCATGAGCCGATTGTCGCCGTGCCGCCAGCGCCAACTTTGCCGAACACCGCCGCAAAAGAGGCTTTGTTTGCCATGCCCGGCATCAGGCGGAAAGTCGCGAGATGTCGGCGACGCGATTCATCGCCTGGTGCAGCGTGGCGAGCAGGCCGAGGCGGTTGATACGCAGTGCGGCATCCTCGGCATTCACCATGACTGCGTCGAAAAAGGCATCGACCGGCATCCGCAGGGCCGCCAGGGATTGCAGCGAGGCCGTGTAGTCGCCGCGCTCGAAGGCGGCGTCGGCCTGTGCTTTCACCGTGTCGAGCGCCTGGTTCAGCGCGACTTCGGCAGGCTCCTTGAGCAGCGCGGCATCGACCGTGGGCGTCACCGTGCCTTCCGCCTTCTTGAGGATGTTGCCGACGCGCTTGTTGGCGGCGGCGAGGCTCGCGGCTTCGGGCAATGCGGCGAAGGCGCGCACGGCGGCCAGACGCTTGGGGATGTCGCCCAGGCGCTGCGGGCGCAGGCCGACCACGGCCTCGACTTCCAGCACCGAATAGCCCTGCTCGCGCAGGCTGCCGGCCAGACGCTCGTAGATGAATTCCGACAGTTGGCCCACGACCTTGGCGTCGACGAGCTTTGCCGTGCCGAACAGCCACGTCAGGTCCAGCGGCAGGTCGCGTTCGATCAGCATGCGCAGCATGCCGAGCGCATGGCGGCGCAGGGCGAAGGGGTCCTTGTCGCCGGTGGGCAACTGGCCGATGCCGAACATGTCGGCCAGGGTCTGCAGCTTGTCGGCCAGCGCGACGCACAAGCCCACGTTGCCGCGCGGCAGTTCGTCGCCGGCGAAGCGCGGCTTGTAGTGGTCCTCGATGGCGTCGGCGATCTCGGCCGGCTCGCCGTCGTGCAGTGCGTAGTAGCGGCCCATGATGCCCTGCAATTCCGGGAACTCGCCGACCATGTCGGTCAGCAGGTCGGCCTTGGCCAGCACGGCTGCGCGGTCGGCCTGGTTGGCCAAGCCTTCGCCGGAAAGTTTGTGGCCGATGGCGCGGGCCAATGCCGCGACGCGTTCGACGCGCTCGCCCTGGGTGCCGAGCTTGTTGTGATAGACCACCTTGGCCAGTCCCGGGATGCGGTCCATCAGCGACTTCTTGCGGTCCTGGTCGAAGAAGAACTTGGCGTCGGCCAGGCGCGGGCGCACCACGCGTTCGTTGCCGCCGATGATGGCCGAGGGGTCCGCGGGCCGGATGTTGCTGACGACGAGGAACTTGTTGGTCAGCCTGCCATCCTTGAGCAGCGGGAAATACTTCTGATTGGCCTTCATGGTCAGGATCAGGCATTCCTGCGGCACGTCGAGGAATTCCTGCTCGAACTGGCAGCTCAGCACATTCGGCCTTTCCACCAGTCCGGTCACCTCGTCGAGCAGCGCATCGTCCTCGATCGGCTGCAGGCCTTCCGTCGCGGCGGCGGCCTTTAACTGCTTCTCGATTTCGGCACGGCGCGCGGCGAAGCCGGCGATTACGGCGCCTTCGCTTTCCATCTGCTGCGCGTAAGAGTCGGCATCCCTGATGGCGACGATCGACTTGGCGGCTTCGAAGCGGTGGCCCTGGGTCTCGCGGCCGGCGGCGAGGCCCAATAGAGTGATCGGTACTACCTCCGCTCCATGCAAGGCCACGAGCCTATGTGCCGGGCGCACGAAATTCACGCTGGTCCAGCCATCGGCCAATTGATAGGTCATCACCTTGGGGATCGGCAGCGCGGCCAGCGCGGCGTCCAGCGCCACCTGCAGGCCTTCGGCCAGCGTCGCGCCGGGCACCAGGCTGTCGAGGAACAGGGCCTCGGCCTTGCCGTCCATCTGGCGCTTCAACGTCGGCACGACGGCAGCGTTTTGCCCGAGTGCGGAAAGCCTTTTCAATAGCGCTGGCGTCGCGTTGCCGGCAGCATCGAGGGCAACGGAAACCGGCATCAGCTTTTGCGTAACCTGCCGGTCTGCGGCACGAACAAGCACTTTGGGAATAAATACGGCCAAGCGACGAGGGCTTGCAAAGGGCTTCGTGTCTGTGACTGAGGCTCGCAGTACCAATTGAGCCCTTTCAAGATAATTGAATATTTTGTCAGCAAACACTTCACCCAACTGTTTCAGCGCCTTGGGTGGCAGTTCCTCGACAAAGAGTTCGACCAGGAGATTCTTCGTGCTCATCGTGTCAATTGCCCCATGGTGCCATGCTCATCCGCGATGGATGAAACGCGTTGTTGGTCGTAGGTATGCGCGCGCCAAGGATGGCGGGTGGCCGTCGCTGCTCGTGTCCCCCGAGCCGGGCTGCGCCCGACTCTCCTCCTTTACCTCGCTGCGTCGGCCACCCGCCATCCTTGGCGGGATGCGCCTTTGCCTTGCGACCGCAATACTGCGACGGCGTCACCTGATCGGGAGGGCGGGGCGTTCTGCGCAGCGAAGTAAAGAAGGAGGAGGGACCCGCAGGGCGCCGACGGATGACATGAGCGAAGCAGAATGCCCCGCCCTCCCGATCACGCTCCAGACTCAATACCGGGATGGGTTTCATCGTCAGGCCGCCTTCTTCGCCAGTTGCGCGAGCACTTCCTCGGCCCAGGCTTTCGGCGCCATCGGGAAGCCGAGCCGCGCGCGGCTGTCGAGGTAGCTCTGCGCCACGCTGCGCGCGAGGTTGCGGATGCGGCCGATGTAGGCGGCGCGCTCGGTGACCGAGATGGCGCCGCGCGCGTCGAGCAGGTTGAAGGTGTGGGCGGCCTTCAGTACCTGTTCGTAGGCGGGCAGCGCAAGCTGCTGCTCCATCAGGTGCTTGGCGTTGCCCTCGTGCGCGCCGAAGGCGGTGAGCAGGAAATCGACGTTGCTGTGCTCGAAGTTGTAGGCGCTTTGCTCGACTTCATTCTGGTGGAAGACGTCGCCGTATTTCAGGCCCGGCGCATAGACCAGATCGAAGACGTTCTCGACGCCCTGCAGGTACATCGCCAGACGCTCCAGGCCGTAGGTGATTTCGCCGGTGATCGGTTTGCAGTCGATGCCGCCGACCTGCTGGAAATAGGTGAACTGCGTGACCTCCATGCCGTTGAGCCAGACTTCCCAGCCCAGTCCCCAGGCGCCCAGCGTCGGGTTCTCCCAGTCGTCCTCGACGAAACGCACGTCGTTCTGCTTCAGGTCGAAGCCCAGCGCTGCGAGCGAGTCGAGATAGAGTTCGAGGATGTTCGCCGGTGCGGGCTTCAGCACCACTTGGTACTGGTAATAGTGCTGCATGCGGTTGGGATTCTCGCCGTAGCGGCCGTCCTTGGGGCGGCGCGAGGGCTGCACGTAGCCGGCCTTCCACGGCTCGGGGCCGAGGGCGCGCAGAAAAGTGGCGGTGTGGCTGGTGCCGGCGCCGACTTCCATGTCATAGGGTTGCAGCAGCGCGCAGCCCTGCTGGTTCCAGAACGCCTGCAGGCGCAGGATGATTTCCTGGAACGTCGGTTTTTGGTTCATCGGGAAACCCTGTTGATTCGCAAAAGCGGCGATTTTACAGGGTTTCCATGACTGGCTTGAAGCCGCCGGCTCAGGCGCGGCAGCTTCCGGTATCATCCGCGCAGTGCAACCAAAGCCCAAAGGAGTAGTACCGTGGATCATCAAGTCAGCGTGGTGTTGAAGAACGGCGAGCGTTACGATTTCCCTCTCGGTGCCGAGGATCTTGCTGCCTTCGACCCGGCCAGTGCGCGGCACTGGATTGCCGCGGCATTTCTCGAAGCGGGACTGGAAACGCCGAATCCGATGGGCAAAATGTTGCTGGTCGACCAGATACTTTTGCTGGCCATGAACTTCAAGCCATCCGACTACAAACCGCTGGCGCCGGAAGCGCGCCGCTTCCTCTGCGCGGCCCTGCAGGCCATGGGGCGGCCCAGCCTCACCATCGACCTCGCGGCCTACAAGCTTTAGTTCCTGCGGCGACGCAAGGCAGTCACGCAGGCGCCGACAGCCAGCAGCAAGGCCAGCAGGTTGCCCCAGCGGGCATAGGGCGTCAGGCCGCTGCGGCCCTGGGCCTGCACCACCAGCGCGGCGGTGACGAAGGGCGGCAGGGCGGCGGCGATGACGCCATTCGCAGCGACCATCGCGGTCATTCCGGTATTGGTGGCGCGCAACATCACGCGGCCGGTTTCGATGGCGCGCAACTGGGCGATCTGCAGGTGTTGCGGCTGTGCCAGCGAATCGCCGAACCATGCGGTGTTGGACAGGTTCACCAGCAGGGTTGCGGCGGGCAGGGCGCCGAGCAGTTCCTCGCCGAACAGATCCTCGTAGCAGATGTTGGGCGCAATCCGCTGCCCGGCCACGGCCAGCGCTTCCTGGCGCGGCGGACCGGCGGTGAAATTCGACATCGGGATGTGCGCAAAGCGGAAGAACCAGGCAAAGCCCGGCGGCGGGTATTCGCCGAAGGGCACCAGGTGACGCTTGGCGTAGGCCTTCGCGACCAGATCCGGGGTCAGCGTCACGGCGCCGTTGGTATAGCCGCCATCGGTGGTGGCGACGGCGACGCCGAACAAGGCGTCACCGTGACGGGTCAGGCCGCGCAGGACGTCGCGCGGGACTTCGTTGAAATACAGCGGCAGGGCGGTTTCGGGCAGCACGGTGAGCGTAGCAGGATGCTCGCTGGCCAGGCGCAGATAGGTGTCCACCGACAGCGGCAGGCGCTTCGGATCCCACTTGAGGCTTTGCGGCACGTTGCCCTGCAGCAAACTGACGGTGATCGGGCTACCTACCGGCTGGGTCCAGTCCATGCGTCGCAGCAGGCCGCCGGCACCGAGCAGCAGCAGGATCGCCGCCCATGCCGCCGGCCTGCGCCAGCCGGCAGCCAGCAATGCGCCGGCCAGCGCCACGATGAAGCCGACGCCATACACGCCCAGCACCGAGGCCCAGCCCGCCAGCGGACTGGGAGGGCTTTGCGAATAGCCGACGGCGAGCCAGGGAAAGCCGGTAAATAGCCATCCGCGCAGCCATTCGGCGAGGGTCCACAGGCCGGCGAAGAGCAAGGCGTCGCGCAGGGTGTCGCCGCGCCAGCGCTGGAACAGGACGCCGGCCAGCGCCGGAAACAGCGCGAGATAAAGGCAGAACAACAGCGTCGCGGCGGCGGCGGCCGGCGGCGCCATGCCGCCGAATTGTGAGAGGCTGACATAGACCCAGGACACACCGAACAGGAAGCAGCCCGCCCCCCAGGCCAGGCCCAGCAGCAGCGCCTGGCGCATCGTCGCCGCGCGGCGCCAGAGCAGGAACAGGCCGCCCAGCGCAAGAGTTGGCGCTGGCCATACGGCGAAATACGCGGCGAAGTAGGCGTCGAAAGGTGCAAAACCGAGGACGCAGAAGGCGCCCAGCGCGAACGCGGCAAGCAGGGCAACTGCCGGCCGCCGCTGCGTCATTCGTCTACGGCGAGGGGCGCGGCGAGCGGCAGATCCTTCTGCGGATCGACCAGCAGGGTATGCACGCGGCGGCTGTCGGCACGCAGGATCTGCAGGCGCATGCCGTCGATGGTGACCACTTCATTGCGCTTGGGCAGGCGGCCCAGGTGATGGATCACCAGTCCGCCCACGGTGTCGAAATGCTCATCGGAAAATTGCGTGGAGAAGGCGGCATTGAAGTCGGCGATTTCGGTCACGGCCTTGACGCGATAGCGGCCGGTATTGTCCTTGACGATGTTGTCGGCAGTCTCGTCGAAGTCGTATTCGTCCTCGATTTCGCCGACGATCTGCTCCAGCACGTCTTCGATCGTGACCAGGCCGGCGACGCCGCCGTATTCGTCGACCACGATGGCCATGTGGTTGCGCGAAGCCCGAAATTCACGCAGCAGCACGTTGAGCCGCTTCGATTCGGGAATGAATATCGCCGGCCGCAGGGTGTCGCGCAGGTCGAACTCCTTGCCGGCGAAATAGCGCAGCAAGTCCTTTGCCAGCAGGATGCCGAGCACGTCGTCCTTGCTCTCGCCGATGGCGGGAAAGCGCGAGTGCGCGGTTTCGAGCACGACCTCGACGATCTGTTCCGGGGAATCGTTCATATACACCACGTCCATCTGCGCACGCGGCACCATGATGTCGCGCACCGCCATGTCGGCGACGGACAGCGCGCCCTCGATGATGGAGAGCGCATCGGCGTCCATCAAGTGGCGCTCGAAGGCGCCGTGCAGCAGTTCAAGGAGTTGTTCGCGGTCTTCGGGTTCGCGCAGCAGCAGCGCGGAAAGACGTTCGATCAGACTGGGTCGACTGGATGGGTCCATGCTTAAGCGTAAGGATCGGGGTAACCGAGAGCATCCAGGATTTTGCGCTCAAGCGCTTCCATGTGTTCGGCATCATCGCTGCCGGTCTCGTGGTCATAGCCCTGTAGGTGCAGCATACCATGCACGATAAGGTGCGCGTAGTGGGCTTCGCGCGACTTGCCCTGTTGCTCCGCCTCGCGTGCCACCACCGGCAGGCAGAGCACCAGATCGCCGCTGATCCGCTCGCCCGTTTCGTAAGGGAAGGACAGCACGTTGGTGGCGTAATCCTTGCCGCGATAGTCGCGGTTGAGATTCCGTCCTTCTTCGTCGCCGACGAAGCGCAGCGTCACTTCGGCCGGTATCGCACAGGCCGCGCGCACCCAGCGACGAAGCTGCGGACGAGTCGGCGCCTGGTCCTTGCCGCCCGGGTACTGCACCGACAGCCGCAACTCAGGCAGTCGGTGTCGGGCGCGTGCTGCCGTGTTTCTCATAGGCATCGACGATGCGCGCGACCAGCGGGTGGCGTACCACGTCGGAGGCGTCGAAATCGGTGAAGGCGAGTCCGCGCACTTCGGCCAGGATGCGGCGCGCCTCGACCAAGCCGGACTTCTGGCCACGCGGCAGGTCGATCTGGGTCACGTCGCCGGTGACCACCGCCTTGGCGCCGATGCCGATGCGGGTGAGGAACATTTTCATCTGCTCCGGCGTGGTGTTCTGCGCCTCGTCGAGAATGATGAAGGCATGATTCAGGGTGCGGCCGCGCATGTAGGCCAGCGGTGCGATCTCGATGCTCTGCTTCTCGAACAGCTTGGACACCTTCTCGAAACCCATCAGGTCGTAGAGCGCGTCGTAGAGCGGGCGCAGATAGGGATCGATTTTCTGCGCGAGGTCGCCGGGCAGGAAGCCCAGCCGCTCGCCGGCTTCGACTGCCGGCCGGGTCAGGACGATGCGGCTGACCTGGTCGCGCTCGAAGGCATCGATCGCGGAGGCGACGGCAAGATAGGTCTTGCCGGTGCCGGCCGGACCGATACCGAAGGTGATGTCGTGGTCCTGGATGTCATTCAGATACTTGGCCTGGTTCGGCGTGCGCCCGTGCAGATCGGTCTTGCGCGTCAGCAATCCGGCATTCGGCTGCGCCGGGGTCCGCGCATTGCGGTTGCGCGTGATCTCGATGAGGCCGAGCTGCAGTTCGTCGATCGACAGCGGTTCACTCGCCTGTGCGTAGAAATGCTGCAGGGCCGTGGCGGCCAGGCGCGATTGCGGCAGTTCGCCGTTGATCCGGCAATGCTGGCCGCGCCGGCTGATGGTGACATCGAAGGCGGCCTCGATCTGGCGCAGGTTTTCGTCCAGCGCGCCGCACAGATTCTGCAGCCGCGCGTTGTCGAGCGGCTGCAGGACAAGACTCAGGGCACGGGGGGCGATCATGCGATTCGGCGGAATGCGCGCCTAGGCCAGCGTAACGACTTCGCCGCGCAGACTGTGCGGCAGTGCGGCGGTGATGGTGACGTCGATGAAACGGCCAACAAGGCGTTCGTTGCCGGCGAAGTTGACCACCCGATTGTTGTCGGTGCGCCCTGCCAGTTCGCTGGCGTCCTTGCGCGCGTGACCCTCGACCAGGACGCGCTGCGTCGTGCCGACCATGGCCTCGCTGATCCGCATCGCCTGTGCCTCGATGGTTTTCTGCAAGCGCATCAGGCGTCTTATCTTGAGTTCCGCCGGCGTGTCGTCGGCCATGTCGGCGGCCGGCGTGCCGGGGCGGGGGCTGTAGACGAAGGAGAAGCTGTTGTCGAAGCTGAGCTCTTCGACCAGGCGCATGGTCTTCTCGAAGTCCTCCTCGGTTTCGCCGGGGAAGCCGATGATGAAGTCGGACGAAAGCGAAAGATCGGGCCGGGCCGTCCTGAGCTTTCTCACCAGCGACTTGAATTCGAGCACCGAATAGCCGCGCTTCATGGCGGCCAGAATCCGGTCGGAACCGGATTGCACCGGCAGATGCAGGTGCGAGACCAGTTTCGGCGTGCTGCGGTACACGTCGATCAGCCTTTGCGTCATCTCGCGCGGATGCGAGGTCGTATAGCGGATGCGCTCGATGCCCTCCATCGCGGCCAGGGTTTCGATCAGGAAAGCCAGGTCGGCCGGCTCGTCGTCGTCCATGTCGCCGGCGAACTTTCCCCGGTAGGCATTGACGTTCTGGCCCAGCAAGGTGACTTCGCGCACGCCGCGCGCAACCAGGGCGGTGATTTCCGCCACCACGTCGGGCAGCGGGCGCGAGACTTCCTCGCCGCGCGTGTAGGGCACGACGCAGAAACTGCAGTATTTGGAACAACCCTCCATGATCGAGACGAAGGCCGAAGTTCCGGTGACGGTGGCGGGCGGCAGGGCATCGAACTTCTCGATTTCCGGGAAGGAGATGTCGACCTGCGCGCGCCCGCTGGTCCGCCGCGCGGCGATCATCTGCGGCAGGCGATGCAGGGTCTGCGGGCCGAAGACGAGGTCGACGTAGGGCGCGCGGGCGACGATGGCGGCGCCTTCCTGGCTGGCGACGCAGCCGCCGACGCCGATCACCAGATTCGGATTGAGCTGCTTGAGGTGCCTGACCCGGCCCAGATCGTGGAACACCTTCTCCTGCGCCTTCTCGCGCACCGAGCAGGTATTGAACAGGATGATGTCGGCTTCTTCGGGATTGTCCGTCTTGACTGCGCCGTCGCTGCCGGCCAGCACGTCGGCCATCTTGTCGGAGTCGTATTCGTTCATCTGGCAGCCGAAGGTGCGGATGAACACTTTCTTTGCCATCGTGGGTTGCGTGAAATACATAAACAAGGCCTGCAATTATAGAACAGCCGCGGCCACCTCCCGTTTGCTACCATCGCCGCCATGAAAACCAAGTTCCAAGGTGGGTCGCAGCCTGCCACACCGGCGTCAAGCTCGGCGATCGTGGCAAAACCCGCGGTCGTCCTGCTGTCGGGCGGCCTCGATTCCGCCACGGTGCTGGCCCTGGCGCGTGAGCAGGGCTTTGCCTGCCATTGCCTGTCGCTTGATTACGGGCAGCGCCACGGCGCCGAACTGCTGGCGGCGGCGCGTGTTGCCGAGGCTCTTGGGGCGACGGCGCATCGCGTGCTGAAGCTCGATCTCGGTCAGTTGGGCGGTTCGGCGCTGACCGACAGCTCGATCGCCGTGCCGATTGCCGGCGTGCAGCCAGGCATCCCGGTCACCTATGTGCCGGCGCGCAACACCATCATGTTGGCCTTGGCCCTGGCCTGGGCCGAGGTGCTCGGGGCGCAGGACATCTTTGTCGGGGTCAATGCCGTGGATTACTCGGGTTATCCGGATTGCAGGCCCGAATTCATCCGCGCATTCGAGCAACTCGCCAATCTGGCGACCAAGGCGGCAGTCGAAGGCCGGCCGCTCAAGCTGCACGCACCACTGATCGCCCTGAGCAAGGCGCAGATCATCGCCCGCGGCGCCCAGCTGGGCGTCGACTTTGCAATCACCGTTTCATGCTACCAGGCTGACGCGCAGGGGCGCGCCTGTGGCGTGTGCGACTCCTGCCGCCTGCGCAGCGAAGGCTTTGCCGCAGCCGGTGTGGCTGATCCGACCCGGTACGCGGATGGCAATTGATTGCCATTATTCGGGGTCAAAGAAGACTGATTCCATGCCCCGGTCGATATCCTAGAATGATTCGCTATTTGTAAAAGAATCAAGCCACGACGATGGCTTCTGGGGGGGGTATGGAATTCACTATTCATTTGCAGATTCTTGGCATTGTGCTTGTCACCGGCATGATCATGGGCGCGGTGGCCAACAAGACCAACTTCTGCACCATGGGCGCCGTTTCGGACTGGGTGAACATGGGCGACACGGGGCGTCTGCGCGCCTGGTTGCTGGCGATTGCCGTGGCCACGCTCGGCGTCGTGGTGCTTGAAGCTTCGGGCAAGGTGGTTATCGGTACCAGCACTTTTCCGCCTTACCGGACGCCCAATCTGGCCTGGCTGCGCTATGTGCTGGGCGGCCTAATGTTCGGCATCGGCATGACCCTGGCTTCCGGTTGCGGCAACAAGACCCTGGTGCGCATCGGCGGCGGCAACCTGAAATCCCTGGTGGTTCTGGCGATCGCATCGGCCTGCGCCTACGCGATGCTGTGGACCAACTTCTACGACACGGTGTTCGGCAGCTGGATGTCGGCGACCACGATCAATCTGGCAGCCGCCGGCAAGACCAGCCAGGCCCTGGGGGAATTGACCGGGCTCGGCAATGCGGCCTTCGGTGTGGCGCTGGCCCTGGCGCTGTTTGGCTTTGCTTTCTCCTCACGCGATTTCCGCGGCAATTTCGACCACATCCTGGGCGGTGTGGTGATAGGCCTTGCCGTCATCGTCGGCTGGTATATCACCGGTGGATCAATGGGGGCTGCCTGGAAGGAATTCGCCGATTTCGCCGACGTCAAGCCCTTGCGGGTCGAGACGCAGTCCTTCACGTTCATCAGTCCGATGGGCGACATGGCGCGTTATGTGATGAATCCGGCCGATACATCACTGATCAACTTCGGCATCATGGCGCTGGTCGGCGTGATCGTCGGCTCCCTGCTGTATGCCTTGATCAGCCGCAGTTTCCGCGTCGAGTGGTTCGTCAATTTCGGCGACTTCGCGAATCATGCGGTAGGTGCCGTGCTGATGGGCATTGGCGGTGTGCTGTCGATGGGCTGCACGGTCGGGCAGGCGATTACCGGCGTCTCGACGCTGGCTTTGGGATCGGTGTTGACTCTGGTCTCGATCGTGGGTGGCGCTGCCGGCATGATGAAGTATCAATACTGGCGGATGATGCAGGAAGCCTGAAAGGGCTTCGATGAATTCATGGATGTCGCGTCGGAGCAGTTGCGGCGCCCTGCCACTGCCCGGACTGCGCTCCGGGCCGGTTGCCCGTCGCGGCATTGCCTACTGCATAGCTCTCCTTGAGCAACTCCCCGCTCTTTTTCCCGCCTCCCAGAAGTTGGCGAGGAAATTACGCACGATTTCTCGATTCTCGCCAGCCTGAGAACGGTTCGCAGCAAGGTAAGGAAGGATAAAAACAACTATCTGAATTAGGCAGCAGCGGCGTTTCGCCGAGAGGGAGAGGGGAAATGACTGATGTATCCATAGCCACCGTCGGGATTGAAGACAAGGATCTCATGGTGCTGAAGTCCTTGTTGCCGCTGGTTGCCAGAACGCAGGGCTTGTCATGGCAGTTGGTCGAGGACCCGGCAGTCGCCCAGATTGCCTTTCTGGGGCGTTTGCCGCCGGAGCGGGTGGCCGAACTGGTGGGCAGGCTTGGCGACAGGCTGCTGCTTATTTACTGTTGTTCGCGCGGCGAGGAGGCCCCGCCCGGGGTCCGTGTCCTTGGGCACTGCCCGCCACGAGCCAACGAGATCGCCGAGGTTCTGGCGGAGGCGGCGCAGCTGGCCATAGCCTCGGCTGCTACGGTGCAGCGTGCGACCGAGTCGGCTGTTGCGGCGCGGGCGACGCGCAAGCTGTTCCAGCCCGAGCGCAGCCTGATCGGCGCGATTCAAGCGATTATCCCCAAGCTGCTCATCGACCAGCCGCTGGCCGTGAGCGTTCCCGGCGCGCCGGATCTCCTCGTCGATGTCAACGCGGGGGTGCGGGCCGCCCGCGCCGATCCTACGTGGTTCTCAAGCCACGATTTCTGGCGGGCCGATCCCGCCGCGTGCCAGATCAAGGTCACCAATGACACGAAACTGCTAGGCGAATGCCGGCGTTTTTCCGCGCGGCCCTACCAGGCCCTGCGCTTCTGGGGCGTGATGAGCGCTTCGCAGGGGCAGCCGCTCGCGGAAATCGCCCGGGCAACCCGGGTCGGCCTGAAAAAGATGCCGGATTTCAAACTGCTGCCACACTTGGAGTGGCAGCCGCGGCTGGCCGAAACTTTGGTGGGGAAGCTGTCCACACCCGAACACGTGGTGGCCAGCGCTACCCGGCCGATTGAGGAAATCATCGATTTCCTCAACGCGGCTGCGGTGCTCGGTCTGGTCAAGACCGAATGAAACCTGCCGTCCGGAAGCTGCGTGAAGACCATTCCGCGACCAGCGGTCATGCTTTCGGCCTTGATCATGCGGTCTGCTGCGGATAGGCCGCAGTCGTCAGGCCTTTTAGCAATTCCCATTTGACAGGCACTTCGTCTATTGGTTAGAATGCTCGGCTTTCCGAGAAGCGCATGGGCGGATTCCATCCCTTGCTGCGCGGGCCGGGTTATCGATGCAAGCAAGGAACACGAGAATGAAAACATTTTCCGCCAAGCCACATGAGGTCCAGCACGACTGGGTTGTCGTCGATGCCACGGACAAGGTGCTGGGTCGCCTGGCTGCCGTGATTGCACACCGCCTGCGCGGCAAGCACAAGGCCATCTTCACGCCGCACGTCGATACCGGCGATTACATCGTCGTGGTTAACGTCGAAAAGCTGCGTGTGACGGGCAACAAGGCCGAAGACAAGAAATACTATCGCCACACCGGCTATCCGGGTGGTATCAACGAAACCAACTTCACCAAACTGCAGCAGCGTTTTCCGGGACGCATCCTGGAAAAGGCCGTGAAGGGCATGCTGCCCAAAGGTCCGCTGGGCTACGCGATGCTGAAAAAGATGAAGTGCTACGCCGGCGCCGCGCATCCGCATAGCGCCCAGCAGCCGAAGACGCTGGAAATCTAAGGAGTTCTCATGGCAGTCACCCAATATTATGGTACCGGTCGCCGCAAGACGGCCATTGCCCGCGTGTTTCTGCGCACCGGCAGCGGCAAGTTCGTGGTCAACGACAAGCCTGTCGACGAGTTCTTCTCGCGCGAAACCGGCCGCATGGTGGTGCGTCAGCCGCTTGAGCTGACCCAGCACACGACCACCTTCGATATTCTGGTGAATGTCGAAGGCGGCGGCGAGTCCGGTCAGGCCGGTGCCGTTCGTCACGGCATCACCCGCGCCCTGATCGAATACGACGCGACCTTGAAGCCGGCTCTTTCGAGCGCCGGATTCGTTACCCGCGATGCGCGCGAAGTCGAGCGCAAGAAGGTCGGCTTCCGCAAAGCGCGCCGGCGCAAGCAGTTCTCGAAGCGCTAAGCTTCAGCGGCCGTACCGCTGTTGCGCAAAAAGCCGCCTTCGGGCGGCTTTTTAGTTATGTCCGCGCAGGATGCGGGGACGGTATCCCCAGGTGGGATATGTGCTCAGCCTCCGGCTGAATGCGATATCCACCCGCATGAGGCCGCCGCGGCTGCCATCGATTGAGCCGGCATCAGCCGCCCTGTGAAACGCCGTTTTCGTTTGTATCCGGTTACGGGTTAACATCTTCTCTTCGCAGCAAGGAGCGTGGCATGATCAAGGCAGGTATCGTGGGCGGTACGGGCTATACGGGAGTGGAACTCCTGCGCTTGTTGGCGCAGCATTCCGGCGTTGAACTTACTGCAATCACCTCGCGGGGCGAGGCCGGGACCAAGGTTGCCGACATGTTTCCCAGCCTGCGCGGCGCGGTCGGCCTGAATTTCAGCGATCCCAAAGACGCGCCGCTAAGCGATTGCGACGTGGTGTTTTTCGCCACGCCCAATGGCATCGCCATGCAGCAGGTGGCGCAGTTGCTGGACGCCGGAGTCAAGGTCATCGACCTGGCGGCCGATTTTCGCATCAAGGACGTCGCTCTTTGGGAGCAGTGGTATGGCATGACCCACGTCAGCCCTGATTTGATCGCCGAAGCCGTATATGGCCTGCCCGAAGTGAATCGCGAGCAGATCCGCAAGGCAAGGCTGGTGGCGAACCCCGGTTGCTATCCGACGGCGACCCAGCTCGGCTTCCTGCCGCTGGTGGAGGCGGGCTGTATCGATCTCGGACATTTGATTGCCGACGCGAAATCGGGTGTTTCCGGTGCCGGTCGAAAAGCGGAGATAGGGATACTGTTCTCCGAGGCTGCGGATAACTTCAAGGCCTATGGCGTGCCGGGGCATCGCCACCTGCCCGAGATCCGGCAGGGTTTGGCGCGCGCTGCTGGCAAGTCCGAGCAGCAGATCGGCCTGACCTTCGTGCCGCACCTGACGCCGATGATTCGCGGCATCCATGCCACGCTCTATGCGCGTATTACGCGTGAAGTGGATTTCCAGACCTTGTTCGAGAAGCGTTATGCCGCGCAGCCTTTTGTCGATGTGCTGCCGCCGAAATCGCATCCCGAGACGCGTTCGGTACGCGCGGCAAATACCTGCCGGATTGCAGTGCATAGACCGCAGGGGGGCGACACGCTGGTGGTCCTCTCGGTGATTGATAATCTGGTAAAGGGGGCCGCAGGGCAGGCGGTACAAAACATGAACCTTATGTTTGGTCTGGACGAATGTTCGGGTCTTTCGCAAGTTCCCGTTTTGCCCTGACGCTGAGGCGGCTGCGTAGCCGCTTCGGCATTTCAGCACCGCGAGTTGCAATCCGGACGCATCTGCCATGGTATTGGCGGGCGCTGTCCGTGGTCGCAATAGCGGGTGCGTCATTGGCGTTGGCCGGCTGGATTTACGACGCGGGGCAGCGCTTTGCCGGTTTCCATCAAGGCGCAAGCGAACATGAGATCACTGAAATGCGGGAACGCATTACGCGGCTGGAATCCGAGTTGGAAAGCGCCCGCAAGGTGGCGAATGCCAGCGAAAGCCGTTTGCGCATCGAAAGCACCTCACAGGAGCAACTGACCGCGCAAATTCGGACCCTGGAAGAGGAAAACACTCACCTCAAGTCCGATCTGGCAACGTTTGAAAGCCTGGCGGGGGGGCAGGTGGGAAATTCCGGACTGGCGATCAGTCGGCTGCAGATCCTTCCGCTCGGCGATGGCCAGTATCGCTACCGCCTCCTGCTAGCTCAAACAGGAGAGAAAAAAGACAAGGAATTCAAGGGCATGATCCAGTTGTTTGCGACCGTGCAGCAAGGCGCAGAGACTGCTATGATGCAATTTCCCGTTGCCGGAGATCCCGCTGCCAGCCAGTATCAGGTCAGCTTTCGCTACTTCCGGCGTCTGGAAGGCACATTCACGGTGGCGAGCGGTGCACGAATTCAGCGCGTCGAGGTGCGTCTGATCCAGGACGGCACAGTGAAAGCCAGCCAAAGCGTGATGCTTTGAACGTCACGGTATTAACACATTAGACAGGTGAGGAGATCCCAGTCATGTTTGGCAAGAAAATCAACAAGCCCCAGGGTCGTATCGACAGCTTGATCGGTGCCGGAACTTCTCTGGAAGGCGATGTGACTTTTACCGGCGGCCTTCGTGTCGATGGCGAAATCAAGGGAAACGTTCGCGGTAGCGAGGGACAACCGGCTACGCTGGTGATCAGCGAGCATGCGCGGATCGAAGGCGAGATCTCGGTTTCCCACCTGGTTATCAACGGAACCGTGATTGGCGCGGTGCATTCGAGCGATTTCCTGGAACTTCAGACGCGCGCCCGGGTCACGGGTGATGTCGAGTACAGTACGATCGAAATGCATCTCGGGGCCGTAGTGCAGGGCCGCTTGGTGCATGAGGGTGCGCCGTCGAAGGCGGTGGAACTGAAACTGGCTGCCAGCAATTGACGCCTGAAGCTATTGAAACCATAATTTCCGGACATACATACTAGTCCGTTGCGGAAAACCCACAGGAGAACACCATGAATGCACCCACCGAAATGCCGGCGCCGCTCAATTTCACCGATAACGCGGCATCCAAGGTCAAGGAGCTTATTGCCGAAGAAGGCAACCCCGAACTTAAACTGCGCGTGTTCGTGACTGGCGGCGGTTGTTCCGGATTTCAGTATGGCTTCACTTTTGACGAAGTGACCAATGATGACGACACCGTGATGGAAAAGAACGGCGTATCGCTGCTGATCGACCCGATGAGCTATCAGTACCTGGTCGGTGCCGAGATCGATTACTCGGAGGGGCTCGAAGGTTCGCAATTCGTGATCAAGAATCCGAATGCCCAATCGACCTGCGGCTGCGGGTCGTCTTTCTCCGCCTGATTCGGGTTCCATAGACAAGAAAAGGCGCGAAGCCGTGGGCTCCGCGCCTTTTGTCGTTAGCGCCTGCGCCGTCACGCGCGGAATCAGTGCCGATAGATGGCGCCCAGGATGCGTGGCCCACCGGCGCCCGTGACTTCCGGTAGATTGCCCGTTTCGCCGTTCAGGGTGCGCCACGCCAACCAGGCAAAGGCCAGCGCCTCGACCCAGTCGGCCGCTTGACCCAAAGAGTTGGTGCTGGCGACACGGCAATTCGGCAGATGATGCTGCAGTCGAGCCATCAAAGCCTTATTGTGCGCGCCGCCGCCACAGACGAAAACTTCGCCGGGATTGCCGCACCAGCGATCGATGGCTCGGATCGCAGACACGGCGCTGAGTTCAAGTAGGGTCGCCTGGACGTCCTGCGGCCGTTCGCTGCCGGCAAGATGGCGCTCCACCCACGGCAGGTTGAACTCGTCGCGGCCGCAGCTCTTGGGCGGGCTTGCGCCGAAAAAGCCGTCAGTGAGGAAGTTGTCCAGCAGTTCGGGAAGCACCTGCCCCTGCTCGGCCCACTGCCCGTCATCGTCGTAGCGCAGTCCCTTGTGGCGTTCTATCCAGGCGTCCATCAGCAGATTACCGGGCCCGCAGTCGAAGCCGCGCACCGCTTGCCCGGGATTGAGGTCGGTCAGATTGGCGATGCCGCCAATGTTCAGGATGACCCGATGCCGCGTGGGATCACCGAATATCGCTGCATGAAAGGCCGGCACCAGCGGGGCGCCCTGGCCGCCGGCGGCAATGTCGCGGCTGCGGAAGTCGGCTATGACGGTAATTCCGGTCAATTCGGCCAGCAGCGCCGGGTTGTTCAACTGCACGGTGTAGCCGGCGGCGGGCTGATGCCGGATGGTCTGGCCGTGACAGCCTATGGCCGCAACTTGCCCGGCGCCGACTCCGGCTTTGGTCAGGAGCTGGCCGACGGCCTCGGCGTAGCAGCGGGCCAGTTCGTTGGCAAACAGTGCGGCGGAGTGGATTTCATCGTGCTGCGCGGTCTGTAGCCGCAGGGCCTGCTGGCGGATGGCGTCGGAATACGGCTGCCAGAACGTGGCAAGCGTGTGCGGTTGACTGCTGGAGAAGTCGACCAGGGCGGCATCGACGCCATCAAGGCTGGTTCCCGACATCAAGCCCACGACCAGCGGCATAGCCGATGCCATGTCAGTCGGCTTGGGCGAGGTCGAATCCGCGAATCAGGTCAATACGGGCGAGGTGGGCCGCGGTTTGTGTCCGGAACAGCTCAAGCTGCTGCGGCATCAAGGGTGGCGCGCTGGGCAGGGCCATCGCCAGCGGATTCTGGTGCACTTCATTGACGCGGAACTCGTAGTGCAGGTGTGGGCCGCTGGCCAGCCCAGTGGCGCCGACGAAGCCGATTACATCGCCTTGGCCGACGCGATTGCCTTTGCGCAGGCCCGAGGCAAAGCCCGAGAGGTGCCCGTAGAGCGTGGTATAGCGATTTTGATGACGCAGGATAACGACCTTGCCATAACCGCCTTTTACGCCGACATACTCGACCACGCCGTCGCCGGTGGCCTTGACCCGGGTTCCGGTCGGCGCGCCATAATCGACGCCCTTGTGCGCGCGCCATTTCCGCAAGACGGGATGGAAGCGCGCCGAAGTGAAGCCCGACGTGATACGTGAGAATTCCAGGGGCGAGCGCAAGAACGCCTTGCGGATGTTCTTGCCGTCGGCGGTGTAGTACCCCCCGCTGCCTACGCTGCCGGCAGGGTCGGCGAACCATGCGGCGCGAAAGGTCCTGCCATTATTGACGAACTCAGCGGCGAGGATGCGCCCGCTGCGTACGGCACGGCCGAGATAGGTTGCGGATTCGTAGATGACGGCGAATCGATCGCCCTTGCGCAGGTCGCGATGAAAATCGATGTCGCCGCCAAATATGTCGGCCAGCTGCATCGCGACCGTGTCGGGAATCCCTGCCGCGTCGGTAGCGCCGAACAGCGAATAGCGAATCTCGGCAGTTTTCATGACCACCTGGGTTTCCAGTGGCAGGGGTTGCTCCGACGCCGTGAATTGGTCGCCATCTGCTGCGGTTCGGCGTTCGATTACCAGAGCCTGATCCTTGCCGCCGTTGAGCGGGAAGACCAGGGTCTGCAGTTCACCTTGTGGTCCGGTTCGCACCGTCAGGTTCTTGCCCGGGCTGAGCTGGCGGAACAGGCTTTGGGCGGTAGTGTTGCTTTTCAGAAAACCGACAGCAGCCGGATCGTCGATCCCGAGCCGCTGCAGTAGTTCCATAACCGTATCGCCGCGCTGCACACGGTCTTCGCGCAGGAAGCTCTGATCGGCATCGGATGTTGGCGTCAGTGACGGCAGGGCCAGTTGCTCGACCACTTGCTGGCGGGGGATGTCCGTCAAACGGGAGTCATTCACGGTGCCGAAGGCGGCGACCATGCTGAAGAGCGAAACTCCCAGGACGCTGGCGCCAACCCAGAAATGCCCGGGCCGTTCGACTCGGTAGTCAAGGAGTTGCGCTAAAATTCCGCTCTTGTTTTTTTGCAATTGGATGGGTGAATAACTGAAAACGCAGTTTCAGGGAAGGCTAATGCAAGCGTTAGCCGGAACTAAAAGTCGCGAGAGTGTAGCAAATATCCCCCTTCCGTCAAACCTGGTTACCTCACTATGGTCGATATCGACTCGCAACTGTCACTGATCAAGCGTGGCGCGGACGAACTGCTGATCGAGTCCGAACTCGTCGAAAAACTGAAATCAGGACGTCCCCTTCGCGTCAAGGCGGGCTTCGATCCCACGGCGCCGGATCTTCATCTCGGACATACCGTGCTGATCAACAAATTGCGGCATTTTCAGGACCTCGGCCATCACGTCATGTTCCTGATCGGCGATTTCACTGGGATGATCGGCGACCCGAGCGGCAAGAATACGACGCGACCGCCGCTGTCCCGCGAGCAAATACTGGAGAACGCCGATACCTATCGGGAGCAGGTGTTCAAGATTCTCGACCCGCAGAAGACCGAGGTCTGCTTCAACTCGACCTGGTTCGAACCCCTTGGTGCCGCCGGCATGATCAAGCTCGCTGCGCGCCACACGGTGGCACGCATGCTGGAACGCGACGACTTTTCCAAGCGCTACACCGGCGGCCAGCCAATCGCCATCCATGAATTCCTCTATCCCCTCTGTCAGGGTTACGATTCGGTGGCCATGAAAGCCGATGTCGAACTCGGCGGCACTGACCAGAAATTCAATCTGCTGGTCGGCCGCGAATTGCAGAAGCATTACGGCCAGGCACCGCAATGCGTATTGATGATGCCTTTGCTCGAAGGATTAGACGGCGTCAATAAAATGTCGAAATCTCTCGGTAATTACATTGGCATTGCGGAATCCCCCACCGAGATTTTCGGCAAGCTGATGTCCGTCTCGGATGAGTTGATGTGGCGCTACTACGAACTGCTTTCGTTTCGTGCCAATGCCGAGATCGCCGGATTCAAGCGTGAAGTGGCCGAAGGACGCAACCCGCGCGACGTCAAGGTATTGCTGGCGCAGGAGATCGTGACGCGGTTCCATTCGGGCAAGGACGCGGAGGCCGCTCTCGCCGAGTTCGAGGCGCGTTTTCAGCGCGGAGTGCTGCCCGATGATATGCCCGAGATCAGCGTCGCGGCAGGGTCGCTGGCGCAGGTATTGAAGTCCGCCGGACTGACATCCAGCACTTCCGACGCCTTGCGCATGATCGATGGCGGCGGGGTGAGGATCAACGGCGAGAAGGTCGGTGATCGCAATGCGGCACTGAGCGTTGGGGACTGCGTTGTATTACAGGTGGGTAAGCGAAAATTTGCTCGCGTGACCCTTGTTTGAGATCCGTCGAAATTTTTTTGCGTAATCTATTGACCAACGAAAAACGGTCCGTATAATGCGCCCCTCTCTGCTGCTAGCGGAGCCGCTGAAGGAAGTGAGTGAGGCGGAAGTTCTTTAAAAACCAAACAACCGATAGGTGTAGGTGCTTGCTGTGCTGGAGGTGGTGGCGGGTAGTCATTCCGAGATCGAAGGGATGGCTGCTGACCCAAGTCGAAAGGCGAGGGTTGAGTTCTGAGCGGACTGCGAAAGCAAGACGTGAAGGATCTGCTGCTGCTGGATGCTAAGAGTATAGAAGCAAGCACTTGCACG